>CANGIP010000058.1 GCA_947454105.1 Actinomycetota bacterium | reverse complement strand
GCCGACATGCTTGAAGAATTGCGTTTGGCCTATGTGGCGTACCGAGCAGATGATGTCACTCTCTCCCCTGACCTCGCGTGGTCTTGGCTTGAAAATGGCTATGACTTCATCCCAGAATGTCGCGATGATCAGGTGACATGGAATTACGACCACAGTGACAGTCCGTGGCACGTCGCATTCACTCCTGGCATTCGAGCAATCAATGTGCGTTCGTCTGAAGGCGAAGAATTGCTTCAGGATGGTCTGCCGACACGTGTTGACCTCCATGAAGTACGAACCAAGGCATCCGAAGCCGCACAGCGTCTATTTGCCAAACTGTAAATCAACCTCACAATCACAAAGGCCGCATCATCATGAGCGAAACAAAGAGCATTCAACCGGTAGCGATTTATCTTCAAGATGCCCATCCCATCCGCGAGGGTATGCAGTTCGCTCAGTATGCCG
This sequence comes from Actinomycetota bacterium, assembly GCA_947454105.1. GTDB lineage: Bacteria > Actinomycetota > Acidimicrobiia > Acidimicrobiales > Ilumatobacteraceae > Casp-actino8. Next base: position 2,612 of record CANGIP010000058.1, on the reverse strand, counting down.
AAAGTAAAGGCTTTGAAGCGGTGTGGCAGGCCGAAAGTCGACTCGTACGCGAAGCGACTGTTCCGATGGCTGCTTTCGCTAGCGTCACTGAACGAATCAAGGTAGGAAGCGGCGTCGTCGACTGCTGGAGTCGTAATCCTGCTCGACTTGCCGCAACTTTCTCCACACTCGATGACTTGGCACCAGGTCGGGTCATTTTAGGTATCGGTGCTTGGTGGGATCCGTTGGCGCAAAAAGTTGGCATTGATCGAGCAAAACCGTTGCGGGTCATGCGAGAAATTGTCACGACCGTTCGAGCCTTGTTGAATAATGAAACAGTGACCTTCGACGGTGAATATGTGCACCTTGATGGAGTTGAACTCGATTATGTGTATCAGGATCGTCGTCCCAAAGATGTTCCGATCTATATCGGTGCCACCGGAATGCAGATGATGGAACTGACTGGTGAAATCGCTGACGGTGCAGTGCTGAATTATCTAGTGTCTCCCGATTACAACGATCAGGCACTTGAGGCTCTTGAAAAAGGAGCGGCTAAGGCTGGTCGTTCGTTGGATGATATTGACCGACCCCAATTGGTGGTGTGCAGTGTGCACGAAGATCGTCAAACTGCCCTTGATATGGCTCGCCTCATGGTGACGCAGTATCTCGGGCAACAGCCGCACATTATGAAGGCTTCCGGAGTCCCCCAGTCGTTGCTGGACAAGGTTGGCGAAGTGCTCACCTGGCCTGCCAGCCACGAACAAGTTGTGGCAGCGAGCAAATTAGTTCCCGATGAGATCGTTCAAATGTTGACCGCGAGCGGAACACCCTCAGAGGCCCGTGCCAAGGTCAAGCACTACATTGATCATGGTTGTACGAGCCCCATCTTGTACCCGCTTGGCGATGTCAAAGCAATGATTGACGCTTTTGCTGGCTGGGACGGCTCAGCCAAATAACAAGTTCTTTACCGGTTGCGAAAGAGCTGAACGTCGCGGGTGACTTCAATTTGTCGGGCTACTGTTGATCCAGCAACCATCAACGGGCCTAAGAAGATCAATGCGATCAGTGGTGCAGGAATTCCAGGCGACCAGATCGTTCCGAAAAGTACGCCTGCCACCCACACTGATATTGCTGACACATTCCAGATACGCCATTGAACGACTCGAATCGGATGAGCAAACTGCACATTGGTCATAGTCAGAATCGACAGACAAGCAACGACGACAAGAGTGACAGTTGGAGAACTGTTCAAAAGCCACAGTGTTGGGATCACCATGTTCCAAGAAGCGGGAAAACCATGGAACCAACTCTCGGTATCTTGTTGGTCGGTACGACTGAACCAAAGGCACGAGAACATTAAGAGAGCCGCGACTGCGATCATTCCGGAACGATCGTGATTGACCATATGGAATTCCCAAAGAAATGCTGCTGGTACGAGTACGCATGTCACGAAGTCAATAACAAGATCTAGGACGTATCCATCGAATTTGGTGGTGGCTTCATCGGGCAAGAGACGGCGAGCCAAAGGCCCGTCAATGCCGTCAATTAATTGAGCGACAAGCAACCAAATGATGGCTAGACGAGCCGATCCATCAAGAACGGCGACAAGTGCCGCCATTCCTACGAGCACACCCGTGGCGGTGAAAGCGTGAAGCGCCAGCGACATGTCTCGGGGAGACTGGCGAGCACGATCGACATGTTGAGGAGTTTTATTAAACACAGCCCGAAAACCCTACGCCCCTTTAGCCTGTGGTTCGTGGCAACGAGGCAAAATTCACTGGAACGGGCCTGGTTTATCGCTGTTGTGGCCTGGAGCATCATTCGGATCATCTTCGCAGATGTCTTTTTTGCGAAATATGGCATCAATATTTGGATTTTCGCTGGTGTTGAAGTGGTTTCTTCACCGGTTTTCGCCAGATCTACCGCGAAAATGGTGATTTCTTTATCGACACATCAGATCAAGCACTCGTTTCTGTGGGGAGTCGTGACCCTCATCAGCTTTGCTGCCCCCGACGTTTATTTGCTGACCACGGGCAAACACCTTCCTTGGCTGGCCTATTTAGTGGTGATCGGCATCATGGTGATTGCCGGAACGATCTCAATCATCAGAATGCGCCATAAGGCCGAAGAGCTGGCTCAAGCAAGTCGCTGAGATCTCACGTCAGTCCTTTGACAAAATGTAAACTAAATCCGTGCCAGTCCTAATCCCTCGCAACGTGGATGAACTCGTCGAAGTTTTCCAAGCCAACCCCCAGGCAAAGCTTTTGGCCGGTGGGACCGACTACATGGTTGAAGTCAACTTGCACGGTCGAAAGCCCGAAACCATGATCAGTTTGCGTCGGGTCAAAGAATTGACCGAATGGTCGGTACGAACGAATCAATCTCGGATCACCATTGGAGCAGGCGTCCCCTCTGCCGACATGGAGCACGGAGAGATCGCCCGTCTGGTGCCAGCCCTCGCGCAGGCGGCCAGAACAGTTGGCTCACCCCAGATTCGCGCGGCCGGAACGCTCGGCGGCAACTTAGGTACGTGTTCACCTGCTGGCGATTCATTACCTGTTTTGGCAGCGCTTGGTGCCACCGTCCATGTCATCGGACCTGATGGAAATCGAGATATTGAATTTGCTGATTTC
>CANGIP010000057.1 GCA_947454105.1 Actinomycetota bacterium | reverse complement strand
GATGAGAAGATTCTGCGTGAAGTTGAATCCAAGATTGCCAAAAAAATTGCCGAGTTAGCAGAAGCTGAGGGTGTCTCGATCTCGTCGCGAGTTCTCGCGCGTTTTGAGCCAGTTGAATTTGATGCTCAGTTGACTGGTCTCATTGCCGAATTAGCTCAACACCACAATCGTTCAGTCATGTTGATGCCGTCTGGTGCAGGTCACGACGCTCAGATGTTGGCGCGGGTGTGCCCCACAACAATGATCTTTACGCCGTCAGTACAAGGGATTAGTCATAATCCAGCTGAATTTACCAATGCCGACGACCTTGTTGCCGGAACCAATATTCTGATGGACACGATGTGGGCTTTGGCCCACTTCGATCTCTCACCGCAGACTGGAATGAATTGATGTCTCAACAATCTCGCATCGTTGTCGTCGGAGCTGCTCAACTTGGGCCGATTCAAAAGAATGATTCTCGGTCCAGCGTTGTGAATCGTTTGATTACTTTGTTGCGTCAAGCAAAAGAACGTTCATGTGACTTAGTGGTGTTCCCCGAGCTGGCTTTAACAACATTCTTTCCTCGATGGTTTGTTGATGACATCTCTGAGGCTGATCATTGGTATGAAAAGTCGATGCCAAGCGCTGAAACTCAACCTCTCTTTGATGAGGCTAAAAAATTGGGAATAGGTTTCTCGTTGGGTTACGCCGAACTGACTGAACCAGATGCTCAAGGTGTCGTCCATCGTTTCAACACGCAGATTTTGGTTGAACGAGACGGCTCAGTAGTAGCCAAGTACCACAAGGTGCACATTCCTGGTCACGAGCATCACGAGCCAAATCGTCCCTTCCAACACGCTGAGCGTTACTACTTCGAACCAGGTCCGGAAGGCTTTGGTGTTTGGGCGGCATTCGGCGGTCTCTTCGGCATGATGATTTGTAACGATCGTCGTTGGCCAGAGTCGTATCGCGAAATGGGCCTGCAAGGAGTCGAAATGATTCTTTGTGGGTACAACACTCCGATTCATTATGTGCCCGATCCGAGTCAAGATATTTTGCAGGGCTTCCATAACTCGCTCGTCATGCAATCTGGTGCCTACCAAAATGGAACTTGGGTAGTAGGCGTAGCAAAGGGCGGAGTCGAAGAAGGTGTTGATTCGTTAGGTCAAACCTGCATCGTTGCTCCTAGCGGCCAAATTGTGGCTCAGACATTAACCACTAACGATGAACTCATAGTTGCGGCTTGTGATCTTGATTGGTGCGAGCGTTACAAGGGCACCCTGTTTAATTTCGATCGTTATCGCCGACCCGAGGTCTATACCCGTATTACTCAACAACGCGGAACAATCATTTCTCCCGAAAACCAAGCAGCGATTAAAGGACATACCCATGACTGATATCGCCAACAATCCGCATCAACAAACAAGTCGACGAGTGGTATTGCAGGTCAATGGACAAGAAGTGACAGTGAGCGCTGAACATCCACATTTGCTCGCGGCTCTGCGCGATGAACTGGATATCACATCTCCTAAAGATGGTTGTTCTCCATCTGGTCAATGCGGTTGTTGCACAGTGATGATTGATGGCAAGGTTGTGGTGAGCTGCCAACAGTCACTGGAAAAAGTTGCTGGGAAATCGGTCGTCACCCTTGAGGGGCTCGAACAAGACGAACGTGAGTCATATGCCAATGCATTCGCGGCCTGCGGTGGGCTGCAATGTGGTTTTTGCATTCCTGGCATTGTGATGCGGGCTAAGGGACAAATCGACAAAAAAGGCGCTGCTCTAACTAAGGCAGATATGAGTCGTCACTTAGGCGCAAACCTGTGTCGCTGCACTGGCTACGTCAAGGTACTCGACGCAATTGAAGCTGTTGCTCAGGGCAAAAAACTCATGCCCCAGCAGCCAACTGGTCTTGGTTCGGGCGGAATGAAATACGAAGCCAAAGAATTGACTCTTGGTGACCGAGGTTATGTCGACGATATTCGTGTCCCAGGAATGCTTCACGCAGCTCTCGTGCTGACGGCTCATACTCGAGCCGACATCACGGCGATCAATACTGAAGCAGCGTTACAGGCCTCCGGAGTTGTTGGAGTATTCACCGCGAGTGATATCCCAGCCGAACTTCGCGTTGGACTGATTTACAAAGATTGGCCGGTGATGATTCCGGTTGGAGGTCGAACCAGTTACGCCGGTGACGTGTTGGCAATTGTTATTGCTGATAGTCGTATGGCCGCGCGGGCTGCGGTGTCTCTTGTCGATGTTCAGTACTCCCCTCTTAAACCGATCACCGATCCCTTGTACGCGATCACTAATCAAGAGATTGCAGTGTGGGGTACCGACTCAAATATTTTGAGTATTAGTAAGTATTCACGCGGCAATGTTGAAACTGCTTTGGCTTCGGCGCCCCATGTAGTGCACGAGATCTTTGATACTCAGCGCATTGAGCATGCTTTCTTAGAACCAGAAAGTTCGCTGGCCGTACCTTCGGTCGCCGATGGTATTCGTCGTCTTCATGTGTATTCAGGTGGTCAAGGCGTTTGGGACGACCGCAATGACATCGCGCGAATCTTGGGAATTAATAATTCTCAAGTCACTGTTGAACTCGTGACTAATGGCGGAGCCTTTGGTGGCAAAGAAGATATGAGCAATCAAGCCCATGCTGCACTCGCCGCTTGGTTGCTTGACGCACCAGTGAAGTGCACGCTTTCTCGCGAAGAGTCTTTCTTAATGCACGCCAAAAGGCATCCAATTCATATGGAGTACACCGCAGGATGCGGTGCTGACGGTCGTTTAGTTGCTCTCAAGGTGCGAGCCCTCGGTGACAGCGGAGCATACGCAAGTGTTGGCATGAAGGTTCTCGAGCGTATGGCTGGTCACGCTAGTGGTCCGTACGAATTGGCCAACATCGATGTTGAAGCCATTGCCGCACGCACAAATAATCCAGTGTGTGGTGCATTCCGAGGGTTTGGAGCGAATCAGGCACAGTTCGCCATGGAAGGCGTCATTGATCGCTTGGCAAAGTTGGTCGGTATCTCCGGCTGGGAAATGCGCAAACGCAATGTCATCAAACCAGGTGTGGTTTGGGGACCTGGACAAATTATGGATGATGGTTGTCTCGGTGCTGAAAGATGCCTTGATGAAATCAAACCTTTTTATGACGCAGCAAT
>CANGIP010000056.1 GCA_947454105.1 Actinomycetota bacterium | reverse complement strand
CGGTTTACACTCATTCTTCATAATGAACGCCAAAACGTCCCGAGATCTCCTATCCTGAAAGCACCGTGAGTCAACTACGTCTGAATCCTCTGACGGGTCGATGGGTCACCATCGTCGCCGAGCGGGCCATGCGCCCCACCGATTTCGCTTCTCGCACACCTACAGTCGAGTCCGACCCCAGTCGCCCGTGCCCTTTCTGCCCCGGCAGCGAAGAAATTTCACTTCCTCCCATTGATTCGACTGGCAACGAAGACGATTGGCGTATGCGAGTACTGCCCAACTTGTACCCCGCGTTCGCTGGTGAAGATTCATTAGCCGTTCGCAACCTCGGACCCGTGCATGTCATGGCCGAAGCAAGTGGCACCCACGAAGTCTTCGTGTTTACGCCAAGCCACACTCGCAACATCATCGAATTCTCCGATGCCACGTGCGCCGACATGATGGTCACGCTCAAGAAGCGTCTCCTCGACCACGCCGCATCAGACAACATTCGTTACACCCAAGTCATCGTGAACCATGGTCGCGAAGCTGGTGCATCACTCGCCCACCCACATGGTCAGTTACTTGGATTGCCTTTCGTGCCAGGCGAAATTCTTGATGAAGAGCGAGCCTTTGTTCGTTTCGAAGGTGGCTGCATTTTGTGCGCAACCGTCGAAGCCGAATTGGTGTCGAGCGAGCGAGTCTTGTTTGCCACCGAAGATGCCGTTGCTATCTGCCCATGGTGGAGCGGTGGCCCGTACGAGATTTTGATCATCCCGCGCCATCACGACATGCATTTGCCCGACTCAACTGACGAACAACTCGCCGGTGTCGGTCGTGCTATCCGTGAATCATTGGTGTATCTCAACAACTTGTTTGACGACGTTTCATTCAACTTGGTCTTCCACACCGCCCCGCACCACCACAACGGTGCATTCCACTGGCACATTCACCTGTTCCCCAAGTTGACCACTGTTGCTGGTTTTGAACGCGGTACGGGCGTCATGATCAACATTGTTCCGCCCGAACAAGCTGCCGCCGAATTGCGCCGAGTAGGCACAACCGCCGAATCTAGGTAACACTGTCGGCATGAGCCGAATCACAGTGTCGATCGAACTAGCCGCCAGTCCCGCCCGCGTCTGGGAAATCGTTGAGCCAGTGGAACGTCATATTGATTGGATGGCCGATGCCGTCGCTATTCGTTTCACCAACTCACAGACCCGTGGTATTGGCACCACTTTTGATTGCGACACCAAGGTTGGTCCGATCAAGTTGACCGATCGCATGGAGATCACCGAATGGGTTCCCGAAAAGTCGATGGGTGTCAAACATGTTGGAATCGTGACGGGCACTGGCGTGTTCACCATCGAACCACTCGGCAATGGTCAATACACCAAGTTCACATGGAGCGAAGAACTCACTTTCCCGTGGTGGCTGGGTGGACCGATTGGTGAAGTTATTGGCGGCAACATTGTGATGAAAGCAATTTGGCGACGTAATTTGAAAAAATTAAAAGCTCTCGTTGAAGGATGAGTCTTTAAATTTGCCGCACGAGCGCAGTTACCACTGCGCCAAGAACAATGACGACGATGAGCGGGGCTTTGCGCCACGCAGCAATTCCCGCAACAGCAATTCCTAACGCGCGCGCATCAAGAACTAACTCTTGACCATTCGTGAAAGTGTCTTTCATGACAAGTGCTGTCACCACAGCAGCAGGGATGAGCGCCAAGCAACGCTCAAATATTGGTGGAAGTGAACGTCCGCCAAGAAACACAAGTCCGGTGACTTTAAACGCGTAGGCACCAAGCGTTAACAAAATGATGAGCGTCCAGGTCATGATGCGACCTCGAGTTTTGGAGCGTCAACAGGTTTTTGTAGACCGACGAGCACGCCGAACACCGACAACAAAATGGGCACGCCGATCGGCGTGAACGGAACAGTCACCAAACAAATAACTCCTCCGATTGCTGCAGCCTTTCGCGCTCGAGGATCGCTGAACAACGGCCACACCATGGCAATGAAACCGGCCGGGAATGCTGCATCGAGGCCAAATGTTTTGGGATCAATCGCACTACCTGTTAATGCACCGATCAAGGTGCCGATATTCCAAAATGCATACAAGGCAACGCCAGTCACCCAGAAGGCAACCTGTTGCGAACGACGATCGGGTTGAGCAACTGCCATTGCAGTTGTTTCATCAATCGTCAGCTGTGCAGCAAGCAACTTGCGCCCCAGCCCACCATCAAGTCGACGCGACATCGCGAGTCCGTACACACCGTTACGCGCTGCAAGCAATAACGCTCCGCCGAGCGCTGAACCGATTGATCCGCCCGCACCAATCACGCTCACCGCCGAAAACTGTGATGCACCCGTAAACACCAAGAGCGATAAAGCGCATGTCTGCAACACGGTCGAACCAGCCGCCACCGAACCGACGCCAAAAGAAAAGCCAAAGACCCCAACTGCTGCGCTCAATGTGAGGCAGGCTGCAATGGCGGGACGCAATGTTGCGTCTTTCCACCAAGGCAGGTTGGGAACCGACTCATTCACGTTCGCAAGGCTACGAGCGAAACCGCGCTACCGTCATGCTGTGCGCATTTTGCTGGTGACATGGGAGTTTCCACCCGAGACCGTGGGTGGAGTCGGGGCGCATGTTGAAGGCTTGTCGCAGTCGTTGGCCAAAGATGGCCACGATGTCTGCATTTTTACCTTGGCCGCACCCGGAGTTGTTGAAGATCAGATTGTTGCCGGAGTACGAGTGATTCGCGCCGATGTCGATTTGCCATGGCTGCCCGATGCTGATTCAGTTGCATTCGTTTCATCTGGAAATCATCACCTCGCCGCGTTATTTGCCCATCTCGGTACTTGGCGGCCAGATGTTGTGCACGCTCACGATTGGCGCGCCGCATGGGCCGCTCATTCGCTCGCAACAATGTGTGCAGTCCCGCTTCTCACCACGTTTCATTCAACCGAAAGTGGACGCCACGGTGGAAATGTTCCCGATGGTAACCCCGCATCAATTCATTCTGTTGAATCATGGATTGCCAATGTCTCGCAGCGCGTCATTTGTTGTTCGCGATTCATGCAACGCGAAGTGATTGATGGATTTGAATTAATGCCCGACCAAGTACACCTCATCCCCAACGGTGTTGATGTTGACGAGTGGGCACCTCATGGCGAGCAACAGCGCAGCATGTTGGTGCTTGCATGGGGTCGCGTGCAATATGAAAAAGGCTTTCAAGTATTGGCTCAAGCAATTGGTCGTTTACGGGGACGTGTACCTGGTATTCGATGTGTCATTGCCGGACGTGGCCCGTACTTACCTGAACTGCAAAGCCAGGTTGATATCGAAGGCGTGAGCGACCTGGTGCAACTAGCTGGTTACGTCACGGACGAAGAATTGCGTTCG
>CANGIP010000055.1 GCA_947454105.1 Actinomycetota bacterium | reverse complement strand
CAACGGCCTTGTTCAACGCACGAAACCGGAATTTCGGTCACGCTCATGGGTGGCAACACCACTGTCTGATTGAGAACCCGCTGCTGGCGGCCACCTTCAAGGGTTTCACCAGCAAAGAGAACCACTGGCACGCCATTGTTGTTTTCAACGACCAAGGTCGGAACGGTGGGCGATTCCATTTCGCGAATCTTCACCAATTCATTTGGTCGAATCACCATTAGGTCACCGTCACCATTGTCCCATTTGTACACGGGGTAGATCGAAATGCCGAACTTGGTGATTGGTCGGCCGATGGATGTGTTGGTCAAAGTAGATGTGCTCATACCTGACTAACGATCACCGTGAACAGAAATGTGCGATTGACTACTTTTTTGGCCAGAAACTAGTTGTGGTCGCGCTTGCCCCGCAGGTGGCGACCTATATATGCCACGACAACCTGGTGCGAATCGTCATCAAAAAAGACATGCACACGGTAAATCCTTGAACCCTTGCCACCTCGAATATGGGCGACAGCGAACTCAGTGCGCCCTTCCCAACTAAATGCATAATCGGACCCATACTTTTGTTCTGCGTTATCGCCTACCCCGGCCGCAAAATTAAGACCGAAATTTCGACATGTGACTTTGATCGACGCATTATTGATATTCCCGATTTGCCAATCACGAGCGACGATATTCAAGCTCATCAAGTCCTGAAGCAACCGACTCGCATCAATCCCAGCAAGTTCTTTGGCGCTTGCGATTGCCTGCGGATGAAAATACAAATGATTACAAAGTCCAATAGATTTATTGACCGCGTCAATCGCGCTTGTAGCAGTAAGCCCTGTTGGGTTCTTCTTAAGTTCAATCGCGTAGTTAACGTTTTGCAAAATCAGTTGATCAACTGCTTGATCCTTATTCTCAATGATTGTGCGTTGCTCAGCGATTATGCGATCTGCTTCGGCTAATGCTTGTTCAAGTTCCCCTACTCGCAATTCAGTTTCTTGAACCTGTTCTTCAGTTTCTTGCCAGCCATCAAGTGCACTGCGATATTCGCTCCATGAAACCGTCTCTGGGTCGCCCAAAAAATCCTGTTCCTTCTTCTCGGCTTCTACGACACGAGTTTCAACTTCTTGTTCAACGGCTCGTCGGCGAAATCGCGGTGCTCGAAGTGGTGCCAAACTTTCCGCCGCAGTGTCCGATATCAAAGTCATGACACGTACCCGTTCATTGGAACCACTCCGTGGCACCCGGCCAACTCCAGAAAAAGGAAGAACTGTGTGGTCAGGCCACATCACCACAAGACCTTGAACGGCTAAAACATCTCCGCCATAAAATTCATTGAACGCAAGCCTCGGAGCCGTTCCAACTATTTGGAAAACATGAGCTATCCCGGCCAACGTCGTTCCTAATCGGTCAGCCTCAAATACAGAAACTTCTTCGCTTGGCATTGTTTCAATCACGATTGGAAGAGCGCGACTTGGTGCGTCAAAAAACCCTGCGACGGTTTGTGCGCCCTGTACATCGGTAATGATCTCTGTTCGATGCCCCAAGCGCATACCAGCGTCATACACGGTCACAACATCTAGAACTTGGGAAACCAAAATCTTAAGATTCGTCACTGAGAATTTGTAGGACTGAGGCGTGACCCGTGATCCACCCGGAATCACTGAAGTACGAACCTCAAACGTCGACTTCTTCTCCAGATTCAAAATCGTGATCGTCGTTGACACGATTGCTCCACCATTGAGAGATTCATCAATTGTGTAGCGCCACCATTGTTCGGGATTTTCGGCATCAAGGCGGATCGAGACACCAGGTCCGCGGTCGTCAAATGGGTGCTCGGCCTCGAGCCAAGTCTCAACCAATTCACGAAGTTTGATTTGTTGAGCCGACGGCCACGTGGGTCCTTCCAGGCGAACGCAGTAGTACGGCTTCATGGCTGTGAGTCTCGCCGACTTTCTCGTTTTTTGCGGACACTATTTAGCCAACTTGCCGACTCCGCCAGGCTTACCCCCAACAAGCAGGGCTTTTGTCGCTGGACAGCACGCAAAACACCGGTTGCGGCCACCAACCCCGAGATTGGGTCGGCGATCGCATCCCCCAAAAACTGCGGACCCGCTGGCGTCTCGTCAACCAAACCACCCGCCACTGCACAGTCATCGCCAAAACCGACTCGTTGACCAGCCACGCCCGAGCGGCCATAACCAGTAATCGACAACCACACCAACGGTTGTGCTTCGCGAACGATTTGTTCGGCATCAATTCCGAGTTGTTGCATCGCTCGCGGACGTGAAGCCTCGATCACTACATCGGCGCTTGCAATGATCTCGCGTAATTGATTGATGCCGTCCTCGGAATGAAAATCAATTTCAACATGGTCCTTGCCATCATCTAGTTCGGCAAAGAAATTCGGGTTTCCAAATCGCGCACCATCAGGGCGATAGCGAGATTCAACTTTCGTGACTAGATGTCCACATCTTTGGAGAAGATGCGAACACAGCGGACCAGCCCATAGCGACGACAAATCAACAATTCTGACCGGTGTACTCAGCGATCGATCATGAGACTTTTCAATATATTGAACAGCTACTGGTAATTCATTGAGCGAATATTTGTTGGTCACTTCATTGAGCACCGAAATCGGAAGTCCAACGTCAATCGCAAATTCAATTAAATTCTCCGCTGAACATTGCCGAACCTGTAAACGCAAGAGGGAAATATTGATTTTGTCTTCACTCTGAAGAGTTGTTGGGAACAAGATGCCCAAGAGTTCATGATCTTCGGGGCGTGCCAAGTTGATCGCGACCCAATGTTGGTCACTAGTCAACATCAGATGGCACGAACCACCGACGCTTTGCGAAGGACCTGACTGCCAACTGGTGTGACGCACTCTTTGCGCTAGTAATTCCTGCGGATCAACTGTGAATCCAGATAGCAACGCAAACTCACTGGCTAACCAATTCAACTGCTGAAGTTCGGGCGATCCCTCACGTAGAAATTTCATCAATAAGGCCCCATTCACAAGCCCTGTGCGCATCAATTGCTCGGCCCGTTAACGCCAACCACGCAGTTCGTTGACGGCCAATTCGTCGGGGCAAACTCGCGGTGCCACCGGCTCCCGGCACAAGACCCAAGGCAATCTCGGGCAAGCACAGGCGAGTATCCCGAGTCGCAATTACCCATCCAGCAAACGCAGGTAGTTCAACCCCGGCTCCAAAATTCTCACCATGCAATTCGCAACGCAATTGCTTGCCAAGTCTTTCTCTCAATGCATTCAGACTTGCACCAACACTTGATGTCAATCGAGAAATATGTGCGGTCACAGGATCAGCGAATGAACCGAACTCATCAAGGTCGCCGCCACTTGAAAAGTTTGAGCCTGCGCCTCGCAATGTGACTGCGCGAATATTCTTGTCAGCCAGCGCAACTTGCAGAATTTCGGCGAGCGCACTTCTCATCTGTGACGAATAGGCGTTACGCCGTGTCGGCCGATTGAGAGTAATCATCAGGTGATCATCAATACGTTCACTGAGAACCGAACTCTCTTCGTCAATTTCGGCTGTCTTATTTACTCGCTGGTTTTTCCATTGGGCAAACTCGGAGCCACTTTGCAACAACGAATACGTTGAT
>CANGIP010000054.1 GCA_947454105.1 Actinomycetota bacterium | reverse complement strand
GGTCGAATACGGGCCGTACAAAATCGCCGTAGCCTCTAGACCCATGAAGGTTCTCGTAGCGATGTCGGGCGGCGTTGATTCGTCGGTTGCGGCTGCATTGTTGCTTGAACAGGGTCACGAAGTCGTCGGAGTCACGATGCGCCTCTGGGGTGGCGACAGCGACACGGGTTGTTGCAGCGTCAGTGACGTTGACGACGCTCGTCGTGTGGCCCAACAGTTGGGCATCGATCATTTGGTCTTTAACTTCACCGAAGATTTTCATCGCAACGTTGTTGAGCCCTATATCAACGATCACGCCATTGGCATTACGCCAAACCCGTGCATCGAATGCAACCGTCACCTCAAGTTTGATCGGCTGCATGAGCGCGGCATTGTTTTAGGTTTTGACGCGGTTGCGACCGGTCACCACGCGCGTGTCGTTCAAGAAGATGGTGTCTGGAAACTTCTGCGCGGCCACGACATGGCTAAAGATCAGAGCTATGTCGTCCACATGATGGATCAACATCAGTTGTCACGCACTTTGTTTCCGGTTGGCGAAATGACGAAGACCGTTGTGCGTGAACACGCAACGCGCCTTGGTATGCGCACTGCGAACAAGCCCGATAGCCAAGATGTGTGTTTCATTACGTCGGCAAAAGATGACGAAGGCCGAAGTGGTCGCGTGAGTTTTATTGGTCGCCGTATTCCGTTGAACCCCGCAGTTGTTGTTGACGAGGCTGGTAACGAACTTGGTTCAGTTGAATCAGTTGAACTCGTCACGCTTGGTCAGCGACGTGGTGTCGCGGGCGGCGGTGGCACGAAGCGATTTGTTGTGGACATTGACGTGCCAGGCCGAAAAGTGGTTGTGGGACCCGAGTCACTGTTGATGGTTGATCACGAAGTCGTTGAAAATGTGATCTGGAGCAACGAACCATATGTTGGTCCGGCTCGAGTTCAGTGCAGCGCGCATGGCGAACCGCGTTCAGCAGTTTTGTCGCTTGACGAAGCTGGGCGAGTCGTCGCAACATGGACCGAACCACAGCGCCGAATTTCACCAGGTCAAAGTGCGGTCTTTTACGACGCCAATGATCGATTTGTGTTGGGTGGCGGTTTGGTTACGCGCTCGGCGCAGATGTCAATTCAATAACTGCGCGACCAGGTCGCGTGGGGCACACGCGCATCGACTTCACATGAATGGCCGAGCCACCCGGAGTCTTGGGTGTTCCGGCAAAGACCACAGTGTCAAAATCTTTCAGAGTGATCACAAGTCCAAGGCCTGAGCATTTGCCGCTCAAATCGGCCGCTTCGGTTTGGGCAGTTTCGATACCAATCTCAATGACTGCGTTGTGCATAAACATCGCCGTTTCGGCGAGCACGACATGGTCGTGAATGACGAGACCAGCGGGTACCGAGACCAGCCAACGTCGAGAGAAGCGGTGGAAACGCCGAGGTAAAGCAATCGTGAGGAAGATCGCGGCGATTCCCACGATGACACCAAGCACATAAGTTTTGTTATCAAATAAATTGATGGCAACGATGGTGAGCGTGAGCCACACGAGCCAACTCAGAATCTGTACAACCAACATCGCGGGCGGACAACGCAGCAGGTAACGACGTTCGTCTCCGTAGGCCGCTAACTGAATGAATGAATTGCCGATTTCGGCGCTCATCACCAACAAACTTGCAAGAAGCGAAATTGCCAACGCACCTGCGACCCCACCGGACATATCGACAGCGATAGCAACGACACCAACTACGACAGAAATTGTCGGAAGCGCAAGCCGTATTGCAGTCAGAGCCGTACTCGAGGGTGCCAACGTGCTCAGTAACGCAAGTGACCACAAGGCCCATATTGCAATTGTTGAAGCAGTTCCAGTCACTGATGACATCTGGCGAAGTGCATTGGTCAGAAATGGAACGATGAGGCCTGTTGCAACGACACTCAATCGACTGGCCCAGACGAGCACTGTGGTCAATTTGTCGTTGCCATTTCCTTGCATATCTCAAGCGTTACCGATGGACGACTCGTTTGCGCAATTTGAAGGAGATGGCGAGTGCAAATTTTCAAGAAACAGCACGGTCGTTGCTCCAATTGTGTCTACGGCGTGTCACCCTGCTACGAAAGTGGTGTGGAAGGAGGCGAATCAATGCAAACATCAGCAATGCAGAAGCATCTACTTGGCGGAGTTGCGACCGGGATCGGCAGCCTTCCTCATCGCGATGCTCGTGAAGCAGCCGAGTTCGCCTTCTTTGCGACTCCCGAACTTCCGTGTATTCCAAGCCTGCCTCGTCGCTCGCCGGCCGAAGCCATGATTGCTCAAGCGGTCGTCGGCATCCGAGGAATCAGCATTGGTCAATACGGTTCGTTGATGGTTGATGTCTCACGCATTGATCCGTTGGCCGATGTGAAGACCGACCTTGATCACGATGCGTATGTTGGTCTACGTACGTTTCTTGAATTCGCCCAGGGCTACACCGGCCCGGTGAAGTGGCAGTTCACTGGTCCAGTCACTTTGGGTCTTGCACTCATTCGTGCTGGTGTACCGATGCACACGGCCTTCGAAGTTGCAGTTCGCACAGTGCGCACCCATGTCCGCAATATTTACGATGCAGTTGAATCGGCGTTGCCGTCGAGTGCGCAAGTGGTGTTTATCGACGAACCCGAACTAGGCGACTTGATGGATGACACATTCCCAATTGCGCCCGATACTGCGATCGACTTGATGTCAGGTGCTTTGGCAGCCGTAGAACGTGAAGGTTTAGTTGGCTTGCACTGTTGTGCAGATGTTGACGGAGCCTCACTATTGGCTTCGGGTCCGGCCATCTTGAGCGTGCCTGTCAATGAAAACTTGAAGACATACGCCGGATTCATCGCCAAGTTTCTCGAAAGCGGCGGCGTGGTGGCGTGGGGAGCCGTCGCAACCGATGGTCCGCTTATGCCAAATGCCGATCGCGCCTGGAAAAAGTTGTCGGCGTTGTGGTGCGAATTGGTACAGGGTGGTTGTGACGCACAGAAATTGCGTCAGCAGTCGTTGATCACTCCAGCCTGTGGTTTGGCGATGCATTCCGAAGAGTCAGCAGCCCAGATTTTCATGCAAGTGCGTGACATCGGAGAACGAGTACGCACTCAGGCTTTGGCGACTCGTCTCACCGTTGGTGCGTGAAGCAGAGTTTCATCCCCGAACTAGAGTGTCAGCGTGAGTTTGAGCGCCGCTGAAAGACATGCCGAGTTACGGTCGCTCATCGCGTATCACCGTGAGCGTTACTACCGCGACGACTCTCCCGAAATCAGCGATGCCGAATACGACGAGCTTGACCGCGAGATTCATGAACTCGAATTTTCGTATCCTGAACTGCAAAGCTCCGATTCGCCAACGCAGACCGTAGGCACCGAAATCGCTGAGACTTTCTCGACTGTCGAGCATCGCGTACCGATGACCAGTCTCGACAACGCGATGGACAGCAGCGAATTGTCGGCGTGGGGTGAACGTGCCGCCAAAGGTTTGGCCGACGACGCGGTGATTCAATATGCGTGTGAGTTGAAGATCGATGGTCTAGCACTCAGTTTGCGTTACGAAAATGGAGTGCTCGTCCAAGCAGCTACTCGTGGCGATGGTCGTTTTGGTGAAGATGTCACCGCCAATGTTTTGACAATCGCTGTCGTGCCTAAGAAATTGGTTTCGAAAACAAAGGCGGCCATTCCGTCGGTACTTGAAGTGCGCGGCGAGGTGTATTTGCCGATTGATGCATTTGAAAAACTCAAAGCCGCCAAAGAAGCTGAAAACGTGGCACGCAT
>CANGIP010000053.1 GCA_947454105.1 Actinomycetota bacterium | reverse complement strand
TCGCGTACCGATGACCAGTCTCGACAACGCGATGGACAGCAGCGAATTGTCGGCGTGGGGTGAACGTGCCGCCAAAGGTTTGGCCGACGACGCGGTGATTCAATATGCGTGTGAGTTGAAGATCGATGGCCTGGCTCTCAGTTTGCGTTACGAAAATGGAGCGCTCGTCCAAGCAGCTACTCGTGGCGATGGTCGTTTTGGCGAAGATGTCACGGCCAATGTTTTGACAATCGCGGTCGTGCCTAAGAAATTGGTTTCGAAAACTAAAGCGGCCATTCCGTCGGTACTTGAAGTGCGCGGCGAGGTGTATTTGCCGATTGATGCATTTGAAAAACTCAAAGCCGCCAAAGAAGCTGAAAACGTGGCACGCATTGCCGCAGGTAAAAAACCCGATGCCGTTCCCGTCAATCCGCGTAATGCCGGGGCTGGCAGTTTGCGACAAAAAGATGCGACAGTGACTGCCGGTCGTGGTTTGGCATTCTGGTCGTATCAATTAGGTGAAGTGATTGGTGGACCTGAGTTCACATCGCATCATGCGACCCTTGACTTCTTGCAAGATCTCGGTTTTCCCGTGAACCCAAATATCGCACTCGTGAATTCAATGGATGAGGTCACGGCCTATTGCGAGAAGTTTCAAAACGAACGCCATGAGCTGCCGTACGAAATTGATGGTGTGGTCATCAAAGTTGACGACTTGGCGCAGCGCGAAACTTTAGGTTTCACGGCACGTGCTCCGCGTTGGGCCATTGCGTTTAAGTTTCCGCCCGAAGAACGCACGACGTTACTGAAAGACATTCAGATTTCGGTGGGTCGAACTGGTCGCGTCACACCATTCGCAGTTCTTGAATCGGTGTTTGTGGGCGGCTCAAACGTGGCAATGGCAACGTTGCATAACGAAGATCAAGTTCGCCTGAAAGATGTTCGTCCTGGCGACACCGTCACGGTGCGTAAAGCTGGCGATGTGATCCCCGAAGTCGTGGGTCCAGTTTTGTCGTTGCGGCCAAAGGGTTCAGAACCCTGGGTTTTCCCTTCGGTGTGTTCGTGCCCCATGAAGGGTGAACTCACTCGTCCCGACGGCGAAGTGAATATGCGCTGCATCGAACCCAATTGTCCGCAACAACGTGATCAAAGAATCATTTACTTCGTTTCGCGTGGGGCAATGGATATTGACGGATTCGGCGAACAAACAGTGATTCAACTCTCAGACGCTGGAATTCTGAACGATGCGGGCGATATCTATTCGTTGACTGTCGAACAATTGCTCACACTTGAAGGCTTTGCGCAAAAAGGTGCCGAGAAACTCATCGTTGCAATTGACGCATCAAAGACTCGACCGCTGCCCAAGCTTTTAACTGCTCTCGGTATCAAGCATCTTGGGCCGTCAGCATCTGAAGCATTGGCGCTTGCCTTTGGCAATTTGGATGACATCATGAATGCTACCGAAGATGATCTGGCAACTGTTGATGGTGTTGGGGGAGTCATCGCTAACTCACTCATCTCGTGGTACTCGCGACCCGACAACAAAGTGATTATTGAAAAGTTGCGCGCTGCCGGAGTCGAGTTCGGCAATGTCGAAGTTTCGCGACTACCGCAAAACTTGGTTGGCAAAAATATTGTGGTCACCGGAACACTTGTTGATTTCGATCGTGACGGAGCCGAACGTGCCATTAAAGATCGCGGTGGTAAAAGCCCAGGTTCGGTATCAAAGAAAACCTTCGCACTTGTTGTTGGTGCCGAAGCTGGTGCGAGCAAACTCACCAAGGCTCAAGAACTCGGCGTACCAATTCTGAATGAAGAACAATTCAAAGTTGTTTTAGAAACTGGTGACCTTCCCGCCTAGTTACAAAACTTCGAACGACCATTCGTAGCTTTGTGCCGCAACACGCCCTTCTTCAATCTTCCAAAAGATGCACTTCACTTTGTGAATGCCCACCGTGTACTTTTCGATGACAGCACCAGAAGTTGGCTCGAAACGAATGAGTGAATTTCCTTGGTCGTAAATTGCCGTCGGTGGCAACTCAATTTGTTGGCCAGGCTTGGCGGCCACGGGAACAAAGTCTTCAAGACGCGTCGTCGGAATTTCGATGCCGTCAAGTACGAGTACGGCTTCGAAACCATCTTGGAGATTGACGCTGATTTCGGTCTGTGACAAAACCTGGCGATCGTTGGGGGCTGGTGAGATGTCAACGATCGCAGCGGGGTAGCCCAAAGCTTCACGACCAGTTGTTGCAGAGTTGAGTCCGTAGATCACAAACATCGCGCCAACGAGGATGCCGAGGCTGATGAGCACCGTCTCGAGTTTGATCCGACGACGCTTGGTCGGCAGGATTTCGGGGGCTTGGTCGAGAGTCACATGCCCATTCTCACCGCTAGAGCAGGTACTTTGCGAGTTTGCCGTTTGCCGATGGTCACACATTCGCAACAAAACGCTAGTTTCGGAGCGATGTCAGTCTTCGAAAACCATGATCCCGAGTCTTTGATCGGCACCGTCGTTGACGGCCGCTTTGAGATTGAAAGTGAACAGTCGCGTTCGTCGACGTCCACTTCGTACGTTGCTGTTGATCAGCGTTCTGACGCATTGGTGATTTTGCGACTCTTTTCGGTCGAAGCCACGACCCAGCAAGGTGCCGAAATTCTTGAGCAGGCGGCAATCGCCTTTGAAATGTCGCACCCGAATGTGTTGCGCTTGACCAGTTTTGGCCGCGCCACCATTCGTGGCATTGAACGGGTCTATCTCGTTCACGAGCGTCTCACGGGTGGTTCGTTGCAAGACATGATTGACCGCAGTCGTTTGTTGACTCCGAGCCAGGCATTGGTCGTGGGTCTTGAAGTATGCCGCGCTCTTGATTACGCACATAAGCGGGGCATGTTGCATCACGACTTACGTCCGTCGTCCATTGTGTTTGGTGAAGATCGTAAAGTTCGTGTCGCTGATATCGGTGTTGCCTCAGTGATCGCCGAACAAGCTTGGGCCGATGTCACCACGGTGTCGCAAGAGCGAGCTCGATATTGCGCTCCCGAACAGGCTCAGGGCGAACCGTTTGATGAAAAGGCCGATGTGTATGCCTTGGCGTTGATTTTGGTCGAGGCCGTGACCGGAACAGTTCCGTTCTTGGCTGATTCGGTTGTTGGCACACTTTCGGCACGAGTCGACAAGTTGTTCCCCGTGTCAGCCGACTTGGGTGGCTTGGCTGCAGTGCTCGACAAGGCTGGCCGAGCCGATCCGCTTGAACGTGCCAGTGCCGCCGAGATGGGACGCGGTCTCGTACAGGCTGGTCCAACTTTGCCGCGACCAACACAAATTCAAATCGTGTCATCGGCAGCTTTCGTTGTACAAAATGAGGACGATCGCACTGGTGACCTCTCCAAGCCACGTGAGTTCAACGAATTGTCGGATGACTCACAATCTTTTGTGGCATCGACGACTGAAACGATGACGATTCGTGACGACGCCGATGCTGCCTCAGTCGCGGTCGTTGAAACCGAAGACAAGCCACTGATTGGCCGCTGGATCGTGGCGGCAGTTGCGGTGTTGGCGCTGATCGTTGGTGGTTATTTCTTGTTCAGTGCGTTGCAAAAAGAATCACATCCGATTCCTGATTTGATTGGTCTTGATCAAGGCGAAGCAACCAACTTGGTGACTGAATTCAAGTGGGACATTGTCATTGTTGAAGAAGCCAATGAGGAACTTCCAGTTGGTGCAGTCATCCGCACCGATCCAGAAACAGGGAAGAAACTCGAAACTGGTAAGACTCTGACATTTGTGGTGTCGACAGGTCCGCCGCCGGT
>CANGIP010000052.1 GCA_947454105.1 Actinomycetota bacterium | reverse complement strand
GTCTTCGCCGTCAAATGATTGAACAGTTATAACCGGACCGAAGATTTCGGTCTGAACCATCTCATCGGTCTGACGCAAGTTGCTCACGACCGTTGGCGCAAAGAAGTAGCCAGAACCAGATTGACGCGAACCACCAGCATTCACTTCGGCATGTGATGGCAAACGATCAAAGAAGCCCGAAACACGAGCCAATTGATTGGCGTTGTTCACTGGCCCAAAGAGCACGTCTTCGTTATCGGGCATTCCACATTGAGTGGCTTTCGCTTGTTCGGTGAGGGCAGCGACGAAGTCTTTGTACACAGCAGCCGAGCACAACACGCGAGTTGCCGCTGTGCAATCTTGACCAGCATTGAAATAACCAGCCATCGCAATTCCTTCAGCAGCTGCCGCGATATCTGCATCATCAAACACAATGACCGGAGCCTTACCGCCAAGCTCAAGGTGCACACGCTTCAAACTCTTTGAAGCCGATTCTGCAACTTCCATGCCAGCGCGCACCGAACCTGTGACGCTCACTAACGATGGAGTTTGATGCGACACCATGGCGCGACCAGTGTCGCGATCACCACAGATCACATTCATCACACCAGCGGGCAAAAACTCGGCACATATTTCTGCCAACAAAGTTGTACTCACTGGAGTGGTGTCACTGGGCTTCAACACAACTGTATTGCCGGCGGCGATTGCTGGAGCGAATTTCCAGACCGCCATCATCATCGGGTAGTTCCAAGGCGCAACTTGTGCACACACACCAATGGGCTCGCGGCGAATGTAGCTCGTCATGTTGGGAACGTATTCGCCTGCGCTCTTGCCTTCAAGGTGTCGGGCAGCGGTCGCGAAGAAACGCACATGGTCAACCATCGGGGGGATTTCTTCTGACCGAGTCATACCAATGGGCTTGCCACAGTTTTCAGACTCAAGGGCGACGAACTCTTCGGCTCGAGCCTCAATGGCATCAGCAATTCGGAATAACGCCAGTGAACGATCTTTAGGTGTTGAGTCGCGCCAGGTTTCAAATGCGTCGGCCGCGACCTGCATGGCCTGATCAACGTCGGCCGATGCCGACAGAGGAGCAGTTGCATACTGCTCCTCTGTGGACGGATTAATAATTGGGATCGTGCGACCATCGGCCGCGTCGACGTACTTACCATTGACGAAATTTCGGTAGGTCTTCATGACCCCACTATAAACCACTCATTGATACCGAATCTCAGTGACTCAGGTACTGAAACTCAATGACTGAGGCTGATCACTTTGTCGGCAGGCGTCATCTTGAAGTGCACGAGGCCAGCCAGAGACAAAATCACCAGCAAAGCCGCACCAATGAAACAGATCATGGCCGCAAGCGCAGCACGGTCACCAAAAATGCTGAAACCGTAAGTGGTTAACAGCAATCCGCGCAGGGTCTCGCCCTTGAACATTGTCTCGCGGAGACCATTCACCGAAGCGAGTGACGCATCAAGTTTGGTCGTATCTGTACCAGCGTCTTTTGCAGTCTGAATATCTGCAGCAATTCCACGCTGCACATTTCCGATACTGGCGTAAGTTTCACCTTCATAACCTGCGCCCTTGGCAGTGGCGGCCAGGTGGAAAGCGATGTACTCATTGGCATAGCACTCAGCTTTCTTACCACTATCAAGCAAAGTTCCGGCATAAGTGACGAGGCAAGGCGCATCGGCTTGCTCGCCGTTCAGGTATTCAACGGCAGTGAATTCAATCTTTTGCTGACCAAACTGATCTTTAACATACGTGCTTGCAAAGTTCGACTGGTTCTGAAGTACAAGTCCAAGAATCAAAATGAGACCTCCGAAAAGAATCCCTCCGATACTGAAAGCCAAATCTAAGGTACGACGTTTCATTGTGTTGCATCCTTTCTGTTGAACACGACGTGCTCACCATCACAAGGATGCGAGATCAATGGGGCAACCATTAGGGACTAACGGCGCAAAGACACAGGACCTTTACCAAGAGTTCGTCATTGAATGAGTCAGCGCGGGTCTCTCCACATACGCCACATAGTTGGGCCATTCGGATGATGGATCTCACCGACCACCTCAAAACCAAATTTGCGATAGTACGGAACATTCGTATCTTTTGAAGATTCCAGATACGCACCAACACCTTCAGCGTCGGCTTTTTCGAGAACCGCATTCATGAGTGCCGCCCCATGACCTTTGCCTTGCTTGACCGGATCTGTTCCCAATACTTCGAGGTAATAATGCGGTTCAGTCGGATGAAGTTTTTCCATACGTCCCAACACTGCAAGCGCGCGAAAAATTCCCCATTTGTAAGCCCTCAAGGTGTACGGCAAAGTCTTCACAATCATTTTCACGGGGACTTTCCAATTATTTGGTGTCCCCCAAAAGGCCGCCGCTGATCGATCTTGATTCGTTAACACCAAACCGTGCGACAAGATGTTGCGTCCCAACATCTGGAATGCCAATGTGGCACGCCTTTCGTCATAAGTGCCGCCCATGAGATAAATGAATACGGGATCATCAGCAAACGCTCGCGCCAAACTCGCGGTCACGAGAGGCAGGTCTGAGATATTGGCTTCAACAAGGTCGGTCATAGGTTCACAGTATTAGGTTTAAGGGATGGCAATTTCACTTTCAGAACTCGATCTACCAACAGTTGAATTCGACTTTGCTGATGCTGAAGAACACCGCAACGCACTTCTCGCATTGTCTAAAGAATCCTGGATCGCCAAGGGTGTCTTCGCTTATCCAATTTTTAGATACGAAGACTGTGTCGCGATCTTGCGCGACAAGCGCTGGCACAGTGCTGCGGCTCTTGCAGCCGAAGCCTTTGGCGTGAACGATCCACGCCTCAAAGAACGCCGTCGCGAATCAATCTTGTCGGCCGAAGGCGATGTCCACACTCGCCTACGTCGATTGGTCGCACCCTCATTCTCTCCCCGTGCGGCCGATCGCTTACGCCCATTCATGCGCGAAGTCATGAACTCGTTGATTGACCCCGTTGCCAAAAATGGCAAGTGCGATCTCGCGACCGACATTTGTGATCCGTACCCAATTCCGATCATTTGCGAATTGCTCGGTGCACCGAAAAAGGATTGGCAGCTCTTTAGCCGTTGGGCCGAAGACGTCTTACGAATTTTCAATGCCACTGCTTCAGAAGAATTAGATGTGATCTTCAAAGCCCAGGACGAACTTGGCGAGTACACGCGTCAACTCATCGCCGATCGTCGTTCACGCCCCGCCGATGATCTGATCACTAGTTTGATTGCCGCCGAGGAAGCTGGCGACAAGCTCGATGAAGCCGAACTTGAAATGATGGTTGAGGCAGTCATCGTTGGCGGTACTGACACCACACGCAATCAACTCGGTTGCTCGATCGCTCTTTTTGCCGAACATCCCGAACAGTGGAAACTTCTCGCCGAACAACCCGAACTCGCTGGTAAAGCAGTTGAAGAAACCATGCGTTATTTCGGAGCGGTTCGTGCCACGGGACGATTCGCTAGTGAAGATATTGAATACAAAGGTGTCTTGTTCCCCAAAGGAACACTCGTCACCCCATCACTGTCAATCGCCAATCGTGACGAAACTGTTTTCAATGATGCCAATATTTTTGACATCACCCGCGAGCCGGCTGGCCAACCGCAAATGACCTTCGGCTCGGGAATCCACTATTGCCTCGGCGCCGCGCTCGCCCGTGCCGAACAGCAAGAAGCCTTGCCGATCATGGCGCAACGGATGAAGAATCTACGTATTGATGGCACAGTGACCTGGAAGCCATCGACTGTGGCCATCTTTGGCCCAGAAAACATGCCCATCTCATTTGACGCCGAATAGTTTTCGATACTTCAATCACTGGTTGATAC
>CANGIP010000051.1 GCA_947454105.1 Actinomycetota bacterium | reverse complement strand
GGTCGACGCCGAACTTTGCGCTGACCTAAGAGGTCAGTCGGCTGACGGGTTACGATTTGCTCCGTCAACAACTTTGGGGGAACAGTCATGACTTCAAGTGCCGCAGTCATTCCAGGACTTATGCAGGACGTGCCGTTGAGCATCTTGCATCTATTCGATCGGGCCGAAAAATACTTCGGTCACAAGACCATCGCGACTGCGACTGGCACAGGTCTTGAGCGCACGACATATGCGCAGTGGGCTCATCGCACTCGTCAAGTGGGCACTGTGCTTGATCAACTCGGAATTTCGAGCAATGGTCGCGTGGCGACATTCGCATGGAACACCGCACGACATCTTGAGTTGTACTTTGCGGCGCCATGCACCGGTCGCGTGCTGCACACTCTCAACATTCGTTTGTTCCCTGAGCAGTTGACCTACATCGTGAATCATGCTGAAGACGAAGTGATTTTTGTTGACAAGTCGTTGATGGGATTGTTGGCTCCGCTGTTACCCACATTCACGACTGTGAAGCATCTCGTGATCATGGATGATGGCAAGGGTGAAATTCCGGCCGATCTCGCCGGCATTCCGTCGTACGACTACGAAGAATTGTTGGCAAAAGCTGCTCCCGCACAATTCAAAGAAGTTCCCGAGAACACTGCCGCGAGCATGTGCTACACGAGTGGCACAACGGGCAACCCTAAAGGTGTCGTGTATACGCACCGCAGTACTTTCTTGCACACGATGGCCACGATGATGGCCGATGGTCTCGGAGTTTCTGAGCGCGATTCAATTCTTCCCGTCGTGCCAATGTTCCACGCCAACTCGTGGGGACTCGCACACGCCGCAGTTGCGGCTGGAGCAAATCTCGTCATGCCTGGCCCCGACTTGTCGGGCAAAGCGGTTGCCGACTTAATCGTGAATGAAAAAGTCACCATCGCTGCTGGTGTACCAACAATCTGGATGGGCGTGTTGCCCGAACTCAAGGGACGCGACACATCAAGTTTGCGAGTGATTCCGTGTGGTGGTTCGGCAGTGCCGCGTGCATTAAGCGAGGCCTATCGCGAACAAACTGGTCTGCCGATTTTGCAGGCTTGGGGAATGACTGAAACAAGTCCGCTTGCGGCGGTGTGTCATCTCGACGGCGATCAATTGTTGCTCGATGTGAATGCGCAAGCAGATTTGCGCACGCAAGTTGGGCGAATCATGTTTGGTGTTGAGTGCCGAGTTGTTGAACCAGGCACGGCGATCAGTGTTCCGTGGGACGGCGAATCAAGCGGTGAACTGCAATGTCGTGGCAACTGGATTGCTTCGACGTATTACAACGACGAACGCGCCGGCGAAAGCTTTACTGAAGATGGTTGGTTGCGCACGGGAGACGTCGCTGCTGTTGATGCTCGTGGTCGTATTCGTTTGCTCGACCGCACCAAAGACCTCATCAAGAGTGGTGGCGAATGGATTAGTTCAGTTGAACTTGAAAATGAACTGATGGCTCACCCGCTCATTCGTGAAGCGGCAGTCATCGGTGTGATGCATCCGCGTTGGAGCGAGCGTCCGCTTGCCTGTGTCGTACTCGAAGCCGGAGCAACCTTGTCAAAAGAAGAAATTCTTGAGTTCATATCTAGCAAGGTCGCCAAATGGCAGGTTCCTGACGATGTGGTGTTCATTGATGAAGTTCCGAAGACAAGCGTTGGCAAGTTTTCGAAAAAGACCTTGCGAGATCGCTTCGAAAATTACCAATTGCCCACCGCGTGAGGCGAGAATAGACACGATGAAGATTTCGCTTGTGAGTTCAGTCGTCGTATCGGCCGTTTTATTAGTGGGTTGCGGAGCCGATGCACCAGATGCCGCGTCGTCTGGCGCCAAGCCACCAAGTGAAGTTGAAGCAGCAGTAACGACAACGATTGCCACAGTTCCACCAAACGGTGAGTCAATCACCATTCAGGTTTTAGATAACTCGTATCGACCCAGTGATTACGAAATTAAGGCTGGCACCGAAGTCGTCTTTGAAAATCGTGGCCGCAATGACCACAACATTCTCCCGGAAAGCATCAAAGATGATGCTGGACTCACGGCATTGTTGGCCAGTGATATGTCACCAGCGTCATGGGGGATTGAGTCATCAGCTTTCACTCCAGGTGATTCATTTACGCATCTTTTCAACGTTCCTGGTGTTTATAAGTTTTATTGTTCGATTCACGGCGCTCCAGGTGCCGGAATGTATGGGACTTTGACAGTCTCGTGAAGTACGCTCATTTATCGGTATAAACCGTCTCAAGGGGGAAATATGAAGCGATCAATCAGCGCGCTCGCAGGAGTCGTGCTACTAACAGTCGGATTGGTGTCGTGTGGCGGAGATGACTCTGCAACAACCACTAATGCACCATCAACTGAAGTCGTCACGTCAGAGGCACCTTCCACTGATGCACCTTCAACTGATGCTCCAGCAACCGAAGGCGTGCTGAATGTTCCGGCCGACTACGCAACGATCCAAGAAGCCGTTGATGCCGCCGTTGAAGGCGACCTCATCTTGATTGCACCTGGCACCTATAACGAAGCTGTGCAGGTAACAACCAACAACATCATCATTCGTGGAGTCGAGCGCAACACGGTCATCCTTGATGGCAAATTTGAACTCGACAACGGAATTCGCGTTGTTGGCGCTAACGGCGTCGCTCTCGAAAACATGACCGCAATGAACTACACCAAGAACGGATTCTTCTGGACTGGTGTCACGGGCTATCGCGGTGACTACCTCACTGCGTGGCGCAATGGTGACTACGGCGTGTACGTCTTTGACTCCGTTGGCGGTGTCATTGATAACTCGTATGGTGCTGGTTCACCTGACGCCGGTGTTTATGTCGGTCAGTGTTACCCCTGTGACTCTTTGATTAATCACTTCACCTCAGAGTTCAACGGCCTTGGTTACTCGGGTACTAACTCGGGTGGCAACATGATCATCGTGAACTCGGTGTTCCGCCATAACCGTGCTGGCGTCGTGCCGAACAGCGGAAGCTACGAACTGTGTTACCCCGAGCGCAAGACCACCATCATTGGCAACTTGGTCTATGACAACAATCAGGCTGACACTCCAGCAATTGATGTTGCAATCCTTGCTATGGGTAACGGAATCTTGAGTGCGGGTGGTGTGCAAAACATCATCGAACGTAACCGAGTTTGGAACCATAACAAGACGGGTATCGGCCTTGTTCCGTACCTCGAAGAAGATCCCAATGACTCATTGCCTGAAAAGTCTGCTTGGGAAACGACATGTGCTGAACGCAAGAACCTCATGCCGGTCCAGCCAGACGGAGCATTGTTGTGGGATAGTCAAGACACCACAGTGCGTGGCAACGTTCTTGAAGACAACCGTCGTGCCGACATCGCAGTTGGTTCAGCTGGTTCAGACTTGTGGACTTTGGGTAACTGCTTTGAAGGCAACACCTTCACCACATCAGCTCCGCTTGATCTTGAAAAGTTGGCTCCGTGTGGGTCGCCCCTCAGCAAGGATGCAGGTGACTGGACCGCTGGCGACTTGAACGTCATCACGTGGTTGGTCGATGCAGAAACAGCACCGCCTTCGGTTGACTGGAAGACCGCACCGCTGCCAGAAATGCCAGTGCTTGATTCAATGCCTGATGCAGAAACAGCACCTGGTGTACCGGCAAGTGCAACTCCGCCAACTATTGACCTCGACTCAATTACGGTTCCTGACAAGATCAACTGATCTCGCCACGAAATAGAAAACTCAACATGGCCCGGCGAACCAAATCACTTTTGTTCGCCGGGTCTTTGTTTCTTTTCGGCTCGTGCGCAAGTGATTCGCAAAATACGCAAACACATGATCATTCAATGATGCCCGTGGACGCCGCATCGGTGATGGGTG
>CANGIP010000050.1 GCA_947454105.1 Actinomycetota bacterium | reverse complement strand
GCCCATTCCATGGCGATTTCATAGCGTGATGCGTGCATGAAAATCATTTGTTCAGGCGTATAGGTGGTGAAATTTTCACGACCAAACTCTAAGAACTGACGTGCTCCATCGCCCATCACTGCTTCCAATAAAGGTTGAAGTGGCGTCAACTCGTAATTAAGTAGCGCCCCCCACATTTCCACGGCTTCTTCGTATCGGGGAGGAACACTTTCTTCGACAATATGACCCAAAGATTCAAGATACTTTGCGGCTTCATGCACGACTGACGCAATTCCGGCATCGGTTCTGCCTCCGGGAGCTTCGGCCATGACGGCAATTCGCAGCGGTCTATTTGGAGCGATGTCGTTGAGGTTCGCGCTGTACGAAAACGGATCTCGGTGATGTGCTCCACGCACAAGGTCAAAACCGAAACGCACATCAGCAACACGACGCGCCAAAACTCCCTGAACAAACATCAACTGTGATCCAAGCCCGAGGGCTGTTGGAGGAATTTCGGTTGCGAAAGGAATTACTCCGACTGTTGGTTTGATGGACGCAATGCCACAACAATGGGCGGGGTTGCGCAATGAGCCACCGATGTCATTTCCTAAACCGATGGGCGACATACCTGAGGCTATTGCTGAAGCCTCACCACCACTTGAACCACCAGTAGTTCGGTGGGGATTCCAAGGATTCTTTGTGAGTCCATGTAATGACGAGTCTGTATGAATACGTAGGCCCATGTCGGGAAGATTGGTGCGGGCTAGAGGAATGCCCCCGGCGTTTTTCATTCGCTCAACAACTGGAGCATCGGTCTGTGAAAATGCTTCAGCTAGTGCAACCACTGCTTGAGTTGTTGGCGTGCCAGCGACATCAATATTTTCTTTAATGGTGAACGGGACACCATGCATTGGTCCAAGCGCTTGCCCGTTTCGACGTTGCTGATCTGCATGATCGGCATTCTCAAGAGCTGTCTCGTCCATGCGGCGCACCACGGCGTTGAGATGAGGGTTAACTTCGTCAATTCGGTCAAGGTGAGCTTGTACGACTTCACGACTTGACACATCACCTCGAGAAATCAAAGAAGCAAGTTCTTGAGGTCCTTTTCGCCATAACTGTTCGTCCATTTCGGATGTCCTTTCCGCAGATCAACCTAGTGCAAGCGAGTAGCGTTCATTGGGTGAAGAAATGGATCCTTGGAGCCCGACCGCGAACCTTGCCAGCTGCCGTTGTGCCGGTTGTTGTCGGTGCAGCGATCTGTAACGGATTAGGAGGCGCGCACTGGGGCCGTGCGGTGTTGGCGCTAATTGTGAGTTTGTTGCTGCAAATCGGCGTGAATTATGCCAACGATTACAGCGACGGTGTCCGAGGAACCGACGAGGTCAGAGTTGGTCCGATGCGACTCGTTGCTTCAGGACTTGCTTCACCCCAATCGGTGAAGGCGGCCGCATTTATGGCCTTTGGAGCTGCTGCTGGAATCGGTCTGGTTTTGGCGCTCATGACTTCGTTATGGGTTGTCCCGGTTGGGCTCGCCGCTTTGCTAGCGGGCTGGTTTTATACCGGCGGCAAAAATCCTTACGGTTACATCGGTTTGGGCGAAGTGTTCGTGTTCGTCTTCTTTGGCTTAGTTGCAACTGTCGGAACGACCTACGTTGTGCTTGAACGAATTCCTTCCATGTCATGGTTGCAAGGAGTTGCCGTCGGATGTTTGGCGTGCGCTCTGCTTGTTGTGAATAACTTGCGAGACATTCCGACAGATCAAGTGGTCGGCAAGCGAACACTGGCGGTGCGTTTGGGAGATGCTCGAACTCGTCATTTGTATTTGGTTTTAATGGTTGTCGGAATTTTGTGCGGAGTCGTTGCGACCTTTTCAAACTCTTGGTCGATCATTCTGTTGCTGTGTTTCATTCCGGCAATGAAGCCGATGAATTTGGTACGTCGGGGAGTCAAAGGCAAGGGTTTGATCGCGGTTTTGGCGGCGACTGGACAAGTACAAATAGTTTTTGGCGTGCTATCACTGTTTGCATTCGTATTGGGAAGGTAGGTTTTTCCCGTGACTTCTTTACCGCCTCCTGAAATGCCCAAATACTCGAATACATCAATCAATAACTTGGCGCCCAAGCGTGATGGTAAAGCTGTCGGGGCTTTGGTGGCTGGAATCGTTGGCCTATTGGTTTTCGGGATTGTGTTGGGCGGCGTTGCAATAGCAATGGGAGTGCAGTCAAGAAAAAACATTAGGGCCTCGCAAGGTCAATTGACCGGTGAGGGATTTGCTAAGGCAGCTGTCGTTCTCGGAATCCTTGATGTTGCAACGTTTTTTCTGTTGTTGATTCAACGCTGATCATTTCAAAAAGTCTTCCACGACCGTTTGAAATTGGTGAGTCTGTTCAAGATGTACAGAGTGCCCCGCATTCTGAATCTCCACCATCGTTGCGTTTGAACCAATCGCCAACTTCATGTTTTGAGCAATGTCCACAAACTTGTGGTCATGCGCCCCGACGATGAGAAGAACTGGCATGCCGAGATCGTGAAGATCGTCCCATAAAGATTCTTGTGTCCCAGTTCCACTCATACGCAAGCTTGATGCGAGACCTTCAGACGTATTTCGCAGACGATCTTGTATTTCTTCTGGTGTTGATGTGAGGCCAGCAAACATGGGAGCACTCAGCCATTTTTGAACAAAATGAGCCACTCCAATTTCAGCAATCTCACGTGCAAGTAGCTCATCAGATTGCGTTCGAGCCAGCCGTTCCTCCGGTGTACGTAACCCCGCAGAACCACTCACCAAAACTAAACGTCGAACATTTTGAGGATGAAGTAGTGCGATATGAAGCGCTAATCGAGCTCCCATTGAGTAGCCGATGTAGTCGCCATAACCACATTGTGTTGCGACCATCTTCGCGGTGCTCGGTAAATCGGCTTCAACCGATTCAGAATGAGCATGACCTGGAGCATCAAGGCGAAGGATTGACTGCTCCGCGGATAGCAATTGAATGTAACGATCCCAAGAACGTGAAGTCTGAGTAAATCCATGCAGCAATACACGACTCGATGTTGAAAGATCACCCGATTGTTCAGCGAAAAGAGGACCAGCAATGTTGGTCCAACTTCGTGATAATGAATTGTTCATGAAGCCGATCGTTCGGCAGTCCGCCGCAACACTCGTTCGAAGGTTTCAGAATCTTGGGCGCCTGGTATCGACCACTGTCCGTTGATGACATACGTCGGGACGCCAGTGATTCCGTGCGAGATGGCGTTGGCAAGTTCTTCGGCAACTTCGCCCTTTCCTGCATCACTGGCAAAGAAAGCCCGTAAAAATTCTGCGAACTCAATGTCATCCCCATCATGAGGAATTGTTCGTACACCAATGGCAATGAGTTGTTCTGAATCGCCAACATTCACGCCCTCAGTGAAATAGGCATTGAGCAAAGATTCTTTAAGTTCGGATTGAACCTGATAATCGTGATTGACTCCCGTCCACCACATCAATCGGTGCGCAAGAATTGTGTTGGAGCGCTGTCCGATATCCATTCGAAACTCAATGCCGTCTTGGGCGGCGGTGTCGGTGAGTTGCGCAATGATTTTGTCGGCGCGTTCGGCGCCACCGAATTTCTTCGCATAGACCTCGCGAACAGGCGCGGAAGAGTTCGCGGGAGCAGTCGGGTCAAGTTGATAGGCGCGGTACACAATCTCGATGGGTTGAGAAATGGCGTCTGGGCCAGTTGTGACCTTTTCGAGAGCCGCTTCAAACCGGCGCTTTCCAATGAAGCACCACGGACACACCACGTCGGACCAGATTTCAATCTGCATGTTCGTACCTTAGATGGTCACAAGCCAGATTTGCTCGTAGCGTAGGTCTCGTGGAGAGCGATCTTTTGCGTGAGCGCTTGGCCGGTCGGCCGGTCGAAGATATTCAAGCGACCTTTTGTGCGGTGCTCGTTGACGAATGGGTGAAGCAGGGGATCGGCCATGCTGTTATTGCTCCTGGCTCGCGCTCAACGCCTCTGGCCCTTGCTCTCACTCAACGTTCCGAAATACATGTCGAAGTTTTTCATGATGAGCGCTCGGCAGCGTTTGCGGCGTTGGGGGTTGGGTTGGCAACTCAACGGCCCGCCATTTTGCTCTGTACCTCAGGAACTGCGGCGGCCCATTTTTTCGCAGCCATTATCG
>CANGIP010000049.1 GCA_947454105.1 Actinomycetota bacterium | reverse complement strand
GTGACAACTCCTTCACTAATACGGCACCGCGCCGTTGAATAGTCGTCAAAACCTTCGCTGTACATCAAGTTTTTGATGCTCACGCCCCAGCCAACTCCACGCCTGATGTTGGATGGTTGAGCAGTCAGACCCGTTCCGCCAGGAATAGTACGCAAGTCGGCGCTACTACTCATCGGAGGAGGCATCGGTATTGCATCTGTCTCGCGAATGCATTGTGCAACTGGAGCAACGCTGTCCATAATTTGTCCAGTAATCATGCGATCGCCAGTTTCCATGGCGTTGAGTAAACGGATCTCGACGGGGGAAAGTCCAGTCGCAGCAGCAAGTTTTTCCATTTGGCTTTCGTGGGCGAAACAAGCTTGCACAACACCGAATCCACGCATAGCTCCACATGGAGGGTTATTCGTGCGAACCGCCCATCCGTCAACAACGGCATTGTCACATTTGTACGGACCCTGGGTGTGTGTAATGCCATTGACAAGAACAGCTGGCGATGTGCTGCAATACGCTCCACCGTCAAAAACCATGCGTGATTCAATTTTCACAATCTTGCCGTTTGAATCGGCATGGTGTTTCATCCAAATTTTGGCCGGATGACGATGCACATGTCCGTAGAAACTTTCTTCTCGCCCATACGAAATACGGACGGGTCGACCTGACTTCATCGCAAGCAGAGCAGTATGCACCTGCAGACTGATGTCCTCACGTGCTCCAAAGGCTCCACCGACTCCGCCCAAAACAAGGCGAATATTCTCTTCGGGAATATTCAAGCAATCGGCGATTTGCTTACGATCTTCGTGAAGCCATTGAGTGGCGACGTACATTTCGAGCCCGTTGCCACCTGAATCAGGGACAGCTAAAGCAGATTCGAGACCAAGAAAGGCCTGATCTTGCATTCCAATTTCGTACGTGCCCTCAACTTGAATTGCGCCGACGATTGTTGTGTCACCACTAATGATTCGTTGATGACGAAAAATATTTCCGTCCGGATGAATTTGCTCGGCGATACCCGAAATGCAATCCTCTGGATCGGTGACAGGCGTGAGCACCTCATAGACAACCTTGATCGCCGCGAGTGCTCGTTGGCAGGTCTCGGGGTGATCGGCAGCAACCGCCGCAATTGGTTCTCCGCTGTATCGAACCGTGTCTCCGATGGCGGCGAATACTGGTTGATCCTGCACGATTAATCCGTAGGTCAATTTTCCAGGCACATCGTCTGCGGTGATCACAGTTGCGACACCATCAATGGCATAAGCGCCAGATATGTCAATTGAAACAATGCGAGCGTAAGGATGTGGACTACGTAACGTGGCGCCCCACAACATGTTGTCGGCCCACATATCGCTTGAAAATGCGAAACCGCCCTGAACTTTTGCGACACCATCGGGACGACTTGCACTCGTTCCTAATGTTCCGGGTCGTGTTCCTGTTGATACAACTGTCGAACTCACGAGTTCTGCCTCCGTTGGTCAGCCACGGTTCGAACGGCTTCTAAAATTCGGCCATACCCAGTGCAACGACAGATGTTCCCTGAAAGTGATTCACGAATCTCGTCGTCCGAAGGTTGAGGATTGTTTTCAAGAAGATGGTGTACGGCAACAATGAAACCCGGAGTGCAAAAACCACATTGAACTCCGCCCTCCGACAGGAACGCAGATTGAACATCGGTAAGAGCACCATCGGGTCCAAGACCTTCAACAGTCAAAATTTCGGTATCGACTGCGTCGGCAGCCATGACCAAACACGAACAAACGGCTTTGCTGTCAACGATGACGGTGCAACTGCCACATTCACCTTGCTCGCATGCTCCCTTTGCTCCTGGGAGGCCGAGACGCTCTCTCAAGACGTACAACAGACTTTCACCAATCCATGCATCTTTCACTTCATGAACGAGACCATTCACGCGTAACGAATACATCTCATGTGATTGGGCCGCACCTGAAACGGGGATATAGATACTCATGAGAAAGACCTCGTCAATAGTCGTTGAGCTAAGACACCAATTGCATGGCGTCGATAATCGGCAGTTGAACGATGGTCGTCAATCGGTCGTGACTCTTGAGCGACACGCCGCCCGAATTCTTGAGCGATTGAAGGATCTAATTGCGAACCGCCCCGCAGTGACGTCGACTTCATGAGCCAACTTTCAGCGGCATGAGCTCGAATGATGGTTGGACCGACCGAACCTAAAGCAATTGCCACAAAGCCTTCATCGCTATCTCGGACCAAACAAGCTGACGCAGTTGAAATGACCATGGCGTTGCGAGTTCCTACTTTGGCGTAACCCTGCCAGCCCTCGACGAGAGGCAATGACACTGAATGCACGAACTCTGACGGCTGCAGAGAATTCTTCTTTACCCCGACCATGAAATCAGCAAATTCAATATCTCGATTTCCATCAGGTCCGATGACATGGACGGTGGCACCAAGCGCTGCCAAAACAGGTAATGAATCGCCAGCAGGTGAACACGTGCCTAAGTTGCCGCCGAGCGTTCCGGCCGCGCGAATCTGAGGTGAGCCAACTGTTCTGGCCGCCTGCGCGAGGGCTGGCACCAGACGGGCGATCTCTCCGACTTCCATGTCGGCATAGGGGACACCTGCTCCAATGGTGATCCGAGATTGATTCGTTCGTACCGACCATTCGGTCAGTTCTTTAACCCGACGCAAACTGATCATGGTTTCGGGCTTTCGACCGTGCAAGTTGACTTCAACCATGTAGTCGGTCCCACCGGCCAAAAGCTTTGCCTGGGGGTTTGCTTGGAAAACTTCAACGAGTTCATCCACGTTGCGAGGGATTAGGACTGGCACAGTTTTAGTTTACATTTTGTCAAAGGACTGACGTGAGATCTTAGCGACTTGCTTGAGCCAGCTCTTCGGCCTTATGGCGCATTCTGATGATTGAGATCGTTCCGGCAATCACCATGATGCCGATCACCACTAAATAGGCCAGCCAAGGTAGGTGCTTGCCCGTCGTCAGCAGATAAACATCGGGCGAAGCGAAACTAATCAAGGTCACGAAACCCCAAATGACGGAGTCTCGTAGTTGGTGTCGAGACAGCGAAAGAACCATTTTTGCGGTTGATCGAGCGAAAACTGGCGACGAAACGACCTCAACTGCGGCGAAAATCCAAATATTGATGCCATATTTGGCAAAAAAGACATCGGCAAAGATGACTCTGATGATGCTCCAGGCCACGACAGCGATAAACCAGGCTCGTTCCAGTGAATTTTGCCTCGTTGCCACGAACCACAGGCTAAAGGGGCGTAGGGTTTTCGGGCTGTGTTTAATAAAACTCCTCTACATGTCGATCGTGCTCGCCAGTCTCCTCGGGATATGTCGCTGGCGCTTCACGCTTTCACCGCCACCGGTGTGCTCGTGGGAATGGCTGCTCTTGTCGCCGTCCTTGACGGTTCGGCACGACTCGCCATTATTTGGCTGCTCGTCGCTCAATTGATTGACGGTATCGATGGGCCATTAGCTCGCCGACTCTTACCCGATGAGGCCACCACCAAATTCGATGGATACGTGCTTGATCTCGTTATTGACTTCGTGACCTGTGTACTTGTCCCAGCGGCTTTCCTTTGGGAATTCCACATGGTCAATCACGATCGCTCAGGAATGATCGCAGTCGCTGCGCTCTTAATGTTCTCGTGCCTGTGGTTCAGTCGAACTGATCAACAAGATACCGAGAGTTGGTTCCACGGTTTTCCGGCATCTTGGAACATGGTGGTTCCGACCTTGTGGCTCTTGAACAGTTCACCAACTGTCACTCTTGTCGTCGTTGCTTGTCTATCGATTCTGACCATGACCAACGTGCAATTCGCTCATCCGATTCGAGTCGTTCAATGGCGTGTCTGGAACGTGGCAGCGATATCAATTTGGGTAGCGGGCGTACTTTTCGGGACTATCTGGTCGCCAGGAATTCCTGCACCACTGATCGCATTGATCTTCTTGGGCCCGGTGATGGTTGCTGGATCAACAGTTGCCCGACAAATTGAAGTCACCCGTGACGTTCAATTATTCCGCCACCGTTAAAGCCACTTCCTATTTTGCTGAGCCGTCCCAGCCAGCAAAAGCGTCGATCATTGCTTTGACATCGCCAAGCGGGTACAAGATGGGGCTCGTACAGCCGTGGTCGATGTAGTGCTTGACCTTGGCGCGGGCCTCTGAGGGTGTTCCGCTCGCGGTCAACATTTGAACGATCTCATCGGGAACTAATTTGCTCGCTGCCACAACTTGTTCGTGGCTGGCAGGCCAGGTGAGCACTTCGCCAACCTTGTCCAGCAACGACTGG
>CANGIP010000048.1 GCA_947454105.1 Actinomycetota bacterium | reverse complement strand
GTACCTTCAATTCCCGAACGACTCGATGCTGATGACATTTGGTCAATGGTCGAGAAGGAAAAAATTGATTTTCTCTTGATCGTCGGAGACGCCTTCGCTCGTCCCCTCATTGATCAACTCAAGATGCGCCACTATGACATCTCAAGTTTGACGGTCATCATTTCAGGTGGTGCCGCACTATCAGCTCATTACAAAAATGAATTGCTTCAACTCGCGCCCCACCTCATGATTATCGATGGTTTGGGTTCATCAGAGGCTGGTGGTCAACTCACACATATGTCTGCCATTGGTGGCGCATCCACTGGAACCTTCCCACTATCTCCGAACAATCATGTACTTTCCGAAGACCTCACCGAAGTTCTTGAACCAGGTCACACCGAATCTGGACATCCTGAGGCTGGCTGGTTGGCCAAGAGTGGTCGTTTGGCTCTTGGATACCTTGGTGATGCCGAAAAGACTGCCAAGACGTACCCAGTCATCAATGGTGTTCGTTACGTTGTCCCAGGTGACCGAGCCGTTTTGACTTCAGATGGTCATGTTGAAATGCGTGGGCGAGATTCAGTGACGATCAATTCGGGTGGTGAAAAGATCTTCGCCGAAGAAGTTGAAATGGCCGTGAAGTCTCATCCATCTGTTTTGGATTGCGTTGTGACAGGTCGTCCAAGTGAACGTTGGGGTAATGAAGTGGTCGCAATCGTGCATCTACGTTCTGATTCGACAACGATCAACCAAGATCTGATCGAAGAAGCTGCCAAACATATCGCCCGCTACAAACTGCCGAAAGATTTCGTATATGTCGACCACATTGTTCGATCACCTTCGGGTAAGGCTGATTATCGCTGGGCGAAATCTATAGCGAATCCAACCACTGATCACTAAAAATCAGATCGGCAAATCACCTGTTGCCGTTCGAGTGGTTCCATGATCGGTGAATGCTTTGATGGTATTTTCCGCAATTCGCATCTGGTGGATTTCATCAGCACCATCAGCGAAACGCGCCCAACGGGCATGCTGCATCATGTTGGCCAATGGTGTATCGGTTGAGTAACCCAGAGCACCATGAACCTGAATGGCACGGTCGATAATACGGTTCAAACTATTCGCGACAAAGTGCTTCGCCATTGAAACTTCGGTTCGGAAATCATCACCGCGATCAATCTTGAAGGCGGCGTGAAGAATCATCAACTTGCATTGGTAGATCTCCATAGCTGAGTCCGCGATCAACCACTGAATACCTTGCTTTTCAGCCAAGAAAGATCCGTGGGAGTAACGCTTCAATGAGCGATCAACCATCATGTCAAGAGCGGTTTCGGCTTGTGCGATCCAACGCATGCAGTGCGCTAAGCGAGCCGGTCCAAGTCGGTATTGACCAAGTCGATGTCCGTTTCCGCGGCCACCCAAAATTTGTGAATCGTGCACCCGCAAATCTTCGATCACAATTTCGCTGTGACCGCCAGGACCATGCATGGTTTCAACTTCGCGAACATTGTTCCAACCAAGTTGCGGAAGATCAATGATGAACGCGGTATTGGCACCGCGTGATCCTTCCGGTACATCCATTTCAGTTCGAGCAATCAAAATCGCGAACTTGGCCCGGTCGGCACCAGAAATAAACCACTTGTGCCCGTTAATAATCCATTCATCCCCGTCCTTAATGGCATGAGTGCGAATCAAGGTGGGATCTGATCCAGCCACTTCGGGCTCAGTCATCGCGAAGCATGACGACGAGACTCCATCGCACAGTGGCTTCAAATACTTCTCTTTTTGCTCTGGTGTCGCCCAGTGCACGAGGGTATGCATGTTGCCCTCATCGGGAGCCTGGCAGTTGAACACCCAGGGTCCGACACGGGTCTTGGCAGCTTCGGCTTGAACCATAGCTAATGCCACATGACCGAGGCCCATACCGCCCCACTCTTTGGGCATATGGGGCAACCACAAACCCTCTTTCACTGCCAATTTTCGCAAGCGAATCAGTTCGCCGACATATTGACGATGCTTCTCGGGGTCCATTTCATCGCGATGACCGAACGGTTCAACCGCCGGCTTGATGTGATTTTCGACGAAATCTCGAACCTTGGTACGGATGGCCTCGTGTTCTGGCGCCAAAGTGAAATCAATCATGTCCTACCCCCATCGTCAGTCGTTAACGAGCGTTTTCGGATCGACACCGAATGAACTCGAACCCATCTTGCCCGATCGTGACCGAAGTCGGCGACTCCGAAATCCCCTTCAACCCGAAAAGCCGTTTAGCCTGACGTTGTGAGCAATGGATCTAACAAACCCGATGATCGACCTTCTGTCCCACGGTGGGACACTGAGGCCCTTCCCGAGGGGCTAGAGAAGGTCCGTGCGGTGCAAGAGATGTTCGACACCATCGCACCGCGTTACGACCTCGTGAATCGCATCATGACCTTCCGCCTTGATACTCGTTGGCGGCGCAAGGCAGTTCGGCTTCTCAATCTTCAACCAGGCAGCATTGTTCTTGACCTCGCAAGCGGAACCGGCGATCTATGTATTGATTTACGCCGAGTCGGAATTCGTCCGCTTTCCATGGACCTATCGTTTGGAATGTTGGCCGCCGATCGATCTGGTTCTCCTCGATCACAAGCCGACATTTTGAATCTTCCAATCGGTGACCAGAGCGTTGATGGCGCCACATGCGGATTCGCTTTGCGAAATCTGGTCGACCTTTCGGCCTTTTTCAACGAATTGGGACGCGTGGTACGACCGGGCGGTCGAATTGCTTTACTCGATGTCGGTATCCCTCATAACCGTCTCATTCGTTTCGGCAACGGAATCTATTTCGGCAAGATCGTTCCCAAGATTGGCGGCTGGTTATCAGATCCAGCTGCTTACCGCTATTTGCCTAAAAGCGTTGCCTACCTACCTCCTCGTGACGAAATGCTGGGTGCATTACAAAAGGCTGGATTTTCCAATGCGACCCATCACCAACTCTCAGGCGGAATCACCCAACTGATGCTCGCTACAAGGGATTAATGATCCGTGATAGCGACAACCATTGCATTCGATTCATCAGTAGACCTGAATGACGTAGCGGGCAACGATGGTTATCTTTTCGTACGTAGCGGTGTCGGCTATGCCGCACGCGGAATTGCTGCTCGCGTTGCGTTCTCAGAGGTTCAGAAAACTTTGTCTGAGATTAATCATCACAATGAGACCAATCTAAATGTCGCTCCAATTGCAATGGGCATTATTCCGTTTGACCAAAACTCTGCTGGCGAATTCTTCATTCCTCAACAAGTAGTAGGAAAAGACGAATCGGGCAACTGTTGGTTGACAACAATTGACGAGGCGCCGACCGACGTTGAAGTTTCACCTCCACCAGCTGCGAAAACCAATTCGTTTTCAGTTCGGCCTCTCACACCAATAGACAAATACCTGCAGGCAGTCGCGAGCGCCCGTGACGCCGTTATTAACGGAAAAATCATCAAGGCCGTAATCGCCCGTGAGATCATCGTTGAGGCCGATCAGCCCATCGATGTTCATTCGGTTTTACAGCGACTGAGAGCAACATTTGGCAATAGCTATCGCTATTCAATGAATGGTTTCATCGGGGCATCACCCGAATTGTTGATCGAAGTGTCTGGACAAACGATCCGTTCGTACCCTCTGGCCGGAACGACACCTCGAACGGGAGATCCGAACACCGACAACGAACTCGCCAGCAAACTCATTTCAAGTATGAAAGATCAAGTCGAACACCGCGTAGTCATTGACGTCATTCATGACATGTTGTTGCCATTTTGTTCGTATTTAGATTGGGAGCCCCAACCTTCAGTTATTCAAGTTGCCAATGTTCAACATCTCGGAACTCTGATTGAAGGTCACCTTTCTGACGGACATCCCCCACTACTTGATCTCGCCCGCATGTTGTGCCCGACTCCTGCGCTCGGTGGACATCCGCGATTAGAGGCCCTTGAAATCATCGCTCATCTTGAAGGTTTTGACCGAAAAAACTATGGCGGTGCAGTTGGCTGGATAGACGCCAATGGCAACGGGACCTGGGCAGTCGCGATTCGATGTGCCGAGTTGTCGGAAGATCGAAAGAGCGCTCGGATCATCGCCGGTGGTGGAATCGTTGCGGCGTCAGACCCAACTACTGAATTAGCTGAGACACAAGCGAAATTTCAAGCGATGCTCTCCGCAATTGTTCGTCCTTGAGACTTGACTATTGATTCCTCAACGCCGAGACCACTAGTGCGTTCACTTCTTGATGCGTCGAAACTTCATTGTTGCGATCGGTATGCACCCGTATCACACACGTTCCGAGCGACGATAAGGCACTTCTTAG
>CANGIP010000047.1 GCA_947454105.1 Actinomycetota bacterium | reverse complement strand
TACCGACAGCGTCAAACCTCAACTTCCTCGCTGGCCAAACCGTCCCGAATGCGGTACTCGTGCCCGTTAATCCTCTCACCGGCAAAATCTGTTTCTACTCAAATGCCACCACAGACCTGATCGCAGACATCAACGGCTGGTTCCCCACATAAGCACGTGTTCTTGAATTTCTGGAATTACTTACCCAGGTTGTTTTGGATGGCCTCAAGTAGTTGCGGGAATTCGTTCAGTGCTCGAAATTGCGGAAATTCTTTGATCACATTGTCGGGTGCGTGGAATAGAAATCCAGCATCGGCAGCTCCCAACATTGCTGTGTCGTTGTACGAGTCTCCGGCAGCGATGATGCGGAAGTTCAGGGCTTTAAAGGCTTCAACTGCATGTCGCTTTTGGTCAACCTGACGTAGTTCGAAGTCGGTGATCCGGTCATTCTCAACGATCAATCGGTGACAGAACAGAGTTGGCATACCGAGTTGGCGCATAAATGGCCGGCCGAACTGTTCAAAAGTGTCCGAAAGAATGATGACTTGCGATATTTCTCGCAACGCATTTAAGAAGTCAAGAGCGCCGGGCAGCGGGCGCAAGGTAGCGATGACCTCTTCGATAGCACTCATTGTCAGCCCATGTTCATCAAGAATCGCTAAGCGCTGCCTCATGAGAAGGTCGTAATCGGGTTCGTCGCGGGTGGTCCGTCGCAATTCGGGGATTCCCGTAGTTTCAGCCACTGCTATCCAAATTTCTGGGATAAGAACGCCTTCAAGATCGAGCGTCACGATTGTCTGATGAGCTTGCTGCGCAACGGCCATGACTTATTCTCGCAGAAATGTCACGAATTTGGCGATTTTCCGTTATCTAGTTGTGTCCATTGTTGAAGAACAGTTCGTTCAACGCCCAAAATTTGTAGTAATTACTGATCGTGGATGGTTTTCAGTTCAATGCCTGACTCGTCGACAGAATCGGGACGTTGGATCCTGTCAACTCAGATCGCGGCGATTCTCAGCTGGTTCGAAACAAGCGATTCTGCTCAATGGTCAGAGGTTTGCTGTCGGCGACAGGGACTACCATCCGACATGGCTGGCGATGTGCACTCGGATTCTTGGGTCAAAGTACGCTCAGCCCTTTCACGTCGAAGTGACGCATTTCCCCTTTTGCACGATCAAATATCGGCACACCGATATGCAGCCCGTTCGATGCAAAGAACGGCCATTGACATCGCTCGCACCGTCCGACGGATTGAGAGCAAATCTCTAATGATCGACGATCAACAGGCCGATCACTCAGTTCTCGAACACATGAGGCAGGTCGATGACTCATTGACAATTGACCGTTGGCGTCGTGCGGTTGTGGCCCACGCGAGACATGATATGAATTGTTCAGGTTGTCCTAGCGATGTTGTGTTTGCAGCCGCCATAAAATTGCTCGCAATGTTGCAGATTGGTGATCAAGGCTCGATCTCTGATCTGATGTACGAGGTGCTACAAGAAGTTGACGATGACTTTCCAGCCGACAAGTCCGAAGCCGCTCGTCAACGGAAGAGTCGTTGCTCTCGCTGCGTTCTGAACCTTTTGCGTGATGCGGCAGAATCGGCTGGGGTGTTGTGATGATTGTTCAGATTTCTTCGCACCGTCTCACCGGGTCGATCGAAGTTACCTTCAGGTCACCTACTGGCGCTGAGAGTCGCCATGTCATTTTGAAGGGTGTTCATTTATGGATTGGCAACGATGAGAAAATAGATTGCGCCGTGCTGTCACCCGATGACGAGGGATTTGCTTCAGTAGGCACAGTCCTCTTAGGAAGTCATTTTGACCAGGTCATTCAACAGGTGCGTACAAACCTGATCGAAGCTGAAGAGACGTATTTCGATATCGAAATTGAAGACTCACAGTTAGAAGAACATTTAAGAATGACGAGACCGTCAAATATTTTGGCTCCCGTCGAATCTATTTCGTCCGCCGTTTCAACATTTGAATTTGAATTTTCGCTGAAGTCTGGCGACGGCGTTCCGATCGAGGTTGTCATTGACGGCACTCCAGAAGGATTACGTACTGCCGTTGTTCATTTGCCTGAGTCAAACATTTCATCTCGAATATCAGAGCCATCTCAGGTTCGCGTTGTTTGGAACCCCACGACAAGCGAACTTAAAGTTCGTTTAGCTGGTGTCGTCCCCGGTGAGGGTCGCATCTGGGTCCGAGTGGCGTTGGGTGAATCAGGCGATCTATTAGCGGTTGATCGAGCACGTGTTCAGCCCGATAGATCGGCGGTTTCGTCTTCAATCGTTCCCCACCGCGGAGAATTGGGAGAGCTGTACGTCGATGTGACTGATTCGCCGACTGATGTTATTGGTTCATCGCGTTATCGGGTGAGGCGTCGTGCGGCTCGACTTGAGGCGTTTGCGGCTGACCTTCAAAGAAGCGGGAAGAGTTCTGAAGCAGCAACCGTCAGAGAAAAAGCGAACTCCTTGCGTCAATCACTTGGAGAAGATTCGGAAAAGACGGAGTTGAATGCGAAGACGAAGTCTGATTCAAAATGGTGGATCATGGCCTTAGTCGCTGTTTTAGTTGGTTTGCTCATCGGGTGGTTCGTTCGAGGCGATGGCTCACAGGCAGCTACGACTTCGATGATTCCAACAACGACGCTGGTACAAGAATCATCAACGGCGGTGTCGGCGGTTTTGCCTTCCGATCAATCATTGATTGCCTATCGTCCCAGTTCAACTCGCTTCTTTGGTGAAGGGAATGTCAATCTTGCCGCCGAAGTACAGAATGTTGGCAAAGATTCAGCAACGGTTAGGGTTCAGATATACGACCAGTACGAACGATCACTCGGTCAGTCAACTCCTAGCACTCAACAAAGCCTGTTACAAACTTGTGAAGCTCGCAAAGGTTCAGATACGGGAAGCGGCGGGGGTACGTACGCTATTCAAACTCATGTTGCTGCTTATATCGCAAAATCTCATGAAGATGCGGAGCTGTTGCTCACTACGACAGATCTGCGTGACCCAGTGGCTGAATTTGTTGGTCCTGTGTCAATGACCGCCAACATCATTGAAAGTTGCGAAGTGAGAAGAGTCATTGATCAGGATTCGGTCATTGAGATTTCGCGAAGCGCTTTCGAGGCCTTCACGTTGGACATACCGTTGAATGAGAGTGAAACGTATGTGGTCCTGCGAATCATTAATGAAAAGGGTTCTTCGATCTCTTGGACATCAACTGATGTTCTAAAGATTGAGAAATAAGGATCTCAAGTAATTACAGAGTTGCGCTTTTGACTTTTGACTGAAACCATTCAAGACAAATTTCGTGTCGAGGACTCAGTGGGCCGGCTTCGTACATGCCACTGTTGAGGTTCTTTTGCACTACTTCACACATGTCTTGGTCTTCATCGAGAATTTCATTTGACATCGCAACCATTCGCGCGATGTTTTCTTCAGATGTATCGACGGAGAAGTAGTCGTACACAACATGAGTTCTGTTATGACCAATCGGAACAATACGCTCAACGTTCATCCCATCTGGATAAATGTTGATCGCTAAGTTGGGATAGCGGAACAGCCAAACTCCAGCGACTGGAGAACCATCTGACGGGTCGCATTCGTGCACACAGTACGAATCGTCGTGAACAGATACTTTGTATGTTGACATTTTGAGAGCGCGATTCAACGAGGGATGAATGAGCTGTACGTGATAGCCCTCTAAGTAATTGTCAATGTAAGTTTTCCAATTGCAATCAAGTTCGCGAGTAAGTCGGCGAGCGTAAGAAAAAGTTTCAATCGGAAAGCTTGTAGCTCGATCAACTAGAGAGCCGAGAGACTCAATTAATGGTGGAGTCTCGTCGGACAGACACACAAAGACCAATGGTCCCCAAGTTTCGACACGAATCTTCTTCAGTTCAGAATGTTCGGCGCACAAAGGCTCATCATTACCAAAATCGCGAGCGGACTTCAGTTGTCCGTCCCAACCAAAAGCCCAGCCATGATATTTGCACACCAAATTTCCGAGTGTGCCTTGTCCAGGCCAAGCCAACACACCAGCTCGGTGAGGACAGACATTATGAAACCCGACGATTGAGCCTTCAGGGTTTACGACTAACAAGAGATTGAAACCAGCAAGTTCGCCAGCGAAGTAGTCACCAGGTTGTGAGAGTTCAGCTGCCGTGC
This sequence comes from Actinomycetota bacterium, assembly GCA_947454105.1. GTDB lineage: Bacteria > Actinomycetota > Acidimicrobiia > Acidimicrobiales > Ilumatobacteraceae > Casp-actino8. Next base: position 190 of record CANGIP010000047.1, on the reverse strand, counting down.
AGAACATGATCCATTCAGACGCCCATATCGCTTGCCGTTCTGCCTTATAGGCATCTGGCTCGCGATAGGTCTCGGCGCTTAAGGCGATTTTCATAAACCCATCTCTTTAGCGATGATCGTTTTCATTACTTCAGTGGTTCCACCGTAGATCGTGGTGATACGAGCGTCGGCGTAGGTGCGGGCGATGGGG
>CANGIP010000046.1 GCA_947454105.1 Actinomycetota bacterium | reverse complement strand
TACCCGACGATGTACCGCGGCAAGTTGTGGACCATGCGTCAGTACGCCGGCTTTGGTACCCCTGAATCAACCAATGAACGATTCAAGTTTTTGCTCGGAGCCGGACAGACCGGTTTGTCCTGCGCATTCGACCTTCCGACTCAAATGGGTTACGACTCTGATCACCCGCGTGCCGAAGGTGAAGTTGGCAAAGTTGGGGTAGCTATCGACTCAATGGCCGACATGCGTTTGTTGTTGAAAGATCTACCGCTCGACAAAGTCACCACATCGATGACGATCAACTCCACCGGTGCAATCTTGTTGTTGATGTACGAATTGGTCGCTGAAGAACAAGGCGTTCCGTCCTCGGCCATTAGTGGCACGATTCAAAATGACTTGCTCAAGGAATACATCGCGCGCGGAACCTATGTGTATCCGCCCCGTCAGAGCATGCGCATCATTACCGATATTTTCGAATACTGCGCGAAGCATGTACCGAAGTGGAATACCATTTCGATTTCGGGTTATCACATTCGTGAAGCAGGTTCGACAGCCGTACAGGAAATCGCATTCACTATTGCTAATGGCATCGCTTATGTTGATGCAGCAATTGCTGCAGGTCTTGACGTTGACGAATTCGCTCCGCGTTTGTCGTTCTTCTGGAACGCTCACAACAACTTCTTTGAAGAAGTTGCCAAGTATCGTGCGGCCCGACGTATCTGGTTCAACATTATGAACGATCGATTCAAAGCTAAGAAAGAATCCAGCAAGTTGTTGCGCTTCCACACGCAAACTGGTGGAAGTACTTTGACTGCTCAGCAACCCGAGAACAACATTGTCCGTGTTGCTCTGCAATCAATGGCTGCAGTCATGGGTGGAACCCAGAGTTTGCACACCAACGGTTTTGACGAAGCGCTCAGCTTGCCGACCGAGCGGGCTGCTCGTATTGCTCTGCGTACCCAGCAAATCATCGGCTACGAAAGTGGCATCGTTGATACTCCCGACCCATTAGCCGGTAGTTACTTTGTTGAAACTCTGACTGACGAGATTGAGCGTTTGGCACTCGAGTACATCGCTCACATCGATGAGCTCGGTGGGGCAGTGGCAGCAATTGAAGCTGGCTATCAGATGGACGAAATTGAAAATGCTGCGTACGAATATGCCAAGTCGATTGACAATGACGAGCGCGTCATTGTTGGATTGAACAAGTTCGCAGTGAATGATGATCCAGAGCCCGAAGTGTTCCCGATCAATCCCGAACTTGAACGGGGTCAAAAGGCTCGTCTTGGTGAATACAAGGCCGCTCGCGATCAGGCCAAGGTTCAAGCCGCTCTTGCCGCACTCGTTGAAGCCGCTAAGGGAACTGACAATGTGTTGTATCCGATGAAAGAAGCACTGCGAGCCGATGCAACTTTGGGTGAGATCAGCGATGCACTCCGTGGTGTGTTTGGCGTCTACCAACCGTAGTTGTCTGTAACGACGACTAGTCGTTGAGATAGTTAATTGATGGTTGCGGGCGCTCTGGTGCTTCAACAGTGCTTGTTGCCCAACCTAGATACATGATGCAGACAACAGTGGTGTCTGCATCAAAGCCACAAAATTGTGCAACAGGATCGTTGGCACCTTTTGGACATGAGCCCCAATAAGTGGCGAGACCTCGGGCGGTTGCCGCAAGCATGAAATTTTGTACGGCGGCGGCAGTTGCGTCTCGATTTTCTGCCGTGCGGAGTTCACTATCGCCGACTGCACTGCCGAACACCATGACGGCCGGTGTGCGGGCGTACTTTGTACGCGCTTTTTCAACCTTGGCTGGTTCGTCACCGAATGCAGCCATTGCTTCGGCAATGGCATCGCCGAGACGAAGTTGAGCAGGACCGGTGATGGCGGCAAAGCGCCAGGGCCAGGTGCGTTTATGGTTCGGTGCCCACGTCGCAAGTTCACATAACTCGTGAATGAGTTCTTGCGGTACTGGCCGATCTTTGTCAACCAACATGCTCGTACGACGAGAACGCACGATGTCATCAATGGGGAAGTGGCTCTCAGTCATTTGCATTTACTACTTTGCGAAATGTGCTGCAAGGCGATCAAGCGTCGCCACGATTGACGCCCGATTCTTGGTTGGGTACTTCAGAACTCGCATCATGAGGTGTGATTTTGCGGTATTCCAGTCAAATTGTTCAGTCACCTGAGTGCCACCTTCGACCGCTTCAAGCTTGTAACGCCAAATGTGTCCACCAATATGGCGCCAGCCGATTTGCTTGGGCTCGTCAAATTCCACAACTTCATTGACGATCTTGTACTTCACGCCGATCTTCATATCCATGCCAAACTTTGCACCAAGGGATAGGCGTGAGGGCGCTGATGAATTGGCATTTTTGATGGATCCTGATCCATCAATCAATTGATGTTGTGCGGGATCAGCCAGCAGGTTGAAAATCTCCTGAGGGGTCGCTGTGACAAATCGGGTTTCTGAAACCACTTTGTTTGGATCTGATGTAGGCATAAATTCCTGCTTTCTAGTTATCCGCGAAGTGCGAGAAATTCTTTGACCGAGTCGGCGCATCGACGACCCGAAAATAGCGCACCCTGAATAGAGGCAGTGTCGCGGTGATCGCCGCAGACAAAGACGCCGTTGTCAAGATGTTGCCTCTTTTTGGGTGTGAAAGGTGGCGATTGGTCGGGTTGGCCATGTTCAATGCGATAGGAGCGCAAGTGACGCCACGATGAAACCTGTGAGCCGAACATGGTTTGAAGTTGTTGGCGAGCAACTTGTTCAACGTCTTCGCCGATTTGGCTGGGCAAAGCTGCGGCGATGAGGTGCTGGCCTACTGGCGCATAAGTCGGTGCGATATTGCTCATGACTGCGATATTGAGTACTGGACCTTTTCCGGTGCCATCAAGGATGATGAGTTTCTTATCGGTGGGTGCTGAGTCGCTAGCGAAGTACACACAACTCACTGAACGTGATTGCACCGGCGCAATGCCAGTCAGCTTTGCGGCGGCGGGACCTTCAACTGCCACGATGACGGCCTTGCTGGAAATGGTGTGCCCCGATTCGGTCACAACCGATTGCGAGGTGACGTTTGTGACGCGAGTGTTGAGATGAATCTTCTGACTGGGCGTGTGGCTCGCAAGCTGTTCAGAGATTGCTGACATACCTGCTGCGGGAACGACTGCATCACCCTGATTGAGCATGCGGAAAACCACATCAAACATGCGTCGAGAAGCAGTGAGTTGGGGATCAAGTTGAATTCCACCGACAAGAGGAGTGAAGAAACGTTGAATCATTTTTTTTGAAAAACCTCGACCACTCAGCATCTTGGCTGTGGTGATATCGGGGTGAGAGAGCAATGATGCACCGTTGCCGCGAGTCACTGACATGCGCAAGACGGCCAGTCGAATTTTGTCAATGACCGAACCAATGGGCGCAATGGTGGTGGCGACTAAAGATTTCGGACGGCGAAGTGGATCAGAGAAAACTTTGCCCTTGCCGTTCATCCACACCAATGCGCCTGGATCGAATGGTTGGAGATTGAGCGCATCAACATCAAATTGCCTGTCAAGTTCTGGATATGCAGTGAGCAGAATTTGAAAACCACGATCGAGCGTGAATCCATCAACGTGGTCGGTGCGTACTCGACCACCGACTCCATCAGAGGCTTCAAGAACATGAACATCAAAACCCGCACCGGTTAAAAACCGACTTGCTGATAGTCCCGCAAGACCTGCGCCAACGATGACGACGTCGCAAGTTGTGGGTAATTCAGAAGTCATTGATTTCTTTCGTGGGGATCAACTTGGCTTGTTGAGTAACGAGCGTAACGCTGTTTCAAGTGACGAATGTTTGAAGGTGTAGCCAGACTTTTGCAAAATCTCTGGCATTACTTTTTGTCCAGTGAACAAAAGTGCTTCAGCGAGTTCGCTGCCGAGCAATAACTTGGGACCGAATGATGGCACGGGCAAGAAAGACGGTCGATGTAAGACCTTGGCGAGAGTCTTAGTGAATTCTGCTTGGGTGACTGGTGTCGGTGCCGTGAGGTTGACGGCGCCTGTGACATTGGCGGTGAGCAGGAAATCGATCGCCGCGACTTCATCATCGATCGAAATCCAACTTTGCCATTGCTTGCCTGAACCCATTTTGCCACCAGCACCAAGTTTGAAGAGCGGAAGCAATTTGGCGAGGGCGCCACCTGCAGGGCTCAGCACAATTCCGGTGCGAAGGTGAGCGACTCGAATACCGGCACGCGATGCTGATTCGGTAGCAGCTTCCCACTGTGCACAGACGTCGGCTAAGAAGCCATGCCCGATCGGAGATTGTTCATTGAACTCGGTTGTTAGTGACTCGCCGTAAATTCCGATCGCCGAACCCGACAGTAAGACTTTGGGTCCGTCACTTGTTTCAGCCATTGCTGATGCAAGCAACTTTGTTCCTAAGACGCGGCT
>CANGIP010000045.1 GCA_947454105.1 Actinomycetota bacterium | reverse complement strand
GTCAAACGCGGCCAAAACACCATCACGATTACCCACACTGCTCCCGACACCACCCAAACCGTGTACACGATCTATGTCGAACGCGCCGGCCAATGGACCGACTTTGACATCCTCACACCAGGCGTCACTCTCACACCAGCGTTCGACCCAGCAATTCACTATTACACGTTGACCGATGTGCCGTATTCGGTCACCAGGATCGGTTACATCGTTACTCACTCATGGAACGAAGCTGGATTCCTTGACTGCAGCCAATGCGATTGGTGGCAATACAACGCACGCGGCGAGCAATACATGAGCCTCAACGCCGGAGCCAACTGCATCAGATGGAACTTCAACAACCGTGCAAGCACCGAGTACTACTACGTTGCTGTCAACCGCGATGCGCCAGGTACGCCCCCGTCATCAAACTGTGTTGAGCCTCCCGCCACGACTACGACGACGACAACAACATCGACAACAACGCTTCCACCGCCAACGACTACCACAACAACGACTACCACAACAACGACTACCACAACAACGACTACCACAACAAGCACCGAGCCAGAGGCAACGCTCCCACGATCAACAACAACGCTCCCACGATCAACAACAACTGTCCCAAGAACAACAACGACTGTTGTTGAATTAGTTCCTTCAAGTGGCAACGAGCCGACCGATAGCGGAATCAACCTCCTTACCCCATCAAGTGGTACGACTGCTCCGGTAGTAACGACAACCCCTGTGGTCAGCGACACCCCAAACACGACGGTGGCACCAGCGACCACAGCAGCACCCACGACGACGACTGAGCCAGAGCAAATTGATGAAGTAACGACTACCACTGTCGTTGTTGATGTCAATGCTCCAGTCGTTCCAGAAGTTGAAGTTGGCTCAGCAGTAGCAACGATCAACGGCAAATCTGTTGCCGTCAAGATCACGACTAAGGGCAACAAAATTACGTTCAGTGTTGGCGGAGTATCAGGAGAACTCGATGCCAGCTCGCTGGATGGGTCGCAGATTCAACTTGATGCCAACAGCAATTTGGTGCTCGCACCCGGTGACGAAGTGAACGTCAACCTTGCTGGTTTCGGATCGGACACACCTGTCGAAGTGTGGATGTTCTCAATTCCAGTCAAAGTCAAAGACCTCATGGCAGATGCTGACGGAAATACCAACGGTTCTTTCTCAACACCGCAAGGTATTGATGGCGGAGCGCACCGCATTGTTGTGAAGGGCCGCTCACCAGAAAACGATGAAATCATCATTGCTCTTGGTGTTGAAGTCACCGCGATCGGTAAAGCGAGCTTGACGTCAAAACTGGTACTCCCAATTACGGTTGCAGTGGTCGTACTCTTCATCGTGGCCCTCACAATCCGACTCCGCCGCCGATCACGACTCGCGATCTAATACTCTCAACCGATCTGGTCGGAAATAGCTGAGGTTTTCTGCTACTTCACCCGACCAGATCAGTTGGTTTTGACCCAAATTGGTTAACGGATGCGTCAGCGAACGGTTGACAACAAGTGATTCGGTGCGAATCGCAAGACGACAGTCGCTGCCGAATTCGGCAATGCACGACACGCTTCTTCAGCGGCCTCAACATACATTTCGGCCACTTCAATCGCGGCCTCGACACCGCCGTTTGAACGAACGATCGACAACGCTTTATCGCGTTCGGCTAAATCGAGTGGCTTACCCAAAATGTCGGCCAATTCGCGAGCCGGTACTCCGCCCGATGCCAAGGTGTGCAATACGGGCAACGTGTAGACGCCTTCAACCATGTCATGACCCGAGGGCTTACCAAGTTGAGCATCGGTTGCCGACAAATCAAGCAAGTCATCAACGATCTGGAACACCATGCCGTAGGCCTCGCCATAGGCAGTGAGCGCATTCACCATGGGGACATCAAACTTCGAAACCAAGCCACCGATACGAGCAGCAGTTGCATACAACGACGCGGTCTTGCCGCTAATTGATGACAAATAGCTTTCAACGGGCCGCGCCACGTTGTAGGTGTGGCGCAACTCTTCAATCTGACCTTCGCATAAGCGACCGATCGTGCGAGCCAACAGTGCGGCAACTTCAGTTCCGAGCGATGCAGCGATTTCGGAAGCACGCGCCAACAAAAAGTCACCGGCCAAAATTGCTTGCAGGTTGCCCCACTTGGCATTCACGGTTTCAACACCGCGACGAGTTGGCGATTCATCCATCACGTCGTCGTGGTACAGCGAACCAAGATGTACGAGCTCGCACGAGATTCCACCCTGAACTGCATCTTCGGTGGTTGGTGCGCCAGCTACTTGCGAAGCAACGACCGAGAACATTGGGCGCAAACGCTTGCCGCCAGCGAGCAATAAGTGCGAGGCAATTTCGGTGAGATACGCATCGGGGGTTTGAACTGCTTCGAGTAATGCCTCTTCAACCCGACGACGGTCGGCATCAGAAGACTCGAGATCAAACAAAGGTGTCTGGCTCACGTCGTCAGGCTATGCCACATTTTCACAAGCACCCTAAGTCGGAGCCAATGAATTCGGCGTGTCAACGGTTACAGCCCATCATTGCGAGGCGATGCTGGCCCTAATCTGCCCATCACGCATGGCCTGAAGCACTGCTTCGGGTCGTTCGCCAAGGCGTTCAATGGTGACGCCGACGATCTTGCCGGCGAACTCAAACTGATGTGGGTACGGACCAACCGGTGCGCCGGTATCGACGCCCACGTCAAAAGTCTCACCACTCATCGAAAAGATCACTGGCACTGTGTTTGGCACATGACCCTCAGCGACCAGTGCACCATCAATCGACAACGCCACATCTCCACCAGCGGCAAAGCCACCGTCGTAGGCAAACAACATGTCGATCTCATGCCGCCCTGGCGTGAGAGCCCGTGGTGCAGCAACCGATGTGTGTTGATGACCAAACCAGTTGTAATGGAAAGTCGGCACGCCGGTTTCTGACAGATATAACGACCAGCCCGCCATGTTGCCGCCCTGACACGCGATCACTCCATGCGCGCCTTCACCAACTTCAACAACTGCAGTCATACGCCACGACGTGTTCTTGACATTCACCACGCTGAACTCGGGCATACGCACGTGCGCCGAGGTGTACGTCATTTTGGTGAGATCACCCAAACTCGATGGCACTGGTGCAACAAGTTGCGAACCCGAACCTGGGTCGCGCATCGGATACACGCTGTTGCGTCGAGCCTCTTGATCAAAGACTTCCATTAACTCGGCCAACTTCTCGGGGTATTGAGCAGCAACATCAATTGCTTGCGAGAAGTCAGTGCGCAAGTCGTACAGTTCCCAACGCTCTTGTTCGCCATCAAAGGGCATACCTTGCCAACGAATCCACGGTGGTCGACCATGGAAACACGAAGCCATCCAACCTTGGTGATACACACCACGATTGCCCATCATCTCGAAATATTGAGTCTCGTGACGATCCGCAGTATCGACATCATCAAACGTGTAGGCCATTGATGTGCCATGAACTTCCATCTGTTCAATGCCGTTCACGCTGCTCGGTTGCGTAATGCCACAGGCTTCATAAATGGTCGGAGCGATATCAACCACATGGTGAAACTGAGTGCGCAATCCACCCGCGTCGGTGATGCCCTTTGGCCACGACACCGCCATCGCGTTGCGTGTTCCACCAAAGTGTGATGCAACTTGTTTCATCCACTGGAAAGGTGAATCAAGTGCCCATGCCCACGGATAGTTGTAATGGTTCTCGCAATCGGCGCTACCAAAATCTTCCATGTGTTCAAGCAACCACTCGGGGTCTTCGGGTCGACCATTTTGAAATGATGGCGCGCTCCACGCGCCATGCAATGTTCCTTCACCCGACGCACCGTTGTCGCCGGTGATATAGAACACCAGTGTGTTGTCCAACATGCCGCGCTCTTCAAGCGACGTGAGCAGACGATGAATGTGATGATCGGTATGTGCCAAGAAGCCGGCGAAAGCTTCCATGAGCCGACTCGCAACTGGCTTGTAACGATCGGGGTATTCGTCCCACGACACGATTTCTTCGGGCCGTGGAGTTAATTCGGTGTCGGCCGGAATAACGCCCAACTCAATCTGACGTTGGAAAATTTCGGCCCGCAACGCATCCCAACCTGCATCAAATTGCCCAGCAAATTTGTCGATCCATTCACGCGGCGCGTGATGCGGTGCGTGCACAGCTGGCGTTGGCAAATAACAAAAGAACGGTTTTCCTGGTGACGACACGCTGACACGATCAATCCAGTTAATGGTTTGATCTACTAGATCTTCGGTGAGGTGATAGTTCTCGCGACCAAGATGCGGAGACACCGGAGTTGTTTGGTCGTACACCGGCGGTTCATATTGCGATGACTCAGCACCAAGAATTCCGTAGAAGCGATCAAAGCCCATTCCGGTTGGCCAACGATCAAACGGACCACCGGGACCGAGTTCCCACATCGGGGTGAGGTGCCACTTGCCAAAACATCCGGTGGCATAACCATTCATGCGCAACACTTGGGCAACCGTCGCTGCTTCGGGAGGAATGATCGTGTCGTAACCCGGAAAGCCATTGGCCATTTCTGGAATACCACCCATGTGCACTGCGTGATGATTGCGTCCGGTTAACAACGCGGCGCGTGTTGGTGAACACAAAGCAGTGGTGTGGAAGCGGTTGTAACGCAAACCTTTTTGTGCAACGAGATCAAGTCCTGGTGTTGGCACTGGTCCACCAAATGTTCCGAACGAGCCAAAGCCCACATCATCAAGAATGATCACCAAAATATTTGGTGCATCAGTTGGTGCCTTCACTTGCGGAACTGGTGCGCCTTCAGATTCAGGAACAAGTCGGCCGGTCTTTCCAGCAAACGGCGCAGTGGCGTGTGGCAGCGAAGTGTTCACGAACATAAACCTTCAACTTCAAAGATTGCTAACGCAGTCTTCACTGCTGCAACGTCACCAGTAATCACAACTTGTCCGCCTTCAATTGCCGATGACAACTGTGACTTGCCCGTCAAAATATCGGCCCATGTTTCAAGACTGCACGTGACAGTGTTTGGCGCTCCCGAACCATTC
>CANGIP010000044.1 GCA_947454105.1 Actinomycetota bacterium | reverse complement strand
TTTGATGGATTGGCAATGTCGAGTCGCAATGTTCGGCTGTCCGAATCGGCTCGAACTGAGGCAGCGGCTATTTCGCAAGGTCTTGATGCGGCTCAACAGAAATTCGCGATCGGAATCAAGGACACTACGCAGTTGATTCAGACAGTCGAAACGGCGATCGCCTCAACAGAAGCAGAAATTGACTATGTGAAAATCGTTGATTCCGCCTCTTTGAAAGAAATCTCGGTCGCAATTCAGGGAAGCGCCATTGTTGTTGCAGTCATACTTGATGGCGTCCGGCTTATTGATAATCACATTCTGGTTTAGCTCATGACATCGTCGATCATCCCGGAAAAGTGTCTATGGAATGAGATCGACCAAGTTGGCATTGTGGTTCCGGAACAAGAACGGCCGGATCACGATCACACGGATTTCGATGTTGTGATCATTGGTGCTGGCTATACAGGTCTGTGGACAGCGTTTTATCTTCATCTCAACGACCCCTCTCTAAAAATCGCTCTACTTGAAAAGAACACCGTCGGATATGGCGCGAGTGGACGTAATGGTGGTTGGTGTTCAACGATCATGCCGATGTCCTTAGATTCAATTGCGAAGCAACATGGACGCATTCAAGCGATCGCCATGCAAAATGCGATGTTTGCAACATTGAAAGAGATCCGAGACAGAACTACTGCTTTGGGAATCGATTGCGATTTCGTACAGGGCGGTTCGATCGAAGTTCTACGTACCGAGAATCAGTGTGATCGGGCAAAGAGTCGGGTGCAACATCTCCGCGAATATGGCTTCGGTGAGAACTTTTATCAGTTATTAGATCGGGATCAAACGCTCGACATCATTGAAGCTAGTCAGACCTTAGGTGGATTATTAGATACGCAGAGCGCAGTGCTACATCCAAAGAAATTGTGTGTTGGTTTGGCCAATGTTGTGCGGGCGCAAGGAACCAAAATCTTTGAGAACACCGATGTTCTGGCCTATACATCTGGTCAAGTGGAAACGCTGCGACGCACTTTCAAAGTCTCGACTATTTTGCGAACGACCGAAGCCTTTAGCGTGAATTTTTCGCAGGCCAAGCGTTCAGTGATTCCGCTGTATTCAATGATGGTTGCAACAGAACCACTTTCTGCTGATGTTTGGTCTGAGATTGGTCTCGAAAGTCGTCCGTCCTTTAATGACGGACGCAACATGATTATTTATGGGCAAAGGACAGCCGATCATCGACTGGCTTTTGGCGGACGTGGAGCTCCTTATCACTTCGGATCAAAGATCTCCACCGACTCTGATTTCAATCAAGGTGTCGCACAAAGACTTCGCACAACTTTGGTTGATCTATTTTCCGTTTTGGAACAAACTGAATTCACTCACCATTGGGGTGGACCGTTGGCTGCTCCACGTGATTGGACGTTCAATATTTCGTATAACCCCGCAACCGGTCTTGGATCAGCTGGGGGCTATGTCGGCGATGGAGTCGCAACATCAAACTTGGCTGGTCGAACTTTGGCCGATCTGGTGTGCGATAAGTCAACCGACATCACTCGTCTCCCTTCGGTGAATCACTCCTCAAAGAAATGGGAAATTGAGCCCTTACGATTTGTCGCAGTGAACTCGCTGACGAAATTAGCGATGTTGGCAGACTGGAGAGAAGAAAGAACGGGTCGACCTGCACGATTGATTAACGCAGTCATCGACAAAATCTCCGGTGGCTGATCAATACTTCAGCCCTGTTTATCGGTGCTGTTGCGGGTCAGACTGTTTCATCACATAGCGAGTTGTGAATACGCCATCGCCCGACAAAATACCGCCGCGAGCAAAGAGACGACCAGATTGCCAATTCGATAGGCCCAGTTCGGGTCGGTTGAGTGCGTATTGTCCGTCTACCCATCGAGTGAAGCCATTGCCAAAAAATGGCGATTCAGTCGAACGAAAAGCATGTTCAATCTCTGCGTGATCGGAGCTGATCATTGAAAGTACGAAATGCGGACTGAAAGAATTGAATAGTTCAATTGCTTCATCAAGATCTGAAATCAATCGGAGAGAGAATTCGGGATGATCGTCCCATTCCCATTCTGTCGCTAAAACCTCATCGTCGTCATGTTCGATGAGGTCGAACAAAAATGATGATGAATACAGTTCTCGGAGGACTTGAGAAGTGAACGCTCCAACTGCGTGAACAATAAGTTTTGCCTCACGAGCTTTGGCCGCTAATACTGCCCCATTCAATACCGCCAAAAGAAGATCGTGGCGGTCGAGTGGAACACAACAGACATTTAGGGTGTTGCACACTTTACGATCTAATGAATGGCAAATGACTTGAGCGAGGTCAAGAGCATCGGCAGTCTGCCCAACAATGCTCCACGCACCACCAGTGCCATGAAGACTGACGGGTATTCCCGATTGACGTGCCACTGCCCCAAGTTGAGCGACGGCCTCTCCGCTTCCGCGAGCAACCGCTAGCGAGAGACCGGCGTGTGAGAATAAGGCGTATCCGGCTGATCTTTCGGGAGAGTCGACAAGTTGCACGCACCCAAGAGGCAGCTGGTTTTCTGCTAATGCCGGTTTCAAGGCAAAATCCATGATCGCCCGAGCAGTATTCAGAGCGTCGCTTCCGATGCGAAAAACCACGGTGTTGCCCGATCGAAGCACACCAGTGGCATCGGCAAAAACATTTGGTCGACCCTCAAAAACAAATCCAACAACTCCAAGCGGAGCTTGGTGTGCTTCCACTGACCAAGATTCGTGTTGCACAGTTTCTGTGGTGACTGTTGACGTATCTGGTAGATCACGCCACATGTTGAGCGCTGCGATCATGTCAAGCCGCATCTTCTCGCCTAATTGCAGACGGGTTGTCGAACGACCTCGTTGATGAGCACTTTCCACGTCGATGTCATTAGCGATCTTGATCTTGTTGAAGATGTCGCTATTTTGCAGGTTTGCGGCGAACGAACCGAAAAATTGAGTGATCCGAATCGAATCAATCGTTGCCAATTCGGCGAATGCCAGCCGAGCATTCGTGACTGCTGCATTTGCGATCTCGGCAACCGAACTCGGGATGTGCAGAAGATCGCCATTTTCCTGAACCACGACAAGTCGGTCCCCTGCCCGGAATTCGTGGGCGAGCTCAGCCGATACTGCAGTCCAACGAGTTCCTCCGAAGGGGATCTTGTGCCCTTCGATCAACGAATCAAGAACACCTTGATTTTGGTGATTCGCTGAGGTCTTCGAGTTCATACAGTCATGTTAGGAGACGGCATGATGGCGCAAACAAGGCAACCTCATCAAGCATGAGGTACATGTGACCGTCTACCCTAGAAACGTGACTGACATGGCAGATAATCAGGTGTATTTCAAACAATTGCTCTCAGGCCGAGATTTCGCTGTCGGAGACCCGCTCGCCCAACAAATGGTCAACTTCGTCTACCTCATCGGTGATCGTTCGACTGGCGAATGCATGGTGATTGATCCGGCTTACGCCGTCGATGATCTGGTTAACTTCGCCACTAACGATGGAATGAAAATCACTGGTGCCTTGGCAACTCATTATCATCCTGATCACATTGGGGGTTCGATGATGAACTATCGCATCGAAGGGATTACCCGCCTCCTTGAACACGGTTCAATCGGTATCCACGTCAACAAAGAAGAAGCGCCGTGGGTTCTTCGAACCACGGGTGTGTCAGAAACTGACCTCGTCGCCCACGACGCTGGCGACATCGTCAAGGTTGGCAATATCGACATCACATTGGTTCATACCCCAGGCCACACTCCTGGTTCACAATGTTTCTTGGTCAATGGTTGTCTGATTTCTGGAGACACTCTTTTTCTTGACGGATGTGGCCGCACCGATTTGCCCGGCAGCGATCCAGAAATGATGTACGAGAGTTTGCAAACTCTCAACAGTCTTCCTAGTACAACAATCATTTATCCAGGTCATCAATATTCGCAGCCTGCCCACGAATCACTTGCCCAAGTTCAACAACATAATTTCGTTTTAAAGCCGATGTCGAAAGATCAGTGGACAACTATTTTCGCTGGCTAAGGATCAATGTTTTTAGCCAACGATTGCGCCAACGAGCGCAGAACCACCGGCAGCCAACAAAAGCAGTAGGACAATTCGTCGGGCGTTTTGTTCGTTCAGTCGAGGCTTGAGTTTTTGTCCAATCAGAATTCCTAAGCCAAGTATGGGCAGGCTGACTAATACCCCGATGAGAGAATCGGAGTTGACTTTTCGCAGGGCGAAAAACGAAGCCAACGTGACGATGCCTGAGATCGTAAATATTGCGCTGATCGTCGCGCGAAACTGCGCGATCGGTAAACCTCGACCTTGTAGGGCGAAAACTAACGGCGGGCCATTTGTTGATAACGACGACGACAACGCTCCACTTAAGAAGCCCGCGCCAATTTCTAGTCGCGAGCTGGCGTGGCTGATGTTGGAACGCCGGGCTAAGAAAAGGACGGCCACAAAGATGCCGATCGCTAAGCAACCCTTTAAAACCCGATCATCCACGTGATTGAAAACCAAAAGTCCACAGGGAATTCCGAAGAGCGCCGAAATAGACAGCCGTGCGATCAGATGCCACTGAGCGTCATGACGACCATTCACGGCTTGAAAAGTTGAACTTCCCAGTCCGAGGAAAGTGGAAATGACGACCGCATCATGCGGGTCGACCGCCATAACCATGAGCGGAACGGCAAGGAGGGCAAAGCCAAAGCCCACGATGTTCTGCACCACCGCCGAGATACCGACTGCCAGCAATAAGACGATGATTTCGCGGCCAGACATTGATTCCGATTCTTGTCGTTGGGCCGACCTATGGTCGTCGGCATTGGGCTTTACAAAATGTAAACTTAACCCGTGACTCCAGCCGTCCCCTTTCGTGAATTGAATCTTCCCTCGATGCAGGGCAATTCAATTTCTCAGGATCGCCTCTTGGCTCGCCTCGACGAATTGGCGACCATTGGACCGATCGATGGTGGTGGCTCATGTCGTCTCGCTCTGACCGACGCTGACCGTGATGGACGGGACCTGGTCGTGACGTGGATGAGGGACCTCGGTCTTGATGTCATTGTTGACGGAGTCGGCAACATTACCGGTACCTGGAATGTCGGATCTGGTGCACCAGTGATGACGGGCAGTCATATCGATACCGTGCGAACCGGAGGACGTTACGACGGAAACCTCGGAGTCATTGCTGGTCTTGAAGTAATTGAAACTTTGATGGCGGCCGGGTTGACGCCTGCTCGTCCCCTGGCCGTTGGAGTCTTCACCAATGAAGAAGGAGCGCGCTTCCAACCAGACATGCTTGGATCGCTGGTGTACGTCGGAGGTCTACCGCTTGAGTCTGCCCTCGACACGATTGCGATTGACGGCGCAGTGTTAGGTGATGAATTGCAGCGCATCGGTTACGCAGGTTCTGCCCCATGTCCAAGTGCTGCTCCACACGCCTTTGTTGAACTGCATATTGAGCAAGGACCGCGGCTCGAAGCTGAAGGAATTCAAATCGGTGCAGTGACTGGCGTACAAGGTATTTCATGGCAAGAAGTAACCATTGCCGGTCAAAGCAATCATGCTGGTACGACACCGATGTCTCTTCGGCATGATCCCGCCTATATCGCTGCAGAGATTGCTGTGTACCTACGTCAGATCGCGCACGAATATGGTGGTAATCAAGTGTGCACTGTTGGCAAGATTGACTTGCAACCAAACTTGATCAATGTTGTCCCTAAAAGTGCAACTCTTACTCTTGATGTGCGCAATACCGATGAGAAGATTCTGCGTGAAGTTGAATCCAAGATTGCCAAAAAAATTGCCGAGTTAGCAGAAGCTGAGGGTGTCTCGATCTCGTCGCGAGTTCTCGCGCGTTTTGAGCCAGTTGAATTTGATGCTCAGTTGACTGGTCTCATTGCCGA
>CANGIP010000043.1 GCA_947454105.1 Actinomycetota bacterium | reverse complement strand
CGTGAACCGAGGTAATACGTTTCGGGTTCATCGCCGTCAATCGAAAGGGTGACGAGCTTGCCTGGTCCGACCACATCGCCGTCAGCTGATTCGACGAGCACGTAATTTTCAAGAATCGACTCAAGATGGCGAATGCGGCCTTCCATATGACCTTGTTCGTCTTTGGCGGCGTGGTAGTCGCCATTTTCTTTGAGGTCGCCCATCTCGCGGGCACGTTCGATCTTGTCGGCAACTTCAATACGGCCTCGGGTGGTGAGGTCGTGGAATTCTGCTTGAAGGCGCTCGAGAGCGGTTGCGGTGAGGTGGTGTACCTGGGCCATGCCCACAGGGTAACGCCAGGTGGCAAACCTTGCGATGGCAGGGCCAAGACTTGCGAATTACCGCAGGGCAGCGGGCTTGCTTGAATGTCGAATCGGTGTGGAATGTATGGGTTGGCGCCCCAGCCCGTACGATGTTGGACTTATGGCAGCAACAACAGCGCACCGTATTGCCGTGATCGGCGGAGACGGCATCGGACCCGAAGTCACTATCCAGGCCCTCAAAGTGGTCCGAGCGGCCGGAGTCAACATTGACACCACCGATTTCGACCTCGGCGGAGCACGTTTCTTGCGCGATGGCGAAATCTTGTCTGATGACGTGCTGAATCAGTTGCGCGCCTTTGATGCGATTCTTCTTGGTGCTGTTGGTACACCTGATGTCCCACCCGGGGTCATCGAGCGCGGCTTGTTGCTCAAGATGCGCTTTGAGCTTGATCTGTACATCAACCAGCGTCCGTTCATCGGCACTGCACCTGGTCACACCAAGCCCCACGATTTCATTTGTATTCGCGAAAACACCGAAGGCCCGTATGTGGGCGAAGGTGGAGTGCTGCGTAAGGGAACACCTCACGAAGTTGCGACTCAGGGCAGCGTGAATACACGCATGGGTGTTGAGCGTTGCATTCGTTACGCATTCGAATTGGCAAATAAGCGTGAGCGCAAGCACGTGACCTTGGTGCACAAGACCAACGTGTTGACTTTCGCAGGCAACTTGTGGGAGCGCGCTTTTAACGAAGTTGCTGCCGAGTACCCGCATATCGGAACTGCCTATAACCACGTTGACGCTGCATGTATTTACTTCGTGCAAGACCCGCATCGTTACGACGTCATTGTGACCGACAACTTGTTCGGTGACATCTTGACCGATCTTGGTGGAGCAGTGTCTGGCGGTATTGGTTTGGCCTCTTCGGCCAACCTCAACCCCGCTCGTACTGGCCCCAGCATGTTTGAACCTGTGCATGGATCTGCCCCCGACATTGTCGGAACCGGCAAAGCCAATCCGACGGCCGCAATTTTGTCGGCGGCCTTAATGCTCGACTTCTTGGGTGAAACACAGGCTGCCGATCGCATTCGTGCAGCATGTGCCGATCCGGTTTCGGGTAACACCGTCGAAATCGCCGATGCGATCGCCGCACGAATTAAGGGCTAAGCCCAACTCGTTACCAACTAATCTCTCTAACAGAACTTTCGAACGGAGTCCGCAATGCCCACATTGATCCCCACCCCAAAAATTTGGATGAACGGCGAATTGGTCGATTGGGATAAGGCACAAGTACATGTGCTCACCCACACCTTGCACTATGGCACCGGAGTCTTCGAAGGAATTCGCGCTTACGAAACGTCTAAGGGCACCGCGATCTTCCGCCTCACCGAGCACATCGAGCGTTTGTTCCGCAGCGCACACATTCTTGGTATGGAAATTCCATACACCGTTGAAGAACTCATTCAGGCCACCAAAGACACTGTTGCATCAACTGGTTTGCCATCGTGCTACGTGCGTCCGTTGGCCTACTACGGCTATGGCGAAATGGGACTCAACACCTTGCCGTGCAGCGTTGATGTAGCGATTGCTTGTTGGCCATGGGGCGCTTACTTGGGTGACGATGCGTTAACCAAAGGCGTGCGCATGAAAATTTCTTCGTGGACACGTCACGATCACAACACCATGCCGCCGGCGGCCAAGACAGTTGGTAACTATGTCAACTCATCGTTGGCCAAGGTTGAAGCACTGCGCGCCGGATACGACGAAGCCATCATGTTGGCGCCGAATGGTCTTGTTGCCGAATGCACCGGCGAAAACATTTTCTGCTCACGCAATGGCATCATCTTGACCCCACCGTTGTCGGCTGGTGCACTTGAGGGAATCACCCAGAACTCAGTGATGGAAATCGGTCGCGACCTTGGCATTGATATTCGTATTGACAACATTGCGCGTAGCGACCTGTACATCGCTGACGAAATCTTTGTGTGTGGAACAGCTGCCGAAGTGAGCGCAGTCGCATCTGTTGATGATCGTTCAGTTCCGGCACCAGGCCCGGCAACGACCGCAATTGGTCAGATGTATGCGCGAGTCGTGCGAGGCCAAGAAGCCAAGTATGCCCATTGGTGCGAACTCGCCAAATAGTTATTGTTGATTGCGTCGGCGGGCTGCAAGGCCGGCCATGCATTCAAACGCTAAGCGGTGTGCCACGTTGACAGTGAGATCGCTCACGTCATAGGCCGGTGCAACTTCGACAATGTCGATGCCGACAACGTTGTGCTCAAGGCACAGCGTACGCACCATGCGTAACAAGTCTGATGACAAGAGGCCACCTGGTTCGGGCGTTCCAGTTCCTGGTGCAAACGCCGGGTCAAGGCTGTCGACGTCGATCGAGATATACAAACTGTCGGCAGCACTTAATGCTTCGGCAACTGCATCTTGCATCACGGTCTGAAATCCGCGCTGCCAAATTTCGTCCATGGTGTGCCAACGCATTCCTTGTTCGCGCATCCAATCGAAAATTTCTTTGGGTGGCCAGTATCCGCGCAAACCAACTTGCACAAAGTTCTTGCCTGGTATTGCGCCTGATTCAATCAGTCGGCGCATTGGAGTTCCGTGGCTTGCCAAGTTGCCATCAAGAATGTTGGCGGTGTCGGCGTGCGCATCGAAGTGCACCATGCCCACGTTGCCAAATCCTTTTGCCTCAGCAACTGCCGTTGCGGCGGGCCACGTAATTGCATGGTCCCCACCAAGCGTGATCGGAACGATTCCGCGCTTGGCCACTTCGCTCACTCGGGCTTTGATATTGGCCAAGCTGACATCGGTTTGACCGTGAGGGCAATATGCATCGCCAAAGTCGACAACCTCGAGGTAATCGAAAATCTCGATACCCAAGTCCATGTGGTAACTGCCAGGTTCGTACGCCTGCGAGCGAATTGCTCGTGGGCCAAAGCGGGCGCCGGGGCGATTAGTTGTCGAGTTGTCGTATGGCGCGCCCACGATGGCGACGTGGGGTTGCCACTCGTCGAGTTGTGACGGTTCAGTCAGAAATGGGCGTTGACCAAAGGTGGCAAGTCCGCCGAATACATAGCCCAACTCGAGTTGTTCCTGCATACCGGGGGAGAGTTCGCGCTTTGGTTCGGCCATTCCCGAACCTTACCGAGATTCAGCCCGATCTCGGAAGCATCAGGAAATATCACCTTGGCGTTGACACTGGGTGCAGAATCCTGTTGACTTACTACTAATGAACGCCGTGACTACTTCCCGTAACACTGCAGCCATCATCATTATTCGCTAGCGCACGGGTTCGTTCTCGTGCGCAGTCAGCCGCCCACCGGGCGGCTTTTCTGTTTCTCGGAATGAACCTCAACCACAGAGAGAAAAACCATGAGCAACATGCCAAACAACATGATCGAAGTATTCGACACCACATTGCGCGACGGCCTACAGGTCGAGGGCGTCTCGGCATCGGTTGAAGACAAGCTTCGTATTGCCGAACAACTCGATTATTTGGGCGTGCATTACATCGAAGGTGGCTGGCCCGGTGCGAACCCGAAAGACATCGAGTTCTTTGCTCGCGCGGCAACCGAATTGAAGTTCACCACCAGCACCTTGGTTGCTTTTGGTTCAACCCGGCGCCCCAAAGGCAAAGTTGACGACGATGCCACATTGCGTCACCTCATCGATGCCAACACCAGCGCCGTGTGCATCGTTGCCAAGAGTTGGGATTATCACGTCATCAACGCATTGCAGACAACTCTTGATGAAGGCATCGCGATGATCGCCGACTCAGTTGAGTATCTCAAGGGCAACGGTCGCCGAGTGTTGGTTGACATGGAGCACTTCTTTGATGGCTTTAAGCGCAATGAAGAGTTTGCGTTGCGCGCCCTCGAAGCAGCGGTGATGAAAGGCGCGAGCCACTTGGTGTTGTGCGATACCAATGGTGGAAGCCTTCCGCACGAAGTACAGCAGATTGTTGCGCAAGTGAAAAGCCACGTCGGCAACGATGTCACGATCGGTATTCACTGCCATGATGACACTGGTTGTGCAGTCGCTAACTCGATGGCTGCAGTCTTGAGCGGTGCTGGTCATGTGCAAGGAACCTTGAATGGTTTGGGCGAGCGCACCGGCAACACCAACCTCACAACAGTCATTCCGAACTTGCAATTGAAGTTGGGTTACCAGTGCTTGCCAGAAGGACGACTTGAGCGTTTAACAGCGGTGAGTAATCACGTTGCTGAAGTTTTGAATCGCCCCATGAATCCGCAGGCACCGTACGTTGGCACTGGTGCGTTTGCGCACAAAGCTGGTTTGCATGTGAGTGCCATCGTGCGTGCCAAAGATGCGTACGAACACGTCGACCCTTCGTTGGTTGGTAACGGTACCCGTTTTGTTGTAAGCGAAATGGCTGGCAAAGCCACCATCAACATCAAGGCCGATGAACTTGGTTTGGAACTTGATGGACCGGCAATCAATCAGGTCATTGATGACTTGAAGCGCCTCGAGCACGAGGGCTATCACTTTGAAGCTGCTGACGCATCGCTTGAATTGCTCATGCGCAAAGCCACCGGCTGGGAACAGTCATTTTTCAAGGTTGAGTCGATGCGAGTCATCACCGACGAGACCGCTAATGGCGACTTCACAACTGAGGCCACTGTCAAGGTGTGGATTGGACCAGAAGGTTCGGCCACGCGCCACGTACATACCGCTGAAGGAAATGGTCCGGTCAATGCCATTGATACCGCGCTTCGTGCTGCGGTGTCGCAGGCGTATCCCAACGTCGATCGCATCCACCTGACCGACTACAAGGTGCGCATTCTTGATGGGGCTACGGCAACTGGTGCGATCACTCGAGTACTCATCGACGCGACTGACGGTGAGCGTTCATGGACCACAATCGGAGTCAGTTCAAACATCATCGAGGCCTCATGGCGAGCCCTTGAAGAATCTTTGATCTACGGACTCCTACATTCGGGCGTCTGAGCGAATACGGTAGTAAGCGATGTCTGCACCACAATTTGCCCCCACCCCAGTTCTGAACGAAGTCCGCGTCTATGGTTCGCCCGATGTGGCGCCGCAGTCGTGGGTGAACAACCGACCGACTGATATTGAAGGATTTCAGCCTGTCGGCGAGCACTTGGGTTTTCAGGGACCAGACCAGGGTTACGCATTGTTGCTGGCAAACCGTCTGAGTAACAGTTTGCACTTGGTTGGTGGACTCGTGACCGCCGATGCCATTCGCGGCTGTCTCAATATCGCGTTACGCCGAGCTTCGCTGTACGGGCGAGCCCCTGTCATTCATGACCTCACCATTGCTTTCACGATGTGGGGATTCTTTGACGCCAACCCGCCGGCCGATTTGGTGACAACTCGCGCCGATCTGTTTAAGGGTGTCGGCAACGTACATCACTATGCCGAAGGTCGTTCGATCGTCGACATGGTTCCCGAAGCAACATTACGAATGACCCCCGCACAAGTGACTTCTGCCTACCCGACTAATTGGCGCACACTCACCGGTGCCTAATCGTCGCGACCTAGTGTTAGGTCTGTGACTGATTACCGAGCACCTCTCGCCGATATTGATTTCGTTCTGAACCGCGTCTGCGGTCT
>CANGIP010000042.1 GCA_947454105.1 Actinomycetota bacterium | reverse complement strand
TTGACTCGCTTCGAAGCCTTGTTCACCGTGGCAGCGATATCCGACAATGAGACATTGTCGTAACGCTCGGTCTCTTGACCACTTTCGGTGACCACGAAGTTGAAGTTCGGAGCCTTGCCATCTTCGGCGGGGTCGCCGTTTTCGATGGCAATTGCCATTCCGTCGGACGGTCCAATGCTGGTGACTTCAAGTGGCAAACCAAGCGCACGGTCAACCGCGGGAAGCGCACGCTGTCCAGGCTGATCGGACGGTGCTTGGTGAGCAACACGCACGATGTAGGCCATGCCGCCACCGTTATTGAAGAATCCGTAGACCGAGTGGGGGAGCATCGCTCCGGCCAAAAAGCCGCCGTAAGCAGCTTCGTACTGGGTCCAGCTGGTCACTAAACGGGGCTTCAAGCCCTGCGGGTCGGTGGGGTCGTCCTTAGGAAAGTCAGCAGTGAAGCCAACAAAGGCTGCGACTGCGGTCAATCCGGCCGACAAGGTCGCTGAACCTGAGGGCACCTCTTCGACATACACACCTGGGGTTAGATAAGAAGGCACGTTGATCCTTTCGTGATCAGGTCTCTGAATGATTTGTGATCTCGGGAGTTGCCAGTGCCGCCACAGCCCGAATGAAAATGTCTACTTTTGTCGACAAACCGACAATAGATGACTTAAGTCCTTCAAACCTAATTGGACAGCGGTGTTAAATGGATAGCCCCCTGCGTTTGATAGGTGAGGCCAAATTTTCAGAGTTCAATCTGAAAACGGTCTACTTTTCTCCCGCAATGGCGACACTAAACCCATCTCGATACCAAGCGCAAGCAAAATTTTAACTTTCGCATTGACCGACGCATTCAGAGTACGGTGAAGACTGATTTTGCATGTCAACTCTTCCGGCTTCGTCCTCACTCCCATCCTCGTCCATCGTTGTTCAAGGTTCGCACCTCATGGCGGGATTGCTTGGGCATCGAGACAGTCACTTGCGACTGATTGAAACTGCTTTTACCGACAGTGAAATCATTGTTCGAGGAAACGAAATCTCCATTCTGGGAGATTCGGCCGGACTGCTTTCTCGCCTCTTTGAGGAACTGGTGTTGTTGCTTCGACGTGGCGAAACTGTTGATGACACTGTGGTGAAACGTTGCATTGCAATGGTTCGAGCCGATGAGAAACCAAGTTCAGTATTAACTGATGAAATTCTTCGGGGAGCAAAAGGTCGAACGATTCGTCCGAAGACCGCGGGACAGAAGCGATATATCGACGCCATTCGTAACAACGTCATTACCTTCGGGGTTGGGCCCGCTGGTACTGGTAAAAGTTGGTTAGCCGTTGCGATGGCAGTTCACGCATTGCAAACCAAATCGGTGCAACGGATCATCTTGACCAGACCAGCTGTTGAAGCTGGCGAGCGGTTGGGATTCTTGCCAGGAGATCTGATGGCCAAGATTGACCCCTACCTACGACCTTTGTATGACGCCATGTTTGACATGGTTGATGCTGAGGGAGTGCAGAAGATGCATGAGCGACAGGCGCTTGAAGTTGCGCCCCTTGCTTTCATGAGAGGACGAACTCTCAATAACAGTTTCATTATTTTGGATGAGGCCCAGAACACCACGCCCGAACAGATGAAAATGTTCTTGACCCGAATCGGTTTCGGATCAAAAGTTGTGGTGACTGGTGATGCCACCCAGATTGACGTGCCCGACGGTCGAAGCGGGTTAATGGGACTCCAACGTCTTCTCGGCGATATCGAAGGTCTTGAATTCGTTCACTTAGACACGTCTGATGTCGTACGGCACCGTATTGTGGGAGACATCGTTGCTGCCTATGAAAAAGACTCCGTCCTTAAAGAGCAAAATCGAAAGAACTCCCAGGTGAAGAAATCCCATGATTGAGGGCCCTCCGAGGTTTCGCAAGAAGGTCAAAGTCGGCGGCGACACTGAAGCCGAAGTTTTCTGTGCCGACGAGCAAACTGAAGTAGAGGTTGATGTCGCCCGCTGGCAAAAGTTGGCCGTCGCCGTTCTTGCTGATCAGGGCGTTCGGGGTGGGACTGAGTTAAGCCTGTTTTTTGTTTCTCAAAACGATATGTCTGAACTGAACTCTGAACACATGGGCAAGTCGGGACCGACTGATGTGTTGGCCTTCCCGATTGACGGCGGCGAAGTTCTTGAAATGATTAATGGTCCGACTGGCGCTACTCGTGGGCCTGATCGTCCTCCGCCCGATCGTGGCGATTTGCCTCTGTTGTTGGGTGACATTGTGATTTGTCCCGAAGTGGCGGTGAGCCAGGCATTCACTCACGCCGGAAACGCTGATGATGAGTTTGCCTTGCTGGTCGTCCATGGCATATTGCATATTTTGGGTTGGGACCATGACACACCAGAGAAGACACTCGATATGCAGTCTCGTGAACGTCAATTGTTACAAGCACACCACTGGCATGGAGATGTGCCAGTGAACTTCAAACAGAGTCAAGACGAGGACGAATGATGTTGACAATGGTTGCCACTTTCGGCGGACTTGATTGGGCATTGCTCGGAGTCATCATTTTGTTGTTGTTTTTCTTGATCTTTTTGTCGTTGGCAGAAATGGGACTGTCACGAATGACGAAACCTAAGGCCGCGGCCATGGCTGAAGGCGGCGTCAAACAAGGTAAAGCCTTGCAACAATTGGTGGGCGAACCTGAAAAATGGGTGAATCCGTTGTTGTTGTCGGTGAATGTGTGTCAAACAGTTCAAGCGACGTTGACCGGTGTTGTGGCCTCCCGAGCATTTGGTCCACTCGGAGTGGCGGTGGGTGTCCTCTTGAACGTCATCGTGTTCTTTGTTCTTGCAGAGGCAGTGCCGAAAACTTATGCGTTGTTATACCCAGAACGGGCCGCGTTAAGTACCGCACGTGGAACAAAGCTTCTCGTATCTTTTCCGCCTCTGAAAATGGTTTCGGGATGGCTGATTTCATTAACCAATGTCATCGTGAAAGGAAAGGGTCTTGAACAAGGCCCATTCGTGAGCGAACAAGAGCTTCTCGGAATCGTTGAAGCCGCGATGAACGACGATGTCATCGAAGAAGAAGAACGCGATCTCATTGAGTCAATTATTGAATTTGGTGACACCGTTGCTCGCGAGGTCATGGTTCCACTGCCTGACATGGTGACTATTCCTCAGACATTTACCTTGACTGAAGCAATCGATGTTGCGATCGAACATGGTTATTCGCGTTTGCCAATTCTTAACGATGAAGATGATGTTGTTGGCATCACATTTATTAAGGATCTCATTCGTCAGGAACGAAATGGTCATGGGTCAGAAATCGTGACGTCTCACATGCGTGGGGTCATCGTCATTCCAGAAAACAAACCAGTAAATCGTTTGATGCGCGAGATGCAAGAGCAGAAGTTTCACCTGGCTGTGGTGGCTGATGAGTACGGAAGTATTGCTGGTCTGATCACACTTGAAGACTGTTTAGAAGAATTGGTTGGCGAAATTGTCGATGAATACGACAAGCATGAAGAAGACATCGAACACCTTGCCGATGGTCAGTACATGGTTGATGGATCAACGAGCGTCTCTGATGTCAACGACAAACTTGACATCAAGATTCCCGATGAAGAATGGGACAGTGTCGGAGGGTTTGTTTTCGGAACACTTGAGCACGTGCCAGTTGTGGGTGAATCAATTGATTTTGATGGCTGGAGATTTACGGTGGTGGAGGTTCACGGTCGACGCATACGAACAGTCCGTATCGCATTGATTAGCGGAACCGAAAATGATCCCGTCTAATCCGCTTTTCTACAACTGACTAAAGGCCTTCGGAAGATTCGGATAACGACCAGTATTTCCTCCGCCGTCAACAGAGACAAATGATGCACTCATATAGGACGAGTCATCGCAAGCCAAGAAGGAAGCCACTGCAGCAATTTCACTTGGCTGAGCAAATCTGCTCAACGTGGCATTTTCTTTAAACTCGTCAATAATCACTGGCACCGAAAACATGCCGCTTGTTGCATTTGTTTCAACTAATCCAGGAGCAATCGTATTAACTCTTACGCCGCGGGGTCCGAGTTCCATTGCTGCTACTTGGGTCAGCATCGATACGCCCGCTTTGGCTGCACAGTAGGCAGACATACCTTGTGACGGTTGGATGGCGTTAAGGGATGCGATGTTGATGATTGAGCCTCCATCACTGATCACCGCCCCACCATGTTTCAAGGTTAAGAAGACTCCGGTTAAACACAAATCGATGATTCGTTTCCATTCTGAAAGCGGCAGTTCAGTAATGAGTCCGTATGTTCCCGCTCCCGCATTAGCAACGACTATGTCGACGTGCTGAAAGGTTGCCATCCCAAAAGCCGCGAGGTTGGCGACGTCTTCTTCTTGAGTGACGTCGCACAGACAAGTTGCAACTGCTTCGCCAAATTCGTTGACCAAATTTTCTAAGCCTTCAGGGCTGATATCTCCAGCCACCACTCGGGCGCCATCGGCAACAAATCTCTCTGTTATTGCTCGGCCGATCCCAGATGCGGCACCCGTAATCAATGCAACTTTTCCTGTGAGATTTCCCATAAACGAAATGTACTGCGCGATACCGAGTCAATCGCTAGTGGATAACTGTTGTCTGATTTCGTAACGCTGGATCTTTCCGATAGCTGTCGTTGGAATTGAATCCATGACATGGATGCTTTTTGGAACGTAATAATTTGGCAATGATTGGAGAACAAGGTCCTTGATCTGTTGCAATGAAACATCGTTCCGAGTCGTCACGACAACAACTCGTTCACCCCATTCAGGGTCGGGCAGTCCCACAACTGCGAACTGTTGTGAGTCAAATAGGGCAGCGATTGCCGACTCAACGACATCTGGCCACACCTTTTCAGATCCAGTCACGATGACGTCGCCACGACGGCCGTCTACTTGTAGTAACCCATTTTCGGACAACGATCCGATGTCACCGGTATGCAACCAACCATCAGCGTCAATAGGCGTCGAGCCGTCCCGGTAGCAACGCATGTTCATCGGAGAACGCACCAAAATTTCACCATCGATGGCGATTGTGATCTCGACCCTATTCAATGGAAAACCGTCGTAGACGATTCCAGAACCGGTTTCAGTCAAACCATACGTCGCAATCACATTTTTGGGTCGGTCCTTCGGAGGTTTGGAACCTCCGAGAAGGATCGAGCGAAACCTTCGAGGATCTATTCGTTGCAATGCTGTCGGAACGAGAGAGATCAAGGTGCAGAAATGCGAGGCTCGTTGAACTTCTTCCGGATCAAACCTTGGAGCGACTGTGAGTTGGGTTCCCATCAATAACGATCGAGTGACAACGCTTAACCCACCGACATGAGCAAGCGGAAGACACGAATACCAATGATCATCTAGTTGGACATCAAGAGCATGAGAACTAGCTCGTGCCGACGCAAGTACAGATTGATGGGTGAGCACGACGCCCTTAGGAACGCCTGATGATCCACTTGTCGCAACAACGAGTGCATCGCCCTGCTCAACGGGCACTCCATCGTGAAGTTCTTGTCGATCATTTGATGAGACGATGTGTGTTGGTTTGAGTTGATCGATCAGTCGTTTCTTGCCCTCCTCGGGCAACCTTTGATCAATGGGCAAAACCGCATCGCCAGAATCCCAAGCCTTCGACAGTTCATCAACGAACCTCTGGCTTGGTTCAAGATCAAGCGCAACGAGCGAATTCATGGAATCAATACCAAAGAATCAATGAATTGGATCAATAGGAGTAGAGATTCCCATCGCCGAGTCAATGATATCTGCAACAGACAAACACTTTAAATCGTCATTTCGCCAGGCACTGATTTGTACGCCGACGGGTAGTCCATCGGAAATTCCTGCTGGAACAATGGCAGAAGGGCTACCCAGAAAGTTTTGTGGCAAAACCGTTCTAAAGGTTTCTAGTACTTCTTTAGCCTCGTCAGATCCGGCAATGTCAAACCCATGGGTGAAAGCCGGCAAACTCCAGGTCGGGCTCAACAAGACATCGTACGTTTGGAACCAAGCAGCCCATTCCATGGCGATTTCATAGCGTGATGCGTGCATGAAAATCATTTGTTCAGG
>CANGIP010000041.1 GCA_947454105.1 Actinomycetota bacterium | reverse complement strand
GCCTTATAGGCATCTGGCTCGCGATAGGTCTCGGCGCTTAAGGCGATTTTCATAAACCCATCTCTTTAGCGATGATCGTTTTCATTACTTCAGTGGTTCCACCGTAGATCGTGGTGATACGAGCGTCGGCGTAGGTGCGGGCGATGGGGTATTCGCTCATGTATCCATAACCACCAAATAGTTGCAGGCACTTGTCTGCAACCTTGTTCTGCAGTTCGGTGCACCAGAATTTGGCGGCAGCTGCTTCAGCGGCAGTGAGTTGATCAGCGTTGAGAGCCAAGATGCATTGATCAACGTATGCCTGTGCGACATCGATTGCCGTTCGCTGTTCAGCGAGAACAAACTTTGTGTTCTGAAAGTTAGAAATTGACTGCCCGAAAGCCTTGCGTTCTTTCACATAGTCCACTGTCCAATTCAGCGCCGATCGAGCGAATGCCACACCGGCGATAGCAATAGATAAACGCTCTTGTGCCAAGTTTGACGTGAGGTAATGAAACGCTCGTCCCTCTTCACCAAGAAGGTTCTCAACTGGCACTTCAACATCATTAAAGAAGAGTTCTGCGGTGTCTTGGCTGTGCATACCAATCTTTTCAAGATTGCGACCGCGTTCAAAGCCAACCATTGATCGTTCAACAACCATCAACGACATTCCGGTGTGGCGCTGAGTTGGGTCGGTTTTCGCAGCAACGATGATGATGTCAGAGTTGATGCCGTTCGTGATGAAAGTTTTCGAACCATTCAAGATGTAGCGGTCACCATCTTTGCGAGCTGTAGACGCGATACTGGCAAGATCGCTGCCAGTTCCTGGTTCGGTCATTGCAATGGCGGTGATGAGTTCTCCACTGGCGATCCCTGGTAGCCAGCGAGCCTTTTGCTCGTCGTTGCAAATCTCCATGTAATACGGAGTAGTGATGTCGTTATGCAAGGTGATTCCGGCACCTGCCCCGCCGATTCCGGCTGCGGCCAATTCTTCAGCGATGATCGCATTGAATCGAAAATCTTTAATGCCGCCACCGCCATATTGTTCGGGAATCGCCATGCCCAAGAAGCCACTGGCTCCGGCTTTGGCGTACATCTCTCGAGGGGCGATGCCGTCCTTTTCCCACTGATCGTAGAAAGGAGAGATCTCTTTGGCGATGAAGCTACGAAAGCTGGCGCCAAAGGCTAGATGGTCATCGTTATAGAGGGATCGTTTCACACCTCTATTCTGCCGTTACGCCCAGCCTCCTGCATAGGCGACGAACTGACCAGTCGTAAATCGGCTTGAGCCGTCGAGGAAAGCCATACAAAAAGCCGCGAATTCGGTCATCGTGCCGAGGCGTCGCATAGGCACTTGAGACTCAATCTTGGCCCGAACTTCGGGATCGGTAGCTCCAGAGGCTTTGAGGAATGCCGGGAAGTCCATGAAGTTGGTTCCGACAGCGTTGACCTGAACCCCAGTACGGGCAACTTCGTCAGCAACGTTTTTAACCAACATTGATGCTCCTGCTCGGGCGGCCGAATACAGCGGAGCTCCAGGCGTCGGACGAGCAGCTGACGCACTCGTAATCACCAGAACTTGGCCTTGACCCTGAAGGGTCATTTTGGGTACGACAGCCTTCATGAAGTTGTATGGAGCCTCAACACAGCCAACCAAAACTGAGCGCAGATCTTCAAGTGATGAATTCACGAATCGTCCGGTGATGATTTGACCGGAAAACATCACCGCAGAGTCGATTTTGCCAAATTTTGAGAGTGCGCGTTCAACCAGCAATTCAGAATTTTTGGGATCAGAGAGATCTTGAACCTTTGGAACAACCTCAACTTCAACGCCCAAAGCCTTTAACTCGGAGGCGAGTTCATCCGAAGCGTTCCCCACAACGAGGTTGAAACCACGTTGTGCGAAATGACGACACAGTTCGGGTCCGACGTAGAAATGGCCATCGGCAACGATCGCGACCGGGCGGGGAGAGGACTGGGTTTCTTTGGACATATGCCGAGGGTAGGTAGTGGCATGGCTATTGTCAATACTTGTGAAAGATTACGAAGGCTTTACCGGAAAAATTGGTCGGACCGTTGCCGAGTCAGAAGCTGCGTGGCCTCCCAATAGGCATCCTGGAGAAAAGGCACCGAACGTCATTGTGATGTTGTTTGACGACTTAGGTTTTTCGCACCTTGGTTGTTTTGGTTCGACCATCGACACACCAAACATTGATCGATTGGCCGAGCAAGGACTTCGCTACACAAACTTTCACGTCACTCCATTGTGCTCACCGACTCGCGCAGCGCTGTTAACGGGTCGTAATCATCACGCAGTAGGTATGCGCGGAGTTTCAAACTTTGACTCTGGTTTCCCCCACATGCGTGGTCAAATTTCTAATCATGCTGCCACTGTTGCCGAAGTCGTTCGTGAAGAGGGCTACACAACGTTCGCTTTAGGTAAATGGCACTTGTGTCCGATGGTCGATGCATCGCCCGCTGGTCCATACGATCAATGGCCACTGCAACGTGGCTTTGATCGTTTCTATGGTTTCCTCGACGGAGAAACCGATCAGTTCTATCCCGAGCTCGTCTATGACAATCATTGGGTTGAGCCACCGGCTGGACCTGACGATGGCTACCACCTCACCGAGGATTTAGTCGATCACGCAATCACTTTTGTCCACGACTCGGTAGGAGTTCGGCCTGATCGACCATTTTTTATGTATCTCGCATTCGGAGCGACTCATGCACCTCACCAAGCTCCGCCGGAATACATGGCGAAGTATCGCGGGGCCTTTGATGAAGGTTGGGATGTTTTTCGCGATCGTTGGTTTGCCCGTCAAAAAGAACTGGGCCTCTTACCCGAAGAAACAAAGTTGGCACCCCGTAACCCAGGCGTTGAACCGTGGGACACTCTGTCAGAGAACCAGCAACGCCTTGCATGCCGATTGCAAGAGGCGTATGCAGCATTTCTTGACCACACCGATGTACAGATTGGTCGTTTGTTGGCCTCAATCGAAAAACTCGGTCTCGACGACAACACCATGATCGTGTTGCTTGCTGACAACGGAGCTTCACAAGAAGGCGGACCATTTGGCGTTCTTCATGAGATGAAGTTCTTTAACATGATGATTGAGATGCCTGATGAAGCGATTCATCGTATTGATGAAATTGGTGGGCCACATAGTCACAGCAACTACCCCTGGGGTTGGTCGCAGGTTGGCAATACTCCGTTCAAGTTCTACAAGCAGAACACTCATGAAGGTGGAATTCACGTTCCGCTCATTATCAAGTGGCCCAAGGGTGTGAAAGACACTGGATCTTTACGTGACCAGTTCCATCATGTGAATGACATCGTGCCAACCATTTACGAGGCCATTGGCATCACTCCGCCCGACACCTATCGCGGACTTGAGCAGATGCCAATTTCTGGTGTGGCCATGAACTACACCTTTGACGACAAAGAAGCGAAGACCCGCAAACTGGTTCAGTATTACGAAATGGTTGGTCACCGCGGCATTTATGCCAATGGTTGGAAGGCTGTCACTCGACATACGCCAGGAGTTTCTTTTGACGATGACGTGTGGGAGTTGTACCACGTTGAAGCCGATCGCTCTGAAACTATCGATCTCGCTCAACAAGAACCAGATCGTTTGAAAGAGCTCATTGCATTGTGGTGGGAAGAGGCAGAAAACGAAGGTGTGCTACCGCTTGATGATCGAGGGCTTGAACTGTTCGGTATCAACTTCAAAAAGAACAGTCCGCACCCTGAATCACGAAAATACGTCTATCGTCCGCCGATGGCACCATTGCCTTCGCAAGCCGCCGCTGCAATGGGCGGTCGTAGTTGGGATATGGAAGCAGTCGTCGAACGCGGGTCCGCTGAAGGTGGAGTGATCTTCGCTACTGGCACTGAAAACTCTGGTTTTAGTTTCTACATTTACGACAACCGGTTGGTGTTTGACTACAACTTCTTTGGTGAACACCTCGTTGTGCGATCACAATCAGAATTGCCGACTGGGGCATCAACTCTCACGTGCCAACTTCGTCGTACCGGTAAAGGTGGCTACGCAGTTTTGCTCGTCAACCAAGAAGAAGTCGGTCGTCTTGAACTGCCATTCATTATGCGCGTGATCTCAAGCGTTGGCCCCTCAGTTGCTTACGACCACGGATCTCCGGTGGCGTTCGATTACGCCAACCGAAGCGATGGTTTCCCATTTGAAGGAACTTTGGAATCAGTCACTATTACGTTGATCGACACTAAGAAAGATCCGAAAAATGCCGAAGCTCAGGCTCGTGCCGAAATGGGACGTCAGTAATTTTTGGATTCGCTCTATTTGACAGCGTGCAATGACAGTTTGAGAATTTGGCTTTCACTCACGTGATTCACCGTGTAGGAGTTCCCGGGCGGAATGACCAAACTTGAACCATTGACGAGGGAGTGTTCGCCCTCTCGTGATGTTGATACATGTGCATCACCGTCAAGTACAAAGAGAAATTCAAAAGTCAAGGGCTGAATCGTTGTCTGTTGCCAAGTGCTCTTGCTGTCTGCCTTGATCACTTGTACATCAGTCAATCCTTGCGTTGCATTGAAGATCCCGGTATCAGTTGACGCAACGCCAGAAGCGAGTTGCTGCCATTTTGCGTCTGAAGCAATATGTCTGATGAAACTTTGACCTTCCCAAACGCGACCAGGATCAACTTGGGCATTTGGCAAGGTCGTTGTTGGATCGGCATTTGTGAGATGTTCAGCCGGATAGCCAATTTCGATTACTTCGAGATTGTCACCGCTCTCGAGAACTCGATGACGAATCGTCGGAGGCTGAATGACGCAGTCACCCGCATGAAGTATGAACGATTCGCCTTGATCTTCATAGACAACTCGAACCCATCCTGAACGGCAAAAAATCAATTGAAATAGCACTTCGTGGAAATGCACATAGTCGGGGACTGGGCCACCTTCGGCGATACGAATAAGCGATGCAATGACCGACCCGCCTTGACGGCCGGGAACGAGATCGCGATACAACATTCCGGCTCGGCCGACTTGCGATGATCCGTCGGTGACTTCATGGTTGGCAACGAGCGAGGAAACGAGTGGCTCAATGGTCATTCCAGGCTGAACAATAACACATTCAACGATTGATCCGTTAGGAGCCTTGATCTGTTGACCAGCGAGTGCGCTGGTTTGGTTGACCGTCAAACGAATGTGTACAGGTACTTCAGCGCCCACTTGCAAATAGAACCGGCAGCCGTGACCGACGATTGACGCATGAGTTGGGCCATCAGCTGGATGGATTGTCTCAACTCGAAAACCAAGTGTTTCGGTGAAGAAGGTGAGGTTGGCCACGAAATCGTTACAGAGAATAACGGCGCCAGCGCGTTCGATTCCCTGCAGATCAGTCAAAACTGGGTCCAAAGCCATGTTCCTAGATTAGTTTGTGACCGTGTCCAACGAAGTAGATATTTCTGATTCTTCGTTTTCACATGACGGTTGCACCGTCTATTACGAGGTCAGGGGTTCGGGTCAACCTCTGTTGTTTTTGAATGGTTCTGGATCAACTATCGAGGCCGTCAGCCTGCTCGTGGATTATTTCGCCAGATCTTTTACGGTCGCAATCCACGATCAGCGTGGTCTTGGAAAGACATCAATTCCTGAAGGGCCTTATGCAATGGCTCAATACGCCGCCGATGCAATTGCCTTGGCTGATCATCTTGGCTGGAAATCGTTCAATGTTCTCGGTATCAGCTTTGGGGGAATGGTGGCCCAAGAGTTGGCTACTACTTTTCCTGATCGGGTGAACCGAATGGTGTTGTGCTGTACAAGTGCAGGAGGAGAAGGCGGAAGTTCGTACCCGTTACATGAAGTGGCTTTGTTGGATCCAGAATTGAGAGCCGAAACAAATCTGCGCTTGAGTGACACCCGATTCAATGAACAATGGTTTGTCGATCATCCTGAAGATGAGATGTATCGCCTTCCTGCGGTCGCTAATTCTGATGCTGAGAAGCGCCGGGGTGAATTATTGCAACTAGAAGCACGTCGTCATCACGATGTGTGGGATCGTTTGCACAATGTGACTGCAGAAGTTCTCATTGCAAGTGGCACATTTGACGGTATCGCACCGCCTGAAAATGGCCGATCGATCGCCTCGCGAATTGCAACTTCTGAATATCGCGAATACCTCGGCGGCCATATGTTTTTTATCCAGGACCGCAGAGCGTTGAAAGAGATCGTTCAATTCTTGGATCATCCTTGAGAACTTTTCGCAGAAAACTTTTTTCAAAAAACTATTGATTTCATTTGCTTTTTGCCACACCCAACTGGCATACTAAGAACATATGTTCTCACGTGATCTGACAACAAAAACCGCTGAAGGTAGTCGCGGTTTTCTCGTTGCAGGTTTGCGTGCTGCGTGGTCATCACAATCTTCGATCGTTGATGGTGACGACGCGATGACTCGTCTGGTTGAGCTTGAAAAAGTGTCACGGTTTATCGAAGCCGCTCGTGCAGAAGTGCTTGCCGAAGTTGATCGCACTGGCGCATTTCGTGATCACGGCCACACCACCATGGCCGGCTGGTTACGAGCCGGTATTTCTTACAGTGCGGGGGATGCGAAACATCATGTGAAAGTCGCGCGCATGGTCGTCGAGTTCCCACAGATCTCTGAACGTTTGCAGGCTGGCTCGATCGGTGTCGCCCAAGTGCGCCGACTGGCCGCCGCGCATGGCAACAAAAGG
>CANGIP010000040.1 GCA_947454105.1 Actinomycetota bacterium | reverse complement strand
ATGTTCTCACGTGATCTGACACCAAAAACCGCAGAAAGTTGTGGTGGTTTTCTCGTTGCAGGTTTGCGCGCTGCATGGTCGTCGCAATCTTTGATTGTTGATGGTGATGATGCGATGACTCGTCTGGTTGAGCTTGAAAAAGCGTCACGCTTTATCGAAGCCGCTCGTGCTGAAGTGTTAGCTGAGGTTGATCGCACGGGAGCATTTCGCGATCACGGCCACACCACCATGGCTGGCTGGTTACGGGCCGGTATTTCTTACAGTGCGGGTGATGTGAAACATCATGTGAAAGTCGCGCGCATGGTCGTCGAGTTCCCACAGGTCTCTGAACGTTTGCAGGCTGGCTCGATCGGTGTCGCCCAAGTGCGCCGACTGGCCGCCGCTCACGCGAACAAACGAGTCACAGCTGAACTTCCCGCTTTTGTTGAGATGTTGGCCGATCGCGCTGAAGACATGCCCTATGAAGACTTCAATTCTGTGATGATCCGTTGGGAACATTATGCAGACGCCGACGGCGCGCACCGCGACAGCGAACGTGTTCATGAAGACCGAGACGCCACCGTTCACCCCGTCGGCGACGTCGTATATGTGGACGCCAAAGTTGGCACCGCGCAGGGTGCGTTCATACTCGAAGTGTTCGAAAAGTATGTTCAGGCCGAACTTGCGCAAGATCTTGCTGATCGTGATGCGAAAGGGTTGGATTTGTATTCAGATTTGGCTCGCACGGCCAAACAACGACGAGCCGATGCCTTGTATGCGATCTTCGCATCAGCGGGCATCGGCCGCTTTGCACCGTCAGAACCTGTTGTCAACATTGTCATCGATGCGGCAACGTATGAAACCGCTCTCACCGCACTACTCAATGACACGCCACTACCGTCATTGTTGGGTTCACCCGATTCGTTTGGTTCACGCCGCTGCGAAACCACCACTGGCGTCACGATCGATCCGTTTGATGCGATCGTCGCTTCAATGATCGGCCAGGTACGACGTGTTGTCATGAGTTCACCCAGCACCGTGATCGATCTCGGACGCAAATCACGCTTATTCACGGGTTCATCACGAGAAGCAATATTTTTACGGCGAAGAAAATGTATTTGGCCAGGATGTTCGGCTTTGACGTGCGAAGCCGACCATCGCACACCATGGTCTGAAGGCGGAACAACATCACCCGACAACGGCGACCCACTATGTCGAAAACACAACAGATATAAAGCAACCGCGGGCTACACCACAACTATCGACCACACCACCGGAATCACTCACGTCCACACCTCAGACGGAAAAGAACTCGTCCCTGTCTAATCGCGAGCAGTGGTGTCTTAAGCCGTAGGTTGCTTCTGAGTACAAGTCTGTCAAGAAGCTCGAGGGTGAGGTTTCGTTTTTGTTGCTGTTCAGTTTTTAACCGGCGATGGTTGTGGTGACATCATTGGCGCGTTCGCCAAGGTCGATGTACAACGCCACGCGATCTTCGATGATTGGGTACTCGCCATTTGTTGGCGGGGCAAGATCATCAATCGAAATCGTGCGACCATCGCAATCAGTAAATGTGTCAGTGCCAACAATTTGTTCGATTGCACAAGTGACATCGCGGTCAGCAGGAAACGCGTAGTACACAACCCAACCGCGTTCAGAGTCGGTGCCGTTGTGATCAAGAACAATGGTGCGTTCACCCGACGTAGTTCCGAGACCTGGGAATAACACTGGCCCGTTTGCATCAATTGACGTGGCCCATTGATCGACGTTGCCGACAGGGAGTCGGTCGGGAGTGAACGTTGTTGTTTGTGCTTGTTCGCCGGCCATCAAGGCGGCGATACCCCACATGATGAGCCCAAGGACGGCAAAGAACCCGAGTCCGGCCAGCACCGGAGCGACCGCACGGCTGATGGGAGAGCGAAATTCGGGGAGCGCCACGTCGTGAGTCTGCCCAGCATGAGACCGATTTTTAAAGTCCTTCGGGAAATATTTCAAGATTTCTCCAAAAAGTTTCCAAATTTTTGTCAGGACCCACCGAGTCGTTGCTCTTGTTCCCCGACAGCGCAACGGGCGCTGACAACGAAAGGTCCGCCATGAAAATCAACAACTTGTTCGCAAAAGGTTTAGTCATCACCGCAATCGCCTGCACGATGGCTCTCGGTGCCGGTGTGGCAGGCGCATCGGCGAGCGATGGAGAACACGAACGCAATACCTCTAGCTCGGAGCATCAGCACGGTTCGGATCACGGCCATGAGGATGATGACGAAGACGAAAATGGTCGTGGTCACGAGACTCACGGCCAGGGCTGGGGATACGGCCACGGCACTGGTGAGGACAATTGCGACGATGACGCCAGTGAAGATTCGAGCGATGACGATTTGAACGAAGACGATTTGAACGATGAAGTTTCGGCCCCCGTTGTGACGGTGCCGGTTGTTGATGCTCCTGTGGCGGATGCACCCGTTGCCGATGTTCCCGTGGATTCAACTCCTGATACCACTGCGCCTGACACGACTGCTCCCGACACGACGGTGGCCAGTTTTGAAACTCCAGCGGTTGCTCTCGAGATTCCCGCAAACGCTGCACCGAACGATTCAAGTCTCACGAACCCGCAAGTGGCTGCCGAAACAAGCCCGGTCTCTGCTCCTGAAGTGGCACGTGAAGTCGCTGAAGGTCCAGCAACGACCACGAGCGATTCCACTCTCGAAATTGCCGGTAACCAAATTGCCGGTAACGAAACTGCCAGTGCAACGTCGGGCAATCTTCCGATGACCGGCGCTTCGGGTCTGGCCTTGCTCGGCCTCGCCGCAAGTTTGCTGGTTGCGGGTTGGCTCGTGATCGCTGGTCGCCGCAAGCGCAACGACGTCGCCTAACCCCCTTGGGATGACAATCCGCTGGCGGGCGGAGCCCCGATTCGGTTCTGGCGGAGCCGAGTCGGGGCTTTCTCGCGTCTGTGACACATTTATTGTGCATCACAGTTTCGCGCCGTCGCGTGCGAATGTGTGGATGACGCCCTGATGGCGTAGGGTTTCTCTCTTGTGAAGCGGCCATACCGAGTCGTCGTTGCCAAGCCCGGACTTGATGGGCATGACAGAGGCGCAAAGACCATCACTAGAGCACTCCGCGACCATGGGTTCGAGGTCATCTATACGGGTCTTCATCAGACCCCCGAGCAGATCGCTGAAACAGCACTGCAAGAAGATGTCGATGCCGTGGGTCTGTCGTTGTTGTCTGGTGCGCATTTGACGTTGTTCCCCCGAGTGATGGAAGAACTGAAAAATCGTTCCATGGAAGACACCTTGATTTTTGGTGGTGGAGTCATCCCCGACGCCGACGCACGTACGTTGCGTGAACAAGGAGTGGCCGAAATCTTCGGACCTGGTTCGTCGTTGAAAGCAATCGCTCAGTGGCTAGAAGTAGCACTGGACGCCCGAGAAGACGCAAGTTAGAGAGAGGACATAATCAATGGATCTGTTCGAATATCAGGGCAAGCAGTACTTCGCCCGTTTCGACATCCCGGTGAGCCCGGGAGGCGCTGCTGACACTGTTGATGAAGCAGTGAAAGTTGCTGACGCATCGGGTTACCCCGTTGTTGTGAAAGCACAAGTACAAGTTGGTGGACGCGGTAAGGCTGGCGGCATCAAGTTGGCCAACAACGCTGAAGAAACTCGCTTCCACGCCAACAACATTTTGGGCATGGATATCAAGGGCCATGTCGTCAAGCGCGTGTGGGTTGAAAACGCGAGCGACATCGACGAGGAGTACTACGCGTCATTCACGCTCGACCGCGCTGCAAAGAAGCACTTGTTGATGTTGTCAGCACAAGGCGGCGTTGAAATTGAAGAAGTCGCCGAAAAGGATCCCGATGCAATTATCAAATTGCACATTGATCCTGTTGATGGATTGTCAGCTGCTGCAGCACACAAAGCTGCAGTCGACGCAAAGATTCCGGCGAAGGCACTTGATGGTGTCGCCAAGATTTTGGTGCAGTTGTACCGTTGCTTCACCGAAGGCGACTGCGACCTTGCTGAAATTAACCCGTTGATTCTGAAGCCCACCGGTGAAGTGCACGCACTTGATGCCAAGGTCAGCCTTGACGACAATGCTGACTTCCGTCATCCCGAGTGGGCCGAGTATCGCGCGACTGAAGAACTTGATTCGCGCGAACAACTCGCACGCACACACGGCTTGCAATACATCGGTCTTGACGGAACTGTTGGCATCATCGCTAACGGTGCTGGTTTGGCAATGAGCACGCTCGACGTTGTCAATCAAGTCGGCGGAACTGCTGCCAACTTCTTAGACATCGGTGGCGGTGCTAACGCTGACGTGATGGCTGCTGCTCTCGAAGTGATCAACTTCGACGAGAAGGTCACATCAATTTTCATCAACATCTTCGGTGGAATTACTCGCGGTGAAGAAGTTGCCAAGGGAATTGTTGAAGCATTGTCACGCGTGACACTCAAGGCACCGATCGTGATTCGTCTCGACGGCACCAATGCTGAAGAAGGACGCAAGATTTTGGCCGACGCCGGAATCCCCGAGTCCACATTGATCTCTAAGCCCACAATGCTCGAAGCTGCTCACGCCGCTGTCGCTCTCTCGAAGGGGAAGTGAACCCATGGCAATTTTCGTGAATCAATCAACCAAGGTCATCGTGCAAGGTCTGACCGGAGGCCAAGGCAAATACCACGGTCTGCGTAACAAGGCATACGGAACCCAAGTTGTCGGTGGAGTCACACCAGGCAAGGGCGGAACCGATGTTGAAGGCATTCCGGTTTTCAACTCGGTCGCTGAAGCGGTTGCTGCAACGGGTGCAAATGCATCGTTCATTGCTGTGCCGCCCAAAGCCGCATCGGCTGCAATTCTTGAAGCTGCCGCCGCCGGCATTGCTTTCATCGTGTGCATCACCGAAGGCATCCCCGCACAAGACGAAGCCAAAGTGTTCAACACCTTGGTACGCGATTACCCCAAGACCCGTTTGCTCGGTCCGAACTGCCCAGGCATCATCAGCCCAGGTAAGTGCAACATCGGAATCACCGCCGGCGAAATTGCTGAACTGCCCAAGGCTGGCAAGAAGAATGTTGGCATCGTGAGCCGCTCAGGAACCCTGACCTATCAGGCCTTGTACGAACTCAAGCAGCGCGGCATTGGCGTGAGCACGTGTGTCGGTATCGGTGGCGACCCCGTGCCCGGTACCAACTTCATCGATTGCTTGCGTGAATTCCAGAACGATCCCGAGACCGACGCCATCATCATGATTGGTGAAATTGGTGGATCAGCCGAAGAAGAAGCCGCTGAATTCATTAAGGCCAACGTCACCAAGCCCATGAGTGCGTACATCGCAGGTGTCACGGCTCCGGCCGGTAAGAAGATGGGCCACGCTGGCGCCATTGTCTCGGGCGGTAAAGGAACTGCACAAGGCAAGATGGATGCATTGCGTGCTGCCGGTGTGAAGGTGGGTCTCAACCCGACCGAAGCCGGCGACTTGATGGCAGAAATCATCAAATCGATCAGCTGAAACATCCAGCAAGAATTGAAAGAGCCCGAGGCAATGCCTCGGGCTCTTTGCATTTTAGGTACGTGTTGAAAAACGGTTGCGTCAGTTTTGGCCGAAACCGTCTTTGATCTTGTTGACGTCGGTCAGGTCCTTCAGATTTCCTCCACCAGCGGTGAAACTCATGATCGAGCCAGCGGCTGCAACAAGTCCAGCGAGTACTGACAAAATCATTCCGATTCCTCGTTGAACATCAACACCCATGGCTTCGAGCTCGTTCTTTCCGTCCAGCGGATTGAAAATAATGCGAATGAGCAATAAGACCGCGGCGAGACCGTTGGCAATCACCATCAGCATCGGCCAATTCATTTTTCCTTGCTTCATCTTTCCAGTGGCAAGCAAAACAGTCACGATTGCTGATGCCATGATCAAAATCCACGGAATTGTGCCCGTAAAGAAGAAGTCAAAAACGGAACCTAAGCTATTGCTTCCGAAACCAATTTCTCCGACATCAACCTTGACCCAACTCATAAATCCAAAGATTAAAAATCCGAGTGCGCCTCCGACCTTGAGCCAATCTGGTGTCTTGAACTTTGAAAAATCCATTGTTTGCTCCTTTATCTAGGTAATTGATGATGCGAGTTGCCTGCGTGTCAACTCAACTGTGTCGCAACTTACCCAATTAAATAGGGGCCGTATGACAACACTTGTCATGACCTTGTTTAGATCTATTCACGACGCCTAAGGTCAAGGCATGCCCGCCGCCTTACTCAGTGTGTTCGACAAGACCGGAATCGTTGAATTTGCCGAGGTCTTAGCGGCGGCTGGATGGGACCTCATTTCCAGTGGCGGAACGGCGAAAGTCCTGCAAGATAAGGGTCTGAGGGTCACTGACGTCGCCGATCTCACGGGCTACCCCGCAATGTTGGGACACCGAGTCGTCACTCTTCACCCGACTGTGCACGCCGGAATATTGGCTGACCTCGACGACGCATCACATGTCGCCGACCTTGAGGCTCACAACATCTCGCCGATCAGTCTTGTTGTCGTGAACCTGTATCCCTTTGACAGCAACCCGAGTATTGAACTCATCGATATTGGTGGACCCACCCTGGTGCGTGGTGCGGCCAAGAATCATGCCCATGTTGCTGTCGTCGTTCGACCAAGTGATTACGCGCGAGTCATTGATGAAATCAAGAGCACTGGTGCAGTGGCGGCAAACACTCGTCGAGATTTAGCTGCTATTGCCTTCACAGAAATTGCTCACTATGACAT
>CANGIP010000039.1 GCA_947454105.1 Actinomycetota bacterium | reverse complement strand
GTAGTACGAATCGCTGAACGAGATGGTCTGCTCTCGCTCTGGGGTAATGGAGTACTGCTGCAGGTTGAAGTCGAAGTTCTTGTCGCCAGGCGCAATTGCTTCGTCAAAAGTGGTACGAACCCACACGACTTGTGAGTCGGCGTAACCCATGGTGCGGGCGATGGCGTAACCAACCGCGGCTTCAAAGCCTTCGCCAGTTTCGGGCGCATCGTTTTCGACCCAAGGTGAATAGGCCGGTGAGCCGGTTCCGATGGTCAACGTGTCAGGGGTGAGGGTTTTGCCTGCGGCGCAATCGGCACTGATGGTGTCCCATGTTCCCGACATTGAGTCGTCGGTATTGACGCCAGGTGCGGCACTGGTGTCGGCGGCAGCGTCGGCACCAGACGTTGAACTGTCATCGCCACCACAGGCGGCGAGGGCTAATAGGGATGTGGCAGCAAGTGCCAATGAAAGACGACGAATCATGTCGGTTCCTTTCGGTAGGGGACTCTGAGAGGTTACCAAGGCGAATACCCGACTAAGTTAGTCGGGATTAAGAAAAGTCCTTTCGCCCCTTGACAATGAGACACGAGGGGTCTTAGTGTCTCAACTTGTGGTGACCAACGACACGACTTTTCAGAGCCCTGAGGATCGCATCCTTGACGCGGCCCGTCGTTGTGTCGACCGTTGGGGTGTTAACAAGTTGACCATCGATGATGTGGCGGCCGAAGCCAACGTGTCGCGAGCAACTCTGTACCGAATTTTCCCCGGTGGCAAAGACGTCATGTTTGATGCTTTGCGAGTGCGTGAACTCGGCGAATTCTTTGCGGGCATGCGCTCGAGCATTGAACCCGTTGAATCGCTGCTTGATTTTGCGGTCAAGGTTTCGGTGTACGCGATGCGTGAAATGCGTGCCGACGAACATCTCACCATGATGCTGTCGACCGAAGAAGGTACTGCGCTCAAGGCGTTGACCGTTGAAGGCATGCCGCGCATTTTGAATGTGGCATCGCAATACATGACACCCTTCTTGACTGAGTTCGTACCGCTTGCTGAAGCTGAGGTTTTGGTTGAACTATTGGCCCGATTCGTCATTTCATTTTTCTTGGCGCCAAGTACTCACTTCGATTTGGCTGACGCCGATTCGGCACGCGAATTCTTTAAACCGTTTATCTATGCGCTTAATCCCGCAGTGATCTATTAACAAAATTCTCAAAAACACAGGAGACAAAAATGAGCATTACCGAAAACGAAAGCCAAGACATTTTGGGTCGTTCTGACCTCAATGACATCGAGGCAATTCTTTCCATCACCAACGATGATGCCGAAGCTGTTCAGCACATCGTCAAAGACAATGCCGATGCGATTTTTACGTGGGACTACTCACTGAGCCGTCCAGCATTGCGTAAGTTGTACGAAAAGGCCAAGGTTGGCCAGTGGAACGGTTCCACCGATCTTGATTGGTCGATCAACGTTGACGAAGAAGAGCAAGTCGCTATGGATCTAGCAGCTTTTGCTTCAGGACTGACACCAGCTCACTATGGCGGCACCACCTTGTCGAAGTGGGGCGACAAAGAATGGACCGAGTTCGCTATCGAACAGCGTCGCTGGAGCTTGTCACAGTTCATGCACGGCGAGCAGGGTGCACTTATTTGTACCGCGAAAATTGTTGAGACTGTTCCGTGGTACGACGCCAAGTTGTACGCCAGCACCCAGGTAGTTGACGAAGCTCGTCACGTTGAAGTGTTCGCTCGTTACCTCGACGAGAAGTTGGGCGGTTCGTACCAGATCAACGCTCACTTGCGTATGTTGCTTGATGACATCGTGAATGACAGCCGCTGGGACATGACGTACCTCGGTATGCAGATCATGGTTGAAGGCCTTGCTCTCGCCGCATTCGGCAACATGCAGCAGATGACCAATGAGCCGTTGCTCAAGAAGTTGTTGCGCTATGTCATGAGCGACGAAGCTCGTCACGTTGCTTTCGGTGTCTTGTCACTTCAAGAGGTATATGCCGAAATGAGCGACAAGGAAATCAAAGAACGTCAAGAGTTCGCTTACGAGGCTTCGGTTCGTATGCGTGACCGCTTCATGTCACAAGAGGTATGGAGTCGCATGGGTGTCAACCCGCGCGACGTCGTTCCGTTGG
Organism: Actinomycetota bacterium; assembly: GCA_947454105.1. Taxonomy (GTDB): domain Bacteria; phylum Actinomycetota; class Acidimicrobiia; order Acidimicrobiales; family Ilumatobacteraceae; genus Casp-actino8. The sequence goes on along the minus strand of CANGIP010000039.1, from coordinate 5,356 downwards.
TACTCAACGACCCAACGCGCGAAGTCTTCCAGCAGATGTTGTTCGCCAAGATTGTCCCGAACTGCAAGAAGTTGGGTCTTTTGGACCGTAACGATTCGTGGTTGCGTCGTCGTTTCGAAGAAATGGGAGTCATCCAATTCGAGAATGCTGTCGACACCGGCGAAGAGTACGTGAAGTTCGAACTTGGCGAAACCCTCGAGGACGTTCAGCACTGACACCTATTCACGAGGCACAGCAACTACCGTTTGATACGTGAAGTTGCTCGCCTCCGATCTAGCGAATGCCATTGGTGGTCGCTTGGTCGGTCCAGATACTGACATTGATGGTGCAACATTTGACTCACGTCAGGTGTTGCACCATCAGCTTTTTGTGCCGATTGTGGCCGAACGCGATGGTCACGATTTCATCAGTGATGCTCTGAAGGCCGGTGCGGCGGCGTATCTGACATCTCGTCCTGAACTCGTTGAGGGACTCGGCGGGACTGCCATCGTTGTCGATGACACCGCTCGGGCGTTGATTGATGCAGCCCGATGGGGTCGCACGCAGTTCCCGGCATCGACTGTTGTCATTGGTGTGACTGGCTCGGTCGGGAAGACATCGACCAAAGATCTGATTGTTGCGGCGTTGTCCTCGGCAAAACGCGTGGTCGCCAATGTGCGCAGCTTCAATAACGAACAAGGACTGCCCGTCACAATTTTGAATGCGTCACTTGCGACTGAAGTGCTAGTCCTCGAAATGGGCATGCGCGGTTTGGGGCAGATTGATGATCTCTGCCGAATCGCTCGACCGCATATCGGAGTCGTCACGCGGGTCGGCGAAGCGCACACCGAACTTGTTGGTGGCATAGAAGGTGTTGCTCAAGCAAAAGGTGAATTGATTGAAGCACTGCCTCCACAAGGCGTTGCGATTCTCAATGCCGACGATGAGCGCGTGATCGCGATGCGTTCTCGTTCGGTTGCGCCAGTCCTGAGTTATGGCGAATCATCAACGGCTGATGTGCGAATCACCGATTTGCATCTTGATGCTCATGGTTGCGCGCTGTTCGATATTTCCACACCATCAGGATCGGCGACAGTTAATTTGTCGATTCCTGGCCGGCATATGGCACTGAATGCCGCAGCAGCGATTGCTGTGGGAGAAGCTCTCGGAGTCAATCTTGAATTAATGGTTGAGTCATTGCGATCGGCATCGATTTCTGATCGTCGGATGCAGAGCAAGACCACAAGAAATGGAGCGCTGCTGCTTGACGATTGTTATAACGCCAACCCAACATCGATGGCTGCTGCCATTGAAACCCTTGCCCAGATACCTGCAGATCGCAAGGTGGCTGTTTTGGGGGTCATGGCCGAGATTGAAAATCCTGATATTGCCTATACAGACATCGCGCGATTAGCGCGAGCGAACAATATTGAAATCATCGCTGTTGGTACAAACGGTTACGGGCCGGCCCCATTGACAATTGGTCAAGTCATTGAGCAACTGAATCAATGTGATAGTTCAGTTGCGATCTTGGTCAAGGGCAGTCGTGTGGCAGCCCTTGAACGAGTCGTTGACGCAGTTATTGAGCATTAGCGAGTTCCATTTGAATAGAGTTCCCTCTACACTTAGGGCGTGGCTGGTCTGCGAAATAAGGATCATGGAAAAGTTGAACTGGCGATCCTTGAGAGTGCTCGCCGTGAAATTGAACTCAATGGCATCCTTGGTTTGAGAGTCGCGGAAGTCGCGGCCGGAGCCAATTACTCATTGACTCAGGTGTACCGCTACTTCGGCGACCGAGACGGACTTCTGGCGCGGGTACTTGGAGATATTTACGACGAAATCCTCACAACTCGTTACGAATCGTATATGTCATACATGGAGTCGCTGTCAGTCATCACCTTGGATGACCTGGTGAATAGTCTCCCAACACCGATTGCGCCGAATGCAATGCGCGATCAAGAAATACGACTGCAAATTTTGGCGACTTCGGTAAAGAACGTGCCGTTGAGAGAACGCATTGAAAACATCAGTCGTGATATGCATGCACGTTGGGAATCTGGCCTTGATTATGTTGAGTCAAAATTGGAACCAGGGCTACGAATTGATCGGCGAGTATTCACGATTATGTTGCTCGTGCAAACGATGTATTACCGAACACTGCTCGGCGATGTGGGCTTCACGGTTGATGAGTACCGTGCATTTGTTCGCGAGAAATTAGTTCTGAAAACAGACGTGTAATGGCGAGTTATTCCTGAATAAGGAATGAGTTCTTGGGTAGGCGATCGAGGTCGCACCACCAAGCTAGGAACAGCGCAAACAATGCGCCAAAGAATAAAACCCAACGGGCTCCTATTGCATCAATGATTGGTCCAGCTAATAATCCACCGATGGTGACTGTTCCACCGAAAGACATGAACCACAGCGGCATCACTGTGACTCGTTCGTTGTCACGAAGGTTCTGTTGGAACACCGTCACCATTGCATTCGCCGTCATGAAGTAAAAAAGCCCGAGTACAAAACCGACTGGGAATGCCCATGTCACCGAATGGATACTTGCAAAGGCCGCGAGTGCTATTGCGAAACCGAGGAAACCCCGTCTAATAATGGTGGGTCGATGGATATGCGACAAGAAGGTTCCAGTCGCGAGAGCACCACATAATGCACCAAATCCCCACACCGCATACAGCCAGCGATACGTCGAGCCCACTGGACTGATACCAAAGTTCAAACGCGCGACCGACGAGAAGAGGCCGACGTAAATCAAACAGAACAATGAAAATGCCGTCATTGAAAGCAAGAGACGCGAAAGCACGCGACGAGAGTTCGCAATATTGACACCCGACAGCGCACGTCGCCAGCCAGTTTCAGTTGGTGCTGAACGAATATCGGGGATCTGCACCATGAAGAGAGAAATAATCAGAAACAGATACGTCGCAGCATTAATGATGAAAATCTGCGACGTGCTGACTCCCCAAATCGCGAGAAGCGCAGCGATAGCCGGACCAACAACGCGACTTCCGTTGAGTTGTGTTGAGTTGAGACTGATTGCTCCAGCAAGATCTCGTCGGTCGACCAGCATCGGCACACTTGCTTGAAAAGCAGGAGCGTTCAACGCGTTGCCAACACCGATGGCGGTTTGTGCCAGGAATAATGCCCAGATCGGGCCATCAACACTGACAATTGCCGCAAGTACAAGTGAGAAAACCAACTGCACCCATTGCATGGCCAAGAGATAGCGCTGAAGGTTGAAGCGACTCGCAATGATTCCGCCAGGAATTGCGAGCAACAGCAGCGGGCCGAGTTGTGCAAAGACCAAAAGACTCACAATTTTGGCTGAACCGGTTCGGTGGTCGATGTACGCCGGCAGCGCCAGGTTTTGCATCCAGGTGCCAATGTTCGACAACAACATGCCCGTCCACACCAGCCGGTAATTGCGATATGAGAAAGCCGCTCGAGCTGTTCCGGCACGATGCTGGTGAGGAAGGGGAGGAAGTTGAGTATCAGACATAGAGCGGCGGGCGGCCTTTTGAGCCTAGTAAGGGTCACTGATCGACGGGTGTGAAAATGGCACACTGGAGATGTGACTCAGGATTCATCAGCCCGACCTCTCGAAAACCTCGTTCCACCACCGGCCAATGGTGGTGCATGTCGTTCCAATCTCGGCACCTTTCCTGAGTGCCCGTTGTGCGGCGGCAACTTGACGCCCGAACACGCTCATTTCAAATGTCGCGCGTGTGGCTGGCGCGACTCGTGCTGTGACTAGTTGGTCTGCATTTTTTCGATAGCAGCAGCAACGGCGAGTACCTGATCTTCACGACCAGGTTTGCCGACAACTTGTAGACCAATCGGAAGTCCAGCATTTGTGATTGATGGATGCCGCCCACACGGGACTGACACAATCGGAAGTGGCGAAGCTAAATTCCAGACCGAAGTCATGTCTTCGGTCTGACACAAACCGTTGTCGGGAAGTGCAGGGCGCGACATGTTGTCGATCTTGGTTGCCGGACCAGGTGCTTGCGACATTGTTGGGCAAATCAAAACATCGTGGTCATGTAACGGAGAAGTCGCTCGATTCCAGAAATCGGTACGTTCAATTTCCATGCGCTTGGCATCAACGGCACTAAATGTTTCGCCGAGTTGAATGAGCCACACCACGAGTGGATCCATGATTGATTGATGTTCGTCAACGAGGTGGCCGTAATAGGTGGCCATGAAGATGCCCCACATCTCGAGCCACAGTGCACCGTCGCGAATGGTGAACTGTGGGTCAACATGATGAACGGTTGCGCCAAATCCTGTGAGTTGCTTCGCCGTGTCACGGACTGCCGTGGCAATTTCGGGATCAACATCCCAACAACCAAGATCAATGGAGAGTCCAATTGAAATTCCATCAATTGATGATGATGTCGGTCGGCTGAGTGAAGAGAGAACTGAGAACGGATCAGACAGTGATGGCCCTTGTGTGGCAAGCAAGAATTCCCAGGCATCATCGACTGTGCGGGCGAGCGGACCGTGATGAGACAAAGTGTCAAACAAACCTGGAAGCGCAGTCATCGGGATACGACCAAGTGATGGTTTCAATCCGACGATGCCGCACCATGAGGCGGGAATGCGCACCGATCCGCCCATGTCACTTCCTTCGGCCAGTGCGACACAGCCACTCGCAACTGCGGCAGCCGAGCCACCGCTTGATCCGCCCGTTGTCCGTTCATGATTGTGCGGGTTGCGCGTGGCACCCCACAACAAGTTGTCGGTGATACCGGCATGGGCAAACTCGGGTGTGTTGGTGCTTCCTACAATGATCGCGCCAGCATCAAGTAGTTTCTGGACGACTGCGTCAGTATGGCGCGCCACGTTGTGCTCGAAGATTCGTGAACCTGATGTGCTCTTATGCCCGAGCCACGAGGATGTGTCTTTGATGGCAATAGGGATTCCGGCAAGCCCACCTTGCGAACTGTCAACAGACTGTGCTCGTTCACGGGCTTCGTCGGCCCACACTTCAACAAAACAATTCAGATCTGGTTGCACTTGCTCAATGCGCGCCAGTGCACCATCAACAAGTTCGCGAGATGAGACCTGCTTTGAATTGAGGAGTGCCCGCTGTTGAGCAACCGACAGTGACGACAGTTCGCTCATGTTGGTATTTCCTCGTCACTCAGCCGTTGATGAGGTCGGCATAGAAAGGCAGAACTTGTGCGGGTCCACTCACCAAGAAAGTGGTGATGCAGGTTTCTTTCCACATCGCCAGTTCATCTTTGATCTTGGCAGGGGGTCCGACAAGAGCGATGTCTTCAACCATCTTCAATGGAATGGCAGCAGCAGCTTCGGCTTTCTTGCCCTGCAAGTACAACTCTTGAACTTTGTTGGCGACGTCTTC
>CANGIP010000038.1 GCA_947454105.1 Actinomycetota bacterium | reverse complement strand
TTACGCGTAGTCGATGCTCGAGATCTGAGCCAACTTGTCCAATTGGTGACGGGCTTCAATCATGCGCACTGTTCCTGAATGTGAACGCATTACCAAACTCTGCGTAATTGCACCACCAGCATGGAAACGCACGCCCTTCAACAACTCACCATCAGTCACGCCAGTTGCTGCAAAGAAGCAATTGTCTCCACGAACTAAGTCATCAGTCGTCAACACCTGATTCAAGTCGTACCCGGCATCTAGGGCAGCCTTGCGCTCTTGATCGTTACGTGGCCACAACTTGCCCTGAATTTCTCCGCCCATGCACTTGAGTGCAGCAGCCGAAGTAACACCTTCGGGTGTTCCACCAATTCCAAACAACACGTCAACGCCGGCATCGGGCCACGCAGTTGCAATTGCACCGAAAATGTCGCCGTCGCTAATCAACTTGATACGAGCACCAGTGGCACGCACTTCTTCGATCAAAGCCTTGTGACGATCGCGTTCAAGAATCATCACGGTTAAGTCGCGAACATTTTCGCCCTTGGCCTTGGCGATCCACTTCAAGTTGTCGGTGTACGACGCATTGATGTCAATACAACCTTTAACTTCTGGTCCGACCGCAATCTTCTCCATGTACATACACGGACCCGGATCAAACATCGTTCCCTTTTCAGACACTGCAATCACCGAAAGGGCGTTTCCTTTACCCATTGCCGTGAGCGTCGTGCCGTCGATCGGGTCAACAGCAACATCGGTCTCGGGCTTTGAACCATCGCCAACTGCTTCGCCATTGAACAACATCGGCGCTTCGTCTTTTTCGCCTTCACCAATCACGATGATTCCGCTCATCGGCACGGTGGCCAACACGGTGCGCATGGCATCAACGGCTGCTCCGTCGACACCGTTCTTGTCTCCACGACCGACCCATCGCGATGCGGCTAGTGCGGCTGATTCGGTGACTCGAACGAGTTCCATGGCTAGGTTTCGTGATGGCTGCTCAGGCATGAAGACAACGGTAGTCGGCGCAGGGGATCAGACCGAACCTGGTGCGCAATTCCGCACCGCAGTAGTGATGGGGCAGTGGTTGGGGTTTGAGTTGATGTTCGAAACGCCGTTTTTCGGAACGTGGGTGTCGATGGGGTAAGTTTGGGGAGGTTTGTGTCCCACAATGAGTGGGTACTGGTGGGGGTTTTGTGATGTTTGCTGTTGATGTGTGTGATTTGCCTGAGACTGGCGGGTCGACGTTTGTTGTGGTTGCTGGTTTGTTTGTGTTGGTTGCCGGTGTGATTGTGGCGCGTTGGGTGCGTCAGTCTGCTGGACGATTGTCGGTTGTGGTGGCCCCGTTGGTGTTGCTGGGTGGTTTGGTGTTGGTGCCTCAAGTGGTTGATCCGTGCGCACCAGCGACGACGACGGTTGCACCATCAGTAACGACTGTTCCGTCAGTGACAACGACGGTTCCGTCAGCGACAACGACTGTTGCCCCGACAACGACTGTTGCCCCGACAACGACTACAACGACTACAACGACTACAACGACTACAACAACTACGACAACGATTGCGTTGACCTGTGCGGATGGTGGTGTGTGTGCTGTCGGTGATCTCGGTCCTGGTGGGGGCATCGTGTTTTATGATGCTGGTTCAACTCAGCCTTGGGGCCGCTATTTAGAGGCGGCCTGTGCCGGCTGGCTGAATAACTGTGACGGGACGACTGCTGAACCGCTAGCTGAGTGGGGCTGTATAGGGACTTTGATTACTGGTGCTGATGGGATATTGATTGGTACTGGCGAGCAAAACACAGATGAGATTGTGGCTGGCTGCACGACAGATGGTATTCCTGCACGTCTCGCCAACGATTTGGTTTCGGGTGGCAAGTCCGACTGGTTTTTGCCGTCGAAAGATGAGTTGGATCAGATGTATACCAATCTTCATAGTGCAAGTACACCGCTTGGTGGTTTTTCGTCTGCCAGCTATTGGAGTTCTTCTGAGTACGACGGCAGCAACGCGCGGTACCGGTATTTCTTCAACGGTGAGCAGGACTCCGTCGCCAAGGATGTCCCACTCTACGTGCGTCCGGTGCGGGCCTTTTAATTATTTATCTATTTGATTTTTGTTGTTCCCGCCGCCTTCGGGGAATTTCGTACCATCACCGTCCAGACCCCCTACTCTCGGAGTATGGCTATAACGGTTGACGACATCCTTGAGGCACGCGACCTCAGTGAACCTCGTATGTCGCCCGATGGCCAATCGGTTGCCTTGGTCATCAGCGATGCCGAAGGCTCATATCTGCACCTCATTTCGCTCGCCGACGGCACAATGCGTCGTGTTTCAGACGAGCCCGTGCGGGGCGGACGTGGGCTCGGTGGTGGTTGCTTTGACTGGTTGCCCGATTCGACTGGACTCGTGGTCGTCACCAAAGCCAATGGCCTGCAGCACATGTCCCTCGAGGGCGAATTGCGACCGGTGTTGGCACTAGACGGACGCTCAATCAGTGGCCCCGCGGTGTCGCCCGATGGCTCGGCGGTCGCAGTAGTTATCGATCAAGCCGAAATCTGCGTGGTCGATCTCGCATCAGGTTCTGCTCAACGAATTGATGACGGTTCATATGAGTTTGTGCTCGACCCAGTGTGGTTTCAAGGGTCGCCCGTATGGCAAGCCTGGAACTCGCCCAATATGCCGTGGGATGACAGTGTCATCATGTCAATTAACGGTGTCGTGAGCGACGACAACTGTCAACATCAACAACCGCGCTCCAACGCCATGGGCAATCAGTTGGCATGGCTCGACGACTCATCGGGTTGGCTCAATGTCGCAACTCAAGCGGGCCTGCGGGCCAATGAAGATTTTGAACATGGCACACCTACTTGGGGTGATGGTCAACGTAGTTGGTGTTTCAGTTCTGCTGGAACACACATTGCATTTGTGCGCAACGAAGATGGCTTTGGTCGCCTGTGCACTCTTGAACTGTCAACAGGAACGATTCGCGAACACGCCAAGGCAGTACACGGTCAATTGTCGTGGGTAGGCAACACACTCGTCGCACTGCGCACAGGCGGCAAGACTCCCACGCAGGTCGTTGCATACGACACGACGCAGATTGATGATTCGTCATGGCCACGGCGAACACTATTGATTGGCGCAAAGTTTGACTGGACCGATCATCCAGCACTTGTCGAACCACAACTATTACGAGTGCAATCTCGAGACGGCATTCAGTTACACGCGCGTTTGTATTCAGCAACACAATCCAACGGCCGTTTGCTGTGCATGATTCATGGTGGTCCAACCGATCAATGGCAAGTCACATTCATGCCGCGCGTGACGTATTGGATCGACCGCGGGTACGACGTAGTTGTTCCCGATCATCGAGGCAGCACTGGTCACGGACGTGACTTCACCCAAGCCATGCGCGGTGGTTGGGGAGACCTTGATGTTGATGACGTGATTGACATTCTCGAATCTCTCGGGCATCGGCGCGCAGCAACCGCAATCATGGGTGGCTCGGCTGGCGGTCTCACCGCGCTCGGTGTGGCCATGCGCCGACCAGATTTAGTCGGGTGCGTGCGTGTCGTGTATCCGGTGTGCGATATCGCAGCACTTGATGCAACGACTCATCGCTTTGAAGCGCACTACAACCGCACATTGATGGGCGATGTTGAAGAGACCGTACGTAAATCACAAGAGCGTTCACCCATTCATCACGCCGACAAGTTGGCGCAAGTTCCGTTATTGATTTTTCACGGAACCACTGACCCAGTTGTTGATATCGCACAAAGCCGACAACTCGCCCAAGCGATCGCTGCTGTGGGTGGCAATGTTGAACTCATCGAATTCGAGGGCGAGGGACACGGCTTTCGCTCACCTGACAACAATCGTCGTGAGTACGAAGTCACAGAAGCGTTCCTGAACAGGTATCTGTCATAAATCAGGGGTAGCGTTTGCCCTGTGACCGACTGGAACCCTCTCGACCCCGACCTTGAAAACGTTTATTACGACTTGTCGTCGTGGTCAAGTGATCATCAAGGTGAGATGACCGCTACTTTGGCGCAGGCCGACATTCCCCATGCGTGGGTTGAATCTGAACTTGTTGTTCCGGCCGAATACGAAGATCGTCTTGATGCGTTGTTCGATCGTCTTGAAAAAGAATTAGGCATCGGAACTGTTGCTGTCACCGGCGGCGTTGACGATGAAGACGATGTCACCGAATACGAACTCGATGAATACACCGTTGCCGAACGACGCGACCTGAATGAAATGTTGATTGCTGCCAAGGTGACACACCGTTGGCAAGAAGCAACTCTCATCGTGCCCACTGCTGCCGAAGAAATCGTTGACGGTTTGCTTGATGAACTCGATGGTGGCGAAGTGGCATTTGACGATGTGGACGTCGACTGAGATCGATGATTTCTTGTGCTTCTTGCTGAAGTAGAAATCTGGCATACCCGACCGTTAACACCGACTCGTCGCGTGTCACTCGGACATTTGGTTTTGCCCTGTGACCCCGCTCCGGGTTTTGGCGGATTGTTATTGGGTGCAGTGATTGCTCGACACATCATTGATGTTGATGATGATCTCATTCCCGACACGCAACGCTTGCTGACCCAAGTGCAAAATGGCGATCGAGTTCCGCAACCACGATTGCGTCATCGTTTTCAAGTTGATCGCCACGGAATGGCGCGCAGCGCTCACCGACTTGTTGGCGACGGCGACGACTATTCATTTGAATTCGATACGCAGGGAAGCGCGATGAGCCAAGTCTTGGGTTCGATATATGCGCTTGAACGACTCGACCCAGCGACGCGCCTGTTGCTCGGACCAGTGTTGACCAAAGCCATGACGTGGCGTGGTCCTTTGGGCTCGGCATTCATCAGTCATCTCGTGGGCAGCAAGGCCTCAACGATGCGTTCAATGGGTGATCCCCGTGCATGGGCTCTCGAACTCTTAGGCTTCCCCGTTGGAACAACCAAACCGTCGTCAAAAGAAGTGAAAGCAAAATTTCGCGATCGATTACGTGAGGCTCACCCAGACCACGGAGGCGATGAAATGAAAGCTGCAGTATCGATTGATGATTTAGGCGAGGCTCGTCGCATTTTGTTGGCTAACTCGTGAGCGCGGTCAGCGGAGTTCTGCTGTTTCCAGGTGCTGGTTCAGGAAGCGATCATCCGTCGCTCATCGCGATTGAAGAGAAATTGTCGCCATTGCCAGTTCGACGCAACGATTTTGAATATCGCATTGAGGGTCGCAAGGCACCTGATCGTCCGCGCAAGTTAGTTGCTCGCGTGCGCGAATGTGCTGATACGTTTGCTGCCGACTTGGGTACATCAACGTCACAGTTGGTGCTTGGTGGACGATCAATGGGCGGCCGCATGTGCTCAATGGTCGCCGCAGGTGTGCCCGACACCGATGGTCTTGATGCGTTGCCAGTTGCGGGAGTCATTTTGATTTCGTATCCGTTGCATCCGCCGGCCAAACCCGAGAGTTTGCGTGTCGAACATTTTGAACGTCTCAATGTGCCGTGTTTGTTTATTCAGGGCACCAAAGATGAATTCGGTTCACCCGATGAATTGCAAGAGTGGACCGCCAAGATTCCCGGTGAGGTCACACACCATTTCGTGCAGCACGCTCATCACGAAATGAAAAAGAAAGACGGCGAAATCGCTGAAGTGATTCAGGATTGGTTGGGTCGTTTAACCGGAAGCGTGTGATCTTCGGGGTTGAGTTCTTCAAGTTCGCGATGCGCAGTTTCGGGATACGTGAAGAACACAATTAGCGCCACAATCACTGGTCCGAACACGAGTGCCAACATGACGGGACCATAACTGGTTCCGTCATTGACGATTCCACCAGTGATGAGCAACGAGATACTTCCGCCAATGAGCGCGCTGGCCAAAATTAGGAATGCGGCGCGACCACGATTGCCGGTGGGGAAGAGTTCGGTGCGATACACCGCAAGTGGTGGGTACGCAGTGGCGGCAATAATTGCGCCGAATATTGCGACCATCCACATCAATGAACCCGATGTCCCAAACGACAAAGCAATCAACAAACCACCAATAGGTGCGCAGACCATGGCTAATCGCCGTCGGCCTTTCTGATCGGCAACGCGCGCACCAACAATGAGCCCGATCACCGCAGGCGTTGACGTCACGAGTGTGAATACAGCAACCATGCCCGCCGAAAACCCACGTTCATCTTTGAGATATGAGTTCTGAAAAAATGAAGCGGGCGACAGCAACATGTTGCCAAAGAATGCAACCGCCATCTGTATCGCTAAACGCTTACGACGAAGTTTCGGCACCGGAGTTGCTTTGACATCTTCTTGGTGCCATTCAAAACGACGAGTCTCAGGAAGGCGACGCGTGAGATCAAGAGCAACTGCCAGCCACACCAAGGCAATGACATAAATGAAACGCCAGCCGTTGTTGCCGATGTCGGCGAGTGGCAATGCAATGACGGCGACACCAGCACCGAGTCCGTTGGCCATTGCCAAAAGACCAACGGCATAAGCGCGCGAACCGCGCGGCATTTCTTCGGCAGCAATCACCGCAACTAGAAGATCAAGAGCGAGTCCAAGTGGTCGCCCTAACGTTTGAGTTGCAACGAGAATCGGAAAGTTAGGAGCGATTGCACCAAGCGAAGCGATGATCGGTGCGGCCCACGCCAACACAATCACGACGCGCCGTCGACCAATGCGATCGGCAAGTAGAGCCGCGGGTAATCCCAAAATGATTCCGACGCGCACCACAGTGCCGGCCACACCGCGACCCCAATCGCCAACACCAAAATCGTCGCCGGCAAAGGCAACTGTTTGCGTGAAGAGTGTGTTGACGAACGCGCTGAGCAACGAGGCTGCCGCCAAGAGTCCGAGTACTTGGGCTTGGCGTGCCGTGAGGCGATCAGGTGGTGCCCACGCGGGTTGACCACCGGGCTCTGGCCCAACGTCGCGACGCCGAAGCAAGCGACCAATCAGCCGACCAAATAACCACGAGAACCACGGAATGACCAATTTGTAGTCAAGCGTCTCGACAAGTTCGTTGCCATTGGTCCCCTTGGCGACAGTTCGACGATATGCAACAAATGGGCCGGTTTCTTGTTCAAAAACTGCGATCTCGTCTGAGGCCGGGTTGCTAGAGATTTCAAGAATGATGTCTTCACGGGGCGATGTGAGCCATTGGTAGACATCGGGTTCGTGGGGCCATGTTCGTACAAGATGTTTCACACTGTTACCCACAGCGGCGAGCCTACTTGGCGACCTATATTTGTGGTTCATGGATCGCATCGTCGTTCACCGCAGTGGTCCATTGGCCGGAGAGGTCGATGTTCCTGGCGCAAAAAACTCTGTTCTCAAGCTCATGGTTGCGTCGCTCTATGCCTCGGGCACTCACGAGCTCACCAATGTGCCCGCCATTTCTGATGTTGACACGATGGGGTCGCTACTTGGCGCGTTAGGTGTTGATGTTTCACACGATCTTCACCGCGCCGATGTTTTGTTGTTAGCCAATCGCGGCAACGTGAAATCGATTGCACCGTCTGAATTGGTCGAGACGATTCGTGCGTCGATCAACTTGCTCGGCCCATTGTTGGCGTGCAAGGGTCACGTGCGACTCGACATGCCAGGTGGCGACGACTTTGGCACACGGCCGATCGACATGCATATTGCTGGGCTCACCGCAATGGGCGCAGAGTTTGATCTGTCTCACGGAAATATCGAGGCTCGTGCCGACAACTTGCATGGCGCTCACATCACTCTTGATTTTCCGTCAGTTGGTGCAACTGAAAACATTCTCACGGCCGCTGTGCACGCCAACGGTGAAACAATCATTGAAAATGCCGCACGCGAACCCGAAGTTGCCGA
>CANGIP010000037.1 GCA_947454105.1 Actinomycetota bacterium | reverse complement strand
GGTGTGTTGGTGTTGGTGTTTGTTCCGTTTCCGAGTTCACCATTGGAGTTGCCACCCCAGCATTTGACGGTGTTGTCGTCGAGGATCGCGCAGGTGTGATTGGTTCCGGCGGTGATTGTTTTGGCGGTGAGTCCGTTACCTAGGTTGATGGGGTCGCCTGGTGTGTTGGTGTCGGTGTTGTTTCCGTTGCCGAGTTGACCGTAAGTGTTGTGTCCCCAGCATTCGACGGTTCCCAACTCGAAAATTGCGCACGTGTGGGCTCCGCCAGGAGCCAGACGAACGGATTCGCTTGCAACTGAAGAACTAACGACGTCGTTCGCTGGTGTGGGCGCAGTTGTCACTTGAGCGCTTGCACTAACCGGTGATTCAACTCCCGGGATCAAAGTGCTGATGGGTAGAAGGGTTGCGAGCAACGCAAGGATCAATCCAATTCGGCGAATCATGTCAGTACCTCAAACTGTAGAAACTTATATCGCAATCTACCGTCTTATTTTCTCCCACTCTGTACAACCAGTTCCGCTCAGCGCGCCGATTTGTACAGAGTGGTGAGCTGGATCCAATATTTACCCACTTTGGAATATGGCTACCGCCTAGCGGCAGGCAGATTCCAAAGTGGCGAGTTATTGCCGGGGAAGGGGATGGGTCAAATGACCTATTCATCGTCAAGGCGCCGTGAAGCAGATTTCTTCGCACACATCAATGGGCGGTCGGCCCATCGACATTGTGAAAGCGGAGGAACCAGTGAGTCAAGGAGTCATCACCCAACCAGGCAGCGCCTATCGGCAACGCCTTTCCGGAATGGGCACATCGCTCACCGCCGGCCTTCAACGTCAAGGAGTCCGCATACCCGAATTCGCCATCGGACTTCTGATTGTCAGCGTCTGCATCATCGGCGCCTTCATGTGGCAGAACTCTGGTGCCGAGGGAACCAAGGTTCTGGTCACATCACGAGCACTCAAGCGGGGCCATGAAATTCAAGCTTCCGACTTGAGCACCATCACTCTTACCTCGAGCAACGACATCGCCCTTCTTTCAACCAACGCTATTACCGACATCATCGGCATGCGCCTCACCACCGACATTGTTGTCGGAAGTCCAGTTACCCCGTCGCAACTCATCGCGGTTGAACCGCTTTCATCAACCGAGGGTCTTGCTGGAATAACAGTGACCAAATCCCAAGCCCCAGCCAACCTCGCGGCAGGCGACAACGTTCAAGTCATAGCCGTTGATTCGCAATCGGACGGTTCCAAGCTCACCACTCCAATTTCAACAAACGTTCAAGTGTGGGAGATTTCCGAACCCGATGAACTCAGTGGCGACCGCTCAGTAACTCTGCGTGTTGCGATCGCATCAGCGAACCAACTCATCGGTCACGATGAACTTCATCTTGTGAAGGTGGTGGGCTGATATGAGCATTGTCGTCACTGGAACTACTGGTGGTCTCACCGATCTCGGAACTATCTCGTTACATCTCGCCACACTGTGGCCACGACCCGTCACTGTGATTGAGGCCGACCCTGATGGAGGTCGACTCGCAGCTCGCCACAACTGGGATCTGCGTCCAGGACTAGCCGAACTCGCAGCGCACTTACGCACTCCTGCAACATCAACACTTGATCCCCAAACTTTGCGACGCACGTATCGCAATGATGTGAGCGTTGTCGTTGCGCCACCGTCGGCCGAACAAGTCATTGCAGCTCTATCAATCATTGCGCCACACACAAGAACAATTGACCAAGTACTGGGAACAGACGTCATCGTCAATGTTGGACGCGTGCGACCAAACACCCCGGCATCCGACATTATGCGGGCCGCTGACTCACGATTGCTCATTAGTCGAACGGATCTCGATGACGTTGTTGCGCTTGTACATCGGCAACCTTTGCTGAAGGAACTCGGTGAGTGGAAAGTTCTCGCTGCGGGTGGTCGTTACAAGATTGACGAAC
Organism: Actinomycetota bacterium; assembly: GCA_947454105.1. Taxonomy (GTDB): domain Bacteria; phylum Actinomycetota; class Acidimicrobiia; order Acidimicrobiales; family Ilumatobacteraceae; genus Casp-actino8. The sequence goes on along the minus strand of CANGIP010000037.1, from coordinate 6,289 downwards.
TCGCGAAAGCAATTGAGTGGCCAGTGATCGCTGATCTTCTGCCCTCAGATCGTCGCAGCAGCAACGCTCTCAAAATGACAATCGCGCAATTGGCAACCGCACAACCGCAAGTTGATCTCATTGATCGTGCAGTGGCCTGATGAACGCGCTTGATACCTCATCAGCATTACAAGATCTCACTGCGCAAATCACTACGGCGCTGATTGATTTACGCCAACAGCGACGAAGCGTCGGAAATGATCTCACGCCCCAAGAAGAAATAGAAACTGCCCGCGAGACGGCTCGACGCTTCTTTGATCAGCGGGTCACACAGTCGCTCCTGACCGGAAGCGACACACCGTCGTTTGATGACGAAACATCAATGACCAAGAGCGCCATCGATGCAGTTCTTGGTTTTGGTCCGCTTCAAAAACTTTTGGATGATCCCGCAATTACCGATATTCATGTGCGCGGAACCGCACCGGTGTGGGTGAAACACACTGACGGCTCGCGACACGAAATTGATGCAATCGTTGCAACTGATGACGAACTGATTCGCCTTGTTCGAAATGTCGCTTCACGATCCCGAAATGGCGAACGCCGATTTGACGCAGCATCGGCCGAATGCAACTTGTGTCTTGATGACGGTAGTCGACTCTTCGCTGTCATGGACATCTCGCAGCAACCGTCTCTTGTGATTCGCAAACATCAGTTTCACTTGTCATCACTTGAAGAGTTAACACGTGGTGGCCTGATGACTTCTAACGTTCGCAGCTTTCTGCGCGCCGCAGTACTGGCGAAGCGAAACATCATTGTGGCTGGCGGGACCGGAAGTGGAAAGACCACATTGCTCCGCGCTCTGATGAACGAAATTCCTTACCACGAACGCATCATCACTATTGAAGATGCGTTCGAATTGGGTCTGGAACGGTTCGCTCAACTTCACCCCGATCATGATGCGCTCCAATCACGAACCGCCAACATTGAAGGTCACGGTGCGATTCATCTAGCTGATCTCACTCGTATGGCGTTACGCATGGATCCCGATCGGGTCGTAGTGGGCGAAGTGCGTGGTGCCGAAGCATTCCCGATGTTGATGGCAATGAGCCAAGGTAACAACGGGTCAATGTGTACATTGCATGCCGACTCGACTCGCTCGGCATTCTCAAAGCTTGCCGCCTACGTGTCAATGGCGAACACCGGTTTACCCATTGACGTTGTGAACCTCTTGTTGGCGAACGCATTACACCTAGTCGTTCACATTGAACTTGTGAATGGTCAACGCCGGATTAGCAGCATTCGAGAAGTTGTTGATAGCGATGGCTCACGAATTGTTTCCAATGAACTGTTTGTTGCCAATGGATCAGGTCTCGCTGAAGCCGCCTACCCCATGACTTCGGACCTACGCGACTTATTGGCATCGCATGGTTACGACGATGCTGTCAATGCTCCATTGCAAACAGCGGGTGCCTGGCGATGAGTTTGGTGATTCGGCTTCTACTTGGTTTAGGTCTGGCTACGGGCACGCTCCTTGTCCTGGCCGGTATGCGCGGGGTCGTGGTGATGCCATCGGGTCAAGGCTCACCACGACCTTCGCGTCGCACGATTGATGACACAAAACTTGTTGAGGCACTTGCCATCTGGACCGAACAATTACGAGACACCATTGCTGGAGCTCGCGGACTTGAACAAGCCCTCACGGTTACTGCAACCACAGCGCCTCTAGCAATTCGGGCAGCGGTTCAGCAACTGTCGGCGCAGTTGGGCTTCACCAATTTGCCAGATGCTGTTCGCAACTTTGCTTCAGAAGTTGATCATCCCCTCGCCGACTTTGTGGCCGCGGCGTTGATCACCGCATCTGAAAATCAAGTTCGTGATATGGGCTCGCTGCTCAGTCATCTGGCCGATTGTTGTCGCGACGACGTCCGTATGCGTACACGCATCTGGGTGGCGCGGGCTCGTATTCGAAGCGCTGTACGAATTATTGGAGCCGTCGTTGTTGCCTTTGTGGTTGGTCTGATCGCTTTCAACCCGACATACCTCGCACCGTATACAAGCCCGTCAGGAATGTTTGCTCTTGCCGTTGTGATTGCAATGTTTGCGACTTCATTAGTCCTTCTACAAAGACTTGGACGATTCAGCGCACCGACACGATTCATCGCTCGCCGATCAGACGGAGCGACGTCATGATTCTCTGGAGCGTCGGAGTCGGCTTGGGCATTGTTTTAGTTCGGCAGTCTCTTCGTCGGCCAGCATTGGCAATTGTTTTGCCCAAATATGGTTACGGACTGAACGCCAAGCGGTCGCCCTACGAAAGGCTTCGCCACATCATTGAACAGAGGTTTGCGGTGTCATCAACCGACATGGCAGTGTGTCAAAGTTCGGTGGCACGAATCACCACCGAACGATTGATATATGCGTCAATGTGCGGAGCGATTCCCTTGGTGATGTACATCGCAACAGATATCTCTGGTTCAGCGATTCCTTTACCGATTCTGCTGATGGCATCGGCTGCACTAGCGGTCACCGGGTTTATGTTGCCGATCTTGCAATTACGTTCGCAAGCCAAAGTGAAACGTCGCGAAATTCGTACATCTCTATCTGCGTACCTTGACCTTGTCTCAATCATGTTGGCTGGTGGCGCGGGGATTGAATCTGCTTTGGTTGCAGCTTCTCGAGTTGGTGACGGCCCAACTTTTCGTTTGATTGCCGACTCTCTTGATGTAGCGCGTGCGACGCGACGTTCGCCCTGGGAGATCTTGGCGAATGAAGGTGAACGAATAGGAATTGACGAGTTACCTGAACTCGCCGCGACCGTGAAACTCGGTGGTGAACAAGGTGCCCGCATGACTGCGTCGCTCGTCGCCAAAGCATCGTCAATGCGTGCCAAGCAACTCGCCGAAGTTGAGGCTGACGCCAATGCAGCGACTGAACGAATGGGTCTACCCATGGTGCTGTTGTTCATGGGTTTCTTAGTTCTTCTGGGCTATCCGGCAATGCAAATGATTAGCGCTGGCTTTGGCTCGTAACACATCTCAACAACAAACAAGGAGAAAGAGAATGGAACACTTCAAGCAACTATGGCAGTACTACAACACTCAATTGCAGGCTTCACGCGAGACCGATCGTGATCGAGGCGAAGTCAGTGCAACAACGGTTGTTTTGGCTGCAGCTCTCATCGCACTTGCGATATCAGTGGGCGTGATTGTCTCGGGCAAGGTTCGTGACAAAGCCAACGATTTGAACCTGGGCTGATGTGTCGAGACAACGGCGAGACCGAGGTGAAGTGTCGGCGCAGGTGGTGCTGGTGATTCCGGTGATCATTCTGTTGCTGATGTTGGCGATACAAGCGGGTTTGTATTTCCACACTTCAAGTATCGCTGGTGCTGCCGCTGCAGAAGGAGCGGCGGCAGCGTCGGTGGCACGAGTATCGAGCGAAGTAGCGGCGCGACGTGGTCAGCAGGCGGCAGAGACGTTGGTGATTGAAGCGGGTGGGCACACAACTTCAGCCGCGTTGGTTGCTATGAATACAGAAACGGTGGCTATTACGGTTGAAGCACTCGTACCACGCATCATTCCGTTCTTCCCAAGTTCGGTGCGGCGAACAGTGATCGAACCCCGCGAACGTTTCACGACCGAGTTATCGCGATGACACGAGACGAAGGAAGTGTCGCGACTGAAATAGTCTTGCTCACCCCACTGATGATCATCATGTTGATGTTCGTAGTGCATGCCGGACGTGCGGGTCAGGGAGTGAATCAACTGAAACACGCGGCCGACCAGGGGGCGCGTGCAGCATCGCTTGTCGCTCGGTCAAGAATGAGTTCAGAAGCGGAACGGGCAGTCATTGAAGATCTGTCAACAAGTGGTTTGTCATGCATTAGTCCGCAGGTCGCAACAAGTTACGCGCAGTCATCAATGTCATCATCGGTCACCGTCACAGTGAGTTGTCAGACCTCAAACGAAGGACTGTTGTTGCTTGGTGCGCACACCGTCAGCATGGCTGCATCATCTGCTGAAGTGATTGATCGCTATCGAGCAGGTGGTTGATATGAATGACGAACGCGATCGCGGTGTCGTGACGGCCTTTGTTCTTGGTCTGGCAATGTGCTTTATGGTGACAGCAGGAATGGCCGTCGATGGAGGGCGCATTGTTGCGACGCGGGTTGAAGCTGCTGACCATGCCGAGAATGCCGCGCGAGTTGGAGCGCAACAAGTGTCATTGCTTCGGCTGGGCTGGCGCCTACTTGATCCGGTCAAAGCCAAGCACGCAGCTGAAGAGTATTTGAATTCGCACGGTATTTCTGGCCAGGTCATCGTTGGGTTACGAACCGTCAATGTGACAGTGACGCTGAAACAGCAAACGACACTACTGCGATTGGTGGGAATTGGCAGTCAAACCGTGACTGCGACTCGCACCGCGGAACTGGTTGAGTCATGAGTACCAGTGATTCACGCATTCTGATTGTCGCGAGTCTCATCGCATTGCTCTGCTTTGTATACATTGCAGCAACAGTTGTGATGGCAGCGGTACAGATCGCTCGAATTGGTGTGGCCGGTCAATCACACCGCCGGACGTGGCGAACCAGGTTGGCGAAGTATCTCTTGGTCGTCACACCAATAGCTTCAATCGCAGTATCACTGAATCAGCGACAAGTGTCGGCGCAAGCTGTACAGCAAGATTTGATTCATGAAGATCTTTGTGTAGCTTCGCCAGAGTTTGAATCAAGCGACTCAACGCAAAAAGTTGCACTTATCTCCTCGGCTGTTGGTGCCGGACTACTTCTTCGTCTGCGAAGTAAACGTCGTCAGGCCGAGCGTGTAGATAAACCAGTTGAAGATCAGTCCCTCGAGGTCGAAGCTCAACTCATAGCAAGTCACGAGGACTTGGCCTTTCCCCGACTAGATCTAGCGTTGCGTTCGTTACGGCCAACTCAGATCAAAGAATTGCGAATGGTGATTGCCTCAAGGCAGTCAATCAAGTGTGAGTTCATGTGTGCTGTTCAAGCAGATGCTCCATGGAAACAGCCATCAAGTCAAATAATTGAATTACCGCATTCGGTTGAGATTGAAACTCTGGTCTTGTTTGCCCATAACAACGAAATGGTTCCGCTCCTGTTTCCTGTCGGCACAACTAATGCGGGTGAAGTGTGGATCAACCTTGATGTGGTGCGGACATTTGGTGTTGAGGCCGAATGGGAGGACGCGGACAAAGTTTGGACTGGTCTTGTGCAATCACTTTCGTTGTCTCCGTTTGCTCACGATGTGTCGGTAGTAGGTGAAAGTTCAACTGTGTTACCAGGTCGTCGCTTGGTGATTGCCCGCGATCGGCCTGAAGAGTTGGCGAATGCTTTGTCCACCGAAGAATCGGCGGCAGTGATGTTGCTCGACGACGCACCTGAGTTTCGTGATTGCCCTACGTTGTATCGCGGCTTAATCAAAGAAGGCGAAAGTGGATTGCGATACATCAATGGCTCTTGGATTCTCTGTCCAAGTGGGGTTGGCGTAACTCCGGTTGGTTGCACCGCCGACGAAATTGATCTCATCAAATCGTTGATCGGCGAGGGTGATGAAATTGAGACGTGGCCAATTGAGAGATGGATCGATACGACCCAACATTTGGCAATAGAGAAAGCGATTCCGCCGTACACGTTCTTGGCGTCGGTTCTTGGTCGACCCGAAGTGCGACACATGTGTGGTCAGCGTGTTGAGTTTGAGAAGAGTAAAAGCGAAGAGCTGGTGATGTGGTTGGCCATGCATCCGTCGCAACAACGTCGGTCGTCGGCCCGCACCGATATGTGGCATGCCCCCATCAAAGATGCGACCTTTTCGAATATCACCTCTGATGTGCGTCGGAGCCTGACCGTGGCCGAACTTCCGCCCGAGGGTCAGCAGTGGCTGGGAGTGACCCTCACCGACGAACTGCCATTGCACATGGGCATCGTGAGTGATGTTGAAGTGCTGCGCGCCTGCGTGAACCATGCTCGTCGTTGGCCCGAAGACGGTGGGATCGAATTACTTCGGCACGGATTGGGGTTGGTTCGAGGGGTGCCTTTTGAATCGTCACTATATATATGGTGTGATTCGACGGGTCTGGCCTCTGAAGCGGCGGTCTTGGTGGTGCGGGCTGCGCAGATGCTGGGCGAAATGTGCGCCGAGGTCGGAGACATTGATGGGGTGTATTGGGCAACTGGCAAGGGGTTGCTCGCCGTGCCGGGCCACGAAGATTTGGTTGCCCAACGAATGCGACTTCATGCCGTACGTCAAGATCAGTCGGCCTTACGTGCTGAGTGGCAGGGATATTGCCGAG
>CANGIP010000036.1 GCA_947454105.1 Actinomycetota bacterium | reverse complement strand
CGTGCCCACATCACGGGTAGTCACTCGTACGAAACAGATGTCTGGCAACTCTTTGATCTCACCAACGACTTCTCTGAATCAACCGATTTATCGGCTCAATATCCCGAGCGCATTCGCGAACTTGAATCGTTGTGGATCGAACAAGCGACGGCAAACAACGTGTTCCCGTTGTTTGATCCAGCCGCCGGTTACCCCGGCCACCCTGGCGAATACCCATTGCCCCGCTCGGCGACATATCAACCAAGCGATCACCCGATCGCTGCAGGTCGTGTCCCGTCAATGTTCGGTGGCTTCACGATGGCGGCCTACATTGACTGCCCAGCCAACGAAACCGGAATCATCGCTGCCCTCGGTGATCATCAAGGCGGATGGACCTTACGACTTGATCATGGAACTCCCCATTTCGATGTTGTGTACGGACATCAACGCGCCCATCTTGTTGGTACCGAAAAAATCAGCGGTGGTGAATACCGATTGACTGTCACGATGCAAGCCGGAGCACTTGCTTTGTTTGTCAACGACTCACAAATTGCAACCGGACATTTTGGTGGACTCTTCATGTTCCCCGGAGTCACAACGGCGGCTGGCGGAATGTGGATTGGTCGTCACGAAGGGCTACCAATTGTTGATCAATATGCAAGTCCGAACGCATTCACGGGCCGCATCAAAACTGTGACGATCTCAAGTGGTTCACCCTCAGCAGGCCCATCGCTTGCAACCACGATGCGTATCGCCGAAGGCGCCGACTAGTTCAGTCAGCTCGTTCGCAAAATGCGATCGGCGACGTCGCGTCCCGACTCAACCGCACCTTCCATATAACCAGTGCATGTTGCGACGTGTTCGCCAGCCAAATGCATTCGTCCCCACGGCTCACGCAAGACTTTCCAGTACTTCGTGACTTGTCCAGGTTCGTAGGTGGCATACGCTCCGCCGTAATTCGGCTCACTCGACCACGCACGCGAAAATGCTCCGGTTGATAGAGACGTGATCCCGTGAATAGTGCGCATGTCAGTCGTCATTGCATCAATGCGCTCGGATTCAGGCTTAGTTGCTAAATCTCGTCCACCATCGCCACCGCAATAAGCCATCACAATCCCTGATTCGCCATCTTGATCGACGCTCGGGTCGTATAAACGTTGCGACAACGAGTCTGTGGTGCCGTAGCCAGAATCCCATTCACGGTTCGCAAATTGCACTGCGGTCTTCGTAATCGGTCCATAGCCCAGTCCCCACATTGCTTCGCGCAAAGCGGTGGGAATTTCTGAACGAAACTCAACGTTGCGCAATGGAACAAGCGAACATGCCAACACCACATGACTGGCAGCCAATTCAAAATTTCCTTCGGAGCTCGAGCAACCGACGACAACTCCATCGGAGGTTTGTTCGACCGACGTCAGGGTGCAACCCAACTTCAAGGTAAGCCGTGAGTGCTGACTGAGGTCACGACCAAGCGCCTGAGCGATTTGTGACACTCCGCCTTTCACTCGATTCGACAACATCTCAATTCCCTGCCGCTGCACTTCTGAATTTTCAAAGGCGCGTTGCTGCGCAACAAAAAGTGCCGACACCTTGGCAGGCTCTGAGGCAAATTCTCCTTGCGCATTACGTCGAGCAAAGAGTCGGCCAACCGGACCTAAATCACTTTCACGAATGAGATCGGCCAACGAACGTGAGTCTAAAAATTCGGCGTCGCGATGAAGATGCGGTTGGCTTGGATCATCCATTGTCGTCGCAGGTGCTTCACACAGATTTTCATAGCGTTCAATCGCCGCAAAAACGTTTACCTCAAGCTTCTCAATATCGCTTCCGGCATGGCGTTCACCATTCCAATAGACCCACCGACGAATCGTGGTCCACGGCATACCCTCACCCAAGGTTTCAATATCAAAACGCTCCATCAAATCGAGCATGCGCCAATGAATTGAATCAACCCACTCGGCTCCACTCTCGGCATATTGCCCACCGACGTATGAATCATGAATCGTCCGTGTTCGCCCACCAATGCGCTGTTCGGCTTCGATCAAGGTGACGTCGGCCCCGCCGGCAAGCAGTGATTCGGCAGCGCTCAAACCAGCGAGCCCTGCTCCGATAACGACGACCCGCATAAAAGCGTCAGCCGCCAGCGAGGGTTGCGGCAATATCGCTCGACGATTCGCCTGAGCGACGTAGAACTACCGCAACGAACGCGAGTGCACCCATGGTGATGGCAAACAACATCACGGCACCAACACCCCAGAAAGGTTTAATCGTGCTCTTGGTTGCACCAAGTAATGCCACTGGGAACGTTGTACTACCCGCTTCACTCACCAAAGTAGAGATGACAGCATTGTCAAGGCACAGCGTGAATGACAACAGCGCACCAGCGATCAAGGCTGAAGAAATCAACGGAAGCGTGATCTGCCTGAACGCACGCGACGGTGTTGCACCTAGGTCGGCAGCAGCCTCTTCGAGCGATTCATCAAGACCAGCCAAACGCGCGCGCACGATGAGGGTAACTACCGCACTTGCATAGAGCGACTGACCTACCCACAACTTGTTGATGCCACCATTAAATGGTCCGAGACCATGTTTGAACACATACCCAAGCACTGGCACGTCGGAGATGCGCTGGAACCACGTCACCAAAGCAATGGCGTCCATGATCTCGGGTGTCACAAGAATCAGGAAGATCGTCGCCATAAATATTTTAGTCCACGCACCAGGTCGTCGCGCTAAACCGACACCAGACAAACCACCAATGACAACGGCAATAACTGTCGCACCGAAAGCCGCCAAGAAAGAGTTGCGAATTGCATCGCCGATTCCTGCGAAGTCAAAGATGTCGTGGAACCAATCGGATAGCAAACCGTTCACGACAAATGCAACCACGAAAGCAAACGGGCCTACCCAATTTAAAAAGCGAGGTGAGATGTGTGATTTTGCTGCGAGAACTCGTTTCACAACAAGTCCGACTGCAGTAATCACGACAAACCGAATGAGGACCGTCCATACGGCCGAACTATTGAAAAGTTCACCCCACCACTTAATGCTGGTATGTCCCGACCATATAGAGAACGACGAACCCTTGTTGAACGAATGGCGGAATACCAACAAAATTGGAATGAACATGAAAACAAGAACGAGACCCGTCCAGACCGCTAATAAAACTCGTGTCATTTCGAAACGAGGAACTCGGCCGGGCTTCGAAGATGAATCTTGATTTTGATGACGAGCTTGCATTGAACGCCGCACGCTTTGCGTGATTGGCTCGAGAGCTCGGGTCATCCACGGAACGATCCAAACAATGAACGCACCAGCAACCAAAGCTACGAGTACTGCACCGATCATCAACACGGCCATCGCCGAACCAAGTGGCCAGTTTTGGGCTTGCGAGAATTGTGAAGCAATCATTGAGCCGATCATGTTGCCTTTGGCGCCACCGAGCACCGTGGCCGTCACATAGTCACCACACATCGGAATGAATGTCAGCAAAATGCCCGCGATGATTCCGGGTCCAGCCAATGGCAAAGTCACTCCAAAGAATGTGGCAACGCGGCCAGCACCCAAGTCTTTACTTGCTTCACGCATGCGGACGTCGATGCGATCAAGAGCTACGAACAACGGCAAGATCATGAAGCCCAAGTAGTTGTACACAATGGCAATCTGCACGGCCATGGGAGTTTCAAGAATTTGAATACCACGGTCGCTAATCCATCCAAGATGAATCAGCCAGCGTGAAAATTCGCCCTTTGGTGCCAGCGGAATTCTCCAAGCCACAGTCCGAATAAGGAACGAGGTGAAGCTCGGAATCACGACGAGCGCCAAAATAAACGCTCGCCATTTTTCACTGACCTTGAACGCCGCAAAATAAGCCACTGGCAGGCCGATGAAGACACACGAAATCGTGGCGATCACCGCAATTCGCAACGTCGCCTTAAAAGTTTTAAAGAACGTGTTGTCAAAGACTTGCGAATAATTCTTGGTTGTTAACTTACCGAGATCAACCGGCAACAACTTGTGGGTGTCTTTGGTGCCAAACGAGTAAATAACGACGAATAAAATCGGGACGACAAAAAACAGCAAGTACCAAATGATCGACGGAAGCGCGAGTAGGAACTTGGGTCCCTTGAACTTCCGCCGACCAGGTGTTGATACTGCTGAGGTCACCCGTTATCAGGCTCCGGCCTTGGCCTTCATCTTGTTCAGAATGTCAACAAGGCGGTCAATGGACTCTGTGATTTCTTGTGTACGCATGGTGGCGACATCGGCGTCGCCGAAGAAAATCATCTCACCGTTCACCAAATCGGGAGCCAATTCACTGATGAGCTGCGACATGTTCTTCATACCTGTGTTGTAGCCGTGGTACGAAAGGTCTTGAATTGAAATTTCGGGGATGAGGTCCCAGTTGATCCAAGAGTGCGCAGCTTCGGCGTTTGGTGCCCCAGCAGCGATGCAATAGTTATCCATCCACAATTCAGTGTTGGGTGAACCAAGAGCCCACTTCCACACGCTCGGATCGCCACCAGCTTCTTCAATGCGCTGATAAGCCTGACGTGCGTCACCATTCCATGCCATCGACAGTGCATATGCACCTTCGGCGATTGCGGTACTTGGGTAGCTGTCGAACTTCTTGATGTGTTGAGCTAGTTCGTCAACAAGGAACTTTTCGCATGCATCAAGATCGGCAGCGTCAGTGGTATTCCAGTCCTTACCGTTCGCCCAGAACCATGCGCCACACATGTTTGGTCCAGTATCAATCACTGAGCAGTTGCCGCTTGCTTCATTCATGCAGGCATCAAAGAAGTCTTGCCACGTCACGAGATCCTTAGTAATGACAGTGCTATCCCAGAAGTAGCCCGTCGTTCCCCAGTTTTTGCACACTGAATATTCGTTGGTCGGGTCCCACTCTTGTGCGAGGTAGGCCGGGTCAACGTTGACCATGTTCGGGATCAGCGACTTGTCGAACTTCTGAATGAGACCCTTTTCAATCATCTGCGGAATGTATGGACCAGTCGGAACGACGATGTCGAATCCGCTGCTTCCATTGGCCGATGCCAACTTGGTGATGAGGTCTTCGTTGCTGTTGAAGTAGTCGACCTTCATCGAAACTCCAAGAGACGCTTCAGCCAACGGTCCCACAATGGCGGGATCGTTGTAGTCACCCCAGGTGTACATCGCCAATGTGCCGCTAACCGCGTTAATGACGCGACTCCAATCGCCACTTGCCTGTGCAGCGCCGTCGGTCGGCGTTGTATCTCCGCCATCGGTCGAAGGAGTTGATGAACCTTTATCGTCGCCGCCGCAGGCAGCAACAACAATGGCCAGACCGGCAGCAGCCGAACCCATTTTGAAAATGGCTCGGCGCGACAACTTTTCACGGAAGCTGTCTGGTGCAAGCATTCTGAGTTGTTGGGGCTTATTTTGCTCGGTCATTGTTGTTCTCCTTGCTTGGTCCGATAAATCGGGATGGTTACGTTTAGATCTTTAGTTTTCTTCGTCTTCGTTATCAGTCATCACGATGTGAGCCTGGCGAGCTGAGAATAAGTACACATCGTCGGCTGGCCATGAGCACCACACCGTTTCGCCAAGTTGATGGCGAATTGAACGACTGTCACGTGGCACAAGCACGATGATGTCGCGCTCGCCTGTCGAAACCACGTACTGCAATGCATCGCCGAAGTGCGATACGCCAGCGACGGTGCCACGAGTTGAGTTGCCAGAACTTGTCGGCTGTTCAGTTGACAAGTCAATACTCTCGGGCCGAACTGCGGCAAGGGCCTGTTCGCCGTTAGGAACATCTTCCTCAGGGCGACTGGCAACAAATTCAGTTCCGTCATCGGCGCGAATGCCGTGTTCGGTGGCAATTCCTTGCCAGAAGTTGTTACGACCAATGAAACCAGCCACGAAGGCCGATGATGGATGCTCGTACACAGTTTCAGGATCACCAAGTTGTTCGATGTGCCCATCGAGCATGATGGCAATGCGATCGCTCATGCTCATGGCTTCTTCTTGATCGTGCGTCACGAAAACAAAAGTGATGCCGAGGCGACTCTGTAACAACTTGAGTTCAATTTGCATTTCTTCGCGCAGTTTGCGATCGAGCGCTCCAAGTGGTTCGTCAAGTAGCAACACACTCGGTCGGTTCACAAGGGCGCGAGCAACTGCGACACGCTGCTGCTGACCACCCGACATTTGTCGTGGTTTACGTTCGGCCAACTTGCTCATCTGCACCATGTCGAGCGCTTCAGCAACTTTTGCTGCGATCTCCGACTTTGGAACACCTTGTTGGCGCAGGCCGTACGCCACATTTTCAGCAACTGTCATGTGCGGGAAGAGCGCGTAATGCTGAAAAACAGTATTGACATCGCGCTTGTACGGAGGCACGCCCTGCACGTACTGACCACTAATACGAATGAGACCCGAATCGGGTTGTTCAAAACCAGCCAACATGCGCAGAGTTGTGGTCTTGCCGCAACCGCTTGGTCCGAGTAACGACAAGAACTCGCCAGGCTTCACCGACAAGCTGACCGAGTCCACGGCAACCATTGAACCGAACCGTTTCGTGATTCCTTCTAGTTCGACTGCACCTCGGTCACCGCTCACCTGTCGGGTCCCCCATTCTGACTGATCTTCGTCGTCTAAATACTCGGCACTCGTAAGTGCACAGATGCGACTATAGGACACTTGAACCGCTGGTGAAACTTATTCTGATCACCGAAACACTGAGTTAACCTAGAAACCAACCCTAGGAGTTTGCGTGAACACCCCCATCAATGATCCGTCCGACCTCATGGCCCTTGGGCAGAGGCACCTCTGGGGGCATTTCACCAACTTGTCTGCCGTTCAGCGCCTCGGATTACCCATCATCGACCACGGTGACGGCGCTTATGTATATGACACTGATGGCAAGCGCTATCTCGATGGTCTGTCGGGGCTATTCACGGTCAATGTCGGGCACGGGCGACCTGAGCTCGCTCGTGCCGCTGCCGACCAGAGCGAAAAGTTGGGATACTTCCCGCTCTGGAGCTTCGGTCACGAACCCGGAATTCGGTTGGCCGCCAAACTGGCTTCGCTCGCCCCCGGTGACCTCAATCGCGTGTTCTTCACGGTCGGTGGAGGCGAGGCAGTTGAGTCTGCATGGAAACTGGCGGTGCAGTACTTCACGAACATCGGCCAACCCAACCGACGCAAAGTCATCAGTCGTTACTACGCCTACCACGGCACGTCACTTGGCGCGCTAAGCATTACGGGCATCCCTGCAATCCGCGAACCTTTCGAACCACTCTTTTCGTGGGCCATCAAGGTGCCGAACACCAGCCAATACCGCTGCGGCATGTGTGCCGAGCAAAACGCTTGTTCGCTCGATTGTGCCGACGAGGTTGAACGCACCATCTTGCGCGAAGGACCAGAGACCATCGCGATGGTCGTCATGGAGCCAGTACAAAACACCGGCGGCGCATTAGTTCCTCCCCCTGGCTATTGGAAACGCATCCGCGAAATTTGTGACAAGTACGGAATTTTGCTCGTCTCCGATGAAGTGATTTGTGGCTTCGGACGACTCGGATATTGGTTCGGTTGTGAACGCTTCGAATATCAGCCCGACATGATCACCTTTGCCAAGGGCGTGACAAGCGGCTACGCGCCGCTTGGTGGAGTCATCGTGAGCGATCGTCTGGCTGCCCCGTTTCTCGAAGGTGAATCAGCGGTCTTCTTACACGGTCTCACTTTTGGCGGACATCCGGTGTCATGCGCAGTGGCCCTTGCCAATATCGAAGTAATGGAACGCGAAGATCTCTTGGGCAATGTGCGACGCAACGAAGCAATTTTCGACGAGGTCATGGAGAGTCTGCGCGACCTTCCGTTTGTTGGTGATGTACGCGGCTGCGGCTACTTCCGCGTTGTTGAACTGGTCAAAGACAAAGCCACGAAACAATCGTTCACCGACGACGAGTGCAATTGGTTATTGCGCGACGAGTTATCACCACATATCTATAACGCAGGACTCATCTGCCGTGCTGACGATCGCGCCGATCCGGTATTGGTTTTGTCACCTACTTTGGTGTGCGGAGAAGAAGAATTGCGCTTCATCGGCAAAGTTCTCACCGACGCCCTTACTCATGCCGCGACAGCTTTTACCAATCGTTAGCTTTCGAGGTTGGCCATCACGTGCTTAATGCGCGTGTAATCCTCAAGTGCATACATCGACAAGTCTTTGCCGTAGCCCGATTGTTTGAATCCACCATGCGGCATTTCGGCAACCATCGGAATGTGCGTATTCACCCACACACAACCGAAATCGAGACGCTTGGTCATGCGCATGGCGCGACCAAAATCTTTGGTCCACACGCTTGAGGCCAATCCGTAATCAACACCGTTGGCCCAACGCACTGCTTCGTCTTCGCCGTCAAATGATTGAACAGTTATAACCGGACCGAAGATTTCGGTCTGAACCATCTCATCGGTCTGACGCAAGTTGCTCACGACCGTTGGCGCAAAGAAGTAGCCAGAACCAGATTGACGCGATCCGCCCGCATTCACTTCGGCATGAGACGGCAAACGATCAAAGAAACCAGAAACTCGGGCCAACTGATTGGCGTTGTTCACTGGGCCAAAGAGCACGTCTTCGTTATCGGGCATTCCGCATTGCGTGGCCTTGGCTTGCTCGGTCAAGGCAGCGACGAAGTCTTTGTACACAGCAGCCGAGCACAACACGCGAGTTGCCGCTGTGCAATCTTGACCAGCATTGAAATAACCAGCCATCGCAATTCCTTCAGCAGCGGCCGCGATATCTGCATCATCAAACACAATGACCGGAGCCTTGCCGCCAAGCTCAAGGTGCACACGCTTCAAACTCTTTGAAGCCGATTCTGCAACTTCCATGCCAGCGCGCACCGAACCAGTAACACTCACGAGCGATGGTGTTTGGTGCGACACCATGGCGCGACCAGTATCGCGATCACCACAAATCACGTTCATGACACCTGCTGGTAAAAACTCCGCGCAAATTTCGGCCAACAAAGTTGTACTCACTGGAGTGGTGTCACTGGGCTTCAACACAACTGTGTTGCCGGCGGCGATTGCTGGAGCGAATTTCCAGACCGCCATCATCATCGGGTAGTTCCAAGGCG
>CANGIP010000035.1 GCA_947454105.1 Actinomycetota bacterium | reverse complement strand
CGTATTTCGTATGGGCGAGAAGAAAGTTTCTACGGACATGTGCATCGTCATCCGGCCAAAATTTGGATGAAACACCATGCCGATTCAAACGGCAAGATCGTGAAAATTGAATCACGCATGGTTTTTGACGGTGGAGCGTATTGCAGCACATCGCCAGCAGTTCTTGTAAACGGCATTACTCACACCCAGGGTCCGTACAAATGTGACAATGCCGTTGTTGACGGATGGGCTGTTCGCACGAATAACCCTCCATGTGGAGCTATGCGCGGATTCGGTGTTGTGCAAGCTTGTTTCGCCCACGAAAGCCAAATGGAAAAACTTGCTGCTGCGACTGGACTTTCCCCCGTCGAGATCCGTTTACTAAACGCCATGGAAACTGGCGATCGCATGATCACTGGACAAATTATGGACAGCGTTGCTCCAGTTGCACAATGCATTCGCGAGACAGATGCAATACCGATGCCTCCTCCGATGAGCAGTAGCGCCGACTTGCGCACCATTCCTGGCGGAACGGGTCTGACTGCTCAACCCTCCAACATCAGGCGTGGAGTTGGCTGGGGCGTGAGCATCAAAAACTTGATGTACAGCGAAGGTTTTGACGACTATTCAACGGCGCGGTGCCGTATTAGTGAAGGAGTTGTCACCATCAAATTTGCCACTTCTGAAGTCGGTCAAGGCTTCACGATGTTGGCACAACAGATTGCCCGCACGGTTCTTGGTGTTGACGACGTTTTCCTCGACACGATCGACACGCAAGTAGGTTCGGCCGGGTCTACGTCAGCGAGTCGTCAAACATGGATGAGTGGTGGAGCAGTACAAGCGGCGTGCCGTGCAGCGTTGGAGAAATTGTTTGATCACATCGCAGCGAAGAATTCGATGAATCGTTCTGAGTTGGAAATTGAAGGTACAGACATTGTTGACCGACTGACTGGTCAACGCGTTGCGGTTCTCGCTGCCATCGAAGGCGTTGACATTGATTGCACCGAGGAATATCACCATCCAGCAACAGAAGATATGGATGAGAACGGCCAAGGCAACTGCCACGTTGCTTACGCATTCGTTGCTCACCGAGCGGTTGTTGACGTCGACCCCGAACTTGGGCTCGTCAAAGTCGTGCAAATCGCCACTGCGCAAGATGTGGGCCGAGTGTTGAATCCGCTATCGGCGATGGGTCAACTCGAAGGCGGAATCGCTCAAGGCCTCGGCTTAGCAGTGATGGAAGAAATCATTGTGAAAGACGGCAAGGTCCGAAATCCAAGTTTCACCGATTATTTGTTGCCGACCTTCCTCGATGCACCAACAGTTGAAATGGTTTTCATCGAAGAGCACGAACCGAAATCTCCTTTGGGTGCCAAAGGAATTGGCGAACCTCCGTGTATCTCAGTGACTCCGGCAATCGCAAACGCCATCCGCCAAGCGGTTGGTCGCGATCTTCCGCGAGTTCCGATTCGTCCGTACGACATCTGTTTGTAATTAGTGCAACGTTCGTAAACCCAATCGTTGAAGAACATCATCTGGTGCGTTAATCGCCTGTAGTGCTTCGGTTAAATGTCGTTCAAGATTTACTTCAATGTCTGACTGAACTTCACCGTGAACCGCTGCCAAGTTGTTGAGTTCGCCAGGATCGGCGTTGCGATCAAACATGAGATTTTCATTCTTCAATCCCCCGTAGGCCCAGAACGGTAAAAAGTCGCCCTGCATAAATGGCTGACGAATCACTGGTATCGAACTGCCGGGCATCGCGTCGAGATAAGCACGTTGATCTGGACGCGGTAAGCGTAGATGAGGCATTGAATGCACCGGCATGGTGCTCCAACGGTTTGACCACATGGAGAGAGGAAAACCATCTCCGACCGATCCGCGGGTGTACGAGTAGTCCTCAGTGACCAATTGAACTTCTCGCCCCCAGTAACCCGACAAACAGTGATCACGAACACGAGGAACTTCTTGCTTGATCAGTGGAACAAGCGAGTGACCGTGGGTGCGATGCTCGACTTCTATTCCGTAGACCTCGCACAACGTCGCATGAATATCGACAGTCGTTGTCAAAGATGCTTCGCGTCGTGGCGCGATTCCAGGCCAACGAATCATCATTGGGATATGACCCAATGTGTCGTGAATCGGAAAACCAGGCTTCCCCCACACATCAAATTCACCTAGGTAGTGACCGTGATCGGTGCAGATGATGACGACAGTTTCGTTGGCGTCTGGAGAATCATCAATCGAATTCAAAAGTTTGCCAAACCAATGGTCGATCATGGAGAGTTTTGCCCCGTAGGCAGAACGTAATGATCGTCCCTCGGCTTCAGTGAGTAATCCATTTTTCAAACCATCAATGACATACGGCGGCCAAATCATCCATGGGTCATCTACTTGTGAGTCATCTGCTTGCGCGCGATACATCGACGCCCATGGTTCGGGAGTGTCAAAGGGTTCGTGAGGATCAAATTCGTCAATGACGAGAAGAGAACGATCATGATGACCTGCATTACTTCGCACCCACTGCACGGCAGCTTGCATCGTTCGCGGTCCGGGGAAATCTTCTTCTGACTTAAACCACGTGCGTGAATCTTGATATTTGAAATGGCCGCGACGGGGTTCATCAACGGGCAATGCTGGTGTCCCGACCCACGAAGGATCTGGCCTCGTTTTCCAGGGGTCATTTTCATGACCTCGCACATACTCCCACCCATCAAAATCGACGTGATAGTTCTCGCCGCCGCATTCAAAAAGGTGCGGGTGGTCGGAAACCAGCATCGTCGTCACGCCAGCAAGTCGCAACGAATAAGTAATGGCGTCTTCCCACAATTCAACCGAACCCCATGGTCGCCATGGAAAATCCAATGCACCAACGAGTAAGTCGTGACGGGCGGGCATGCACGGCAGCGAGCCAGTGTGGTGGCGATCAAACACCACCGACTGCCCCGCAAATCGGTCAAGGTTTGGCGTCGAAAATTCGGACCCGCCGTACGCCCCCAATAAATGGCGGTTCAGACTGTCGAGCAGCACCACCACGACGTGCTTGGGCATTCCTGTTGCCACGCTTGACGACGAAGATTCTTGAGGATCCATGCCCTTACGCTACGCAATTGTTCACGTGGCATCGTACGATGCTCTTATGAGCGACGAACTGGGTTTCATTCCCTTTGATGCTGACAACCATTACTACGAGGCCCTTGATGCCTTCACGCGTTACCTAGATCCCAAAGATGGTCCACGGTGCGTGCAATGGGCCGATATCAATGGTCGAAAATACCCAGTCATTGGGGGCCATGTCAGCCGTGTTGTCGCTAACGCTACTTTTGATCCCATTTCACCGGCTGGGGCAATGCACGATTACTTCCGCGGGAATCCGGAAAAGAAGCACCCCTTAGAGTTCTTGTCGGCCCGCGAACCTATTCGCGCTGAATACCGCGACCGCGATGCTCGTTTGTCTGCCATGGACCGGCAGGGAGTGAGCAAGATTTGGCTCTTCCCCACACTCGGAATGTTGTATGAAGAAATTCTGAAGCACGATCCGGTTGGTGTCGGGATTATGTTTACTGCCTTCAATCGCTGGCTACTCGAAGACTGGGGCTTCGATTACAAGAATCGTATTTTTGCTGGCCCGTACATTTCGTTGGCATCTGTTGAATGGGCTTGCACCGAACTTGAATGGGCAGTATCGAATGGCGCTCGTGTTGTGTGTATGCGACCAGCGGCTCCAACCACAGTGACTGGTCAAGTGTCCCCGTTTGACGCGATGTATGACCCGTTCTGGGCTCGAGTCAATGAAGCCGGCATCACCGTCATTATTCACGCCGGTGACAGTGGCTATTCAAGCAATGGTTACGCCAACGATTCGTTCTCGGCAAGTTTCAGTGGTTCATGGAAGCCTTCAATCAAGAGTTTCGCGATCGAACGTGCCGCTCAAGATTTCATCATTACTTCAGTTTTCGAGAAGCTTTTCGATCGTTTCCCCAACGTGCGAATGGCATCCATTGAAAATGGTTCTGGTTTCTTGCGTGATGCCTGTGACAAGTTGACATCAACTGCCAAAAAGATGCCTGGCTATTTCGTCGAGGACCCCGTGGAGACGCTGCGTCACAACTGGTGGATCAATCCATTCTGGGAAGACGATGTACACGAAGTGGCCGACATTATGGGCACCGATCATGTGCTCTTCGGATCTGATTGGCCACATATCGAAGGTATGCCCAACCCACTTGACTATGTCACAGAATTGAAAGCTTTCTCAGATAGCGATCGCAAGAAGATTCTCTTGGACAATGTCAGCGGTTTGAACGAATTACGCCCAGCGCGATAAACAAACTTGGTGTTTACCAAGTGTCGATATTTGGTCTCTTCTTCCCACTTCGAGGAGAAATCAAAACCGATTCGAGAATCGCACTGATCCAGGTTCGTGATTCTGCGGGATCAATCACATCATCAATCTCAAAATGAGTCGCAACCGATAACGCCTTGCCGTTTTCGTACATGCGGTTGACCATTTTTTGGAAGGTTTCTTCACGCTCAACCGGGTCAGTGATTGCTTCCAGTTCTTTGCGATAGCCCAGTCGCACTGCTCCTTCGAGTCCCATGCCACCAAACTCACCCGTCGGCCAAGCCACACAGGCCAGCGGAGCCTTGGTACTGCCCGCCATCATCGCCTGTGCTCCAAGGCCGTAACTCTTACGGAGAACAATTGAAATAACGGGGACTGTGATGTTCACTCCGGTAACAAACAAACGACTGCAATGTCGCACGAGGGCTGTTTCTTCAATCTCTGGGCCAACCATCATTCCCGGTGTATCGACGAGAGTCACGATCGGAATATTGAAGGCATCACACAGTTGCATAAAGCGAGCAGCCTTATCGGCACCATCACTATCAATGGCTCCAGCCAAATGATGTGGGTTATTGGCGATCACTCCAATGGGTTTTCCGTTGACTCGGGCTAAGGCAGTGATCATGCCCAAACCAAAGCTGCTCCGCAATTCAAGTACCGAATCGACATCAAATAAGATCTTGATGACTGAACGGACATCGTAAGACTTCACTCGATTCAACGGAATCACCGAACGCAATTGCTCTTGATCGGGACATGCGAAAGACTCTGTTGAACCTTGGAAAAATGCGAGATATTTCTTTGCTAGCTCAACTGCATGCGTATCATCGCGGGCAATCAGGTCGACAACTCCATTAGCGCTCTGAACTGTGAGCGGACCGATTTCTTTAGGAGAAAATACACCGAGTCCACCGCCTTCGATCATGGCGGGACCACCCATTCCGATATTCGATCCTTCGAGAGCAATCACAACATCGCAACAACCCAAGATTGCTGCGTTACCCGCAAAGCAATAACCACCAGTAATCCCGACTAGTGGAACTAGCCCGGAAAGTTTTGCAAAATCATGGAATGCCCAACAATCAAGTCCAGAGACACCAAGGCCATCGGTATCTCCTGGACGCCCTCCGCCACCTTCGGCAAAGAAGACCACGGGCAGTTGCAGTTTTTCAGCTACTTCAAATAACCGATCCTTTTTGCGATGGTTTTGGGTGCCTTGAGTTCCAGCAAGTACCGCGTAGTCATACGACATGACCACCGCTCGAGATTCACGACCCGAGAAGAGATGTCCGTTGATTGATGCAAGTCCCCCAACGAGTCCGTCGGCTGGAGTTTTGTCAATGAGATCTTCGATAGACCTTCGTCGTCGCTGAGCGGCAATGACCACTGGGCCATACTCAACCAAACTGCCAGCATCAACGAGAAGTTCGACATTTTCACGAGCGGTTAAACGACCGCTTGCGTGACGTTTTGCTACTGCTTCTGGATGATTGCTATCTAAACCTTGTTGATGCCGATCGATCACCTCGTGAAGATCTGGCCGAAGTTCTATGACATCACCAACCTGCGAATCAACATCGGAACTATCTCTTATTTGCTGCTCAATAGTTGAGGGCGAAAAGATCAATAAAGATTGTCCAGCTTTCACTGTTTGTCCGACTTCGACCAGAACTTCGCTGGCCACCCCGTCAAAGGAAGCAGCAATGTCATGCTGCATCTTCATCGACTCAAGAGTGATGACCGTTGAACCCTTGGTGTAACTCTGTCCGACGACCGCCACGAACAAAATTGTTCCTTGCATGGGAGAAACAATGATGTTCGAAGATTCGGACATCATTAACTCACAGAAGGAAATCGAACAGGAACTGTTCGTGGACCGCGTACTTGTCCACCGGCCCAGGTCACCTTCGTTTGATCGGACACCTCAAAGTCGGGGATTCGTTCAAGCCAAGTTTCGATCGCGACCCGTAATTCCATTCGAGCCAAGTTTGATCCGGCGCAACGGTGGATACCGGATCCGAAAGCGACATGGCGATTGAGTTGTCGATCAAGAATGACCTCATCGGGATTTTCAAACACTTCTGGATCACGATTGGCACCTGGGAAGTTCATCAAGATGCGTTCGTCCTTTTTCATCGGACAGCCGTTGTACTCCACATCTTCTCCCAGTCGACGCGCCATCGTGACAGGTGAATATGCCCGCAACAATTCTTCAATTGCCGTCGGCATGAGGTCTGGTTCGTTAATGAGTCGATCACGATCTTTCGGATGGCTGGCAATATGCCACAAAGAAGATCCAATTGATGACCACGTTGTGTCGACTCCGGCGATGAGGAGCAGACCGCACATTCCTAAGATCACACTTTCATTGACGGCCTCTCCGTCCACCTCGGCTTGGAGTAGCTCAGAGATGAGGTCGTCGCCAGGATTCAGCTTTCGTTCGGCAATCGCTCCGATGAAAAATTGGATAACGCCTGTCATTCCACGACGACGTCGTTCTTCGTCATAGGCGAATTCCAAAACGTCACGAACCCATCCAGTGAAACTGTCGCTCATTGATTCGGGAACTCCAAGAATGTGAGCGATAACTCTGACGGGAATCTGTTGCGCATAATCGGCTGCAGCGTCGGCATTGCCGTCGGCGATGAAACCATCGATGAGTCGGTTGCACAAATCACGAGTCATTGATTCGTAGGTCAAAGTCCGTTGCGGACTCATCCACGGGAGAAGAAGGCGACGGGTCCATGTGTGTAACGGCGGATCAGAACTAATCGGTGGAACACCGTATGGCAAGAAACCTGGTTGTGAATTGGCATCAAGTGGATTCGCTGGAGGAACAACTGAGATACCAAACCTAGATGGGAACTTTTCGATATCGCGGGCGATCGCAGTGACATCTTCGTAACGCGTCGGCAACCATGAACCGCCCCAGCGGTCGGTGTGAGCCATCGGACATTCATCGCGAAGAACCGCCCAAATGCTGTACGGGTCATTCACATATTGCTGGTCAAAAACATCAAAGTCTGTCGCCCAATTCGACACGGGTTTTGTATCACTCATAATGACAAAACCTTAGATGTTGCGGCAATGTTCCTGTACTGCTGTAACCAAATTTGGCCAGAAATATTGTGGGTAATCGTGTCCCATTCCAGCGATTTCGATGAAGCGGGCATTCGGGATCACCTCAGCGGTGCGACGCCCACCAGAAATATCAATCAAGGTGTCACAGTCACCATGGATCACGAGGGTAGGTACCTTAAGGCCGCGAAGTCGCTCAGTGCGGCTGCGATCGGCCCGTGAAGCCTGAAATTGTCGGCCGACGCCTACTGGGCGACAGGCTCGATCGAAGACCTCTCCGGCAAATTGACGTTCTAATGACTCATCAAAATGAGCAGGGCTTCCCCACACCCGTTTGCCAGCAAGATGCAACTCAATCGCCATATTTCTGTCGGTCGATCCAGGAGTCATCAATAAATCCCGAGCTTCAGTCGTTGGACGACCTACGTCAGAATCTCCGGTCGTAGACATCACTGAAATCAGAGATGAGCATCTATCGGGAAATTCAATCGCGAATGTTTGAGCGATCATTCCACCCAACGAGACTCCGAATACATGAGCAGTTGCGATTTGAAGTTGATCAAGAATGGCAACAACATCACTTGCCATGTCTTTGAGTGAATAACCGATCGGCCCGTCGCTTGAGAAGCCAACATCACGATTGTCAAATCGCACCACGTGGAAACCGGCGCCGACAAACATCTCGCAGAATTCAGAGCGATAAGCGATGCACTGGTTACTTAAACCATTGATGAGTACCAAAGTTGGTTGCGCGATATCTCCGAACGTCTCGAAGTAGATCGACACATCACCATTATTGACATAGGGCATGTCAGCCTCCCGGATTTGCAGCTAGATGATCAAAGACACCTTGTGGACGTGTTGCGCGATATTCGTGAACAATTGGGGCCAGATCGTCGGGACTGGCTCCGTGCATAATCACTCCATCGCAACCCAAGTCAAACTGATGACGAATACTTGCAACACATTCTGCTGGACTACCCGATGCGGAACTCTCTAACCATTCGCTAGGAAGCAATGTTGCGACGTGTTCTAGTTGCTCAGTTGTTGCCACACCGTCAAGAGCTCCGCGGAATGACTTGATGAAATCGTCGTCTCTGAAACGTTGCAAGACTGCAGGATCCCAATTGTTCGTTGACACCATCAAGTCGCCGTATCCCTGTAGATACGTGGCAAGACGGCCAACTGTCTTCTTCAGACGTATGTCTTCCGGAATATGGTCGCCGATCGTGGCAAAACACGACCACACCCGCACTTTGTCGGGATCTCGCCCGGCACGCTCGGCACTATCTTTTACCGTCTTCACGCAACGTTGAGTTGTCTCATCCGAGACAAACGTGTGCAGGATCACGCAATCGAAGGCTCGTCCAGCGAGTTCGAGGGTGTTCTGACCAAAGGCAGTGATACCGAGCGGGATGTTCTCATTGAAAGTTGGATCGAGGGCCAATACTGGGTATTTACCGATGGGGCCATCATGGCCAATTATCACTTCACCTTGAAAGAGGCGTTTCATGACATTGGCAAAATCTTCCATCTGTGCTGTCGTGATCTTTGACATTCCGTAAGCCGCGAACAAAGGTGCGATCCCTCGTCCGATACCGAGACAAAAACGTCCTTCGGTCAGGCGATGCATGGTTGTGGCATATGAGGCGGTCACTAATGGATGACGGGTGTTGTGATTGGTGGCCGCAGTCGCAATTCCGATTGATGATGAAACGGCTCCGACAGCGCCTGAAAGCGTGACCGCTTCTTTGATATTGAAGCGCTCAGAAATGAAGCAAGCGCCGATGCCGAGTCCTTCGGCTGACTCAACTTCATGAATGAGATCGCGCGGAGATTTGGGTGCGCCTGGCAACGTATAGAAACCCAGTTCATTCATTTGTGTGACGGTCTGAGACATGTGGATCAGCTCTTTCCTGGAATTCGAAAACCACGCAAAAGATTCTTAACGGCTCGCGATCCAAATGCAGTCACAGGTGAAGTTTCAGATGACATCAAAGCAGTTTCGTTCTCAGCGATTAATTCAGGTGTTAGTTCGCGCTCGCTGTATCCATCTGTCATTGAAATTGACATGGCAGCCTGCCATCCGGCACCGACACTCAAAGTTTCACCGTTGAGGGAACAAGCTTTGTGCCCCAGCCATACAACAAGCGGCGCAACAAGATTGGGGCTCAACCATTCACCTAGTTCTGGCGACCAAGGAATTGGACCGAAACTCGTGCCAGGTCGAGTCTTGGCATAAGGAACAACAACATTGGTGGAGATACCAAATGGAGCTCCTTCGCTTGCCATACCGCGTGTTAGTCCGATGACACCCATTTTGGCCATTGCATAGACCGTGCCGTTCGGAACGCCTCCGAATGCTGCGCCAGAGGAAACATTGATGAAGCGTCCTCCGCCATTGGTCTTCATCCATTTCCAGGCTGGTCGGCTGACATTGAGCGTTCCGCGCAACTGAGTGTTGACGAGTGCATCAATACTCTCTTCGGGAAAATCTTCGAACGGAGCCATACGAACTTGCCCAGCGTTGTTGACGACGACGTCGACACGACCGAACGTCGTGATTGCTGTTTCAACGATGTTGCGACCACCTTCAGGCGTCGCAATCGAGTCATAGTTAGCAACCGCTTGTCCTCCGGCGGCGATGATCTCGTTGACAACTTCGTCAGCCGGATTGATTGACGGAGCCTCAGCAGATCCGTCGGTATCAGATATTCCGACACCCAGATCGTTCACCACAACCTGTGCACCACGACGAGCAAACTCAAGAGCATATTCACGCCCAAGGTTGCGACCAGCCCCAGTCACGATCACTACTCGACCATCAAATTGAATTGAACTCTTGTCTTCGCTCACGACGGAATCTCCTCAGGCTGTTCTAACTCTGAACACCTGTTAACAGGATATTTCAGTTCTTTGAGTAATTAGCCAACGAGCCGTCGAGAATGCTCAACATAAACGGCAAACCTTGATTTAAGAGACACCGACCTGCGGTTTAGGAAACCGTTGTCATGATTAGACAGGAACGAGTTCTCTTCCGTCGGACGTGTGGACGTGGGTGACACCGGTGGTGTGGTTGATGGTTGTGGTGTAGCCGGCGGTCGCTTTGTATCTGTTGTGTTTTCGACATAACGGGTCGCCGTTATCGGGTGATGTTGTTCCGCCTTCAGCCCATGGCGTGCGATGGTCAGCTTCACACGTCAAAGCGCTGCATCCTGGCCAAATACATTTTCTTCGCCGTAAAAAGATCGCTTCTCGTGACGAACCAGTGAATAAACGTGATTTGCGTCCGAGATCGATCACGGTGCTTGGTGAACTCATGACAACACGTCGTACCTGACCGATCATTGAAGCGACGATCGCATCAAACGGATCGATCGTGACGCCAGCTGTGGTTTCGCAGCGGCGTGAACCAAACGAATCGGGTGCGCCCAGCAATGATGGCAGAGGCGTGTCATT
>CANGIP010000034.1 GCA_947454105.1 Actinomycetota bacterium | reverse complement strand
GGTTTGGTTGTTGGCGTTGAGACACCCGAATACAGCGAAGATGTTCCAACCGGAGTCATCATTCGTTGGGCAGTGGCTTCGCAACCGACTTTGGTTGCTGGCCAAGAAGTGATTAAGGGAACTGCGGTTGACACATTTGTGTCGCAAGGTCCAGCACCACGTGTTGTTCCCGATCTGACCGGAATGTCAATCGAGTCAGCGACAACTGCGCTCACCGATCTTCAGCTCACGATTAATCGTGGCGACGATCAGTTCTCGACTGTTGCTGCTGGTGGAGTTGCAACGCAGTCTCCGGCCGCTGGTGAATCATTAGCCCGTGGCACCGCGGTGACCGTGGCAGTTTCTAAAGGCCCTGACTTAGTCGCGGTTCCGCAACTTGGCACGTTGAAGGCCGACAAAGTTGCTCCAGCACTAGAAGCAGCCGGCTTTGTTCTCGGAACTGTTACCGGAAACACTAAGGGTTTCCCGATTGCCGTTTTCTATGCAGGTCAGCCTGTTGCAGTCGGGCAGTTGTTGCCCCGTGGCACGGTACTTGACGTGTTGTATTACGGAAGCTGACTGGCTTTCGCACCGAGAGAGACCTTGGCGTAGGCTTCAGGTCTACAAAATCTGAATAAATAACATCACTGAATAACTTGAAGGAGTTGTCATGGGAACACTTGACGGACGCGTTGCAATTATCACTGGAGCAGGTCGTGGACTTGGTCGCGAACACGCATTGTTGTTCGCATCCGAAGGCGCAAAGATTGTGGTGAACGACCTTGGCGGTGCCAACGATGGTTCGGGTTCAGACATGACTCCGGCTCAGCAGACTGTTGCCGACATCAAGGGCATGGGTGGCGAAGCCATTGTGAACATCGACAACGTTGCCGACTGGGATGGTGCCAAGCGCATGATCGATAGCGCCATTGAAGCATTCGGCGATCTCGACATTCTCGTGAACAACGCTGGCATCTTGCGTGACCGCGTGTTGGTCAACATGAGCGAAGCCGAATGGGACGCAGTTATTCAGGTGCACCTCAAGGGTCACTTCGCTCCGACGCACCATGCCGCTGCATACTGGCGTGAACAAGCCAAGGCCGGAATCACGAAGCCGCGCAACTTGGTGCACACCAGCAGCACTTCAGGCTTGTTCTCGAACCCGGGTCAGGCCAACTACGGCGCTGCCAAGTCGGGTATCGCAACCTTCAGCCAGATTTGCGCAAAAGAATTGTCGCGTTACAACGTGAAGAGCAACGCGATTGCGCCAGCTGCTCGTACTCGTCTCACGATGGCAACCCCTGGCCTTGAAGATGTCATGGCCGCCAAAGATGGCAAGTTCGACGAATGGGATCCCGCAAACGTGAGCCCGCTTGTGGCGTACTTGGCTTCAGACTTGTGTGAATTCTCTGGCGAAACTTTCTATGTGCAGGGTGGCCAAGTCACTCGTGTCGCCACATGGGCAATGGCAGAAGAAATCAAGCAGGACGATCGCTGGACAGTGACTGCACTCGCCAAAGCGATAACTGCACTCGCACCCAAGTCCTGAGTCGTGGGCGAAGAAGCCCGCGAAACAACTCCACGTACGCTCAACGTCGATTCAGTAGGCGTTGACGAACTTGGTGTTGTTCCGTGGCCAATTTTGTTACGTCGTTGGATAGGTCAGCGCGTCCCGATTGGGCGCCATTGGGCTGTTCTCATTGTTGTTTTGTCGGCACTTTTTACCGTTGGCTTCACGATCACTATCTTGGTCGTCTCGCTTGGTGACATCGCCGACGAATTTCACTCAAGCGTGTCGGTGATTGCGTGGAGCATCACTGGGCCGATGTTGGCCTTTGGAGTTGTGGGTCCGGCCTACGGCAAAGCTGGCGATCTATGGGGACACAAACGCATCTTTGTGTATGGCTTGTTGGGTGCAGGAATATTTGCGGCGTTGACTGCCGTGGCATGGGACGCACCGAGCATGATTGCGTTTCGTATTTTGTCGGCATCGGCGGGTGCGGCAACAGGTCCAGCAACGATGGCGTATATCAACCGTTTGTTCCCACCCGATCAACGCGTTCGACCGTTGAGTTATTGGAGTTTCGTGAACGCTGGTGCACCCGTTCTGGGTGTCGTTGCCGGGGCACCACTTGTTGATGCATTCGGATGGCGAATTATTTTCGCGTTCCAAGCGCCGCTGTGCATTATTGGCGTGATTGTTGCGGTGTGGTTGTTGCCCGACACCGAACGCAAGAAAGATGTGCACTTCGATGTGGCTGGCTCAATCACCTTGGGTGCTGGTGCATCGATGATGTTGGCCGGAGTGAACCAAGGTCCGAAGTGGGGTTGGGATAGCCCGTACACGATTGGTTTGCTAGTGGCTGCAACATGCTCGTTGGTTCTTTTCATTCGTATTGAACAACGTGTGAGCGATCCGTTGTTGCCTTTGCATTGGTTGAAGACGCGCAATGTTGCGTTTCCGGTGATGTCACAAACGTTGGCCAACTTTGCTTACATGGGTGGCTTCTTGTTGGCTCCGCAAGTTTTACAAGAGGTTTTGCGTTATGACCACAGCAAGATTTCGTTTGTCGTTATTGCGCGACCGCTCACATTTGCCATCGTCGCTCCTCTTGCGAGTTTGATTACCATCCGAGTCGGTGAGCGAGCGATGGGAATGGCTGGCGGTTTGTGTGTGGTGGCCTCGATGTTGTCGTTCGGATTTGTTGGACCAGGCACCGGTTTGATGTTGATGTTGTTCGCACTCGGATTGTCGGGTGCGGGTATCGGTATGGCGAGCCCTGCGATGACGTCGCTTGTTGCTAATGCGGTGAGTACAAACGATTTAGGAGTTGCGGGCGCCATGCAACAATTGATGACGCAAATGGGTGCGGTGTTTGGATCAGTTGTGATGACAACTGTTCAGCAAGGCGTTGGTGGGGGAGACCCGACGCCAGCTTCGTATCGAGCTGCGTTTCATGTTGCTGCTGGTGTTGCGTGCGTCGCAGTCTTCACCGCTTCACGCGTGCGCTCAACCCCGCGAACAAACTAAATTTCTCCGTTCTTCTGGTGTCGTTTTATTCGGTATTGCCGATTAAAACGTCACCAGAAGCACAAGGGGATTATTCGGTGATGGCCTTGATTTCGTCGGCAACCTTGGCGGTGATGTCGCTCTGAGGAATTGCCGTCTGCATCGCCATCATCTTCATCATGTCGCCAGCGACCTTGATCTTGCCACCCATGAAAGCCTGCATCGCTGCAGCCTGATCGTTGAGTCCGAAAATCTGACGAGCAGTTGCCCAGTCGGTGGTGACAACAGCATCGGGGTTTTCGAGTTCGCCGAGTTCAACTTCCATCTCGCCTGACGACGTGTCCATGTAGCTCTTGACAGTGCCATCACCAAAAGGAACATCGGTGATGACCTGGTTGATGCGAATCACTGCGGTGATCTTGGGGGCCTGGCCTTGGTACTTGGCGCGGATGGCCTTGGCGGCATCCATCCATTCATCGGAAAGAAAAGGAAAAGTCATGTTGCAGACAATAGTCCCGTCATCCCTTTATGGTCGCAACGTGATCGCACTTGTCGAAACATCGTTGAGGAACGACTGGTCAATATGCACGGCCGCACCTGATCCCTTGGGCAGGCGGACCTGCCCATTTTCGAGACGAATGGGGTCGGTCACGATGTCTTTCTTCCAGAATCGTTCAGATGCCGAAACATCGCCGGTAATGGTGAAATTAGGGAGTCCAGCAAGTGCCAGGTTCATGGCGCGACCGATACCGGTCTCGAGCATGCCACCACACCACACCGGAATTCCGCGCTCGCGACAGACATCGTGAATGCGTACGGCTTCGAGGTAGCCGCCAACTCGACCGGCCTTGATATTGATGATTGAACAAGCGCCACGTTCAATCGCATCAACAGCGGCGAGTGACGACACGATCGATTCATCGAGACAAATTGGTGTGCCAACTTGTTTGGCAATGAGGGCATGACCGGTGACATCATCTTCGGGAAGCGGTTGTTCAATGAGCAACAAGTTGAACGGATCAAGTTGCGCGAGAAGTGGCCCATCGTGACGTGTGAATGCTGTGTTGGCATCAACCTGTAACGGAATGTGGTCACCAAAGGTTTGGCGAATCACACGCACGGGTTCGATATCCCAACCTGGTTCAATCTTGAGTTTGATGCGGGCGTAACCCTCGTCGAGATATCCACCAACTGTTGTGACGAGTTCATCAATTGAGTTCGCGATGCCAACTGAAACGCCCGACGGAATAAGTTCGTTCACCGAACCCAAATGTGAAGCAAGTGAAACATTGTTGGCGCGAAGTTGCGCATCGAGCACTGCTGCTTCAAGTGCAGCCTTGGCCATGCGGTGGTCTTTGACCGGTTCAAGAATGTGGGCCACGTCGTGAGCCGACATACGCGCACTATTAAAGGCAAACAAGCGCGGAATGAGGTGATGGACCATCACGTGTTGCGAACCTTCGACATATTCACTCGAATACAACGGATCGTTACCAGAAACGCACTCGCCCCAACCGACATGCGAATCGGTTTCAACACGAACGAGCAAAATATCCCGCGAGTTATCGGTGCCAAACGACGTACGAAACGGTGTCACCAAAGGCAACGAGATTCGGCGCAATTCAATGGCGCGAATAGTGATTGGTTCAAGGTTGTCGATCATGACTGGCCCTTTGTGGTGTGTCGAGGAGTGAGTAGATACGAACCATCTTTGTTGAAGCCCGTGACTTCATGGGTTTTGAAAGCCTGCGAGAGTTGCGCGCGCATTGTTAAACGCCAAGCACGAGCAGCGTCGGGGTCGGTGAGACGCAACTGCACAATGTCTTCGGGTGTCGCCACGATGATCGCCTCAGCAGCGTTTCCGCGAACGCGTTCAGAGTCAATATCCCATCGAGCAAGTAAACGATCTGTTTCGTCGTCGCC
This sequence comes from Actinomycetota bacterium, assembly GCA_947454105.1. GTDB lineage: Bacteria > Actinomycetota > Acidimicrobiia > Acidimicrobiales > Ilumatobacteraceae > Casp-actino8. The sequence goes on along the minus strand of CANGIP010000034.1, from coordinate 6,282 downwards.
GTTGATGTCGTCGTTGAGCGGTCCGTAAAAGTTGATGTGAAATTCAACTGCGTTCGCACCAAGCCGCTCGATGTTGAACCAAGCGTTGCGTCGAACAAGCGGATCGAAAGTCCAAGTGATGGCGGTGAGCCCGGCATCAAGTGCCCACTGTTTTTGATGGTTCTTCATTGCGGTGCCAAGGCCCGAGTTCTGCAGCGTGGGCACAACGCCAGTGATGTGGGAATGCAAGCACCAGTCGTCGCGGTGTCGGGCCAACATGCCGAACGAGCACGCAACCATGGTCTCGCTCCCGTTGGCGTCGGGCGTGAAGGCCCCAGAGATATAGCCACCTGAGTGTGAGAGGGCCATCAGATAGTCGGCGCTGACCATGGATCCGGTGCCCGGCCCCCACACCAGGTCGGCGCAGGCTTGGAGTTGTTGCATCTCATTGAGATGACGCAACACGCGGATGGCCGAAGTACTCACAATCCGAGCCTAGAGGGTGACGAGAAACCACCCTGTGACGACAGTTTTGAACGAAATGTCAAATGCATTCGTCAGGAAAGGTGGCGACCGACCAACATGATGGATACCTATGGCACGCATTCTCGTCTCTGAAGAAATTGCCGACGGCGGTCTTGACCGCCTGCGGGCAGCTGGACACACCGTCGACGTACAACTCGACCTCACCCCTGAGACGCTTCCAGCGGCTCTCAAAGGCGCCCATGCGCTGATTATTCGCTCAGCAACCCAGGTCACCGCTGAAGCCCTTGAGTTCGCTGATGAGCTCATCGTGGTTGGTCGTGCCGGCATCGGACTCGACAATGTCGATGTTGAGGCCGCCACGCGTCGCGGTGTCATGGTGGTCAACGCTCCGCAAAGCAACATCGTCTCAGCAGCCGAACACACCATGGCGTTGCTCATGGCGTGTGCACGTAATGTGCCTCAAGCTCATGCCGCACTCAAGGCTGGTCGCTGGGAGCGCAGCAAGTGGGAAGGAGTTGAACTCGCTGACAAAACTCTTGGAGTCATCGGTCTTGGTCGCATTGGCAAATTAGTTGCCCAGCGTGCTTTGGCATTTGGTATGCGCCTTGTTGCGTACGACCCATTTGTTTCTGAAGAACGCGCTCGTCAAATGAATGTTGAAATGATGAGCCTCGATGACGTCATTGCTCAAAGTGATTTCATCACGGTGCACTTGCCAAAGACCAAAGAAACCAAAGGCATCATCGGCCGCGAAATTTTGGCCAAGGCCAAGCCCGACTTGCGCGTGATCAACGTGGCGCGTGGTGGCATCGTTGATGAGGCTGCACTTGCTGAAGCAGTTGCTTCTGGACAAATTGCTGGTGCCGCTCTTGACGTGTTTGATGTTGAGCCGTGCACCGACAGCCCGCTGTTTGCGCTTGACAACATCGTTGTCACACCGCACCTTGGTGCGAGCACTCGTGAAGCTCAAGATAAAGCTGGCGACACGATTGCCGACATGGTGAAGTTGGCTCTTGCCGGAGACTTCGTGCCGTTCGCGGTCAACGTGTCGGCTGCTGAAGCCAATGAAACACTTCGACCGTACTTACCTCTTGCCGAACGCCTTGGTGGTTTGTTCGCGTCGTTGGTTGGTCAGTTGCCTAAGCAACTTGAAATCACTGCTGAAGGTGAAATTGGTCAATACGACAATCGCATTTTGACGCTCAGTGTTTTGAAGGGCTTTTTCGGTTCAATTAGTGACGAACCAGTTTCGTATGTCAACGCTCCGCAGATGGCCAAGAATGCCGGCGTTGAAATTCGTGAAACATCGTCACGCGATTCGCGCAATTTCGTGAACCTCATCACTCTTCGTTGTGAAGGCCACAGTATTTCGGCCACGTTGACTGGTCGTAACGGCGAACCACGTCTGGTGATGATCGACGATCATGCAACCGATGTTCCACCCGCCGAAAATATGTTGGTCGTTCGCAACGATGACCGTCCTGGAGTGATTGGTGTTGTCGGAACCGTTTTAGGTAACGCTGGCGTCAACATCAACGACATGGGCGTCGGTCGTAGTTCGGTACCGGGTTCGGCATTGATGGTGATTGCTTCATCTGGTCCAGCACCCGATGAAGTTCTTGCTGCATTGCGTGCTGCGCCTGGCATCACCAGCGTTCACGTATTGACTGCCTGACAATTAGTTGTGTGAAGTAACGGCCTGAGAAATCTCGTCACGAGTTGCGATCGCAACTTGGCGTGCAGCGTCGGCAAAGTCTTCAGCTTTCGACGCGTACAAGATGGCGCGCGATGAGTTGATCATCATTCCGGTGCCATTCGTAGTCGCGCCAGCATTCACAGTGGCAACGACATCGCCACCTTGTGCTCCGATGCCGGGCACCAACAACGGCATATCGCCGACGATGGCGCGCACTGTGGCGAGTTCTGCGGGATATGTTGCGCCAACGACCAGAGCGACTTCGCCCATTTTGCTCCACTGATCGGCCGCCATGTGCGCGACGTGTTGATACATCGGACGACCGTCGGTCGTGAGCATTTGTAAATCGCCACTGCCCGGATTTGAAGTACGGCACAGCACGATGACGCCTTTGCCAGAGTGCGCCAAGAACGGCTCAAGCGAATCGGTACCGAGATACGGGTTAACCGTGACAGCATCAGCGCCGTAACGCACAAAAGCTTCGTGGGCATAACGTTCGGCAGTTGGTCCGATGTCGCCACGCTTGGCATCAAGAATCAATACAACCTGTGGATGATTAGTTCGAATGTGCTCGCAGAGTTTTTCTAATTGTGCTTCAGCACCGATTGCCGCGAAATACGCAATCTGCGGTTTGAACGCGCAGGCCAGATCGGCGGTGGCATCAGCAATGTCGGCGCAGAAACGAAAGATTGCGTCAGGGCCTTGCAGATGTGCGGGAATCTTTGCGGGGTCGGGATCGAGTCCGACACAGAGCATTGAGCCACTCGTGGCCCATGCGCGATTCAGTTTGTCGTGGAAGCCCACGAAGCAGACTCAGCCCTCAACCGTGATGGCGGCAGTTGGGCACAAGTCGGCAGCCTGCTCGACTTTTTCGCGCAACTCTTCGCCCGGATTTTCGATGAGTACATAGAGGTAACCGTCGCTACGAACTTCGAAAACTTCGGGGCATACCTGCATGCATGAACCGGTCGATGCACAAATATCAAAATCGACTGAAACCTTCATGATGTTGTCTCCCTACTTGTCAAACCTGTTTAGTTCTTACTGAATATAACCCTAGTGCGCGGCGGCCAAAGTGTGGCGTTCGTGAGCCGACAGGACGGCACGCAACGAAGCGGTCACGGTGTTTTCGTCCGTGCCGACTCCCCACAACACATCACCGTCGCCGTTGATGGTTTCGACGTAGGCGACAGCCTTGGCCTCGGAGCCTTTGCCGATGGCGTGCTCGGTGTAGTCGACCACATCGAGGTTGGCATTGAGACCTGTACGCATGGCCGATACAAATGCATCAATCGGTCCGTTGCCTTCGCCGCTGATGGTCTGGTGCTTGCCGTCAATCACCAGCTGTGCGGTGATCGTGGTACGACCACCGCCACTTGAGACGCTGCGCATCTCGTGGCTTTCCAAAACGAAACGTGGTGACTCGGCGAGGTATTCACCTTGGAATGCGGTCCACATAGTGACGGGACTAATTTCGGTTCCAAGATCTTCAGTGATGTGCTGAATGTTCTTCGAGAATTCAATTTGCAAACGGCGCGGCAAATCAAAACCGTGTTCAGACTTCATCACATACGCGACACCGCCCTTACCGCTTTGACTGTTGACGCGAATCACTGCTTCGTAGGTGCGACCAAGATGCTTGGGGTCGAGCGGCAGGTACGGAACACCCCAGGTGTCGTAACCTTCGCCCAGTTTTTCGAGACCCTTTTTGATGGCGTCTTGATGGCTGCCGCTGAATGCGGTGTACACCAGGTCGCCAACGTATGGGTGACGCGGGTGCACGGGTAAGCGATTGCAATATTCGGCGGTGCGACGTAATGCATCAATGTCGGTGATATCGAGTTCGGGGTCGACGCCATTCACGAACAAGTTGAGAGCCAAGTTAATGATGTCGACGTTTCCGGTGCGCTCGCCATTGCCAAACAAGGTTCCTTCAACTCGATCGGCGCCGGCCATCACGCCGAATTCGGCGGCAGCAACACCACAACCACGATCGTTATGCGGATGCAAGCTGATGATCACACAGTCGCGATTTTTGATGGTGCGACAGAACCACTCAATGACGTCGCCGTACACGTTGGGGCTGTAGCACTCAACTGTTGCGGGCAAGTTGAGAATGAGCGGATTTTCGGGAGTCGGTTTGATGACATCCATGACGGCTTCACACACTTCAATTGCGTATTCGGGTTCGGTGAGCGTGAAACTTTCGGGGGAGTATTCGTAACGCACGAGAGTCCCGGGCAAAGTGCTTTCCATTGATTTGCATTTCTCGGCGGCATGAACGGCGATTGCTTTGATGCCTGGCTTGTCAAGGTTGAACACCACGTCGCGCTGCAACGGGTTTGTCGAGTTGTAAAAGTGCACGATTGCTTGCTTAATACCGCGCAACGATTCGTAGGTACGTTCAATCAGTTCATCGCGACTTTGTACAAGCACTTGAATCGTGACGTTGTCGGGTACCAGGTTCTCTTCAACGAGTTGACGAACGAAATCAAAATCGGGCTGACTTGCTGAGGGGAAACCAACTTCAATTTCGGTGAAGCCGATCTTGCAGAGTTCTTCGAACATGCGGCGCTTGCGCTCGGGGTCCATCGGGTCGATGAGCGCTTGGTTGCCATCGCGTAGGTCAACCGAACACCACAGCGGAGCTTTGTCGATCATCTTGTTTGGCCAGGTGCGATCGGTGAGTACTAACGGGATGAACGGCTTGTACTTGTCGAATGCCATGCGGTTCTTGCCGGCATTGACGAACTGGGCTGAGTTCTTGATGTTCATGTTGTACTCCCGTTGTACGAACTTGGGTTGTGAGTTGGGCTGGCGGACTGATTCTTTGATGTTCTTTGGCGAATGCGACAAATGAAAAAACCCCGGCGCTGGTGCGCACGGGGCTTTGGCGAACGCGTTATGGGGCGCTCGCCCTATCTAAGAAGGAGGCCGATCAACTTGGTCACGGCTTTGACGCTACCGAACCGATGGCAGGGCGCGCAACGACACCGCGATAGGTTTCGGGGCATTTGTGGTCAGCGCAGGCCTGAGAGGGGCGCTGAGTGGGTAATCAGACGGAGCTGGTGGCTAGTTCTGATCAGTCAGCGTTGACAGAATCGGTCAACGAGGCCAATTCGGCATCGAGGAGCGCTGCTTCGACTTCGGCGATCACGGCACGCCAGTCGTATCCAACACCTTTACCCGGGTAGGTCTGTTCGGGTGACATATTGACGGTACTCACCGTGTTCAAACTCTGTTGAGTGAAAGGGGTCGAGTAAATACTCATTGGTCGGACCTCCCGGTAGTTGTCGTTGTCAGGTGTTGGGTGATTATCACTTCGCTGTTGGACCGCAAGTAAACGGACTGCGGAAACCTATAGACATTTGACCCCCATGTCTATTCATTTTGGGATATTTTTCGTCTATGTGACATGCGCTACACCTTGCAGGGAATCCCCAGCGTGTCGGGGGTGTTGAATCGTGGGCACGTCACCGCCGGTGAAGAGTGAATTGAGAAAGAACGAGGACCCGTCGTGGGCGCAGCAGTTGAACTATCCAGTGAAAATTTTGAGTCGACAGTGACGGACAATGACCTTGTTCTTGTTGACTTTTGGGCCTCATGGTGCGGACCGTGTCGTCAATTTGCTCCGGTCTTTGAAGCCGTGGCCGAAAAGAACCCGACTGCCGTTTTCGGCAAGGTCGATACCGAAGCTCAGCAAGATTTGGCGGGTGCCTTCGGCATTCAATCAATCCCGACATTGATGGTTTTCCGTCAGGGCGTCATGTTGTACAACGCGCCAGGTGCACTGCCGCAACATGCTCTTGAAGACTTGGTGAGCAAGGCCCTCGAGTTAGACATGGATGCGGTGCGCGCAGAGATCGCCGCGCAGGAACAAAACAACTCGTGAATTTGAGATTGTCACCATTGACATAATGAACGTCATTTCAATAATAAGTTACAAATGTATGCTAAATATTTTTTTTGATTTTTAGCCCCTGACCAGCACTCTTTGTGTAGAGTTCACCTTGTCGCACCCGCCAGCGACACCAACGACCCGGCCGGCTCGAGCTTCACCGCTCGCCACCGGGTCGTTGATTTTGTCCGCTGATTTTTGTCGGTTGATTTCTGTATACGGT
>CANGIP010000033.1 GCA_947454105.1 Actinomycetota bacterium | reverse complement strand
GTCACCATCGGTGGATTATTGGCTGGACCAATCATTGATGCAATAGGAGCCCGTTGGGTTTTATTCTTTGGCGCATTGTTTGCGCTGTTCCTAGCTTGGTGGTGCGACCTCGATCGCCTACCCAAGAACTCATTCCTTATTCAGGAATAACTGCCCATTACACGTCTGTTTTCAGAACTAATTTCTCGCGAACAAATGCACGGTACTCATCAACCGTGAAGCCCACATCGCCGAGCAGAGTTCGGTAATACATCAATTGCACAAGCAACATGATGGTGAATACCCGCCGATCAATTCGTAGCCCTGGTTCTAGCTTCGACTCAACATAATCAAGACCAGATTCCCATCGTGCATGCATTTCTTGGCTTGTTTTTTCAATGCGTTCTCTCAACGGTGCGTTCTTCACAGAAGTCGCCAAAATTTGCAGTCGTATTTCCTGATAGCCCATTGCATTCGGCGCAATGGGTGTTGGGAGACTATTCACCAGATCATCCAGGGTGATGACTGGCAGCGACTCCATGTAAGACATATACGAGTCGTAGACAGTTGTAATGAGTTCGTCGTAAATATCTCCAAGTACCCGCGCCAGAAGTCCGTCTCGGTCGCCGAAGTAGCGGTACACCTGAGTCAATGAGTAATTGGCTCCGGCCGCGACTTCTGCGACTCTTAAACCAAGGATGCCGTTGAGTTCAATCTCACGGCGAGCACTCTCAAGAATCGCCAGTTCAACTTTTCCATGATCTTTATTCCGCTGACCAACCACAATTTAAGTGTAGAGGTAACTCTATTTAACAGAAACGCTTCAGACCTCGATCAGTGCGTCAACAACCCGTTCAAGGGCAGCGACACGACTCCCCTTGACCAAGATCGCAGCTGAACTATCACACTGGCTGAGTTGCTCAATGACTTGATCAATTGTCAACGGATTCGACCCGTAACCGTTTGTAACAACGGCGATGATTTCAATGTTGTTCGCTCGCGCTAATCGCGCAATATCTGCATGCGCCTTGTCAGGATTTTCAATCTCGGCCATGACCCCCAAAACTGCCACCTTGCGATCTGCAGGTATCTGGGCGAGGGTTTCAATAGCAGCAGCCATCGATGTTGGGTTGGCGTTATAACAATCGTCGAGCAGCAGGGCGCCACTTTTTGTGGTCTTGCTCTGCATCCGACGATCAGAAATCGATGCCGATCGCAATGACTCAACCATTAATTCAAGATTGACTCCGAGAGCCTCTCCCACAGCAATCGCTGCTGCGGCATTCAGTGCCATATGCCGGCCAGGAATCGACAAATTAACTGTCGCCGATCCTGATGGCGTGGAAATATCAAACAGCGCACAACCATGAGCATCAAGACGCAATTCGGTAATCCGAACATCTGCGTTTGCCGATTCACCAAAACTCAGAATTGGCGCAACTGATCGCGAACGCATGGCAATGACGCGCTCGTCATCGGCATTCAAAATTGCAACGCCTTGTGGGGGCAGTGCTTCAATGAGTTCACCTTTTGCTTGAGCAACACCTTCAATGCCACCAACAAGTTCGGTGTGCGCTTCACCAACCCGCGTGACGACTCCGATATGTGGTCGAGCGATTCGGCAGAGATCATCAATCTGCCCCAAACCACGCATGCCCATTTCAAGGACTAGCACTTCAGTCGCGAGCGACGCATTCAAAATTGTGACGGGCAGTCCTTGCTCGTTATTGAAACTACGTACGTTGGCAACAACACGTTTTGCCGAGGACAACGCCGCGACAATGAGATCCTTGGTCGAAGTCTTACCAACCGAGCCGGTCACCCCGACCACAACTGTTGACGCGGGGAACTGCGTACGTCCCCATCGAGCACAGTCAATTAAGGCTCTTGCCGTGTCATCAACAACGATGGCAGTCCCGCCGAGTCCCTCAACGAGTTCAGGACGAGATGTCAGATACGCCGCCGCACCGGCCTTGAGAGCATCACTGATGAAATCGTGACCATCGCGTTCGGCAACAATCGGCACAAAAAGCTGATGGTGCAACACCTGACGTGAGTCAAATGTTGCACCATCAATGTCAGTATCTGGACCGACCAAGCGACCACCAATGGCATTCGCTAGATCGGAGGCGAGCAACTTCACGTATCAAACGGTAGTTGCTGAGCCGTATCAATAGGTGTCAGTGCTGAACGTCCTCGAGAGTTTCGCCAAGTTCAAACTTCACGTACTCTTCGCCGGTGTCGACAGCATTCTCGAATTGGATGACTCCCATTTCTTCGAAACGACGACGCAACCACGAATCGTTACGGTCGAGAAGGCCCAACTTCTTACAGTTCGGAACAATCTTGGCGAACAACATCTGCTGGAAGACTTCGCGCGTTGGGTCGTTGAGTACCAACGGAACGACGTCGCGTGGGTTGACACCCATACGGCTCCATACCTCTTGCGACATGAAGCGGTCACGCATGCGCACTGATGCTTCGTAAGCGAACTCTTGACGCTCTTTGATTTCCTTGTCACTCATTTCGCCGTAGATCTCTTGTAGCGAGAGAACGCCGAAGGCAACGTGGCGAGCTTCGTCGCTCATGACATAGCGCAATAACTTCTTGAGCAACGGCTCATTGGTCATTTGCTGCATGTTGCCGAATGCGGCGAGCGCAAGGCCTTCAACCATGATCTGCATACCGAGGTACGTCATGTCCCAGCGGCTGTCATTCACAATGTCGTCAAGCAACATACGCAAGTGAGCGTTGATCTGGTACGAACCGCCCAACTTCTCGTCAAGGTAGCGAGCGAACACTTCAACGTGACGAGCTTCGTCAACTACCTGGGTGCTGGCGTACAACTTGGCGTCGTACCACGGAACAGTCTCAACAATTTTCGCGGTACAGATAAGAGCACCTTGTTCACCGTGCATGAACTGCGACAAGCTCCAGCGACGCTGTTCAATACCGAACTCGGTCCACTCTTTGTCGCCCCACTTTGACATGATGGTGCCGGCATAGTGCGCAGGAGTCATTCCCGAAGCGAATGCCGCTTGATCCATGGCGACTTGCTTTTCTTCGTCAACGTTGATTGACCAGTCAAGGTCGGTGGAACCGTTCCACTGTCCGACCTTGGCCTTTTCGTACAACTTACGCAATGCTGGACGGCTCAACGAGTAGTCCCATGTGAAGATCGTGTCAGCGTTGTTTTTGACGATGTGCTGAACAGCTTCGGCATCATCATTCGTGATTGAAAGAATCGCCTCGATGTCATTGAGGTCAGAACGACCCAAAATGTCTTGGCTTTCGTTTTCGGTAATGCTCATTATTGTCTCCTGTGTTTTGAGAATTTTGTCGTTAGATCACTGCTGGATTAAGGGCATAGATAAATGGCTTGAAGAATTCTCGTGCCGAATCAGCGTCGGCCAAATCGAAGTGAGTACTTGGCGCCAAGAAAAATGAAATGACAAATCGGGCCAAGAGTTCAACGAGAACTTCAGCTTCAGATAGCGGTACGAACTCAGTCAAGAAGGGTGTCATGTATTGCGATGCGACATTCAAAATTCGAGGCAAACCTTCAACGGTCAACGCCTTGAGGGCAGTACCTTCTTCGGTCGACAGCATCATCGTGAGATGTTCATCAGCACGCATTTCACGCATCGCGTACACCGAAACCTTGACCGCAAAATCAAGGAGCGATTCAACAGGTTCAATGCTCGAGCGCATGCCCGCAAAGAATTCGCCGAGTTCACGAACTCGCAAAGCATCAAACATGACGTCTTTGCCGCCGGGGAAAATTCGGTACAGGGTTGCTCGCGACACATTGGCCTCGGTCGCCACATCGTCGATCGTCAACTTGTTGACACCCCAACGGTCGACGCAACGACGGGCCGCGTCAAGAATGCGATCCTCAGGGCTCTGAAAAGTCGTGTCGGTGGTCACCACAAGTTGAGACACTAAGACCACCCGTGTCTCATTGTCAAGGGGCGAAAGAACTTTTCTGAAACCCGACTAACTTAGTCGGGTATTTGCCTTGGTAACCTCTCAGAGTCCCCTACCGAAAGGAACCGACATGATTCGTCGTCTTTCATTGGCACTCGCTGCCACATCCTTATTAGCCCTCGCCGCCTGTGGTGGCGATGACAGTTCAACGTCTGGTGCCGACGCTGCCGCCGACACCAGTGCCGCACCTGGCGTCAATACCGACGACTCAATGTCGGGATCATGGGACACCATCAGTGCCGATTGCGCCGCAGGCAAAACCCTCACCCCTGACACGTTGACCATCGGAACCGGCTCACCGGCCTATTCACCGTGGGTCGAAAACGATGCGCCCGAAACTGGCGAAGGCTTTGAAGCTGCAGTTGGTTACGCCATCGCCCGCACGATGGGTTACGCGGACTCTCAAGTCGTGTGGGTTCGTACCACTTTTGACGAAGCAATTGCGCCTGGCGACAAGAACTTCGACTTCAACCTGCAGCAGTACTCCATTACCCCAGAGCGAGAGCAGACCATCTCGTTCAGCGATTCGTACTACGCATCAAACCAAGCCATCGTTGCATTGGCTGGCTCGGCCGCCGAAGGTGCCAAGTCCGTTGCTGATTTGAAGGATGTCAAGTTCGGCGCACAGGCCGGAACCACCAGCCTCTCCTTTATCAACGACGTCATCAAGCCAAGCAACGAAGCATTCGTCTACGACGACAATGCTGGTGCCAAGGCCGCACTCGAAGCCGGCCAGATTGATGCCATCGTTGTCGACTTGCCGACCGCGTTGTATATCTCAGCTGTTGAAATCGAAGGCACATCTGTGATTGGACAGTTCCCCGGTTCAGCCGGTGAAGCATCCGACAACTACGGAGCAGTGTTCACCAAGGACAACCCCTTGGTTGATTGTGTCGACCAAGCTTTGGCTCTTCTGAAGACCAACGGACGCCTGGACAAGATTCAGCAGGCTTGGCTCAGCGATAACGCTGGCGTACCAGTCATCAGCGTCGACTGATTAGCAGTAACTACTTGTGTCCCAGCCGGGTGTAACTCGACGACAAGCATTCGAACGGCGCCAAAAGCGTCGCAGCGTGCTGATTGCGTTCACTTCAACAGTGATCGTCATTGGTCTTGTTGTTGCGCTCGTTCCGCAAACACCCGGCTGGTACAAAGTCAAACGCTCCTTCTTTGATGGAGCAGTTCTCAGCGACACATTTGCAAAGTTGTTGAGTGCATTTGTCAAAGACATTCAAATCTTTTTATGGTGCGCCCCATGTATTTTGATCTGGGGCATGACACTCGCAGTGTGTCGCAGTGTGCGCACTCCCGCACTTTTTCCTCTTCGCCTTTTTGCCGCGGCATACACCGATATCTTCCGCGGTATCCCGGTCATTTTGACCATTTTGTTAGTCGGCTTTGGAGTACCTGGTCTTGGTCTCCATCGACCGTGGAATAGCCCCTATTTATGGGGTTCGGTTGCACTCGTTCTCGCTTATTCGTCGTATGTCGCTGAAGTCTTTCGTGCTGGCATTGAAAGTGTTCACGAAAGCCAACGTGCTGGTGCTCGATCACTTGGCTTGTCATCGGGTCAAACTCTGCGTTATGTGATCATTCCGCAAGCTGTTCGTCGAGTTATCCCTCCACTCATGAATGACTTCGTGAGTTTGCAAAAAGATGTGGCGCTCATCAGCTTGATCGGACCGATTGAGATTTTGCGTCAAGCCGGAATTGATAAATCGAAGTACGCAAACTTCACACCGTATGTTGGCGCCGCAATCATCTTTTTATTGCTCACTATTCCCGAGACGCGTTTTGTTGATCATTTGATGACCCGCGAACGACGTCGTACTTCTGGGACGGCCGTGCGATGAACATTGAGTCAAAGATTTCTCTTCAAGAAGTTCGTAAGTCGTTCGGCTCACGCCATGTCTTGAATGGCATCACTCTTGATATCAATCAAAGTGAAGTCATCGCCTTCATTGGTTCATCTGGTTCAGGCAAGAGCACGCTGTTGCGCTGCGTCAATTTGCTCGAAGCCATCGACGATGGTGCAATCTTGCTCGATGGCATTGATATCAGCGAGCCTGGCATAAACCCCGACCCCTTCCGCCGCCGCATCGGGATGGTCTTTCAAAACTTCAATCTCTTTCCACATATGACGGTGCTAGAAAACATCGCGCTAGCACCCCGCAAAGTATTGGGCCAGTCAAAGAATGAAGCCAACGATCACGCCCGCGAACTCATTGGCCGTCTCGGACTCAGCGATCGTGCCGATGGTTACCCCGATCAACTATCGGGAGGCCAACAACAGCGCGTGGCCATCGCTCGCAGTTTGGCGATGAACCCCGAAGTGATGTTGCTTGATGAGATCACTTCAGCACTCGATCCCGAACTAGTCGGCGAAGTACTCGACGTCGTGCGCGAACTCAAATCAAACGGCATGACGATGTTGCTTGCTACTCACGAAATGGGCTTTGCCCGAGAGATCTCTGACCGCGTGTGTTTCTTACATCAAGGTCAAGTACTCGAGTGCTCTCCCCCGGCAGAATTTTTCAGTCGTCCGCAACATGAGCGAACTCAACAATTCTTGCAACGCGTCACCGACGCCGGTCGCCTCTAGCCCGAAATACGGCCACTCGTGACACCGCACACGATGTCGCGACCGATACACAACGCCACTTCTTCTTCGAGTTTTTCTTGATCCCACGAATTGATGAAGTCGGCGTGACCCGTGATCAAGCCACCCGATGCGAGTTGTAATTGTGATGCGTCGCCGTGAACTGGATACGCAACCGAGAAAATGAGTTGCGGCACCGAAACCGGATGACTGCTCGGGCACTGTCCATGTGATGAGTAATGCATGTGAGTGCGGTGACCGGCCACATCAAGATTTTTTCCATCCCAACAATCGGGGAAGGTGATGTCGATGCGTAAACCGCGATCTTCTGGACAAGACGGTGGTAGTTCATCACGCATGCCACCACTTCCACACGACCAAGCGACAACCGAAGTCGGTTGCGCTTCAGTGGCCATCGCATCGCCAGCAATCATCATTAAGCCGGGCGGGAAAGCAACGACAGTTGTGGGGTCGACGCCTACTCCGGCACGGTAGTAAGCGACGCTTTTCACGGGTTCGATGAGTTGCCCGTTATCAAGAAGAGCTGGCGCCCAATACGAGGCAGTATCTTGCTGCTGCTCGCATGTTGTGCCTTGACCAAGCAACGAATCCAGAGTTGCATCAGCGTTTGACGTGACATTCCCGAAAAACACATGTAGGTGCGATGCGCCCGCATCGCCCGGATACACAATCGGATCATCGGGCAAGGCATGACTAAACGGACACTCAACAACAAACTGTCCAACCCGACCTTGCGGGCCAGTCACTGGTTGGTCGGGCTCACCCATCACCGATGCGGCGTCCACGGGCATCATTGAATGATCATGTGTTTGCGTATTTTGCGAATCACTTGCGCACGAGCCGAAAAGAAACAAAGACCCGGCGAACAAAAGTGATTTGGTTCGCCGGGTCATGTTGTTGTCCTTCTATGTGTGACGAGATCAGTCGATCTTGTCAGGAACCGTGATTGCGTCGAGGTCGATGACCGGCGGTGTTGCACTTGCCGGAACAGCAGCGGCAGTCGCGGCATTGGGCATCGACTCAAGAACTGGCATTTCTGGAAGCGGTGCTGTTTTCCAATCAACCGAAGGAGGTGCAGTTGCTTGATCGGCCAACCATGTGATGACGTTCAAGTCGCCAGCGGTCCAGTCGCCAGCATCTTTGCTGAGCGGCGAACCACACGGAGCCAACTTTTCGAGATCAAGCGGAGCGGATGTGGTGAACGTATTGCCTTCGAAACAGTTGCCCAATGTCCACAAGTCTGAACCAGCTGAGCCAACAGCAATGTCGGCACGACGGTTGTCTTCAAGAACGTTATTGCGAACCGTGGTGTCTTGACTGTCCCACAACAATGCCCCGTCTGGCTGAACCGGCATCAACTTCTTGCTATCTGCACACGAGGTATCCCATGCTGATTTATCGGGCAACGAGTCATTGGGATCTTCTTCAAGGAAAGGCACAAGACCGATACCTGTTTTGTTGTGATTCCAAACGCGGTTTCTTTCGATGATGTTTTGCACGCCACCCGCACTCAAAATTCCGTTACCCATCGCAAGAATTGCCACGTCAATGGCCGGAGTATCGGGCTGATTGTTGTCGTAGACCAAGTTGCCGATGATGGTGGTCTTGCGCTCGGGGTAACACAACTCGTAGCTACCACTGTTCGGGACAACTCCAGCACGGTTGTGGCGGAACACGGAGTTCACGATGACCATATTGCCGCCCGAGTTAGTACCCGAGTAACCAAGACCATTGTGTTCAGACACAAAGTGATTAATCAGTGAATCGCATGGGTAGCACTCGCCGACATACACGCCAGCGTCAGGTGAACCGGCACCGTATGAGTGATCGAGAACGCCTCCAATGGAGTCAAAGACATAGACGCCGTAGTCGCCGTTGCGCCATGCAGTGAGGTAGTCACCGCGATAGCCCGTGACACCAGTCCAAAAGAATCCGTTCTTGGTGTAGTTCATTGCGGTCATGTTTTCGAGAGCGACACCGTTGGCGCCAACAACTCGAATTCCGTTATCAAGTTTGAACTGTCCATCAAGAATGACGGAGTTGCGTTCAAGTCCACGAATGACAATGTTGTTGGTCTTGACTTGCACAGCCTCGTTATAGGTACCCGGTGCAATCAAAATGAGATCGCCTTCAACAGCAGCATCAACTGCTTCTTGGATCGTTGGGTAATCGGCCGGAACATTCAGTACGCCCTCAACTGCTGGAGCATCGGTTGCTGGAGCATCGGTTGCCGGCGCTTCTGATGTAACAACTTCAGTTGATGGTGCATTAGTGGTGGTTGCAGAGTCGTCTCCGCCACACGACACCAATCCCACTGCCAGTAGCACGACTCCTGCGAGCGCGCTGATTGATCGCTTCATATTTCCCCCTTGAGACGGTTTATACCGATAGATGAGCGTACTTCACGAGACTGTCAAAGTCCCATACATTCCGGCACCTGGAGCGCCGTGAATTGAACAATAGAACTTATAAACACCAGGAACGTTGAAAAGATGCGTAAATGAATCACCTGGAGTAAACGCTGTCGACGGAACACCCCACGCCGTTGGCGACATGTCTGATGCAAGCAATGCCGTCAGACCAGCATCATCATTGATGCTCTCAGGGAGGATGTTGTGGTCATTGCGGCCACGATTTTCAAAGACGACTTCAGTACCAGCCTTAATTTCGTACTCACTGGGTCGATACGAGTTATCTAACACCTGAATGGTGATTGACTCACCGTTTGGTGGAACTGTGGCAATAGTCGTAGTGACTGCTGCTTCGACCTCGTCTGATGGCTTGGCGCCAGACGACGCGGCATCTGGTGCATCGGCTCCGCAACCCACCAATAAAACGGCCGACACGACGACTGAACTCACAAGCGAAATCTTCATCGTGTCTATTCTCGCCTCACGCGGTGGGCAATTGGTAATTTTCGAAGCGATCTCGCAAAGTCTTTTTCGAAAACTTGCCAACGCTTGTCTTCGGAACTTCATCAATGAACACCACATCGTCAGGAACCTGCCATTTGGCGACCTTGCTAGATATGAACTCAAGAATTTCTTCTTTTGACAAGGTTGCTCCGGCTTCAAGTACGACACAGGCAAGCGGACGCTCGCTCCAACGTGGATGCATCACACCAATCACCGCAGCTTCACGGATCAATGGGTGAGCCATCAGTTCATTTTCAAGTTCAACTGAACTAATCCATTCACCACCGCTCTTGATGAGGTCTTTCGTGCGGTCAAGCAAACGAATACGACCACGAGCATCAACAGCAGCGACGTCTCCCGTACGCAACCAACCATCTTCAGTAAAGCTTTCACCCGCGCGTTCGTCGTTGTAATACGTCGAAGCAATCCAGTTGCCACGACATTGCAGTTCACCGCTTGATTCGCCGTCCCACGGAACACTGATCGTTGACCCGGGTTCAACAACTCGGCATTCAACACCAAACATGATTCGCCCAACTTGCGTGCGCAAATCTGCTTGCGCATTTACATCGAGCAACAATTGATCACTATCAAGATGACACACCGCCGCAAGCGGACTTGTTTCAGTCATTCCCCAGGCCTGCAAAATCGGCAAACCAGTTTGTTCGCGATAGGCCTCGCTTAATGCACGTGGCACTGCCGAACCACCACACGGAATCACGCGCAAACTTGATGTGTCGCGGCCCTTGAGTTCGGGCAACACACCCATCCAGATTGTTGGAACACCTGCAGCGATGGTGACTTTTTCGTTCACAATCAAATCGGCGACTGCTTTGCCCGACAAGTCGGGACCAGGCATGACGAGATTTGCTCCTGCTGCAACTGCGGCGTGCGCGAGTCCCCATGAGTTGGCGTGGAACATTGGGACGACGGGGAGAATTGAATCGCGCTCAGAGACTCCGAGACCATCGGCCATCATCGTGGCCATAGTGTGCAAGAAAGTACTGCGGTGCGTATACACAACGCCCTTAGGGTTGCCCGTTGTGCCACTCGTGTAACACATGCTCGCAGCAGAGTTTTCGGGAACTTCTTTGAATTGTGCAGGCGCAGCTTTTGCCAATAGTTCTTCGTAGTCGTACGACGGGATGCCAGCGAGGTCGGCCGGAATTTCACCCTTGCCATCATCCATGATCACGAGATGCTTCACAGTTGTGAATGTAGGTAAAAGCGGAGCCAACAATCCCATCAACGACTTGTCAACGAAAATCACTTCATCTTCGGCGTGGTTGACGATGTACGTCAACTGCTCAGGAAACAAACGAATGTTGAGAGTGTGCAGCACGCGTCCGGTGCATGGTGCAGCAAAGTACAACTCGAGGTGTCGTGCGGTGTTCCAAGCGAATGTTGCCACGCGACCATTGCTGGAAATGCCGAGTTGCTCAAGCACCGTGCCCACTTGACGAGTGCGATGCGCCCACTGCGCATATGTCGTGCGCTCAAGACCTGTACCAGTCGCAGTCGCGATGGTCTTGTGACCGAAGTATTTTTCGGCCCGATCGAACAGGTGCAAGATGCTCAACGGCACGTCCTGCATAAGTCCTGGAATGACTGCGGCACTTGAAGTCATGACTGTTCCCCCAAAGTTGTTGACGGAGCAAATCGTAACCCGTCAGCCGACTGACCTCTTAGGTCAGCGCAAAGTTCGGCGTCGACC
>CANGIP010000032.1 GCA_947454105.1 Actinomycetota bacterium | reverse complement strand
CGTTTTATGACCGCGAACTGCTGAAAATCCTTCTGACCGAAAATCGCGACATCAGGTCGACCCGCAGAAAGCAGCTTGGCAACTACGGTTGCGACTCCAGAAAAATGTCCTGGTCGCGAAGAGCCCTCTAAGACATCGGTGATTCCGGCAACGTGGACACTCGTCGAGAACTGTGAACCGTACATAGTCTCGACGTTGGGTGCGTATAGAAATTCGACATTATGTTGTTCAAGCATTTGAATATCGCTATCAAATTGAAGCGGGTACTTATCAAAATCTGTTGCGTTATTAAATTGCAACGGATTAACAAAGATCGTCGCCACGACAACGTCGGCGTGTTCATGGGCAATATCAAAGAGCGACGTATGACCTTGATGTAATGCTCCCATTGTGGGAACCATGGCCACCGATTGACCATGAACTCGACAGGCGTCAACGGTTTGACTGAGTTCCTGAGGAGTACGAAGAATGCGCACAGTCGTCAGTGGAACGAGTGAGCGTCATCGGGGAAAGAACCGCTGCGCACGTCAGCAATGAATGCCTGTGTTGCTTCAATAGTCGGAGTACGCAAATCGGCGTAATGCTTGGCAAAGCGATACTTCGAATCACACAAACCTAAAACGTCGTGGAGAACCAATACTTGACCATCACAATGAATTCCTGCACCGATACCAATGGTAGGAATACTCACCTTTTGGGTGATCTCTTGAGCGAGTTCCATGGGGACGCCCTCAATAACAATTGCGCATGCCCCTGATTGTTCGACCGCATGAGCATCTTCGAGAATTCGTTCACGGCCGCCAGCTTCAAAGCCTTCGGTACGACCTTGCACCCTAAAGCCACCCATGCGATGAACACTTTGTGGTGTCAACCCGATATGCCCGATCACTGGAATATCGACGCGGGTAATTGCGGCAATCGTTTCAGCCATGTGCACGCCACCTTCGAGCTTGATGCACTGGGCGCCGTTCTTCATGAGCACAATGGACGACTCAACACCTTGTTCGGGGCTGATCTGATACGAACCAAACGGCAAGTCTCCAACAACAAGTGCTTTAGTGTTCGCGCGAGCAACACAACGAACGTGATATGCCATCTCATCAAGATCGACCGGAATCGTATTGCTGGTTCCTTGAACGACCATGCCAACTGAATCGCCGACCAAGATCATGTCGATGCCGGCTTGATCAACCAGGCGAGCAAAAGTGACGTCGTACGCCGTAATCATCGTCATGCGCCGACCTTCGGCCTTCCACGCAGCGAGATCAGGAACCTGTACTTTCTTACGATCGTTGGGCAGCGATGGCATCACAGAACCTCGTGGGGTCGATACGGGGGAACAGGTCACAACTTAAACAGCAGAGCGAAACCTAGCGACACAGGTACCTAGTTAGACGTTTCGAGGACTGATTTTTTGTGATTTAGGGCATGCCCATCATTGGCTCACAAATGCCGAAGGACAGAGGTCGCGATAGCTCACCATTCCACCCGCAGATGTGGCGTGCAAAATGGCTTCAGTACAGGCTTGGGCGAACATATCGGCACCTGCCGCCAGAACTTTGTTCAGTAAAGCAGGACGGCCAACCGGGTCGCTAAAAACTGGCTCACTTTCGGCCAGAACCAATTCACCATGACCAACAGACAGTCCAAATATCGTGTCGCCATCGTTCATGAGATGCGCAGGCCGCACCGCTCGGGCTAAGCCATCATGGGCGACGGCGGCGAACTTAGTGCATTCAGACTTTGACAACCGGAGGTTTGTGGCGACCGCACCAATGGTGGTGTTCAACGTTGCGGCAGTTGATGTCACCGGCGTTTCGAGAGATGTCAAATATTCACGGAGAGCTTTCCGATCACTGACATTCGGACGCCGTAATCGAGTTGGCGATTCATTCCATGGAAGACACGTCTCTGGATTGATCACTGATCCAATTGAGTTCACGACGGCGATTGCCGACACCACATGTCCACTATCGATCTGAGTGCTGGCCATCGCGAGACCACCTTTGAGTCCACCCGAACGAGCGCCTACTCCAGCACCGACGCAACCAACAGCAGTCGTTCGCGACTTAGCTGATTGAGACGCGCGATAACCGAAAGTTGAATCAGGACGGTTGATGAACTTTCCACCGCGCCCAAGATCAAAGATCACAGCTCCAGGAACAATGGGGACCACCCACGCCTCGTCTCTGCCAACGGGGAATCCACAACCGGCCTCTTCGAGAAACTCCATCACACCGTGAGCACTTGCTAATCCATAGGCGCTGCCCCCACTTAAAACAATGGCGTGTACTTTCTGAATCAAATTCTCTGGTCGTAAAAGATCGGTCTCTCGAGTACCAGGTCCGCCACCTCGTACATCAACTCCCGCAATGGCACCCGTAGGTGTCAAGATCACCGTGGTTCCGGTCAACCAACCTCGAGATGTTCGAGCGAAATGTCCGACCTTGACCGAACCTACGTCAGTAAATGAATCATTGAGCGCTGGCGCAGGTGTCGGCGTATTGTCTAATCGATCCATCAGCCCATGCTGACAGATTGATCACTGCCAACAAGCACTTACCGATAATCTCAAGACGTGAAAGACGAACCGGCTTACGCACCAGTTGCGATGACCAAAAGCCGGGCCTGGCGAAATCGTTTCTTTGCTCGGGCAGTTCATTACCTCTGGGAAATGGCCATCGAGGCAGGAGCCATCGGTGCGACAACGCGACGGGGCCAAAAGTTCGGATCTTTCGGACAACAAAGTGTGATCTGCTTCCCGACAAACACCATTTTCAACGAACAGTTCATACACATCGGTCGCAACACCATGATTGGTCCGCAGTGCACCTTGTCGGCTGGAATGGTGCCGGGTCAACAATGTATTGCCGAACGTATTGTCACGATTGGCGATCGTTGTCTGATCGGCAAGGGGAGTGGCGTCGTCGGCCATTTCTCGATTGAAATTGGTGATGACGTATGGACTGGTCACAATGTCTACATCACCGACCAAAACCACGGCTATCAAGATGTGACTTTGCCGATCTCCGTGCAAACGATGCCCGAAAAGCCAGTACGTATCGGTAACGGCTCGTGGCTCGGCTACGGCAGTGTGATTCTTCCTGGCGCCGACATCGGCGAACATGTTGTGATCGGAGCAAACAGTGTTGTGACTGGTTCGATTCCGTCATTCAGTGTCGCGGTCGGTTCACCAGCACGAGTTATTCGGCAATACATTGACGGCACATGGCAGGACGTTAAGAACTAAATGGCTAGATCCATGGGCGCCGCACAGGACGTCATTCGGTTGTTCGTGGTGAAATCGTTGATGTAATCAGATTCCGGCGAACCTTCGAGCATTGATTCTGCAAAAGGAGCATTTTCACCGGTACGTAAAACCGCGGTGTAATCAATTCTTGCATTGATCCAGCTTTGGTAGATCTCTTGCCAACGATTGGACAATTTGGCATCATCAACGCCGACAGGAACCTGCGCTGTCACATCATCAAGCATTTGCTGAATGATGGCCGTTGCTTTATCGATGATGTCTGCTCTTTCTGAGAGAGCGTTTCCGTTCACCGAATCAATGCGGCGAAGATCAATGAGCTTGTCTCTTTCAAGATTGGCGTTTTTGCATATTTCTTCTGCTCGGACAGTCCAGGCCTTATCTTCAAGTACGTTGACGCCCTGTTTTGAAGCGAAGAACAATGCATACACCCAAAACGCGGCCAGACTTAAACAAATCGCTCCCAAAAAAATCTGGATAGGACGACGTGAACGGGGAGTCTTCTCGCTGCCTTCACTCATGATTTGGGTGCTGGTCGATACGAAGTTGCCAACTGCAATGCAGCGCCGCCAATTCCGAGGACGGCCGTCACAAGTAAAGCGCCCCAGCCAGAAATCGTAAAATCAATCGCATTGTCAATCGACCATTCACCTGGCCCCATAGCTCCGACGGCAAGTGCTCCGAGCGCAATCGTTGCGCAGTACTCCCAACCCTGATTCGGGAGGAATACAAAAAATCCGACTTTCAAGTGAGACATGTAAATAGCCACCACCATCACACCAATCACCCCAGCAGCAGCGAGAGGAGTGAGCAAACCTAAAGCAAGCAGCACACCGGCGCCGATCTCGGTCGCCGCGGCCATTCGTGCTTGCCACTTGGGCCACTTCATACCGATACTTCCAAACCAAGAAGCAGTGCCTGAAAGACCGCCCTGACCAAACACCTTGTTGTACCCGTGGTAAGCGAGAAACAGACCAAGCACTAGACGTAAAACGAGCAGACCAAAATTGATCTGATCTAAACCGAACTGATTTTGAAGACTAAGCATGAGATCAGATTACTGCTAGGAATATTGGGTGCACGATCATTCGTCAACTTCGGGAAGGTTTCAACGCACAATCAAGTTGCTTCGCGCACTCATTTCGTACCATCCGGCACTTTTCTCCATTTCAATGGGCGGCGCCGCACTTTTCGCGGTTTGTACCGTCGCTTCGTCTTGGTTGCTTCGCTGGATCATTGATGAAGTCATTGTTCGACGTTTTGACTCGCAACATTTCTCGCTGTCGCGCACTCTGGCTGCAGTAGGACTGCTTCTCAGCTTGTCGCTGATTCGCGCCGGTGGGGTCATCGTTCGACGCTCATTCGCGGGTAGAGCCCAATGGAGAACTGCTCAGAGTTTGACCGACGAAGTGGTTGATGTCCTGGTTCAACAGCCACCTCAATGGCACCGACAACAATCAACCGGAGATTTGCTGACGCGCGCTGGGGTCGACGTTGATGCCAGCGTGGCAGTCATGGCTCCGCTGCCTTATGCAAGCAGCGTCATTTTGATGATGGTGATCGCTGGCTATGGCCTGATTTCCAATGACGCAATTCTCGGTATAGCAGCGACGGCAATTTTTCCATTGTTGATTGGCCTCAATGTGTTGTATCAACGTCGAGTTGATAAATGGTTTGATATCGCGCAAGGAGAATTGGGATCACTATCGGCTGCAGTTCACGAAAGTTTCGAAGGTGTCACCGTTGTGAAAGCCTTTGGTGCAGAAAATCGTGAGACTGAAAGGCTTGCCGTCATCGCATCACGAGTTCAAGATGCTCGAGTCGAAGCGATTCGGTTGAGATCTCTTTTCGAGGCAGCCCTCGACTTCGTTCCCAATCTCACCAACATCTGTTTGGTCATCGGCGGTGCCTTCCGGGTTCGCAGTGGCGACCTGTCGGTGGGTGAGTTGGCCAGCTTTATTTATATGTTCACGCTTTTGGTTTTCCCTTTACGTTTGATCGGGTACGCACTCTCTGAAATGCCGCGTTCACAAGCCGGGTTTGATCGAATTCAAACACTGCGTCTGAGCCCAATGCTGACCGATCCGCGATTGAAGTATGCGCGCCAGGGAACTGCGCTAGAAATGAGATCTGTCTCTGTCGGTCATGACCCAGAGCACGTGTTGCTGAATGATTTTTCGGCGACTTTTCAACCAGGAACGTTTACCGCTCTCGTTGGTTATACCGGCTGTGGCAAGTCGACGTTCCTCCAATCGCTCGCTGGAGTAATTCCTTTTGTCTGCGGCGAAATTTCCTCCCCAGGAAATAATGTCTGTCTCGTCTTTCAGGAACCCTTTCTCTTTGGGACATCGGTTCGAGACAACGTTTGCATGGGTGAGCCATTTGGAGACGAGGAAATGTATTGGTCGTTGGCGGTCGCCGAAGCAGATTTCGTACACCAACTTCCGCAAGGTGTCGACACGATTATCGGGGAGCGAGGCGTCGGGCTATCAGGTGGACAGCGTCAAAGGATTGCTTTAGCCCGAGCGATCATCCGACGTCCGCAAGTTCTTCTCCTCGACGACACAACAAGCGCACTAGATCCAAATACCGAAATGAAGGTTCTGAAGAATATTGAGAATGAATTGTCTGATGCAGTTGTCATTGCCGTTGCATCTCGACCATCGCTCATTGGTATGGCCGACTACGTGATGTTTTTTCATCAAGAAACAATCGTCGGACCAAGTCAGCATCTGGAACTGCTTGTACAAAGCGGCCCCTATCGCGCGCTCATGCAGGCCTACGAACGTCCGACCGAACAGGTATCTGCTCAGAGCAAGGACCTGCTGTGATCGAATCACAAAACAACGGAGCCATCGCCACCCTCAATCGAGGGGTGCGGGCTGTCCCAAGTTTGCGTCAAGGAATAGGTTTCACCGTCTTTTTGGCGTTAGTTGGCGCAAGTGGACGAGTCGTCGTTCCAGTTGTCATCCAACAGGCGATTGATCACGGCTTACACCGCTCATCAAAATCATCCTCAACAACCGCGATTTCTCAAACCGTCGATGTTCGTCTTGTGATTCATCTTTGTGTTGGTGCCGCCATCTATTTGTTGGTCGCTGCGCTTGCTCAACGAACTGCCGTTTCTCGTTTGGGCCAACGTAGCGAAGCTGCGCTTTTCGAATTGAGAGTCCAACTTTTCCAACATATTCATCTTCTGAGTCTTGAAGATCACAATGATGAACAGCGTGGCTCGTTGGTGTCACGAGTGACCTCCGATGTCGAGACACTTTCTCAATTCTTTTCTTGGGGAGGTCTGGCATATTTGCTCGACAGCGCATTAATGGTGATTGTGGCTGCGGTCATGCTTGCTTACGACTGGGTCTTAGCCCTCATCGTGATCGCGATCTCAACACCATTGGTGTATGTACTTCGTCGAGTTCAATCGAAGTTGATAGCCGCATACGACGCCACTCGATCAGCGAACTCATTCGTTCTAGGTTCAACCGCCGAGTTAGTCACCGGCGCCGAAACATTGCATGCTTACTCGGCCGGTTCAATTTTCGGACAAAGGGTGAAGAAGTCAGCTAAAGCACGAGGCGATGCCCAGACTAAAGCAACAATGATCGGGGCATTGTTGTTTCCTTCCGGGGAAATATTTGGTGCGATAGCGGTCTCTATGGTCGTGTTTGTCGGCCTATGGCGGGGTCCCAGTTCTGGCCTGACTGCAGGGGCACTGGTCGGCTTTATCTTTTTGACCTATCGATTTTTGGAACCAATCGCCGAACTCACCGAAGTTTTAGATCAAACCCAGACCGCTATTTCAGGTATGCGACGAATACTTGGAATCTTGGCGATTCCTGTCGGTCCAGAGGCGCCGAAGTATCCCATCAAAGTAGGTGACGGCCCGTACGACATTGATATTGAAAATCTGTCTTTTTCGTATCGTCCTCGCGATGGCGAGTCTGAGATTGACAATCGAGCAGTCCTGCAAGGTATTCAATGCTCCATTGCATTTGGCACTCAAGTTGCTGTTGTTGGCGAGACGGGCTCGGGCAAGACAACACTCGGACGACTCCTATCTCGATTCTCTGATCCGACTGTCGGACAGATTTCAATCGGCGGGATTCCATTAAATCGAATCCAGAATGATGAACTGAGAAAACTCTTGGTTGTTGTGCCTCAAGAACCCTTCCTTTTTTCTGACACTGTTGCGGCCAATCTTCGTTTTGCATTTCCACAGGCGACGGACAAACAACTCGTTGACGCGTTCAGCAATGTCGACCTGCAGGATTGGTTCGAGACTCTCCCTCTAGGTCTCGACACGCTCGTTGGGCAACGCGGTTCTCAATTATCAGCAGGCGAGCGTCAGTTAATTGCTCTCGTCAGAGCTTCGCTGATCAATCCCGCAATTTTGATTCTTGATGAAGCAACGTCATCTGTTGACGCATCAACTGAAGTACGACTCACACGAGCCCTTGACAAGCTTTCTCGAGGACGAACCACCATCTCGATTGCTCACCGACTCTCCACTGCCGCTCGGGCGGATCGGGTATTGGTTCTTGATTCGGGACTTCTTGTGCAAGATGGTTCACACGATCAGTTGGTCTCAACTCCCGGCCTGTACTGCGAGATGTATAAATCTTGGGAGATGTCTCACAACTCGACCGATTGACCTATGGAGAAATGCCACAATAGGAAATATGGAAATTGTTCTGGTCCGTCATGGGCAACCTGAATGGGTCAAAGATGATCTCAACGTTGACAACCCGCCTTTAACCGATCTGGGTTTCACCCAAGCCGAATGCGTCGCCCAGGCGTTAAAAGGTGAGCATTTTGATGAGATTTGGGTGTCGCCTCTTGTGCGGGCTCAACAGACTGCTCAGCCTCTTCTCGCACAGCGCAACATTGAGGTTGGTCCGCTCGTCACCCAAAATTGGCTAGAAGAGATTCGAAACCCACTCTGGCATGGGACCCCTCGCGAAAAGGCTGACGCGGCCTACCGTGAAGAACGTGGTCGTGTTGCGGAAAAGCGGTGGGACGGATTAACCGATGGCGAACCAGTTCGAGATTTTGTTCAACGTATTCACGTGGGAGCAGATGCTTTCTTGAATGCTCGTGGAGTGTCGGCAAGTCCCCAAGACTTGCCGGTTTGGCATATTGACGAACCACAACGGAAGATTTTGTGTGTCGCCCATGCGGGCACGAACAGCGTTTTCATCGGGCACATCTTGGGACTTGACCCAACACCATGGGAATGGGAGCGATTCGTTATTGCACACGCTTCGATTAGTCGCCTCGAGTCATTCCAAATTGGTGATGGCCACTTTTTCGGTTTAACAAAACTCAGCGATGTCGAACACATGCCCCGAGAACAAAGGACTTTCTAATGACACAACGCGAACTTGACCCCAATCTTTTGAAAATGTATTCCTTCTTGGTGTTTTCAAAACTTGAAGGAGCCGTCACTTCAGGAATGATTCACCTCGGTGATCGGCTCGGTTTGTACCAGAGCCTCTCGTCGTTTGCCCATGCCGTGACATCGGATGAGTTAGCCGCGTCACTTCAACTTCATCCGCGCTGGGTCCAAGAATGGATTCATAACCAAGCGGCAGCGCGACTCATTGAAGTCGAGATTGATGAGCAAGGAACCGAGCGCTATTCCATGACACCCGAAGCGGTTGTTGTTTTATCTGATGAATTGCATCCTGCTTTTGGAATGGGAATGTTTCACCGCCTGCCTCAAACGATGCAGAGCCTCACCGTTTTGCCTGAGAGTTTTAAGACGGGTATTGGTCTTGACTACGACAGTCATGGCCCTGAGGGTGCGGTCGGTATTGAGCGAAGTTTCGAACCCTGGAGCCGCTCATATCTTCTTCCCGTCGTTCTTCCAGCACTTGACGGCGCAGTTCATCGTTTAGAAGCAGGCGCGCAAGTAGCCGATATCGGCTGCGGAGCAGGTGGCGCTGCTATTCGGATGGCCCAGGCTTTTCCGAAAGCAACGGTGACTGGATACGACATTTCGCGTTACGCCCTCGACCGAGCCCTTGAAAAGAAGTCAATCGATGCAACAAGAAACGTACATTTCGTCGATCCGCGTGTGACACCGTTACCGGCAAACGAGTCCCTTGACCTCGTCACTGCTTTTGATTGCATCCACGATATGACCCATCCTCAAGATGTCATGGAGGCAATCCGTCGTTCACTGAAACCAGATGGAATATGGCTCCTCGTCGATATCAAGGCCCTCGACACGTTCGGTGAAAACATGGCAAAAAATCCGATGGCTTCGTTGATGTACGGCATCAGTGTGATGAGTTGTATGTCGTCAGCAATGTCAGCAGTTGGTGGTGCTGGACTCGGGACATTGGGTCTTCCCGAATCAAAGGCCCGCAGCATGGCGGCCGCGGCTGGTTTCACGCGTTTTCGCAAACTTGACATCGAGCATTCGCTCAATGCGTTTTACGAGGTTCGTCCGTAATAAACCATAAGAGAATTACTTTCCTGAGGGGGAATCATGAGTAGCGATATCACCATTGAAGAAGTGAAGACGGCCAGCTCTGCGCTCAGCATGTGGGCACACATTGCAACTGTTGGCGCCGATCAAGAACCCGACGTCGTTCCAGTGCATCCCTGCTGGGATGGAGAAACGCTGTGGATCATGGTGGGATTGACATCAACCAAGACCCGAAATGTTGCAGTGAACCCTCGAGTCGCTCTCCATTGGCAGGTCACTGAAAACGGCGATGGGGTCGAAGTATGGGGAACTGCTCGAGTGCTCAGTGACATCGAGACAAAACGTCGTTTGTGGAACGGAGTCTTCGACTACGACCTCAACGGATTTGCTCCGGGCGGACCCGACAACAGCCCTGATACTGCCTTTATGGAAGTCACTGTTGAACGTGCGCTCGTCATGAAGATGTATGGCATGGGTGGCATGCAGCGCTACTCGCGAGCATAGAGAAGAGCCATCATGACCCGTCTCAGCAAACTTTCTCGAAGCTTGGTTGGCAAAACTGCGATCGTGACTGGCGCAGCAAGCGGTATGGGCCGCGCTACCGCTTTTCTTCTCGCTGACGAGGGTGCGAATGTCGCTGTCGTTGATCTCGATCAGGCCAAGGTCGACGCAGTCGTTCAGGCCATACAAAATGAGTACGGCCCTCAACGAGCAATCGGCTTTGCCGTTGATGTGCGTCATACCGAGCAACTTCAATCAGTTGTTGACAAAACTGTCTCTGCTTTTGGTTCTCTCGACATTGTGATTAACAACGCCGGTATTTCTTTGTCGTCACCGGCCAATTCTTCAAACGATGATTTCCTGAGTGCTTGGGATACAACTTTGGCGATCAACTTGTCGGCATATGTTCATCTCGTTCGTGCCGCGCTGCCACATTTGAAACAATCATCATCTGGTCGAATTGTCAATGTCGCGTCAACTGAATCGATTGTTGCGACGCCCACCTTGTCCGCATATTCAGCATCAAAGTCAGGAGTCACTGGGCTCACGCGAAGTTTGGCGGTTGAACTTGGCAAAGATGGAATCACTGTCAATTGCATCTGTCCTGGGCCAATCAACACCGGAATGACCGAAGCAATTCCAAGCGATATGAAAAGCAAATACGCCCAACGACACGTGTCCCTGCGCCGGTACGGAGAACCAGAAGAAGTTGCGCACATGACTGTCAGTTTGTGTATGCCAGCGATGAGTTTCGTGACCGGGGCATCAATCGTCGTTGATGGCGGCATGACTATTCGCCATACTTGAGTTGTAAGCGTGTTGTTAACGCGCTGGGTCAATAATTCCGGTGAGTCCAGTTGGTTCGTGAGGACCAATAATCAACTGTTCAAGAATGCCAATTCCTTGATGGATCATTCCTTGAGCATCGGTCATCGTGGCACGACACAAAGCCTGAATATGAATATTTCGCGGGTCACAGGGTTTTTCGACGGGCAGAGCCCAACGTTCTGAACCAACGGCCAATTCGCCCTTCCAATGACCGTGACCCCACTCGGGATTTCCATATCCGATTCCGAGCATGTGAAATTCGTACAAAGGTTCTAAAACAATTGAGTGCGTTGCTGAAGCCTCATCTACCAGGTCGATCGAGAAATCTTGAGCCCAACGCGTACCTGTACGCCATTGAGTGGAATATTCAACCCGCGACATTTCTTTTGCTGGCTGATCGCCATCAGGAATGATGAAGCCAGTCTCATGCCATCTTTTACCCGACGCGTATTCGTTGACATCAAAGTGGGTTGCAAAATTTTCAAAGTTGATCGGTGCCCATAACCAGTAGAACTGCCGTTCACCAACTGGCGCACCAAGTTCAGCAGCTGGACCAACTGGTCGAACTCCCCACGAACGATCTCGCGATCCGTATGTCGAGGTTGCATCGACTTCGTGTCGTACACCATCGACCTCGACCCATCCGCTCCAGTGCCCGAACTGCGTGAGTCGGGTGTAATCGAACAGTGTTCGCTGGCCGGCCTTCACCAAGAAATGTGGTTCCTGAACTGGGCCACTTCGCGCCACGAAGACCAAATCTGCTGTCACCCCATGATCAGGGCTATCGACAATGATCTGATGTCGTTTCATCGGCTCTAGAACGATCACCTGAATCGGTCCGACTTGATTTGTTTTGGCTCGATCGATGTCGGCACGACATGACGCATGAATCGAGATTTGTTCGTGACCGTTGACGATGACTGAAAAAGAAGCATCCGCCACATGGCGATTCGGATACAAACCCATGGCCACACCGAAGTACAACGAAGCATCAGCGCGGTATCCGTTGAAGAAATACCGGTCGTAGTGGTTGGGGTCGCTGGAACCCGTTTCATTAATTGGAGCGCTTCCCGCATGAATGGGGTAGTCGTCAAAAGATGTGAGCATGATGTGACCGTAGTCCTAACGGGTGGCACAAATGAACCCATGCGCCTACTGTGGGGATATGAGCGCACCGAACGACGTCCGTCGCCCGCGTCTGACGAGTCCGTCTGGATACGCGTGGGTGACGCGTTT
>CANGIP010000031.1 GCA_947454105.1 Actinomycetota bacterium | reverse complement strand
CGATGTTGGCACAGGGGTACACGTTGACGTAGCCGTATCCGTGGTCGGTTGCGCCGTTGACTGCGGTGACGTTGAGTGCGACTGCGCCGATGCCGGTGTTGGGGAGTCCGGTTGGTTTGTTGTCGGTGGTGTTGGCTCCGGTGATTTTGATTCTGGTGACGGCGTTGCTGTTGGTTGATGTGGTGCCGAATCGTTGGCCGCCTCGGGTGTCGAGGATGCGTTTTGGTTCGGTGAGTGGAGCGAAGCCAGTTCCGGACGGAAGGATTGCTGAGGCGTCAATACTTGGATCATTATTCATCACCAACGTGATGCTGTCGTTATATTCCTCAAAATTGCCGTCGCTGAATAGATATTGCACCCAAATTGTTCGTTCGATTGACGCCTCTTCCGAAGCTTGCAATTGCCATTTGAAATAACGGGTTGGAGTAATGACTCGCGCATTACTGAAATCTGAAGAATTCGAAATACGAATTGCTGAAGTTCCAATAGGTGCACTAAATGTGAGTTTGACGGTTGCGGTATTGGTTGAACTAGCGCCATCGTTGATCAGTACGCCAACGGGTTCGAGAGTGTAGAAACTCATGGGTGAAGTCTCAACATCACCATTCTCGTTATGTGCTTGAACAACTACAAAATATTGATGATTCGTCAAGAGATTATCGATTGTCGTCGATGTTGTTTGAGAAGATTCATTTGCTCCAGAAAACACGAAGTATTCGGTCGGATCTTCCATGCTTGAAGTTTCGGATACCAGCAATTTGATAAATGTTGAAAAACCGTCGGTATTGAATTGGTTGACTACCGTCGCTCCTGTGAAACTTGGGTAGATGACAGGGTCTGCCATAGTTGGTAAGCCCGTTGTGGTTCGAACAGAAGTCGAAAGTGAAGTGGCTGTTCCAACATCATTGGTAACAAAAAGTCGTACAAAGTAGTTGGTGTTAGGTGAGAGGTTGTTGACGATGAGCTCATGCTGAGTTGGTCCGCTACTTGTGAATGAAGAGGCGAGCGAATTTTTTTCAGAACTAAAGTCTCCGTTGAGTGATACTTGTGCAATCACATTTCCTTTGGTGAGACCGGTAGCGATCTCTGCCTCAAAAATAATGGAGCGTGAGGTAGCTGAGACGTTTGTTAAAACCACGGATGGGAGCGAGCCCGTCGTCTCAACGGTCTGAGTATTGCTGACAGTTGTTCCTAGTTGATTGGTGGCAGTGACTCGTGTGTAGTACGTCTGGAGTGGGTCAAGATTTCTGCTGGTCGTTGTGCGAGTTGCAGTTTGGCTTCCGGTGACTCCGGTAACTGCGACAATATGGTGGTTGACCGAAAAATTGGCATCGCTGGAGTATTCAAAATTAATCGAAGTTGAAAGGCGTCCGGGGTTGACATCAAAAGACGCAGTGATTTCGTTACCGGTGATTGCAGCAAAAGTGATGTTGGAGACTGTTGGGGCTTGGCCGAACGTCGTGAACGAATTGGGCGAACTAGTGGTTGAGCCATAAGTGTTTGTCGCTACAAATCGGTAGTGATAGGTAGTGTGTGGCTGAAGCCCTGAGATATTAATTGCGATGGGTGACGAGGTAAAGGTGCCATCACCAATCACGACGTTCGATGAAATCTGGTTTGGCGAACCAAAATTCGGATCGGTGTCATATTCGACTCGGGTAGTAGTTGAGAATCCGAGTGCACTGATGTCAGCTTGAACTTGTGCGGAGGTTGTGTCAATTGAATTTGTGATGACGTTGTTGACGTTCGGTGATCCAATCGCCGCAATCTCATCTGGAAAAAGTCCGCTATAAACCTGTTCGCTGGGTCGCCAATTTGGGCCACCCCAACACCAAATATGGTTTTCGCTATCGAGCGCACATGTTGCAGCGAGTCCTGCTTTAACGGAATGAAACTCCGTTCCAACAGGTACAAAAGGGGCTCGATATGTCTTGCCTCCGAGAGTTGTGCCAGAACCTAATTCTCCAAACCCTCCGTTCCCGAAGCACCAAGTTTTGTGAGAGATTGTTTGGACGCATGTGTGATACCAGCCTGTTGAAATGTCAACGAGTGTTTCGTTGTCTGGCACTACCATCGCTGTAGGTCGCAAACTGTCGAGGTAAGTGTTATTGCCGAAAGAACCTTCGTAATTGTCACCCCAGCAATAGCCAGTTCCGGTTGTCGAAAGTGCGCAAATGCGATGTAGGCCGACAGAAGCAGAGGCAAAAGTTATGCCGGCAGGAGGAGAAATGAGCGTCGGAGTCTGCGCTGTGTTGAAGGGAGTATTGCTGGTGTAGCCAAGAGCTAGTTCACCATCGCTGTTTTCGCCCCAGCAATAAAGGTGCGCAAGGTGTGTAACAACGCAAGTGTTCGTTGGCCCCATGTCGTACTGCACCACCTTGCCTCTATCGGGCATTGGCACCTGAGTGGGAACGCGAATCGGTTCGGTATTGCCATCGCCGAGAGTTAGTGCATCACCCCAGCACCAGAGGTAGTCACTAGAATCGACTGCGCATCCATTTTGGTAACCACTCTGTACATTTGAGACACGCATGTCATTTGGAAACTCGACTTGTACGGGCACTCGCGACGTTGTCCTGAAGAAACTACCAATGTGATGATCACCCCAGCAGTAGGCGTGACCTGAAACTGCTTGCGCGCAAACCGTGTTGTTCTCGCCAACATCGATCGTGGCAAAAGTTTCCGAGTTCGGCAAAGTGACTCTCAGCGGGGTCATGTAACGGCCGCTTGGCATATCGCCGACGAGGTACTGGCCCGAGTTGTCGCCCCAACAGACCCCGATTCCTGTACTGGTAACGGCGCAGGCACCTCGATAGGCGACGGAAAGCTGCGTGTAACTGAACTCAGCCGCCGAGGCCATACGTGGGGCGGGAATGAGCGCGAAAAGCGATGTCACCATCAGGGCAAATGTCGCAACGATTGAGGTCCGAAAATGGGAGGGACGCAAAAAATTGGGTCGAGTCATGTTCGCACCCTACGCATGGGGTGTGGCACAGTGCGAGACAGTTTTCCCCACTTTGGAATTTGCCTGCCGCCAGGCGGTAACTCACTTCCAAAGTGGCGACTTATTACCGCGTAGGGGGAGGGGAAGTAGGGTGGGGGCATGAGCACTCCGAACGCCTACATCATTGACGCTGTCCGCACCCCCGTTGGTCGGCGAGGAGGCGGACTGTCACAGATCCACCCCGCCGACATCGGTGCCCACAGCATCAAATCCCTCATTGAGCGAACCGGCGTTGACCCCAATGCGGTTGACGACGTCATTTTCGGCAACGTCGACTCGGTCGGACCTCAGGCTGGCTGCATCGCCCGCACCTGCTGGCTCACCGCTGGACTTCCCGAGCATGTCCCGGGCGTCACTATCGACCGCCAATGTGGTTCGGCTCAGCAGTCAGTCCATTTCGCCGCCCAGGCCGTCATGAGCGGCACCATGGACCTCGTTGTCGCTGGCGGCGTGCAGAACATGAGCATGATTCCGATTTCGTCCGCAATGACCGCTGGTCAAGCTCTTGGCTTTGATGATCCATTCACTGGTTCGCCTGGCTGGACGACGCGTTATGGCAACGGCGAGGTCAGCCAATTCGTTGGCGCCGAGATGATGGTTGAAAAGTGGAATCTCTCACGCGATGAGATGGAAGCATTTGCTGTTGAGTCTCATGTGCGTGCAATCAAGGCTCGCGCCGAAGGTCGTTTTGAAGCAGAGATTTCTCCGCTCAATGGCGTTCAGCATGACGAAGGTCCGCGTGAACCAAACTGGGAAAAGATTCGTTCACTGCAGACGTTGACTCCTGGTGGACGCTTGACGGCAGCTTGTGCAAGCCAGATTTCTGATGGTTCGGCCGCAATCTTGATCGCTAACGATCAGGCAGTGAAGACCCATGGTCTTAAGCCCCGTGCCCGCATTCATCACATGAGCGTTTTGGCTGATGATCCAATCATGATGTTGTCGGCTCCCATCGCAGCAACAAAGCGCGCTTTGCAAAAAGCAGGAATGACGATTGACGACATTGACTTGGTTGAAATCAACGAAGCCTTTGCACCAGTCGTGATGGCATGGATGCGCGAACTCAACGCTGACCACGCAAAAGTCAATGTGAACGGTGGAGCAATTGCGCTTGGTCACCCACTTGGCGCAACAGGTGCACGTTTGATGACAACACTCTTGAACGAACTTGAGCGCACTGGTGGCCGATTCGGTTTGCAGACAATGTGTGAAGGTGGCGGACAGGCCAACGTCACCATTATTGAACGCCTCTAATCACTGCGTTCTTAGAGGTATTGAACGCCTCTAATCACTGCGTTCTTAGCTGTCGAATCCCAGGCCTAAACGGTCAAGCGAGCGCAACCACAAATTGCGGTTGCCCGTTTTGTCTTCATGATTCAAACTCCAACGAGTTGCTTGAATTCCCATGAATTTGAACGGCTCAGGTGGAAATGGCAATGGCTTACTGCGTACAAAATCAGTTTCTGTTGCCTTCGAACGCCGACCATCGATGAGGTCAAGCATGACTTCAGCACCAAAACGTGATGATGCAACACCAAGTCCGGTGTAACCAAGCGCGTATGCGACGCGACCATTCATGGCCTGGCCCCAGAACACGCAATAGCGCGAGCAGGTATCAATTGCGCCACCCCACATATGTGAGAACTTCACATCTTCTAACTGAGGGAAAGTTTTGAAGAAGTGCATGCTGAGCTTGGCCCAACTCTCGGGGCGACTTTCAAGTTCGGATGACACCTTGCCACCGAAGTAATAGATCGCGTCGTAGCCACCCCACAAAATTCGGTTGTCCTCGGTGAGGCGGTAGTAGTGAAATTGATTTGGAATATCAGAAAGACCCTGGCGATTATTCCACCCGATGCTCGCCAATTGTGATGGTGTCAGCGGCTCTGTCACCATGCAGTAGTCATACACTGGAACGATGTAATTGTTGAGCCGTTTCAACAATGGTTTAAATGCATTGGTTGCTAGGGCCACTTTGCCAGCGCGCACTCGACCAAGAGGTGTGGTAACAAGAACGCCGACTCCGTCCCGCTCGATTGACGTTGCTTTGCTGTCTTCGTAAATGCGCACACCCAGATATTCGGCTGCTGCTTTCAGTCCCCAACACAAACGCGCTGGGTCAACAATCGCCGCACGGTCGTGTACCCAAAGGCCACCGGTGTAGGTGGGGGAGTTCACTTGTTTTTGCATTTGTTCACGGTCGAGCCAAGATACTTTTTGACCAAGCGATTTCAGTTGTATGTAATCGTCACGAAGTTCATCGAGATAACTAGTGGGGTGAGTGTTTGAAGCAACTTCGATGACCCCGTTTCGCTCGAAGTCACAATCAATGTCGTAGCGCTTAATCGCGGCTTCAATCTCGTTGAGATTGGCAATACCAAGTTCTTCAAGCAAGGCAATTTCCTTTGGAAATCGTTCTTGTCCATTAGCAATGCCATGCGTGAGCGATGCATCCATAAAGCCACCGTTGCGTCCACTCGCAGCTGAACCAATTTCGTGGGCATCAATCAACACCACATCGCGCGAAGGATCGCGTTCTTTGGCAATGATGGCGGCCCAGAGGCCGGTATATCCGCCGCCGATGATGCACAAGTCGCAGGTCTCGGTGCGCACCAACGTGGGATTAGATAAAGGTTGATCGGCGTCTTCGTACCAATATGGATACGGGTCGGCGTCAGCGATGGCGTCAAGGCTTCGCGAGTCAAACTCTGCTTCGTGACCTTCGGAACTCACTGTTCTCACCCCTGTTGAGGTCAGGCTAGCGGTTCAACGACCTGCCGTTTGGCTTCCCATCGATTCCAGAACCAGAACGATGCACCTACATAGGCCCAGCCCGCCAAGATATCGGTGACGTAGTGTTCTCCGAAGTACACGAGAGTCCACGCCATCGACAAAGGAAATAACAACGAAGCGTATTGCACCCATTTATTGGGCATTTGCTTCCAGAAGAAGACCACCACAAAGAGTGCGAAAGCAGCGTGCAAAGAGGGAAAAGCCGCAGTGGGGTTAGCCCATTGCTGCCCATGTAAAAGGACGTTGCTCACTGTTCCGAGGCCGAGCCAGTTCCAGCCGCGACCAGTTGAACGATGAAGTGGTTCGAGGATTTGATAGTGAAAGGTTTTTGTATCGGCAGCCATCCACGGCGGAACAGTTGGCATCACGATGTAAGTCAGAACACCCGCGAATAAAACTGAGGCGAATCGTCGAATGTAACGCACCCATTGTTCGCGATACCGAATCCAGAGATACACCGAAGTTGCAACCGGAACGAAGAAATGGGTGAAGTAAATGATTGATCCGTAAACGTCGTACCACTGAATGTTTTTGCTCCACAACTGATGTTGCATCCAAACATTGGGGTCGTGGCCAAAGAAAAGTGCTTTGTCAATATTGCGGGGAAGTTCAACTTGTAACGGGAACCCAAATGAATCGGCAATACCACGACTCAAGTCGTATGACAGCCACATACATGCGTAAAAGGCGAGGTCGCCCACCATTTGTAATTGTTTGCGTCGCGGCTTACCTATATTGCCGATGATGAACGCAGCGCTCACCCAGGCGAGTACAGCCATACGTGCAACTGGTAATCCATTTTGAGCGAATGAGAAAACAAACGCCAAGCAATACACCGCGAGCAACAACCAACGAAGGTTCTTAGCAATCAGATAATTCTTCACAGACCGTTGAAATGCTGCACGTCGTCAGCCGACGACACGCAACCCTTTAGGCGCTGGCTTGTTCGAGAGCACGACGCACCAAGACCTTGGCCAAGTGCGTACGGTATTCGACAGTTGCGTTGTTGTCAGCTGAGGGCTGTGCATCTGCTACGGCAAGAGCAGCAGCATCAGCGATTGAAGATCCACCGGCAAGAGCTGCGCTCACGCTCGACGCCAAAATGGGGGTTTGACCCATGTTGACGAGACCGACACCAGAACCGTTGGCTCCTCGCCATGCGGCGACGCCAACAATGGCCCAGTCTTGGGCGCGGCGATTGAACTTCTGGAAACTCCAGCCGGCACCATTCATTTTGGGAACGCGAATCTCGGTCAGCATTTCGTCTTCAGCAAGATCGGATTCAAGGAAGCTCTTGTAGAAGTCTGATGCGGCGATTTCGCGAGTTCCGTTTGGTCCTTGAACAACATAAGTTGCACCAAGGGCCAGTGTGGTTGCGGGAAGATCTGATGCGGGGTCGGCGTGAGCGATTGAACCACCGATGGTTCCGCGGTGACGTACTTGTGGGTCGCCAACGTGGCCAGCAGCGTGAGCCAACAACGGAACATGCTGAGCAAGTACTGACGACTTCTCAACTTCCATGTGACGGGTCATTGCACCAATTGCAATGTGGTCGCCGGCATCTTTGATGTATGACAAATCGCTAATGCGCGAAATGTCAACGAGAACTGCGGGCTGCGCAAGACGCAACTTCATCATGGGAAGCAAACTGTGTCCACCAGCGATGAACTTGGCATCAGAGCCATGTTGACCAATGAGTGAAATTGCTTCGGCTGCCGAACCGGCGCGAACGTAATCAAATGCTGCGGGGATCATGTCGTTTCCTCACTTACCTGCTGCGGCCAACACGGCCTTGACGATGTTGTGGTAACCGGTGCAACGACAGAGGTTGCCTTCGAGGCCGATGCGAACTTCGTCCTCGGTGGGGTTGGGATTTTCTTTGAGCAAACTTGTTGCTGCCATGACCATGCCGGGTGTGCAGAATCCGCACTGCAGTCCGTGGTTCTCCATGAATGACTGTTGCATCGGGTGCAACGTGCCATCAGCGGCGGCCATTCCTTCGATCGTTGTGATGTTGGCACCATCTGCTTGTACTGCAAGCACGGTGCAACTCTTCACAGCTTCACCGTCGAGGTGCAAACTGCAGGCACCACATGATGATGTGTCGCAACCGACGTTGGTGCCGGTGAGATTCAGAACTTCGCGTACGTAATGTACGAGCAGCGTACGCGGCTCAACATCGCTCGTGAACTTCTTGCCGTTCACAGTGACTTGGATCTCCACAGTGATACCCCCTTCAAAAGCCGCTTCTCAAATGCCGTATGCATTCAAGATAAGCAGGTGACCTATTCTGCCCGATTGGGGGCTAACCCCCTGTATCGGAACACTCCTACCGTAGACGCTGGATGACCTCGGCAGGAAGTGCTGGGAGCCCGGCAATGTCGGGACCAAAAAAGGCTGCGGCGAGGGCTACGGCTCCGTCAACAAGTCGTGGCCCAGGACGAACGACGACGGCATCGGCGTCGATAGCCCATACGGTGGCCCGAGCCGGCATCTGGCTGAGAATTGCTTGGGCCTGTTCGACCGCGCCTGGTAAGCCGTATCCACATGGTGCGACGACAATGTGGTCGGGATTGGCCTCGCGAATGACTTCCCAGGTGGTCGGAACTGAGCGTTCTCCTGGACGGGTGAGAACTGGTTGACCGCCGGCCGCCACAACGAGGTCGGGCACCCAATGACCGCCCAAAAATGGCGGGTCGATCCATTCCAGAACAAAGACTGTGGGCCGCTCACGACCGGCGAGGTGTGAATCGGTTCGTTCGCGAAGAGTTGCTAGGCGCTGGTGCAACGAGCGGACCAACGTTTGTCCTCGTTCGGGTACACCTGCAGCATCGGCCACTGTCTGCACCGAATCAATGACTTCGACGAGCGTATGAGGGTCAATCTGCAGAACGGTCGCCTGGCAATTGAGGCGAGCAACTGCCAGGTCGACTTCGCCACTCGGAACGGCGCAGACGCGACACAGGTCTTGGCTCAAAATGAGGTCGGGGTTGCATCGCGCTAATGCTGCGTCGTCGAGTGAATACAACTCATCGCCAGCGGCGAGTCGAGCTCGAACTAATTCATCAATCTCGAGGGGGGTGAGATGTTTCGTATCCATTCCGCCGACAACGATTTCACGACCTTGGCGAGCCTTTGGTGGAAAATTGCATTCAAAGGTGACACCAAGAAGTTGTTCACCAAGTCCGAGATCAAAAATTATTTCGGTTGTTGAGGGAAGCAAACTGACAATGCGCACATCTCAAGAGTAGGCGATCTGCCACGATGTAAGCATGGGCGAAGAAAGCACGGGCAAACATGGCTGGGGTCAGCTCAGTGCTGGCATCGACCTTCCGTTTCACGTTGATTTACGAGTTCCAGAACTCACCGAAATTCGTTTAGCGATTCCCAATCCTGAACCACTCAAAGATGTGGTTGCAACTGCCCGTCGCGCGGTCATTGAAACGCTGGCTAGTGACGTCAGTCCAGGGATGACTGTGGCCGTTGGTGGTGGAAGTCGTGGACTCACTCAACGAGTTGACTTATTACGTGGCACGATTGAAGGTTTGCGCGAACTTGGGGCCGAGCCATTTGTCGTTCCAGCAATGGGAAGTCACGGTGGTGGAACCGCCGAAGGGCAAATTGAAATGCTTGCATCGTTGGGTATGACGCAAGATTCTGTTGGTGCTGAAATTCGTGCGACCATGGACACCGTTGAAGTAGCGCGTACACCAAGTGGCATGCCGATTTATCTCGATCGATTTGCTGCAGCAGCCGATCGAATTCTTCCGGTCAATCGCATTAAGCCGCACACGTGCTTTAAGGGGCCAATTGAAAGTGGTTGCACAAAGATGGCCGTGGTTGGTTTTGGTAAGCAACCTGGTGCGGCACAAATTCACTCATGCGGGCCAATTGAAATGCGCGAGCGTTTACTTGATGGCATTGAAACACTTCGAGCAACAGGACGACTGTTGGGTGGGGTCGCTTCGGTTGAGTCGGCTTCGGGTGACATCGTTTTAATCAGTGCGTTAACAAGCACACAAGTGGGTGGAGATGAAGAACGTCGACTCACTGAAATGGCTCGCGACTTAGTGCCACTTTTGCCATTTAGTGACATTGATGTATTGATCATTGAACGAGGCGGCAAAGATATTTCGGGAACAACAATTGATCCAAATGTCACCGGAAGGTTTTGGGTCCACGGGTTGGCTGAGACCGATCAATTGCGTGTCGCCACCATTGTTTTGTTGGGAATTACCGAGGTGTCGGCAGGCAACGTATTAGGAATCGGTCTGGCTGATTTCATTCCTGTGAAAGTCGCTGAACAAATTGATTGGCAAAAGACTTACCTCAATTGCTTCACTGCAGGGCCTTCTGGAGTTCGACGCAGTCGCATGCCCATGGTGCTGCGTGACGAAGAATCGTGTGTGAAAGCAGCACTGTCGATGTGCGGCAGGGGAGTCTCTGAACCAAAACGCGTCGTGCGCATTCGTTCGACGTTGCACATGACTACATGTTGGGTGTCAGATGAGATGTTAAAGAATCTGCCCGAAGGAGCCCAGATTGTCGTTCAATAATTTGGGTTATTGGTCGAATTTCTTGATGCCAGTCATGGCATAGATGAAAGTCAGAATTAACAGAGCGCCCATAGCAAGAAGTCCGCCCCATGACTGTTCCCACGTCACATCGCCCAAGAAACCTTGACGAGCAAATCGCAAAATATTGGTCATCGGATTAATGCGAGCAACTCCGCGCAGCCATCCACTCATTGCCGACAACGGAACTTGCGACGTTGATAAAAAGATCGTGAAGAAAATTGCGAATTGAGTCAGTGTCGCGGCTCCAAGATTGCGCATACGGAATGTGAGACCAAGCGCAAAGCCAGCTGCTACAAGTGCAATTGCCACAGATGCAATGGCAACGCACACGATCGCCATTGGACCACCTGGAGTATTCATGCCGCCGATGTATCCGACGATCACGACGAATGTGATCGGCACGAAACAGCGCACAACCGCTGCTGCCAATGAAGAAATGACGGTCACCCAACGTTGGGCGGGGGCCATCAGAATTCGGTCGAAGAATCCGGTCTGCATGTCGTTGATGAGTCCGAAACTGACGCCGAGTGCACCAAAACTGGCGCCCTGCATGGCATTGAGAGGTACATACCAGTCGAGTGCATTCTTGATACCGAGACTGGTCACTGCAAATCCAAACGCACCACTGAAGGCAATGAGTTGGAAAATGGGCATGATGAGCGACGGAATAAATGCTGATGGCATGCGGCGCACTCTGATCATGGATCGCTTCACCAAAATGGCGACGACTTCAAAGGGTCGGGCACCTTCGGAGATTGTTCGGACGTTCACAGGTTGTTCCGCGGTGAGATTGCTCATGATGCTGCCAATCGATTGTTGAGCGCACGCAGCGCAAAAGCGATGCTGACAATGGCGATGCAAAATGGGAGAAGCCACGATTTAGCAAATTGCGAAGCATTCAGATCATGGTTCATGAAGCCCTGCATGCCTTCAACAATGTGCGACATCGGGTTCCAGTCGGCGACTGTGCGATACCAGCCCTTCATGTAATGACGCGGGAAGAACGCTGACGACAAAAACATCAAGACAAAGACCAATGGAAACGCACCCTGAACCACTTCAGCACTTCCGGACTTGATGGCGAGGCCGGCCATCATTCCGCTCATTGCAAGAGCCAGCAAGGCTCCGCCGCCGATGAGACCAATAAATCCGAGGGGACCACTTTCAACGTGGGCGCCAGCAATCAAAAAGATCGCCAGGAAAATTACAACCTGTACAACTGCGACCACCATGCTGCCGGCCAATCGTCCTAGGACGATTGCAGTTCGACTGATGGGTGAGGCAAGTAGTCGCTCAAAGAAACCTTGCTCAATGTCGGTTGCAAGATCGCCAGCTGCTGACGTTGAACCAAACAAAACGCCTTGCAAGACTGCGCCAGCAACTGCGTAGTTCATAAACGATTTGGCGATGTTTGCGGTGAAGTAAGGATCGCCGGCAAGTTTATTGAAACTGGCCGAACCTAGTGCTGCAAAAAACAGCGGGAAGATAAACGCGGGAGCAAGGACCGCGGGCTGGCGCAAACGACCGACCACACTTCGGCGAGTGAGCGCAAATGTATGACGAAAGAGCGAACTACCTGAACTCGATGAAGCCATCATTTTGGGATCGGCAAGAGCGATACTCATTTGCGACCTCGACGTGACTTCTTCACTTCTGGAGCAGCTTCAGTTTCAACTGGTTTGTTCGCTGCATCTGCGCCTTCAAGTCGATAGCCCGTCGCTTCTGCAAACACGTCGTCAAGACTTGGCTCGTCAAGTTCAAGGTGGCGAACTTTGAGCCCGGCTTCATCAAGTGCACGAATAACTGACGCAACATCTTCAGCACCGCGGGCCAACCCGACACCAAGGGTTCCTTCTGATGTCGGACGCAAATCACCAAAGCGCGACAAGATCGAACGGGCTTCGTCGGTTTCGTTACTTGCAACGCTGATGCTCAACGTTGGTGAGCCAACCATGGCCTTGAGTTCACGAGGCGCACCCTGGCGCACGATGTGTCCGTGATCGATGATGGCAATGCGATCAGCGAGTTGATCAGCTTCTTCAAGATATTGCGTCGTCAAAAGCACGGTTGTTCCCCCGGCATTGAGTCGCTTCACTTCTTCCCACAATGTGAGTCGACTCATAGGGTCGAGACCAGTGGTGGGTTCATCAAGGAAGAGCACAGTTGGTTCGTGCACGAGTGAAAGCGCAAGATCGAGGCGACGACGCATGCCGCCTGAATATGTGCCAACGCGGCGATCGGCTGCGGCAGTGAGTCCAACTCGTTCAAGAAGTTCTTCGCCACGATTTTTCCCGGCGATTTTTGACAAGCCATAGAGCACCGCTTGGAGTGTGAGAAGTTCGCGACCAGTCATGAGCGGGTCGATGGCGGCATCTTGAAGTGCGACACCAATTGATCGGCGAACTTTGTCAGCATCTTTGACGACGTCATAACCAGCAACAAATGCGGTTCCGGCGGTTGGCTTCAAAAGTGTTGTCAGCATGCGCACGGTCGTGCTCTTGCCCGCACCGTTCGGTCCGAGGAATCCGAAGATTTCGCCTTGATGAACTTCGAGATCAACTCCGTCAACGGCCTTGATGGCGTTGTCGCCAGTTCCGAAATAGCGGGAGAGTCCTGTCGCAATAATGGGGGCTTGATTCACAAGGTTGCACTCTACAAGTTCTCTGTGTGGATACATGAAAAGACCCCGACGATCAACGTGACCGTTGACAATCGGGGTCTTGACGAAACCTGAGCCGGAGCCCAGATGAATTCCTGGATCGTATTACTGGGCGGCTTGAATGGCTCGCCACACTCGCTCTGCTGTGCAGGGCATTTCGATGTGCTTCACGCCGAGGTGTGACACGGCATCAACAACTGCTGACTGAATGGCTGGTGTTGATCCGATCGTGCCTGATTCGCCGATTCCCTTAGCGCCGATGGCGTTGATGGGCGTTGGTGTCTCCATGTGAATGACTTCAACACTTGGCAATTCGG
This sequence comes from Actinomycetota bacterium, assembly GCA_947454105.1. Classification (GTDB taxonomy): domain Bacteria; phylum Actinomycetota; class Acidimicrobiia; order Acidimicrobiales; family Ilumatobacteraceae; genus Casp-actino8. The sequence continues at coordinate 727 of CANGIP010000031.1, read as the reverse complement.
CAGCGGAGATAAATCCGTAGTCGGCCAAGTTAGAAGTCGTCGGGTTGCCGTCGGCGTCGTATAGAACTTCTTCGAGCAATGCCTGAGCAACACCTTGTGCAACTCCACCATGAATCTGTCCATCGAGCAACATCGGGTTGAGAACCTTGCCGGCATCGTCGCACGCAACTTGACGCAAGTGCTTGACGCGACCAGTCTCGGTGTCGACTTCAACGACAGCGATGTGAGCGCCGAACGGGAAAGTTGCTCCCGAAACATTGATCACTTCATCATGCAAAAGTCCACCAGTGCTCTTCTCAGCAACTGCGAGATCGGCCCAGGTCTTAGTGACCGCAGGAGTTCCAACAACATGGAATGCGCCGCGAGCTTTGTCGAGCACAACATCGGCTTCGCTCACTTCGAGCAAACGAGCTGCAACTGACTTCGCTTTTTCGGCCAATGTGCCAGCAACTTGGAAGACGGCATTTCCGCCCTGTTGCAATGAACGCGAACCCATGGTTCCGGTTCCGATCGGAACAAGATCGGTGTCTCCCCAAACCAATTCAATGCGGTCCATCGGGATACCGGTCTGCTCTTGTACGAGCATTGACCATGCGGTGTCGTGGCCCTGACCATGAGGAGAGGTTCCGGTGTAGACAACAGCGCGACCATCTTCAAGAACTTCGACTTTGGCTGATTCGCCATTGCCAACACCACCGGTGATTTCGACGTACACGCTCACACCAAT
>CANGIP010000030.1 GCA_947454105.1 Actinomycetota bacterium | reverse complement strand
TCGAATCTGAATTTTGCTGGTGGTCAAACGATTCCGAATGCGGTGATTGCTCCGGTGTCGGCTGATGGTTATGTGTGTTTCAGTGTGTACGGAAATACTGATCTGTTGGTTGACGTCAGCGGCTACTTCTCATGAGATGGTTTTCAGCTGTTGCACAATTCATTGCACAACTAGCTGAGACATCCGAAGGCTGAGCGAGATCAGTGGAGACACGAGCCGAGAAAATCTAGACAGGCAGATCTTGTCAAGTCGAATTTGGACAGGTTTCAGTCTTTTCCAAAACCGCAGGTCGTAGGTCCGATTCCTACCGAGGGCGCCAAGTGGCTGTCATTTGACAAATCAGCTGGCGCAAAATGTATCCGATTGGATACGCTGTGAAAATGCCCATGCAGATTATTGAACAAGCAAGACTGGCAGCGGGGCTCACTCAGCAGGCAATGGCAGAGCAGGCCGGCACATCTCGCTCCACGCTGTCGGCATACGAACGTGGCCGTAAATCCCCGAATCTTGAGACGGTGGAAAGATTGATTGAAGTGGCTGGGTTTGAACTCGCATTGCACCACCGAATCACCTTTTCAAAAGTTGACATGGCACGAGGCCGATCAATTTTTGTGCCTGATCAACTGTGGCGCCTCGATGTGAGCAGAATGTTTGAGCCCGTCGTTTTGCCACTTGCACTCAATTGGTCGCGTCCCGGTCATGAATATGAAGTGCGTGATCGACGTCAGCGTGCGCGGCTTTATGAAGTAGTGATTCGCGAGGGAATGCCCCAAGATCTCATGGCATATATCGATGGCGCGTTGCTCATTGATTCTTGGAATGAACTGGTGCTACCTCGCAATGTCCGCGTTCATTGGCAATCGCTCATAGAGACTGCGTCTTAAATGTCTGGCCTATCTGCCTTTCAAATTGACGTGACGAAACGCATATTTCATTATCTCAGAGCATTGATGGCGGGGTAATCAATAACTATTTTAGTTCAGCCGATTTCTGCCTCTTAACGCCTTCCGAGGGCGCAACACAAACCATGCGGTGTTACCAGCCGGCATCGATGAACTGTTGCAACGACGTCGGTTTCTGATTTTCAGATCAGTACTTGACGGGCATGCGGGAAATTCCAGCGAGCAAATTGGTTCGCGCCCGTTCAATGTCGCCGTTAGAGCTGATGTTTGGCATCATCGTCAATACTTCTTTGAACAACACTGCAAGTTCAACTCGGGCAATGCTCTCTCCGAGACATTGGTGTGGACCAAAAGCGCCAAAGGTGACATGTGGGTTTGGGTCACGGGTGATGTCGAAAGTATTCGGATTCTCAAAAACATCTTCATCACGGTTGCCCGAGCCATAGAACATCACCACTGGGTCGCCAGCCTTGATGTGTTGGCCACGAAGCGTTGTGTCAACAATTGCTGTTCGCTTGAAAAATGGAACTGGGCTGCTGAAGCGCAACATTTCTTCAATTGCGGTTGCGAGGTGGCCATCAATATTCGACATCAACTTGGCGCGTTGATCGGGATGATCGAACAACAGTTGTAATCCCGAGGGCATTAAGCAACGTGCGCCTTCTTCTTGGAGGAGAAATAAGAAGAACCACGTGAACTGTTCGTCAGTCAGCCGATTACCATCAACTTCGTTGTTCAGCCAGATGGTTGCGAGATCATCTCCCGGCGACTTGCGTTTGAGATCGGCAATTGACTGTCCGTACATCAACATCTCGCCAAAAGCGGCCATGACAGCTTCGGGGGTAGTCGCGGTGTCGTCGTTGGTATGCCTCGATGGGGGGAGGTCGTACAGATGCTCAATGTCTTGACGGGGCATGCCCATCAATTCGGCGATTAATCCCACGGGCAATCGAAGAGCAATTTCACTCACGAAATCGCCGGTTCCTTTTTGCATCGCGGCTTCCAGAATTTCACGGGCGATTTCTCGCAGACGCGGACGAAGGAGGGCGGCACTTTCTGGAGAGAATCCGCGCGAGACCAAGGCCCGATATTGATCATGTTGAGGCCCTTCAAAAGCAAATATCATCGAATCTTTTCCGAAAAACGCCATCGGATTTCGATCGGTCAATAAGACTCCGGTTTCAGCTGAACTGAAAATTTCAGGGTTCTGACTGACTGTGCAAATGTCTGCATGTTTAGTGATGGCCCAAAATCCGGGACCATCTGGTTCGTCATGCCAATAGACCGGGGCATTGGCGCGCAACCATTCATACTGATCCCAGGGATGTCCATGTTCTGCGAAGTACTCGGGATCAATGAGATTGATAACTGGCGCCATTGCTGGACTCCTTGGTTTTTGATGAGGAACGGAAACAAAGTACCTCAAATTAGAGATAATTATCTACTAAGTCCCTCTATTTTGAAGAATTCTTCCTGAACATCTCCAGTGACTGAAGAAACCAGATGTTCATGAAAAATTAGAGGATTTCATTAGAGACATATCTCTAATTCGTGTACGCTGTGTCGGTTCGTTTAAATCCCCACTACAAAAGGAGAAGTCGTGAGCACGACCGATTCGCAGTTGTCATTAATTTTCCCACCAGAGATCTTGAAGATGGTTGAGGCAAATGAGGGCGACTTGCCCATCGAGGCAAGTGACACGTTTACGCGCTTTTTGTTTTTCGTAGCAACAAATACAGTCAAAAACTCTCCTCAACATACGGCCAAGGACATCGCAGTTCCTTCGGTGAGTGGGCCGCTGGAGAAGTTTGAATTCCTTCCGGGTTACATCAACTTCGTTCCACTAGATGAAGATATGCCCCCTGCTCCAGCCAGTGCGGATAATTCGCCGCCCCCGAGTGCCCAGATTCTGTCAACGATTCTCTCTGCTCCAATCGTTGATGATTTCCGCCAATGGCAAGATAAGGAGGCAGCAGTCAAGGTCATTGCTGAGCATCTGATTGGCATGCAACCAGAAGCGCTCGAATTGTGGACGGACGTAACGTCAGATACCACTATCACCAACCTTGCATTTCAAGGAATGGCAGCACACCTCTTGGCCCCAGTGACAGGGCAAGGGAATGTGGCTTTCAAAGTAGATCTCGCGTCGTTGGCCGAACTTCCTGTGAGAGACGGCAATGAGCGCATGGGAGCTACTGCGTTCTTTGATGCAGATCGCAATCTGCTCAGCATCTACGTCTCGAATGATGACGCGACTTATGTGTCGGGAGATGATCTTTGGGAACACGCAAAATGGCATTTTCGATGTGCGGTATTCACCTACGTAACGATCGCTGACCACCTGTCAGGCTTGCACTTCGGTGTCTCCGAGCTAACGATGGAAGCATGCCGCGAGCAGTTACCGGCAGATCATCCGTTGCGACGTTTGTTGAAGCCGCATGTGTACATCGCTGCGAAAACCCAAACGACGGCCGTCAGAGTATTGGCAGCGCAGGGCGGAATAGCCGAAAGATTATGGCCGTTTACCTTTGAAGGTTTGGCCATGTTGCTCAAGCAAGGAATTGAATCGGGACCCTTTGAACCCTTCCCGCAGCGGTTGAAGAACAGTGGTTTAGCGAATTTAAGCGATGAGATGTATCCCTATGCAACCGATGGATTAGCGCTGTATGAGGTATGTCGTGAATACGTAGAAAACTACGTCGAGATTTACTTCCCTGGTGAGTCCATCGTGGATGATGCAGCGGTTCAAGCGTGGTGGAAGCAACTTGAAACGAATGCTGCAGGAAGCGGATTAGGAACCTTGCAAACCAAGGCACAGCTTGTTGATTTGGTTGCACAAATTGTTTTTGCTGTCAGTGGCTGGCATTCCCATGTAGGTGCCGACACGCGATACCTGGCTGACCCGAGTTTCGTGGCCGGCAAGGTGCGTGCCGGTTCGGAGTTCCCCGATATTCAATCCACTTTCCTGATTTTTAGTCTCAACGCGGTCACTGGTTTATACCAGCCGAAGTTGCTCGATGACTTCACGCACGTCTACTTGGAACTCCACAAAGAAAAAGCTGTGGAAGTGTTCCAGCAATTCCAGAAATCACTCCTTGCGCTTGGACGCGATATTGACTCGCGAAACGAAAGTCGCAGCATGCCGCTGCGCACTTTCCATCCAGCAGTGCTTGATACAGCCGTGAGTAAGTAAAGAAATCACCAAGAGATTTATCTCAAAGTTTGTCTAAGAACCCAATTATGAAAGGAAAGAAAATGCACACATCACCAAAACAACGTCGAGGGAAATGGTTAAGTGGCGTCACTGCTGTGGCGATCGCCGCCAGCCTGTTTGCCTCATGCGGGGGTAGCGACAACGCTTCAACTGCTTCCTCAGAAGTTGTCAGCACCGATGCTCCAACCGACTCGTCGGATGTGGTCAGCACCGATGCTCCAACTGACTCCTCAGAGGTCGTCAGCACCGATGCTCCAACCGATTCCGCAGAGTGGGACGGAAATGGAGCCCCGACCGTACTGAAAACCGCACCAGCAGGCACGCCGATTAATGCGGCTGCAAAAAACACGATCTTTGCTTGCGTCAAGGTGGAAGCACCAGGTGGTCAGATGATCACAGTTGGCCAAGAGATTGGCACAACGATTACGGCAGCGGCAACACCGTGGGTCAACGACGGCGAAATCGACATTTCAAAGATCGAGACAGTGCCGGGTGAAGTGACCATGGAAAGTGAATTCAACATCACTGAGACCGAAACCACTCGAACGCTCAAAGGTAACGGCATCCCGAATCATCCGATCGGTACTTTCGCGATTCCCGCAGATTCTCCTTCGTACAAGTACTACGCCGCCCTTCCTGCGACGGGGTATGACAATGCCGCCGAAATTCCAGTTTTACCGTACAACTTGGCAGTCACACTTCCCAAGAATCCTCAAGTCGCAGAAAAGCCAAGTTGCTTTACTTCATTGATGATTGGTGTTGCCCTGACTGGTGCGGCATGGCACGCAGACGTGGCATTGGATTCACTGGGTAATGCATACGACCCGAACGCAGCGTTGCCGACCGACCGTTGTTTTGGACATCCGTATGCAACGCAATATCACTACCACGGTTATTCCTGGAAGTGCATGGAGCAGGGCAATCCAGGAGAACAATCTCCACTCGTTGGATACGCCCTAGATGGCTTTGGCATCTACGGACCTCGTGATGCTGACGGCAAGCTCATCACTAACGACCAATTAGATGAGTGCCATGGCATGGTGAGCGAGGTCATGTTCAACGGTACGAAGCAGTCGATCTACCACTATGTGCTCAACAACGAGTACCCGTACTCAGTTGGATGCTTCCGCGGCACGCCTACTGAGATGGTTGGGATGGACCACTAAGGCCAATTAACGCCGAATGATGTTCGAGTGTGCGGTGTCAACTCATTGTGACGATGACACCGCACACTCGGTATCAAGTAATGAATCTCATTCCACCTACCTAACAAACTCAAAGGAAGAATCATGTCGAAGATCGTGGATTTAAAATCTAAAAAAGCTGTCGATCCAAAAAAACAAAATTCCAAACTCAAGTGGAGCTATCGGCTATCCACTATTGGTTTGTGTGGCAGTTTGATCTTTAACTCGTGCAGGGTGTTCTTCACCTCGGCGGGATGGGAATCGTCGCTCAAGATGTCTGATGAGTTGAAGGTGCCAGACTTCTTAGGTCTTTATGCAGTTCCCATTGGCTCGATTCTCGCTTCCATCATTATTTTGTCCAATAAGAGGCAGACGTTGCGAACTTTTGCCTACGCATGGACGCTGTTCTACTTCGTGCTTGAACTAATGCTGGTGATCAACGTCAGACACACTGTGCTGATTCTTTGGTCGATTAACAATCTTTTGACCTGGGCAGGCGCGTACTACTGGAATCTCAAGCGAATCGCGAAAAACCTTTCGACTAAGGCCAACAATGCTTGACTTCAACCCCATCTCGGATGATTTCCGAAAAAACCGTGAAGCTTTCTTCAAGCAATTGCGCGACGAGGCCCCTGTACACATCACTGAACAGGGCATAGCCCTGATCTCGCGTCACGCAGATGCACGCGCTGCTGCACTTGATTCGGAAACCTTCTCGAGCGGTGGATTATGGAACAATCCCGCCCGACCCGTGATCAACACCATGGATCCGCCCGAGCACGGGAAGTATGTCGCACTGATGAATTCGGCATTCGATAAGAAGTACCAAGACGGCTTGGAGGAGAGTTTTCGCAAACTCGCTCGGTCTCTTGCGACAAAGGCAGCTGGCCGAACTAGGTGTGATCTCATGGTCGATGTCCTTGCTCCTTACATGTTCGGAGCTACCGGCATCATTTTGGGACTCAACGCCGAGCAGATTGCAGAACTTGAATACATTGACGCGAGGATTCAGCGAACAGGTTCCGGCGAACCAGCGGAGAGTCCAAACGCAACTGAGCGCAGCGATGCTCTCTTCTCGGCGGTGCTCGCGGATCGTCGTGCGAATCCCGGAAGCGATCATGTGAGTGCGTTGCTTGCTGTCGGCTCAGATGGAGGCCAGACTCTGACAGAGATTGAATTGCTGGAGTACCTTTCTAGGTTCAGCAATGGCAATGGCATCACTGCTACTGCCGCCATTGGCAATGGCCTGGAATTACTTGCTCGCCATCCTGGGCAGCGTGCTGAGCTCGCCGCCGATCCGTCACTAATTGCTAATGCCTTCGAAGAAATGCAGCGACGTGAAGGCTCCACTCACGATTCCACTCGAGTCACGACCCGTGAAGTCACCATGGCGGGAGTGACTCTGCCTGCCAACACTCCGGTGCTCTTGCTTTGGGGCGCAGCCAATCTTGATGAAAGAGAGTTCGCTAATCCTGAAGAGTTCGACATTCACCGTGATACATCAAGTCACTTGGCCTTGAGTATCGGCGAGCACTACTGCTATGGAGCGTACTTAGCTCGCTTGGAAGCACGAGTCTTCTTCGAAGAGTTACTGGCAGTAATGCCCAGCTTCACTCCGGCGGGGTCGCCGGTGCGCGTGAAATCATCTTGGTCGTGGGGGTTCGAAAGTATTCCCGTCTCGATTCCCTGAGCTCAGGGCTGAAAGGCACCCAAACTTGTGTCGCTACTTGGTCGGTGTTGCACGCAAGTATGCACACACCAAGTCGGCGTATTCAGTTGCGATGGCTTTGGGACTCAGGTGCACGCGCGAGAACTCTTCCTGATCGAGCATGATCTGCTGGAACACTGAGGCAATGCCCATGCGCGCGGCCATTTCAATACGACGCTTGGCAGTTGTGCTCGTAAATTTCGGCAGGTACTGCTTCATGAGATTGGTAAACACCTCGCCCATCCCGATGGTCATCTGAGCACCCATCTCACGCCATTCACTGTCGTGTGAGTTGCCGACCGCGAAGAAGAACAGAGCGGTCCTGTGCCGCTCGACTACGTTGAAAACTCCTGTGAAGGCTTTGCGCACGGCAGACTCGAGATCAGGCTCCATGGCAGCCTTGCCAAGAACCGGTATAAGTTCGGCCGAAATCATTGTGAGTATTCGCTCGTGCATGGCACCGAGGAAGCCTCGCATGTCGCCGAACCGTGCGTAGAAAGAACCAGTAGAAGTCTCGGCCCGCTCGATGACTGCCTCAAGAGTGAGGGCGGCACTGCCACCTTCGTAGAAAAGTTGTTCGCCGACATCGAGCATGCGGTTCATCGACTCGATGCTTCGCTGTTGAACGGGTGATCTACGAGCCACGACTAAACCTTACTCAACTTGCGTGAAGCAAACGTGCCGAGTCACCAGCCGGCATCGATGAATTGCTGCAAGGCGGTCATTGCCGCAACTCGAACCTCATCGTCACTGCGCTCGGCCCATGCACGCGCAGTGTGGCCGCCGTTCAACGCGAGCAACACCGGTTTGCCTATCAATGGTGCGAGGTTGTACCACTCACGAAACGGAGCACCAGGTTCGTCAACTCGGTTCCAGATCAACGAGTCATTTGTCCAGAACTGTTCAGGGAATACGAACCACACTTTGTCGAGTAAACCCATACGCATGGTGTCGATTGCGTTCTGGTGAGTGTCGGGTAAAGGGGGATTGAACGAAATGTCGCCGGCAGCCAAGACGCCAAGTGGCACCGTGACAACGACGCGGTCACACGAGAAACTTTCGCCGTTGTCAAAAGTGAGTTCGGTACCATCGTCACTCGATGACACCGTGCGCACTGCAGTAGCTAAACGAATGTCGAGACCTTCCGCAAGATGATCAGCCAAACCGCCGTAACCACCGAGCACAATCAGATCGTCGCCGTCAGAACCTTCTTCGGTGCCCCACCATGCGGATAACTCGTCAGCGTTTGCTCCGTATTCGCTAGCAAGTTCAACTTCGTCGATTTGGTTGAGTGCGAGCGGGTCAATCGTTCCACCGTTGGCTGCGATTGCGGCAGCTATTGACATATCAGACTCTGCGCCATTAACTGATTCAATGGCAGATTCAATAGCGTCCGCTGCCGTGTCAAGTGATTCTTGTGTGACGCCACCAGTGAACAGAGTCGCGTCATTGTCGTAATCGAAGGCGGCGGTGTTGATATCGAGGTTGCTGAGTGTTTCAGCTAAGTCACTCGCTTCAATGTCGTGCACCCACGATGCGCCAAGCTCGATGGGCATTGGCCACGTGTCAGTGCGAACGGTGGCAACGCGGCCACCAATTCGATCGCGTGCTTCGAAGATCACAACCGAGTATCCGGCGTCGTGCAACGCGCGTGCTGCTGCAAGCCCCGCGACTCCGGCACCCAGAACCGCAACAACTTCTTTTGAATCAGCAACGTCAATGACTTCTTGTGCGGCGCGCTTGCCCGATGCCAATGCGCCATGCACAGTTGCTGGTGCTTCGCTTGATGTGGCTTCGCCAGCAAAAAACAATCGGCTGTTAATTGGCTGCGCTAATGCAACGCGTAGTGATGGGGTAGCACCAACGGGAAGATACGAATACGAACCGCGCGCCCATTGGTCGGTCGACCACGACGTGCGAATCATTGCGAGAGGCTCGGGTACGCGACGAGGTTCGTTGTTGCCTTCGGTATTTTCAGACTCTTCACGTGATGACGTGCCGCACGCAGCGAGGGTGATTGCCGCTGGCATCGTCGCGAGTAGTCGAATGATGTCTCGTCGCGATGGAGTCACGAGATCATTCTGTCATTTGTGCTCAGCGTGAGGTGGTCTTGAAAATCGTGGCCGCGCTGAAGTTTGGGGATACCGAGGCTCGGCCGCGAGTATTCTTTTGGCGTGGCGGTCATTGAGGTTCGAGTTGTGCCGAATGCCCGTAAATCCGAAGTGATCGAACTCGCCGACGGGGGATTCCGAGTTCGTTTGGCGGCCCCCGCAGTTGAAGGAGTCGCCAACGACGAACTCATCCGCGTTATGGCCAAACATTTCAAAGTGCGCTCGCGCAACGTTGAAATTGTGTCAGGTCATCATTCTCGTCAGAAACGGCTCTCAATCACCGAATGAAGGCGTAGCTACGGGTCTATTTTGGGGCTGCGAGGCGTTTAGTGTTTTGGGTGATTAGGGGGTGAAAAGTTATGGGGACGCAACCAAAGCACATCAACCACGAACTTGGACCTATGAAGTGTCCCGTCGACCTTGCCTCAGTTGATCTTTTCGGTGCAGGTGCGCAAGAACATTGGTACGAGATGTACGAGATCTTGCATCGTGATGCGCCAGTGTTACGGATTCCTAATGGTGGCCTGAAACCGGGTATTGATGCATTTGTTCTCACCAAACACGCCGACATCAATACCGTTGTCAAAGACCCCGAACGTTTCACGGTGATGGGGCAGAGGCGAGTCAACGATTGGGCCAACGACGGGATGTCAGGCGAAGAAGCGTTTACGACATCGCGCAACTTGATGACTGCGTCAATGGTGACGCTACGACCAACTCAAGAGTTGTACATCAAGCATCGCAAAGAACTCACCGACCCGTGGGTGGGCACTGGTGCATCACGCCACCGCGAGATGATTGAACGTCTAGCCAATGAACTGATTGATGAATGGATTGACGACGACTCGGTTGAATTCATCAGTCAATTTGCTCGGCCATTACCTCAACGAGTGTTTGCGTCCATTCTTGGTTTTCCATTTGAAGACATTCCGCAGTTAGCCGAATGGGGCGATGCTGTTGTCACGCCGTTCGTACATGGCACCGGACTCAAACACGAACTTGCTCCCGAACAAGCGCACGAAATGTTTCGTCGCCTGGAAGGTTTTCAGGATTACATCTACGAACAGGTGCGAGCCAAACGTGTGAATCCACAAGATGACATGGTGAGTTTCTTGTGCGATGTTCATTATCAAGCACTTGATCGCAAACTGACCGATCTTGAAATCGCCGGCATTGTTCACGCAATGATTATCGGTGCACTTGAAACAACGCAATACGCAATTGAAGAACAAGCGCAGATGTTGTGTGAAAAAGCGGGCCTATTTGACACAGTTCGCAACGATCGCACGAAGTTGCGCGCGTTCACCGAAGAAAGTATGCGTTTACGTTCACCAACGCATGGCCTATCAACACGCGTGACGACACGCGATGAAGTCTTTCAAGGTGTCAATGTGCCCGCAGGTTCGTTACTGCATTTGCGTTTTGCAGCGGCCAACGTTGATGAAGAAGAATTTGATTGTCCGTTTGATCTAGATCTTGAACGCCACGGTGTCACGCGGCACTTAGCATTTTCGGCTGGGCCACGGGTGTGCCCTGGTGCCAACTTGTCGCGCATCGAACAGCAAGTGGCTTGGGATGTTTTGTGCGATCGTTTGTCGAGCATCGAATATGGCGAAGGCAATGATTGGCAACATCAGCCTGGCATCATGCTCGGCACTCTCAAATTGAATCTCAAGTTCACGAAGGCATAAATTTCATTGAACTATCTGAGTTAACCATTTGCCTCTGCCTTCGCAGCAACGATTGGCTCGCGCGCATATATTGGTGTTGCGAATAGACCGATTTTGCGGGCTTTCTCTTGCTTTTCAACTGACAACTTTCAAGCCAAAATTGAAATGAAGACGACGATGTCAACGGCGAGCACAATCTCGAGGGTGAGAAGAGCAGTGGGCGGCGATTTAGTCAAGTAAGGGTTGCGAGACTATGTGAAACGGGATCAACCAGGTCTCAGGGGCGATCATTGCGAGGACCAAAACTCCGATTCCGAGAGCTTGCTGGATAAATTTGGTTGCTTCGGTAAGTTCAGTGGAGCGGTTTATCTCGCTGATCGCTTTGCGTGTTTCGGCTTCAGTTTGCAGAGATAGAACTGGGTCATGCCAAGACAAACGCAGTTGCTCGAGATAAAAGGTGCGATTTCGCTCTCGGCCTGGCTTCATAAATTCGCGAATTGTGACTGCTTCTACAATCCCCGGTGGATACGTTTCCTGAAGTTTTGTTTGAAAGGCTTCGTTTAGCGGGAATCCAGTTGTCGCCGAGCGGAACGCCACATCGTTGAATAGTTCGCGCTTGGTGGAGTAGTGATTGAACAGGAAACCTTCGGTTCTCCCAGATTGAAAAGCGATTTCGTTAACTGTTGCCGCATCAAATCCGACAGTTCCAAAAAGCATCATCGCGCTATGTAAGAGTTTTTCCCACGCTTCATCTTGCGTTCCGAATTGTGCAGGTAGGTCTAGATGGTTCGCCGAATTTTGAGGTAACTCGTCTACTTCAATCGTTTCACTAAACGCTTGGATTAACTGTTCGAAATATAAGTTTAATGTAGGAGCTGGCTGGTTTACTGTGCGTACTAGAAAAAGTGATCCGAGCATGATGGCCAAGGTGTAAGCGCGCCGGGTTCGTTGGTGAACGTCTATTTCCAGAGAAATCCAACCGTGATCACTTGCAGTTTTTTGAACTGCGATCCGAATTGGCTCAACGAAAGAAGCAACGACGAGAAGTTCAGAAACAGCCAACATCTTTTGATCTGGTCTGGTGAATGTAGATGCAACGAGGGACAGGTGTTCAGCATCGCAATGGTCGACGGCCTTAATCATCTCTGTCACAGCATGAGAGAAAACTTCAGCGAGTTCAGATGACCACAAATCTGCGCCGAGAGCAGCGCGATCGCGAAATCGTTCTCTAATAGGGCGGACAGAGAGTCCAGCCTCATTGGCCACGATGTGGAACATGATTGCAGACCATCCATCAACTGCCGCGAGTCGGAGAGTCGAATGCCGAATGCGTTCCAAGTTGCGTTGAGATCGATTACTCAAAGCCCGTTGAGACACTTGCGTACCCTACTTGAAAAATTGGCCTGAAAGAGCAGGTGTAAATCGTCAGTGATGGGAGGAGGTCCTCAATTGTTGGGTCACTTGGAAGCCAGGTCATGCAACGATTTGCAGATAAAGCACAAAGTGCTATGTTTTTAAAAGGCTTTTAACCCTTTCGGTTGATAGTCGGGCGCACGTTGAATTTCCATTGACCAAGGAATAGGAGAGACCATGACAAATGCGATGAATAAATGGACCGAAAGATTGAAAAAATCTCAACGGTGGTCAATGAAAGTGCTTGTTGCGGCCAATTTGGCATCGAGTTTGGTTGTATTGCCGGTGGCTTTCCCCCAGGCAAAAGCTGCTCCGAATCAACCGTGTGTCCCAGACGAAACCTACGAAGCCGTGTACGGCGGTATGCAGGATTCGGTCCCGGGCTTAGGTGGTCCGGGAGCAGTTTTCAAATATCTTCTGTTTGAGAATCCTGGAACCTGTGACTTGGAAATACCAGGCGGTGGGAACCTAGAGGGCGTTCCGGTTGAGGCGCTCGGTGTGAAGTTCATGCTGATCGGTGGTGGCGGAGCGGCGGGTGCGTTGGACGCAGCGACGAAAGATAGTAACGGCGATGTTTTGATCGCAGAAGCACCCGGTGGCGGCGGTGGTGCAGGAGGTCTCAATGTATTCCTTGACGGGTATCCAACCTCGAACTTTGATTATCGGGACATTAACGTTAATTGGGAAATAACTCGGCGCAACTACACGATCACAGTGGGATCTGGAGGTGACAAAGCTGTTGGCGACGGCAATGGTGGAGCGTCACAAGTGTCGGCTGGAGGATCCGTCTTAGCGACCGCTGGCGGCGGTGGTGCGGGCGGAGACGGTAACAGTGATCCGAGTCCAGCAGTTGGCGGCGATGGAAAACCAGGGACAGACGGTGCCGGCGGCGGCGGCGGCGGCTCTGGCACTGGTACCTGGCAGCCAGTTTCGGGTGCAATGGGTTGCGCTCATGGAGGAGGGAATGGTGGAACCGGTCAACCTAACGGTTCCAACGGGAACACTGTGGACGACCCAAATAACAATTTCAATTATGGAAATCAGTACCCACACATTCCAAACAACAATGCGACTGCGAATCAAAATGCCATCATGGACTGCATGGTCCAAGGCTACTCCTACAGTTTCAGTGGCTCTGGAGGTGGGGATATAACGAATTGCGAGATTGGCCCGGTCAATTCTAGTGGCGACTCTTGTTTAGGGGGTCCTATAGCCATTTTTGGACAATACGGAGCAGAGTTTGGGCCCGAAAATGATGCAAATAGGAACGGTAACCCGACCACAATACGAAGTTCTGTTCTCGGTGAAACGCCTTACCCGGCCCCGCGAGGCGGAAAAGGCGTTGTACCTTTTGGTCTGACTGAAGACCGTCCAGATACGTATGGCTCCGGTGGTAACCCATACACAAGCAATGTCCCATCTGGATTAGATGTACTTGAGAATTCAAAAGGTGTGAGCGGAGCGGTTCTTGTACGGTACATCGAGCCCCTGACGATGCTTTCAGTGAGCCCGGGTTATGTGCCTTTAACAGGAGGTACCATCACGATTACTGGTACAGGTTTCAACCCTGGTGTAGTAGTCGGACAGTATGGTACACGCGTGATTTCCTCGGTTGACAACGGCGGAAACAACATGGGCATCGACTGCACCAACATTACTGTGGTGAGCACCACGAAGTTGACATGTGATTATCCAGATATTTCGTCCATGTCCTCACTGCCAAATTCGGTGACCTTATCGATAACCGACGATGTCTATGTTGGTTACGAAATGATTGGTGCAAGCAGAGTTCTCAGGAATAGAACGGCATATTCGGTTGCGGACATGTTGTATCTTGGTTCACCTCCTGCTGCGCCTGGGGTTCCTGGGATTCCGACTGTTGTTGGTGGTAATGGTTCAGCGACGGTGACTGTTGTTGCGCCGTCGACTGGTGGTACTCCGGCGTCGTATACGGTGACTGCGTCGCCGACTCCGTCGTCTGGTTCGGCCACTTGTAC
>CANGIP010000029.1 GCA_947454105.1 Actinomycetota bacterium | reverse complement strand
GACACCACATCAACCATCGTCTCGCGTCCATCGCTCGATGCGGTGATGTCAAGAAAGACCAATTCGTCGGCACCTTCGGCGTCGTAACGCGAGGCCAACTCAACTGGGTCGCCAGCATCACGCAGGTTGACAAAGTTTGTGCCTTTCACAACGCGACCATTCGTCACATCGAGACACGGAATGACGCGGGCAACTTTCACTGCGCCCTCCCCTTTGAACCATTTTCATGATCACGCAATACGGCTACAGCTTGTTCAACAGTAAAGCGACCTTCGTAAATTGCTTTGCCCGTAATGACTCCCGCAAGCGACGGAATCGTTGCGAGAATGCGCACATCATCAAGTGACGCAACACCGCCACTGGCAATCACCGGAATTGTTGTTGCCAATGCCGCAGCGCGCAATCCGTCGACGTCTGGTCCTTGCAACATGCCGTCACGTGAAATATCGGTGATGACAAAAGCCGATGCCGATGGAAACCACGAAAGCGCTTCATTCAGTTGTACTCCAGAATCTTTCGTCCATCCGTGAACGGCAATTTCTCCGGCACGATGATCAAGACCAACGGCCACCGCCACAACTTTTGCTGCTACTTCAACCAACGACGGGTCGGCAACTGCTGCTGAACCCATCACAACTCGTGCAACTCCGGCATTGGCCAATGCTTGAGCATCAGCAACGGCGCGTACGCCACCACCAGTTTGAATTGATGCTCGACCCCGAAGGGCCTTCGCTACTGCAGCAACGACGGGACGATTGATGGGGTCACCGGTACGTGCCGCGTCAAGGTCGACAATATGAATCCAAGTTGCGCCGGCATCAGCAAAAGATGTTGCAACAGCGACTGGGTCATCACCATAAACAGTTTCTTGTGCATAGTCGCCTTGCAATAGGCGCACGACACGACCGCCACGAAGATCAATGGCTGGGTACAGTTCAACACCCATTACGCACCAGCAGCTTTCACAAAGTTGTCCAACAAGGCCAAACCACTTGCACCCGATTTTTCGGGATGAAACTGCGTGGCAAAAACATTGTCCTGCCGGAATGCTGCATTTAAGGTGACGCCGTAATCACATGTGGCGGCGACAAGCGAGGGATCCATCGGAACACCATGGAGTGAATGCACGAAATACACCCACGAACCGTTTGGTGCATCGCGCAACAATTCACCTTCAAACATGGCGTCGTCAGGTTGAGTAAATGAAAGTTTGTTCCACTGCATTTGCGGGCGCTTCACACCTGGCGGGATCCACTTCACGGTTCCTGAAATGATGTCGAGGCCGCGAGCATCAAGATCTTCTTGACTCGAGGTGAACAGCATCTGCATGCCGACACAGATACCCAAGAACGGGCGACCTGAATCAACAGCGCCGTACACAACATCTTCAAGGCCAGCACCGCGCAATGCATCCATGCACGCACCGAATGCGCCAACACCTGGCAAGACGACGGCATCAGCTGACGCGACAAATGCAGGGTCACGCGTCAGTCGAGCGTCTCCGCCAACTTTTTGTAACGCCTTTTCTGCCGAGCGCAGATTGCCGATGCCGTAATCAAGAACAGCAATAACGGGTTTACTCACAAAACGCCCTTGGTTGATGGCACATCGGTTCCTTCAATACGCACAGCATCGCGGAAGCAACGACCAAGACCTTTAAACGCAGCCTCAATAATGTGGTGCACATTACGACCATGCTTGAGCCCAACATGCAGAGTCACACCGGCCGACGTTGCCAATGAACTGATGGCGTGTTCGGCCAATTGCGGATCAAAAGCGGGATCGCCTAACGGCAAGCACTCGGGCATCGGAACATCCCACACCACAAATGGACGACCCGATAGGTCAAGCGCGATTTCGATGAGGGCTTCATCTAATGGATATAGGCCGCTAGCGAAACGGCGAACGCCAGCCTTGTCGCCAAGGGCTTCACGAATTGCTTCACCAAAAGTGATCGCAACGTCTTCGACAGTGTGGTGCGTATCAATGTGAATATCGCCTTTGGCAGCGATGCGAAGATCGAATCCGCCGTGCTTGCCAACCTGGGTCAACATATGGTCGTAGAACGGGATGCCGGTGCTGACATCACACTTTCCGGTTCCATCAAGATCAACGAACAGTTCAATTGATGTTTCAGCAGTTGTGCGTGAACGACTGGCGGTACGACTCATTTCAAAACCTCCGTGAGAGCAACGAGAAAAGCATCATCTTCTTCTGGCGTGCCAATGGTGACGCGCAAGCAATTTTCTAAACGTGGCCAACCCGAACAGTCGCGAATGAGCACACTGCGATCGAGCAGACCCTGCCAAACCGCTCGACCAGTTTTTGACTTTGTGCGGAAGAGAACAAAGTTGGCTCCGCTCGGAAAGACTTCAATATCGAGAGTCTTCAATGTGGCAACGACTCGTTCGCGTTCGGCAACAATCATGCGCACGCGTTCTTCCATGTCACCGCGATATTGCACGGCCAAAGTTCCGGCAATCTGCTTGGCGGTGTCGAGGTGATAGGGCAGAACAACTTTGTCGAGTTCGGCAACAAGCCACTTTGGTCCGATGAGATAACCCAAACGAGCTGCCGCCATGCTCCAGGTCTTTGAGAATGTTCGCGTCACTACGAGTGGAGTTTCTTCGCTCACCAATTCGAGCGCGCTCCAATCAGCGAACTGACCATAGGCCTCGTCAACAACTACGAGACCGGGGTTTGGTCCGGCATTTAACGCGAGAACTTCACGCACTAACTCGGGTGAATCGACTCCGCCCGTTGGGTTGTTAGGCGAGCACAAGAATGTGACGTGAGGGCGCGACTCGGTGATGACCCGACGAACTTCAGCAATATCAAGAGAGAAGTCAGCGCCACGCTCACCCTCGACAACTGTCGCTCCAGTGCTGCGAGCGATCTGGCCATGCATTTGATAGGTCGGTTCAAAGGTGGCGACGGTTCGCCCAAATCCGGCGAAGGTTAAGAGAATGGTCTGGAGAACTTCGTTACTTCCGTTGGCCACAAACACCATGGCCGGGTCGACCCCGTGCAAATCGGCAATTGCCGCCCGCAAGGCCGTGGCGCCGCGGTCGGGATAACGGTGCCAATCAATCTTGGCGACGGCCTCGGCGTAAGCCTGGCGAAAGGCCGCCGGGGGTGCCACAGGGGCTTCATTGGTGTTGAGTCGCACCCGAACGTCGACTTGGGGCGAGTGATAGCCCTCAAGCGCAGATAGATCGTCTCGAACGGGCACTCGGGTCACCCTGCAAGGCTACCCAAGCGAGGCAGTCAGAGCCTGATGACTTAGACCCGTCAAGTTCTATCCCGTCACTATTTTGCTGACCCATGACATATGGTGATGCCGTGCCAAATGCCGACCTGACCACAATTGCTGCCGAACTCGCCGTGATGGCCGAAGGTGCCGAGCGCTATCGCCAACGAGTTGCCGATCTGGGCCAGATGAACCTTGATGGCAAGCACGATGATTTGTTAATGGCAATCCACGAGGCCGATCGAGCATTACGCACCGCCCAACGCTCGTTGCTTCGTGCCAGCAAAATCGTTAAGTAATTTCGTCGACGCACCAGCAGTTGACCGCGACGAGTCGGCGCTCTGAAAGCCACGCCTTGGTTCAACTGATGATGGAGTAATGTTTTACACAAATAACCTGGCGGGAGCAACTCATGTTGGCATCAGAAATTTGTAAATTACCTACTACTGGTGGAAACACCGCACTCGTGGTGATGGCCTTGTTCTTCATCGTTGGCGGCGTGATTTTCACACGCTGGCTCAAAGCTTCACGGCACCAATTGTCAGCCATTGCTTTTGTGCCGATTGTTCTCTTAGGCATGGTTGCGGTCAACTCGACTGACCCAAATTGCGTCACCGAAGGTTCAGCAACGACGACTCCGTCAACGACTGTTGCTGCACCGACGACTCCGTCAACGACTATTGCTCCAACAACAACATTGCCTGAGGCTCAACGTCTCGCACTGTGCATCACCGAAATCGGCAATTGGTTACCCGATATTTCTGATTACGCACAGATTTCAAACGCCAACTCGCCCACAGCTGCTGTTGATATTTACGCGCAACGTGCGCAATCCGAGATTTCGATTTGTGCTGGTCTTGATTTAGTTGAAAACGGAACAGCCGAGCATCCCGATGCCGGTCCTATTTTCGGCGTTGGATACACATTCCCATTTCTTTCCGGAACCTGCACCCAAGTGCCATGTGATGGTGGTGCAGGAGGCGGACTTCTCGGCGACGGTGGCGACGGTTTGGGCGGAGGCAACGGCGGCGATGCTGGACTCGTCGGCAATGGCGGCGATGGCGGACAAGGTGTCGCTGGTTATGTCGGAACTAACGGAACCGCTGGTGCACCTGGAATTGGTGGTACCGGTGGCCCTGGCGGTGACGGATCAGATGGTGGACCAGGCGGAGACGGAGGTCAAGGCGGTTCAATCGCTGGCAACGGTGGGCGAGGCGGAGACGGCGGAATTGGTGGAACAGGCGGAACCGGCGGGAACGGCGGAATATCTGGAGATACCACGGTTGCTTCCTATGGCGGAGGGCCTGGTGGTAGCGGTGGGCTTGGCGGAAACGGCGGAGCCGGCGGCGATGCCACCTCTGGAATAAACGGCAGCGGCGGAAACGGCGGAAACGGCGGAGCCTCTGGAAACGGCGGAAACGGTGGAAACGGCACCAATGGATTGATCACTGGTGGCAACGGAGGATCTGGTGGCTCACCTGGCTCACCTGGCTCTGGTGGCAACGGCGGTCAGGCTGGTTCGGGTGGAACCGGCGGAAACGGTGGCAATGGCGGATCCGCAGGATCTTCAGGCACCGGCGGCACCGGCGGCACCGGCGGCGCTGCCACTTGTTTAGGCGACGCATGCACCGCCAGTGGTGGTGACGGTGGCACCGGCGGTTCTAGTGGAGCGGGCGGGGCCGGCGGTCCTGCCACTTGTTCAGGCGACGCATGCACCGCCAATGGTGGTGACGGTGGCACCGGCGGTTCTAGTGAAGCGGGCGGGGCCGGCGGTCCTGCCACTTGTTTAGGCGCCGCATGCACTGCCAATGGTGGTGACGGTGGCACCGGCGGTTCTAGTGAAGCGGGCGGAGCCGGCGGTCCTGCCACTTGTTTAGGCGCCGCATGCACTGCCAATGGTGGTGACGGTGGCACCGGCGGTTCTAGTGGAGCGGGCGGGGCCGGCGGTCCTGCCACTTGTTCAGGCGCCGCATGCACTGCCAATGGTGGTGACGGTGGCACCGGCGGTTCTAGTGGAGCGGGCGGGGCCGGCGGAGCGGCTGTAGCTGACGGCGGCGGATCTGCCAACCAAGGCTTTGCGGGAGCCAACGGTGGGGCCGGCGGAGGCGGGGGCTGATTGCCTCGACTGTTACTTCTTACGAGGTGACCGTTTCGTTGTCGGAGCGGTCACCTGCACACCTGCCGACGGGCAAATGTCGGCCAACTCACAAATAGTGCACTGCGGTTTGCGCGCATCGCACACGCGACGTCCGTGAAGAATCAATCGCAAACTAAACGAACCCCATTCATCTGGCGGCAAGTAATCGTTGAGTTGCAACTCGACCTTCACTGGGTCTTCAAGTTTTGTGAGTCCCAATCGTCGCGACAATCGACCCACGTGAGTGTCAACGGGCAGTCCCGGTAAATCAAACACCACGCTGCGAACAACATTGCCAGTCTTGCGACCAACTCCAGGCAGAGTGACGAGATCAGAAAGTTCGCTCGGCACTTCTCCCCCGAAACGTTCAATCAAGTTTTGTGCCATGCCCATTAAGTTTTTCGCTTTGCTTTGATAGAAGCCCGTCGAGCGAATGAGAGTTTCAACTTCTGACGGATCAGCAGATGCCAACGACCACGGATCTGGAAAACGCGCAAACAATGCTGGTGTCACCATGTTGACGCGCACGTCGGTGCATTGCGCCGACAAGATGGTGGCCGATATCAACTCGTATGCGTTGCGATGATCGAGCTCGCAAATCACTTCGGGGTAACCAATGGCTAAACGTCGCGCGACTTCAATGGCTTGATCTTTCGGCTTACCCTTGAACTTGACCGCTGCTTGTTTCTTGGCAGCCGGCTTCTTTGCTGCGACCTTCTTGACTGCTGCCTTCTTTGCTACAACCTTCTTGACCGGCGCCTTCTTAACTGCTGACTTCTTTGCTGGTGCTTTCTTGCTGGCCATGCTTTGACCCTAATCAACTCGTTCAGCCCCTGAACCACCGCCGATAGGGTGACCCCATGCGCATCTTAGATATCAAACGGCAAATGCAGCCCGATGACATCTCGATTGTGCGCGACCTTTTACGTGACGCCGAACGAGCCGATGGCCACCGCCCGCTCTCTGATCATCTGTGGCTCGACCTCGTTGACGGCGGCCGCGAAGGATTCGCCGGACTTGTTGCCTGGGAAGGTGATCACGACCATCCCGTGGCCTACGCCCAAATCAGTAAGGGTTACGACTCCTATTCGATCGAGCTCGTCGTTCACCCGCACCACCGTTACGAAATGCATCTCATCGGTCCCGAACTGCTCACTGCTGCACTTCATGAAGTCGCTATTAATGGTGGCGGCCACGTGCATTGGTGGGTCTTTGAACCAACGATTGGTCACGAACAAGTGGCCGCCCAAGTCGGTCTCACACCGGGACGGCGCTTGCATCAAATGCGTCGCTCGCTTCCGTTGTCAAGTAGCGATGCCGAAGCGCAAGTTGCCGTGCGCACATTTGTCAAAGGTCAAGATGAAGACGCATGGCTCGCGGTCAACAATCGCGCCTTTGAACATCACCCCGAACAAGGTGGATGGGATCACGCAACCTTGTCGGCACGTCTTGCTCAACCTTGGTTTGATGCGAACGGCTTTGTGTTGCACGAAATCGACAACCAACTCGCCGGATTTTGCTGGACCAAAGTTCATACCGACACCGATCCGGTGCTGGGCGAGATTTACGTGATTGCCGTTGATCCCGCATTTCATGGTCACGGACTCGGCAAGTCAATGGTTGTTTCGGGTCTTGTCAACATGAGTCAGCGCGGAATCAAAGACGCCATGTTGTACGTCGATCCCGACAATGCCGCAGCGATGGCCTTGTATGAAGGACTCGGTTTTCGCGTTCACCGCACCGATCGCGCATTCGTTGGCGATATTGCGCCCATTACTTCAACTTCTGAAAGCGAGCAGTCATGACCGCGACCGAAAATCTTCCGCTCTGGAGCGTCGCCGATGTTCACGAATGTTTAACGAGTCGCTCATTTGTTGACTCGCTTGAACGAGTCAAGTCTGACGTTGGTCGTCTTGAAGCTCTCTACGACGAACTCGGCATTCGGGCGCTTCCCGATGGCGTGTCGCCAACCGTTGACAGCGAAACCGGCAATCGTCTCGATCGTGCCATTCGTGATTTCAATGCGGTCGTCGCACAAACCGAAATTCTTGAGGCCTACGTCTACGCAACAGTCGCAACAAACACGCGCGACGAAACAGCACAAGCACTTCTTTCCGAAATTGAAGTTGCGGGCTCACGTATTACTCCGCTGCTCGCACGTCTTGCCGATTTCGCGTGCGACCATAACGTAGATGCGTTGTCTGCAGTCAGCAGCGAAGCCCGCGATCACCTCGGACCGCTTATGCGACTTGCCGAACGTTCAGAACATCAAATGGATGAATCTGAAGAAGGTCTCTACGCCGAACTGTCAACAACTGGTTCATCCGCATGGGGTCGTTTACAAGGTGACATCACCTCGCAACTGACGGTTGATGTTCAACTTCCAACCGGCACGAAGCGCATGCCCATGCCCGCAGTGCGCGGCCTAGCCACCGAAGCCGATGTCGCAGTTCGTAAAGCTGCGTACGACGCCGAAATGATTGCGTGGCCAACTGTCGCAACCGCGTGTGCCGCAGCCATGAACGCCATCAAGGGTGAAGCCAACACCATCAATCGTCGTCGACGTTGGGATTCACCACTCGACGCATCGCTCTATGGCAACAGCGTCAGCCACGCCACCTTTGATGCCATGCAATCGGCCATCATCGCCTCGCTCCCCGACTTTCGCTTATGGATGCGCACCAAAGCCCGCTTACACGGACACACCGGGGCCTTGCCGTGGTGGGATCTCATGGCCCCGCTTCCTGTTGCTGGCGGATCAATCACATGGGATGAATCAGTTGATTTAGTCCGCAATGCGTTTTCATCGTTCAGCCCTAACTTGGCGGGCCTTGTTGATCGAGCGATCAACGAATCATGGCTTGATGTTCCGTCCCGTGAAGGAAAAGTTGGTGGCGCTTTCTGCATGCCATTCGTTGATGATCGTTCATTGGTGTTGTTGAACTGGAGTGGTTCAGTCGAGTCGGCTCAAACAACAGCTCACGAACTTGGCCACGCGTATCACAACACGCAACTCGCTGGCCGCACACCATTGCAAAAGCGTTTGCCGATGGCACTCGCCGAAACCGCGAGCATCTTTTGCGAAACACTCGTCGTTGAAGCAGGTCTTGCAACACTGCAAGGCAAAGAACGTCTTGCACTTCTTGATGTCGATCTACAGGGCGCTAACCAAGTTGTTGTTGACATTCATAGTCGCTTCTTATTTGAAACTGAAGTTTTCGCTCGTCGTCAACGTCGCACTCTTGGCGTGAACGAACTCAACGAAATCATGTTGCAAGCCCAAGCCGATGCTTATGGTGATGGCCTTGATCAAACAACCGCCCATCCGCACATGTGGGTTTTGAAGGGCCACTACTACGGCAGTCATTTCTACAACTGGCCATACACCTACGGCTTGTTGTTCGGTCTCGGTTTGTTTGCGCAATACCACGCCGATCCCGATCGCTTCCGTGGTGGCTATGACGATCTTCTCAGCCGTGCTGGCATGGCGACCGCCGAAGAACTTGGTGCCGCCTTTGGCATCGATGTCACCAGCGAAGCTTTCTGGACCGCGAGCCTCGATGTGTTGCGCGCGCGCATGGATGAATACTCAAAACTTGCCGAAACCCTCTAGACACCACCACTTCGACTCAATTATCTGACAGGCTGACATTGTGATTACCCGTTATGGCGCTTCGCGCGACGAACTTCAAAACCTTTTACTGAACGAACCGCGCTATCGCGTCGATCAGGTGTGGAAGGGCTTGTATACCGAACTCAATGCCCCCGAAGACATGACGGCGCTCCCCAAAGCGTTACGTGCGCAACTCGTGGACATCTTGCCGAACTCGTTGACCTTGGTTGAAGAAGTCATTTCAGATGACGACACCACGATCAAGTTTTTGTGGCAGCTCGACGGTGGCAGCCGCATCGAAACCGTTCTCATGATCTACCCCGATCGCGCCACCGTGTGCGTGAGCACACAAGCTGGCTGCGCCATGGCGTGTGGTTTTTGCGCAACTGGTCAAGCCGGTTTCACACGCCATCTCACTACGGGCGAAATTGTTGAACAAGTTGTGCGGGCGTCGCAACGCGCGAAGGCCATGGATCGTCGCGTGAGCAACGTGGTGTACATGGGCATGGGCGAACCGCTTGCCAATGAAGAACCCGTCTGGGAATCAATTGTGCGTCTACACGAAGATGTTGGCTTATCAGCACGTCACCTCACGGTCAGCACCGTCGGAATTATTCCGGGTATCAATCGTCTGGCTTCGCGTCCGTTGCCCGTCAACTTGGCGGTGAGCTTGCACGCTGCTAACGACAACTTGCGTGATGCTTTGGTTCCGATCAACCGCCGCTACCCCATCAAGGCTTTGATGGAAGCATGCAACGGTTTCCTTGAGTCAAAGAATCGTCGCCTCACCTTTGAATGGGCCTTAATTGACGGAGTGAACGATCGCCCCAGCGACGCAATTGAGCTCGCTCAGATTTGTCGTTCATTCCGCGTGCCCGCACACGTCAATTTGATTCCACTCAACCCCACCCCTGGTTACGAGGTTCGTGGTTCAAGCCGCAATCAGGTGCAAGCATTCTGCGATCAATTAGTGGGCATGGGAGCCAACGCGACGATTCGCCGTAATCGCGGTACCGATATTGCTGCGGCTTGCGGTCAGCTTGCAGCTGGCCAACCGGTTCAGATCAGTCGTTCGAAGTAGTCAGTCGTTCAAAGTAGGCAAGGCATACGACGGATTGGCGACTGCCAATTTGTCGAGCACGCTTGCCCGCACGAGTTCAACAACTTCGTTGAATCGATCATCAAGATCGCCGTTTCGAATCGCTGTTGCTAGTTCGGCATCGTCTTTCATGCCCAAAACTGCAAGGCGCGCCGCGTGATCGAGGGCTTGTTGTTCGCCAACTGCCAGTTCGCGTTCGACCATCGCCAAAACATTGATGGCGACCCGTGAATGAAACTGCACGCGGCCAGTCGTTGATGTCAACACATCTTTCTCAAGCCACTCGCGCACCGACTCAATGAGTTGTGCTGCCGTTGGAACATCATGGGGCATCGCCATCTTCGTCACCACTTTCCGTCAAGTGCCACAAACAAGTCATACTCGTTTTCGCACACGCGTCGACCAATTGCCGCCAATTCATGACTGCGACTCATACCCAAAACATGTGAACTGGTTTGAATCATGCACATGATTCCCCACTTCAAGGTGCCTAAGACTTCCCACCAGCGAACAACTTCGCGGTCAACCTTGAGCCCACTCGCCTTTTCGTACTCAGAGATCAAGGTGTCGTAGTCACCTAGACCAGCAACTGGTTGCGATGCACCAAAGCGCCAGGCCCGCACACACAGCCAACCCAGATCTTCAATGGGATCACCGATATGGGCTAGTTCCCAATCGAGTACCGCCCGCAAACCATCTGGACCAACCATCAGATTTCCTAAACGGAAATCTCCGTGAACAAGGGCAGTGCGCGTTGATGTAGGACGATTGCGTTCAAGCCAACGAAAGGCCAATTCAAATGTTGGGTGTGCTTGACCCAAGGCTTGATTGAGATTGTCGAGGGTCTCGCGATATTGCTGAACTTGGTCAATACTTGGCAGGCCCGTAATTGTTGAAGCGTCTATTGAGTGCAAGGCCGCCAATGCATGTGCTGATTGCGCAACCAACTTGGTTCGGGCATCAGCGAATTGTTCATCGCGCAAAATCTTGCGAGCGATTGTCTCACCTTCTACATGCGACAAGATCATGAAGGCCGGGCCGATGTCTCCCGAACCATTGGTAATCAGTTCGGGCACCGGAACACCAGCGTTGAACGCTGCCTGCACCACGCGCGCCTCAACACCCATATCGCGAGTGTCGCCCTTGCGCTGACGCTGCAAGATCAACGGGCGGTCGTCAGCCTTGAAGCTCCAGGTTTCGCGCGAGGCCCCACCGCTCAGCCGTGCCAGATCAGTGACTGCCTTGGCACCGAGTTCAGTACGCAATGCCTCACTCAATTGTTCAAGAGGCGAAACCGTTGTTGTCACACCTCTATGTTCGCGCACCCAGTCCCATTTTCGACAAGGCAAGGGGTTCTCGCGTCGTCCGATCGCCCAACTTTGACCGATCCTCGTAGCCTTGCACCGTGGTCGCCGCCCTCGAACTCAACAAGATCAGTTTCGTACGTGACGGTCGCACCATTTTGGACTCGGTGTCGCTCACGGTTGAAGCAGATCAGCGTTGGTTGGTACTTGGTGCCAATGGGTCGGGCAAAACCACCTTGGTGCGCATTGCCGCGATGTACGAGCACCCCACCTACGGGTCGGTTTCGGTGTTGGGCCAAACCCTCGGAACCACCGATGTGCGCACCCTGCGCCAGCGCATTGGTTATGTGTCCGCATCATTTGCCAGCGAACTGCGTCCTGCGCTGATTGCTCTAGACGTGGTGATGACCGCCAAGAACGCTGCTCTTGAAACTTGGTGGCACCAATACGACGAGGCCGATGCTCAACAGGCTCAGCGTTGTCTTGACCGCATGCGTATCGGGCATTTAGCTCACCGCACATTTGGAACGTTGTCGTCAGGCGAACAGCAACGTGTGCTGTTAGCGCGTTCACTGATGAACAATCCGAACATTGTGTTGATGGATGAACCCAGTGCCCGACTCGATCTTGGAGGTCGAGAGCAACTCGTTGAAGCATTAAGCGAATTAACTCTTGATACAACTGCCGCACCACTTGTACTCGTGACTCACCACGTTGACGAGATTCCGCCGGGCATGACTCATGTGTTGTTTCTCAAAGACGGCAAGGCCATGACTCGCGGGCCAATCACTGAATGTTTCACCGCCGAGAATTTGTCGGAGTGTTTTTCAATGTCGTTGCATCTTCAGCAACGCGACAATGGCCGTTACAGCGCGTGGGCGCAATAATCGCCAGCTACTGAGTAACAAGTTTGCGGAGTCGCTGTTTGCTCGCTTCAATCTCATCGTGCAAGGCACGCTCAACAACGCTTGAGAACAAACGACCCGAATATTGCAAAGTCATATTGAGCGTCGTTGTTGCGGCCTTTTGAGAAACCTTTGCTTCAAGGACCCACGCACTATGTGATCGGCCATCAACTTCGGCCCGCTCAAATCGCAAGTGCTCAGCGCTAGAAGTTTCAACTTGAACCATGCGCAAACGCTTCGATCGAGCAAATGGCCCAATCTTGCCGCGCAGTTCAACCTGCCAGGCTTGATGATCATCTTCGGGCACTACGGCGTGAACGAGGCCCATCCATTGCGGATATTGCCTTAAATCATTAATCAGCGGCAACACCGCATCAATTGAACACGGCAGTTCAACATCAACCCGGATATCCATGATTGGTCGCTATCTCACTGATCGCGACGGCCATTGTGACGCGACCTAAACGCGTCACGCAGCATCGAACCAGTGGCATCAAGCATTCCACCAAGGTCGTCATCGGGATCAAAGTGCGGAGCCCAACGAGTGTCAACATCTTGACGAATCAAGAGTTCAGTTGAATCATCTTGAGTCGGAAGAATCTCGATGACTTCTTCGACTTCTTCTTCAACAACTTGCTCTTCGACGAACATCGGCACAGTTTCAACAACGGGTTCATTGACGACGACCAAAACTTCGGCAACTGAAACTTCAGTAACGGCAACTTCAACAACAGGAGTTTCAACGACTGGCTCATCGAGTTCGGCAAACAAACTCGGACGTGGAATATCAGCCGGTCGTGGTCGCTTGACCGATCCGGTGACATCACGCTTTAACGAACCAGTTGAATCACGTTTGATTGAGCCCGTTGAATCGGCCTTTGGTCGTGGGGTTTCAGTAGTCGGTTCCGGAACAGCGCTTAAGTTGCCACGATCGCGCGTCTTAAACAATCGCGGAATCGCTTCACGACGATCTTCAAATGACCAGCCGCGAGGAGCCGACAACGACTCAGAATGCTTCTGACACACCACTCCGCGAGCACCAGGCGGCGGAACTTCATCAATGCGCTCGGGCGACCAGTGATCGACCCACAGACCCGCTTCGGTACCGCTTGGAGCTAAGCCGTAGATAACAGCGACAGGCTGTCCACATCCAGGCTTTTCACACAGTCGTCGCACTCCGCTAAATTAGCCCGTTTCACGCCCTGAAACGGGGACAACAAAAGACTCGACTGTCAAAAGCACCATGGTCTGGCTGGCTCGGCGATGCCGCCGTCTCAAGGATTCGTTTGAATCACCAGACCCACCGAGGTGACGGCACGATCGTGAACCGCCAAACGAATGTGTGGGTCCCCAACATAGGGAGGCCGGTCCAAATGTCGGTCAAACGCGTGACGACGACCCACACTCAGGTCGATGTCCACCCGATACCCCTCAGAGCGGATGCGATTGACCAGTTCCTC
Source organism: Actinomycetota bacterium (assembly GCA_947454105.1). Taxonomy (GTDB): domain Bacteria; phylum Actinomycetota; class Acidimicrobiia; order Acidimicrobiales; family Ilumatobacteraceae; genus Casp-actino8. Next base: position 2,764 of record CANGIP010000029.1, on the reverse strand, counting down.
GATCTCCTGACGGCGAAAGAAACAGCAGTAGTCGCCGGCTTCTACCGACCCAGTCTCCAAGAGGGGGCGCCGGCCAGATGTGTAGTCGTATTCGGTGGTGTGCACCGCTACTGCCCCGGGCTTTAAGGTGCGCAGCGAATTCATCACGAAGTCGAAACCGGCCTTCTTCGACCCGAGGTGTTCAAAACAGCACGACGACCACGTGGCATCAAAACCGTTTAGGTCAATGGGAATCTCTCGCATGTCGACGGATCGGAAACTGACGCGCTGATCAAACTGCTCGTCAGGACAGATGTTCGGACGCCGTAGCGCATCAATGGCGGCAGCGTGTTGCCCGACCGTGGCCCAAGCACCGGCCTGTTCGACGCTTTGATCGGTCGCGGTCACTGACACGCCGTAACTGGCTAATAGCGGTACAACCGCTTCGGTGCCCACCCCAAATCCCAACGCTCGTTTCCCCGGCGCGAGCACACCGTGCCGTTCGAGTGCATTCAGGATGAAGCACCATTCCCACACCTTGCGGTGACGGCCGTGCGGCTGCTCCAGTCGCGGTACCCACTTCTGGTAGTCGGGGTGCTCGGTGTGGGCGCCACTGGCCACCATCGACAGCGGTGCAAGAAAATCGGTCGGATTTCCCGAACGATTTCTCCACCAAGCTTCAACATCGATCACCCATCCATTATGACAGTCCCTCGCCTTGTCCGAACGAGCAACATCAGGCCAACAAAAAAGACCCGGCTACCAAAGGCAACCGGGTCTAGCTGGGTGGGCGATGCGGGGCTTGAACCCACGACCTCCACGGTGTGAACGTGGCGCTCTAGCCGACTGAGCTAATCGCCCCAGCGGACTTTTACGCTACCACTCGACCTTCGACCCGCCACCCTCAAGACAGGGCGACACAGGCCTGCCCCATACCCTGACGGTCGCGATAGGCGGTCAAGGGATATGGGCACACCGCGTCAAACGGAATGATCTGCTGCACGACACCTTTGTGGGTCTCGGCACACGACACCTCATACGCCTCTTGCTGAATTTCATTGATTGCAACACACGACCCAACGCGCAGCACATTGTCAATCGGCGCGGGTTCATTCGACTGACTGAACGCGCCAAGCCCCAAAATCAAAATGGTTCCCAACACAATCACAGCCACCACAAACTTCCACGGAAACTTCGCTGGCGAATAATGACGACGATCGGCGTCTACTGCAATGTTTTGCAATCGCTCGTGTCGTTGTAGCGCTTCATCTTCGTCGACTTCGTTGCGATGCGCTCGCAGATCGGCATCGTATTTATATCGCAGCACTGGGTCAGACAAGACCCGCCATGCCTCGTTGATCTCGAGCATCTGAATGGATGTCTTACCTTCGTGTTTGTCGGGATGATACACGCGCGCCAAGTTGCGATAGGCCGTACGAATTTCTTCAGGGGTCGCAGTCGGTGCAACACCGAGACGTTGGTAATGAATTCCTTGCATCATCGACTACTTAACGAACTAGTAGCCGAGATCAACGAATACGGGACCGATCAAATCTTCACCATCAGCCCAATGGCGAACATTCTCGGTAATGCGCTCACTCAATAACGGAACGGCCATGGCCGGCGTGTTGCCCACGTGAGGCGTGATGATGCAATTGTTCAACGACCACAGCGGATGTCCATCGGGCAACGGCTCGGGTTCAGTCACGTCAAGACCAGCACCACCGATGATGTTGTTTTCAAGAGCCCACACCAAATCATCCGTGACGATGTGCTTGCCACGCGCCACATTGATGATCCACGCATGATCTTGCATTGCTTCAAGTTCGGCCCTGCTGATGATGCCTTCAGTTTCAGGAGTTAAGGCGAGTGCCAAAACAACAACGTCGGCACCGGTCAACGCGTCAATGAGCCGATCGCTTTCAAGAACTTCGTCAACGCCATCCATTTCGGCGACTCGATTACGCACCACAGTGATGTGGCACTCAAACGGGGCCAACATACGAACGAGCGATTCAGTAATTCCACCGCCACCCAAGATGGTGATATGCGCTTCGTGCAAGTTGCGCCCACGCGGACCGCTCCATGTAGCTTGGCGCGCGTACGAATTGATGCCCCGCATACCTGCCAACATCAACGCCAACGCCATTTCGGCGACAGGTTCGGCGTACACGCCTTTGCCACATGTCCACAATCGATCATCGTCGATGAGATGCATGAAATTTTCGATGCCAGCAAAAGGAAGCTGAACCCATTTGATGTGATCAGCATCTTTCAGAATTTCTTCAAGAGCGTCAGGGGTGCGCGGTGCGCCCCATATGAGTCCCTCCGCATCTGCGAGCGACACAATTTCGCCGCCGCCAGCAATCACTGCATCGGCCATCCAAGATGGTGCGGTTGAGGGAGCAAGGGCAATACGCGGAGCTGAGGTACTTGGCATGACAGCGCAAACGCTATACCGAATCGGCAGTTGATACACACCCTTGCCCTCTTCACATTTGGCCTTCAACGCTTATGCTCGTGAAATGGCTGCCTCGAGTTCTATCGAACCCCATCTCGTTCCGTATCCGACTCCTCCAGCCGATGCACCCAACATGGTGGTCATCGTGCTCGACGATATTGGTTTTGGGCAACTTGGCTGTTTCGGTTCGCTCATCAACACGCCCCATATCGACTCATTGGCCGAGCGCGGAATTCGTTTGAACCGCTTTCACGTGACCTCGATTTGTTCGTCGACGCGCGCCGCACTCTTTACTGGACGCAATCACCATGCCGTTGGCGTTGG
>CANGIP010000028.1 GCA_947454105.1 Actinomycetota bacterium | reverse complement strand
GCCAAGAATCATGCCCATGTTGCTGTCGTCGTTCGACCAAGTGATTACGCGCGAGTCATTGATGAAATCAAGAGCACTGGTGCAGTGGCGGCAAACACTCGTCGAGATTTAGCTGCTATTGCCTTCACAGAAATTGCTCACTATGACATTGCGATTGCTGAATGGATCACCACCCAGGATTCGGTTGATGAATCGCTACCCGAACACTTATTGATTGGCACGACACGAGTTCAAGAGTTGCGTTACGGAGAGAACCCACATCAGTCGGGAGCGCGTTATCGCTTTGATGGTCAGAGCAGCTGGTGGGACACTGCCGTGCAGCACGGTGGTAAAGAACTCAGTTACCTCAACTTGTACGACACCGAAGCTGCGTGGCGATTAGTGAATCAGTTCACCGATGCAGCGTGTGTCATCGTGAAGCACGCGAATCCGTGTGGCGTCGCAGTGTCTGCGCAAGGTTCAATAGCAGAGGCGTATTCATTAGCCAATGCATGCGATCCGGTGAGCGCATTCGGTGGAATCGTTGCAGTTAACCGCGCAGTGACTCGCGCAATGGCCGAAGCACTCGCACCAGTATTCACAGAAGTAGTTGTTGCTCCATCGTTTGATGCTGATGCACTTGAAGTGTTGTTGGCCAAGAAAAACCTGCGCGTGATTTCTGCCGCCGCTCCATCGGTCCGCAAACTTGATATTCGTTCAATTGATGGCGGATTCTTGGTGCAAAACGCTGACACCGTCAATCTTGATCGCAGTACATGGAAAGTTGTGACCGAAACTCAGCCGACCGCCGAACAATGGGCCGACCTATCTTTTGCGTGGCAAGTGTGTTCAATCGTGAGTTCGAACGCCATTGTTTTCGCCAAAGATCAACAAGCATTCGGTATTGGTGCAGGTCAACAAAATCGCCTGGATTCAGCCCGAATCGCGGCTGAACGTTCAGCTGGCCGGGCCCTTGGCGGGGTCTGTGCGAGCGATGCATTTTTCCCATTCCGTGATGGTCTTGATGCAACCGCTGCGGCAGGAATCAAAGCGGTCATTCAGCCGGGCGGAAGCGTGCGTGATGAAGAAGTAATCGCGGCTGCTAACGAACACGGCATCGCCATGATCTTTACTTCTGAGCGCCACTTCAAGCACTGAGCGGCTTTCGCCTCTAAACTTGCAACATGGCTCGAATTGCAGACCTTCTCGCCGCGGGCCGAACATTCTCATTTGAGTTCTTTCCGCCTAAGACTGATGGCGCGCAGTTGTCTTTGGGTCGAGCAATCGGTGAACTTGAACCTCTTGCTCCGAGTTTCGTCAGCGTGACGTACGGTGCGGGTGGAAGTACACGTCAACGCACTCATGCTGTGGTGTCGTGGATGCGCAAAGAAACAACTTTGACACCGATGGCGCACTTAACGTGCCAAGGCCATGTGCGCGCCGAGATTCGCGACATTCTCAATGACTACGCCGCTGATGGTGTCGAAAACATCTTGGCTCTTGGGGGAGACGTGCCCACCGATGGTGAACCCGCGCCAAGCGATTACACCTTCGCCAGTGAACTTCTTGAAGATGTGGTGGCCGATGGACGTTTTTCAGTTGGAGTTGCGGCCCACCCCGAACTTCATCCGCGGTCACCAGATCGCGCAACCGATCGTAAGTTCTTGGCAGCCAAGTTGTCGCGAGCTGATTTTGCAATCACTCAGTTTTTCTTTGATCTTGATGTGTACGTACAAATGGTCAACGAACTTGCCGATCTAGGTGTCACCAAACCGATTTTGCCGGGCATCATGCCCGTCACCAACAAGAATCAGATTCGTCGTATGGCCGAACTATCTGGTGCCGCCTTTCCAGCGTGGCTGGCCGAACGACTTGATCGCACCGATGATGCCGAAGAAATTCGTCGCATTGGTGTAGACGCAGCGACTGAATTGTGTCAAGGGCTTCTCGATGCAGGTGCTCCAGGGCTGCACTTTTACACGATGAATCGCAGCACCGCGACGAGCGAAATTTACGCAAATCTCGGATTGTCGCCAACTCGCTGAGACACAGCGACCCGCTTGCGCCTAGCGTGTCAGCATGATCACTTACGACAAGATTTATATCAACGGTGCCTGGGTTCCTTCCGAAGGCAAGGGCGTTCTTGAAGTCACCAACTCGGCGACTGAAGAAATCATTGCCACAATCCCCGACGGAACAACAGGCGACGTTGACAAGGCCGTTGCTGCAGCAAAGGCTGCGTTTGAGGGTTGGAGCGCATTACCAAGCGAAAAGCGCGCCGAGTACTTGATGAAGATTCACGCCGGACTCGAAGCTCGCACGCAAGAAATTGCTGAGGCAGTTGCTCGCGAAGTCGGAATGCCCGTCGGTATGGCAACCATGATCCAGGTCGGCTTGCCTAAGGGCAACTTCGCAATCACCGCTGGTCTCTTGGGCACTTATAAGTTTGAAGAAGAAATCGGCAACTCAATCGTTGTACGCGAACCATTTGGTGTTGTTGGCTGTATTTCGCCCTGGAACTACCCGTTGCACCAGATCGCGCTCAAGGTTGCGCCCGCACTTGCTGCTGGCAACACCGTTGTCGTGAAGCCATCAGAAGTTGCACCAATCAACGCGTTTATCTTGGCCGAAATCGTTCACGATGCTGGTCTTCCTGCAGGTGTGTTCAACTTGGTCACTGGTGTTGGCCCCGTTGTTGGTGAAGCAATTGCTGCTCACCCCGATGTCGACATGGTGAGCTTCACCGGTTCAACTCGCGCCGGAAAGCGCGTTGCCGAAGTTGCTTCGCAAAATGTGAAAAAGGTGTCGCTCGAACTGGGTGGCAAGAGCCCCAACGTGATTCTTGATGACCTCGACGACGAAGGTTTCACCAAGGCGGTTGCCGCTGGTGTTGGCAAGTGCTTCTTGAATTCAGGCCAAACCTGTACTGCACTGACTCGCATGTTGGTTCCTCGTACTCGCTTGGCGCAGGCTGAGCAGATTGCAGCAGCCGCTGCATCAAAGTTCACCGTCGGTGACCCCTTCGATCCGGCATCGCGCCTTGGACCATTGGTGTCGGCTGTTCAGCGTGATCGTGTCCGTGGATTCATCCAGACTGGTATCGATGAAGGCGCGACTTTGGTGACTGGCGGAACTGCCAGCCCCGAGGGGCTCACTGCTGGTTTCTTTGTGCAGCCGACAATTTTCTCGAATGTCACGCCCGATATGACGATCGCCCGCGAAGAGATTTTCGGACCAGTTCTGTCAATCATCCCGTACGACACCGAAGAAGATGCCATTCGCATTGCCAATGACACTGTGTACGGCCTCGCCGCTGGTGTCTGGAGCGCGACGCCCGAGCATGCCAAGCAGGTCGCCCGTCGCCTGAAGGCTGGTCAGGTTGAGGTCAATGGTGGCTCGTTTAACCCAGCGGCCCCCTTTGGCGGCTACAAGCAGAGCGGACTCGGACGTGAAGCCGGCAAATTCGGTTTGGAAGAGTTCTGCGAAGTGAAGTCAATGCAACTCTGATTCACGGCAGACTTGGGGATTAATGGCCCCGACAACTGAGACCTCTCGATCACAACAGATCAGTCGTGTGCCGTACCTTCCCGGCCTCGACGGTTTGCGTGCCCTGGCTGTTCTTGCCGTCATCATTTATCACGCCAACTCAACATGGTTGCCGGGCGGCTACTTGGGTGTTGAAGTCTTCTTTGTGATTAGTGGCTATCTCATTACGTTGCTTTTGGTCGCTGAAGAAGAACGTACGGGTGCGATTAGTTTGCGCGAGTTCTGGGCGCGTCGGGCGCGACGACTGTTGCCAGCGTTGTTCACCATGTTGGTTCTGCTCATCATGTGGACCTCAGTTCGTGAACGCGATTCTTTAGGTGCGTTACGCGGCGATGTTGTAGCGGGCGCGCTTTACGGTTCGAACTGGTTCCAGGTGTGGGTGGGTGCTGGTTATACCGCTGCTAACGACTTTGCACCGTTACGTCATTTGTGGTCACTCGCAGTTGAAGAGCAGTTCTATTTGTTGTGGCCCGTTGTCATGTTGATGATTTTGCGCGCAGGTCGCGATCGCTTACCGCGCGTTGCGATGTGGTTTTTCGGGGTGGCAGCAGGCATTGCTGGTTTCGTCGCTCTTGTGATGCCGACTGGTCGTATTGGTGAAAGTTGTACATCAACCCCGAATGCGTATTGGTCTTTGGGTGAACGGTGTATCAGCAAGGTTGATCTCTTGTATTTGTCAACACCCACGCGAGCTACCGGTCTGTTGCTCGGTGCAGCGTTAGCAATCGTGTGGCGTCCGTACGCGTTGTTACGCGGCCCGATGAAACGTAAAGGTCCAATGATGGATCCGGTAGCCATTATTGGCTTGGGTTTATTGGGCTTTTTGATCTGGAAGGTTCATATTGTTCACCTCGTGGGTGAAGATGGTTTACACGCCGACCCATGGTTGTTCCGTGGCGGTTTATTCTTAACGGGCATTGCTACGTTGATGGTGATTTCGGCGATCGCTCACCAAAAGGCATTCACAGGTCGAGTACTTGGCAATGTGGTTTTACGTACCATTGGTGAGCGTTCGTATGGCTTGTACTTGTATCACTGGCCGGTGTTTCAAGCGTTACGACATGAAACCGGAATCGCGCTCAAGCCGCATGAATTTATTGCCGCACTCTTAGTCACTGCCGCAATTACCGAGTTCTCGTATCGCTATGTTGAATTACCAATCCGCGAGCGCCGACTTAAGGAATCAATTCAATCTCTCTTGCGCAGCGGGCCTGGCGAATTGCGTCGTCGCGGGTCGTTTGGTCTGATCATTTCATGTTCGATTGCGTTGCCGGTTTTTGCAGTCTTTAGCTTGGCGACTGCTGATTACAAAGCAAATGACGTGCAAGCGGCGCTTGATGCCGGCGAAGGTTCGGTCACTGATGTACTTGGTGAGTTGACATCATCGACGACACCTTCGTCAGTGCCCGAAACAACGGCCGTGCCAACTGCAAGTGATGCTCCGACGACAACTGCTGCACCGACAACAACCACAACCTACGTGCCGCCGCATTACGACGTGTTCGCGCTCGGTGATTCGGTCATGAAAGGTGCTGCGCCAGCTTTGGCCGATTTGGGGATTGTTGTTGACGCAGTGCAAGATCGCCAAGGAAAAATGGGCGCCGATATTTTCGTGCAGCTGAAAGAACTTGGCGTCACGATGGACGCGGCTGTGGTGCACCTTGGCACCAATGGCCCGATGAGCCAAGAAACTCTCGACACCATGATGCAGGCACTGAGTGAAGTGCCGCGAGTGGTCGTGTTAACCAGTAAGGCGTACCGCGATTGGACCGATGCGAATAACGAAAAGATTCGGGCCTTGCCAGCGACGTATCCAAATGTCACGGTGCTTGATTGGCAACTTGTCGCGACGTTGTGCCCAGGTAGTTGTTTGACTGCCGACGGAATTCATCTTGAACGCGACGGAATGAAGTACTACGCCGAGGAAATCTGGAAAGCCCTTGGGCGCGAAATCGTGTCAAATTAGGCACTTTTCACGCCCATAGCGTTCATTTTTCTCGCTGAGTTTTCAGGTTTCGGGCTCAGGCGACATACGATCTAGGCATGACTTCTAAAACTCCCGTACGCGTTGCCGTCACTGGTGCTGCCGGCCAAATTGGTTACAGCCTCCTCTTCCGTATTGCTTCAGGCGCCATGCTCGGACCCGATACCCCGGTCATCTTGCAGCTCCTCGAAATCACCCCGGCCCTCAAGGCTCTCGAAGGCGTGAAGATGGAACTCGACGACTGTGCATTCCCGTTGTTGGCTGGCATCGTCGGCACCGATGACGCGGATGTTGCCTTTGGTGACGCCGATGTTGCTTTGCTCGTGGGCGCCATGCCCCGCAAGGCCGGTATGGAGCGCGCCGACCTCTTGAGCGCCAACGGTGGCATCTTCAAGCCGCAAGGTGAAGCCTTGTCGCGTTCGGCTAAGCGCGACATCAAGGTGCTCGTTGTGGGCAACCCCGCGAACACCAACGCTTTGATTGCTCAGCAGAATGCTAAAGATCTGGACCCAGGTCGCTTCACCGCGATGACTCGTCTCGACCACAACCGTGCCGTCAGCCAGATTGCGCAGAAGCTTGGCGCAACAGTTTCAGATGTGAAGAAGATGACCATTTGGGGCAACCACTCAACGACTCAGTACCCCGACTTGTTCCATTGCGAAGTTGGCGGCAAGAACGCTTACCAGGCAGTGAATGATCACGCGTGGGTTGACTCAACTTTCATTCCAACCGTTGCCAAGCGCGGCGCCGCAATCATCGAAGCTCGTGGAGCATCGTCGGCGGCTTCAGCAGCGAACGCAGCAATTGATCACGTGCGTAGCTGGGCTCTTGGCACGGCACCTGGCGACTGGGTATCGATGGCTATCCCGAGCGATGGCAGCTATGGCGTGCCCGCAGGTTTGATCTCAAGCTTCCCGTGCGTGTGCAAGGACGGCAAGTACGAAATCGTTCAGGGTCTTGACATTGACGCGTACAGCCGCGGCAAGATTGATGCCTCAACGGCCGAACTTGCCGAAGAGCGCGACGCTGTCCGCGAACTGGGCTTGATCTAGTACAGCTTGATCTAGCTAACGGCGACTTGGCAGGCGATGCGCATCATTTGATCGACGCCTTTTTTCAAGTCCTCGTCAGAAATACGTTCAACATTGCCGCCATCAGGATCAATCACGTCGCTGACCGTCATGATCGCTAACGCTTCAATTCCTTTGAGCGTGGCAATGGTGTACATCATCGATGCTTCCATCTCGACACCCAAATGACCGAGACGACGCCACATACCAAAGGTGTTGGGATCTGGGTCATAGAACAAACCGCTCGTCACGATGGGCCCTACAAACACGCGATCGCTCACGGCACGACTCAGTCGAGCAGCTTCTTCAACTAAGGCGAAAGTTGCGGTTGGGGCAAAACCAGTCATGCCGCAATAGCGAATGGGAGTTTGATCGTCAGCCGATGCACTGATGGCGATCACAGTGTCGGCCATGCGCAGATTGGTTTGCAGCCCACCGCACGTTCCCACTCGAACAAGTCGCTTGGCCCCAAGCATGCAGAGTTCTTCAAACACGATTCCGGCGCTTGGAGCGCCCATGCCCGTCGTTTGAACACTGATGGGCTTTCCTTCAAAAGTGCCGGTATAGCCCAACATGCCGCGTTCTTCGTTCACTAAACGGGCGCCCGGATCAAAGAAAGTTTCGGCGATGTACGTGGCGCGGCGGGGGTCGCCAGGGCACAAAACAGCGGGGGCGTAGTCGCCTGGTTCGGCTCGTAAATGAATGGGCATGTTTTCAGCGTAGGCGAGTCAGTTACTCTCATACTGTGCTCCCTGCGCAAATGATCAACACTCGACGCTATGACCTGAACGATCGGGCCTTGATTGAGTCGTGCGTGCAACAGATGACGACGCAGGGCGTGTGTATTTTGAGCGATTTTTTGACGGCAGAAGCAGTCAAAATTTTGCGCGAACAATCAGATGCACTTGCTCCTCAAGCTTTTCGATCAGCATCGCGGGCGACGCCGTACCTTGGGCCCGCCGACGAGTTGTTCCCTGCTGGGCACCCGTGCAACACCATCACAAAGAGTTCAGTCGAAGTTGTCGCGTACGACCAGTTTGCTCATGACGATGGTTTGCGTGCGCTTTATGAGTGGGAACCGTTACTTGAGTTCATCCGTGAATGCTTAGGCCTCGCTGAACTTTTTCGTTACGCCGATCCATTTGGTGCGCTCAATCTTGCAGTGATGCGCGCTGGCGATTCATTGGGCTGGCACTTCGATATGACTGATTTTGTTGTGTCAATTGCAATTCAGTCATCGTCGATTGGAGGACATTTTGAAAATGCCAAACAGATTCGGAATGCCGAGCAACCAAATTACGAGACGATTCAAAAAGTAATGAACGGACAGTCGCCAGAGTCTGTACGCACTGAACCGATGACCCCAGGAACTTTGATGTTGTTCAATGGCCGCTGGAGTATGCACCGCGTGACGACCATTGAAGGCGACGTGCCGCGCTACGTTGCGCTCTTGGCTTACGACACCAAGCCGGGAACAGATTCAACAGACACGCTCAAGATGTCACGTTACGGACGTCTACCGAGCCGAGCAGACGGAGCGATTTCATGAGCGAAACAAACGACGCAGGTTTCGAAGTTGGTGAAGGATTTGCCGGCGATGGTGCCAATGCGGCGCATATCAACACGGTTTTAGGAAAAAAATCAGGACCAGTGGGCGGTGCATTTGTCACTACTTTGGGATCTCCAAAAGTGGGGCATATCCCATTTTTGGTGGTGTGGAAGCCCAATGTGCCAGTCACTCCTGCGACTCTGTTCGTGAACAAGGCCGCAATTGCGGGTGACCTCCATGGTGAACTGACGTGGGGTGCAGCACAGGCCGGCGTCGCTCACGGAGTCACCGAATACGCGTCACGGCGGTTCGTTGAAATCGGTCAAAGCGACGCATTTGTCCTGCTCACAGCGGTATGGGTGAACCCAGAGGCCGACGATGCTGAGGCGGTCTATCGAAATAATCATCACGCCACATTGGCCGCGCTCGAGCAAGGTTCGACGTCGCCCACACAGTCGCTCGCAATTCTCGAACACCTTGCCGGCGGTCAACCGAGCAACCCGTATTTCATTCGCGGCTGAAGAAGTCGGCTGGCTGCACGACCGAGCGAATGCCTTGTGCGCTTGCGCGCTGCCATCTGTCAGGGCTTTTGTCAGATTTCCCCTTGCATTAGGGGTCGTCGGTAGAGCAGAATGACATGCATGTAGTTACACGTGTGGAACTGCCCTGCGCATCGCGCGGACAAGGACCACACACGAGTGACCTAAGGGTCAAGATGGCAGGCAGCCACATGAACGAATCGATGAGCGAAAATAACAACTGGCAGGACCAAGCGAACTGCTTGGGCGTTGACCCCGACCTCTTTTTCCCCGAGCGCGGAGCTTCCACCCGTGAGGCCAAAGAAGTGTGCCGTGGCTGTGTTGTCCGCATGGATTGTCTTGAGTACGCCCTGGTGAATGGCGAGAAGTTCGGCATTTGGGGTGGCTTGTCCGAGCGCGAACGTCGTCGTTTGCGTCGTCAGCGCGCTCAGTCAAATCGTCGTATTGCCACAGCCTGAGTTGTTAGTCGTCACGCGGCGAATGTAAAGCCGTGACGCCGACGAAATTCAATTGTTCGTTCTGGGCTCAGGTCGAGTTCCTTCCAACGGTGCTGTGAAATCTTGTTCAGCGCGTTCTGCGAAATGAGACCAACGAGTTCACATTGATCTATCTCAACATTGAGTTGCTCGGCGAAGTGAAGAACACGGTCGGTTGCAATGTCGGGACCGATACGTTCGGGATCAATCAGGTTCATGCTGATTTGCCAATGATTTCCGACACGAAGCGCCAATGTTCGAATGCCGTCGCTGCGTACTGATTGGGCAATAGAACGGGCATCTTTTTCAGATGTATTTGTCTTGAGCCACACGTTGTAAGCGATTAAAAGATTTCGGGCGCCAACACAAATCGCACCAGCAGTTGCATGGGGGACCGGTGGTCCGTATTGCGGTTGTAAATTCGCCCAGGCATCACGGCGTAGGTCTGGAAGTGAGCGCTCTGTTCCATAAACAAAACACGGCACCGACAATTCAGAACTTGCCCACTGTGCAAATGCATCGCGTGCGGCAATGGCATCGTCCATCGTTGAACCATCAAGTGGAACGAAAGGAACAACATCAACGACGCCTAGTCGAGGATGAACACCTTGATGCGCATCTAGGTGAAGAAGTTGCACTGCGAGTTTGGTTAATCGCTGCGGGGCATTGACTCCGGTCAGAGTGAAAACACTGCGATTGTGTTCAGTATCAAAATGAACATCAAGAAGGTCGTCAGCGCAGATGGCCGCCAGCTGACGAAGGCTGTTGATATTGCGTCCTTCGCTGATGTTGATGACGCACTCAAGCACCTGACTACTTTGGCACATTGACTTTTGGTGTCGACGCCCTACTCAGAGTCAGAAATGAGTGCTACCCTAAAACCATGCTTGCTGGCTTATTTGATGGACCTGAGGTCATTGTTGTTCTCGTCGTAATTTTGGTGCTTTTCGGGGGCTCACGCATCCCGAAGTTGGCCAAGAACCTCGGCCAGGCGCAGAAAGAATTCAAGAAGGGCTTGGCCGAAGGCGCCAAGGAAGAAGACGACTCAAAGTCGGAGTAAACCCCTCGAAATCAGAATGATTGACTGATCCGAACCCAGGCGGTCTCGGGTCAGAATACGCCTGATATGCGGTTTAGATCGCTTGTACGGCGATCCGGCGGCGTTTGTTGATACGGCGACGCTCGCGTTCGCTACATCCGCCCCACACACCGTGATCGATGTGGTTCTGAAGGGCATATTCGAGGCAAGCGGCCGTCACTGAACAGGTCGCACAAATCTTGCGGGCCTTGTCAACGCCCACCCCGTCGCTCGGGAAAAAGGTGTTTGGCGGGTAGGCGCGGCAAGCGCCATCGGCCATCCAGGTGGCTACTGATTCTTCATTCATGGGTATTTCTCCTTGTGCGAAGGTGGTTTCCGCCCGCTTCGCGCTATGAGAAGTTGAGTTCTTCTTGACCCCAATGAGACGTTCACTGAGGTTGTTGTCGTTCCCAACCGCTTTCAGTTAACCATGCCTGGCTCGGGAGAACCAGTCAGGGTTAGTTCTGACACGCAAGTATCGCCGATAGGGTTTGTCTGACCAGCGGTTTTCCTGGTGAGAAATCGGTAAGTTTTTCGGCAAGCGCCGATAATTCGCCAAGATCTTGCCCGACCAACGGCATTTCGCACTCAAGGAGTTCCATGTCCGATCTACATACCTCAGCACAATCTCGAGCACATGTCCGCATCGTGTTTCTCGGCCCAGTAGCTCCGCACTGGGACGTCGTTGGTGACTTTGGCGATCGAGTAGTCATCGAAGAATTCCGTACGCGTGCTTTGGCCCGTTTAGTTCTGTTGCCGTACACCGATCCGCAGTTCAAGCGCAATCGTGAGCGCATCATGCGTGACGGAGAGCGCGAAAACGTGACGGTCGAGTGGGATCTCGGCTTCGACGAAAATCTTTCCTAAACATCAGGTAAATACGCCGACTTCATGTCGGTGCTGACTATTGAATGGGATCCGCGTGGATCATCGTTTACTGAACCGAGAACTGAGTTGGCTTGATTTCAACGAGCGCGTGTTGCGTCTCGCAACCGAGCCTGGCATCCCGCTCCTCGAGCGTTTGAAGTTCTGCGCCATTTTCTCGTCCAATCTTGATGAGTTTTTTCAGGTCCGCGTTGCGGCGATGAAAGACCAAGAGGCTGCTGGAATCACTGCTCGTTTACCTGATGGCTTGACGCCGGCTCTACAACTTTCGAAAGTGTTAGCGCGGGTACAAGAACTTTCGCAACGCCAACAACGACTCTTGAACGATGTGTTGTTGCCACAGTTACGGCGAGAAGGTGTTGAACTCTGCACTTGGGCCGATCTCACAGCTGAAGAAATTGCGTACCTTGATGATTTTTATCAGCGGCGAATCTTCCCAGTTCTCACGCCACTTGCCGTCGATCCAGCGCATCCTTTCCCGTACGTGTCAAACCTTGCATTGAGTGTTGCCACAATCGTGCGTGACCCCTCAACTGACGAAGAACGATTCGCCCGAGTCAAAGTTCCGACTCTTTTCCCAAGGCTTTTAGCGCTGCCCGGTGGTATGCGGTTTGTTCCCGTTGAACAAGTGATTATTCAAAATCTAGATTCACTTTTTCCCGGAATGAAAGTTGCGCATTCAACAACGTTCCGCATTACTCGTAATGCCGACTTATCGCTCGAAGACGAAGATGCTGACGATTTGTTGCAAGCCGTCGAACTCGAATTGCGTCGTCGTCGATTTGGTCGCGCCGTACGACTTGAGATTGATCACAAAGTTTCCCCTGAAATGTTGGCGCTTTTGATCGAAGAGCATGATCTCACTGAAGTTGATGTGATTCCAGTGAATGGCTTGGTTGATCCGACCTGTTTGTGGCAGATGCATGCGGTTGATCGCCCCGAATTGAAAGATGATCAGTGGCAGCCAGTAACAGCAGGACGATTGGCTGCTGCAGAAGAACTTGACCGTTCAATCTTTGCTGTTGTACGAGAGCGCGCGCTATTGCTTCACCACCCGTATGAAAGTTTCGCGAGCTCAGTTGAAGAATTCTTGTCGCAGGCCGCCGACGATCCGCGCGTGCAAAGTATCAAGATGACTTTGTATCGCACCAGTGGTGATAGTCCCATTGCACGTCACCTCATTCGTGCTGCCGAACGTGGCGTGCAGGTTGCCGTACTCGTTGAATTAAAAGCCCGTTTTGATGAAGCCACCAACGTGACATGGGCGAAGGCTTTTGAACGCGCTGGTGTGCATGTGGTGTACGGCGTCGTCGGATTAAAGACTCATGCCAAGTGTGTATTGGTCGTGCGCGAAGATAGCGATGGTCTGCGGCGTTACGTGCACCTTGGGACTGGCAACTACAACTCTCGTACCGCTCGTCTGTATGAAGACCTGGGGTACATCACGAGCGAACCCGACATCACAGCCGATGCCGCGCAACTGTTTAATCACCTCACTGGTTACAGCCGCGATGTTGAATACAAACGTCTTCTCGTTGCTCCGGATTATTTGCGTAGTCGTCTGATCGATCTCATTCGCGGCGAAGGAGCGATGGGAGACAAGGGCCACGTCACGATCAAGGTCAACTCGTTGGCTGATGCCGAAATGGCTGAAGAGTTATACGCGGCTAGCCAAAAGGGCACCAAAGTTGATTTGATTATTCGCGGCTTGTGTTGTTTGCGAGCCGGCGTGCCCGGGCTCAGCGAGAACATCCGAGTCCGCTCGGTTTTGGGTCGCTATCTCGAGCATTCACGAGTCTTCCGCTTTGCCAACGGGCAAGGCGCCGGGGTACCGCTGCACCTCATTGGCTCGGCCGATCTCATGGGACGCAATTTAGATAAACGTGTGGAAGTGTTAACCCCGTTGACACATCCCAAACACCAAGACTGGCTCAACAAAACTTTCGAAACTTTACTCTCGGAGACCGCAGCTGCGTACGAATTATTGCCTGATGATTCGTGGACACGTGTCGGACCAGCACTTTTCGAGCCGCACCCGCAACGAATCCTGTATGAATGGGCCGCCCACCAACAAACCCGACGCATCAGCCGTGACTAGGTTTACCCCAAGATGTTTCCTTGAGTTAATCTCTCGTTCATCTGAACAACAGGTAAACGACAGATTACATTTCTAAGGTTTGGCTCACACGGAACGTGAAATCGTGTGAAACCTACCCAAGGAGACAAATGCCAATGAACCTCAAACAATGGTCGCTACTTGCAGCCCTGACCGTCACACTCCCACTCGCCGCATGCGGCGGAGACGACGGCGCCTCAACCACTTCGGACGCTCCAGCCTCATCGGACGCCCCTGTTTCAACTGACGCCCCATCGACTGGTGAAGGTGGCAGCGTTTTCGTCACGGGTTCATCAACCGTTGAGCCCATTTCTATCAAGGTCGGCGAACTTGCCGGAACCGCTGAAGGCGGCAACCTCAAGGTCACCGTTGAAGGTCCCGGAACCGGTGACGGATTCAAGAAGTTCTGTGCTGGCGATGGCGACATTGCCGATGCTTCACGCAAGATCAAAGACGAAGAAGCTACCTTGTGCGCCGACGGCGGAGTTGAGTACATCGAACTCGCTATCGGAATCGACGGTTTGACCGTGGCAACAAGCCCGAAGAACACCGCTGTTGAATGTCTTGACAAGGCCGCCTTGTACGCCTTGATCGGACCGGAATCTGAAGGTTTCTCGAGCTGGGCTGACGCCAATGCCATTGCCGGCGAATTGGGTTCAAAATACGCCACATTGCCTGATGCGCCGTTGAGCATTTTCGGACCTGGCGAAGAGAGCGGAACCTACGACTCATTCGTCGAATTCGCCATCAAAGCAATTGCAACCGATCGTGGAACCGATGTTGTGACTCGTGCCGACTACACCGCCAGCCCTAATGACAACGTCATCGTGGACGGCATCGAGAGCGCAGATACTTCACTTGGTTGGGTGGGCTACGCCTACTACAAGGCTGAGCAGGCTCGTATGAAGGCCATTGCCATTGCCGACAAAGATGGCAATTGTGTCGCCCCGACCGATGCCACCATCGCTGATGGTTCGTACCCGTTCTCCCGCACCCTGTACATCTACGTGAACAAGGCTAAGGCTGCCGAAAACCCAGCCGTTGCCGCTTACGTCGACTTGTACTTGTCGGCTCAAGGTATTGAGCAAGTGAGCGCCGCTGGATACATCCAGCTCAAAGCAGCGACTCAGCAGTTGTCGCTCGACGCCTGGACTGCGCGAGGCTAACTAGTCATGAATGGGTTGCTGGCTGTCGCGGATCTCCGAGGAGATCCGCGACGCCGCGCTCATGATCGGCGCATGCGTCGATTGTTAGGTGGATCAGCGCTCGTCACGATTGTCGTGAGTGCGCTGATTTTGTTTGTGTTAGCCCGAGGAACCATTGATTTTCTCCGTTCGGTTGGCTGGGATTTCGGCATTTTGCGCGATTCCAGCAAAGCCCCGGGCTGGTTCCCGCGTCGTGAACGTTTTGACCTGCTCACTATTTTTGCCGGCAGCGTCATCATGGGAATGATTGCGATGTTGGTCGCAGTTCCGCTTGGTCTTGGCACCGCGGTGTACCTGAGTGAATTTGCTCCTTCAAAAGTTCGCAAAATACTCAAGCCGATTGTTGAAGTATTGGCGGGTATCCCATCGGTCATCGTCGGTTATTTCGCTCTCAAATTCATTGCCCCAAATATTGTGAATCCGATTTTTTCCCCAGACCAGCCGCGCAACATGTTGGTGTCTGGTTTAGCCATCGGCGTTTTAGTTGTGCCGATCATGGCGTCCATTAGCGAAGATGCTTTGCGAGCAGTTCCGTCGTCGCTGCGCGAAGCGAGTTATGGAATTGGAGCACGTAAGAGCACAACGACAATTCGTGTTGTGCTCCCGGCAGCTGTTTCTGGAATCGTTGCCGCGTTCATCATCGCGACGTCGCGTGCCATTGGCGAGACGATGGTCGCAGCAATGGCTGGTGGTCGTGATGGATCAGGCCCACGCACACTGAATCCGCTCGAACCTGGTCTCACTATGACTGCAGCAATGACCAACGCCGCGGGTGGCACTGATCAAGTAAATGCGGGTGCACCATTTCAAGTTTTGTTTTTCGTTGGCTTGTTGTTGTTCATGATGACAATGACGCTCAATGTCATCGGAGATCGTTTCGTGCAGCGCGTTCGGCAGCAGTACTAGGACATCATGGCTATCGTCACCGAATCTCAGCGCTCTGTCACTCGTTCTGAAGTACATCAAGCCATCACTCGTCAGAACAAGCACATACCGACGATCGCACTTGGTGTTGCACTACTCGTTGCTGTTTCGTTCACTCTTTTAACTCTGTTCGCATTGCTCGCGCGAATTATCACTCAGGCGATCCCTGCACTGACCGAAAAGGGGAGTGGGTTCCTCACCGACACCATCGGTTCTGAACCTGGCAAGGTTGGCATTTGGCCTGGTCTCTTTGGTTCATTTGGTATTGGACTGGGAGTTTTAGTCATCGCGGTGCCACTCGGAGTTGGTGCGGCTATCTATCTCGAGGAATATGCCAAACAAAACGGGATGACGCGGTTCATTGTGGTGAACATCCGCAACCTTGCCGGAGTTCCCGCAGTCATCTACGGAGTGCTCGGACTTATTATTTTCGTCGGTTGGCTGAAGCCAGTTACTAACGGTGGCAGTGTGATCGCCGCCGCTCTAACATTGGCCATTCTGGTTTTACCTGTCGTCATCATCACCAGCATGGAAGCAATTCGTGCCGTTCCGCTTGGTTTGAGAGATGCTGGTTACGGCATCGGTGCATCGCGTTGGGAAGTCACCCGCGATCATGTTATTCCATATGCAATGCCCGGAATTTTGACTGGAACAGTTTTGGCACTTGCTCGCGCGCTTGGCGAAGCAGCGCCGTTGATCATGATTGGCGCCATCACCGGACTTCTTCCCGAAACATCACTGTCAGGAAAGTTCACAGCAATTCCGATGTTGATCTACAGCTGGTCGGGCCGACCCGATTCCGGAGACGGCAGTGTTGGCTGGTCGAACGCGGCAGCAGCGGCAGGATTGGTTTTATTGATTTTAGTTCTGGCATTTAATGTCGTCGGAATTTTGTTGCGGAATCACTTCGAAGCCAAGCGGGTGGGCACGTAATGAGTAATGAAACTGCGGATAATTCAAGCGTGACAGCAACAGCTGTTCCGCTGATCTCAGAGGTCAAGGAGCGCCAGATGGCAAACGAAATGAGTGAGTCCCCGGTTTTTGCGGTGAAAGACCTCAGTGTGAAATATGGAGAATTCCGCGCAGTTCGTGATGTCACTCTTGACATTGGTCGACATCAAATCACGGCATTCATCGGACCATCCGGTTGCGGAAAGACCACGGTCTTGCGTTGCCTCAACCGCATGAATGATTTCATTGACTCGGCCAAAGTTGAGGGGCTTGTTGAATATCACGGAGTTGATTTGTATAACTCTGAAGTCAACCCCAACGAAGTCCGCCGCCGTATCGGCATGGTCTTTCAGAAGCCCAATCCATTCCCAAAGAGTATTTTCGACAACGTGGCTTACGGGCCGCGTCTAGTTGGCGGCATTTCAAAATCTGATCTGAACGATTTAGTCGAGCAGTCATTGCGCCGTGCGGCATTGTGGGATGAAGTGAAAGATCGGCTGAAGGCCTCTGCTCTTGGTTTGTCGGGTGGTCAGCAGCAACGTTTGTGTATCGCTCGTTGTATCGCAGTTGAACCCGACGTGATTTTGATGGATGAGCCTTGTTCAGCGCTCGACCCCATTGCGACCACGCGGATTGAAGATTTGATGCAAGAAATCAAGAAGGATTACACGATCATCATCGTGACCCATAACATGCAACAGGCTGC
>CANGIP010000027.1 GCA_947454105.1 Actinomycetota bacterium | reverse complement strand
TTGTCCGAGTGTCCAAAGATTTTTCAGAAATCTGGTCACAAAGGTCAACAGTTCGGCGTTAGCCGACACTGCTACATAGAACGCACGCACAGGAAGGCAGACCTCAATGCGCAGACACCATCGTCAGACTCATCGATACAGCGGTTGTTCCGCCCAAGCACTGACCCCCGAAGAAAACGAAGAGTTGCTCGACCGTTTTCTCGAGAACCTCAACAACAAAATTGACGCCGAAGAATTGGCGCGCCGTGATCTGCCGCACGGAGTCTTAGCCGCATCTGCCGACGGCGGAATCCCATCTGTCTATGGTCCGTTCACAAACTCGATTGAAGCTGCTGCGTTTGCGCGCCAACTCGAACAAAAACTTGGAGCGCTTGACAACAACGTGCACTTCCAAGTCATCCCCATCGACAGCCCGGAATAAATCAGTTGTGATTCTGGTGCAGAATCGTTTCGGAATACGCAACGATTCTGCACCAGAATCACAAACGAACGAGGGCTAGACATCGCTCACGGTCTAGCGTGTCAGCGTGACTTCTGTTTCTGATTTGGTTTTCGCAGGCGCTGGTGCGCTTGCCGCTGGTGGTATCAACGCAATTGCAGGTGGCGGAACCCTCGTGTCGTTCCCGATTCTTGTTGCCCTCGGCGTGCCAAGCGTGCACGCCAACGCCACCAACACCGTTGCTTTATGCCCCGGCTATTTCGGCGGAGCCTTTGCCCAACGTGCCACAGTCGGCGAACACAAAGCTCGTTTGCGGCGCCTTCTTCCCTTTGCCGGTCTTGGGGGATTACTCGGATCCATCCTTCTCGTCATCACATCCGACTCTGTTTTTCGCAACCTCGTTCCGTTCTTAATCTTGATGGCTTGCGGACTGCTCGGATTTCAAGACGGCATCAAAAAGCGCGTCTTCGCCCATCGCAAAGCCGATCCGTCTCGGTCAGCGACACACGAAGCCACCATCCCGCTCATTATTTCGGTCTTTGCCGCATCGATCTACGGCGGATACTTCGGTGCGGGTCTTGGCATCATGCTGCTCGCCGTCACCGGACTCTTGCTTGATGACGAACTGCCCAAGCTCAATGCCCTCAAAACCGTGTTGTCATTTGTGATCAACGTGTTGGCAGCGTCGTTCTTGGTGTTCTCGGGCAAAGTCGAATGGAATTTCGTTGCAGTGATGGCCCCCGCAAGTTTGGTGGGCGGTCATTTCGGCGGAATGCTCGCCGGCAAAATGAATCCCAAAGTCATGCGCGCAATTGTGATCACCTTCGGTGTCGCCGTCGCCGTGAAGATGTTGATCTGGTGAAATAGTGATCTGGTAATCCAGAACCGAAACACTGCCGAAATACTCACGGCCTAACCTGAGCCCGTGCATCTGTCTCCTCACGAACAAGAACGACTCCTTGTCCACGTGGCCGGCGAAGTCGCCGAAAAACGTAAAGCTCGCGGACTCAAACTCAATTATCCCGAAGCGATTGCTCTACTCACATCGTGGGTCTACGAAGCAGCGCGCGATGGTCGCACTGTCGTCGATCTCATGGATGCGGGCCGACATGTATTAACTCGTGCCGATGTCATGGACGGTATTCCCGAAATGATTGACGACATTCAAATCGAAGCCACATTTCCTGACGGCACAAAACTGGTTACGTTGCACCAGCCGATCCGGTGATTGAGAAAGCTGATTGAGATGTCTGAGAGTTCTTACATCATCCCCGGCGAAGTCACTGGTCCTGACGGATTCATCGAGCTCAACGCCGGACTCGCAAAACTTTCATTGACTGTTGTGAATGATGGCGATCGTCCCGTGCAAGTTGGTTCGCACTATCACTTCGCCGAAGTGAACCCGTCGCTCAACTTTGATCGAGTCGCCGCCCACGGTTTTCGCCTTGATATTCCCGCTGGCACATCGGTGCGTTTCGAACCAGGTCTCGAACGCGACGTTGCACTCGTTGCATTAGGTGGCGATCGCATCGTGGCCGGACTCCGCGGACAAGTCGCGGGAAAGCTAGATAAACAAAGCAGTGATAACAATGGCTGAGATCAGTCGCGCGCGTTACCGCCAACTCTTTGGTCCAACCACCGGGGATCGTGTTCGCTTGGCCGACACCGATCTACTGATTGAAGTTGAACACGACTATTGCGTGGGCGGAGACGAAGCAGTCTTCGGTGGCGGCAAAGTCATCCGTGAATCAATGGGCCAGTCGGCTCGCACTCGTGCGCAAGGCACACCCGATGTGGTCATTACTGGCGTGGTGATTCTTGATCATTGGGGAATCGTCAAAGCCGACGTCGGTATTCGCGATGGTCGCATTTGTGGCATTGGCAAAGCGGGCAACCCCGACACGATGAGCGGTATTGATCCCGCACTCATCATTGGTCCATCGACCGAAATCATTGCGGGCAATGGGCGAATCCTGACTGCAGGTGCAATCGATTGCCACGTGCATCTCATTTGCCCGCAAATTGTTGATGAAGCATTGGCTTCTGGAATCACCACCATCATCGGTGGCGGAACTGGCCCAGCCGAAGGAACCAAAGCCACCACAGTTACGCCAGGTGCATGGAACCTGTCACGTATTCACCAAGCCATGGACACCATGCCCATCAACGTGGTGTTGTTGGGTAAGGGCAACACGGTTTCACACGAGGGTTTGCTCGAACAAGTACTTGCTGGAGCTGGTGGATTCAAGTTGCACGAAGACTGGGGCACCACGCCCGCAGTGATTGATGCGTGTCTCACCGTTGCCGATCGCACCGGAGTGCAAGTCGCAATTCACACTGACACGTTGAACGAAGCTGGTTTTGTTGAGTCAACGCTCGCTGCCATTGCTGGTCGTTCAATTCACACGTATCACACCGAAGGTGCCGGTGGTGGACACGCTCCCGACATCATCACTGTTGCGTCGTATGCAAACGTGATGCCGTCTTCAACAAACCCAACGCGTCCGTACACGGTCAACACCTTGGCTGAACACCTCGACATGTTGATGGTGTGTCACCACCTCAACCCAACCGTGCCCGAAGATTTGAGCTTTGCCGAAAGCCGTATTCGTCCATCAACCATCGCCGCCGAAGATGTATTGCACGACATGGGTGCCATTTCGATTATCGGTTCAGACTCTCAAGCAATGGGTCGCGTCGGTGAAGTGATTTTGCGAACCTGGCAAACCGCTCATGTGATGAAGAAGCGACGTGGCGCATTGCCCGGCGACGGCGATGCCGACAACAATCGTGCGCGTCGTTATGTTGCCAAGTACACGATTTGTCCCGCGGTGGCACATGGGCTTGAACACGAAATTGGTTCGATCGAAGTTGGCAAGTTGGCTGATGTGGTTTTGTGGGAACCAAAGTTCTTCGGAGTTCGCCCGCATGCCGTGGTGAAGGGCGGGATGATTGCCTGGGCGGCGATGGGCGATGCCAACGCATCGATTCCGACACCGCAACCAGTTTTGGCTCGACCAATGTTTGGCGCGCAGCCACGTGCTGCCGCCGCAACCAGCCTCACCTTTGTGGCGCAACAAGCAATTGATGATGGTGTGGCCGATCGACTTGACCTCACTCGTCGGTTGGCAGTGTTGGGCGATACACGTCAGCGTGGCAAGAAAGATTTGCCGATGAACGATGCCAGGCCGCGTATCGAAGTTGATCCCGACACGTTCGCCGTACGCGTTGACGGCGAACTGATTGACGAACAACCAGTAGCCGAGTTGCCCATGGCCCAAAGATATTTCTTGTTCTGATGGCTGGAACATTGTTGTGAATGAACAAAATTCTCGTGGTTCACACCTCGCCACGCTTTTGTTATTAGCCGATAGTCGTTTCCCGACTGGTGGTCATGCACATAGCGGGGGAGTCGAGTCAGTTCACGCCCTCGGACGCATGACCACCATTGCCGAACTTGAATTGTTTATTGATGGTCGCTTGGCAACGTCTGCAAAGACCGACGCGGCCTTTGCTGCTGCGGCGTGTGCGCAACCCAACAACCTTGTTGCACTCGATCACGAACTTGAAGTGCGCACGCCATCGCCCAAGTTGCGTGATGTGAGTCGCTCGTTGGGCAGGCAAATGATCCGTGTGGCGTTACGTGCCTGGCCCAACCTTGATGCCACCACTTTGCGCAGTATTAATGCGAACGGACCTCTGCAACCCATTGCCTTAGGTGCCGTTGCGTACGCTGCTCAATTGTCGCCGCACGACGCGGCATTAGTTTCGCTCCATCACTTTGTGGGTATTGCTACTACTGCCGCAGTGCGACTCGTTGGTCTTGACCCGTTTGATGTGCAAGCCATCGCTGCACGAATCGCATCACGACTCGATGACATTGCCGCAGAAGCTGCATTATTCGCCAACACAACTAATTCTGATTTACCCGCATCAACCAGTCTGCTCGCCGACATTATGGCCGAGCACCACGCCACATGGGAGGTGAGGCTCTTTGCCTCCTGATCATCAACCCAGTCACAGTCATGATCACAGTCATGATCACGGTCATGATCACAGTCACTCAACATTCCCTTCGAGCGTTCAGGGGACGCGTCCGTTGCGCATCGGCATTGGTGGGCCAGTGGGCAGCGGCAAAACCGCGCTCACTGCTGCGCTCTGTCGGCTACTAGCGAATGAACTCAGCATGGTTGTCGTTACCAACGACATCTTCACTACTGAAGATGCTGAAGCATTGCGTCGTATGGCGGTATTGCCCGACGATCGTATTGTGCCGGTTGAAACGGGTGCCTGTCCGCACACTGCGATTCGCGATGACATCTCGGCCAACCTTGATGCCGTTGAACGTCTTGAAGCGTTGCATTCTCCGGTTGATCTCACCTTGATTGAAAGTGGCGGCGACAACTTGACCGCCATCTTTAGTCGGGCGTTGGTTGATCGGCAGATCTTTGTGATTGATGTGGCGGGCGGAGACAAGGTGCCTCGCAAAGGTGGTCCCGGAGTTACTACCGCCGACTTGCTGGTCATTAACAAAACCGATCTTGCACCGTTGGTGAATGCCGATTTGTCAGTGATGGACCGTGACGCCAAGATTCGTCGCGGCGACCTGCCAATCTGTTTTACCTCGCTCGTTCAACCTAATGGTGCGAGCGCTATTGCCGAATGGGTGCGCGCACAAATTGCGGCCTGGACATCATGATCGCTGCAACCGAAATCACTGTCGTGCTGTCAAGCAACGGGAATTCAGTGATAGATCGGTTGCATTGCGAATCGCCGTTAACGGTGCGGGTAGATAATTCTGGATCTATACCGACCTTGATGATCGTCAACACTGCGGCTGGCCCATTGAGCGGTGATGAGTTTTCGTTTTTACTTCATATCGCCGATGGTGCACAGGTTCGAGTTCGTTCGGTCGCAGCGATGTTGGTGCAACCCGGTCCGTCAGGGGATTGGTCGCATTTCAATACAACGATTCAACTTGGCAAAAATTCATCGCTTGATTGGTGCACCGAACCTCTCATCAGTGTTCAAGGCAGTCGTCATCGCTCTTTGACCAAAGTCGACGCGCACTCAACATCACGGATGTATTTGTCAGAGTCGCTCTTACTTGGTCGATCAAATGAATTGTCGGGCGAAATCACCTTGCGCCAGCGCATCGAAGTAGATGGACGCTCGGTACTTGATCATGAAACACAGCATGGAACTTCGGCGTTATTGAGTCTTGGTGCGCATGGCCCGTGGCGTCATATGCGTTCGGCTGTATCACTAGGCGAGCAAGCCGCAATCGCACCAGAGAGTGAAGTATCGCTCGAAAGTGTCCGTGGAGTTTTCCCAATCGCACAAAGTTGTTCACTCGAAATTGAATGCGCAACACGATCGACTACGAGTCAACACAATCACGAAACATTCAGGTAACAGTGCGCTCGTAATTTCGTGAGTATGCCCCTAGATCTATCAAACAGCTTTTCGCAATTCACTCAGCCAACTACTCATCGTTTGGCGGCGACTCCCGAAACCGTTTATTGGGGTTATATCGATCGCGATCAACCACCGTGTCTCACTGTGAACAATGGCGACATCATCGAAATTGAAGCCATCACCCATCATGCTGGTGATGCACCAGATCTGTTGATGGATGACGGCATCCGCGAAATCTGGAAAGCAATTCCCGAATCAACTCGCGGACCGGGCGTACATATTTTGACGGGACCAATTCATGTGCGTGGCGCCGAACCTGGCGACACTTTGGCCGTTCGAATTCTTGGCATGGTTCCGCGTTTGCCGTATGGCTCGAACCTCGCAGCCAATTGGGGATTGTTGTACGACAAGTTCGGAAAAGAACGCGTCACGATCTATGGACTGAATAATTCAACTGACAGCAGTTTTGGATCAACGGCAAGCCCGAGCTTTGCTTTTGATTTCACCGAGCGACCGATCTACGACTTGCCCGGAGTGTTGAGCGAAGAATCAAAGAATCCGCGTCAACCGTTTTCACGCAATGTGAAAGTTCCCGTGCGCCCACACTTTGGCGTGATGGGTGTTGCACCGCAAGAGTCGGGTCGCTTGTCATCAATTCCGCCCAGTGTGTTTGGTGGCAACGTCGACAACTGGCGCCTCGGACCTGGTGCAACAATGTGTTATCCGGTGTTTGCTCCGGGAGCGAACTTGTTTGTGGGCGACCCACATTTCGCCCAAGGTGATGGCGAGATGTGCGGAACCGCGATTGAAGCTTCGTTGAATGCGGTGATTCAAGTGACGGTGCTCAAGGGGATCGGCAATACGTCACCGATCATGCAATATGACAATCGTTGGTTGACACACGGATTCGGCGCCGACCTTGATGCTGCAATGCGCATGGCGGCCGAGCAGATGTTGTGGATGTTGCAAGAGCACGGTGGATTGTCGGCTGACGATGCGTATTCGTTGGCGTCAGTTGCCGTCGATCTTGGAATCACCCAAGTCGTTGACGGCACATTGGGCTGCCACGCCTCATTCGACCGCTCCATCCTCATCTAATCCCGTGCTTCTGGTGTGGTTTTATTCGGTAATAGCGAATGAAACGACACCAGAATCACATAGTTTTGAAGTATGACATCAATGCTTGAACGTTCGGCCCGCATCGTTGACGGAACTGACGCAGCACCAATCGGTCTGAAAGTCACCGTCGACGCAACTCCGGTCGAAGAAGTTGCGCCCGGCATCGGCGTCATTGAATCTTTTAGTAACGTCGTCGTCTTCAACACCGATGATGGACTCACATTGTTCGACGTCTCGCACGGCATGGCAGCCAAGAGTGTTGTCGCCAGTCTTCGCTCGTGGTCAAACGACCGAGTCAACACCGCGGTCTACACGCATGGCCACACCGACCATGTTGGTGGCGCAGGTGCATTCAACGCCGATGCAACAAGACGCGCAGATCGGCCCATTCAGTACGTCGCGCACGAGGCTGTCGTTGATCGTTTCGATCGTTACAAGTTGACGAACGGCTACAACGGTTACATCAACATGCGTCAGTTCCGTTTGCCCGGACCCATGTTCCCGAGCGACTTCGTTTATCCAGACACCACGTTCCGATCTGAAACCACACTCAACATTGGCGGTCGATCATTTGAACTGCATCACGCACGTGGCGAAACCGATGACCACACGTGGGCCTGGGTTCCCGATTCAAAAGCTGTGTGCGTTGGCGACTTATTCATTTGGCAGTTTCCCAATGCGGGCAATCCACAAAAGGTGCAACGCTTCGCCTGGGAATGGGCCGTTGCGTTACGCGCCATGGCCGCCAAGCAACCCGAATTGATGTTGCCCGCTCACGGCATGGCCATCGGAGGAAAAGAACGAGTTGGAATGGTGCTCACCGATACCGCGGCAGCACTTGAGTCACTGCACGAACAGACCTTGGCGTTAATGAATAGTGGCGCACGTCTTGATGATGTGATTCATCAAGTGCGTTTGCCAAAAGAACTTGCCGATAAGCCGTTCTTGAAACCCACGTACGACGAACCCGAATTTGTGGTGCGTAACTTGTGGCGTTTGTATGGCGGCTGGTACGACGGCAACCCTGCCAACCTCAAGCCGGCAACCGAAGTTGCACTTGCAACTGAAATGGCTGCACTTGCTGGTGGGTCAGAGGCTCTTGCTGCTCGTGCTGAAGAGTTGGCGACTGCTGGAGATTTCCGTTTGGCCTGTCATCTCATCGAAATGGCAGCAACTGCAACTCCAGATTCAAAACGTATTCATGAAATTCGTGCTGCGATCTATACCGAACGCCGCAAGATCGAAACTTCGTTCATGGCAACAGGCATCTACCGTTCGGCCGCCCTCGACTCAAAAGCCCGCCTCGAAGAACTCTGACCTAGCTGAATTGGCCGTCTGGGCCCGAAAATCCACCCCCGAAGGGGCCAGATGGGCTCCCGATCAACACCGAAACCAGCCCAAATAGCCCCTCGGGTGGAAGCCCGAACCCTGTCCCGTAGGCTTTTGGGGTCGGTTGGGGTTCATTCTCTGGCCTGATGCGAGTTCGTCACCCGACGGGCCGCGACCTCCGAGTCATCTATATATACGGAAGGCAGGATTAGCCATGGCTGGCGTCCCCAAGATTGAAACCATTACCGAACACCGCACCCATGCAACCGACACCGGTTCGCCTGAAGTGCAAATTGCTCTCTTGTCTGAGCGCATTAATCATCTCACCGAGCACCTCAAGACTCACAAGCACGACCACCACAGTCGTCGTGGATTGTTGATGATGGTCGGTCGTCGTCGTCGTCTTCTCGACTACGTCAAAGGTCGCAACGTCGAGCGTTACCGCGAGATTGTTGCCAAGTTGGGTCTGCGTCGCTGAGACGCGGCTCCAACCGCACTACAAAAAACAAACAAACCGGGCAGTGAAGGTTTGGTTGTCAGTCGCCGTGGCCGTCACCGAGGTGCCGACCTAGCCGACTGGGAACCGACCCGCTGCTCCATATGCAATCCGGCAAGGAGCCGAGGTTGCGCGAAAGGAGCTCGCCATGGCCGATGCCATTCGAGTGTCGGGTCCCATTGGGGGAACCGATAAGACCCTGACGTTTGAAACAGGAAAACTGGCTCTTCAAAGCCAGGGAGCTGTTGTTGCCAGTATTGGGAACAGCATTGTGCTCGCCACTGCAAACGCCGCCAAAGATGTCCGTCCGGGCATTGACTTTTTCCCACTCACCGTTGACGTTGAAGAACGTGCCTATGCCGCTGGCAAAATTCCAGGTGCATTCTTCCGCCGTGAAGGTCGTCCGAGCGAAGCAGCAATTTTGACCTGCCGTCTCACCGACCGTCCGTTGCGCCCAGCGTTCCCCGATGGCTTCCGTAACGAAGTCCAGATCGTGCTCACCATCTTGGGTGCCGATCAGGTCAACCCGCACGATGTGCTCAGCATCAACGCTGCTTCGGCTGCCTTGATGATCAGTGGCATTCCGTTCGACGGCCCGATTGGTGCAGTTCGTATTGGTTACAGCCAAGACGGCAAGTGGATTGCACACCCGACCTACGCCGAAGGCGAAGAGGGAACTTTTGAACTGGTTGTTGCCGGTCGTGAACTCGACAACGGAGACGTTGCGATCATGATGGTTGAAGCAGGCGGAACCGAAAAGAGTTTCGACTACTACGCCAATGGCGCACCCAAGGTTGACGAAGTTGTTCTTGCTGGTGGCCTCGATGCCTCAAAGCAGTTCATCAAAGAATCAATTGCGTTGCAGCGTCAGTTGTTGGCTTCGGTCATCGCAACTCGCGGACCCATCACACCTCTCAAGTACACACCAGTTCTTGATTACGGTGACGATGTTTGGACCGCCGTTGAAGCTGTCGCCACACCGTTGTTGGCCGATGCAGTCAAGATTGCACTCAAGGCCGATCGCAATGCCGCAACCGACGCTGCTGGTAATGCTGCCGTTGAAAAGTTGGCTGGCTCAGCCGACGCACCGTTTGCTGGTCGCGAAAAAGAAATCAAAGAAGCAGTGCGCAGCCTCACCAAGAAGTTGGTTCGTAAGCGCGTTGTTGAAGACGGTATTCGTATCGACGGTCGTGGACCGCGCGACTTGCGTCCGATCTCGGCCGAAGTTGGTGTCTTGCGCACCGCTCACGGTTCTGGATTGTTCCAACGTGGCGAAACACAAGTGATGAACGTGACGACATTGGCCATGCCCCGCATGAACCAGATGCTCGACACCTTGTCGCCCATTACCGAAAAGCGTTACATCCACCACTACAACATGGCTCCGTGGGCCAATGGTGAAACTGGTCGCGTTGGTTCGCCGAAGCGTCGCGAAATCGGACACGGTGTTTTGGCCGAGCGTGCATTGTTGCCCGTGGTGCCAAGCCAAGAAGAGTTCGCTTACGCATTGCGTTTGGTCAGCGAAGTCATGAGCTCGAACGGCTCGACGTCAATGGCTTCAGTTTGCTCAAGCAGCTTGTCGTTGATGGACGCCGGTGTGCCGCTCAAGGCCGCTGTTGCTGGTATCGCGATGGGACTCATTTACGCTGAAGGCAAGTACCTCAGCCTCACCGACATTCTTGGAGCCGAAGATGCCTTCGGTGACATGGACTTCAAAGTGGCCGGAACCGCCGACGCCGTGACTGCATTGCAGCTCGACACCAAGATCGACGGAATCCCCGCCGATGTTTTGGCCGCCGCTCTCGAGCAGGCCAAAGAAGCTCGCCTCAAGATTCTCGACGTGATGAACGCCGCGATTTCAAAGGGTCGTGACACGGTTGCTGAATCAGCTCCGAAGATCATCTCGATCAACATCCCCATGGACAAGATCGGTGAAGTCATCGGACCGAAGGGCAAGGTCATCAACACCATTCAGCAAGAGACCGGCGCCGACATTGCTGTCGACGACGACGGAGTTGTTGGCATCGTGACGATTGCTGCTGTTGAAGGCTGGCGTATGGAAGATGCCAAGGCTCGTATCTTGGCCATCGTTGATCCGCCCAAGGCTGAACTCGGCGCCATCTACAACGGTCGCGTTGTGAGCATCACCAAGTTCGGTGCATTCGTCAACATCTTGCCGGGACGTGATGGACTCATTCACATCTCGAAGCTCGGTGGCGGCAAGCGCATCAACAATGTGGAAGATGTCTTGAGCCTCGGCCAAGAAATCGAAGTTCGTGTTGAAGACATCGATGACAAGGGCAAGGTCAGTTTGACCCTTGCTGGCGATCCGCCGGCACCCGCTGCGTCATCGTCGGCTCCGGCATCAGCACCTCGTGCTGCTGCACCAGCAGCTGATGGTCCGGTGACTGTCAGCTTCGACGATGCATTCGACAGCGAAATCAGTAGCGAAATCGGCGACCTTGGTCCTGGTGGAGCTGCTGGTGGTGAAGGAAGCAGCGGTCGTGACGACCGTGGTGGACGTGGCGGTCGTGACCGCGGTCCGCGCCGTCATCGCTGATTCATCAGCACACATATCAGTAACACTTTGAGTGTTCACAGGCTCCTGATCTCGAAAGAGACAGGAGCCTGTGTCGTTCTTGGGTTTATGATCGGAACATGGCTGAACAAGTAACTTCAGGAAAAATCCGCGTCGGTGTCTTTGGCGCTGGTGGACGCATGGGCGCCACGGTGTGCGATGCAGTCATGGCTGATCCTGATCTTGAATTAGTTGCTGCAGTCGATCCGGCATGTGCCGGTCAAGTGATTCATGGAATCACGATCGGAGCCGATCCTCGCGCAATGGCCGATGCGGGTGTGCAAGTTGCTGTCGACTTCACCATCGCCGCCGCCTCACGAACCAACTTGCAATGGTGTGCGTTGCACGGCGTGCACGCGGTCGTTGGCACAACTGGTTTCAACGACGATGACCTCAACGGATTTCGTTCGGCATTCACATCATCAAACTGTTTGATCGCCGCCAACTTTGCAATAAGTGCAGTACTGATGATGAAGTTCGCCGAGATGGCATCGCCTTGGTTTGAGACTGCAGAAATCATTGAGTTGCATCACGACAACAAAGCCGATGCTCCAAGTGGCACTGCAGTTGCAACCGCAAATCGAATGGCAGCAGCATCAAGCGACTGGGCTGCTGATCCGACAACTCATGAAGTTATTCCGGGTGCACGCGGCGGCAAAGGCCCGGCTGATATTCGTTTGCATGCTGTGCGCATGCGCGGCATGGTGGCGCATCAAGAAGTGATCTTGGGTTCGGCTGGTCAAACGTTGACCATTCGCCAAGACAGTTACGACCGCGTGAGCTTTATGCCAGGCGTGGTGTTGGCCTGCAAAAAGATCGCTGGCTTACCTGGCCTGACCATGGGTCTCGAACCAGCCCTCGGTTTGTAGTCGCGCAAAAGAATGTGAACGCCGCGGCGCGGAGTCTAAAAATTGGTGTTATCGTTTCCGATAACACTCTACGGCTCCACATTGAGGTGGCTTATGGAACAAGCAGCAAAGTCTCAAACGAACAGCGGCCAATGGGTCGTGAAGAGATTGCGTCAAATATCAGGGCTATCGAAACGTGAAATTGCGCGACGTGCGCAGACGACACCGGCGGCACTTGTTGAATACGAATCGGGCCGACGTTCACCCTCGTTGTCTTCTTTGTATCGAATCGCTGACGCATGCGGTCTTGAGGTACACATCACATTCCGTCGTAAAAACCCGACGCTGAATCGCGAAGTATGTGGAGAACGACTTGCACAAGTGTTGGCTCTCGCCGATGCGTTACCGAAACGACCAGCTGCAGCACAATCTGCGAAAGCTCAGTACGTTTTATGATTTCGCTCACTGATCGCATTTTGACGATTCACGAATTGCTTGACAAAGCAGAAGTTCGTCACGCATTTGGGGGAGCGTTGGCGCTTGCCTATTGCACCGGCGAACCCCGAGCAACCCGCGACATTGACATCAACATATTTCTGCCAGCCGAACAAGTATCGGTCGTTCAAAAGGCTCTGCGCTCAATTATTGAATTCACTGACACGCAACTGAGATATTTGCAAGCAGAAGGTCAGACGCGAGTTTTTTGGGATGAGACGCCCATCGATTTGTTCTTCAACGTGTCAGACCTGCATCAGCTCATGAGTTTGAAAACTTCGCAAGGCCTTTTAGACGGAGTAGAAATTCCGGTTCTGTCAGCAGAATTTCTCGCGATTTTCAAAGCATTGTTCAATCGAACCAAAGATTGGGCCGACCTTGAAGCAATGGTTGAAGAGGGCAGCTTCAACGGTGATTTTGTCGTGAGTCAACTCGTTGATTTACTTGGAGCTCAAGACTTTCGAATCGAGCGACTCAGTCGGCTCATTGCCAATTCGTAGGCAGGGAATGTCGTTACCTGATGTTTTAGAGGTGTTCGAGAACGATTTCGCAAGCGCTGACGGTGATGCCGCCGCCTTCTTCGACATTGAGTTCGGTGATCACACCATTTTCAATGACCGCTGAATAGCGCTGTGAGCGTGAACCGAGTCCGAATCCTGAACCGTCCATGGCAAGTCCCATAGCTGCGGTGAAAACACCAGAGCCATCGGCGAGCATGGTGATGCCTTCGGCGCCACTGGCCTTACCCCACTGATCCATCACCCACGGATCGTTCACGCTGACGCACGCAATGGTGTCAACACCCTTGGCGCGAAGTGCGGCCTGATTCTTGACGTACCCGGGAAGGTGAACCATTGAGCAGCCAGGTGTGAATGCACCAGGCACGGCGAACAAAACAACTTTGCCCTGACCCAAGACATCAGATGAGCTGACGGGGGAGGGCATGCCGTTGTCACCAAGAACATGCAGTGTGACGTTAGGGATTTGGCTTCCGACTGAAATGGTCATGATGTCTCCGTGTGGTTGAGTGACGTATAAAGAGTTGTTGAGAATCTAGAACAAAATGACCGGTTATTGCTCGGTCGGGTGCTCAATTTCGTGAATCACTTCAGGAATATCGCGCTTGGCCTTGCGGGCCGACTGGGCAAACGAAACTGCGAAGAGTCCACCGACGACATACCACTGATAATCCTCCATCCATTTCAGGAATGAACGAATCTGGTCCTCAAAGGCTTTGCCGCCGGCCCACAAAATGGCGAGCCGAATCGCGATGCCGATAGCCAAAAAGAAGGCATATTTACGCGGAGCGATACGTCGATTGCCGGCCATCATCCACACCAGGTTTGAGCCGCAGAACAAAATGATGACGAGCCAGCCGGCCTTGTCCATGGCCTTGGCGAACCAGCGGTAGAGAGCCGGCAGTTCACCGACTTGCTTCTCGGTCCAACCCAAGGCGCGGTCGCCATACCAGCGACCCAAATAGAACAAGACCATGCCTGCCACGAAGACCCGCGTGAATCCGATGAGTGCATACGGGAGCGGGTCAATGAAGGGGACCGAGGCAAACAGGTTTCGGTTACGGCTCGATAAGGCCAGCACAACTGCTGGGCGTTCGTCGATCCATGCTGGTCCGACGTTGCTGCCAAAGGTGCCGATCGCAAAGAACAGACCCGATGCAATCAAAATCGCTCGCCGGGCTAAGGCCGACGCTGGGGGAATTGGCTGCGGGACTGCGGCGTCAGACATGAGTGCCAATCTAGGGGTCAAAAGTTGTGGTGTATCGGCGGGATGAATCGCCAGGTGAAACCGATAAAAACCTAATTCAATTAGACCTGAACTAAGAGTTTGTATTACTTTTTTTATATGTTCAGTCTATTGATCGTAAAAAATAGCTTGCGCCGACGTGTCGTTTTTTCTCTCATCCTGGTCACTGCATTGATGGTCGTCGCAATTATGGGCAATCAATATCCTTCGCAAGTTGACGCCTACACCGCAACCAATGGCGGTTGGTCGTGGACCGTTCAAGGCACGTCAAAGAGTATTGATAGCACGACCTATTACGGCAGTGCGAAGAGATCGACCACTATGCCCAACGGCATTGTCATGGGGGTCGCTGTTACTGGCGAGGTCTACATCTCGCCAACCGATCAAACACTCGCCGCTCGCGGTGGCGCCGACGCGAACTACGCAGCAACGGGTATCGCAGCGTCGACCGGAGTACAGATCGTCACTAATGACACGGGATGCACCTACGGTACTTTTTGTCCGAATCGAGGCACCATCACGTTGTCGTTCTCGCAGTCGGTTACCAACCCAGTTCTTTCGTTCGCCGGAATTGGCGGAGGAGGCCAAGCGAACAGTGGCACTTATCGAACGGTGACTTGGAGCGAACTCGAAGTCACAACTTCTGGAGTGACGTTGACCGATCTTGGTGGCGAGAATACGAGTGTTGTCGGTGGCACGCGTATTGAACCCACTGTCAAAAACCCGGACTTCAATTGCTCCTCAATTTCAACAGGTTCAACTTCTTATGGTGCAACAGCAAAAGCTGTTTGTGGTTCTATTCGAATCAATGGAACCTTTACATCAGTGACGTTCAAAGTTGATTTCGGAAGTGTGAATAATGCCCAGGCTTATCCTGGGCCAAGTCAACTAGAAGACGGTTGGTCATTAGTTGTGAGCCTTGACGACGATTACGGATTAGCGCCAGCAGTGTATGACTCGACGAATGTTGCGTCGCATACAGTCGGCGCATTGAAAATGGGATCAGTTGTCACCGCAGACCAGACAAACACTTTGAATCCAACGACTAACCCCGATTCAGTAGCTTTCGGAACTGCAATCACTGCTGATGACGGAACAACGGCATTTGCCGGATCAGTGAGTATCGGTGCGTCAGGAACAACTTTTACAGCGCCAGTGTCATTGGCTGGGCTCACTGCAAGTGCAACCTTGTGTGGATGGATTGACTTCAATAGAAACAGTGCATTCGATAACCCGAGCGAACGGGCCTGTGCAACGCCGGCGTCGGGAGCTACGACCGCGAACTTGATATGGACTGTTCCAGCGACTGTGACATCGCTCGTGACATACGCTCGACTGCGTTTGAGTTACGACGCAGCAGCGAATTCGCCGTTAGGCAAGGTCAGTTCGGGTGAAGTTGAGGACTATTCGCTGACATTTGTACAAACCGTTCCGACGACGACGACAACTACAACCACGACAACTACGACAACTACAACTACGACGGTTGCACCGACAACGACTACGACGACAACGACAACTACGGTTCCTCCGACTACGACAACAACGACAACTACAACGGTTGCACCGACTACGACGACAACTACGGTTCCTCCGACTACGACAACTACGACGGTTGCCCCAACGACAACTACGACGGTTGCCCCAACGACAACTACGACGGTTGCCCCAACGACAACTACGACGGTTGCCCCAACGACAACTACGACGGTTGCCCCAACAACAACTTCGACGACGGTTGCACCGACAACGACAACTTCGACAACGGTTGCACCAACAACAACTTCGACGACGGTTCCGCCGACAACTACAACTACGACGGTTGTGAGCAATGTCAACGTTGACGATTACGGGGTGGCGCCAACTTCATACGACCAAGGATCGGTTGCAACCCACACCACTGGAAGTCTCAAACTTGGTGCAGAAGTAACGCCCGATCACGCGAGCACTTTTGTTTCGCTGATCAACCCAGATGCCGTCAAGAATGGAGAAGCGGCATCTGGTGACGACGGCACGAAAGCCTTTGCTGCTCCAGTGGCATTGGGCAAAGCCGGAAGCGAGTATTCAATTGATGTCGCAGTGACTGGTGTGACGGCTACGGCCTATTTATGCAGTTGGATCGACTTTGATGGCAATGGATTGTTTGACAACCCAGCCGAGCGTGCCTGTGCGACCGTGAACCCCGGTGACACATCCGCGAAATTGGCATGGGTTGTGCCGTCCAAGGTGACAACTGGTCCGACCTATGCCCGGTTGCGTTTGAGTTACGACAGTGCTGTCAACTCTCCGCTTGGAAAGGTCGGCTCGGGCGAAGTTGAGGACTATTCGGTGACATTTGCCAATACCTCAAAATCAACAACTGGCCTTCCAAGGACTGGAAAATCATCTGAAACGCCAGCGATAGTGGCTCTGTACATGTTGGTTGTTGGCCTCTTTGTTCTCGGTCGACGCCGAACTTTGCGCTGACCTAAGAGGTCAGTCGGCTGACGGGTTACGATTTGCTCCGTCAACAACTTTGGGGGAACAGTCATGACTTCAAGTGCCGCAGTCATTCCAGGACTTATGCAGGACGTGCCGTTGAGCATCTTGCA
>CANGIP010000026.1 GCA_947454105.1 Actinomycetota bacterium | reverse complement strand
TTACCCGCACGGGCCGACATCCGCCCGAGTTCAACGACAAGTTCGAGCGTGTCTCCTGGTTGAACCTGCCGACGAAAACGGGCACCGTCGAGACCACCAAAAAGCGGAATCTTGCCCTCATGATTCCCACCGACCAAAACTGCAATGGCACCCATTTGGGCTATTGCTTCGCACATCAATACGCCAGGCAGTGTTGGACGACCGGGAAAATGCCCCGTAAAAAACCATTCGTCACCCGTCAAATGCCAGGTTCCCGCAGCCGATACTCCAGGTTCGACCGCAGTGATTTCGTCAACAAACAAAAAGGGCGGACGATGGGGCAAAACATCTGCGGGTAACGGAAAAGAACTCATGACGTCACCTTAGAAGCAGTCTTGCGACGCATGGTTGATATTGCACAACCTTCTGTAGTGGTCTCACCACTCTCCGTAGTAAACAGACCGAATAGTCCGAATGACCTATCGGTAAATCTCACTCACGGTGATTTGATGACATTTGTACCCAACAGAAAGGTCGATCATGTCCGGTCGCCCCATCCGTCGTCCTTGCTGAAATCAGCAATTCTTTACCTCAAACCTCACGCCGCGGCGGAGTTTGAGCGAAACCCAATCCCCGACCTCGCGCGTGAGCGTGATAGTGATCGGGGATATTTCGCATGTTGTCATCGATGTACGGCTCGTAGTCGAACACTGACGTTGCGACACTCAACAAGCGACTGTGCAGTTTCGCTTTTGTCGATTCATCCGGATGAGGATCGTGCGTCTTCCAAACGATCATCGGGACGCAGCACGCCTCGCACTCTGCCACCCAACATTCATCGTCTTCGTAGTACCACTCGGTGAAGCGAGCCGCCTCGCACAGTTCGCACGCCTTCATTGCTTCCATAACGACAATTCTGACACACCAAACTCACCAGTCAGAGAACGACTGAAGGCGGACCAACCGGCCCGCCTTCAGCACTAGCAACTATTTTGCGAGAAAATCTCAGAGCGCTGAGGGATCCACATCTGGTGGCAAGATCACGGCATCGATGACGTGAATCACGCCATTGCTTGCTTCGATATCGGTTGCAACAACATTTGCACCGTTGACCTGTACTCCACCTTCGGTCGTGACAGTAATGCTTTGACCTTCAACTGTCGGCACTTCACCGGCAGTAACGTCAGCGGCCATTACTTTTCCTGACACCACGTGGTACGTCAAAATCTTGACGAGCAGATCCTTATTTTCTGGCAACAACAACTTGTCAACAAGACCGGCCGGCAAAGCTGCGAACGCTTCGTTGGTTGGTGCGAAAACTGTGAATGGTCCTTCACCTTGAAGGGTCTCAACCAGACCGGCAGCAGTTACTGCTGCGACGAGTGTCGAGAAATCTTCGTTGCCACTGGCGATCGCGACGATGTCGGTCGCTTCATCCATAGGTGCGTCAGTCTCCTTCGGGGCATCCGAGGACATTGGCGCTTCAGTTGCGGGCACAGCATCGTTCTTGTCGCTGCCACAGGAAACAAGCAATCCGATAAGGGCTAGAGGGGCTAATAACTTACGCATATTTCTCCTTAAGTTGGGGGTGCAAGGAGAGTATGACCCAGAAAATCGGCTCATGTTTCATTTAACACTAAAATTAAAGAAATCTGGACAGAAGTCACATTTAGCCAGCGTCAATGGCCGCGCGAACTTCGGCCACATACGCGCCCACAGCGTCAGGTCCGCTTTCCATGAGTCGACGCACCACCGAGGCTCCTTGCACGATTCCGTCTGCCACCTTGCACGCCTCGACCGCCTGTGCACTATTCGAAACGCCGACGCCAATGATCACTGGTACATCAGTAACTTTTTTCAAACGTCCAGCCAATTGGCTCGCTGTTGCCGCCAGTTCTGTTCTTTCGCCAGTGACACCCAAAAGTCCTACCGAGTACACGAAACCTCGCGCTCGAGCACACACCCGAGGTAGACGATCATCGGGCGCAGTAGGCGCAGCCAACATGATTGTTGCCAAACCAACTGCATCTGCGGCCGCACACCATGGCCCCGATTCCTCGAGAGGAAGATCGGGAATAATTGCGCCAACAATTCCGGCTTGCACCAACTGCGAAGCGAATCGTTCGTGTCCAGCATGATGCACTGTGTTGTAGTAACACATCACGACGAGAGGGACATCGACATCGAGTGTGCGAACACCTTCCAGAATCGAAATGGGGGTTGCACCGTCATCCAGTGCGCGTTGCGAGGCTTCCTGAATGATTGGACCATCCATCACCGGATCAGAGAACGGTAAGCCAATTTCAATCACGTCGGCGCCATTGGCAGCAGCCGCACGAATGGCATCGGTCCAACCACTTAACCCGCCTGTCACGTACGGAACCAGCAACTTGCGACCAGCATCCCGTTTGGCGCGCAGTTCACGTTCGAAAGGCAACAGGTTCGAGGTATTCATCCGAGGATTTCCATCATTTGGCCAACGTCTTTGTCGCCGCGACCTGACAAATTCATGAGGACAGTTTTCCCTTGCATTTTTGGAGCTTCACGAGTAATCCAAGCCAATGCGTGGGCACATTCCAAAGCCGGAATAATCCCTTCGGTTTTCGCCATCAATTGGAACGCTTCGATCACTTCTGCGTCAGTGACAGTCGGATACTCAGCTCGTCCGATTGAAGCTAAATACGAATGCTCCGGTCCAACGCCTGGATAATCAAGACCTGCCGAAATTGAGTGAGCCTCTTGCACCTGTCCGTATTCGTCTTGCATGAGATAGCTGCGCATGCCGTGGACGACACCTGGCTGACCGCGTCCGACTGCTGCCCCACCTGCGGGCTCGACGCCGATGAGACGAGCCTTGGTATCAACAAAACCCGAGAAGATTCCGATCGCGTTAGATCCTCCTCCGACACACGCAACCACGAAATCAGGATCGCTTCCATATCGCTCGAGACACTGTTCGCGCGCTTCTTTACCGATCACTCGGTGAAACTCTCGGACCATCCACGGATACGGATGCGGTCCCATGACCGAACCTAAGCAATAGTGCGTTGATTCAACTGAGGCAACCCAATCACGCATTGCTTCGTTGACCGCGTCTTTGAGAGTGCGACTTCCGCTATGCACCGCTTCGACTTCAGCACCGAGAAGTTTCATCCGGAAGACATTGAGTGCTTGCCGCTCGACATCGACTGCGCCCATGTAGACCTTGCAAGACATTCCCATCAGGGCAGCGGCGGTCGCCGACGCAACGCCGTGTTGTCCGGCCCCAGTTTCAGCGACGATCCGCTTCTTGCCCATTCGTTTGGCTAGTAGAACCTGGCCGAGAACGTTATTGATCTTGTGCGAACCAGTGTGATTGAGATCTTCTCGCTTCAAAACCAAACGAATACCCAACTTGGCTCCAAGTTGATAACACTCGGTAATGATGGACGGACGACCGGCGTATTCTTTCAGAACTTGATCAAGTTCGGCTCGAAAGAGGGGGTCTGCCCACGCCTCACGAAACGAAGCTTCCAATTCTTGGCATGCTGGGACCAAAGTCTCCGGAACAAAACGACCACCGAATTCGCCAAAGCGACCTGACTCGGATGGTTCAGACATGATGGATTGATCTGAAATCGACACTTCACTCCTCACAAACGACTCTCTATGTTCGCACCGACTTGAGCAAACTGCCTACTTCTTGAGCGAATTTGTCGTGTTACTTGTGTGACTATTCGTCAGCCCAGTCATAAGGGAACTCTCCGAGCCCAGACGTTGGGTCATCAGGCGGAGCGGCGGCACGAGCATTGGCAATGAATTTGCGAAGTTTGATCGCATCCTTTTTTCCAGGAGCCGACTCAACTCCCGATGAGACATCTACTCCCCAAGGATTGACATATCGCACTGCGTCAGCCACGTTTTCTGGAGTCAATCCCCCAGCCAAAATCATTCTGATTCCCGATGGAATCTGATCCGTCAACGTCCAATCGAATACTTTGCCTGAACCTGGTTCTGGGGCATCAACAAGAATCAAATCGGTGCCAAATTGATTCGCCACTCGAGCTTCTCGTGAACCGGCGGCCACGGCCTTGATAATCCAGCGCACATTGTCCGCCAATGCTGCGACTGTCGACACCGGCTCATGTCCGTG
The DNA here is from genome assembly GCA_947454105.1 of Actinomycetota bacterium. Taxonomy (GTDB): domain Bacteria; phylum Actinomycetota; class Acidimicrobiia; order Acidimicrobiales; family Ilumatobacteraceae; genus Casp-actino8. The sequence continues at coordinate 13,527 of CANGIP010000026.1, read as the reverse complement.
TAACTGAACTGCCTTCACACCAGATTTGGAAACGATGTCAAAGATTCGGTCGGGAAGATCATCCTTGAAGACGCCAACTGTCAGAATTTCGGGAGGCAAACGACGAGTGATGTCATACACAACTTGAGCCGACACCTGACGCGGTGACGGCGCGAAGACGAAACCGACGGCGTCGGCTCCCATAGCCACTGCAAGAAGCGCATCATCTTCATTCGTGATGCCACAAATTTTCACGAACACACTGTCACCGTACCGTCCAATGATGAAACGGCAGCGGATACTCGGCGACCAACTGCAGTCCTATCGTCCCGCAGTACGCAGCAATCGAACTGCAACAGACGGATCAGATGAGGTGACGAGGCTTTCACCCACCAAAACTGCGTGATAACCGGCAGAGTGCAATTCAGCAGCGTCCTCAGCATTGCGAACCCCGCTTTCGGCGACTCGTACGACTCCCTGAGGTATGAGATTCGCCATGCGCAAAGCCCGAGCATGATCAACCTGAAATGTCACCAAATCCCGTTGGTTGACACCAATCAATTTGGCCTGGGCGTTGATGGCATTTTCAAGTTCTTTCTCATCGTGTATTTCAACAAGAACGTCAAGACCAATTGAATCTGCGAGTTCATGAAAACTTTGCAGTTCGATTTCTGTGAGTGCTGCGGCTATGAGCAACACACAATCGGCTCCCATTAACCGAGCGTCACACACATCGTGGCGCGAGACGGTGAAGTCTTTACGCAGAACTGGCAACGAACAAGCTGATGAGGCAAGTTGCAAATCCATGATTGAGCCACCAAAAAACTCTTCATCGGTCAGAACCGACAGACAAGAAGCTCCGCCAGACTCGTAAGCCAAAGCAATGGCTTCAGGATCTAACCCTTGCGCCAAATCGCCTTTAGATGGTGAGCGCCGTTTGATTTCGCTGATGACGCTGACGCCTGACTCGGCATCAGTCAACAGGCGATTTCTAAATCCTCGCGTCGGCACCATCGCCAGACAGCGATCGACAAGTTGGTCCACATCTCGCGCATCATTGGCTGCCACCTCACGATGGCGAGCCAAGATACGATCAAGATAAGTGGCAGGACGATTCACGAGAGAATCAGGCGCCCTTTCCACCGATGGGCTCAACGAAATGTAATTCGGGTCGGCCACCCAAGAATGGAGTGATTGCCGGTCCGAGGGCCTTGAAAGCTTCCGAACCCATATGCAAGTTCAGTGCATCTTGCGATTCGTACATTTCGTACATGAACAAGGCATCGGCGTCATTCGGGTCGTTATGCAAGATGTAGTACACGGTTCCAGCCTCGGCCTTGGCAGTTTCAAGGGCATTTCCGAGAGCGGCAGCTAAATCGTCGCGCTTACCTGGAGCAGCTGGAATTTTGGCCCATACGGCAACTTTTGACATGACATTCCCCTTTTGATGGATGAGTGAATAAACGTAAGACGAACCGTAGACGCTGATCGAGCTCAATCAGAACCCGAGGCGAAGACGAACTTGATTTTCAAGATCGGCAATCGGCACTCGTACCTGATCGGTGGTATCGCGGTCACGAATTGTTACTGAACCGTCTTCAAGAGAATCAAAATCGACCGTGATACATAACGGGGTTCCAATTTCATCTTGACGGCGATATCGCTTGCCGATTGACTGAGTGTCGTCGTAATCGACCATATAACGCTCACCAAGATTTTCAAAGATCTCGCGAGCTAAGGGAGTCAAGGTGTCCTTCTTGCTCAAAGGCAAAATTGCGACCTTGTACGGAGCCAAACGGGGATGCAAACGAAGCACCGTTCGAACTTCTCCACCAATTTCGTCTTCCTCATACGCTGCCAACAAAAATGCAGCCATAGCCCGGTTAACACCAGCCGCGGGTTCAATCACAAACGGCACATAACGTTCATTAGTCGACTGATCGAAGTAATCAAGTTTCTGACCCGAATGTGTGGCGTGCTGATTGAGGTCAAAGTTTGTTCGCTGAGCGATTCCTTCGAGTTCGCCCCATCCCCATGGGTAGGCGAACTCAACATCGGCGGTTCCAGCTGAATAGTGACTCAGTTCATCGGCATCATGAGGACGCAAACGCAACATTTCAAGCGGAATACCTAAATCGACATACCACTGCAAGCGGGCATTGCACCAATATTCGTACCATTTCGGACCTTCGGACGGCGGAACAAAAAACTCAAGTTCCATCTGTTCGAATTCGCGTGTACGGAAAATGAAGTTTCCAGGGGTGATTTCGTTACGGAAACTTTTACCAACTTGAGCGATACCGAACGGCGGCTTCTTGCGACTTGTCTGCAAAACGTTCGCAAAGTTCACGAACATACCTTGAGCTGTTTCGGGACGAAGGTACACCTCTGCACCAGAACCTTCAACAGGTCCAGCAAAGGTTTTGAACATCAAATTAAATGCACGAGCATCCGTCAAACTGTCTTTGGCACCACAGTTTGGGCACACCGATTTATCTTCTAAGTGGTCTTCACGGAAACGTTGTTTACATGTCTTGCAGTCAACGAGCGGATCACTGAAATTAGCCAGGTGACCACTTGCTTCAAACACTTGTGGCGGTCCCAAAATCGCCGCGTCAATCAAAACAACATCATCCCGCTTTTGCACCATCGTACGAATCCATGATTCACGCACATTGCGAAGCATCAACGAACCCAAGGGGCCGTAGTCATAACTTGAACGGAAACCGCCATAAATCTCGGCCGAGGGGTACACGAAACCACGGCGCTTGCACAGGTTGACGATTTGATCAAGATCTTTAGCCGGCATAGACCTCCAAGGTTACGGGGTATGACCAGCACATCAGCGCTTAAAGACGGGTTTCACCCGCAAGCAACAGCCTCTAGTGGCGCTCAAAAATTGAGACCGACCGAAGTCGGCGCTCGATGTGATGCTCAAATGCTCGGGTCGCCAACAGGGACACCTCATTGATCACCGGATCGTTTAACTGCTGACCTTCGGGGTTAAATGCCCGGTCGAGAGACTCACCTAGTTTTCCGCCCAAGACATCTCGCATCAATACCAAAGCCGAAGCAGAAATCGCGATTCCGCTACGACACGAACGACACACCACTCCTCCGAGTTCTAAATCAAAAGCCACGAATTCAATATCGGAGGATTCACCGCAAGAAACGCATTCGTCCAATTGAGGTCTCAAACCTTCAGATGACAATAACTTCCACAAAAAAGCTGGCACAACGAGAGGTGACGGTCGAGTCAGCAAAGTCTGTCGAGCCCCTACCAACATGCGATACATCTGCGGAACTGGTTCGCGATCTGGCACCAATTGATCAACCGCTTCCAGAATCGAACTGGCTTCAGTCATCGAATCAAGATTTCCAAAGACTGGTGAAGTGGTATCAACGCTCTCCACTTGACTCACGATGTCAAGATCTTTGCCTCGATGTAATTGAACCTCGACATGAGATAACGGTTCCAGCCGACCACCGAACTTCGAGCGAGTTTTACGCACACCTTTGGCGACTGCGCGAACCTTTCCGTGATCTTGCGTGAGAAACACGATGATCCGATCAGCTTCACCAAGTTTGTACGTACGAAGCACGATTCCGACATCTCGGTACAGACGTGACGTCACGTATTCACTCCACCAAATCGCCGGTGCCGTAAGAAATATTCATCAATCGCCGATTGAATTTTGTCAATTGACAACTGCGTCCAACTCTGTTCCACAAAAACAATTTCGCTGTACGCAAGCTCCCATACCAGCGAACGAGGCAAACAGTTGGCTCGACCTAAAACCACTACCAAATCGGGATCGCCGGCATCCCCAAATAACTGTTGATCAAGAAAATTCTCATTAACAATTTCACGATCGTTCCGCTTTTCCAGGGCTGAGCAAATACGATCCCGACCGTCAGTGGACGAGTGGATCATCACTTCGATGCCGTTGACACTGAGTTTCCTATCGAATGTCTTGCCCTGCACTTTGTGATCTTCAGCATCTGGCCCATAGGGGTACAGCGAGAGGAACTGAATACCCAATGGTCCCATCAACGAGGTCAATTCTTCGATTCGGGATTCCCACAACGACCCAAAGGTCTCCCATTCACTGAGCGAGCCGCCAGCGATCGCAACGTGTAGCAGCGAATCGTCACTATCAACCGCAGTCTCTGTCTCCCGCTTCTGTCGGTTGAAAAGCTTCCCCATCAACAACCATTGTTGCCGATCACGACCATCTAGCGGGGGTCATTCACTCCGGTCGACCACATTGCCAGATGATTACTCGCCCAGATGACGCTTGTTGCGCAGTTGTGACGACTACCGTGAAGCCCGTGCATGTGGCCTGCATCATGGATGGAAATGGAAGATGGGCTCAGCGTCGGGGTTTACCCCGAACTGCTGGCCATACCGCAGGTGAGGAGAACCTCGCCGCCATTGTGCGCGCCAGCGTTGCCCGAGATATCGACTTTTTGACTGTTTTTGGATTCTCCACCGAAAACTGGGTCCGACCGAGAGGCGAAGTTCGCCACATTTTGGGTCTCCACAAAAAACTCTTTGGGAGAATCAACGAACTCAATGACCTCAATGTGAAAGTTCAGTGGATTGGCCGTCCTTTTGATGAAGCATCTGCCAAAACTCCCCGATATGTACAGCGGGCAATCCGTAAGGCGATTTCGGACACTTCTCGAAACACTGGCATGACGATGACTGTCGCTTTCGATTACGGAAGCCGGACCGAGATTGCCCATGCAGCACGAAAGCTCGCATCTACGCATCAAGAACCATCGGTACTCAACATGACGAATCAGATGTATCTGCCGAATATGCCGAAAGTTGATGTTTTGGTCCGAACATCCGGTGAGACCCGAATTTCTAATTTCTTGTTATGGCAAGCAGTCGGAGCACCGAGTTATTTCACCGACAACACCTGGCCCGAGTTTTCAGCAGAAGATCTTGATCTGGCTCTCCAGTTGGCCGAGACATTCAAGGATGCCGAAACGGTTGAAACGGTCACTAGACCTAACTGACACCTCGCCCTGCGGTACGGTTGCACCTTGTGTCAGTGCCCCGTTCAAAGATCAATGTCAGCGATGCATTAGAAATCGCAACATCGGCGCTTCCGCATTCTGAGTCTCGTCCTGGTCAAAAAGAAATGGCTCACGCCGTTGATGAAGCATTGTCCGAGGGGAAACACCTCATTGTTCAGGCAGGTACCGGAACTGGCAAAACAATCGCCTACTTGGTTCCGGCGATCGTTGCGGGAAAGAAGACAGTCGTCACCACGGCTACAAAAGCCTTACAAGACCAGTTAGCCCAAAAGGACTTGCCGTTTTTAGTCGAACATCTCAGTTCTTACGTCAACCGTGATATCACGTTTGCCGTATTGAAGGGCCGTAGCAATTACGTGTGTCGTCAACGTCTCGCCGAACTCAATGGCGAAACAGAAAAGAAGAACCGCAAGGCCGATTCTCCGACCTTGCTTGAAGTCGACGAAATGTCTCAAACTGTTCGTCGTGAGATTGAACAGATTTCTGAATGGGTGAAAGGTACGAAAAGCGGAGATATGGCTGACATCACGTGGTCGCCCTCCGAACGCGCAATGAAAGCGGTGAGTGTCGGTAGCGACGAATGCCCAGGGGCTCGGCGCTGTCCAGTTGGCGGTACTTGCTTCTCAGAGATCGCCCGATTCAAAGCAAGCGAGGCCGACATTGTCGTCGTGAATACCCATCTTTACGGACTTCACGTGGCTTCCGGTGGACAACTTTTGCCCGAACATGAAGTTCTCATTGTCGACGAGGCCCACGGTTTAGAAGACATTATGAGCGACACCGTAGGTGTGTCGTTACACGCTGGCAACTTCAATTTTTTTGCGGGTGTAGTCAAGCGAATCATCGCTGATCCGAAGGTCATCAGCGACATCGTCAATATTGGGATGATGCTTGATGAGGTTCTTTCGCCACTCCACAACCAACGCATCGCAGCGCCTTTACCTTTGGAGATCACGGCTGTATTGGCTGAAGGGCGCCGTCTCGTGGCCCGCATCCTCGACATCTTGCGTGTCATTGATACCAAGGACGACGACAGCAACCAACGAAAACTACGGGCGCAAACATTGGCATCACGACTCGCTGACACCATCGATGTCGCTCTAAAAACCGACGACACGTATGTTCCATATGTCTCGGGCACAGTAGATCATCCGAAACTCGATATTGCTCCTCTTGATGTCGGACCTGTTCTTGATGCCGGTGTTTGGCAAAAGACCACTGCAATATTGACGAGCGCCACAGTTCCAAACAAGATGGCCGAACGAATTGGTTTGCCCGTTTCGAGAACTCAATCATGCAATGTCGAAAGCCCGTTTGATTACCAAGCGAATGCCGTTCTGTATTGTGCGAAGCATTTGCCGAACCCAAACTCTCCCGAGTTCACAAAACTGATGCACGATGAGTTGTTTCATCTCATAGCAGCTGCTGGTGGTCGAACATTGGCCCTTTTCACCAGTTACCGGGCTCTCGACTTAGCTGTCGAAGCGATGCGTAAAAAGTTGCCCAACACAATTTTGTCCCAACGTGAATATCAAAAAAATCAATTGGTAAAACTCTTTACCGAAGATGAATCCTCGTGTCTTTTCGCGACATCGGGTTTTTTTCAAGGCATCGATATTCCCGGTCGCACATTGTCGCTCGTCACTCTGGATCGCATTCCCTTCCCCCGCCCCGACGATCCACTATTGAGTGCTCGTCGCGATGCCATTGGCGACCGAGCTTTTCGAGAAATTGACTTACCACGAGCTGCGACTCTGCTTGCTCAAGCCACCGGGAGGCTCATCAGAAACGCGACAGATCGTGGCGTGGTTGCTGTCTTCGATCCGCGCCTTGGTAACGCTGGTTATCGACGCGACATTTTGGAATCCATGCCGCCAATGCGAAAATCGATCGACCGCACTGAAGTTGAAGAATTTCTCCGGCTCATTACTCGTTGACAAATGTTTTAGTTAACGGGCATCAGACGGTACCCGATGCCACGTACTGTCAGAATGAGTTTTGGATCATCTGGCTGGTCTTCAATTTTGACTCGCAAGCGACGAACGTGAGCGTCTACTAATCGACTATCACCCAAGTAGTCGTATCCCCAGACTCGTTCAAGTAGCTGATCGCGAGAAAGAACGACGTTGGGATGATCAGCGAATTCACACAGCAAGTTGAACTCGGTTTTGGTCAACGAAAGTTCTTGGCCATTCTTGAAAACCAAACCTTGCGCTCGTCGCAAGTCAATGTCACCGAAAATCTCGCTGTGTGGAACACCAGACAGATTCTGAAGTTGCGCCCGTCGTAAATGTGCCCGCACTCGTGCCGCAAGTTCTTTCGGAACGACCGGCTTCGTGACGTAGTCATCCGCGCCAGCTTCCAGTCCGGTGACCATGTCCTGGGTGTCGGTTTGAGCCGTCACCATCACAATCGGCACAATGGACATTGCCCTCAAAGCCCGACACACATCAAAACCCGACATGTCTGGCAACCGAATATCGAGCAACACCAGATCGGGCTCAAGGGCATGAAAGGCGGCCAATCCCGACCGACCATCAGCGGCCTCGCGAACTTCATAACCCTCATCCTCAAGGACCAGGCGTAATGCCAAACGGATCTGGTCATCATCTTCAATAAACAGCAGGGAATTCACTAGTTGACATTCTTGCCCAGATTTCCGTTTTGTTACACAAAACGCACACTATTCACACGGTCCTTTCACACACAGCCGAGAAACTAAATCCTGTTCACGCTGGTTCGGTGGAGGTCGTCCTCCCCCTGATCTCCCCCGGCCAGCGGGACCCAATCTTCGCCCGACTCGCTGGCACAGTGTCCGAGTCGGGCGTTTTCTATTGATTCCATTCTTCGTCACGGCGTGTCACGCCCCACAAATCTGCTCCCCGATCGGGCAAGATACAAGAGTGCGTTTAGCCGACCGAGCCCGACACTTGAGCTTGCGCAGTCGCGTCACTCTCTTGTTCCTGATGACGGGTCTCGTCGCTGCTCTTCTTCTTTCGGGAGCGAGCTATCTCACCGCACGCACCTACCTGCTTCAACGGCGAGAAGAGATTGTTGAACGACAAGCATTCAACAACGCTCAATTGATTCGCACTCAGTTACGCACTCGACGAACCGAAGCCTTTGAACTGATTTCGGGCATACGAACCGAATCAAACGGATTTGCCGTTCTCCACTTGTCACCCGAAGATCTCTATTTTTCCCAAGACATTCGCCACACTCAAACCCTGCTTCCACCCGACCTTGTCGTAGCAACACTTCAGGGAATCACATCGCGCCAAAGGTTCTCAATTGACGGAGAACCTTTCATCGCCGTCGGCGTCTCGATCAACGAAATCAATGCCCAGTATTTTGAGGCATTTCCTTTGACCGATGAAGAGCGGACCTTAACAATTATTGGTTCCACACTTTTGCTTGGAATATTCGTGGTGGGGTCTCTGTCCTCCTTAGTGGGTCTGTGGGTCAGTCGTCGTCTCATGCGCCCTCTTGAGCGAGTCAGTGAAGCTGCCAGTGAAATCGCCGAAGGTGGACTTGACACTCGCTTAGAACAAGAAAATGATCCCGATCTATCGCGCCTCGTGACGTCATTCAATGACATGGCCGATGCTGTTCAAACTCGCATCGAGCGCGAAGTACGTTTTGCGTCTGACGTGAGCCACGAATTGCGTTCGCCCATTACCGCGCTTGCTGCAGCAGTAGAAGTTCTCGACGCCCGACGAGCAGACTTATCTGATCGGACTCAACAAGCATTAGACGTCGTCGTTTCGCAAATTCGTCGTTTTGATCAAATGGTTCTTGATCTTCTTGAACTTTCAAGACTTGATGCAGGAATTACCGAAGTCAACCGAGAAGAAATTGACATCGTCCCTTTCATTCGACGGATTGCCTCTCGTTACGGTGTCAACGAAATTCAAATAACTCTGACAGAAGGATCTGACAGCGTTATCAAAATCGACAAACGCCGGTTTGAAAGAATCATGGCCAACCTCCTCGAAAACGCCCGCCTACACGGTGGTGGAGTTTCTTACGTCGAGATCGCAAATCAGCGTGATGGGAGCACCCGGGTTTCGGTTGAAGATTCGGGTCCGGGAGTCGCACAAAGTGAACGGGTCCGTATTTTTGAACGCTTCGCTCGAGGTTCAGCAGGTCGCAGTCGTGCTGGTGGCACGGGTCTCGGTCTGGCCTTAGTTGCTGAACACGCTCGAGCCCACGGCGGTTCGGCGTGGGTTGAAGATGCCGCTACCGGTGGCGCTCGATTCGTCATTGAATTCCCTGGAGAGACGACATGAAACGATTGACTTCGATCCTCGCGATTTCCTCTTCGCTCGCACTTATGTTCACAAGTTGTTCAATTCCAGGTGGCGGGTCGGTCAAACAGATTAATCCCGACAACATTCCTTACGACCTCAATGCCACAACAACGAGTTCGCCACCAACAACAACGGTCGCAAGCACGACAACATCGCCGGTGATCGAAACAACAACTTCCACAAGTTCGTCGACAATCCCTGTGGAGATTGTGAGTATGTTTTTCGTTGCCGGCGCTCAAGTCGTGCCGATTGATCGATTATTACTCACGCCTGCGGCAGCTCCTCAAGTATTAGCCGCCTTGTCTGAAGGCCCACCAGAAGGAGACGCTGCTGCTGGATTACGCAGCGCGCTACCTGTTGGTTTCGTGGCCGAAGTAACTGTTGAACGCGGTATCGCAACAGTTGAGTTACCAGGAACGTTTATCACCGATCTCCCAGGTGGCGAGCAACGACTAGCGGTCGCTCAAATCGTTTTAACCTTGACTCGCCAGGCCGGTGTCGGTCAGGTTCGATTCACAAGTAACAACGAGCCGCAATCGGTTCCACGAGGACGAGGCGATTTATCCTCACCAGGCGCCACGGTTGCCTGCGACGATTACGCAAATCTATTGCCCAGCAATTTTTCATGCTGAGAACTCGATGATTTAGTAACCGAGACGTTCAACGCGATCTGGTTTGCGTTGCCAATCTTTGTCTACTTTGACGTGAAGTTCTATGAAGACGCCGGGTGGCAACTGTTGGCGAACTGCAGTGCCGACCATCTTCAGTACTGCGCCGCCCTTACCAATCACCATTCCCTTTTGGCTTTCACGTTCGACAATGATTTCACAGCGGATTCGTGGCCATTCCCATTCAGTCACCACAGTGGCGATCGAATATGGCAATTCATCATGAGTAGCCGCCAATAGCTGCTCGCGCACGAGCTCGGCAACAAATTCGGCTTCGGGTAGATCGCTGACAATATCGTCCGGGTAGTACATCGGACCTTCGGGCATACGTTCAAGAATGTGCGCAACCAAATCTGCAACTCCATGTCCAGATTTTGCCGAGATTGGGAAATAGGCAAGAGCGTCAAGTCCCGATGAAGCGATGAGATGATTGACGACCTGCTTCTTACTTGCAACATCGGTCTTGTTCACAATCACAATCGTCTTCGAGAGATCGAGGCGATCAGCGACCCATTGATCACCCGAACCGAACGGCATCGTCGCATCGAGGACCAAGCAAGCCACATCAACGTCACTAATACTTTCAATCGCTGCAGCATTGACTCGCTCACCCAAAGCACTCACCGGCTTGTGAAGGCCTGGCGTATCAACAAACACGATTTGACTATCGGGGCGGGTCAGAATTCCACGCACCTGACGACGAGTAGTTTGCGGCTTGTCCGACACAATCGAAATCTTTTTGCCACAAATCGCGTTAACCAAGGTCGACTTACCGACATTCGGTCGACCGACAAGAGTGACAAATCCAGAGCGCATTCGTTCCGTACCCTACCGCCCTATCTGAACAACTATCCGATATAGACAACGACCGAACCTCAATATGTGGCACTCTAGATGTATGAATAACCGTCAAAAACATCAACAGTTGAACCCACGGAAGTGGTTTGATCGCATGCAACCACAAACGTTGCAAATTGCCACCTGGCTTCTGTATCTGAATGGTTTTTTCGCCCTCATCAGCTTTATGGATAAACGTGACTGGATTGGCTATGCACGTGTAGATAAAGGATCAATCGGCAGCCTTGTCGGAATTCTTGTCTTGGTTAGTTTTATTGGGGGTGGTTTCTTGATGGCCAACGACCGCAAGGTCGGCTACAAACTCGCCCTTGTCGCAGCGTTCTCGCCGTTCGCTCTCCGGATATGGGTTCTGTGGTCAGCGTCTGGTTTTAGCACCCTGGACAAAATCACAGGTAGTGACACCATCGGATTTATCTTTGAGGCGGCCCTTTGCGCGCTGCTCCTTCATCCCCATAGCCGCGAACACCAACGCGTTTGGTATTCGTAAGCCCACGACCAACTTGACTAGGCTCAAAATATGACCGCACGAGTAATCACCGGAGTCGATGGACTCAAAGCAGCTGTTGGAGAACATCTCGGATACAGCGAATATTTTGATGTCAGCCAAGAGCGAGTCAATCAATTCGCTGAAGCAACTGGCGACCACCAATGGATTCACGTCGACGTTGAACGAGCCAAGACTGGTCCATTTGGTGGACCTATCGCTCACGGATACTTAACTCTGTCACTCGGACCGATGTTGTACCCGACCGTCGTTCGCATTGAAGGTTTCTCAATGGGTGTGAATTACGGCGCCAACAAGGTTCGCTTTCCATCACCAGTTCCGGTCGGTTCAAAAATTCGTCTCGGAGTCAAACTCCTTGAAGTTGAAGAAATCGCTAATGGAGTGCAGATGACCATGGAATTCACTTTCGAATGCCAAGGCGCAAGCAAGCCATCTTGCGTCGCAGAAATTATCTTCCGCTCATACATTTGAGTCGACGAAATTATTTGAAATTCGCCATCACCTTTTTGGCGAACAGTTCAATTGACTCGATGGACGGATAGTCGGCACTCCACGGAATAAATCCGCTGCATCCAATTTTGAGATAAGTAGCTATTTTTTCCGACACCTCATCGGGCGTACCCACCAAATTGCCGTTTCGCCAGTCTTCGAAGGACTCACCAGACATTCTCTTTGGCGCCTGCTCAATCAGTTCGCGCTCACTTTCGCGAATGAACAATTCTGGGGACCAGGTCATGCGAATCTCATTTGGATCACGACCGACAACTTGGCAATGACCAAGTAAGGTTTCTCGCTTCCGAGCCCATTCATCGGGCGTGCCACCAAAGTTTGAACAGTCGGCTAACTGTGCAACGACTCTCAAGGTCAACTGTTCACCACCGCCACCAATCCAAATGGGAGGAGTCGGCTTTTGCAATGGCTTCGGATCACAGTTCGCACGGAAGACTTCGTAGTGTTTGCCCTTGTACGTCGTTTCAGATTCTGTCCACATGCTGCGAACGATTTCCACGCTTTCGCGCAACATGCCGATGCGATCTTTCGGCTTAGGAAACTCGTACCCATAGGCGCGGTATTCATTTTCATACCAACCAGCCCCGATGCCCCACTCCAAACGCCCTCCAGAAATGACGTCAATGGTTGACGTGATTTTTGCGAGCAATCCTGGATTGCGATAACTGTTACACCCGACCATTTGACCTAAGCGAATGCGCGAAGTTCGTTGACTGATCGCAGCAATGGTTGACCAGCATTCAAAAACTGTTTCGTGAGCAGGTCGCGGGACATTATGAAAGTGGTCGTACACCCACAACGAATCAAAACCCAGTTCATCGGCGAGAACCGCAATTTCAACGGTCTTATTCCATTTGTCTGCCGGTTCAGCAATTGATGACAACTCCAATTTCCAACCCTGAGGAATAAAAACCCCAAACACAACTCCATGTGGTGATTTGCCGGTGACTGGTGATTGTTCTCGATTCACATCCCTGACGATACCGACCCGAGCAGGCCACCCTGACTCGTAACGAGACTGGCACAAACCCTAAGTTTTGGCTGTGCAGCAGTTCACTGTTGGAGAAATCCACGAAGCCATCGCCAAATCGAGACCCAATGAAGACTGTCTCGTCTTTCGTGATCGTCGATATACCTGGCAGGAAGTCACTGACAGAACCCGTCGGCTGGCTAACTTTCTCAACGACCGTGGCTACGGATGTCATACGGAAAGACGCGAACTTGCTCAGCAAGAAAGTGGCCAAGACCATCTCGCCATTTATCTGCATAACGGAAATGAATATCTCGAATGCATGCTTGGTGCCTTCAAGGGTCGCGTGGCCCCATTCAATGTGAACTACCGGTATGTAGCCGAGGAGCTGACGTATCTGCTCAATGACTCAGTAGCTTCAATCATCGTCTTCCATTCAACATTCGCTCCTGTACTTGAATCAGTACTTACAGATGCACCTCAACTCACTCTGTTATTGCAAGTTCAAGACGAGTCGAACAACCCGCTATTGCCTGGTGCAATTTGGTACGAAGACGCACTTGAAAGTTCACGCGACGATGAACCTTCGCCAGCAAGTCCTGATGACCTGTACATCTTGTACACCGGGGGCACCACGGGAATGCCCAAGGGAGTGATGTGGCGCCAAGGCGATGCACT
>CANGIP010000025.1 GCA_947454105.1 Actinomycetota bacterium | reverse complement strand
ACGAGACCCCCGATCGTCACCACGACCTCGGGGCCAAAACCAGATTCAGGACCTGGGTCGATCGACACGAATTGCTGGTTGACCACAGTTCCTGCGAACGTGATGCGCCCCGCCACTGGAGAGATGACGTCACGCCCGACCGACTGCTCAAAATCGATCGTTCGGTGACCTGCACAAAATTCGCACGGGGGTTCGACATAAGGAAAAGCCACTGCCCCATTAACGGGAGGTACGAGACAACTCGCAGAAACGAGCAGAGCAAAAAGTATCACTACTCACTGTGCGCCATCTCAGGCGCGTTGCGGTGATCTGTCCCTGTATCTAAACGTCGTGATTAAACGCCGGCAGCTGACATACGAGCGCGCAACATGATGATCGCCTTTGAGTGAATTTGCGACACTCGACTTTCGGTGACGCCGAGCACCGAACCGATTTCGGACAAGGTCATGCCTTCGTCGTAGTACAACGCAACGACCGTGCGCTCACGCTCGGGCAAACTTCGAATCTCTGAACGCATTGTTTGCCGCAACTCTTGGTCTTCAACAATTGCATCAGGACCCTGATCAGGCGACGCTGGCAATTGCCGTTGCTCTCCATCTAAGCCACCACCGACAACATGATCAAGCGGACCAACGTTTGCGACCGAAATAGTTGATAACCACTTGTGCAATTCATCGTTATCAATACCGAGTTCGGTACAAATTTCTTCGTCAGTTGGTGCTCGTTTGAATTCATTACCCAACTTCGCGACCGCTGTTTCGATTTGACGAGAACGCGAACGCACTGAACGCGGCACCCAATCGAGTGCCCGTAATCCATCAAGGATGGCGCCTTTAATGCGCGGCACGGCAAAAGTTTCAAACTTGAAACCGCGACTCGGGTCAAAACGATCAACGGCATCCATCAAGCCAAAGACCCCTGTGCCATTGAGTTCTCCAGTGTCGATCCCTGCGGGCAAACCAGCCGCAACACGACCAGCGACGAATTTGACGAGAGGCGAATAATGCACAATCAACTGATCGCGGGCCACTTCATCACGATCTTCAACCCAACGTGTCCAAGCGCGTTCAATAGCCGGTGTGGTACGCGACGGCTTCGCGTCTGGCGCATTCTGGTTGTCAGAGTTAAGTTCGGGCTCGGTCATGTTGTCGAAACGCTGTTAAGTAGGTGTAGAAGTGGCTACAAACTCGGACCATCAGGCCCGAGGATGAGTACTTGTATACACCGACCGTAGACGCTCTTTACTGACGTGCGTGTATCGCTGGGTCGTAGCTACGTCGCTATGGCCCAAAAGTTCTTGGACCGACCGCAAATCAGCCCCTCCGTCTAGCAAATGGGTGGCATAGGTATGGCGCAAAGCATGCGGGTGCGTGGGATTGACCGAACGCTCGTCGAGCACCCGCCTGACATCTCGGGTCCCGAGGCGTTTGCCATGCGCGTTCAAGAACAGTGCAACCCCTGACTGCTCGTCCACTACCTCTGATCGCGACTTCAGCCAGTCACGCACCGTCTCAACGGCTGCGAGCGACATCGGAACTCGCCGTTCTTTGCCACCCTTACCCCACACCGTGACGACGCTTCGCTTGACATCAACGCTGTCAATATCGAGGTTGCAGAGTTCGCTCACGCGTAGTCCACTGCCATACAGCACTTCTAGCAATGCATCGTTACGTCGGCGACGCCACAAAGGTTCACTCTCATCAACTTCTACTGGTTCCAAAAGGGACTGTAGTTCGGGTCCGTCAAGCACTCGTGGTAATCGACCTTCGCCCGACGGTGAGCGCAACGCCACTGCTGGATCGATCTCAATTAAACCAGTGCGACGAGCCCACGAAAAATAGCGACGCAACGACGAGGCCTTACGCGCAATGCTGCGCTTGGCAAAGTCACGAGTTCCGAGATATGCCAAGTAACGCCGCAATATCAAGCGATCAACCTTGGCCGGTGCATCAGCCAAACCTCGTTCGGCCCATTCAACAAAATCAACAAGATCACTGCGATATGCCGCAAGAGTGTTTTCGGAAACCGATGTCAACGAACCAATGAAGTCATCGACTCCCCAAGGCGTGTTGACCGGTTGTTTCACATCATCAGAGTACTGAGTTGATGAGACCCTTATCGGGCACCAATTCGTTCAAACCATCCGGCTGTGCACATCAACCAGCCATGTGCTTCAAGTCGCCCAAGACTGACGGCAACGTCACCGAAAGACATCGCGAACTTCTCGTCGGCCAGTCGAGCGACATCATTCAGTGTGAGCGGATCATTGGTGATGAGGTCAAGAACCTCAGAATCGGGCCACAGTGGCGGTTGACGAGAATCGAAACTTGGTGCCTGTCGACGAGTATCGAGACCAAGCGCAATCAACACATCATCGGGTTCGATCGCAACCAGTGCCCCATCACGAATAAGCATGTTCGTTCCTTGCGCAGCCTTTGTTGAGGTGGCGCCAGGCACTGCCATCACTGTGACTCCTCGATCAAGTGCTTCGCGAACCGTAATTAATGAGCCTCCATCAAGTCGAGATTCAACAACCAACAGCACTTCGCTCAATGCGGCGATGATTCGATTGCGTAAGGGAAATCGAAAGGGTAATGGCCCAGTACCTGGCGGATTTTCCGACAACAACAGACCGCACTCACCGACGTCTTTCCATAACCCGTGATGTTCACGTGGATAGACCACGTCAAGGCCGGTGGCAACAACTGCAACTGGCCCAGCATGTATCGAAGATTCAGCTGTTGTTGATTCAGACAGGGCCGACAACACTCCGCGGTGTGCCGCCGCATCAATGCCGCGTGCCAATCCTGAGACCACAGCCACGCCATTTTGCGATAACGCTTTGCCGAACTCATAAGCCGTGGTTCGACCATGTTCTGTTGCGTTGCGTGTGCCGACAATCCCGACGCGTCGTCGGTTGAGCAATTCAAGATTCCCTCGCGAGTACAACAAAGTCGGGGCGTTTTGGTCACCATTCAATTGCTGTGGATATTCACCCCGTTCAACAATGTGCACATCCATAGATGAAAGAGATTCAATTGTTTCGCAGGATTTCCCGAGGGCTTCGCACCAAACATCGCCAAGCAAGCGTGCCACCGTCTTGGAACATCGTGTTGTCAGCAACGCGTGAATATTTGACGGAATGTCAATCATCGGCGCATGACGTTCGGTTGACCAATCTCGCAATACCTCAACGACCGCATCAGGTTCTCCGAGCGACAACAAGGTTCGAAAGCGCTTTGGGGTCATCCATGGCAACAACGCAAGGCGAGTCGCTACTTCTTTTGGCGAATCATTTGACATCTTCAGATCGCTTGCCGTAGGTCATCACCTCGACGCGGAGCAATACGTGCACGTAATGCCAAAGCAGCAGCAATGTGTCGATCAGTAAGTGGACCCTCGTGCGCGTCACGATCGGCCAATGTTCGTGCAACACGTCGGACTCGATGTAAACCTCGCCCGGTCAGTCGCCCAATTTCGAGTTCGTACCGCAAGAGGTCCATACCCGAGTCCGAAACTGGAGCGTGGCTTTCTAGAAGTTCTCCCGAAAGCCTTGCATTCAACATTCCTTGCCGTTCAATTGCAATTGACCGAGTGCGCAGAACACGTTCGGCTACAGAATCGGTGTTTTCACCCAATTCACTACCGAGTAATTCTTCGACACCTGGACGATGAACTAATACGCGCACGTCAAAGCGATCAAGAAATGGACCATTGAATCGCCGTCGGTATTTAGCTAGTGCTGCTTCATCGCATTCACACGAACCAGGCGCACCTCCACCACATGGACATGGGTTAGTCGCACCAATCAACGTGAATCGCGCTGGTAACGACACACGCGTATTGGCGCGTGCGACTCTGACGACTCCTTCTTCAAGTGGCTGTCGCAATCCATCAAGTGTTGAAGGCGCAAACTCACCCAGTTCGTCAAGGAATAGAACTCCCCCATGCGCTAACGACACTTCACCGGGGCGCATTGACGCCGATCCGCCTCCGACGATTGAAACTGCGCTTGCCGAATGATGCGGCATGCGAATGGGCGGTCGCGTGACAAGACCATTGGGTGGAAGTTGTTCACCGGCCGCCGAACGAATCATCGTTGCTTCAAGAGCAGTTTGGTCGTCGAGTTGGGGCAATATTCCTGGCAAGCGTTGCGCCAGCATCGTCTTTCCCGAACCAGGAGGTCCGACAAGCAAGAGATGATGTCCTCCACTCGCGGAAAGTTCGAGACCAAGGCGTGCTGCTGCTTGGCCCCGCACGTCAGATAGATCGGGAGTCTTCTCAGCAATGGTCTCGCTCACTTTGAGTTCACTGACGTCGGGCCAAGCCATATTGCCAACCAAACATTCAGCAACTTGACGCAATGTTTGGGCAACTCGCAACGAAGGTGGGCGAGCAATACGCGCTTCAGCCACATTGCCCACAGGAACAATCACACCTCGTAGGGGCTTCATCGATGGCAACAAGTCTTCGTCATCATTTTCGTGTGTTGAACTTTCATCACGAAGCGCCATCACCATTGGCGCAACGCCACTGACAGCACGAACTCGGCCATCAAGTCCAAGTTCACCAATGAACGCCCATCCTTCTGCACATTCAGCAGGCAACTGTTCATCACTAATGAGCAATGCAATAGCAATCGCAAGATCAAGTGCGCTGCCCACCTTTTTATGAGTCGATGGTGCAAGGTTCAAAGTGATTCGCCGACTTGGCCAATAAAAACCGCTTGTCACAATGGCTGCCCGCACTCGATCTCGGGCCTCACGACAGACATCATCGGGACGCCCCAGAATTGTAAAACCGGGTAGCCCCAGTCCAATATGCGCTTCGACGATGACTTGACAGCCAGTTGCAGCTACAACGCTTGCAGTACGTACCGCAGACAACATGATTCCCTCCAAATTGTTTGACACAGAGATTTCTGCTCGAGACAGTGTGGGAATCACCCCGTTTTCACGGCGAACGGCGACGTGACATAACTCGGCGGTCGAATTCTGAGAGACTGAGACTTCATGAATTTCACAAGACGCCTTCGCAAAGTTTTTGCAACTTCTGGATGCGCCCTATTCGTGATGACTCTCAGCGTTGGATGCAGCGACACCGAACACAGCGGTGCCAACTTTTGTGGCAAGTTAGAAAAGCAATTACCTGGTCTCACGGGCCCACTCGCTGCCACGTCTGACATTGGCGATTTGTTGAGTCGCTATCAGGGCTTGGCCAAGATCACACCACTTGCGATCGAAGCCGATTGGAAGACCGTGACCGCTCTCATTAAGCAAGCAGCCGACGTTGATCCTGAGGATCCGCTCAGCCGCCAAGAACTATCTGACGCTGCCTACCAAGCCGAACGTCCGGCACGCAATATTGCAACCTGGGTTGAATCAACGTGTGGTTTAGCAATGCCTGATGTGATTGGGCTCGAAGGCAGTATCGCCCCAGAGACCACTGTTGCGCCGTAGCGCACCTAACTCAGCGAATTTCGCCGCGCTTCAAAATCACTTTGTCAACCAAACCGTATTCTTGAGCCTGTTCAGCGGTGAACCAGCGATCACGTTCGGCGTCAGCCTGAATGCGCTCAAGGGTTTGACCCGAGTGGAACGCAGTGAGCTCGGCCATACGGCGCTTGGTGTAACCCAGTTGCTCGACCTGAATCGAAATGTCGGTGGCCTGACCGCGCAAACCGGCGAGTGGCTGGTGCATCATGATGCGCGCGTTTGGCAGCGTGTAACGCTTTCCGGTTGTTCCTGCGGTCAACAAGAACTGACCCATCGAAGCGGCAAGACCCATGCACACTGTCGCCACGTCACAACTAACAAATTGCATGGTGTCGTAAATAGCCATACCAGCGGTTACTGAACCACCAGGACTGTTGATGTACAACCAAATATCGGCGGCCGGATCTTCGCCTTCGAGATACAGCAGCTGCGCACAAATTTGGTTGGCCATGTCATCATTGACATCAGTGCCCAACATGATGACGCGGTTCTTCAAGAGGCGGGTGAAGATATCGGAACGGCCAGCGCCATCGCCAGAGTCAAGGCCCATGGGAGCATTTACAGCAAAAGTCATACGCTGAGACTACCTCTCGGTATGACACAATGTCGGCGTGGCGACACCCGAAAAATTCACACCAAATACGGACGACCTGATCCAAAATAATCAGAGATTTTCCGCACATTTTCCTGATCAAGGACTCGCTCTAGCCCCAAAACGCCATTTGGCCATCGTGGCTTGTATGGACAGCCGTATGGATATTTTCCAGATGCTCGGACTCGAACACGGCGATGCACACATTATTCGTAACGCCGGCGGAGTCGTCACCGACGATGTCATTCGGTCGCTCGTGATTTCCCAACGTCGCCTTGGCACTGAAGAAGTCATCTTGATTCATCACACCGACTGCGGACTCCACAATGTTGATGAAGATGATTTCAAGCACGAAATTGAAGACGAATGCGGAATCCGTCCGTGGTGGGCACTCGAATCTTTCCGCGACCCGTTCAAAAGTGTCACGCAAAACATGAAACGTCTGGCGATGAGCCCATTCATCAAACACAAATTGCATATTCGCGGTTTTGTATATGACGTCGAAGATGGTCTCTTACACGAAGCTCCTAGCGCCTAACACCCGACAACACCACTGCCACTCGTGCAGTGTTCGAAAGTTCGGCACGAATCGAAAAAAGCCCAGCGACGCCCGCAGTTCCGGTTGGGCTTGCATCAATTGACGTTGTTTGAGGTGCGATGCTTGATGCTTCAACAACATGTGATTCTGAGGCAACCACAACTTTGCCTTTCGTACGTTGAATCTGTGCCACATCTGCAACCCAGTCATACGTTTCATCATCAAGGATTCCGTCAGCCAAAGAAACTGGTTCGTTTTCCCAGGCCCACATGTGTTTGGTCCAATGTTGTGCAGGATGCGCATCTGATTGTGCCGTATTCCAGGCTCGCGATAACGGAGCGCAACCTTCGGTTTGTACCGCAACCAAAGGCGCTTTCATTCCTGCTTCGCTCAAGCCACGCGACACTGAGGCAGCAAATGCTCCACCTCCGACTTGCACAAAAACCGCATCAAGTGCCGTGATGTTTTCTTGCGCGAGTTGCCGAGCCATTTCCCAACCAATAGTTCGCCCGCCATCAAGACATAACGCGTTCTCGGGCCCTTGCACACTGAACGGAATTGAACCTTTGTTGACTGCCTCGCGGAATCTCAACACGGTTGGGTCACCAGGAGGGTCTTGACTTTGACGCGCGCAACGGTTAATTCGCGCTCCAAGTGCGGTGAGCGTTTCAACAACAACGCCCCCGGCCCATTCGGGAATGAAAACATCAATCGGCCATTTCGCGGCAGCAGCCAGAGTGGACGCAGCGATTGCCGCATTGCCACACGACGAAATAGCAAGAGTTGGACGCTCGGTTGCATCAGTCCACGGCGCAATACCCAATTCTTCGGCAACAAGGAGGTGCAAAAGAATTGACATCAAATGTCGAGCCTTCTGACTACCACCAACGTTGTGCGTTTCGTCCTTGACCCAAACCCCACCCAAAGCATCAAACGACAGGTGATCGCTCAAAGCCGATTGATAGCGCATTGGGGTTGTCATAAAACCCACGCCGCCGATTTTTGCAATTTCGTCGTCAACGCTTTGAACGAGCGCTATTGCTCGCTCATCGCTCATCCCACGGGCTTGAGCGAATTGCCACCACATCATGTTGCGACGAAAAGCAATGAACGGATTGTGATGACTTTCAACAACATGTTGATCATTCTCGTCAATCAACAACACATGGTGTCGATCGCCATTTTCATTGGGACAACGCCACGGGGCAAACGTGTCGACCGAAACCTTTTCGGCACACGTTGCGCACGTGAATCCAGACATTTGTGAATTCAGCCTTTGGCGACGCGGGCATTGAAATCGTTGATCATTTCATCCCAGATCGGCAAGTAGCGGCGCAGACCCTTCCAGAACGATTGATCTCGGCGGGCTTCAAACAATTCAAACGGTGTGCCTTGCTGTTCAACCCAGGTGTAGTAACCCAAATTGAAAATTCGGTTGCGATCGCGTTCGGTGCATTCGATCATGTCTTCGGTTGTCACATGACCAAGATGGCGGCCAAATACTTCAGCTGCATCAACTGAAGTCATCTCTCCGTTGAATCGCTCAGCGAGAGTTGTCACACGCGAACTTGGATACAACGCACCACCGTCGGTTGCAACAGTGATCACTGCTTCGTCAGGACCAAGGTTAAGTAACTTTGATGTCTTGATGGCGGCAAGCGTGTTACAGATTGACGAGAAACCAAAATGTGCGAGTGCATCAATGAGTTCGGCCGATAAGCCTTTTTTCTCAGCGAGGTAGGCGCGACCAACAGGTGTATTGAAAAGAACATCGAGTTCGTCAGTGGCACGGTCACTGATTCCGCAAATGACATCGCTATTGGTGATGTTATGAATCAACGGAATGTGCTTGTCACCAATTCCTTGAATGTTGTGTTCACCGAAACCGTTTTCCAACATCGTCGGGCATTCAAGTGCTTCAACTGAAACAATGCGGGCGCCGTAATCGTCTTTCAAACGGTCACCAGCAGCAATTGTTCCGGCAGATCCAGTGGCCGATGTAAAAGCAGCGAGAGAAATATCGCGCCCGGACTTCTTCATTGAATCGCGCACAGTTTCGAATACATGACCTAACGCACGACCAGTCACTTCGTAGTGACCGAGATGATTCGAGAATTCGCAGAACTGGTTGAAAATGAAGTTCACCGGATCTTTGTCGAGTTCGTTACATGCGTCATAAATTTCTTTGACGTTGCTTTCAGTTCCGACAGTCTTAATGACGTCCTCGGCCGGGTTTGCACACCACTGGTCAAGCCAATCAAAACGTTCTTGGCTCATACCTGCGGGCAAAATTGCAACGCCACGACAACCCATGATGCGACTGATTGCCACACCACCGCGCGCATAGTTTCCGGTTGACGGCCAAATAGCACGGTGATAGGTCGGATCAAATTGACCAGTCACGACGCGAGGTGCGAGACACGAGTACGCCGCCAGCACCTTGTGCGCGGTGATCATCGGAAAACGATCACCGAAGACAACAATGATCGGGTTCGGCACACCAGTGAGTGACGACGGCAGCACGATGTGATCTGGAACGTTGACGCGATTGCCGTTGAGATCGTTGTACCAATGCACGCGCCACAAGTTGCGGGCGTCGGGACCTTGCGGATTGGCATCGCCCACGATGGTCGGATCAACCGAAGCCGGATTCGCCAATTGAGCGAAGGTTGGGAGCACGATGCCCTGTTCACGGAATCGGGCGACACTGTTCGCGAGGGCCTTCGGATCAACGACCCGGTCGGCTAGACCGAATTGGTTTTCGAGGGCGGCAGTTGTCTCAGAACTCACGGAGGTGGCGGTCACCTTTACAGTTTGTCAAAGAAACTGACCTTCGCACGGTCTTGCCTCGAGATCATCCAGAGATCACCCCTGCAATTTTCCAAGTAACTACTTGCGTTATTCAGATATCCTGCCCCATGTGGCAGCTGGACACACCAAACAACGCATTATTGAGCACTTACAGGTAGTCCAAACCTCGACCGCCCCAGAAATGGCCCGCTTGTGCGATGTTTCCGATGCCGCCATGCGCCAACACCTCGAGCAGTTAGAGGCCGAAAGCCTGGTGTGCAGGGATATCCAACCCAACACGGGCTCAACCCGGGGACGCCCAGCAGTTCATTGGGTGTTGAACCCCGAACAGTTACAAAGCATTTCTGACAGTTTCCCCGAGACGTTTCCCGATCGTCACCACGACCTAGCCGTCGATCTTCTCTTGGGAATGACTGAGTCCTTTGGCCCCGATGCGATGCAGTCAGTATTGGCCCGTCGCGGTGAGCGTTTAGCAATGCATTATCAGACACTCTTGGCCGATCTGCCGCTTGCCGAACGCGTCGAACGACTGGCAAATGCGCGAGATGCCGAGGGATACCGCGCCGAAGCCAGCGTCGCTGCAGACGGAAGCCTTCTCTTGACCGAGCACCATTGCGCAATTGCCCAAGCAGCCGCCGCATGTGCAGGTCTATGCGAATCAGAACTTGTCGTTTTTCGCACTGCTCTTGGGCCAGATACGACCGTTGAACGTGTGCAATTTGCACCAGCCGGAGACGGCCGTTGCAGTTATCGCATCAGCCCTCGATGATCTCGGAGATCTGCATCACTGGCGTGATGTTGGTGTAGTTCGCCACGTCGGCCATGACATCACCTGTCAATGGTGATCCCATTGCGCCCTGAAACGCCTCAAGCGAATCAAAGGTCATATGCACAGCAGCTTCGTACGGTCCGTTGATCACCTTGTCAATTTGTGTGCCAACTGGATTCCAGGCCTTGGCAGCCAAAGGAACATGAGTGGTGCGGTAGTAGTCGTGATTGAAGGTTGAACCTTCGCCTGATGGGTAGAGAACAGATACGCGAATCATGACAGCGACCGTACTACTTCGCCGCTTCTTCCCCGTAGTCTTTCTACCGCTAACACGACTTTGCGGGCGTGGCGAAACTGGCAGACGCGCAGGATTTAGGTTCCTGTTCCGAAAGGAGTGTGGGTTCAAGTCCCTCCGCCCGCACTCGAACACCCGCTAGAACAGTGTTATGACTCGAATCGTTGACCTACCCACTCCGGCGCTCATCGTTGATCGCCAAAAGTTCGCCGCCAATGTGGCGACAATGGTGGCCGTTCGACCTGGGCTCACCCTGCGCCCTCATGTGAAAGCCCACAAGTCGACTGCGCTCGCGGCTCAACTTGCTGCAGCCGGGCACACCGCATTCACATGCGCGACTCCTCGCGAAGTCATTGGTATGGCACACGCCGGTCTTGGATCAGATTTGTTGTTGGCCAATGAAACCGTTGACGTACAACGCTTGCGAGCGATGGCGCAGTTTTTGGACACCTCGTCTTCAAACACGGTCCGTATCACCGTGGCGATTGATTCTGAAACCACTGCAACTCTGGCTGCCGAATGCGGAATCAAAGATGTGTTGATTGATGTGAATGTCGGAATGCCGCGATGCGGAGTTTCACCTGAGCGCGCGGCTGCTCTTGCAACCTTTGCAGTCTCGCTCGGGCTCAATGTTCGGGGAGTCATGGGTTACGAAGGACATTTGATGGCCGTTGCTGATCGAGATGAACAATGCAACAAAGTTCGCGCTGCCATGGGAGTACTCGTTCGGTGCTTTGACGAAGTTCGCGCTCAGAGCGGTAACGACTGCACAATTATTTCTGCGGGCGGCACGGGAACATTCGATTTATACGACCCGTCTGATCCCGTTCTTGCGCGTGTGAATGAAGTGCAAGCAGGAAGTTATGCGCTGATGGATTCGCATTACGGATCTCTCAATCTTCCGTTTCAACAGGCGTTGTATGTCGTCGGAACGGTGATTTCGGTGAGTGACGGATGGGCAGTCATTGATGTCGGTCTGAAGTCGCTAGGAATGGACCACGGCAATCCAACGATCGATGGAGCGAGCGTGTGGTTCTGCAGCGACGAGCACATCACTTTCTCGATGAAAGATGGCCGACCACTTCCAAGCATTGGGAGTCGAGTATTAGTTCAACCCGCTCATATTGATCCGACGATCGCGCTCCACGAAGTGATGCACGTCGTCGATCAAATCCCGATGATCGGCGTGCTGTCAAGCGGAACAGGAACAGGCGGACAAGTGGCAGGCGAAAAAGTGGCTGGCGGACAAGTGATCGACACCTGGCCCGTCAACCTCCGCCACTGGTAACCGGTAATTATCTACCACTTTGGAATTTCCCTGCCGCTAGGCGGCAGGGAAATTCCAAAGTGGCGGAAAAGAGGGGGTGGGTGGCGAGGGCGCGGAAGGCTCGGCCACGATGTGACAACTCATTCTTTTCAGCGTCACTCATCTCGGCAAATGTTCGTTGATCGCCCGCAAAGAGTCCCGGCGTCGGCACGAACAGCGGGTCAAATCCAAAGCCCCGACTTCCCCGCTCTGCTGTCGCGATATGTCCGTCGCAACGCCCCTCGACGATGAGTTCAGATCCATCAGGGAAACACACGATCACCACGGTCACAAAATAGGCAGCACGTTCCACTTCAATCACACTGTTTTTTGCGCGCAATGCATCAAGCAATTTCGCCCGATTCGCTGCATACGGACTTTCTGCGTGATCAGGACGATCATCTGCATACCGCGCTGTACGCACTCCTAGTTCACCAGGCAATGCATCAACAAACATTCCTGTGTCATCCGCGACCGCCGGCAACCCAGTCGCGCGCAAAATCGCCATTGCTTTCAAACGCGCATTACCCACCAATGTGTCGGCATCTTCAACGACATCGGGGATTTCTGCTGGCCGAGGCAAGAGTTGCACTACCCCGTTCAGCAATTGCTCAATTTCGTACACCTTGTCCGGATTGGCCGATGCACACACCAGCGTGGGCAAAACGCGATCGCTTGTCACTTCAACGGTTCACTTAGCGCGACGTGTTGGCTGGCTTTCGAGCAATTCGCTCTGCAAGTCAAAGATTTGTGCAAGACCATTCTCGGCAAGACCTAACAACGAGTCGAGTTCACTGCGAGAGAACGCCATACCTTCGGCAGTTCCTTGCACTTCAACAAAACGATTCAATGTTGAGCCCTTTTCGCGCAACATTACGACGTTCATATCCACTTCTGCAGTGCTGTCTTCAACATATGGAAGGTCAATGACAGGAGTTCCGTTCACAATGCCAACGCTGATCGCAGCGCACAACGATGTCAACGGATGCTGAGAAATCACACCGTTTTGCACCAACCGACTCAATGCATCGTGAAGAGCCAAGTAGCCACCACAAATACTGGCGGTCCGTGTTCCACCGTCTGCTTGCAAAACATCACAGTCAACAACAACTTGACGCTCGCCCAACAATCCCATGTCGCACGAAGCCCGTAAACTGCGGCCGATCAGGCGCTGAATTTCGACGGTCCGACCACTTTGCTTACCTTTGGCAGCTTCACGATCAACACGTTCTGGCGATGATCCAGGCAACATCGAATACTCAGCAGTGACCCAACCTTTGCCGCTGCCCTTCATCCAGCGAGGAACATCTTCATCGATACTCGCAGTGCACAAAACCCGGGTACGACCAAAAGAAACAAGCACGCTTCCGGCCGACATTTCGGTGAAATCGCGTTCAAATGAAATCGGACGAAACTCGTCGTGTTGGCGTCCGTCAAATCGTGTTCCGGCAGTACTCATGTTTTCTAGTTTCCTTTGTTCCATATATCGACATTTGATAATTCGGGGCCCAACAATCGGGTTCCCAAAGCCTTAAACCAACTGACGTCGCCACTTGACATAAAAGTGTGTTGACCCGAACGATCAGATTCTTTTCTCAACATGTGCTGATGTTCAAGTTGATCACGTAATGCAAATGCAGTTTCATCTGCCGATGACACCAATGTGACATCAAGCCCGACAACATCTGAGATCACGCGGGCTAAGTACGGATAATGCGTGCAACCCAACAACAACGCGTCAACATTGGCCTCAACGATCGGAGCCAACATTCGTTGCGCCAACAACGTCACCTCAGGGCCTGATGTCCGGCCACGCTCTACAAATTCAACAAAACCTGGACATGCCGCACTCACTAATTTCACAGGTGCACCAAGCGATGCTCGTGATACCGCAAGGTCGTAAGCACCCGAACCAATAGTGCCGATCGTTCCGATCACGCCCACTGTTCCAGATCGTGTTGCGCGCACTAACGATTGTGCACCTGGGTCGATCACTCCGATAACTGGGATATGTAATCCGTCTGCAGCCAATTCGGCTTCAAGTTCGTGCACCGGCAAAGCAGCAGCAGCAGTATTGCAGGCGACCACAATCGCCTTCGCGTTGTAGTCGCGTACCAAACTCCACGCCAACTCACGGGCGTACTCGCGTACATCGTTGGGATCTTTATCACCATATGGGTATCGGCCGGTATCACCGATATAGACGATGTCTTCATTAGGCAAGAGATCAATCACGGCTCGAGCAACAGTGAGTCCGCCAAAACCAGAATCAAAGATTCCGATCGGTCCGTTGACATCAAACTCATTGCTCACATCGTTAAGGCTAGGCGAAAATTCACCAAACGAGAGTTCTGAAGCTCAAGCGAACTACGGTTATGCCATGAGTTCATACCGCCACATCGTTTTATTCAATTGGAAATCTGATACTCCCGCAGGTCACGCCGAGAAGACCGTTGAGGCACTCGGTCAACTTCGTCCAAAGATTCCCCAGATTCAATCGTATGAATTTGGCGCAAATCTTGGCATTAACCCAGGCACTTACGATTTCGCGGTGACGGCAACTTTCAACTCTGTTGATGATTACATCACGTATCGCGACCATCCCGATCACAAAGCCTTTATTGCTGAGTTCACCGCACCATACGTTGAAACTCGTGCATCAATTCAGTTTGAAATCTGATTTCTGAAATCAGACCGTCTTGCTCATTGCCACTCTCCTAGCGCTCGGCGCTGCAGTACTGCACGCTGGCTGGAACTTGGCTGTCAAACAGTCGGGCGATCGATGGCTGGCGTTGTGGGGACTTTTTGTTGCAGGTGGGCTCATTGGTTTGCCGTACGCGTTGATTGCAACCATGCAGGGAGACCTCGGCCTCGCTGCATGGGGCTGGGCAATAGCGAGCGGAGCAGTGCACGCGTTTTACATCGGGCGTTTGGCGCGTACATATGAAATCGCTGACTTCAGCGTCACATATCCGATCGCGCGTGGTGGTGGAGCATTAGTCGCAGCAATCGGCGGAGTGCTTTTCTTGCATGACCACCTCTCCCCACTTTCAATCATTGGCATCATCATTGTTGTTTCAGGACTCGTCATACTTTCGGGCCAAGTTGATTGGGGGCACGTTTGGCCAGCCCTCATCGTCGCGAGTTTGATCGGCGCCTACACCGTGATCGATAGCAAAGGGTCCCGATCAACTATTGGTAGTGCTTATGCAATGGCAATCTTTGTCACTGGTGGCATCGGCACGACTATTCAAGGTCTATATCGCGGCAAGTGGACTGCCATGAAGGCCAGCGTTGCACCAATGTGGCGACAATATTTCTTAACTGGCCTCGCATCTCTCATCACTTATTGGATGGTGCTGCTTGCTGTGCGACGGGCACCAGTTGGCTATGTCACCGCGTTGCGAGAATCAAGCGTGGTCTTTGCCACGTTTATTGGCTGGAAAGTGCTGAAAGAAGACAGTGGAATTCGTCGAATTCTTTCGTCGCTGTTGATCGTCGCCGGACTCGTGACTTTGGTTGTTGGCAGATAGCCAACTACAAACCAAAACTACAAACGATCGGCGAGCCCCGACGCACGGGTAACCACAGTATTGACGGCGGTTCGCAAAGCAGACTCACTTGCCACGATCGTTAACTGCTCACGCGCCCGAGACACACCGGTGTATAGCAACTCGCGAGTCAGCAATCGAGACCGACCGGTCGGAAGAACGACAACTGCATGCTTGTATTCAGAACCTTGACTCTTATGAATGGTCAGGGCATGAACCGTTTCAACTTCAGGTAAACGAACCGTCGGGAACTCACGGGGCCCGTCTATGCCATCAAAGACCACTCGAACCCCACCGTCCTTATCGGAGCAAACAACTCCGACGTCACCGTTATACAGATGGTTGCTGTGATCATTTTTCGTAATCAGAATTGGTCGCCCAATAAACCACTGTTTACGAGACGAAGTACCAATCCATTGATTCACCGTCCGATTCCAGCCCGCAATTCCAAGTTGGCCCGATCGCGAGGCACACAACAATTGCAAATCACCAAGTTTCTCCAGCACTTCCACATACTTTGAAGCACCAGCAAGATCAACGACCTCTTGAGCATGTCGACGAACTGCAAATCCCAAAGACTCAAACGCCGCGAGATCTTCTACCTCTTTACTTGATGGATCAATCCAACTCACAACTTCCTCGCTGTTGCGCATTGGTCGAAGAACTTCAATCAAACGATCGGCATCACCGGATTGCACAGCTTTCACAACCTGTTCAATTGGCGAGCCAATGGCATAACGAAATTGCGTCGTTAAGCGTTTGGTGCAGCGGTGAAGATTCGTACCTTCGGCCTTGGCTGCAATTGAAATGTCGGCAAGCACAGTTCCGGCATCGACGCTCGCCAGTTGTTCTGGATCGCCAACTAAGAACAACTCAGCTGTCGGACGTAACGCTTCAATCAATCGATGCATTAAAGACAATGACAACATGGATGCTTCGTCAATGATGACCAAGTCATACGGCAACGGATTTTTACGGTTGTATTGAAAACGGCCGGTGCGCCGAACTGGCGAGTACCCCAGAAGTCGGTGAATCGTGATTGAGGGAGATTCTTGGACTCGGGCAATGACTTCTGCAGAAGCCTTTTCACTCAGCAATCGCGCTTCAATTGCCTGACGCATGCGATCGGCTGCTTTTCCGGTTGGCGCAGCCATTGCAACCGAAACATCTTGTGCAGAACTACCTGCGAACCGCTCGACAAGTTGTTTCGCGACTTCAGTCGTCTTTCCGCTACCAGGACCACCAAGAAGTACTTTCAGTCGAGAACCAGCGGCTGAACTCATCCACTCTGCGATCGATCGCTCTTCTTCAAAGCTCCGTAGAACATATAACCGAGATCCATCCAAAACGAAAGGTCGCCGAGGCAACTGCTCAATAGTCGAAGGTGTCGCGACTAGATCAACATGTTCGGAAACGGCTTGCACCCATTCGGAACTTGTGGGCCAGTTCAAGGCGCCGATCTCGAGATCATCGGGATACCAACGTTCAATCTCATTGAGATCAATACAAGTGTGCCCACCTTCAGAAGCATTCAGAGCCAATGCAAATGACACCCATACCAGATCGTTGACGACCCGAGGCACGTTTCCGTCGTTACTCAATGACAACAACGTGGCAACCGCCGACAACTGCGACCGCGAAACTGCACCACCGTCGACGTAATAGTTCAATCGTTCGGGATAGATACTCATGGTCGATCTCCTGCAAACAGATTGGACAGTGTCTCCCATAAACCTTTTGGTGCCTTCCATTGGAATACTCCGTACGGCATTCCATTTGCGTCAACTGGCGAATCCGCACCCACCATTCCGCGCACGAAGAAATATGCAATGCCGGCAATGACTTCATCAGCTTCAAGGTCTGGCCGGCGCCAACGCAACATGCGGTAAATCGCAGTGCCATATAACAAAGCCTGCAATGGATAGTGATGATGTACCATCGCATGGATTAACTCTTTGGGGGCATAGGCATCCATCAACGATGCGACTTCATCGTTATCTAAACGATTCGTCTTGTAGTCGGTGACAAACAGACGCGGCGCGCCGTCATCGGTATGAATTCGAAGCACTGCGTCAATTGACCCGTTCAATAGTCCGGCGAGTGGAATGTCAAATGAAGAATCACAAAGTGAATCTGCGTACGTGTAAAGAACATCACTTGCATCAAGACATGACTTTAGAGTCTTGCCGATATCGCTC
The DNA here is from genome assembly GCA_947454105.1 of Actinomycetota bacterium. Lineage (GTDB taxonomy): Bacteria > Actinomycetota > Acidimicrobiia > Acidimicrobiales > Ilumatobacteraceae > Casp-actino8. The sequence goes on along the minus strand of CANGIP010000025.1, from coordinate 3,108 downwards.
GCCAAGACTCCTTGGCTGAGTTTTGCCAATGACATTTCAAAATCGAGCTCGCTCAAACGATCACTCGGAGCTACATCAGCTAATGATTTTTTGTTGAATGGAGCGCCCAGCGGAGTCTGATACGAAGCGATCACCCCTTCAATCAATTGATCGCGAAATGGACGCAACAAAGCCGAACTGGCGTGAATGTCAATCGCTCGAGTGACTTCCTCACGCAAATCCTTTGATGTGTCAACGACTTCGTACACCTTGTGCATCACCCGACCGAAGTAAGTCCCCCCTGGCACTCTCGCCAAAGGCATATCGACACCAACGGGTAAACCAGTCGGCACATCGTGAGCGGCGTATTGATGCGCGCCCACTCCGAGCAAAGCCATGTCAATCGGTGCTTCATCAAGGCCACCCGATTCACCCATAAATCCTGAACTATGTGTGTCTGTTTCACGGTCTTGTTGACGCGCAGTGATACCGCTGAAAGAAGTTCGGCGATAGGACTGCACAACCGAGGCTGGCGCATGTGCCAAATCAAGCGGTCCTCCAGACGTTGCCGATGACAGGTGATAAACCTTGGCTTTGCTCAGAGTGTCAACACCACGCTTTTCGACTTTGCCTGTGAGTTTGACGGCTTCTTCGACGTTGGTGCACAGGTCAAAGACTGACGGAGTCAGCACACCCTTTGAAGTGGTGACACCCGATGTATACAACACCGACAAATGGTGTTCGGCCCGCGTGAGCGCGACATACAGAAGTCGACGGTCTTCTTCATCGTCAGCGGCCTTTATGGACTCTTTAGTGCTGGGGTCAACTTGTCCGATCGCCCAACCAATATCAATGACTCGTGCCCGCAGCCCATCAGCCATCACTCGGCTATACACCGGCGCACTTTTTGAGTTCCCATCATTTGTCTTCCAAAGATCTGCCACGATCACCACAGGGAATTGCAAACCCTTTGCACTGTGGACAGTCATAATCTGCACTGCCGCAGAGTCGCTTTCTACTCGTCGACTCACCACTTCAGACAAGTCTTCAATTGACTCAAGTTGCCCGAATACCTCAAGAGCGTGGGCTGCACTACACGGCCGACCCTTGCTGTACTCATGAAGCAGATCCATCACGTGTGCAAAATCTGCCAAGTAACGCTCAGCATCAGATGTTGATGTCAACGAACGGGCAACATTGACATCTCGCAAAATTGCACTACTTAAAGCAGCCACGCCAGAACGACGAAGTATGTTTGCCCAGGTTGCGATCTGCTCTTGCCAAGTTGCCAACATCTGGTCGTCCAAAATTTCTGGATCAGTTAACGAGTAACCAAAAAATGGAGTCGCGACCGCAAGTCGAGTTCGTCCCAAATCAGAGACTCGTTCCATGGCCTCAAGCAACGAGCGAACCGCCAAGGCGATGTGACTCTTCATCACTGATTCAGTTCCGTTACTCACAGCGGGTACTCCGTAACGACGAAGTTCTCGTTCAATGTTGCGGCCAACTGCTTTCTTGCCGACCAGAACACAAATATCTTCTGGTCGGACAGCACGGCGTGCTCCGTTTTGATCTTTTGAAGAAACAGGAACGGAGCAATTTTCAAGTATTTCAAGTACTCGACGAGCAACCGGGTGAGCAAGTCCGCCTTGGTTCGTGATACTGCCGACATCAATTAAAGTCAAAGGCGCCGTGCCGTCAATGGCCGAACCGGCATGCCGGTCAGGAGTTGACACCTTGATGTATTGAATCTCCGGCCCAAAAGTTTGTTGGTCAAAGAGCGCGTTGAGTCCGTTGATGAGATGCTCATCAGATCGTTGATTCTGCGCCAATGTACGCATGGGCTTACCGTTGCGGTGTTTAACATAAGCCGCCACATCTGCCCCACGGAATCCGTAAATGGCCTGCTTTGGATCACCGACAGAAATAAGTGCTCGATCACCATCGTCGTCAACTAGATCAAAAGTTTTCTCGAAAAGTCGCCATTGCAACTCGTCCGTATCTTGAGCTTCATCGACGAATGCCAATGCATATCGCTCTTTGAACGCTTGAACAACAGCTGGGTGTTTACCAGAAGTCACGACCTCGGATGCTCGACGCAACAGATCGTTGTACGAAGGCGATTGTTCGCTCTTCTTTTGAACACGCAAAACAGCAGCGTCAATAACCTCAATCAAATCTGCGAAGACTCCTAGTTCTTCGGTTGATTTCCCTGAGCGATCAAACCACAACTCGGCACGTGGTGAACCAAGCTTTGCCTTAACAAGTGCGACGAGCCTGTCCTCATTGCCTTCAGCGATGATTTTCTTTTCGACGGCCTTTTCAATGAGCGCATCGTTGACAGCTTCAAGCACCAAACGATTGGTTGCATCTTCTCCGTCAAGTTGCATCGTTGGCAGACCAGCCAGACCAAGCACTTTGTTACAAACGGCGTGGATCGTTGAAATCGTTGCCGTGTCAAATTCAACGACAGCGCGACGCAAGCGGCGAATGATGTCAGCACGCGATGCAAGATCATCCGCCAGAGCTTTTGAAATCGCATCACCGTCATCTGGCGAATTGCTTTCTAACTGATCCGCTATTTGAACCATGCGCCGTCGAACTCGGTCGCGCAATTCGGCAGCAGCGTTACGAGTGAATGTCGTGATCAAGATATTGCCAATGCGCAATTCTTCGCGTAATGCAATTTCGCGAGCAACCAGTGCGGCGACCGAGTATGTCTTTCCAGTTCCAGCGCTTGCTTCGATCACAAGACCATTCACTAGTTGTTCAGTCGCCAAATCGAGAGCGACCATAGGCATAGGTGTAGTACTCATGAGATTGCGTACGCTTCCTTTCCTCGTCCAGGAGCGATTTGAATCACTTGTTCGGCCAATGTCCAGTACTGCTCAATAGCTCCTCCTGGAGCACACACAACATCAAAATCGGGATCAGGACCAAAACAGATGAACTCGTTCGACTTGGTGTAGCGCTCTGAACGAACAAACTCATTAAACGTTTTTCTTGCCTCATCACGGTCACTACTTAACTTGTCTGCGGTGGCGCCGAAACGACCAATCGGACTTGATAAGGCTTTGAAGTACATCTCTTTCAAGATCTCAATTCGTGCCAGAGGATCAACGATGGGTT
>CANGIP010000024.1 GCA_947454105.1 Actinomycetota bacterium | reverse complement strand
GGCCGCCCGGCGCCAGCGCGATTCCAAAGTGGTAGGAATTGGGCAGTTCGTTAGGGGGCGGGGGTTTCGAAGCTGGCGTCGCCTTCGACGGGCAACGTTGTCGTCATGATCGACTCGTTCTGATTTCCGGCCGGCGGCTTCATATCTCGACCGTCATCGGAACAAGCACCAAGGGCGAGGACTACAGGAATCAGCACGAGGGGGAGCAGGCGATGTGTCATTGCTCTCAACTTTACGGTGGCTGAGCGCCCTTGGGGTGCAACTAGCCTGAGAACGATGTTTGAGGTCCCGGAGAGTCCATTGTGCGTGTTGACAATCCACGCCCACCCCGATGACGAAGCATCCAAAGGCGCTCCGACTCTGGCCAAATATCACGATCTTGGAGTCCGCACCGTTTTGGTGTGTTGCACCGGCGGCGAAGAAGGCGATCTGCAGAATCCAGCACTACGTGATGAGGGCGGTCCTTTTCATGGCATGACCCCCGAAGAAGAAAAACAGCATTTGGCGCGCATCCGACCAGTTGAGCTTGCTCGGTCAGCGCAAATCATCGGCTTTGATCAAGTGATCATGTTGGGGTACCGCGATTCGGGTATGGCCGATTCTCATCCCAACGCCAACCCACATTGCTTTCATCAGGCTTCACACGACGAAGCGGTTGGCCGATTGGTCTCGATCATTCGTCGCGAGCGGCCGCAAGTGATCATCACGTACGGCGATGATCAACGTGGTTATCCGCACCCCGATCACTTGAAGGTCCATGACATTTCGGTTCCGGCATTCGAACGTGCGGGAGATTCGATGTGGTATCCGTGGGCAGGCGAACCGTGGCAACCGCTCAAGATGTATTACTCGGTGTGGTCACGTACGCGATTGATTGCGGTACACGAAGCGATGTTGGCCAAAAATGGCAAGTCGCCATATGACGACAAATGGCTCAATCGTCCAGGCCAAGACGAACGCATCACCACACGTATTCATGTTGCCTCACATATGTCGGCACGATCGGGCGCTTTGGGGGCACATGCAACGCAAGTGGACCCCAATGAATCGTGGTGGTTTGGGCTTGACGATGATGAACTCGCAACTGCGTACCCATACGAAGATTGGGTCTTGGCGAAATCTGCTGTCGGCGCACCTGAATCAGACGTAGTTGAAATTGATTTGTTTGCCGGAATTAAAGATGTGATTGCCCTCGAACCCGGTCAGTCTGTGCCAAGTCGATTGTCGAGCCCAGGATTAGTTGAAACAGAAATCGGAGAAGTGGCATGAGTGATGCACGCACAATTCAGTTTCGTTTAGTAATGGGCAAAGGTGATGAACGAGTGGCTGGCCCAGATGACGCCGACACCGTGGCAACAATCGCGAAAGCTGATGCAACGATGGATTTATCGGTTGCCTTTATGAAGAGCAAACTAAAAATCACCGGTGCAACTGGACCACTTTTTGATGCCCTATCAAGTGGTGAAGCCGCAGCAACTATTGCTCGTCTCTTAAACGAAGGCTAAGAAGTCCTAATTCGTTCGGCGCATTGCCGCGCGTAATTCGCGATAGCCAATCACGATTGCATCTTGCTCTTGCAGCAAGTCGGTGACGGTTGTGTCGTGCAACGCTAAATCAAGATCGTCAATCCACTCTTCGGCGTGATCGGTGAGCGCGCGAACTTCGGCGGTATCGATACTCGGTTGAATGTGGATCTCGGTGACACCGGGTTGCAGATTGCGAATTGCGTGATAGACGCGTTCGCGACTTCCGGCACGCCAGTCATGATCGAAGTGATCGGGGAAAACAATTCCTTCTTCAGCGGCGAGTCGACGGAATGGGAAGCCAGCTTGTTCGGCCGTCAACGTAGAAGGAAGACGAATCGGCAACTGAAACTCAACTGCTAATTCAAGATAGATGTCAAAGAACTCGGGGCGCAAAGTGATCACACTGAGGTGAGGTGCAAGGTGCGTGACATCAAAGCCCCAAATTGTGGCGCGCTCAATTTGGGCGCGGCATTCGCGAAGAACTTCTGCGGGATCGGCATGTTCCCAAAGATCATCAACGTTGCGCGGGAAACCGCCATCACCTGACAAGAGCGATGGCGCATGTGTGATGGGGCCCCAGCGATAGAGCGCATGTTCGGCGTTCAGTGTGATGTGTACGCCGATGTCTTCACCGTCGTACATTTCGGCAGCATGGCGTGCCCACGGAGCCGGGACCATGACAGATGCACATGACGCAATGCCATTTCGAATCGCCTCGTAGACGCCGATGTTGGCGGCGTGGCAAGAACCTAAGTCGTCACACGAAATGATGACCAGCTTCTGGCTGGCTTCGTAACCGAGTCGCTCGGCGAGACTGATCTCGTTGTTGCTCACGCCGTCACGCTATCGGCGAAGGTCAGGGCTCTGATGCGCACTCGCCCCACAAGCCTATTTTTGAGTTTTGGGCAGACTGTGCCAGCGCCGCGAATTCACGAGCAAAAGCAGTGTTGGGAGCAATTGAAAGCGGGCGGGCATATCCATTGACGATGAGGTCTTGGTTCACAAACAGTTGGTCGGAGGTGCGATAGATGTATCCGAGAAGTCGCCCATAAGGATCACGGGCTTCAACGTCGCGTTGAACCAAAACAGGAGTATCGACGGGCAGAAGTTCTTTGGTGTGTTTGGAGGCTTCTGGTCCAAAACACTGAATGGGAGTATTTGGTTTTTTCGTTTCGGGAGTATCGACACCAATGAGGCGAACTCGTTCGGTATGACCGCTCATTGCAACATCAACAGTGTCTCCGTCGATCACTTTGACAATGCGACCATTTGCGCCATCGGGTAATGGTTGGCTTGAAGATGAACAGTTACTCAAAATCAAACAGGTCAGGACTGCAAAGAGTCCTGACCTGTTCATGAATTTCATTTTCATAGTCCCACTGTGGGAAGAGGTATCTATCTGGCGGTTAGGAAATGGGATTGATTGTTTAGAGACGCTCAATGAGGGTTCCGGTACCAAGACCGCCACCGCAACACATTGAGATCAATCCGTAACGACCACCCGTGCGCTCGAGTTCGTAGAGGGCCTTGGTGGTGAGAATTGCACCGGTGCTTCCGAGTGGGTGACCCAAAGCGATAGCTCCACCATTGGGGTTGGTCTTTTCAAGATCGGCGCCCACTTCTTTGGCCCATGCCAACACCACAGAAGCAAATGCTTCGTTGATTTCGAAGGTGTCAATCTGATCAATGGTCAGGTTGTTGCGCTCAAGCAAACGCTTCGTGGCATCAATGGGACCAGTCAACATCAACACGGGGTCGACTCCGACGAGGCAACTATCAACAATGCGTGCCCGGGGCTTGAGGCCAAGTTCTTTGGCCTTTTCTTCAGTCATCATCAAGATTGCGCTAGCACCATCGGAAATTTGTGATGAGTTTCCTGCGGTGTGTACACCGTTTTCGCGAGCGACTGGCTTGAGCGATGAAAGTGATTCAAGTGTGGTTTCACGCATACCTTCATCACGTGCAACAGCATGAGTTGAACCAGTTGGCTTGCCATCAGCATCAAGATCGGGTGCATTGACAGTGATGAACTGGCCATCAAAGCGACCTTCGGCCCACGCGCGTGCGGCGCGCTGCTGTGATTGCATTCCGAAGTTGTCGGTGTCGGCACGAGTGATATTCCAGATATCGGCAATACGTTCGGCGCCTTCGAACTGTGAAGTGAATTCGTAGTGTTCGAAGTAGCTCTTGCTTACTGCTTTACCAAGTGAGACTTCGGCTTTGGTCTTCGGATCTTTGGTGAACGCGTTTGAGTTGCTGCCGATCGGCACACGACTCATTGACTCAACACCACATGCGACTGCGATATCGACGACACCTGAAGCGATGAGCGAGGCAGCAAGACCGGTGGCCTGCTGGCTCGATCCACACTGAGTATCAACGGTTGTACAAGCGGTTGTGAGTGGAAGGCCCGCCGACAACCACGCGGTGCGCGTGACGTTGAAGCTCTGTGCGCCGACTTGGCTGACGTTTCCACCGACGACTTGTTCGATTTTCGATGGATCGATTCCGGTGCGCTCGACGATGGCCTTTTGGACCAAACCGAGAAGGTCGGTGGGGTGCAAAGTGGACAAACCACCGTTCTTGCGACCAATAGGGGTGCGGACGGCATCGACAATAACGACGGTGCGGCCTTTGTTGGGGGTGTTGGAGTTGGACATAGTGGTCATCTTACGGTCATGCTCTATGGGTGACCGATTCGCAGCAACCCGCATCCTTTGGCCCTGGCTCGATTTCGCGCCCTTCGCGATTTCAGCCCTCGATGAAACCAGCCCCCGACCTCGTCGGACATCGGTACTTTCATGTCGTTGAATCAAAGGTCTGGATTCATGACGAGGCCGCCGAGTCGGAATATTCAACGCATTTCTTAGGAATGCTTGATGGGCATGCTTGCTGGGGTGTTGATGTGCCGCGAGGACAAGACCCGTCCGATGGCGGGGCGCTCGATCTATTCAGTTTGTTTGGACGTGCACCAGAAGAAGATTGGTTGATCGCTGGTCGCGCGGTGCAATTAGTTGAGTGGGCGCGTACCCATCGATTCTGCGGTCGTTGCGGTGAAGCAACCGAGCCGGCGCGTGGTGAGCGCGCTATGCGTTGCCCAGTTTGTGGACTCTTGAACTTTCCGCGACTTGCTCCAGCGATGATCACGTTGGTGACGCGTGGTGAACCAGGCCCCGATCAAGAAGCGCTACTTGCTCAGGGCGTGCAATTCCGTGGACCGATGTACAGCTGTCTCGCTGGTTTCGTTGAACCAGGCGAAACACTTGAAGGTGCAGTTGTGCGCGAAGTCTTTGAAGAAGTCGGCGTGAATGTCGGAACGGTGAAGTACTTGGGAAGTCAGCCTTGGCCGTTCCCGCACAGTTTGATGTTGGGCTTCCGTGCCGAGTGGGTGAGCGGTGACATCGTATGTGATCCCACTGAAATTCTTGATGCAAATTGGTATCGAAAAGATGCATTGCCCAATATTCCTCCCGGAATTTCGATCGCCCGCAAACTGATTGACGCTTGGCTCAACGAATAAGTGGGGTTGCCGACTAGGTTTCTTGTATGGCTTTAACAAAGAACTCCCTCGGCAAATTAGGTATCTGGACGTTCCAGCTTGATATGCAGCCCATGAAAGAGGCGCAAAAAGTTGCGGCTCAGATTGAAGAGTTGGGCTTTGGTGCAGTGTGGGTTCCAGAAGCAGTCGGCCGTGAACCATTCGCGTCATGTGGCTTGTTGTTGTCAGCTACAGAAAAACTCATCATGGCAACAGGTATCGCGTCTTTGCATGCTCGTTCAGCAATGACGATGGCAGCTGGTCAAAAAACTTTGACCGAAGCATTCCCCGATCGCTTTTTGTTAGGAATCGGAGTGAGTCATCAACCCGCAGTTGAAGGATTCCACGGTGCTTCATACGGCAAGCCGTACTCGAACATGGTTGCTTACCTTGACGCGATGGATCGCAGCTTGTTCTTTGCTAATGGTCCAACTGAACCAACTGCTCGTTGCTTAGCCGCACTTGGTCCGAAAATGTTGAAGTTGTCGGCCGACCGAACTTTGGGTGCACATCCGTACTTTGTCCCAGTTGAACACACGCCAATCGCCCGCGCTGCACTTGGACCCGATGCATTGTTGGCACCAGAACAGGCTGTTGTCTTCTCGACCAATGCCGAAGAGGCCCGCGCCGTTGCTCGCGGCCATATGTCGACATACATGGGACTTCCGAACTACACCAACAACCTGCGACGTTTGGGTTGGGGAGACGAAGACCTCATCACTGCTAACGGTCCATCAGACAAATTGGTTGATGCGATTGTTGCTTGGGGAACCCTTGACGACATTCACGCACGCATCAAGGCGCACCTCGATGCTGGCGCCGACCATGTGAGCATTCAAGTCTTGTCAGCCAACCCGGCAGCGGTGACAATGAACGAATTCAAAGAACTCGCCAGCCTGATCCCAAGTCTTTAATTTTTTCAGTGGCCAGTTAACGCGCCGTACAACAATGTCGCCAAAGTGTTGCGAATGGCGTCACGATTGGCGCCACGCTTGGCCATTTCGGGTTGAAAAGCCAACAGACGTTCGCACATCGCGACAACTGCAGCAGCAGTGGTGAACGGATCAAGCGAATTCGGAAGTCGTTTGGCTGCGACACCCTCGGCAACCATTGCTTGTAGAGCCTCCATCACGAGCAAGTTTGCTTCGGTGCGAACGGCACGGAAATGACGGTTACCTTCCTCGGCCTTTAAGTTACGAGCGCGAAGCACTGCGTGATGGGCATCCCAGTAGACCATGTACGCATCAACAAATCGTCGAGCACGTTCAAGGCCATCTGCTTCGTTCCATCCTGGCTGCAAGAGAGCTACTAATGGTTTCTCATCTTCGGTTGCTTCTTTGGCGAGTTCGAGAATGGCTTCATCGACATCATTGAAGTACTGATAAAAAGTCGCAGGTGACGAACCGATGTCGCGCGAAATATCAACAACACGAAGATCGAGAATTCCTTGTTCTTGCAACAACTTGGCGGTTGCATCAAGAAGTTTGCGACGTGTTGCAAGAGCGCGCGAACCAATCACCCGGCCATCTACGGCAAACACATCGTCACTCATCAGTTAGCCCCGTAAACAGCGGCTGGCTTTGGTGCTTCACGAATCAGGTCAGCCACAACGGCACCAATTTCGGCGGGTTCGTAACGAGCGCCTTTGTTAAATGCCTGACCATGTTGCCAACCATCGGCAACAGAAAGTTCGCCACCAGCAGTTTCGAACATGCGTCCAGAAATTTCACAGGCGGATGAACCTAACCACACAACGACCGGGCTGACGTTGGCTGGATCCATAGCATCAAAACCAGATTCGGGCTTTTTCATCATGTCGGCAAATGCTTCTTCGGTCATACGACTACGAGCCGAAGGTGCAATGCCGTTGATTTTGACGCCATAACGATCAAGTTCGGCTGCTGCAACAATGGTGAACGAGGCGATGCCAGCTTTGGCGGCCGAGTAGTTGGCTTGTGACACACTGCCAAACAATCCGGCGCCAGATGATGTTGTGACAACTCGTGCATCGATCGGTGTGCCTGCCTTGCTCATCGCTCGCCAGTAGTCAACTGCTTGACGCACCGGACAAAACATTCCACGTAAGTGGACTTTCATCACTGCGTCCCATTCATCAACTGACATATTCACAATCATGCGGTCGCGCACAATGCCGGCGTTGCACACCAAGGTATCGAGATGTCCGAATGTGTCGATGGCTTGTTTGATCATGCGACCAGCACCATCCCAATCGCTCACGTCATCGTCGTTCACGATCGCGTCGCCGCCAAGGCTTTTAATCTCGGCAACAACTTCGGCTGCAGGTGTGAGGTCGTGACCTTCGCCAGTGAGCGATGCACCAACATCGTTAACGACAACCTTTGCTCCTTCAGCAGCAAAAGCCAAAGCGTGAGCGCGACCAAGACCTCGGCCCGCTCCAGTGATGATGACGACTCGTCCGTCACAAATTCCCATGATGTACTTCTTTCAGCAGGTGATGCCGCCGTCGATGACGACAATAGAACCCGTCATGTAGCGACCTTCGTTTGATGCAATAAATGCGAAGAGATTTGCCATCTCGTCGGGCTCGGCCTGATCCATAGGTGTCATGATCTTGCCCATGAGTTTGTAATCGGCGTCGTTGGGAAGACTCATGAATGAGTTGACGATGTTGGTATTTGTTCCACCAGGTGCGATTGCATTCACGCGAACACCCTTGCCGCGATATTCGTAAGCAAGTGCGCGAGTGAGGTTGACTACTCCGCCCTTGCTTGCGCAGTAAGCGGCGCTCCAAGGCGCACCCATCAAGCCAGAAGTTGATGCGGTGTTCACAATGACTCCATCGCGACCAGTCTTGGCATATGTGTCGAGTAGATGGGGGAGCGCATAGCGGGTGACGTAGAACGTGCCGTTGAGATTGACCGAGACGATGCGGTCAAACCATTCGGGAGTTTCTTCATGGCTATTCGCAAAATGTCCGATGCCAGCGATGTTGCAGACGATGTCTAGACCGCCAAGTGCCTTGGCGGCTTTGTTGACAACTTTTTCAACATCGACTGCCTTGGTGACATCAAGATCGTAAGCAGTTGCGTTGCCGCCAGCCTTCTTGATTTCGGCTGCGGTTTCTTTGGCTCCTCGAAGATCGGCAAGCGCGAGTTGTGCACCTTCGGCGGCGAAACGAAGTGCAGTGGCACGTCCGATCCCGGATCCGGCGCCCGTGATAAAGACTCGTTGACCCTTCAAGCGCTTATAGATAGGCGCTGGTTTGAGGGCTGCCTTCTTCGCTGGTGCCATTTTTGCGGCTGGCTTCTTTGCTGTACTCATGATGCTCCTCCGTAGGTAGCTCGTAGATCTTTCTTGAGAACTTTTCCGCTGGGATTACGCGGGAGTGTGGTGACGATTTCGAGTTGCTCAGGAATCTTGTGCACTGAAAGTTGTGCAGTCTTGAGAAAACTCACCATGTCGTCAAATGAAATTGTTGTATCTGGCTTGCACACGACAACTGCACAGGCGCGTTCGCCGCTCTTTTCGTCAGGGAGACCTATCACTGCGGCATCGGCAATTGAGGGGTGGGCGAAGAGTAAATCTTCGATCTCTTTGGCTGAAATGTTTTCGCCCTTACGAATGATGATGTCCTTCAAGCGACCAGTGATGCTGACGAATCCTTCAGCATCAATCACACCAAGGTCGCCAGTTCTGAACCAACCGTCTTCATCAAATGCATCGGCGTCGAGAGATGAATCCAAATATCCCTGGCACACCTGACGGCCCTTGACGCGCAGTTCGCCTTCTTCGCCAGGAGCACAGACTCGTCCATCAATCACGGTACGTAACGTGACGCCAGGGCAAGGGCGACCGTCGGTGAGAGCTTTCTTCTCATCGGAATCATCAACATGAACCATGGTGTTGATCGGGGCTTCGGTCAGTCCCCATCCGCCAATGAGTGGTGCGCCAAATGCTTCCATCATTTCGGCGTTCAATGTCTTTGGTTTTGGTGCGCCGCCACCATTGAAAATACGAACGTTCGGTAACAAACGTTGTCCTGCGGGAAGCTGACGTTGAGCATTGAGGTAGGTCAACCAAAAGACCGTGCCGGCACCCGCACATGTGACTCCGTTGTCACCCAACCACTTTGGTGTGTTCGCGGGATCGAATGTTTCGACCATCAATAATTCAACACCGGTTTGCATTGCATTGAATAGCCACACCAGACCACCGACGTGAGTGATGGGGAAGACGACAGCAGCCTTGTCATCGGGTCCGACTTCCATACTCCATTGCATTCCATCGTTAGCGGCCGACATGCTGTTATCGCTGTGCTTGGCACCTTTGGGGTCAGCTGTTGTTCCTGATGAATAAAAGAGCCAACGAATTGCATCAAGGTCGGCGCGATATGTGGGCAAACCGATTGCATCGGGGTCGGCTTCGGGAAGATCGGGATCGACCACGATGATCTCAACATCTTGATCGAGTGTTGCGACAACTTCTTGAGCCATGTTCAAGTAGTCGAAGCCTCGAAACACATGAGGCACGATGAGCACTTTGCACGATGACTGAGTCGTGATGAAGGTGACTTCACGGTTGCGATAGATCGGCAAGATTGGATTTTGAATTGCACCGAGTCGTGACAATGCTCCGGTGAGCACAAGTGATTCAAATTTAGAGGGAAGCACCCATGAGACATTGGTGTTTTCGGTGATTCCTTTTTGTGACAGTCCGGCAGCGACTCTTTCGCACCAGTTCTTGTATTCGCCATAGGTCATGGTGCGACCACGTTCATCAAGTGCCATGCGCTTGTCGGGCGTGACTAAGGCACGCTCAGAAATAAGTTGCCACAGAGTTTTACCCTCTGTTTCAATCGTTCCGGCGATATGCGAAGTCATTGTGGTGATTTCCGATTTCTAGAAAGTGATAACAGCACGAGCAACAGTGCCGCTCTCGAGTCCATGAACTGCGTCTTCCCAATTGGCGATGGGGAATGTGGCACTCACGAGTTCGTCAAGTAACACTTCGCCACGGCGGTACAAATCAATGATGTACGGAATGTCGCGTTGTGGACTGATAGTGCCATAGCGACAACCGATGATTCCACGATCGACTTGAGTGAGACGCGTGTACAGACCAGAGAACTCTGCGGTCTGGCTGGTGACGCCGATGACGACAACTGTGCCTTCCCAATCGAGGCACTCAAGTGCGTTACGAGTGACTGCGGGATGGGCAACACAATCGAAAGCCCAATTCACTCCGCCGGCATTGAATGGTCCGCGGGGCATTGTTTCGTTGAACGGCATGATGGCGCTGACTTCGGCGATGACATCGGCGGTGCGACCATCTAAGAAATGAGTTGCGCCGAATTGACGAGCGAGAGCTTCTTTTTCGGGAACAGTGTCAACCGCGATGATGGTGGTTGCGCCTTGAACCTTGAGGGCCTGAATGACGTTGAGACCAACGCCACCGACACCGAACACAAGTGCCGACTGTCCACGCTTGACATTGGCGCGATTGAAAACTGCGCCCATTCCGGTGACGACACCGCAACCAACGAGCGCGGCCGACGTGAGCGGAACATCTTTGGGAATCTTGACGCACTGAACATCGCGCACCAAAGTTTTTTCGGCGAACGCGCTTGTGGCCGCGAAATTGTAAATGGGGTCACCGTTCAATGTGAATGGTTGGCTCCAGTTGCCAAGAGTTGCACGACATGCGGTCGGTCGACCATCCATGCAGTACTGACAAAATCCGCAGGCAGCCAACGTGGCGATAATGACATGGTCGCCAGGCTGAACGTGCGTGACTGCATTGCCAACCTCGGCCACGACTCCGGCAGCCTCGTGGCCACAGACACCGGGTGAAGGAACGGGGTACATGCCACTCATATACGAGATGTCGCTATGGCACAATCCGGCCGCTGCAACTTGAACCACGACTTCTCGTGGGCCTGGAGCGCGAAGTGTGAGTCCGTCGACCAACTCGGTTGTGGTCCCGTTGTAAACGATGCCCTTCATGGAATTCCCCCTCAAACAGTGAACGAACTCTAGTGCAGTGACCCTGAAAATCTGACGGCGAGTCAGAAAGGTCTTTCAATGGTGCCCAGACCGTTGTACGGTGCCCATATGACCAATTTGATCTCTGGCTCAAAGATTGCAATTTCACCACTTCCGGGGGCTCTTGGCGCGGTCGTTGAGGGCCTTGAAGTCGCCAAGTTGAGCGATGACGCACTTGCTGAAATTGCGGTCGATCTGAAGGCCGCTTGGGCCGAACATCTGGTGCTGTTTTTCCCAGGAGCCAATTTGGCCCCCATCGATCAAATGCGCATGGCGCGACTCTTCGGAAACCACATTGCTGCGACCACCGAGGCGGGTGGCGATTATCGCAACGCACCGTCTTTGCGTGACGAGGGTTTCCCCGAGATTTTGGTGTTGGACACTGAACTGAAACTTGATCCGCGCCAGACCGCGGTGTGGCACACCGACGTCACGTTCACTGACAACCCGCCGATCGGCTCAATGTTTGTGATGGAGATTGCCGCGAAGTCGGGCGGAGACACCATGTGGTCAAATCAAATCAAGGCGTATAAGTCGTTAAGCGCGCCGATTCAAGAATTCATCAGTGGACTTTCAGCTAACCATGGACGCCCGCCACAAACGGGGACCTCGGTGCACCCGATGGTTCGTGAACATCACGTCACTGGCGAGAAGGCTTTGTTTGTGAATCGTGGATGGACGAACTCGATTGTTGGATTGAAGCCGTTGGAGAGCATGTATTTGCTGGAGACCATTAATCAGACGGCTGAGCGCCCCGAACTGCAAATCAGATGGAAGTGGACATCGGGCGATGCGGCCTTGTGGGATAACCGCTACACAATGCATTACGCGGTGAACGACTATCACGGCCAACGCCGCCGGGCGCGCCGCGCCACGATTTACAACGTGTAATTAGTTAACAGAATTTCGCAGTTCGTATTTCAGAACTTTGCCACTGGCATTGGTCGGAAGCATATCAACGAATGTGATGTAGCGCGGAACTTTGAAGTTAGCCATTCGATGACGAGCCCAGTTCAGTAGTTCATCGCGGTCAATTTGTTGGTCATGGCGCACAACAACGAATGCATGCCCTACTTCACCCATGCGTTCGTCGGGCTGGCCGACAATGGCGACTTGAGCAATTGCCGGATGATTCATGAATTCGTTTTCGATTTCGGCCGGGTATGCATTGAAGCCCCCGACAATGAACATGTCTTTGAGTCGATCGGTAATTGCGACATACCCACGTGCGTCCATGATTCCGATATCGCCAGTGTGTAGCCATCCATCAGCATCAATAGTTTGTGCAGTGGCCTCGGGATCGGCGAAGTATCCGGGCATCACGTTGTAACCACGGCAAATGATCTCGCCAGATTGCCCACGCGAAACTTCAATGTTGTTCTCATCAACAATTCGCACTTCAACATCGGTAATCGCACGACCACTAGTTGTAGAGATTGTGACGGGATCATCTTCGGCACGACACATGGTGACCGTACCTGTCGATTCGGTGAGGCCGTATGCAGTCAAGATCACTTCAAAGTTCAATTCTTCGCGCATTCGTTTGATCATCTCAACGGGAACCGCGGCAGCTCCAGTAACAGCTAGGCGTAACGATGACAGATCAAAATTGGCGCGATCGGGATGATTGAGAATGGTGAGATACAAAGTGGGCGGGCCCGGAATTGCCGAAATCTTTTCATCGCTGATTTTTTGCAGAACCGCTGGGATGTCAAAGACGGGGACAGGCAACATGGTTGCGCCACGCAATAGGCACGCAAGGAAGCCGGCCTTGTAACCAAACGTGTGAAAGAACGGATTGACGATTAGGTACCGATCGGCTTCATTTAGCCCAACGATTTCAGACCATTCAAGGAACACGCGAATGGTCTGATCGTGGCGCGACATGACACCTTTTGGTTTTCCGGTTGTGCCAGAGGTGAAAATGATGTCGCATAGATCATTTGGTTGCACCTGTGATTCTCGAAGTGTCAATGACTCATTCGAAGTTGTTGAGCCATGGGTGATGAACTGCGTCCAGGTTTGATCATTGTTTTCGGCTTCACCCGAAATCACGATGATGTTTGAAAGGCATTCGGTGTTTTCGTTTGATTGGCGCAATTCATTGACGTAGTTGGTGCCCAGAAAATCGTTGCAACAGAAAAGAAACTTGGCACCGCTTCGTTCAATGACGTAAGCGGCCTCATGGCCTTTGAAGCGAGTGTTGATGGGAACTAAAACTCCACCAACAAGTTGGGCGCCGAGCGCGGCGAAAATCCATTCAGCACTATTAGGCGCCCATATTGCGACTCGGTCTCCGTGCTCTAGACCACGTGCAATGAAAGCTCGCGCAGCTAATTCGATTTCGTGAACAACTTCAACGAACGACCAACGTCGTGAGCCATCAACTAAAGCTTCACGTTCGCCGAACTTTGCGGTGGCCCGCACAACTTGCGGGATTGTCAACACAATTACTTGAGGTGCGTAATGCTGAGCATCTTGATGGCGTTGCCACGCATCAACTTGTACACGACTTCATCACTGAGTTCGCGCGTCTGCTCGGCTGCAATCTTGGCGGTGTGCGGCCACGTTGAATCTGAGTGCGGGTAATCGCATTCAAAGGTGACGTTGTCGACACCGATCTCTTCGAGTGAACGTAAGCCATGTGGGTCATCGAAATAGCAGCCGTACACGTGCTCTTTGAACAACTGGCTCGGTGGAACCAAAACCTTGTCGGCAATGCCACCCCAACCACGATTCTCTTCCCACACGACATTGGCGCGTTCGAGGATGTACGGAATCCAGCCGATCTGGCCTTCGCTGTACGCAATCTTGAGATTGGGGAATTCGGTGAAGACACCGCTCATGAGCCAGTCGACCATGCTGAAGCAGCAGTTAGCGAAAGTGAGTGTTGAACCAACAGCTGCTGGTGCATCAGGTGATGTGCTTGGCATCTTTGAACCAGAACCAATATGCATGTTGATTGTTGTGGCCGTCTCGTTACAAGCAGCGAAGAAGGGCTTCCAGTAACCATCTTTGTCGTGGATACTGGGCAAACCAAGGTTGGTGGGGATTTCGCTGAAGCACACTGCATGAACTCCGCGTGCTGCATTGCGACGAACTTCAGCGGCAGCGGCTACTGGATCCCACAACGGAACGATGCACAACGGCAACATACGTCCACCTGATTCGCCACACCATTCTTCGACCATCCAGTCGTTGTAAGCGCGCACACACAACATGGCGAGTTCTTTGTCCTTAGCTTCGAAAAAGGTTTGTCCACAAAAGCGTGGGAAGGTAGGGAAACACAATGAAGCTTCAATGCCCGCTGTGTCCATGTCTTCAAGACGTTCTTTGAGCTTGTAACTACCTTGACGCATTTCGTCATAGGTGATTCCCGCCAAGATGACTTCATCGCGTGAGAAACCGACGGCAGTGTCGAGTCGAGTGAGTGGACGACGGAGGTCTTCGTAGAACCACCAGTCGGCCAACGGTCCTTCATCGCCTTTTTCGCCGGGGATGGCCGTAAACGTTCCGCCGACGAATGTCATCAACTTCACGGGAAGGCGATGAATTCGCGGTCCGACGTCGGCGTACTTCGATGGAAGGCGGTCCGACCAGACAGTGGCCGGTTCAGTGATGTGGTCGTCGACCGAGATGATCTTGGGCAGTTCGCGCATGGCTCCGAGGGTAGCACTCAAATCTGACGCCGCGTCAGATTCTGCGTGCAATGGGCGTTGTCGGTCGGTGACGACCTACGCTCGGGGCATGGTTCAACCTGATCAGGCCCCCGTCAAGACCCGAATGACGATCGGTGTGGCGCTACCCCAAATGGCGACTGGATTGGAGCGAGGACGCCTTCTGGACTGGTGCCGGGTCGTTGATCAGGGCCCATTTTCAAGCATTTCGGCCGGGGAGCGCATCACTTTTCATAATTTGGACGGCTTCACCTTGTGTTCGGCGGCGGCGGCCATCACCGAACGGGTGCGTATCTTGGTCAACGTGGCGGTCTTGCCCTGGCATGCGCCAGCGCTTGTGGCCAAAGAACTTGCCTCAATGGACGTGGTTTCGGGTGGGCGAGTGGAAGTGGCAGTAGGTGTGGGCGGACGTCAACAGGATTATGCGGCATTGGGATCACCATTTTCTGGGCGACACAAACGTCTCGATGATGCCGTGATTGAAATCAAACGTCTGTGGGCTGGCGGGGCTGCGGCCGATGGTGAGCAAGTGGGGCCGGCCCCGTTGCAGGTTGGTGGTCCGCCAATCATGGCGTCGGCAATGGGTCCGAAATCGTTAGCGCGTGCCGCTCAGTGGGCCGTCGGTGTGAGTGGCTTTACCTTGCTCGGAGATTCTCGCGAAGCAGGTCGACTGTTTCGTGCAACCGAAAATGCTTGGAGTAATGCTGGCCGTACTGACAAGCCACGCTTGGTCACTGGTTCATTTGTGGCACTTGGTAACAACGCCGCCGAAACGTTGCGCAACTTTGCTGCGACGTACTTGCACGTTTTCTCTCCAGATTTGGCCAAGTCATTATCTGAAGCGATGACTCTCAATGAGCCATCGAAACTGATTGATTTACTTGATCAAGTTGAAGCTGAAGGTGCCGATGAGTTCATCGTAGTGCCAGCAACAAGCGACCCTGCAATGATCGCTCAACTCGCAGACCTTGTGGCCTCGCGTCAGTAAACAACTTCTGAATTGCGTTGTAGATCCCAAACCATTTTGATAGCGACAACTAGCACCAATGATGCAAACAGAATGTTTGATAAGTCTTGCGACATGTGATCAGCGATGATGCCGCCACCAATCGCGGAGATGATTCCTGATACTCCAACGATTGCAGCGACCCGAAGATCGACGTTGTCTGATTTCCAATTGCGCCAAGTTCCGATAATTGAAGTTGGAATAATGACTGCGACTGATGTGCCTTTGGCAACGACACTGATTTCATTGAAGAAAACCGCCATTGCTGGGACCATCACGACTCCGCCACCAATACCCAAGAGCCCAGCAAGCGTTCCGGTGATAAGACCAATGAAGACAAGGGCGATGGCTGAAAAGACCGTCAAGGCTGCACGACCATCGGCATGTAGCGGAATGAAAAGTCGAACTGCAGTAATGAGAAGCATGACGGCAAAGAGATAGCCCAATGCCTTCTTTGGCAAAATATGAATCAGTTTCGTGCCGATGAATGCGCCACCGATAGCTCCGAGAGCGAGCCATAACGCCATGTACCAGTCGACGTTGCCATGGGTCCAATAGGTCATGAGACCTGAGATTGAAATTGGTAAAACTGCCCCTAGTGAAGTTCCGTTAGCAAGGCGTTGATCAAACTTGAGCAGTAAAACCAAAGCTGGCACGATCAAAATACCGCCGCCGACGCCGAACAGTCCAGAGAGCAAGCCGGCGCCAAGGCCGACGGCTAAAGCGATGGCGAGTCGCGATCTGGTTTCTGTCACTTGAACTGTCACATAACAGTTCTAGTCGCTGGGGTGAACTGAGTGTGGAATATGTCGTTGCCTGAATTCAGAAGATGTATTGTCCAGACATCCGTTCCATCTAGAAAGTTGTGATTCTCATGCGTCGATCTTTTGCCCTCGGTGTCGTTCTTGCCCTATCGGGACTCGTTGCTTGCTCGAGCAGCAAAGATTCAACAAATGTTCCGCAACCCTCGGTGGTGGAAACTGAGGCACCCGTGACAGAGGCACCTGTAACGGAGGCCCCGGCGACTGATGCACCGACGACGACCGAAGTGGCAGAACCTTTGCAAATTTTGGTGACCAATGATGATGGCGTCGGTGCTGATGGAATTGACGTGATCGTGCAAGCTTTGTTGCAACTCGACAATGTCGTCGTCACTGTCGTCGCCCCACTCGAAAATCAAAGTGGAACTGGCGGCAAGACGACGAATGGTGCATTGACCGTTACTGATGCAACTACTAAGAGCGGATATGCCGCAAAGGCAGTCGCTGGTTTTCCTGCCGACACCATTGTCTGGGCAATTGATCAACACGGCATTGACTTTGTTCCCGACCTCGTGGTCTCGGGAATCAATAACGGTCAGAACTACTCGCTCGAAATCGTCTCGTTGTCTGGAACAGTTGGCGCTGCCCGCGCCGCAGCATTGCGCAATATTCCTTCAGTTGCCGTCAGCCAGGGACTTGCTGACGCACCCGATTTTCCAACCGCGGCAGATGCTGTTGTGAAATGGGTTGAAGAACATCGTGATGAACTAATGGCTCGTGCTGATGGCGATGCAGTGACTGAATTCGTCAACATCAATGCGCCATCTTGTGCTGCCGGCTTGACCGTGCGTGGAGTGATTGAAGTACCGATTGAGTCGATGGGAACTTCTGATTACAACGCGAACGATTGTGCATCAACTATTGAGCCCACCGGAGATGTCAGTGGATTTCAAAATGGTTATGTCACGATCAGCATGTTGCCAATACATGGCACGCCATTTGCTGACTGAACTATTTACTCAGTACTGATGCACCGACACGACGGCGATGGAAAGTTGCATCGCCGTACGCACGCATGAGTGCCCACGACTTCTTCATCCACAGTTGAAGATCGGCTTCCCAGGTGTAACCGATGCCGCCATGCACTTGCATGGTTGATCGACTCGCCCGGTACGCGGCTTCACTAGCGAGAGCTTTGGCCATGCTGATATCGCGAACTGCAGTTGATGCACCAGTGCTTGCACTCCAAGCCGCGCGATATGTAGGTGCCTTGGCGAATTCGACTTTGAGTAACGCGTCAGACATGAGGTGCTTAACGGCTTGGAAAGAACCGATGGGCTTGCCGAACTGTTCGCGTTGACGCGCGTATTCGGCAGCAACTTCGATCATGCGCTCTGATGCGCCGATCAAATACGCGGCACTTGCAAGCGCCATCACATCAGAAGCGGCCAATCCGAAGACTTGCGCCGAAGCAGTGCTTTCGGTTCCGCCAGCAATCGTGAACAATTGGCGTCCACCATCAATGCCGTGCACATCAGTTGACGAAAAGCCAGTGATGACGGCATCATTGCGTAAAACAAGGTCGGCGACTTGCGCATGCGCAACGTAAGGACTGTTGTCAACCCACAGTGTTGCGATCTGCGAACCATCAACTAGTGAAGGTCCCCAAGATGTGTTGGCGAGTGCCGGTGCGGCAACTGCCATGTGTTCAAGGACGGGGCCAGGAACACAGGCACGACCCAATTCTTGGAACAACAAAACTGCATCAAGCAATGTGCCACCCATGCCGCCTGTGGATTCGGGAACCAACATCGAGAGAACGCCCATTTCGGCAAGGCGACTCCATAATTCGGGAAGGTGTCCGGTGTGATTTTCCCACGCTTCACGCACATGCGCTGGCGTGCATTCATTAGCTAAAAGATCTCGTAGACCGCTGGCAAAGAGACGTTGGTCTTCGGTGAATGAAAATTTCATGACGTCACATTCCCTTCGGCAACTGCAGTACGCGGTCGGCGATGATGTTGCGTTGAATTTCGTTAGTGCCCGCGTAGATCGGACCACTTAATGAGAACAAGAATCCATCGACCCAGCGTTCGAATGGTCCTTCCATGCGTTCGGCCTCGGGTCCAAGAATTTGCAGAGCAATTTCGTGAATGCGTACATCCATCTCGCTCCAGAAGATTTTGTTCAGACTTGCTTCTGCTCCAATAGGTCGACCTTCAAGCATTCCGGTCACTGTTTGGTAGGTGTGCAGTCGATAACCCTCGGCCTGCATCCAAACATCGGTAACGGCATCTGAAAGTGCAGTGTCAGTTGGATCGGCGTAGGTGCGCCAAAGATGAATGAGTCGGTTGACGGCTTCGCTGAAACGAGCGGGGCTGCGCAAGCTGACGCCGCGTTCAAAACCTGCGGTCGCCATTGCGACGTTCCAACCCTTATTTTCTTCACCCAAAGTGTTGGCGACGGGAACGCGTACGTCATCAAAGAAGATTTCGGCAAAGCCAGTATCTCCGTCAAGCTGCGCGATTGGTCGAACCGTGATGCCCGGTAAATCAAGTGGACACAAAATGAATGTCAAACCACGATGGCGATCGGCAGTTGGATCGGTGCGGAAAATTCCGAAGCACCAGTCGGCCCACACCGCGCGGCTTGCCCAAATCTTTTGTCCGTTCAAAATCCAATCGTCACCATCACGAGTTGCTTTACTGCGAATGCCCGCAAGGTCACTGCCGGCGTTGGGCTCGCTCCAGGCTTGGCCCCACACAATTTCTGATGAAGCCATCGACGGCAAGAACTTTTCCTTTTGTTCTTCGCTACCGACTTCCATGATTGTTGGACCAAGTAAGAAGATGCCGTTTTGATTCACTCGTCCAGGAGCGCCAGCGCGGTAGTACTCCTCTTCAAAAATCAACCACTTGATGTAGTCAGCACCACGTCCGCCGTATTCGACTGGCCACGAAACAGCCGACCAACGACCTTCGTACAACTTCTTTTCCCACACGCGATGGAGAGCAAAGCCTTCTTCGGTATCAAAACTAGGGAGCGGCGATGTCGGCACGTTGGCCTCGAGCCAAGCCCGCGCCTCAGCGCGGAATGCAGACTCTTCACTGGTTTCATTGAGATCCATACGGTGACGAACCTTAGTCGCAGTCTTGTAAAAATCTGACGCCGTATCAGAAATCGTTGGCGAGGCTTATTTCCTGAACTTGCACCCAACTATCCTGACCTCGTGGGGGATCACAATCAGGGGGGAATTGAGTATGTCGCGGGGCTTGATGGTCTGCGCGCACTCGCCGTCATCACTGTGATGGCGTTTCACCTTGGGTGGTCGTTTGTGCCCGGTGGAGCGTTCGGGGTTTCACTGTTTTTTACTTTGTCAGGTTATTTGATTACTCAGGTGATGTTGGCCGATCATGCTCGAGCCGGGAAGGTCGATCTCAAACGGTTCTGGTCACGCCGTTTAAGGCGCCTTGCCCCAGGGTCGATTGTTTGCCTGATTGCCGTTGCCGTTGTTGCATTGTGTGGATTGCTCGAGGGAAATCGATTACGCAGTGATCTATTTGCGGCACTTGGGTATTCAGCGAACTGGCGATTTGCGACAGCCGGAACGACCTACGCGCAATTGTTCGAATCTGCTCCGTCGCCAGTTCTACATTTTTGGTCGTTGGCAATTGAAGAACAGTTCTATGTCATCTTTCCGTTGCTGATGATTGTCTTGTTGCGCTGGCGCAAGATTCTCGTTCCGGCACTTGCACTGTTGACAGCAGTAAGCGTTGCAGCGATGGTGTTGACCAACTCGCGAAATCTGGCGTACTACGGAACCCATACTCGAGCAGCCGAATTGCTGATCGGTGCACTGTTGGCCTTGGTAGTTCCGGTGAGTAAGCAGATACGGGGTCTTGTAGCAAAAATATTTGCTGCAGTTGGGGTTATTGCATTTGTTGGATTCGTATTCATTGCGACACATGCACATACAAACGATCAATGGTTGTACAAAGGTGGGCTGAGCGGGTTCTCGCTGATTTCGGGTGCACTCATTATTTCGGTGCTAGTGCCCGGCCCCATTCGAGTGTTGATGACATCGCGTCCGATGGTTGCGATAGGTCGTATCACCTACTCGTTGTACCTTTTCCACTGGCCAGTCTTTGTTGTGCTGAACCGTGATCGAATGGGGTTTGACGGCTTCGCACTTTCGGTGACTCGAGTCGGAGTCACGGTGTTACTGGCTTGTCTATCGGCTTGGTTCATTGAGAACCCGATTCGATTTCGCAAAGTATTACGCAAGCCAGTGTGGGCTGGTGTGGGAATGGCTACTGCAATGGGCGTTGCGCTGATTGTGATGGCGACAGTTTCAGTTTCTGCACCAGTCGCGTTGGCCGGAGTTGATGCACCAGACGAGATGGTGCAATTTACGCCACCTACTTCTGTTTCATTGTCAACACCGGCGCGTGACCCACTCAAGGTCTTAGTACTTGGTAGTGAACCAGTTGTCGCCGATGATGTGAAAAATGCGATCGGCGAAACGATCCCGATCGTTGTTGTGAACGGGATTCAACCTGGATGTGCGATTCGGCTGAGTGCAGAAGCGATTGAAGGGTGTGAATCATTCACATCAGTTGCTCAGCGGCTCATTTTGCAATCAAAGCCCGACGTTGCTGTCCTGTCTGTTGGCGAGGCAGAGCGAAAATTACTGACCGATTTAGAAGACAGCATTCAAGATTCAACCGGTACTGGTATTGAGCAAGATGCAACGTTGCAGTTTCGATTAAGCGTTGAAATCGTGAATGATATTTTGCAGCCTCTCGTGACGATCCCTGTGATCATCGTTGACTATGGCGAAAAGGATGTGCTGAGCAATGATCTTGATGATGCCGATCTACGCCTTGATAATGCAGTCACGCTTCATCGTCCAACGGCCGAAGTGTTAGCACATCAACTAATTTTGGTTGATGACAAACTTCAAGGTGCAGATCGTCGAACCCATGTGATGGTGATTGGCGACTCCACGTCATTCGGAATTTCAGCAGCAATCAATAATGTTGCCGGTGAGCGCTACAGCGTTTTGTGGGCAGGTGGACGAAACTGCCCGTTTGTCGAGGCAGAAAAAGTTCGCTGGTGGGATGGGGCCGAGTTTGATATGACGAATTGTCCAACTCTGCATCCCGAGTGGGATAAAGCGTTTGAGACATTTGCGCCATCTATTTTAGTGATGGTCTATTCGGTTCCCGAACAAGCCGAGCAAAAGTATGTTGGGGATGAGACTTGGTACACGATTGCTGATTCCGAATTTGTTGTACGACACGATGCCGCCATGCAAGAACTAATTAATGCTTGTGACGAGCGCGGTATTCAGTTACTGCTTCTCAATAGTCCAGAAATTCATGGTGGTGCATTGAGTGGCGCTCAATTTGCCCAACCCGAACGCGTTTCGGCCTGGAATGCATTGATGCAAACTTGGCTCACAAAATGGCCGCAGATCCATTCGGTCGATTGGGCGAGCATTATGGCTGCAGCTGAGAGCACAGCAGGTCCATTGCGAGAAGACGGAGTGCATATGTTGCAAAGTGACCTTGATGTAGTGGTCCAGTCGGGAATCATTCCGTTGCTTGATGCACAAAACGTTGGGTGAATCGGTGGCGGTCTGACCGTGTTGGTTAGTCTGACGTTGTGTCAGAAACCGCAACAAGTAACGCTTCCCAAGTGCCAGCCGTTGAAGGCTGGTTTACGCTTGACCAAAATCCGCATCTGATCGGTTCGCAATGCCCGAGCTGTGAGACTTATGTATTCCCACCTCGTGAAAGCGCCTGTCCGAACCCGGCGTGCGATAGTGATGAACTAAAACCAACTCCGTTTTCGCGTTTTGGAACGGTGTGGAGTTACGCCGAAAATAGGTATGCGCCCCCGTTGCCTTATCGTGCGGCGGAACCGTTTGAGCCTTATGCATTGGTTGCTGTGCAACTTGAAAAAGAGGGCATCATCGTTTTGGGTCAAGCGCCGAAGGGAATTTTGGCAACCGATCTGAAAGTTGGAATGCGGATGCAACTTGAAACCGATGTGCTGTACCGCGAAGACGATGTTGACTACATGATTTATGTGTGGGCGCCGGCTGTTCAAGATGAAGTTGTTGGAGGCGCAAAATGAGCGATCGTGACTTAGTGGTTCTGGGTGTCGGAATGCATCCGTGGGGTAAGTGGGGTCGTGACTTCACCGAATACGGAATGGTTGCAGCTCGTGCGGCATTGAAAGATGCAGGCATCGAATGGAAAGACGTGCAATACGTTGCAGGCGCCGACACCATTCGCAATGGCTACCCGGGCTTTATTGCAGGTGCAACATTCGCTCAGAAAATGGGCTGGACTGGTGCTCGCGTTTCATCAAGCTACGCGGCTTGTGCGAGTGGAGCGATGTCACTTCAGACTGCGCGTGCATCAATTCTTGCGGGCTTTTGTGATGTGGCAATGGTGATTGGTGCTGATACCACGCCTAAGGGTTTCTTTGCTCCAGTTGGTGGTGGCGATCGCAAGAATGATCCCGATTGGTTGCGTTTTCATTTGTTGGGTGCGACGAACCCGGTGTATTTCGCGTTGTTCGCGCGCCGTCGAATGGATCTGTACGGTGCAACTGCAGAAGACTTTGCTCAAGTGAAAGTCAAGAACTCGTTGCACGGGTTGAATAATCCAAATGCGCGTTTCCGCAAAGAGAGTGCAATTGAAGATGTGCTGAATAGCCCCGTGGTGAGCGATCCGTTGCGCTTGCTAGACATTTGCGCAACGTCGGATGGCGCTGCAGCAATGATTGTGACCAGTCGAGCATTTGCTGAAAAGCATCTTGGATCGCTGAAGGGCGTGCCGCGTATTAAGGCGGTCAGTACAAGTACTCCGACCTATCCGCAGACAATTCTGGAATTGCCTGACTTTGCAACCGACTCATCTGCGGTCGTGATGCCGCCAGCACGTGGATTCAAAGATTCCATTTGTTGGGATGCTTACGAAGAGGCAGGAGTGGGTCCAGAAGATTTGTCGATGGCCGAGGTGTATGACTTGTCAACAGCTCTTGAGCTCGATTGGTACGAGCACCTTGGGCTGTGTGCCCCTGGAGAAGCCGAGGGTCTGTTGCGATCGGGAGCGACCACTATCGGTGGGCGTATTCCGGTGAACCCGAGTGGTGGTCTGTCGTGCTTCGGTGAAGCGATTCCGGCCCAGGCAATCGCCCAGGTGTGTGAACTGGTGTGGCAGTTGCGAGGACAAGCCGGGGATCGTCAGATCGAAAATGCCAAGTTGGGAATCACAGCCAACCAAGGCCTCTTCGGTCACGGCTCATCCGTCATCGTCGGCATCTAAATCCCCCACTTTGGAATTTGCCTGCCGCCAGGCGGTAACTCACTTCCAAAGTGGCGATTTATTACCGCTTAGGGGGAGGGTCAGGTGGGGAAGAAACCTGCGACGTCAACAAGGACATCACTGTGTCCGTAGACCAACAAGCAGATATAACCATCGCTTGATAATTGGGCTATGACCGCATTGGGCACGGTGTCACCATCGGTGAAATTCAAGTTTGAGGCCTCCGGTGATGGCGAGGACTTGGAATCGCAGGGGTAGACCTTGATGAAGCCGTATCCGTGGTCGGTTGCGCCGTTGACTGCGGTGACGTTGAGTGCGACTGCGCCGATGCCGGTGTTGGGGAGTCCGGTTGGTTTGTTGTCGGTGGTGTTGGCTCCGGTGATTTTGATTCTGGTGACGGGGTTGCTGTTGGTTGATGTGGTGCCGAATCGTTGGCCGCCTCGGGTGTCGAGGATGCGTTTTGGTTCGGTGAGTGGAGCGAAGCCAGTTCCAGTGGGGAAGTAGCCCGCGACATCAATGAGGAGGTCGGCGTTGCCGTGGATTGAGACGCAGATGTAGCCGTCGTTTGATAGTGGAGCGAGAACTGCGTTGGGGACGGTCATGCCATCGGTGAAGTTGAGATTGGATGAGTTGGGTGGTGCTGTGTCGATGTTGGCACAGGGGTACACGTTGACGTAGCCGTATCCTCGGTCGGTTGCGCCGTTGACTGCGGTGACGTTGAGTGCGACTGCGCCGATGCCGGTGTTGGGGAGTCCGGTTGGTTTGTTGTCGGTGGTGTTGGCTCCGGTGATTTTGATTCTGGTGACGGCGTTGCTGT
>CANGIP010000023.1 GCA_947454105.1 Actinomycetota bacterium | reverse complement strand
TCTTGACTGAAATCGCTGCCGAAAAGGCTGGTCAGGTCACGATCGCGAAATTGAACGTCGACGATCACGGTGACATTGCTCAGCGTTACGGCGTCATGAGCATTCCGACACTGTTGGTCTTTAAAGACGGCAATTTGGTCAAGACCATGGTTGGCGCCAAGGGCAAAGGACAACTTCTTTCGGAACTCGAGGAATTTCTCGCCTGATGGCTATTGCACCCGGTGAGACGGGTGAGGCGGTTCGACAACTGCAACATCGCCTCGGAGCAGCTGGTTATCTACCAGATGCTGGCATCACGCCCGATCTCTACTGTTCTGGCACCCAACAAGGGGTTCGTGCCTTTCAAGACGACCGCGGACTCACGGTTTCTGGTGTCTGCGACGACGATACGTGGAATGCGTTACTTGAAGCTTGGTGGGATTTAGGAGATCGCTCGCTCATGTTGCGATCGCCCAACCTACGCGGCGACGATGTTGCTGAACTGCAGCGATTGCTCTCACGTTTAGGTTTTGATTGTGGACGAATCGACGGCATTTTTGGCCAAAAACTCAATCAGGCATTGCGCGATTTTCAATTAAATGCCGGACTTGACGTTGACGGCGTCTGCCATAGCCCGACAGTGACAGTTTTACGGCGCTTATCCCGCATGACCGGAGACGGTCCCGGCATCGCTGCGGTTCGCGACTCTGAAGAAGCCCGTCGAGGGCAACCCTTGGCTGGACGTCGGGTTGCCGTCGGGCAGTTCGGAGATTTTGAACCGTTGCGTCAGACCTTGAGCGATGCTTTGCGTGAACACGGCGCGATGTTGATCGAACTCACTGACGAAGAAGTCCCTGCTCAGGGGCGTACGGCAAATCTTTTTGGGGCTGATGTGTACGTGGGCGTCGAGTCCAGTGCCAATTTTGAAGCACGTGTTGCCTACTACTCAGTTCCAGCCTTTGAGTCTGCTGGTGGCCGATCATTGGCTCACTTGATTGAGCGACACCTTCGAGATGTTGTTCCACGAATGACCGTCAGTGGCATGCGTTTACCTATTTTGCGGGAAACCAAGATGCCGGCGGTGTTATTGACCCTCGGCCCAGTCGAATTGATGACTCAACGCGGTCAACGGATCGCCGAGGCGATTTTTTTGGCTTTGAGCGCCTGGGCGCCGTGAATGAGCCTCAAATACTGGTTATCCACAGACTTTTCCACACCTTGTGTGAAACTGTGTCGCGCGACTACAGGGTCAGAGTTGAGGGTTTTGGTGGATAAATCTCTCCACTCGAGCGTGAGACTTATCCACAGACCGGTCATTCGACGGGTCCGGCCCCCATCATCAGGTAGTACAAACGCTCAAGATCATCAAGTCCAGCAAACTCAATCGTGACGGAACCTTTTTTGTTGCTATTCATCTTGACACTGACTCGGGTGGAGAGATATTCCGAAATTTGGCTTTCCAATTCAAGAAGTCCAGCTGGTGGCAGTTTGGTGACAGTGCCACCGGTCTGTGAATCCCCGCCAGTTGTACCTGTTTCGACGGCTGGGGTAGGTGCCTCTCCCCCACGATCACGAATTGCTTCTTCAATCGCCCGAACCGACCAGCCTTCCGTTGCGGCACGACGAGCCAATTGTTCTTGGAAGGCACGATCGGGGGTTCCGAGTAATGCCTTGGCGTGTCCAGCAGACAGTCGTCCGTCAGCCAAGAAAGCTTGAATGGCTGCAGGAAGTGTGAGTAAGCGCAACGAATTAGTAATGGAGCTGCGGCTTTTGCCCACTCGTTTGGCAACATCATCATGAGTCAGGCTGAAATCGTCAATGAGTTGCTGGTACGCACCAGCTTCTTCAAGTGGTGCCAAATCTTGGCGGTGTAGGTTTTCGACGAGGGCCTGCTCAACCGATGCCATGTCGTCGGTTGTTTTGACAACCGCTGGAACCGTGGCCAGGCCAGCTTTTTGAGCGGCTCGCCAACGGCGCTCACCGGCAATCAGTTGATACGAGCCATCTGGCAACTGCCGAACCAAAAGGGGTTGCAGAACACCGATCTCGCGAATTGAGGCCGATAAATCACTGAGTGACTCTTCATCAAAATGCACACGCGGTTGATTGGGGTTGGGTGACAGATCCTTAACAGGGATCTCCACCAAACTGGCCCCTCGAGCCGATGTGCTTGTCCCTGAATCGCTGAATCCTGAAGGAATCAGTGCGTCAAGTCCTTTACCGAGTCCTGGGCGACGTGCCACCAGCTACCTCCTTGGCCACCATTCGATAGGCAATTGAGCCCTTCGAAGACGGGTCGTACACATTGATGGGTTGATGATGGCTGGGGGCCTCCGACAACCGAACGTTTCGCGGAATAATTGTGGCGCACACTTTGTCGCCAAAGTGTTCACGCACTTGCTTCACAACCTCGACCGACAACTGGGTACGGGCGTCGTACATCACACACAAGATGGTGCTGACCTCAAGGGTCGGATTGAGATTCTTTTTCACCTTGTCGACATTTCGCAACAACTGACCAAGGCCTTCAAGGGCGTAGTACTCGCACTGAATAGGAACCAAGACTTCGCGGGCTGCCACCAAGGCATTGACTGTCAAGAGACCTAAAGATGGGGGACAGTCAATAATGACGTAGTCATATTCGTCGAGTTCTTGGTCGATGGCTCGCTTGAGGCGGTGCTCGCGGGCCATCTCGTTCACTAGTTCGATTTCTGCACCAGCGAGATCAAGGTTGGCCGGAACCACGAAAAGATTCTTCACATTGGCCGGTTCAACACAATCGCTGATCGCAACGTCGTTGAGAAGCACGTCATAAATTGAGGTCTCAATACCGCGGGTTTCAATCCCCACACCCGATGAGGCATTGCCTTGAGGGTCAAGGTCGATCAAAAGCGTCCGGAATCCGAGTTCGGCCAAGCAGGCCGACAGGTTCACCGAAGTCGTGGTTTTACCAACGCCACCTTTTTGGTTCGCCACAGCAATAACGCGAGGCAAGGGCCGGTTGTGCTGAATCTCAGGGGAGTCGGTCATGGAGTATTTCCTCATTGTGGCAACCTCACCGATGTGTGGTTGACAGGGGTGGGATTGACAGGGGTGGGGGTTTGTTACTCCGAACCGGAGGAACAGGGAAATCGTACCGTACGGGTATGGCAACAGGGCGGATAGCCCCAAATCAGTGTCTAGATGTTCCACGTGGAACATATTCCCTGAGGTCCAGACTGAATCAACTCCTCATTGGAGTTGCGGGTTCTGAATGTTCCACGTGGAACAATGCGAGGACGAGATGTTCAGGATTTCTGAAGAACTGCCACGCCAAGCAGGACTTTCTGCCATGTCAGGCCAGTGGCTTCTACTTCAGGATCACGCCAGCGCCCTCCGTCCGATTCTGGTGGTTCGCTGACAATCAGCAATCCTCCTGATGCCAACAGTGGGGCAGCGTGCTGGGCGGTATAGGCCGGCGAACCAAACCCTCGAGAAGTCACGGCATCCCAGGTTCGTCCAGGAAATATTTGGGGGAGAAGGGCCACGTCAATCTCCAGAATTTCAACGTGGGTCTGAAATCCCATCCGGCCGACGAGGCGGGTCAGTAGGTCGGTCCGTTTGGCCCGGCGATCTACCAAGGTGGTCATGACTTCTGAACGGGCGGCGGCGATCACTAGTCCGGGATCGCCTCCCCCTGATCCGAGGTCGACCACAGTTCGGGCAGTCTCGGGGATGGCGGCAACAAAGGCCAGTGAATGGTCGATCACCTGATCGAGCGATCTGTCCCCCAACATGCCGATGCGCTGGGCATCGCCCAGCGCATCCAACAACTTCTTTCGATGATTTGGGCTCAGCGGAGGAACCATTGACATGGCCCCACCCTACGCCCCAGCAACTACTCGGCGGAAGCCGCCGGTGCTGCTGGTGAAATAACGACGCGACGATTCGGGTCCTCGCCCTCAGAGTGAGTGACAATATCGGTGCGGCCAGTCAAGGCATCGTGCACGATCTTGCGATCAGGCGATGGCATGGCCTCAAGGGCACGGGCTGAACCGGTCGCCACCACTTCGTCGGCAACCTGAGTCACGAAGCGACTCAAAGCTTCTTTGCGCTTGGCTCGGTAGCCACCGATGTCGATGCGCAAACGAGTGTCATGATCGCCCATACGGCGCTGGCTCACCACCCGGGTGATGTCCTGAACTGCCTGCAAAGTGCTGCCACGGGGGCCGACCAAAAGGCCGAGTTCGGAGCCGTTCAACTGGACTTCGATGTCGTCGCCCTGAATATTGACAACAGTTTCGCCAGTTGCACCAATTGATGCAGCCAGACCAACCAAGAATTTCTCGGCTTCGGCGGCAACTTGTGCGGGATCGGCAGGAGGGCCTTCGAGACGCTCACGACGGGGGCGCTCAGCATTGTCTTTGTTGTCACTCATGGTCTTTTCCTGCTTTCGTGGTTGCTTCGGACGGCTTGAGCGTTCGCCAGTGCTGGCGCCGTCTTCGCGACGGGGACGACGCTCGCGGCGATCATTCTTGGCTCGCGGGGTACGGGGCTTGACTCGTGCTCGCACTCGGGCCTCACCGCGAGTGCGGCCAAAGAGGCCAGCTTTTGGCTCTTCTAAAATTTCAAATTCTGCTTCTTCATCAGCGACGCCAAGTTGGTCGAGGGCGATGCTCTTAGCTTCTTCGATGGACTTTCCGGTTGTTTCTACCCATTCCATGGGATTTCCTGCTTTCTTTCAGACGTACGAGTTGTTATCTCAGCCGCGGGGCGGCTTCGGGTGGCGTGACTGGCCAGACGGCTTCGGGCGGTTTGTTGGAGTTGGCTTACCTTTTGCAGGGGTGGCACCACCCTTGGGCGGGGTTACTCGCTTACTCACCGTGGGATTAGGTTTCGTCACATTTTTTGGTTGCTCTTTTGCTTTGGCGAGATCTTGTTTCATCTGACCGAATATTCCGCCGCCGCCCGAGCCATCTTGTTTGGCAATTTCACGGGCTTTAGCGCTGGCAGCTTGAGCTTGCTGACCGAGAGAGTGTTCGCCGCGATAGAAGCGGCGAGTGATGTACTGCTGTTGGGCAATACGCACGATGGTTTGAGAGATGTAATACACAACCAAGGCGACTGGGAAGAACAATTGGAATAGACCGAAAAAGACTGGCAGGTACTGCATGATCTTTTGCTGTGACGCCGACATGGTGGGCGAAACCGTCCGGCTGGCAATCATGCGCTGCTGTAAGAAATACAGCCCCATCAACACCACAACGAGCAGGGCATAAATGACACCTTTGCCGGGACTGCCCTGAATGGCCTTCACTGGCGTCAACGACAAATCCAAGCCCAACGACAACATTTCTTTGCTCTTGTCGAGGCTTTCGTACAGTTTGCTGGTCTTGCTGATGTAACCCGGATTAAAGGTTCCGTCGCTACCAAGCAAGGTGAGGTGGCGCAAAACGCGGAACATGATCAAGAAGATCGGCATCTGAGCCACCATCGGCAAGCATGAGGCCAACGGATTGACTTTGTGCTCCTGATAGAGCTTCATCATTTCTTCGTTGAGTTTTTGACGATCGTTGCGGTACTGGTTCTGCAACCGCTTCATTTCAGGCTGAACCCGTTGCATCTCGAGCATTGACTTGGTGCTCTTGAGTGTGAGCGGGAAAATCAGCATCATGATGACCACGGCAACGAGCGCGATGGCTGACACATAGTCGGACGTGAGGTTGTAGAACTGGCTAATCAGCCAGGCGGCGGCTTGAAACATGTTAGGAAACCCTTCCGGTGGGGTGAACTGGGTTGATAGTTAAACAATTCTCATCATGTTGATGAGTTCTGACTTCGGGCACCGGGTCGTACCCCGATGGGCCAAATGGGCGACAACGCACCAGTCGACGGGTGGTCAACCAGGTGCCACGTCCAGCACCATGAACCTGAACGGCTTCTTTGGCATATTCAGAGCAACTGGGCGTAAAGCGACACGGCGAGGGTCGGCCTTCACGCGCCACTTGATACCAATTAATGGCTTTGAGCAGGAAAGATTTCATAACGACATCAACCTAAGGCTGACCATTTGCTCATCAAGCCGACAACAGCTTGTGAAACATCAGAGTAAGAAATGTCGGCAGCGGGTCGAGTGAGGCCCAACAAATAGAGACCAGGCCCGAGATCAGGGGAGTGCTTGCGCAAAACTTCACGCAACTGTCGACGGACGCGGTTGCGCTTCACCGCTGTTCCAGCGGTGCGACCAATAGCAAAGGCCACTTGGGGCCCCTCAAGAGATGGGTCCGACACCATGACACACCAAACCACTCCACTACGAAATCTGGTTCCTTCACGACGTAATCGCGCGAAACCGTCTCGACTGTGAAGTCGTTCAATCAAGCCGACAGCTTCTTGCGGCCCTTCAAGCGTCGGGCTTTCAAAACTGCTCGCCCGGCGCGGGTGGACATGCGTGCGCGGAAGCCATGCTTGGCCGAACGACGCTTCTGATTTGGTTGGTACGTACGCTTCATTACAAACTCCTCAATTCCTGGTGTTGCCCCATCCGGGCGAGAAACACCAGGTAGTGGCCAATAATCAGCCGCCTCAACAATCGCATGTGGACTGAACCACAACACGCTTGTTAAGCGCATTGGAGCAGGCTACGGGCGAAAGACCGACGGGGGCAACCCTAGCCCAGGATCTCCGTGTTTTGCGGATTATCCACAGCCTGCTAAGGTCGTCAATCCCGAGGTTTTGAGACCAACTTGAATCCCTGGGTGGTCGGCGTCAGCGCAGGTCAGAACCGTAAAACATTTGTCAATTAGTTGTCCACAACTTGTGGACACGCTTGTGGATGAGTGACCGAAATTTTGAAGGAGTAGCAGGTGGAACGCACAGAGGACTTGTGGACAGCAGTATCGCAACTGCTGCGCGCCCAGGTCTCTGACGCGGTCTGGTACTCGACCTTCAACGATGTCCATTCACTTCCCGGCGACGAATCCACGTTGCGCCTCGCTGTTCCGAGCGGGACAGTCCGTGACAAAATCACTTCGCGTTATTTGCCGTTAGTCCTTGATGCACTCGCCGAAATCGGTGCAGGATCAAAACAACTCGAAGTTGAAGTTGTCTCAAACGACTCAACCGAGGTCGTCGCCGAGTCCGCCCCGCAACCTGCACCGGCACAACCTTCAGCAGCGACACGATCAACGCGTCACGAGACCCCGTCGGCTGACAAAGTCGAAGAGATGGCCGACCGCGCCGGACTCAACCCGCGCTACACCTTCGAAACTTTCGTGAAAGGCGCCTCGAACAGCTTCGCCCTCGCCGCCGCACAACGAGTCGCCGAAACCCCAGCTCGGTCGTATAACCCGCTCTTTATTTACGGTTCGGCTGGACTGGGCAAAACCCACCTCTTGCACGCGATCGGCCACTACGTTCTCCAGAATTACAGCCACTACCAGGTGCGATACATCTCAACTGAAACATTCCTCAACGAATACGTTGACGGAATTCGTAACAACACCATCGCAAACTTCAAACGCCGCTACCGCGACATTGACGTGTTGCTCATTGACGACATCCAGTTCATGGAAGGCAAAGAGGGACTCCAAGAAGAGTTCTTCCACACTTTCAACTCGTTACACGGGGCCAACAAACAGATCGTGATTTCATCAGACCGCGTTCCTGATGCCATCCCAAACCTTGAAGAGCGATTGATCGGTCGTTTCCGTTGGGGTCTCATTACCGACGTGCAACCCCCCGACCTCGAGACCCGGTTGGCTATTTTGCGTAACAAGGCCGAACGCGAGGGCACGGTTGTTCCTGGCGACGTTCTTGAGTACATCGCTTCGCGAGTCACAAGCAACATTCGTGAACTCGAGGGTGCACTCATCCGAGTCAGTGCCTACTCAAGCCTGAATCGGGTCGACATGACTGTTCCTCAAGCCGAACGGCTGTTGGAAGATTTACTGCCAAGCACAGCACCCAAGCATCGAACCGATCAAGAGTTGCTCAACGAAATCGCCGGAATGCTGGGTTTTGCCGTTGATGCGCTCCGAGGAAAGAGTCGTCAACGTCCACTCGTGATGGCCCGCCAAGAAGCCATGTACGTTTTCCGCGAACTCACCGATTTGTCATATCCGGCCATTGCTCGCCTCTTTGGTGGACGCGACCACACGACCGTGATTCATGCCGTCGACAAAATCACTCGTCTCATGGCCGAGCGCAGCGAGACCTACGATCGAGTCACCATGCTCGTGAAAAACTTGAAGTTGAGCTGACATGAACCGCTCTCGGCACACCACTTCTCACATGATCAACAGACTGTGCACATCTCGTGTGTATAAGGGATCGCAGCATGTGGGCAACCAAAAGTTATCCCCTGCCACACCCCGCGACCACAGTTTGGTTGTGGATGGCTGTGTACAAGTGTGCGCGGGCCATTTCGCATCGCACGCTGGGCGAACGAGACTTCATCCACAATCCACAGCCCTTATTATTAGAACTATCTCAAATCCTCATCAAGACGTGATGACAACAATGAAGGAGATCAGCCGTGAAATTTCGGTGTGAACGTGAAGTCCTCGCTGAGGCATTCGGGGCGGCAAGTCGCGCGTCTACAGGTCGAGCAACAAACCCAACGTTGTCGTGTTTGCGTTTGGTTCTTGCTGGTGAACTTTTGCGAGTCACTGGAACTGACGGCGACTTAACGATCGATGTGAGTCTCACTGTTTCTGGAATCAAAGACGGTGTCGTCTTGGTTCCAGCAAAACTCACCAGTGAAGTTGTTCGTTCACTTCCTTCAGGTGCAGTTGAATTCGATCTTGGCGAAGACAAGGTTGATATCTCAGCAGGACGCGTGAACTTCACCGTTCCGATTGGTGCAGGCGACGACTTTCCGAAATGGTCCGGCACTGTTGGCGAAGGTGCACCGATGGCAACCAAAGATTTGTCGGAAGCGCTCAAACAAGTTGTTCGCGCCGCAAGTAACGATGATGCACGTGGTGTGTACACCGGTGTCTTGATGACTGGTGTTGAAGGAAAACTTCGCCTCGTTGCTACCGACTCGTATCGCATGGCTATTCGCGATATCGCGGCCAACGTCATCCCTGACGATGCAAGCTTTGTTGTTCCGGCGCGTGCCTTGAATGAATTGCAACGACTACTTGGCACCGCTGATCGTGTATCAATCAACATCACCGAGAACGATGCAACATTTGAAGTTGGCAACATCCGTTTGGTAACACGACTCCTTAAAGGCGCTTTTGCTGATTACAAGCGTTTGATTCCACCAAATTTGCCAAACACGTTGAAGGTTTCGCGCGAAGCAATGATTGACGCGATTCGTCGCGTGAAGTTGGTTGCTCGCGATCCAATCGGAACGCCGCTGCGTTTGCAGGTTGCTGGCGATGCGGTGACATTACGCATGGTGACACCAGACAACGGTGAAGCAACTGAACAAATCGATGCGGTTTCTTCCGGTAGCGATATTGAGATTCGTTTCAATAATGAATTGTTGGCATCAGGTCTCGAAGCATGCGGAACTGATGAAATCACCATTCAAACCAGCGAACCAGGCAAGTTGGCTCTTATTCGTGGTGTCGATCAGAATGAGTTCACATACTTGTTGATGCCACTGAAGTCGTGATCGCACGATGATCGTCGAGCAATTAGAGCTCGTCGATTTTCGCAACTACACCAACGCGTCTTTTGCGTTGACCTCTGGTGTGACTGCAATTGTTGGGCGTAACGCGCAAGGAAAAACCAACGTTGCCGAAGCAATGGCCTTCTTGGCAACACTCGACAGTTTTCGTCAAGTACCACCAGTTGCTTTAGTTCGTGAAGGCGCAGAGTTCGCAACGATTCGCGCGTTAGTACGTCACAACGATGGTCGTGAGTTGCAAGTGGAAGTTCAGATTCAACGGCAAGGTCGCACGATTGTGCAAGTTAATAAACAGCGACTTCCGCGCACGCGTGACTTACTTGGAGTATTACGCGTCACGGTTTTTTCTCCAGACGATCTTGAACTAGTGAAAGGTTCACCTTCTGAGCGCCGACGATTTGTCGATGAAACTCTCGTGAGTTTGGCTTTGCGTAACGACGCACTACGGCTCGAACTCGATCGAGTTTTGAAACAACGCAACACGCTTTTACGTCAAGCCAATGGTCGTCTGACTGAAGAGGTTGGGTTCACTCTTGATGTGTGGGATGAAAAACTTGCTGCGGTCGGAAACGAGATCGGTCACGAGCGCGCCACGGTGCTCGCACAACTTCAACCGTTAGTGCAACAGGCATATCAACATTTGGCTGGCTATCCAATGGCGGTCACGCTGCAATACGAACCAACTTGGCGACGAATTGGTTTAGGAATGGCTTTAGCCAACGCGCGACAAGATGACATCCGACGAGGGGTCTCAACTGTCGGACCACACCGAGATGACATCGACCTATACCTTGGGTCGTTACCGGCCCGTACTCATGCGAGCCAAGGCGAAATGCGCTCCCTTGCGCTTTCACTGCGGCTTGCGGCCCACCAATTGGTCGCCGAAAAGACTGACATGACACCACTGTTGGTTCTCGATGATGTGTTGTCCGAACTTGACCCCGATCGTTGCACGGCACTGTTGACCCATTTACCCAAAGGTCAGGTCGTTATCACGACAGCAAGTGCCCTTCCTGAGGCGGCCCGTCCAGATCGGGTGTTGCGAATTGAAGGAGGCGCCATTGTCGCCGATCAATCCTGAACCAACCCCGATCTCGAGCAGTATTGACCGACTTCTGAAGTCATTACGGGGTGGAGATCGCCAGACCACCGTGACGGTCTTTTCACGATGGGCCGAAATCGTCGGTGAGCCCGTCTGCAGTCATGTCAAACCACTCAAACTCGATGCTGGAACTTTGATTGTTGAGGTCGACGAACCAGCCTGGGCGACCCAATTGAAGTTTCTCGAAGCCGACCTTTTGACGCGTCTCAATGTTGGGGGAGCGATGCCCGTTGAACGACTCGAAATTCGGGTCAAACGACGTCGTCAATAGAGTCATTTTTTGACGCGGAAAACACACTAAAAAACACCGTGAAAAACACGACAAAAAATGGTGTATTTGCCCTGCATATGTGGCCCGTATTGACACGATTGCGAGGTTGTCAGCGACTAAGATTTTTTCGTTGTGTTGAGCCATCGTGTCGCCCAAGATTTTTGTCGTGAGCACACAGTCGTTACGGCCTTCTAAACCCACCCACAGAGGAATACGTGTCCAACAAAAGCACTACCACCACCGGCGATTACGGCGCCAAAGATATTCAGGTTCTCGAAGGCCTCGACCCTGTTCGCAAGCGACCCGGTATGTACATCGGTTCGACTGGTTTGGCGGGTCTTCACCACTTAATTTGGGAAGTCGTTGACAACGCAGTTGACGAAGCAATGGCTGGTCATTGCACCACCATTGGCGTGACTTTGCTTGAGAACGGCGGATGCCGGGTTGATGACAATGGTCGCGGTATTCCTGTTGATCCATACCCATCAGGTCCGCACAAAGGTAAAAGCGCAGCCGAAGTCGTTCTGACCGTTTTGCACGCTGGCGGAAAGTTCGGCGGCGAGGGTTACAAAGTCTCTGGCGGTCTGCACGGCGTCGGTGTTTCGGTGGTGAACGCACTCTCGACGAAGTTGAAACTTGAAATCGATCGTGGCGGTAAGCGTTACGAACTTGAATTCGAAGACGGCGGAAAACCAAAGGGCAAGATTGCCATTACCGGCGACACACCAGGACGCGGACGCAAGAACGGTACGTCAGTGACCTTCTGGCCCGATCAGACCATCTTTGCTTCAGAAGGAACCGAGTTTGTTGCCCGCACCGTTCTGGAGCGCTTGCAAACAATGGCTTTCTTGAACCGTGGTCTTGAAATTGTGTTCAAAGACGAACGCACCGGCAAAGCCCAAGATGTGACCTTCCAATACAAGGGCGGCATTGTTGACTTCGTGAAGCACCTGAACACTTCAAAAGAAGCTTTGTTCAGCAAGGTTGCTTACTACGAAGATGAAGACGAAGGCCAGATGCTCGACATCGCCATGCAGTGGAACACCGGGTATCACGAAGGTATTCATGGTTACGCCAACGGCATCAGCACCATTGAAGGCGGTATGCACGTCGAAGGTTTCAAGACCGCACTCACCAGTGTTGTCAACAAGTACGCCAAGAATCGCGGTCTGCTGAAAGAAAAAGACGACAACTTGTTGGGTGAAGATATCCGCGAAGGAATCACCGCGATCATTTCAGTGAAGTTGGGCGAGCCTCAATTCGAAGGTCAGACCAAAGCCAAACTCGGCAACGTTTCGATGCGTTCGTTTGTTCAGAAGGTAACGAACGAACGTTTGGCGGAATGGCTTGACGAAAATCCGACTGAAGCAAACAAAATTGTCAAGAAGGCTCAAGCAGCCGCGCAAGCTCGTGTTGCTGCGAAGAATGCCCGTAACGCAGTACGCCGCAAGACCGCTCTTGCTGGTGCAGGTATGCCCGACAAGCTGAAGGACTGCAGTAGTGGCAATCCATCAGAAAGTGAAATCTTCATTGTGGAAGGTGACTCTGCTGGTGGTACAGCACTTGATGCGCGCGACCCGCGTACACAAGCGATCTTGCCGATCCGCGGAAAGATTCTCAATGTGGAGCGCGCTCGCCTCGACAAAATGCTCAAGAACAACGAAGTCACTGCACTTGTGACCGCAATCGGTGGTGGCGTTGGTGATGAATTCGATGCGGCGAAAGCTCGCTATCACAAAATCATTATTTTGGCTGATGCCGATGTTGACGGCAGCCACATTCGAACTTTGTTGCTGACATTCTTCTTCCGTCAAATGCGACCACTTGTTGAAGCCGGCTACGTGTACATCGCACAACCACCGTTGTTCTCAACGGAAGTTGGCAAGGTGAAGATCTATCTCAAAGACGACATCGCGAAGACGCGATTCCTTGAAGAACATCCCAATCACAAAAAGGAATTCCAGAGACTAAAAGGTCTTGGTGAAATGGACTGGGAAGAGTTGCGTTCAACGACAATGTTGGACGGAACGCGAACTTTGTTGCAAGTAACAGTTGATGAAGCGGCATTGGCCGATGAAGTCATGGGCGTGCTCATGGGTGACGACGTTGAAAGTCGTAAGCACTTCATTCAGACCAACGCTAAAGACGTAAGGTTCCTCGATATCTGATGGCAAGCAAAAAAACTCCTCCCTCCACGCCCGACGAAGGCGCAACGCCAGAAGAACCAAACATTCCTGTTCAGCCCGTTTCGTTGCAAGACGAAATGGAACGTTCGTTCCTTGACTATGCAATGTCAGTCATCATGTCGCGTGCCCTTCCTGATGTGCGCGACGGACTGAAGCCAGTTCACCGTCGCATTATTTGGGACATGGAAGAACAGGGATTCCGTCCCGATCGACCATTTGTGAAGTCAGCTCGCGTCAGTGGTGACACGATGGCCAAGTATCACCCGCATGGCGACAGCGCGATTTATGACGCTTTGGTGCGTATGGCTCAGCCATTCTCACTTCGTCACCCGTTGATTGCCTTCCATGGCAACTACGGTTCACCCGATTTCGGTCCGGCTGCTAGTCGTTACACCGAATGTCGCTTGCACCCATTGGCAATGCACCTGTTGGCCGACATTGACGAAAACACTGTCGACATGATTCCGACTTATGACGGTTCACGCGAAGAACCAGTTGTGTTGCCCGCACGTTTTCCCAACTTGTTGGTGAATGGTGTGCAAGGAATTGCTGTTGGTATGGCGACCAACATTCCGCCACACAACTTGGGTGAAGTCATTGATGCATGTATTCACTTGCTCATGAACCCCGCTGCAACAACCGAAGATCTTATGGCTTTTGTGAAGGGCCCAGACTTCCCAACCGGTGGCGCAATTCTTGGTCGTTCCGGAATCATGGATGCGTATCGCACCGGTCGCGGCAGCATCAAGATGCGCGCTACTGCCGCGATTGAAGAAACCAAGCGCGGTGGCATGCAAATTGTCGTCACCGAGTTGCCATATCAAACGAGTTGTTCAGCAATCGCTGGTCGAATTCAAGAACTCGTTGATAATGGCGAACTTGATGGCATTGCCGATGTCAACGACGGATCATCTGGTGGAAAGACGTATCTCACCATTCAGCTGAAGCGCGACGCCAACGCCAACGTTGTGCTCAACAACTTGTTCAAGCAGACGCAACTGCAAACAAGCTTCGGCGTCAACATGGTTGCTTTGGTTGATGGTGTCCCACGTCAACTCACATTGGCTGATGCACTCAACGGATACATCCGTCACCAGATTGAAGTATTGACTCGTCGTACCGAATTCCGTCTCGACAAAGCCGAACGACGTTTACACTTACTTGAGGGTCGAATGAAGGCGCTCAACGTCATCGATCAGATCATCAAGTTGATTCGTGAAAGCGATGACGCAGGTGCTGCGAAAGCCGCATTGATGGTTGCGCCATACGACTTCACCGAAGTTCAAGCCATCGACATTCTTGACATGCAATTGCGTCAACTCACGCGTTTGTCACGAATCGACCTAGAAGCCGAAATGGAACAACTCAACGAGCGCATTGCCGAATTGAAGTCAATTTTGGCCGATGACGCGAAATTGCGCGGCGTGATCTCTGAGGAGATGTTGGCTATCAAAGAAGAGCACGCAACCCCACGCGTGTGCCCCATCACTTTTGACTCTGGTGAAATGAGCATCGAAGACCTCGTTGATGACACCGAACTTGTGGTTGTTATGACCGAAGCTCAGTACATCAAGACCGTTTTGGCTTCAAACTTTAAGAGCCAAGGCCGTGGAGGCAAGGGTGTGACTGGCGCCAAACTCAAGACTGATGACATCGTGAAGCACGTCATCTTTACAGGAGCACATGCGTACCTGCTGTTCTTCTCTAACAGGGGACGGGTCTATCGATTGCGAGCTCACGAACTACCCGAGCGTGAACGCGCAACGAAGGGCGTTCCGATCGTCAACTTGTTGCCGTTGCAGATGGGCGAAACCATCGAAGCAATTATTGATACGCGCAACTTTGACGCCGAACGGTTCTTATTCTTCGCGACCCGCGATGGTGTCGTGAAGAAAACAGCATTCAACGAATACGACAATGGTCGTCGTGATGGTTTGATTGCCCTCAACTTGCGCGACAACGACGAATTGGTTCGTGTCATTGAGACGAGTGGTTCAGACGACATCTTCATGGTGAGCAAGTCAGGTATGACCATTCGTTTCTCTGAAGACGAAGTTCGTCCAATGGGCCGTGCTGCCGCTGGTGTTCGCGGAATGAAGTTGCGTACCGGTGACAAGGTGGTCAGTGTTGATGTTGCTCGTGATGATGCGGCGATTTTGATGGTGACCGAAGCCGGATACGGTAAGCGCACTCAACTCGACAAGTTCCGCAGTCAAACCCGCGGTGGTATTGGTGTGCGCGGAATTCAAATTGGTGAAAAGAAGGGTGCAGTCGTCGCGGCATTTATGGCCGGTCTCGATGATGAAATCGTGGCAGTGACCTCTGGTGGCTCCACCATTCGCACAGATGTGCGCAACATCTCGTCACAAGGTCGTACCGCGACCGGTGTACGAGTCATGACTGTCGAGCCTGGTCAGGCCGTCACGTCAGTTGCGCTCATTCTTGCCACCGACGACGACGAGTGAGGCAACAAGCCGATCGAGGCAACGCCAGCATCCTCATGATGGGGGTGCTGGCATTGTCATTTTCATGGGTCCTGGCTCTGGTCACTGTGGAACAGAAATTGACGACATCGATGTCGGCTCAAACAGTGGCTGATGCGGTCGCTCTCGCAGCCGCGGAAAATGGCGAAGGTGTCGCTCGGCAACTTGTCGCGCTAAATCAGGCGCGCATCGTGTCACTTGATGTACAAACCGAAACAAATCGAGGCATGACCGTCGTTGTCGTGATTGAACTTGACGGAGTGCAGGCGCAAGCGACAGCTAGTAACGCCGACTGAGAAATTCAAAGCGACACAAACTCGGTGGGTGAGTGCTCTACGCTGACACTGTGGCCGAATCTGATGATCCATTCTTCATAGTGCCTGCTGTCGTCCCCGATGATGAGCCAGTGACTCGACCAAACACAGGATCATTGCCGCGCACCGAAGCCATCCCTAGTCAACTTACGAATAGACCGTCGCCAACGAAAACGATTGATAACGAACCGGCGTCATCTGACTCAGTCCGCCGAAGTGTGTCTTTTGAACGACCAGCCGTACGACGCACCACCCGAGTTCTAC
Source organism: Actinomycetota bacterium (assembly GCA_947454105.1). GTDB lineage: Bacteria > Actinomycetota > Acidimicrobiia > Acidimicrobiales > Ilumatobacteraceae > Casp-actino8. Next base: position 10,112 of record CANGIP010000023.1, on the reverse strand, counting down.
GCCATATTGACCCCTGGAGTGTTTTCCGGGTGACCCTAGTATTCCACTTTGTCTTGTATTTGACGCTGCTGTTGACTGGTGTGCTGTTGTGGAACGTCGCCAATGCAACGGGGACCGTTGACAACGTTGAGCGGTTCATGGAAAGTTTCGGCTGGGACACCTTTCAGTTCAAAGGCGGTGAACTCTTCCATCAGGCTTGGGTTCTCGGACTGTTCGTCGTCGTGGGCATGACCGGCTTGGCCATATTGGCGGTCACGACGTTCAATCTGATCACTGATTTGGTAGGCGGCATCAGCGTCACGATCTTGGAAGGTAAGCCAGAGGCGAAAAAGAGCCCAAAACCAGCCAAGCGACCCCAACAATCTCGAACATCTCGGGTTGATCGGCGCTGACGGTTGAGAGCGGGCCTATCTCGCCGATAGGGTTCTGACACTGCAGTAACCCTGCGGGGGCTATAGCTCAGTCGGTTAGAGCGCATCCCTGATAAGGATGAGGTCACAAGTTCGATTCTTGTTAGCCCCACGGTGAAAATGCTGAGACGAGCCATTGCGGCACTTTCTCTTGCCTGTCTCTTTGCGGCTGGGCTACGGCTTCGCGGTCGTGGAGGAACCCCGCCCGAACGTGGTGGCTGGCGCGAGTTAACCCGCCCTCCTTCGTGAGTGGAACCGTGATGTCCCAATCTGCGTCGGTCGCTGTCATCGGTGTTGGTGTTGTTGGTGCTCGAGTGGCGCGGCAACTGACGTCGAGTGGAATCTCGGTCCTTCTTCATGATGAGCGTTCTGATGCCCAACACGCACTTGCGCAATCTTTGCGAGCCACCGAACTCACTGATCTCACGAAACTTGACCCGACGAACACGCCGGTGGTCGTACTTGCGACGTCAAGCGCGCAGGCTTCGTTGGCAAAAATCTTGTTAGAGCTTGGACACGACGTTGTTTGCACTGGAGACGACGTTGAAGATATTCGAGAACTGCTGCAACTTGATGAGCTTGCTCGGCAGGAAAAACGAGTGCTGATTGTTGGCGCCTCTGCTTGTCCGGGATTAAGCGGACTTCTTGTTGCCGAGTTGGCACCTCGGGTTGACACCATTGATGAAATACATGTGGCATTCCACGGAACTGGTGGACCGGGTTGCGCGCGTCAACATCACCGCGCGCTTGCCGGAGATGCAGTCGGTTGGCACGACGGTGAATGGATTGATCGTCCTGGTGGTAGTGGTCGTGAATTGTTGTGGTTCCCCGAACCGCTCGGCGGAAAAGATTGTTATCGCGCCGAACTTCCAGAGCCGTTGTTGTTGCATCGATCATTCCCAGAAGTCAGTCGCATCAGTGCACGGATGTCGGCGACACGACGTGACCGATTGACTGCGCGCTTGCCGATGATGTCCCCACCGCATGCCGAAGGCGGAGTTGGAGGAGTGCGTGTCGAAATTCGCGGTTCATTAAATGGTGAACGCTGTACCGAAGTTGCCGGTGTTGCCGAACGAACCGGAATTATTGCTGGCGCTGTTGCAGCCTCAAGCGCTGCGGCTCTCTTGAATAACGCTGACACTTTTTCTGGAGTTGTCACGCTTGGTGACGGGCGAATGGATGATCGTGCGTTACTTGATGACGTGATTCGCCGTGGAATCACAGTTTTCGAGTACATCGGCTCTGGGGCGTAGTGGCGTTATGGCACGCGGCGATATTCACGACACGGCAGCACGCAAACTTGCAACGATCAATCAGCGGTATTCGTCTCGTCGTCGTCGTTTGGTTGAAGCGCTCGATCGTGCTGACCATCCATTAGTTGCAACTGACATTGTTGCTATTGATGATGATTTGCCACAAAGCAGTGTGTATCGAAACCTTGCAGTGCTTGAGGCCGCAGGTGTCGTCGTGAAAGTTTTAACCAATGGTGATCGGGCTGCATTTGAATTAGCAGAAGAACTCAAAGGTCATCATCATCATTTGGTGTGCGTGCAATGTGGACTTGTTTTAGATATTGATGTGCCCAATGAAGTTGAACAAACTTTGGATTCCGGTGTTGCCGATCTGGTGAGTCAGGCTGGATTCACTTTGGTGGGGCATCGTCTTGACTTATTAGGACGTTGCGAAAACTGCTCGTAGTTTTATTCAGCGATTTTCAAGGCGGTCAATGCGCTCTGACAAACTTTCAACGACATTGGCTAAACGAACGAGAGCTGCCGTCATTTCTTCAGCATCCAAATGATCACGCAGATCTCCAGTTGTGACCATGTCGGTTAATGAAACTCGAACACTGGCAATTTCGCGTGCAAGGAACTCGGTATCAGCCTGCGTGCGTTCGGCAACGCGTCGATCAACTTCGGCTTGAGTGCGGTCGCGACCTTCTTGTCGGTTTTGGGCTAACAAGATCAATGGGGCTGCGTACGACGCTTGCAACGAAAGGACCAATGTGAGGAGCACCAGTCCACGACTCCATGGGTCGAACTGCCAAGATTCGGGCAATACGAAGTTGTAAATGATCCAGGCGATGATCACAAAGGATTGCCACACCAAGAATCGAGCTGTACCGAGAGTACGGGCAATGGATTCGGAGAACTGACCAAACGCGTCGTTGTCGTAGTGAACACCGATGCGGCGTCGTTGACGAGGAATAGCCAAGTCTTCTTTACGCTTCATGGCGACTCCTTTCTGGGACAACGACTTACGGTGGGTGATTCATGTGGGATTTAGTATGCCTGACGAGATCGCATTAGCGAACAGGTGTGGCCTGTCTTCTTCGTTGTCGCCAACCCGCAGGGAGGGTTCGGTCAAGAACGTCGTCAACGGTGATGGCTCCAAGAAGTCGGCCACCTTCATCGCAGACACCAATTGCCAACATGTTGTATGAAGCGAGGCGTTCAGCAACCTCACGGTCGCTGATATCTGGCGTAATTGTGGGTTCGGTTTCGACACAATTGCCGAGTTCCATGCTGGGCGGTTCGCGTAACAGGCGTTGGAAATGGACAACACCAAGATATTTGCCGGTTGGTGCCTTGTATGGCGGGCGACAAATGAAAACTTGTGCAGCGATCGAGACCATCCACTCGGGGTCACGAATTTGTGCAAGTGCTTCGGCAACCGTGTCGGTCGGACCAAGAATAATGATCTCTGGTGTCATCAAACCACCAGCAGTACCTTCTTCATATGACAACAGGCGCCGCATCATTGCCGCGTCTTCATCATCCATCGCTTCAAGAATTCGCGTGCGTTGTTCGCCAGGCATTTCGGCGAGCAAGTCAGCTAAGTCGTCAACTTCCATTTCGTCGAGCACATCGAGAAGTCGTTCCATGTCGAGACCTTCGATGAGGCCGACCTGTTCTGACTCAGGAAGTTCTTCAAGTACGTCGGCCAAACGATCGTCGTCCATGGCTTCTGCTAATTGACGACGTTGTGCAATCGGAAGTGAACGCACGACTGCAGCCACGTCGGTGGGGTGCATGTCGTGTAAGCGAGCAGCTTCGGCGGCCATCTCGGTTGTTGCGGCAAACAAGTGCGCAACTTCACGCCAATCAACTAAACGATGACTTGGTCGACGACGAAGAGCGGTGCGCTTAGCGAGTCGAACTTGAGCGACTTCCCATCCACCTGAACGTGAGTCACTGCGTTCGCGTAACGCAACATCGCTGACGAACTCATCGCCAACCTTGCGGTCAATGACGTCACGTCCAAGGAGACGTTCACCCTTTTTCACTTTGAAGGGGTTGAGGTCGATGTCCCACGAACGTAAACGCGCACCATCGATGCCGAGTTCGGCCACGCGACCAGCATTCACGAAAATTCGGCGACGCTGACTGGTGGCGGTGAAACCCACAACTCTGGGTGCGCTTCCGGCATGACCCGGTACAACAACGATGTCATCAAGTCGTCCGATGTTGGCCCCACCGGCATCGAGCAACGGCAGGCGAGTAATGCGGAATGCGTAGATCAGGTCACCAGCCATAACCGCAGGCTACCCCCGAGCCCAACACGTACGCAGGGACTATTTCATTCTGAAGAATATGCAATCTCAAGGATCTCGTCCCACGAAAGATCTCGTCGTGAGTGTGGTACTGGAATAGAACCAGCAAGGTCAAGGAAATTCGGAACTTCTGGAGTTACCTGGAAATCGAATTCAAATTGGAAGCAGTTGTTCCTGGGTGGGTATTCCATCTTGTTTGTCTCCTTCTCTGTAATTTACGAGGTTCGTTGGATGATTTGTTGGGCGACCTGACCGTAACGCTCGAAACGCTCAAGGTTGCGACCAGCGTTATACAGAACGAGACGCGACGCAGTGTCGCCGTACCGAGCGATCAACTCATCGGCCAACCCGTCCCATGAAGCCTCGGCCGTAAAGACCTGTAGATGTTCATCGGTGATTTGTGCAGCCATGCCCGCAAAGTCACCGGACTTTTGCTTTTCACGGATGCGCGCCGTGGTTCCCTCGAAGCCAGCCTCGTCCCAGATGAATGCGTAGTTGGGGGTACTTCCGTAGAAACTGAGCATGGCGCGAGCATGTTCACGCTCGCCATGACGTTCTTCGTCGGTGTCACCCACAATGGTCATCACCGGAATGATCAGATCAATGTAACTTGCTGAACGACCCGCCTTGGCAGCACCAGCTGCTACTTGCGGAACAACATGTCGTTTCAAGTAGCCGGGTTCACCAATGGGATGCACATGCACACCATCGGCAACCTCGCCGGCCATGTGCAACATCCACGGATTCACCGCGGCGATATCTACTTTGGGATCTGGTGCATCAATCTTGCCGGGGCTCCATTGCGGTGTGATGAAGGTCAGTTCATAAAACTCGCCATGATGTTCGAGTGGTGCCCCGCGAAAGGCACCGAAACAGGCTTTGACCGCTAACACATAATCGCGGAGCCGAGGACCAGGTCGATCGAAGGCCACGCCATACCGACGAACAACATGGGTCTTGACCTGCGTTCCGAGGCCTAAACGAAAACGACCTCCACTTGCTTCTTGAAGTTCCCATGCAGTTGAGGCCGTGATGAAAGGGCTGCGTGGAAATGCAACGGCAACTCCAGTGGAAAGGTCAAGGCCAGGCGCAGCTAACGCTGCAGTTGCAACATTGAGATAGGCAGTTCGGCCCGCTTCAGTAAACAGCAGTCCCGAAAACCCTGCGGCTTGTGTTTGGCGAGCGTGAGCCCCCGTTTTTTGCAGGGGCATTGGGGTGGTCATCACATCAACATGCACAATTCGCACAGTAGATCGCCGCAGGTACTAGACATAGTCATACACACGTACTTGGGGGTACATCATGACCATGTCAGCTATTGAAGCTTTGAAGAGCGAACAGGCCTTGGCTATCGAGTTGATGAACTCGCTGAGTGCCGATGAGTGGAACGCTCAGTCGGGATGTACAGGTTGGCGAGTACAAGAAGTGTTCTGCCATATGGCCAGTGTCTTTCACTCAATTGCCGACCCATCGACCATCGAGGGTGGTACCAGCGAAGATGTGGAAGAAAACGCTGAAGTTCCGGTGCAGGCTCGCAAGTCATGGACTCGTGATCAAGTCATTGCTGAATATATGGAGTGGAGCGAAAAAGGAATCGGCGCGTTGACATTTATGAACACGCCCGAAATGGCCGACACCGTGATTCCGTTGGCCAACCTTGGTTCGCATCCGATGCATCTGTTGGCCAATGCAATTGTGTTTGACCACTATTGCCATCTTCGTCACGATGTTGGACATGCCATTGCCAAAGCAGCCGCGTTACCGCGTGACGCACAGTCATTGAGAGCAACTCTTGAATGGATGCTCGCCGGCATTCCGCAAATGTGTCAACCCGCATTGTCGGTTGCACCAAAACAAACTGTGAACCTAGTTTTTGAAGGACCTGGTGGAGGTTCGTGGACACTTGCCCCTGGTGCTGAACTTTGGACAGTGACTCCCGGAGTCGACACGAACGCACCTTCGGCAATCAGTAATGTTCACGATTTCATTTCATGGGGCACGAAGCGTGCCGATTGGAAGGCCAGCACGCGGCTGGAAAACGGAAATGCTGATGCTGAAGTAGTTCTGAACGCCATCAACGTCATTTGATATTCAACTGATACTCAACGTTGATACATCAGCGTGGCACGATAGAGATATGAGTGACGCACTGCCCTTGACCCTTGCTGCAACATCTTCGATTTGCCCTCGATGCAACACCTTGCACAATGGTCGTTTTTACGGACCGTGTGAAGAATGTCGAGTTCAGTTGAAGTCAACAATGGTCAATGAAGCTCGCAATATTGAAGTTGCAGAACACGTTCCAAAGATGAATGTCACGCCAAACGCAGTTGCAACAAAAGACGACTGATTACCTATTTATTTTCTGGTAGTTGATCTTCACGTACTCCGCCACCTGGACGGAAAGTTGTTCCTCGATCATCTTTGCCAGATTGCATTTGCTGCATCATCACACCGAGTTCGGCCGAAGCGCGTTCGTCACCGAGAATCTTTTGCATCACTGCCGCGCCGGCACCAGCCATCAATGTTGCTTGATTGTCATTCAAGAACTTCATTGACGCGCGCTGACCAACTGTGGTGCGATTGATTTCAGGAACAACATAACGCGCAACAAGATCCCACGAACGCAAAGTATTTTCGCGATTTGCCCAGTCGTGCGCAAAACCTAAGGCAACACCAAATCCGCCAGTGATTTCTTGCAAGTGGCGAATTGTTGCAACGAGATCATCAGGTGTACCAATCACCGCGGTTCCACCAGCGGTGATTTGCTCGAGCAAATCCCATTTGTTTTCAACATGAACTGCACCAGGTCGACCAAGAGTCCACACGTTGTATTCGTTATGCCAACGCTGCAAACCGTCAACTGCTTGATTGCGCGCTTCTTCACGTGATTCAGCAATATGGAAACTCAACATGACGCGCCAGTTCTTGCGATCAACAGTTTGTCCATGTTTGAGTGCCGATTCTTGGGCGAACGACCATTGTGTTGGTAGTGCGGCGAGACCAGCGGTGCTGTTTGATGCAATTGATAAAACACCGCAACCAAACTTGCCAGCCATCTGCATACCTGATGGAGACAATGTTGACGCAGTGACGACGGGCATGTTGTCTTGAACGGGAAGCAACTGCAATTGTGCATCTTTGAGTGTGAACCAATCGCTCTCATGTGAAAAACGATCTTCACCGCGCAGCAATCGCAAGATGACACCCAACGCTTCATCTTGGCGATCGCGTTGCACCAACGGATCAATACCAAGAGTCCACGCGTCACTGGGCAATGCACCGGGGCCGGTGCCAAACATGGCGCGCCCCTTTGTCATGTGATCAAGTTGCACGATGCGTTGAGCCACATTGAAAGGATGGTGATACGGAAGTGAGATCACGCCAGTTCCAAGACCAATAGTGTGAGTACGTTGCCCAGCAGCCGCCAAGAACATTTCTGGTGATGCGATCATTTCCCAGCCACTTGAGTGGTGTTCTCCACACCAGAACTCGTCAAAACCCAAGCGGTCGAGGTGGGCCGCGAAGTCGAGGTCGCTCTGGAACTGCAGAACCGGGTTCTCGCCGACGGGGTGGTGGGGGGCCAAGAAGGTGCCGAATTTCAAACGGTCGGGCCGACCACCGGGATTTGATTGTTGAGCCATAGGTCCACAGTAGGTTGCGACACCAGAATTGCTGACAGTTGACCGATACAAAGGGCGGATTTTTCGGGTTTTCGGCTAACCTGTCAGAGCCGTAACGGGGACGTAGCTCAGTTGGCAGAGCGCTACCTTTGCAAGGTAGATGTCAGGGGTTCGATTCCCCTCGTCTCCACTCGTTGCTCATATTTGATTGTTACTAATAGTTCGTTTTGGCCCCGCTCAATGCAGGGCTCTTCTTTTTGTAATCCGGTATTGCATGCGTGCGTCTACGCCACTACTATCTGAGGAGTTATATATGACATATAACTTCAACGCTCTTTGGCGGAGGTCGTCAGCGTGTCGGCACGTTCACAATCAACACACTCAAATTCGTCGCACTCACGATTGGTGACGTCGTGGTGGAACCGTCGATCAACTGCCACCGGTTTAGCGATCGCACTCTTCGCGTCATCAATTGGTGTTGCGGTCGTTGGTAATAGTTCAGCAACTTACGCGGTGCCGCCGGCAGAAGTATCGCAACTCGCCAACGTCACTGAAGACAACTCACCAAGTGATCCAGGGGAGATGACGCAACTCGGGAACAAAATCATCTTTCGGGCCTATGACGACGACCATGGCACTGAATTGTGGATATCTAATTCAGATGGAACTGACCCAAAAATTTTGAAAGACATCAACCCCGATGCTGGGTCAAATCCCTACGGCTTTACCGTGGTTGGAAACTATGCGTATTTCAGTGCCGATAACGGTGTCAACGGACAAGAACTCTGGAAAACAAACGGAACTTCCGATGGCACAACGTTGATTCATGATATTTATCCTGGCGTTGACGGTAGTTCACCGAACACATTCAAACCATCTGGCTCATTGGTGTTCTTTTTCGCTACCGATGCCGGTGGCAATGCGGTGTGGGTGACGAGTGGTACAGCTCAGTCAACGCGCAAAGTCGGCGGCATTGAAGTGGCAACACAAGCGAGCAATCCTTACAACTTTGTTCAATTGAATGGACTTACCTACTTTCGCGCAAATGATGGCATCCACGGTGATGAGTTGTGGGTCAGTGACGGAACGCCTCAAGGGTCTCGAATGATCAAGGATGTCAACCCTGGCGGCAATCAAGGGGTCGACAATGTTTACGCCTTAGGAGGACGCATCTTCTTCCGAGGAAATGACGGAGTGCGCGGTTGGGAATTATGGACGACCGACGGAACCGAAGTCGGCACAAAGATGTTGAAAAATATCAACCCGAGTGGTGACGCGAATATTGAGTACTTCACCTATGCCGCAGGCAAGTGGTACTTCAGATCAAACGACGTGAACTGTTGTGACCAGTTACGTAACGGTCAAACGGGGTACGAGGTCTACGTTACCGACGGCACCACTGCTGGAACACGTCTCACCAAAGACATCACTACAAACTTGCCAACCAATAACTGTTGGTGGTGCTACGGCCCGACCAACTTCAAATCTCTCACTAACGGAATCATTTTTCAACAAGACGATGGTGTGCACGGAAATATTTGGTATCGATCAGATGGAACAACTGTCGGCACGACATCACTTGACCCAGACATCAATGACAACATCAGCAATAGTAGTGAACCGGTCGTTATTGACAATCAGGCGTACTTTTTGGCTGGTGATGCAGCCCATGGACTGGAACCATGGGTGACGGATGGTTCACCTACAGGCACCCGCATCCTCGCCGACATCAACACAAACAATCAGTCGAGCGGTATCAACTATATGACGCGTGTTGGCAACACCTCTCAATACGTGTTCAGCAGTAACGACGGAATCCATGGTGAAGAACTCTGGGTTACTGACTTCACAGATGCGGGTACGCACATGGTGCGTGAGTTACAAACAGGAACTGAAAATGGTGGACAAAGTTCGCCGTCAGGGTTTGTGTCAGCTGGCAACAAGGTTTTCTTCCGGGCGTTTAGCGATGCGACAGGTTGGGAAATGTGGGTCACTGACGGAACATCAGTTGGTACGAGAGCGCTTGATTTGAATCCTGGTCGACCTGATTCAACTTGGGATCAGCCTTATGGCCTCAATGGCAAGATTGCTTTCCGTCGGCAAACAGAAGCGACAGGTTACGAACCGTGGATTTCTGACGGAACCATCGCGGGGACACGCATGATTAAGGAATTCAATCCCTCTGGCAACAGCGACCTGGAATCTGCCGCTGAATCAAATGGCAAGATCTATCTCAAAATCAATGATCAATCATCGCCTGGTTACACCGCGGTTTGGGTAACTGATGGAACATCGGCGAACACCATCAAGCTCACCTCACGTTGTCCGAACGACGGCAACCCTGATCCGCAGTCGTTGACACCCGTGGCAGGCGGACTGTTGTTCAAACTCAACGATTGTCAATACAACCACAAGTGGTGGCGTACCGATGGAACTATTGCAGGAACTGCACGACTTGATGTCAATTACGACCCACTCACAACACAGTGGAATGACGTCAACCCGATTGCGATCGGCAATAAGTAC
>CANGIP010000022.1 GCA_947454105.1 Actinomycetota bacterium | reverse complement strand
AAAAGCGAAACTGCACAGTCGCTTGTTGAGTGTCGCAACGTCAGTGTTCGACTACGAGCCGTACATCGATGACAACATGCGAAATATCCCCGATCACTATCACGCTCACGCGCGAGGTCGGGGATTGGGGTTTGCGCAGACTCCGCGACGACGCGAAGTCTGACTCACTTGTTTTGCTGAGATCAGCAAGGGCGACGGATGGGGCGACCGGACATGATCGACCTTTCTGTTGAGGAACAGAAATCATCAAATCACCGTGAGTGAGATTTACCGATAGGTCATTCGGACTATTCGGTCTGATTACTACGGAGAGTGGTGAGATCACTACAGAAGGTTGTGCAATATCAACCATGCGTCGCGAGACTGCTTCTAAGGTGACGGCATGAGTTCTTTTCCGTTACCCGCAGATGTTTTGCCCCATCGTCCGCCCTTTTTGTTTGTTGACGAGATCACTGCGGTCGAACCTGGAGTATCGGCCGCGGGAACCTGGCATTTGACGGGTGACGAATGGTTTTTTGCGGGGCATTTTCCCGGTCGTCCAACACTGCCTGGTGTATTGATGTGCGAAGCGATCGCTCAGATGGGCGCGATCGCTGTCTTGGTAGGCGGGAATCACCCGGGGAAGATTCCTCTTTTTGGAGGTCTTGACGGTGCCCGTTTTCGTCGGCAGGTTCAACCAGGAGACACGCTCGAACTTGTCGTTGAACTCGGGCGGATGTCGGCCCGTGCGGGTAAGGGGACTGGTCGAGCACTCCTCAACGGAGAAACTGCCTGTGAATGCGATTTGATGTTCGTTCTCGTTGACGCTTAGGGCGTGCGAAAATCAGGAACTGATGAGTTCAAGCGGGGATGAGAATGATTGAGCCGTTGTGACCGCCAAATCCGAAATTATTCGAAATCGTCGGACCGGGCTTCCACTCGCGGGGAGTGCCCATTACCAAATTGATGTTGACGTCATCATCAAGTGTGACTGTGCCCGCCGTGGCCGGGATCAATTTGTGTTGGAATGACAACAACACTGACGCGGCTTCAAGCGCCCCAGCGGCGCCAAGAGCATGTCCGGTAACACCTTTAATGCTGGTGACTGCGGGACCATTCGGAAACACCGTTGACATTGCCGCGGCTTCGGCAGCGTCATTGAGAGGTGTCGAAGTTCCGTGGGCATTGATGTACGTAATCGCATCATGATTAAGTTCGGCTTCATCAAGGGCGAGCCTCATGCAGTTGATGGCGCCTCGGCCTCCTGGTGATGGAGCGGTGATGTGATGGGCATCTGCATTGCTGGCTGAGCCCAAAATTTCTCCCAAGATATTGGCTCCACGAGCCACCGCATGGTCCCATGCTTCCAGCACAAAAATGCCGGCTCCTTCACCCATGACAAAACCGTCGCGATCGCGATCGAAAGGTCGACTTTGCCCCGTCGATGACAGCGCAGTCATGTTGTTGAAGCCCGCAAGCGATGATGGAGTAGCAGCAGCCTCTGAACCTCCGCTCACGATGGCGTCACAGCGACCCATCGCGATCAGCCGCGCTGCGTATCCCAAAGCATGAGTTGACGCGGCACAAGCAGTGCAGATGGTTTCATTGGGACCCTGAAGTCCGTACTTCATGGATATCGCCGCACCAGACGCATTAGCCATCATCATCGGAACCAAGAATGGGGAAACTCGACGTTCGCCCTTTTCGAGGCGTATTTGAATTTGTTCTTCAAGGGTTCCGAGTCCGCCGATACCCGTTCCGATAATGACACCAAAACGAGTCGGATCTATTCCAAGATCTCCGGCTTGCGCCATGGCTTCAGCCGCTGCGGCGACCGCAAATTGCTCGACACGGTCGGCACGTCGAGTTTCTTTTGCATTGTTGTTAAACCACGGCAATGGATCCCAGTCGGCGATCGTGATCCACTTGCCACTTGTGATTCCAGGTCCGAGGAGACCTGACCAAAAGTTCTCTTGACCGATGCCACACGGGGCAACGACGCCGAGACCGGTAATGGCAACTCGGCGTCCAATCATCAGGAGAGCTTTCCAACAATCAGGTTGTAGGCCTGACCAACGGTCTTCACGCCTTCGATTTCATCTTCGGGCACTTCAACATTGAATTCTTCTTCGAGAGCCATGACGAGTTCAACGAGGTCAAGGCTGTCGGCATCAAGGTCGTCACCAAAAGACGCTTCAAGAGTGACTTTGTCTGCGTCAACGCTCAAAACATCGACGGCGCACTTACGAAAGCGGGCAAAAAGTTCTTCGTTCATTGTGGTTCTCCTCTATTGGCCAAGAATGGCAACGGTTCTAACTGTAAACGCTGGAGCGTTCAGATTGGGTATTTATCAAGTGAACTATGACTAGTGGCCCATACCCAGTCCACCGTCGACCGGAATGATCGCACCAGTGATGTATGCCGCGTCTGGTGACGCCAAAAATGTGATCGTTCCGGCGATTTCTTCTGGACTCGCGAGACGTCCAAGTGGGACTGCAGAGGTCAACGAGGCGACCCGATCTTCAGGTAAAGCTGCCAACATGTCAGTTGCGACGGGACCCGGGGCGACAACGTTGGCCGTAATGGAACGACTACCCAATTCTCGAGCGATGGAACGCGCGAGCCCAATGAGTCCTGACTTTGCTGCCGAGTAGTTCGCCTGACCAGCAGAACCAAGCATTCCGACCACACTGCTCACAAAAATCATGCGCCCTCGGCGAGCCTTGAGCATTCCTTGTGAGGCACGTTTGGCTACTCGATAGGCCGCGGTGAGATTGGCGTCGATGACATCTGAAAAATCGGTTTCAGACATCCGAAGGAGCAACATGTCTTTGGTCATTCCGGCATTAGAAACCAATATTTCTACGGGACCGAAGTGTTGTTCAACTGCCGTAAATGCAGCGTCGACATCGGCGGTATTCGTGACATCGCATTTGACGGCAAAGAATCCGTCGGGCGGGGGACTCGAGTTGTACGTGACGGCCACGCGATCACCAAGCGCAGCGAATCGTTGGGCAGTCGCAAGTCCGATACCGCGTGAGCCACCAGTGATCAGAACAACGCGGCCAGATGTCTCTGACATCATCGTCCTTCCCATGTGATGATTGCGCTGGCGGCAGTCATGCCAGCGCCGAAACCGACAAGTAACACAGTGTCACCCTTTTTGAGTAAACCAGTATCGGCAGCATGTACCAAAGCAAGAGGAATAGACGCCGATGATGTATTGCCGGTGTAATGCAAAACAGTTGCTGCTTTTTCAATAGGGATGTTGAGTCGATCGCAAGCAGCCTGAATGATACGGATATTGGCCTGATGCGGAATGACGACATCAATATCTTCCGACGTCAATCCTGCAGCAGTCAGTGATTTCTGAGCACTATCAACCATGATGCGTACAGCACGACGGAAAACTTCTTTTCCTTCCATCTTGATAAAGCCACCAAGTTCGGCGTAGAGAGATTCTTCGGCTGATCCATCGGCGTCAATATCCCACGCGAGCATTTGACCAGGTCCTTCAACGGCTTCTAGAACGACTGCTCCAGACCCATCGGCGAACAGAACTGCGGTATTGCGATCGGTCCAATCGGTGATTCGCGAAAGAGTGTCAGTACCGATGACTAACACTTTGTTGGCTCCCATAGCAATCAGGCCGTGCGCGATGGTGAGTGAATAAACGAATCCGCTACAAGCAGCATTGACGTCGAATGCGCCACACTTCAAACCAAGCGCGTGTTGAACGGTTGCCGACGTGGCGGGTACGCAGCGATCTGGAGTAGTTGTCGACAGGACGAGTGCGTCAATTTGCAACGGATCGAGGCCCGCCATTTTGAGAGCGGCGGACGCTGACTGAATGCTGAGCTCCGCGGTTGTTCCACCGATATGGCGTTCTGCGATACCACTGCGTTCTCGAATCCACTCATCTGATGTTTCAAGGGTTTTGCTCAGATCATCGTTCGTGACGATGTTCGGCGGCAACGCACTGGCCCAACCTGTAATAACTGCGCCACGAATTCCTTTAGGAGTAGCAGGCACGCTAGATCGTCCTGAGCCAGGCAATTGGTTGGCGAAGCGTGACTCGCTCGCCATCGACAGCAATAAACGATTGAAGTATTCCTTCGAATACCGAGACCACTGGAGTGTCGCCGATCATTCCGAGCGTCTGACCGATGGAAATGCGATCGCCTTGTTGAATTGTGGTGAAAGGAGAAAAGACGCCCGAGGCTGGGCTCACCACAAGTCTTTCGACAGCAAATAGGTGCTCACCTTCGTGCTGTTGAAGTCCGGTGGGAGCGGCGTTATTGACCCATTCAATGAACTTGTCGAGTTCGTCAGGCGTGGCTACTGAAATAGTTCTCGAACCTTCAATGGTTCGTTTCACCATTCCGGTGAGGACGCCGCCGGGACCCAGTTCTGCGAAGCCAGTGACACCTAAATCGGCGAGTGTTAACAAACATTGTTTCCAACGCACCGGACTTGAAAGTTGAGCAGACAACAGACTTGCCCATTCATCACCGTGATCGTGAGCGATGGCATCGACATTGCTCACGATCGGTACTTCGGTGTCACGTGGTTGTGCAGATGCAATTGCTTCGCGAAGTCGCTCGCGCGCAGGTGTCATGAACGGAGTATGAAAAGCACCAGACACTGGTAACGGCATCGCTTTTTTGGCGCCGAGTTCTTTGGCGATTTCAACTGCACGTGCGACACCTTCGGCTGAACCTGCAATCACAATCTGGCCTGGAGCGTTGAAATTGGCGACCCAGACATCGCTGTCTGCTCGACGGCAAGCAACTTCAACGAGTTCATCGTCAAGTCCCAAAATCGCCGACATTGTTCCAGGATTGCTTTGACCAGCCTCGTGCATTGCTGCGGCTCGCTCAACAACAAGACGTACGCCATCATCGAACCCAAGTGCACCTGTCGCGGTCAACGCGGTGTACTCGCCAAGACTGTGACCGGCGCAAAAACTTGGTTCAACACCGAGCCGTTCAACTGCATCGAGCACCATCAAACTCGAAACAAAGGTTGTGAGTTGAGCGTTACGGGTGTCCTTCAGTTCATCAGCGTCAGCATCGAGTAGTAGCCGACCAACATCTCGACCAGAAACATCGGAAGCCTCTTCAACAAGGTCCCACGATTCATGCTCGGTCCATGGTCGGCCCATGCCTGGGCGCTGTGATCCCTGACCGGGAAAGGTAAATGCCAGCACGATTAGAAGTTAGACGCTGGCGAACGACCAAACGGGCTACCGCCGAGTAACGACAATGGAATCGGAGAGGGAAAGTGCGTCCTTTTCGCCGATCGGGGCTAACATATTCGGGTCGCCCCGGTAGCCCAACGGCAGAGGCAGCGGTCTCAAACTCCGTACGGTGTGGGTTCAAATCCCACCCGGGGCACGACAGTAATTGGTGGCGTTTTTGGACATTTGGTTCCTTTTGCGCCACCAATTTTGTTTTTGCGGTTTAATGCTCGTGGGTAGGCTCGGCGTGTGGGGAAGCGCCTGATTGAACGTCGTTTGCGTGAGACTGGTGTTCGTTTGCGCCGTCTGCGCGAAGAACTTTCGATCGTTGATGAACAGTTGAGTCATCTTGACGACGAGGCCGATGACAAGGCCTTGCGGTCCTTGGTGTCGGAGACGTCGGGAGCGGGAGTTGAATATCGAGAGGCTCAATTGCACGCCGATGCGATGCGCAAACATCGGCTACAAGTCCAAAACTACATTCTCGAACTTGAGGCCAGACAAGATCAGTTGCTTGATCAAATGAATCGATCCTGAATTGCCCTGATCACTGCGGTCTGGTCTCTCGTGAAGTGGCAGAATAGAGACATGAGTATTCGAGTGGTCATTGCAGAAGACGAGGCCATTATTCGTCTTGACCTGCGCGAGACCCTCGAAGAAGAGGGATACGAGGTCATCGGTGAAGCGGGCCGTGGCGACGTCGCCCTTGACCTGATCCGCGAACTCAAACCCGATCTTGCGATTCTTGATGTGAAGATGCCCGGCATGGATGGGCTTGAAGTTGCCCGCATGATCGGTGACGAAAAGATTTGTGGCGTTCTTGTTCTGACTGCATTTAGTCAACGTGAGATTATTGAACAGGCGCGTGACGCCGGGGCATTGGCCTACCTCGTCAAGCCCTTTCAAAAGAGTGATCTCATTCCTGCGATTGAAGTCGCCATTGGACGTTTTCGAGAACTGCAGGCGCTCAACGGCCAGATGGAAGTTCTTGGGGAACAACTTGAGTCGCGCAAAATCATTGATCGGGCCAAAGGTCGCCTCATTGACCAATTTGGATTGAAGGAGCAAGAGGCATTTTCTTTCATTCAACGAACTGCAATGAAAGATCGTTCACGAATGCGCGATGTAGCCGAAAAAATCTTGTCGGGAGAACTTGAGCCTTGAGCGATGTAGACAAGACATTGCTCGTTCTTGATGGAAATTCACTGACCTACCGAGCTTTTTACGGAATACCTACCGACATGGTGACTGCAAGTGGACAGGTCACGAACGCCGTGTACGGCATGACGTCAATGCTGTTGACGTTGTTGAAGGATCACCGTCCAAGTGGCATCGTGGTCGCGTTTGATCGTCCCGAACCAACGTTTCGCCATATAGCCGAACCTTCGTATAAAGCTCAACGCGAAGCGAGCCCCGACATCCTGCGTCAACAGATGGGGATCGTCAAAGAACTTCTGACCGCTATGGGAGTGTCTATTTGTGAACTGTCTGGGTTCGAGGCTGACGACGTGATTGCCACCGTTGCCGATCAAGCGGTTGACGTTGGTTTCAAGGTCATCATCGTGACCGGCGACCGAGATAGCTACCAACTTGTTCGCGATCCTCATGTACGAGTGCTTTATAACAAGCGTGGCGTATCAGATTATGCGCTGTATGACGAGGCCGGCATTTTTGCAAGAACCGGAGTAACACCGAAGCAGTACATCGCTTACGCCGCTTTACGTGGTGATCCAAGTGACAACTTGCCAGGAGTTCCAGGAGTCGGTGAAAAGACTGCTGCAAAACTCATCGCTACTTATGGCGGACTGGATGGGATTTTTGCCCACGCCGATGAACAAACACCAAAATTGAAAGCATCGTTGATAGAAAACGAGCAACTCGCGCGCAAGAACGAAGAGCTCATGACTCTTCGTCATGACGCACCCATTGACGTTGATCTCACAAACTTAGCGGTGACACCCAACGCTCCAGAAGTGGCCCGATTATTTGATTTTCTTGAATTCAAATCGATGCACAACCGGTTTCGTGATGTGCTTCAACTTTTAGGTCATAGTGCAGCAATTGACAGCTTTGTGGCCGATACGGATGTTGTTGAAACTCAAGTACTTCATGCTGAAGTCACACATGCTCAGTCATCATCAGAAGTTGTGGCGTTACTGAAGAATGATCGCATTCTGAATGTTGCTGCACAATGGATGGGTGAGCCAGGTCGGTCCGAATTGATGGGTCTCGGAATATCTGATGTGGTTGAACAATCTTCAACTATGTGGGTTCCCGTTTCGTTGCTTGGTGACGGTGAAGTGCAAAAAGCGTTTGAATCGTGTGCCTTTAGAGCCCATGATGCAAAACCAATCATGCGTAGCTTGTTGCATTTGGGCATCGACCTTCAAGGTCTGGTTCTTGATACAGCGATAGCTGCCTACCTGATCGATCCGGCACAGACGAAGTATTCACTCGCCGATCTGGTCGTCAAATATTCAGGGGTTCGTTATCCCGAGGATGATGCCGCGAGTTCGGGCCAACTTGACTTGGACGCGACAGGAGTTGACGAAGCACAGCGAGCCGGTCGAGATGCTTTAGCGACACACCATGTCAGTGAAGAGTTGCTGAAGGCTCTCGATGCACAAGGTATGCGTGCGCTGTATGACGACATGGAAAACCCACTCGTACGAGTGCTTGCTCGCATGGAGTATCTGGGTATTGCTGTCGATCGCGAGCAATTGAAATCGATTGCGGCTCGGCTCACTGCTGAAGCGCGAGAATTGTCAGAACACATTCAGGCGCTCGCTGGATATCCGTTCAATCCAAATTCAACTGCCCAGCTAGGAAAAGTTCTTTTCGATGAACGGGGTCTCACGCCACCGAAGAAGACAAAGACCGGATATTCAACAGATGCAGCAACACTTGAAAAGTTGCGCAATGATTGGCCCGAATTTATTGATCCTTTAATGCGTTATCGCGAGATTGAAAAACTTCGCGGCACCTACGGAGAAGGCTTGTTGGCTGAAGTCGCCGCCGATGGTCGCATCCACGCCACGTTTAATCAAACTGTGGCGCGAACTGGTCGGCTGTCAAGTGACCAGCCGAACCTTCACAACATTCCGACGCGCACCGAGGAAGGTCGGGTATTTCGAACCGCATTTGTGGCATCGCCAGGATGCGAATTAATGGTGGCTGATTACAACCAAATTGAATTGCGTTGTATCGCGCACCTGGCAAACGATCCAGGATTAATTGAGGCATTCACCAGTGGGCAAGATGTTCATAGTGCTACGGCGGCTCGTGTTTTTGGCGTACTACAGAGTGATGTCACGTACGAACAGCGGTCCAAAGCAAAGATGGTCTCATACGGTCTCGCCTACGGGATGGAAGCCTTCGGTCTTGGTCAGCGCCTAGGAATCCGTACCGACGAGGCAGCTGAAATACTTGATGCATACTTTGTTGCCTTTCCAAATGTTCAGGCATACATGGATCGCACGGTCGCAGAAGCGAAGACTCGTGGTTATACCGAAACACTTTTTGGTAGGCGTCGTCGAATACCCGAACTTGAAAACGCCAACTTTCGAATTCGACAAGCTGGCGAACGTCAAGCGATGAACGCGGCGATTCAGGGTCTGGCAGCTGACATCTTCAAGATTGCGCTCATCCGAATTGACGCTGCGCTCAGTGAAGCCGACTTGATGAGCCGCCTGGTCTTGCAAGTGCATGACGAAGTCATCGTTGAGGTTCCAAGTGGAGAAAAGTCAATCGTTGAGTCGTTGGTTCTTGAGATCATGCAAAACGCGACGGCTCTCGACGTACCTCTAGCGGTCAACTCGGCTTGGGGCACAACGTGGGCCGAAGCGAAGTCATAAATATCGGTGATTCTTGATGCCTGATCACTGGTTTGAACCAATGGCAAGCCACATGGGGCGCGCCTACTTGCGGTACTCATTCACCAAGGGGACTGTTCAAGAGGTCAACTTCTTGATGGAACACCTCGGTTTGCAACCGGGGCAACGGGTTCTCGATGTGGGTTGTGGGCCTGGTCGCCATGCCCATGAACTTGCCCGTCGGGGAGTTGTGGTTCATGGACTCGACATCAGCCAGGAGTTCATCGACATCGCCACTGCCGATGCCGTTGACGGTTCAACTTTTGAACGCCTCGACGCTCGACTTCTCATATCGGCTGGACACTTGGGTGATTTTGATGCCGTGATCTGTCTGTGTCAAGGCGCTTTCGGACTGATGACCGCCCAAGGTGATGACGAAACCGTGGTGCGGGGAATGGCGCACTGCCTGCGTCCAGGTGGCTTGCTCGCTTTGTCAGCATTCAATGGTTATTTCGCGGTGAAATACCACGTAGAGGCCTCTTTTGATGCATCGAGTGGGGTGTCTCACGAAGTCACCGAGATCCGAAATATCGCAGGTGAGGTTCGCCAAGTCGACCTCTGGACTGGCTGTTACACGCCCCGTGAGTTACGACTCTTGCTCTCTGCTTGTGGGATGACCGTCATGTCAATATCTTCCGTTGAGCCGGGGGCTTATGAGGTGGCCCCTCCGACAGTTGAATCTCCCGAGTTTTTGGTCAAAGCGGTGAAGAACTAAACGTCGACGGAAAACTGGGCGGGCGGGGGAATAGTGCCCCTGGGCTGGTAACTTTGCAGGGTTCTGCCGTTCCGTAGAGCTGTCCCTGTCCAATCAACTTCACCTCCAAATATTGGTTGTGAAGTTCTTATGAAAGTGAATATCCCTTGTCCGACACTCTGAGCCCCTCCACGTCTGTTTCCTCCGCAATGGGAACATTTGACGCTGAAGGAAATTACGTTCCCCGCCAAATTACTGAAAACGACCTTGTTGGTTCATTCGCTGATGCGATTGAAGGCACCATGGTTGAAGTCGAAGACGGCCAAGTCGTTTTCGGAATCGTTGTAAAGATCGACAAAGACGAAGTTCTTCTCGATATTGGCTACAAGAGTGAAGGTGTTATTCCATCACGTGAACTCAGCATTCGTAACGATGTTGATCCCGGCGAAATCGTCAAACTCGGCGAGCAGGTTGAAGCTTTAGTTCTCACTAAAGAAGACAAAGAAGGTCGTTTGATCCTCTCCAAGAAGCGTGCTCAGTACGAGCGTGCGTGGGGAACGATTGAAAAGAAGAAAGAAAACGAAGAAATGGTCGAAGGCCTCGTCATCGAGGTCGTCAAGGGTGGACTCATCGTTGACATCGGCTTGCGCGGCTTCTTGCCCGCTTCGCTTGTTGAATTGCGCCGTGTTCGCGACTTGTTGCCGTATGTCGGCAAAGTGTTGCAGGCCAAGATCATTGAACTCGACAAGAACCGCAACAACGTTGTGTTGTCTCGTCGTGCCTTCCTTGAAGAGACACAGAAAGAAGCCCGCGATGGCTTCTTGACCAACCTCAAGGTTGGCGATGTCCGCGATGGCGTCGTTTCAAGTGTTGTTGCTTTCGGTGCATTCGTCGATCTCGGCGGCATGGACGGACTCATCCACGTCAGCGAATTGTCGTGGAACCATGTTGATCACCCAGGTTCAGTTGTTGCCATCGGCGACAAGGTCACCGTCAAGGTTCTTGACATCGACTACGAGCGTGAGCGCATCAGCTTGTCACGTAAGCAGACCGAAAAAGATCCGTGGGAAGTATTCGCATCGGGTCACGAAGTTGGGCAGCTTGTGTACGGCCGTGTTACCAAGTTGGTTCCATTCGGTGGATTCGTTCAAGTTGGCGAAGGTATCGAAGGTCTCGTGCACATTTCCGAAATGAGCACCCAGCACGTCGAAGCTCCCGAGCAAGTTGTCACTCCCGGAGAAGAGTTGTGGGTCAAGATCATCGATCTCGATCTCGCTCGTCGTCGTATCAGCCTCAGTATCAAGCAGGCTGCCGAAGGCGGAGAACTCGCCGAGGAATACCGCAAGCACTTCGAAGTCGACGAGCACGGTAACTGGTCAGCTGGTGCCGATGATGCTTCACGTGAAGCAACATGGGCCGAATACTACGGCGAAGGTGGAGAAGGAGCTGCTGAAGCGGCTGCTGCTGCCGAGGCCGCTGAAACCACCCCAGAGGCCTGATCGTTCGGGCTTACGGCCCGATCTTGATGATTCCCATTTTGACCGCCCGGATGACTGCATGAGTGCGGTCCCGGGCGTCAATTTTTTCATAGATCGATGCGAGATGGTTTTTGACCGTCTTTTGGCTGATGAACAAATGATTGGCAATCTCAGGAGTCGAAAGGCCATCAGCAAGAAGTTGCAAAACTTCCATTTCGCGTTCGCTTAATGTCGCGGTTTCAGCTTTCTGCTGAATCACTGCTTCCTCCAATAAGGCGTGTGCGAATTCCGGTGAAATGATGACGTCACCATTGCAGGCTAAATACAGAGCGTTCACCACTTCATCAAACGTTGCATCTTTGGTGAGATATCCAATTGCTCCTGCTTTTAATGACTTGCGAATTAAGTCAATTTCGGCATGCATGGTCAACATCAAAATCCGTTGACGGGCATCGGCTTCCATGATGGCACGACATGCCGTAATGCCATCGCCTTCACCCATAGAAATGTCCATCAAAATAACGTCGGGACGAGTGCTCAGAGCAGAAGCAACAGCACTCGTACCATCGGCCACATCGGCGACCACCTCGTGTCCGGTTTCTTCAAATTGGCGTTTGAGGGATTGCCGTAACAAATGATGATCGTCTACCAACATGATTCTCATAGTGACTCTTCCAATCGTGAAGCAACAATGATGTGAAGAGGCACGCTGAGGAGAATTTCGGTGCCGATATTCTCCTCAGTCAATGGTGAAATGATGGAGATCTCAGCCCCGATATTCTCGGCACGTTCGAACATTCCAGCTAAACCGTACGAGTCTTGACGTTTGTTTTCTGAATTGATGCCTACACCGTTGTCGGCAATTGAAATATTCCACTCATCGTTTTCGATAAAAGACTTGATGAAAAGCTTGGAGCCTTTGGAGTGACGTTCTGCATTGAGAATTGCTTCTTTCATCATTTCCCAAATCTCATTGGTGAGGAAAGAACTACCAATGATCGGAATTGAAAAATCACACGCAACTTGGATGTGTGCTCTAGAGCTGACACGTTCAGCAAATTCAAATACTGTTTGGGTTAAAGAATTTTCACCATCTTGCCCAGTTCGAAGGTCGTACAACATTTCGCGAACTTCATTGATTGTGTTGGTGACCTGTTCACGAATCTCAGAAAGTTCAATTTTCTTATCAGTTTCATCTTCATTTCGAATGAGGCGATCTAGTTCAAGACCAACGAAGGCCAATGTGCTGCCAGTGCGATCATGCAAATCGCGGGCGATCCGCATTCTTTCTTCGGAAGCGCTTTGCTGGCGAATGTCGCGAAATAATCGAGCGTTATCGACTGCGACACCCAAGGCATCAGCGATTCCAGTGAGAATCTGTGTTTGCTGGGAGACATCCTTTTTCTCACGCCATTCGGCAGCAATGATGCCAACGATAAATCCTCGTGATCGCAACGCGCAGTAGGCGCCAACGCTTGCCTCATCGGCGAAACCACGAACCGCACGAGACAAATCTGTCGAGACGCTGTGGTTGAACTCAATAGCCTGAGAAATATGCCGAGGAAGCGAATCAGTATTCACCAGAGTTTTTTGAGCTGAGCCACGTCCACGCACGATCAAAAATGATGTTGTGCCAGGTTTTGCCAGCAAGACCGTGACGATGTCGGCGTCGATCAGGTCTTGAACCTGTGTGACCCCTTGATCTAATACCTTCTCGAGATCAAATGAAGACGGCAAGGTGATTGCGATTTTTTGTAGCGAAAGAAGAATCTGATTGGCAGTAGACAGTCGATCAAGATCATCGCCATCGGCAAGATGGCGCCGTTCCACTCCAGTCGGCGGTTGCGCCTGTGTGTGGCGTCGATCGACCAAAGGCCACGACAATTCACCGGTCTGATCTTGACCCGTCACTGCCCGCATGGACGGATGATTTGCTGCAGGTCGTTTGCGACCTCGAGCAATCTTGCGTTCGTCCACGAATAGTTAGAGTACCCGCCAACGAATGCCGTAGCGTGATGATGTGATTCTTGTAGGACTAACCGGTGGCATCGGGTCAGGAAAATCGACAGTTTCTTCTTTGCTCGAAGGTAAAGGAGCCGTCATCATTGACGCTGATGCAATCGTGCGCGAGGTGCAATTACCGGGTTCGCCGGTGTTGTCAGAATTGGCGGCGAAGTTTGGGTCAGAAGTTCTGGCGTCTGACGGTTCTCTCGATCGTCAGGCTGTGGCAAATATCGTATTTACCGACCCTGATGCTTTGAAGTCACTCAACGCCATTGTTCATCCGGCAGTCGGTAAAGAAATGAACCGACGCTTGATCGAGCAACGCACGACTGACCATGTGGTCATACTTGACATTCCTCTCTTGACCGAAAATCCGAGGGAGGGATTACAAGGAAAGATTGTTGTCGATGTTCCTGTTGAAGTCCAAGTAGAACGACTGGTTAGATTTCGTGGTTTCGATGAAGCCGATGCGCGAGCCCGTATGAGTCGACAGGCGACCCGCGAACAACGACTCGCAACTGCCGACTTCGTCATTGATAACAGTGGTGGACTTCCGGAGCTCGAACCTCAGATTGAAAAATTGTGGCTGTGGTTGAGTTCACTCCCGCAACTACCTTCCGATTACGAACCGATTACTCCAATGCCAAACGGTGGTCCTAAAGTTCCGCCAACTGATTCGTGACTAATTCATGAGCGAGATAGCCACTATCCCTTTTCGAGTCGTCTCCGATTATTCACCGGCAGGAGACCAGCCCAAAGCGATAGCTGAATTGTCAGCAGGAATTGAATCGGGTCTGAGGTTCCAAACTCTGTTGGGTATTACTGGTTCGGGTAAAAGCGCGACGATTGCTTGGACAATCGAAAAAACCCAACGACCCACGTTGATTCTTGCGCCCAATAAGAGTCTCGCTGCTCAGTTGGCTCAAGAGATGATGGAGTTCTTTCCCGATAATCGAGTTGAGTACTTTGTCAGTTACTACGACTACTACCAACCAGAGGCTTACATTGCATCATCTGACACCTTTATTGAAAAGGATTCGTCAATCAATGATGACATCGATCGACTGCGACATTCAGCCACTGCAGCCTTGTTGACCCGACGTGACACGATTGTCGTTGCTTCGGTGTCGTGTATCTACGGAATGGGCGACCCCGATGAGTACCGCGGTCAACTCTTGGAACTTCATATCAACGTTGACTACGACATGCGCAGTATTTTGCGGCGTCTCGTTGATCTGCAATACGACCGTAATGACATGAGTCTCGGTCGAGGTAAGTTTCGAGTACGCGGTGACACCATCGAGATCCATCCCGCTTATGAGGAGTCGGTTCTCCGAGTGGAGATGTTTGGTGACACTGTCGAAAGACTGACCATGATCGACCCTTTGACGGGCGAAACGCTTCGTGAATTGAATCAAACACTCGTTTTTCCAGCAACTCACTATGTGGCTGGCGATGAACGGATGCGTCGTGCTGTGTTAGGTATCGAAAGTGAATTGCAGGAACGACTCGCTTTCTTTGAATCTGAAGGAAAGCTCCTCGAAGCCCAACGGTTACGCATGCGTACGCAATACGACCTTGAGATGATGCAAGAAGTTGGATACTGCAACGGAATTGAGAACTACTCAATGCACATTGACGGCCGTCAACCCGGCGAACCACCATTCACACTGCTTGACTACTTTCCCAAAGACTTCTTGTTGGTCGTCGACGAAAGCCACGTTGCGGTTCCGCAGTTACATGGTCAGTTTGCGGGCGACCGTAGTCGAAAGAACATTTTGGTGGATCATGGATTTCGGTTGCCAAGTGCTCGTGACAATCGACCTTTACATTTCGAAGAGGTCGTAGAACGTGTGAATCAATGCGTTTTCTTGTCGGCTACGCCCAGTTCATATGAAATCGGTATTTCGTCTCAAGTAGTCGAGCAAATCGTTCGGCCGACCGGTCTCGTCGATCCGGAAGTAATTATCAAGCCAACCAAAGGTCAAATTGACGATCTGATGGACCAAGTGAACAACCGAGTCACGATGGGTGATCGAGTTTTGGTAACGACCCTCACCAAAAAGATGGCTGAAGACCTCACTGAGTACTTGCTTGAACAGGGAATGCGCGTCAGGTATCTGCACTCAAATATCGACACGATTCAACGAATCGAAATTCTGCGGGCATTACGTCTCGGTGAATTCGATGTGTTGGTGGGTATCAATCTTTTGCGTGAAGGTTTGGACTTGCCAGAAGTCAGTTTGGTGGCAATTCTTGATGCCGATAAAGAGGGTTTCCTCCGCAGTGAAACTTCACTCATTCAAATGATCGGACGGGCTGCCCGAAATGTCGATGGTCAAGTCGTAATGTATGCAGATCGCGTAACACCGTCGATGGAAAAGGCAATATCTGAAACCAATCGACGTCGTAAGTTGCAGGTTGCCTACAACCTAGAGCACGGAATTAATCCGCAAACCATCCGCAAAGCAGTGAGTGACATTTTGGCTCTTTTGCATATTGGTGGCGATGATTCGGCACCAGTGCCCGGCAAAGATCGACGTCGTCAGAAAGAGCGCGACAAGGTGAAGAGTGAATTGCGAACGTTGCCCCAACAAGAGCTTTCGCGTCTAGTGATCACCCTCGAACAGGAAATGCACGAAGCCGCCGCTGACTTAAAGTTCGAGTATGCAGCGCGATTGCGTGACGAAATCAACGAACTTAGACGTCAAATAAAAGATGCAGGTTAAGCCGTGACCTCCTCTGATTCACTAGCCTTCGTTCATGTCTGATCGGCTCATCGTACGTGGCGCACGCCAACACAATCTGAAGAACATCAGTATTGATATTCCTCGTGACAAGATGGTCGTTTTCACTGGTCTTTCAGGATCAGGTAAATCATCTTTGGCTTTTGACACCATTTACGCTGAGGGCCAACGCCGTTACGTCGAATCGTTGAGTGCGTATGCCCGTCAATTCTTGGGTCAAAAGGATCCGCCCGATGTTGACTTCATAGAGGGTTTGTCACCTGCTATCTCGATTGATCAGAAGTCCGCGAGCAGCAATCCAAGATCAACCGTTGGGACCATGACCGAGGTTTACGACTATCTGCGTTTGCTGTATGCGCGAATCGGAGTTCAACATTGCCCGAATGATGGAACAAAACTGGCTCTTCAGACTCCAGAGGAGATTGTTGATCGAGTATTGACCCTCGAAGAGGGAACACGTTTCATGGTCTTGGCACCGGTCGTCAAAGGCCGAAAAGGGGAGTACGAAGCGCTTCTCAATGATTTCGCGGGTCAAGGTTTCGTACGCGCTCGTATCGATGGCGAGATTGTTGACATTACGGAGTTCTTAAAAACCGACCAAAAACTCGGTCGTTACGATCAACACACCATTGAAATTGTGATTGACCGTTTAGTTGCCAAGGGAGACAATCGCCGCCGACTCACTGACAGTATGGAAACTGCGCTGAAGTTTGGCGAAGGAGTCGCCCAAATCTTGGTGACTGAATCAGATGACATTTTGACTTTTAGTCAGTTCTTAGCTTGTTCAAAATGTGGCGAGTCTTTTGAAAAACCTGAACCGAAGAACTTTTCTTTCAATTCGCCATATGGTGCGTGCGTTACGTGTGATGGCCTAGGCACAACCTTTGAAGTTGACCCTGAACTCGTGATTCCCGATGGAGACCTCGCCCTCAGTGCGGGTGCGATTGCTCCTTGGAAGAGCGCAACGACTGGCTTCTTCCTGCGGATCCTCGAATCGGTTGCTGAGGACCACAAGATTGATCTCAATAAGCCATGGGACAAACTTCCGGCTAAATCTCAAAAGATTGTTCTGAATGGTCTTCCCGGAAATATCGTCGTCAAATTCAAGAATCGATACGGCAAAGCCCGTCAGTTCAATACAACTTTTGAAGGCGTTATTCCGTGGATTAAGCGCCGTCACGAGCAGGCTGAAAGTGACTGGAGTCGCGAACAGTACGAGGGCTATATGCGACTCGTTCCTTGTTTGGCCTGTGAAGGTGCTCGACTAAAGCCCTCAACATTGGCGATCACCATCAACGGCAAACACATTTCTGAAGTGTGTGAAATGTCCATTGGCGATTCAGCGAAGTTCTTAGGTGAATTGACGTTGTCCGATCGAGATCGAACGATTGCCGAAAGAGTCGTGAAAGAAATCAACGCACGACTGGGTTTCCTCCTTGATGTGGGTCTTGATTATCTCAGTCTTTCCCGCACTGCAGGAACGCTTGCCGGTGGAGAGGCGCAACGAATTCGACTAGCCAGCCAGATTGGTTCTGGTTTGGTGGGAACGCTGTACGTGCTCGACGAGCCTTCAATCGGTCTTCATCAGCGCGACAATCGACGACTGATTGAAACTTTGTTGCGTTTACGCGATCTAGGTAATTCGGTCCTGGTCGTTGAACACGATGAAGAAACGATCCGTGAAAGTGACTGGATCGTCGACATCGGTCCAGGTGCCGGTGAACACGGCGGAGAAGTCGTGTACAGCGGACCGGTCAAAGGAATTCTTAAAGTAAAGGAATCCGTCACTGGTCAATACTTATCAGGGAAGCGTTCAATTCCAGTTCCCGAAACTCGCCGCAAACCCAAAGCGCAATGGCTTGAGGTAGTGGGAGCCAA
Organism: Actinomycetota bacterium; assembly: GCA_947454105.1. Lineage (GTDB taxonomy): Bacteria > Actinomycetota > Acidimicrobiia > Acidimicrobiales > Ilumatobacteraceae > Casp-actino8. The sequence continues at coordinate 12,315 of CANGIP010000022.1, read as the reverse complement.
AGAACACAATTTGCAAGACGTCACGGTGAAGATTCCCTTAGGTTGCTTTGTCGCAGTAACTGGCGTTTCGGGTAGCGGTAAGAGCACGTTGATTCGCGACATTCTGTTACCAGTTTTGATGCAGAAAATTTACAAATCGAAAGATGCTCCCGGTAAACACAAAAGAATTAACGGAATTGAACACCTGGACAAAGTGATTGACATGGATCAATCGCCCATTGGCCGCACACCACGTTCCAACCCGGCCACGTACACCGGAGTTTTCGACAACATCCGAAAACTTTTCGCAACGACTGCAGAGGCAAAGGTTCGGGGATACATGCCTGGACGTTTCTCATTCAATGTGCAAGGCGGGCGCTGTGAAGCTTGTTCAGGTGATGGAACAATCAAAATTGAAATGCATTTCTTGCCAGACGTTTATGTTCCGTGTGAAGTGTGTAAGGGCGCTCGTTATAACCGAGACACACTCGACATCACGTTCAAAGGCAAAACGATTGCGGATGTTCTGAATATGCCAGTCGCTGAAGCAGTTGATTTCTTCTCCAATCAGCCAGTCATCGCGCGACATATGCAAACTTTGGTTGACGTTGGTTTGGGTTACGTGAGGCTTGGACAGTCAGCGCCAACGCTGTCAGGTGGAGAGGCCCAACGTGTCAAACTTGCTTCTGAACTCGCAAAGCGCAGCACTGGACACACGATTTATCTTTTAGATGAACCAACAACCGGTTTGCATTTCGAAGACGTGCGCCGCCTGTTGACAGTTCTCTCGCGTCTCGTCGATCAGGGCAATACGGTTTTGGTGATTGAGCACAGTCTGGATGTCATTAAAACCGCGGATTGGCTGATTGATCTCGGCCCTGAAGGAGGCAGCGGTGGAGGACTGATCGTGGCCGAAGGTCCGCCTGAAGTAGTTGCGAAGACAAAGGGCAGTTACACCGGTTATTACCTCAAACCAATGTTGGGTCTCTGAACGAGTTTCGCAACTCAGCCGATCATGGTTACTCGCCCGCCTACCGGAACCATCCCCGAGCTTCCCGGTTCCTACCAGTTCAAAGATATTCACGGCCGTGTGATCTACGTCGGAAAAGCATCAAACCTTCGTCAACGTTTATCTAACTATTTTCAAGACCCAGCACAACTACATCCCCGAACTGCACAGATGGTGGCAACTGCTGAATCCGTTGAATGGGTTACTGTTCGCAACGAAGTTGAAGCACTCATCCTTGAATTCAGTTTGATCAAGCAGCATCATCCACGGTTCAACGTCCGGTTGCGTGACGATAAGAGTTATCCATTCTTGGCGGTAACGACAGATGAAGAATGGCCTCGGGCTGTCGTCATGAGAGGTCGCACTCGAAAAGGCACTCGATATTTTGGACCGTATCCACATGCATACGCGATTCGCGACACGCTCGACCTTTTACTTCGAACCTTCCCGCTCAGAACCTGTAGTCCGGGAAAGTTCAATCAACACAATAAGTTGGGGCGCCCGTGTTTGTTGTTCCATATTGAAAAATGCAGTGGTCCGTGTGTTGGCGAAGTTTCAGCTGAGGCTTACGCAGAGTTGGTCAAGGAATTTTGCGATTTTCTCGACGGCGACACCGATGAGATAGTTGCGAAACTTCAACAGGACATGTCTCAAGCCGCTCAGGCTCTTGAATACGAAAAGGCCGCTCGTCTTCGTGATCGTTTGCAATCAGTAGCGAAAGCAATTGAGAAGCAGCAGATCGTTGGCGAAAAGAGTGAAGACATTGATTTGATTGGGATTGCCCAAGACGAACTTGAAGCTGCCATACAGATCTTTTACGTTCGTAAGGGTCGAGTGGTAGGTCGCAAAGGATTCATCCTGGACAAGGTTGAAGACTTATCGCAATCAGGACTGATCGATCGCATCATTGAGGCGCTTTATGGTGATGAACCAGTTCTTGGTGTCCCGAAAATGGTTCTTGTTCCAGATTTGCCCTTGGCAATGGCAACCTACGAAGAATGGCTGAGTTTTCAGCGTGGCTCCAAAGTTGAAATTCGAATTCCTCAACGTGGAGATAAACGCGAGTTGCATGAACTGGTCACGCGAAATGCAACAGAAGAATTCTTGCGTCACCGTATGAAGAGGTCTGCCGATCACAATGCTCGAAGCCGAGCTCTGACCGAACTCCAAGACCTATTAGGTTTGCCCGAGGCACCATTGCGTATCGAGTGTTACGACATGGCCCACCTTCAGGGAACCGACTATGTGGGATCAATGGTTGTACTTGAAGATGGTTTGCCAGCAAAGCGGGAATACCGTCGCTTTAAAGTGAAGGAAGTTCCAGGGAATGACGATTATGCGGCGATGGAAGAAGTTTTAACCAGGCGTTTTTCTGCCTATATCGAAGAGCGCGAGCAACCGATCGAGACAGACGATTTGTCTGGGCAACACAAGCCTCGGTCGAGAAAATTTGTGTATCCACCTCAACTTCTTTTAGTTGACGGAGGTAAAGGCCAACTGGCCGTCGCTGAACGGGTTCTGCGAAATTTGGGACTTGAGCACGAAATTCCAGTGGCTTCATTGGCCAAAAGATTTGAAGAAGTTTTCATACCCGGGCGTTCTGAGCCCGTTGAAGTCCCTCGAGGAAGCGACGCTTTATTCATGCTTCAACGCATTCGTGACGAAGCTCACCGATTTGCGAACTCGTTCCACCGAGAACTGCGCGATAAACGTATGGTCTCGAGTGCCTTAGATGGGATACCAGGGTTAGGTGAAGCAAGAAGAAAGAAAGTTATTAAGTCTTTCGGGGGAGTTAACGCGGTCAAGAAGGCAACTCTTGAAGAACTGCAGGCTCAGTCGTGGCTGCCAGAAGAAGTTGCCCAAGCGATCTACAACAAATTTCATAGTTCTTGAATTAGAAGTGCACCAATATTTCAGTTCGTATTTTTTCATATGCGTCGATTCGAGATTGCGAGTCTTTGCCTAAGGTGAAGTCGGGGACGATGATCTCATGAAAACCGAGCGCTATGAGCTGACCAATCTGATCAATGATGTGTTCGTTTGATCCAATAATTGAGCGGTCGCTCGGGGCCACCTTGCGAATCTTTTCAATGGTCTCCTGATCATCGACCAGGAAAAACATCGCTTGAACGGATTTGTGAATATCGTTCCAGTCGCGATTTACTACCTCGCATGCTCGTGCGAAAGTTTCAACCCGTTCGGTCGCAGTCGGAACATTTCCCCAGGTGTTCCATTCGTTGGCATATTTGGCGGTAATTTTTGACATTCTTGGTCCACCTGTACCGACCATGAGTGGCAATGGACTTTGAATGGGTCTCGGCTGGCAAGGGGCGTCTGTGATTGAAAAGTGTTTACCGTCAAAGGTTGTTCGATCATTGCGCAACATTGACGTGATGATTTGAATTGCTTCTTCAAAACGGTCAACACGGTCTTTTCCTTCAAGCAGATCGACTCCATATGCAAGATGTTCATTGACCTGCCAACCGGCACCGATACCGAGTGTGAGTCGACCATGTGAAATTTGGTCGATTGTGGCAGCGATATTGGCAAGCACCGTCGGGTGACGAAAAGTGGTCGGGGACACTAGTGATCCAATACGGAGATCACTAGTTATGGCAGCGATTGCCGAGATCATGCTCCAGCATTCAAAGACGTCGCCATCTTTAGTAGTACTTCCTTCATCGTTGGGCATGAAATGATCGGCGTACCACAACGAATACCAACCCTTTGTGTCGGCATACCTCGCGAGGTCGCGGACGTCGTTCCAAGACCGCTCAGGAGACGGCCATACGGAGAATTTGATTGATGTTTTTTGATTGGTGGTCACAGGCACAGGGTAGTCGTGCCGTAACCTCGCAATGTGAACAACGAATTGTCTTCAACTTCTAGTGAAAATACCTTGTGGGAAGACAACGCTCAGTGGTGGATCGACGGTTTTACTGATGGCGCCGATGCTGAATACGAAGAGCAAATTCTTCCGTTAGCAGCCGAAGAACTTCAGGGTATGAATCAAGTCCTTGATGTTGGGTGTGGGGATGGACAAGTATCTCGACTGGTCAAGAAACTTGGCGCCAGTTTTGTGGCTGGAATTGACCCGACTTGGAACCAAGTCACGGTTGCTGCTGAACGAGGCGGAGGTCTCCATGTCAGCAAGGCCGGCGCAGACGGACTTCCATATTTTGATGAGTCTTTTGATGCAGTCGTCGCGTGCTTAGTTTTTGAACACATACAAGATGTGGATACAGCTATTGCAGAAGTATCTCGAGTCTTGAAACCTAACGGACGCTTCTGTTTCTTCTTGAATCACCCGCTTTTACAAACGCCCGGAAGCGGTTGGATAGACGATCAGATACTTGATCCTCCGGAGCAGTATTGGCGAATTGGACCTTACCTGATCGAGCAGGAATCAAATGAAGAAGTGGAGAAAGACATTTTCATTCCCTTCATCCATCGACCTTTGAGTAGGTACATCAATGCGCTGATCGCTAACGGTCTCTATGTTCAGCGCATGCTTGAACCTGCTCCTCCGCCTGGATTCCTCGCCCGAGCAGCTGAATACGAAGATGCGTCAACGATTCCGCGCTTGCTGTACCTACGTGCAGTGAAATTAGATGTCTGATTCGCAATCATTGAAAATCGGAGTTCAACTCCAGACCCATGTTGTTTCGCCGTTGGCGTATCGCAGCGTTGTTGAAAGTGCGTTGCAACTTGGAGTCGATTCAGTTTTCCTATGGGACCATCTTGTACCTTTCACCGGAGAAAAAGGAGATGTTGCGTGGGATACGTGGACTCTGCTCGGTTCATTGGCCGAATTGTTCGTCGCCCGCAATCAGCAACTTGGCGTCTTGGTTTCGCCTTTATCAATTCGTGAACCTGCAGCTTTAGCGCGGTCGGCAGCAACGGTTGCGCTTCTCGGAAATGGAAAATTTATTCTCGGTGTTGGTTCTGGCGGCTTTCTTCACGACGACAATCTGACCGACGCTCCACAAGATGTACAGACACGAATGAGTTTGTTTACTCGACGGCTCCAATTTCTTCGCGAAGAGGTGTCAAGAATCAACTCCTCGTTTGGAACCAAAGTTTCGATTTGGGTCGGTGGGTTGGGAGAGAAGGTAACAATTCCTCTCGCGATCAAATATGCCGATGGTTGGAGTGGCTTTGGGCCGCCTTCAGAATTCATCAATAAAGCAAGTCGCTTCTCGGGGACCGATCATGAGGTCAGCGTTCTCCTCACTCCGAAAGATCCGAACAATGATTTGCAGAACTATTCCGACGCAGGAGCTCATCACGTGATTCGAAGTCTTCGACCAAACCAGGATTTTGGTTTTGACCTGGAGCCAATATCGCGAATGCTCTCTGAGAGAGCACAGTTGATCGGTAGTTTGTAGACGTGGCCGACATCTTGGTGATCACTGGACTTTCTGGGGCGGGACGTTCTGCAACTGCAGCTGTCCTCGAAGACCTTGGTTGGTACGTTGTCGACAATTTGCCAACTTCGTTGGTTGACACCATCGTAGATTTGGCCAGTGTTCCTGGATCTGAGATCGATCGCTTGGCGCTCGTCGCTGGTCGTCAACACCTTGAATTGATGCCCAAAGTAGCGGCAATGCGCGCCAGTGGACACCAAGTACGCGTGGTCTACTTGGACGCGACAGATGCTGAACTGATTAAGCGATACGAGTCATCACGCCGACGGCATCCACTTGACTCTGAAACCGATGGGTTACTGGAAGCAATTCGATTAGAACGTCACTTACTTGAACCCATGAAGGGGGACTGTGATCTAGTGATTGATACAACAGACCTCAATGTTCACCAATTGAAAACGAAGTTGGTTGGCGCGTTTGAGGTGTCGGCACTTGAGCGATTGCAGGTCTCGGTGGAGTCATTTGGTTTCAAACATGGTTTGCCACTCGATGCTGACATTGTCATGGATGTGCGTTTTCTACCTAATCCCCATTGGGAAGAGGGTTTGCGATCCTTGACCGGTTTAGACGTTGAAGTTCGTGATTTTGTTTTAGATCGTGAGGAGTGCTCGAGTTTTCTTCAAGGCCTTGTAGGTCTGCTTGAAACCGTTCTGCCTCATTACGCCGCTGAAGGCAAGAGTTACCTCACGATCGCCATTGGTTGTACAGGTGGACACCATCGTTCGGTAGCGGTTGCCGAAGAAATCTCTCGCCGTTTGCGATCCGCTGGACAACCAGTTCGGGTGTCCCACCGCGATATCGCCCGCTAATTCATGACCGTGTTTGGGTCTTTTGTCATGTCTCGTGCCCTGAAATGATGAGAAATCCTTTGAGCGGGTAGCCAGCAGACTAGGTTTTAGACGTCTCGTAGAGATTTGCAAGTAATAGACGTCGTATATCGAAAGGATCGCCATGACTGTGCGAGTTGGTATTAATGGATTTGGCCGAATCGGCCGTAATTTCTTCCGAGCGGTTCAGGCTCAAGGTGCCGATATCGAGATCGTGGCAGTAAATGACCTCGGTTCGGTGAAAACCATGGCGCACCTTTTGAAATATGACTCGGTGATGCGTCAGTTGCCAAATGACATCAAGGTTTCCAAGAATGGCATCAGCGTCGATGGTGTTGAGATCAAGGTATTGAGCGAGCGCGATCCTAAGAATCTTCCTTGGGGGGAACTTGGTGTTGACGTGGTAATTGAAAGTACCGGTTTCTTTACCAAGCGCGATGCTGCGGCTGCCCACCTTGAAGGCGGAGCGCCACTTGTCATCGTTTCGGCCCCATGTGACGGCGCCGATGCGACATTTGTTTACGGCGTCAATCACAAAGATTTTAACTTCAAGACGCAAAAGGTCATTTCAAATGCATCCTGCACCACGAACTGTTTCGTACCAATTGTGAAGGTTCTTGATGATGCTTTCGGTGTCGAACAAGGACTCATGCAAACGGTGCATGCCTACACCGGCGATCAGTCACTAGTCGATGGTCCTCATAGTGATCTTCGTCGTGCTCGGGGTGCCGCCATCAACATAGTTCCGACGAGCACCGGTGCAGCACGCGCAACAAGTTTGGTTCTTGAAAGCATGAAGGGCAAGCTTGACGGAACGTCATTGCGCGTTCCGGTTCCGACTGGATCAATTGTTGATTTCACAGCAAACTTGAAAAAGGCTGCGACTGTCGAAGAAATCAATGCTGCCTTCAAGAAGGCGGCATCTTCTGGTGCTTTGAAGGGCGTCCTGCGCTACACCGAAGACCCGATTGTCTCAAGTGACATTGTCGGCGATCCGCACAGCAGCATTTTTGATGCTGGTCTCACCATGAGCTTGGGCAAGATGGTCAAGGTTCTGTCGTGGTATGACAACGAGTGGGGTTATAGCAATCGTCTCGTTCAGACAACTTTGTTTGCCGGTTCCAAAGTGCCGAAGAAGGCTCGTCGCTAATCAGCGTTAACAATGGCTAAAAGTATTCCCACTCTTGAAGACCTCGGCGATGTCTCCGGTAAGCGAGTTCTGGTTCGCACCGATTTCAACGTTCCGATGGAAGCATCTGCGGATGGAACTCAATTAATCACCGATGATTTTCGTATTCGTGCGGCATTACCAACGATCAATTGGTTGACAGAACGTGGCGCGAATGTCGTCTGCGCAAGTCATCTTGGTCGTCCCAAAGGCGCTATTGAACCAAAGTATTCAATGGACCCTGTGGCGAAACGCCTATCAGAACTTGCTCCTGGTGTTGAGTTGCTCGAAAACCTTCGTTTTAATTCTGGCGAAGAAAAGAATGATCCAACCTTTGTGGCAACACTTGTTGAAGGTATTGACATGTACGTCGATGATGCCTTCGGCGCAGCACACCGTGCTCATGCCTCGATCGTTGGCCCGCCAAAAACGCTCCCATCGGCGATGGGCCGGTTACTTCAAAAAGAAGTTGAAGTGTTGTTGGCACTGCGTGAAAATCCAAAGCATCCATTTGTCGCCGTATTGGGTGGTTCAAAGATCTCCGACAAACTTGGAGTTGTTGAAGCACTGTTAAATGTTGTTGATTCGCTCATCATTGGTGGAGCAATGTGCTTCACTTTTTTGGCAGCTCAGGGTTATTCAATTGGTGATTCACTTTTCGAACCCGATCAAGTTGACACTTGCAAGCGTTTGTTGGCTCTCGGTAAAGCGATTCACCTACCTGATGACATCATCGGATTAGATGCCGATGGAAACTACGCCACGTATGGACGTCGCTTGCCGCCAGGAGCCAAAGGCTTTGATATCGGACCAGGTTCGGCTGCCGCATTTAGTGACATCATCATGGAGTCTCGAACGGTTTTTTGGAACGGCCCGATGGGCATGTTCGAAGACGAACGTTTTGCCGGCGGCACTCGAACCGTGGCTCAAGCGATGGCCGACACGAAAGCCTTCACAGTTGTTGGTGGAGGCGACTCGGCCGCGGCGCTTGCACAATTTGGTTTTGACGATCAGGTTGACCATGTCTCAACAGGTGGCGGAGCGTCACTTGAACTTCTTGAACTTGGCGACTTGCCCGGTCTTGCTGCCTTAAGGGAGGCCCCCAATGCCCGCTAATTCACGTCGACCTTTAATGAGTGGCAACTGGAAGATGAACATGAATCACTATGAAGCGATTCATCTTGTGCAGAAGTTGTCGTATTTGTTGACTAAAGAAGACTTTGAAAAAGTTGATGTATCCGTGCATCCACCATTCACCGATATCCGCAGCATTCAGACCGTTCTTGAAAGTGACAAGTTGGCGATGATGCTTGGAGCTCAGAATTGCCACACCGAAGAGAAGGGCGCCTACACGGGCGAAGTGTCGCCAGCATTTTTAAGCAAATTAGGAGTGAAGTATGTGATCTGCGGGCACAGTGAACGTCGTCAGTACTTCGGTGAAACCGATGAACTCGTTGCCGTCAAAGTTGGTGCAGTGGTCAAGTTTCAGATGATCCCCATCGTGTGTGTTGGAGAAACTCAAGAAGAGCGCGAAGCCCAACAGACCCTGGTGCGAGTTGAATCCCAGCTCAGGGGATCGCTCAAAGGACGCAAGGCCGACGATTTCACGACGCTCGTGATTGCTTACGAACCGATTTGGGCCATCGGAACCGGCCTCACCGCAACAGCCCAAGATGCCCAGGAAGTGTGTCATCACATTCGGTCAGTGGTTCGAACCGAGTGGGGTAGTGAAGCGGCCGAGAAAGTTCGCATCCAATATGGCGGTTCAGTCAAGGCTGGCAATGTCGCTGAATTGATGGCACAGCCAGATATTGATGGTGCTTTGGTCGGAGGGGCAAGTATTGACCCCGATGAATTCGCACGGATCGTGCAATTTAAATCGGTCTAAAAGTTCGGCGTACGACGAACAGATTCAAGTGTTCTATGCTTGAAATGTGGCCGGAATGGATACTCAGTTAATGGAACCGGTTGACACTCGAGACGACAGTATGGATTCTGCTGGATTGTCCCCGTGGCAACTTGGGATGCGACGATTTCGGAAGGGTCGTCTGGGTGTTATCGCTTTTTGGGTCGTGTTTTTCTTTGTGTTCGTGGCAATTTTCGCTCCGATAATCGTTCGATTGCTCAATGTTGATCCGTACGCACTTGATCGCAACTCAATTAATGATTTCGGTCTTCCAAAAGGACCCCTCGGAAGTATGTCCTGGAATCATCCTTTAGGGGTCGAACCAGGAACAGGTCGAGATATTTTGGGTCGCTTGATCTACGGAACTCGGATCTCGCTGTTGATTGGTGCAGTAGGCACGTTGTTGAGCACCGGAGTCGGGGTCATTTTGGGTATGGTCGCTGGTTTGCGCCGAGGCTGGATTGATTCATTCATTAGTCGTATCGGTGATGTTGCCCTGGCATTCCCGTCGCTCTTGCTCATTATTGCTTTGGCAAATCCCATGACTCAACGGCTCGAGAGTTGGGGTGTTCCGAGAGGCAACACCGCCAAGTTGACCTATATTCTCGCCATTTTGACCATTTTTGGCTGGGTGTATATGGCTCGTCTCGTACGCGGTCAGGTGCTGTCGCTCCGAGAAAGGGATTTCGTGGAGGCGGCCCGATCTTTTGGAGCGGGAACCGGTCATTTGGTCTTTAAACAGCTGTTGCCAAACCTGTGGCCGCAGATCATTATTTTTGTCGCCATGAGCCTCCCCGGCTACGTCGCTCTCGAGGCCACTTTGTCATTCCTAGGAGTCGGACTTCAGGCTCCCACCGCCTCGTGGGGGATCATGCTTGGCGATTCTGTTCGGTATTACCGAACGGACACGGCGTACCTTTTCATTCCAGGAGGAGCTTTACTTCTCTTGGTTTTGGGCTTCAACTTGCTCGCCGACGGACTTCGTGACGCCTTTGACCCGCGAAGCGACCGTCAGCAGTTATAAGTGAAATGTCATCGCTCATGTCATTTTCTTGGCCGAAGCAATATCGGACTAAGGTAAATTTCTAGTAAATAAACAAACCGTCTGAAAACGGTGAAAAGGGGGAAGTTATGAAACGTAATCGAATCATTGCTGCCATCGCTACCGCAGCAATTCTTATATCCGCTTGCGGCGGTTCTGGAAACGGAACGACAAGTGGTGAAGAAAGTGGCGGTCGTTCAGCAACTGCTGACGGCATTAAGGACGGAGGAACGTTGTATGTTCTGACTTTCCAAGAAGGAGCATCAAACCTAGATCCGCAACGTGTGTACACCGGAGCAGAACTAGGAGCCTACGGTTCAACCTACGCTCGTACGTTGACCTCGTACGTTCCTGCTGCTGGTAAAGACGGAGCTGGCGTTGAACCAGATATGGCAACCGACCTCGGAACACACTCAGACGACTTGAAAACTTGGTCGTTTACTTTGCGTGATGGTGTGACATGGGAAGATGGAACTGACGTCACCTGTGGCGACATCGCCTACGGAATTTCTCGTACGTTTGCTGCTGAAGTGACTGCCGGTGAAGGCCCGATGTATGCAACGACATACCTCGATATCCCTGAAGGTGATTCGGATTTCGGTAGTGCCTACCCAGGACCTTGGTTGGCAACTGCTGATCAACAAGCATTGTTTGACAAGGCCGTCGCTTGCGATGGCAAGACGATCACCTTCTCTTTGAAGGTTCCGGTTGCTGACTTTGCATACACCGTGTCGTTGCTTGCTTTCGGACCAGTTCCGAAGGCTCAAGACACCGCTGATCAGTACGCATTGAAGCCTTTCTCCAATGGACCCTTCAAGATTGAATCGTACGAACCTGGTAAGGAAATGGTGATGGTTCGTAACGAGAACTGGAACCCAGAATCAGACCCGGTGCGCAAGCCGCACGTCGACAAGATCATTTGGCAGTACGGACTTGATGAAGCAGTAATTGACGAGCGCATGCTCGCCGATTCGGGTGACGACAAGAATGCGATTGTTTACGGCGGAATTCAAGCAGAAAATCTTCAAACCGTTTTCGGCGATGATTCGTTGAAGGACCGCCGCACCGACGGCTTTGATGGTTTCGTTTCGTACACCATGTTCAACAACGAAACAGTCAATTGCATCGAAGTCCGTCAGGCAATTTGGTTGGGTCTCGATCGTGAAGCCCTTCGTACAGCTGCCGGTGGACCTTTCACTGGCGAATTTGCCAAGAGCTTTGTGGCTCCTTTGTTGGCGACCGACTACGCACCCGCAAAATTGGTTGATGGCCTCAATGAAGATGGAACTCCAAATCTTGAAGCCGCTAAGGCAGCACTCGAGAAGGCAAAAACCTCTTGCCCAGACGTATACGCAAAAGCAACGGGAGACGGACTTCGCTTTGATCACCCCGACTCCGACGCGTGGAAGAAGAACATTGCGATTTGGATTGACTCAATGAAGGCAGTCGGTGTCACCATCATTGACAACCCGATTGAGCCGTCCAAGTACTACGCCACCATTAACGGAGATCGTGGAGACATTATGCGTTCCGGTTGGGCTGCCGACTGGGCGAATGCTTCAACGGTTATTCCCGAACTCTTTGGCAAGGGTGGTGGCTTTAACTACACCAACAACGAGAGCGATCCTAATTTCGCCGCCTTTGACGAGAAGGTCCAATCGGCCAAGGCCGAAACCGATCGCGCTAAGCAGGCAACTTTGTGGAAAGAACTCAACCAAACCATCATTGACAATGTTTGGGCGATTCCAGGTTCGGCTACCAAGTCGCAAAACTTGGTGGGCTCAAATGTCCGTCTTGGTTACCAGTGGTTGCCATTCGGTTGGTACAACCTCGGCGCCATTGGCCTAGCTGGCTGAGAAGTGAAATGAGTTGGTGGTGATCAACATCGAAAGCTGTTGATCACCACCAACCAATCAGTTTGACTTATGTTTTTCTTCGTCGCCCGCCGATCGTTTTT
>CANGIP010000021.1 GCA_947454105.1 Actinomycetota bacterium | reverse complement strand
GGAGTCGCGTGTTCGAATCCAGTGGTTTCGGCGACGTCGATTACCTGTACGACGGGCAATGGGTCAGCTGGTGCTTCAAATATTGTTGTGACAAATCCTGATTCTCAATCTGCGACTTTGACGGGTGGTTTCACCGTTGTGGCTGCGCCGGTCCCAAACAGCAATGGTGTATTGCCCGAATTGACCCCGGGAGCGTCACAGGCATGGCGAAATGGCGTCGAGATACCAGTTGTTGTTGAAGCAACGGCAACTGGTTGGCAGATGACGGGAAGTGGCTTCATTTTTGGTCTTCAAATACCAAAATCTAATGGCGAGAGTGGCTCAACTGATGGCGTTGTTACATTGACACGGGCACGCGAAGTTGAAGTGAGTGGTCAAGGATTCTTGCCTGGAACATTTGTGGATGTCTGGCTCTTCTCGTCACCAACGTACTTGGGGTCGGTATTGGTGGCAGCTGATGGAACTTTCAAGGCGAGTCTGGAAGTATCAAATTCGATCCCCGTGGGCGAGCACACACTTCAAGCGAATGGAACTTCTTCCGACGGTTCGTCCCGTACCCTTAACTTGGGTGTACGGGTGGTTGAAATGACAGTTGATTTACCAGCCACCGGTATTAGGTCAACATTCCCATTCGTGGCTGTTTGGTTCTTGTTTGCTGGCCTCGTAGCCTTCGCGACTCGTCGCCGATTGTTGAACAGTTAAATCAGATGGATATTGGTGAGGAGTCTTCTCTTTATTTAGGGGGGATTCCTCACCACCACAAAGCCTGAGTTCGATTTCTTTGCTTATAGAGGCGCACAAGCCCCTGGCGGACTGTCGTAACGACTGTCTTTCGCCCACTCGCCAGTGACCCAGGAGTCGTCAATAGGCGGAGTGATGCCCTCGAAACGTGTTGACAATTCTTGAATGAGCCATTGCGCCGATCGGAGTGCACCAGTGGGGCACACATGGATCCCATCACGCTTGCGTTCTGGGTTGCCATCTCCATCAATGTCACGAATGAAAACATCACCGAGAACCGAACGTTGATCTAAGTAGGTGATTGAGCCATCAGAGTTGTCGGCCATTGAACGAGCTTTTTCTTCAAGAGAAGTCTGACCAGGCTCGGACCTGTCAGCAGCAATTGATGGAAACGAAACAAAGACGAGTTGTAGATTTCGATCGGCGACGAATTCGGCTAGATCATCGAGGGCTGCTTGTTGTTTGTTTTCGTCTTGTTGGGCATCCCACACCGAAAGTTGCAAAATCAACAAATCAACGGCGTAGCGATCTAGCTCAACGGCGAGTGATTGCAACGGTGTCGTGTTGACATCCGTCGGCACAATTCCGACTCCGCCAAAAGCTCCTGAGTGCACGGTGACATTGGCTGCATTCAATTCGGCTTCAATCGCCGGCCACATGTCGTAAGCAACTGAGTCGCCAAGGTAATAAAGGCTAGAAACAACGGGCTTTGGTTGAACCAAAGTGGTGGATGTTGTCGTCGTGGTCAGTTGAGGTGACGGCTGGGCAATGGTGGTGGCGACCGCCGAAGTTAGTGCGTCGGCGTCGACCTTGTTTGTTGTGTCCGGAACAGTGATCACAGCCCAAATGACGATTGCTGCTAACGACGACGCGACAAATGCCCTTCGTCCTTGCGAGCCATGTGCCCATTTCACCTTGTGTCGAATGGGTTGCTCAACAAAGAAGTATGACGCGATGCTGAGAGCGAACGTGATTGCGAGACGTATCGCAGTCAGCGCTAAGCCATTGACATCTAATCGGTCATGCGAGCAAAAAATAAAGATGGGCCAATGCCAGAGATACAACGCGTACGAAAGTCGCCCAATGTACGCGAGTGGTCGAAATGAAAATATGACCGACAATTTGCTGCTTGAAGACGCAACAAGAACTGCCAGCAAAGCCGACGTCATCGAGTGAGCAAATAGTCCACCACGAAAGAGCCACTGGCTTTGTCCATCAACGACGAACCACATGAACCCAATCACAAGTATGAGTACGGCGGTGAGAACACTTGCGATAGTGCGGAACTTTTGAATTCCTGTAGTAACGAACTTGCGTATTGCTGGCAAAGCAACAAACGCTCCGCAGAGCAACGAGAATGACCGCGTGTCGGTGCCCATGTACACACGAGTCGGATCTCCGCCGTTATATATCGCCAGCATGGTGATGAATGACGCGACGATGCCGATGCATGTGAGTGCGGCTAATGCACGCGCGCGTCCGAAGCGCCAAGCGACGATGACGAGAATCGGCCACACCAGATAAAACTGTTCTTCAATGGCCAAACTCCAGAGATGTTCAAACGCCGATGGAGCAGCGAAAGCATCCCAATATCCAGACCCTGAATAAATCTGATGCCAGTTGGCCAAATAGAACTGCGACCAAACAACGTCGTTGCGAGCGATGATCCATTGGCCGGTGTCGGCAAAAAGTCGAAAGAAAACAACGACGACAACTAAAAGCACCATGACGGCCGGAAGTAATCGTCGAAGTCGTCGTCCCCAAAATCCGATGAGGTCGATGGTGTTCGTTCGTTGCAGTTCGTCAATTAACAGCGTGGTGATCAAGAAGCCCGACAAAGCGAAGAACAAGTCGACCCCCAGAAATCCACCGCTGAGTCGGTTGTCATGAAACGCCAAAACTCCAATGACCGCCAGGGCCCGCAACCCATCAAGCCCGGGCAGATGCGAGCGAGCGGTAGCGGATTGATTCACAGGGTTAATGGTACGAGGTATGGCCAGGGCAGCAGGATCTGGTCGCTGTTGTAGTGACAGATTAAATGCCACTAGTTTGAAGTGATCGATCCACGGCAGGAGATTCGCGATGTCAGATGACAAACCACAACGACTCATTTCAGATATGCGCGGCGTTCGCTACGGCGAAGTCCTCGCGGTGATGGCACGTGACGAAAAGTTGCAAGCTGATGTTTATGGCACGCAGATGATTAACGATTGCCCCGCCGAATTGTGGGACACCCTCAATGCTGATGAGATCGCCAAAGAAATGGGCGCTTTGTTTGTGAAACTCAATGGCCCGCGTTATTGGATGCTGGATGGTCTTGGTACCAAAGTTGCGATGGTCGAGCCGGTGATGCGTGAATTCAATGGGCTTTTGATGCGTCGTATTGCGACGGTTGATCTAGGTGACACGCCGGCGTCAGTTTCGTATGAAGAGCGTTATGTCAACCGCGGTGCAGTGTTCTTTTTCGATGCTGGTTCGGTTGTGTACGAACTCATCAACGCCGAAGGCAAGGCGTACATCATGCAGGCGTACTGCGTGGGCGTCGACCCATCGTTGGACCAATCAAACCTGGGCGACCTGGCAGGCCGGCTGAAATTGCCCGCTGGCTGGAGTTTTGGGTCGCGCATCTTGGACGAAGAGATGGTCGTGGATACCACAGATCACCCCGCCACAGTGGTGCAAGACGAACTCGAGAACACGTACACCCTGCCCTACTGATTCCTGGCCCCCATGTGATTCTGGTGTCGTTTTAATCGGCAATACCGAATAGAACGACACCAGAATCACACACAAACACAGACAAAAAAGAACCCCCGCTGCTTGCGCAGCGGGGGTTCGAGTTACTGGACTAGGAATTACTCAGCGCTTTTTAGCGGCTGCCTTCTTCTTGGCGGGAGCCTTGCGGGCCGGAGCCTTCTTAGCAACAACCTTCTTGGCGGGAGCCTTGCGGGCCGGAGCCTTCTTAGCAACTGCCTTCTTCTTTGCAGGAGCTTTCTTGGCCGGAGCCTTCTTCGCAACTGCCTTCTTGGCGGGAGCCTTGGCAGCTGCAGCAGCAGCAACGGCGCCAGCCTTGTTCAACTTCGGTGCCGGAGACACACCAAGGGCGATGTCCTTGAAGCCCTTGAGTGCGGTGATCTTGGCAACGGTCTTCGCGGCGATCTTGATGGTCGCACCCGTTGCTGGGTTACGGCCCATGCGTGCGGGACGCTTGATCTTTGCGAATTTTGCAAAACCGGAAAGGTTGACGATTTCGCCCTTAGCCACGTTGGCCAAGATGACGTCGATCGTACCTTCAACGGCTGCTGTAGCCGTCTTCTTGTCGATACCGGTGTGGTCGGATACTGCTTGGATGAGGTCGCGTTTCTTCATGTCCGTAAACATATTTCATGAAAATGCGTCGGTGGTGGATTTCCGTTGATTTTCTTGAGATTTTTTGAATATCTGAAATTGAGGTTTGTGAAGATCTGCGGTCGTTGCCACCGAAAAACCATGAGTACTGTCTGTTTTACAGACGAAACTTTTCGTTGGTTTTGGGGGCAAGACAATGGCGATTCCACACGAGTTCACTGCAGAAGCAATTGCTCAAGCATCGGTTGATGCATTCCGGCCGTACAACGATTTCTTGCAATCGGGCGAACCGTATGTCTCGATCTATTTGAACAATCAGTGGCTCACTCCGCCGAAAGATGACGCCGAACTTGAGTGGGGTAAGGGTTGGTATTACGACACGACTGTTGCACGCAAACACGAATACTGGAAAGACATTGATCTTCCGCAACCAACCAAAGACATCACTGTGATGCGTCAAAATCTTTTTGAATGGGGCTATTGCCTCATCGAAGATGGAATGTCGCAAGAACAGTGTGCTCGCTTACGTGCACGTATTGAAGAGCAAGCTGCTGCAGAGCGCGCGTTAGGTATTGCGTATCTCGTGAAGTCGCAACAACATGTGTGGTCGCTCGTGAATAAAGGCGATGACTTCGTGAAGTGTCTTGAGCATCATCCAGACGGAGTGCAAGCCGGCCCAATCATTGAGCGTTTATTGGACGAAACGCTCGGAATTGGCTGGAACCACTTCAGTTTCCTCGCCAATATTTCGTATCCGAATTGCCATCCGCAACCGATGCATCAAGATCAAACCTTCATCGCGCCATACAATCCGCGCGAGGCTCCGGTGTTAGTGAACACGATGTATGTGTTGCAAGACGTCAATGAAGTGAATGGTGGAACTCTTTTCATTCCGGGTTCGCACAAACCAAATGGAACTGGTGGTCCGTATGCGTTGTATGGCTCGATGCCCAAGCCAATCAATCTTGAAGCAAAGGCCGGAACAATTCTGATGTTTGATGGACGGCTGTTGCACGGTGGTGCAGTGAATCATTCCGACAAGTTCCGCTACGTCATCACGAACTCATGCGTGAAGAGTTTTATTCGTCAACAAGAAAACTTCTTATTGACGATGAGTCCAGAGGTTCTCGCGAAAGCGAGTGAGAAGTTGTTGTGGCGACTCGGTTTTCAATCATCGATCACGGCGAACTTGGTCGAGGGTTATGGCTACCAAGGCTCGGGAAAAATGGGCGATTCAAACGGTTCGGTGGCCCATGTCAGGCGCGAAATGGATCGGGGCGAGTACCGCCACGTGGGGGTGTTGACGAACGAAGATGTGACAAAGATTTCGTCCGATGAATTCGCTTTGGCCCGAATTCAAAAGGCGAACGAGTCGTTTCGCACTCCCGAACTTCTCGAGAAAATGCGACTCCTAAGTTAAAAACCGAACTCGTGGAAGTGGTCAAACCAGGCTCGCGCTGACGCCAAGATCTCTGGTTCGGTCAGTCGTGGTAGGTCACTATCGATCGCACCCACGACCAATTTGGCAGTAGTTGGGAACTTGCGCTCCCAATGCTGAATCATTTTGACCATGTGATTGGCTTTGCCTTTTCCATGCCCGATCACCAATATTTCTTGGCATCCAGCAACCGCGTGTGCGACTGATTCAAAGATTTCAACGTCGTCTTTGCTCGGTCCTTTTTCAATGTTGTTCTGACCCTTGCGGGTGTGCAGATGTCGTTCATGGTGTTCGGGAACATGAATTCGTTCGGGTCGCGAATCGCGGTCAAGACCCGAATTCCATACTCGTGCCTCATCGTGGGTGATCGCCACAACGACAAATGATGAATGACCAGTCACAAAGACCTCCTGATTGACGTACTTTCAGCGTAAGAAGGCGTCCGTGGTTTGTGAGGGGGAGTTCTGCCTCGCCAAGTGGGACTGAAGTCCTCAGTAGTTGTGTCTCTTCCTGAATTCGGTGGGGAAGTGCTCGTAGCCTGAGCAGTCGTGATTGTGATTGATGCCCAAGGACTCAAAGCCTCGCGACCTAACCGTCCGTTGTTTGCTGATGTCTCAATCACCTTGAGCGATGGCGATCGTGTCGGTGTCGTCGGCCTGAATGGATGTGGCAAGAGCACGTTGCTGCGCATCATCAGTGGCGAACAAGAACCAGAAGATGGAGTCGTTCGACGTGGCCGAAACGCTCGAGTCGGAGTGTTAAGCCAAGCGCCGGTTCTTCCGAAGGGCACAGTTCGTGAAGCCGTTGGTGGCACGTGGCAAGGCGAAGCCATGCTCGACCGGCTGGGAATGAGTGGTTTGATCGACAGTCAAACCGATCAGCTGTCGGGTGGACAGAAAAAGCGAGTTGCCCTCGCTGGCTTGTTAATCGGCGAGTGGGAAGCCCTCATCTTGGACGAACCCACCAACCATCTTGATCTTGATGCCATCGCATATCTCGAAGAATGGTTGGCCAATTACAACGGTGGATTGTTGCTCGTCACGCACGACCGCCATGTTCTCGACCGTGTGACAACCAAAGTTCTTGAAATTGATCGTGGCAAGGCTTACCTGCATGTGCCGACGGGTTGGAGCGAAGGCTCTGGTTACGCCGCGTATCTGTCGGGTCGCAGCGAACGCGAAGAGCAAGCGGCAACCGCCGAACAAGTTCGTAAGAACCTCGCGAAAACCGAACTGGCATGGTTGAGACGTGGTGCGCCGGCACGCACGACAAAGGCCAAGGCTCGAGTTGCCTCGGCAACCGCATTGGTCAACACCAAAGCCGAAGCCCCGGCGCGTCAGGGCGAACTTGGGTTGACGAAAGATCTTGGTTCGAAACGCCTTGGTTCAAAAGGTGTCGAATTGCACGGAGTCGGATTTAGTTGGCCGAACGGAAAACGAGTTCTGTCGCCATTCGATCACATGCTCGAACCTGGCGATCGACTCGGAATCGTTGGACCAAATGGCGCCGGAAAAAGCACATTGCTCGATCTGATATCTGAACGACTCACGCCAACCGAAGGCAAGATTGATATTGGTCGCACGGTCAAGATTGGTTATTACGACCAGTTGGGCCGTGACCTTGATGTCACCAAACGAGTTCGTGATGCAGTTGCGGGCGACAAAGGTGCGCCTTCGTTAGAGGACATCAATTTGATGAAGCGCTTTTGGTTTGACGGTGATTCGCAGTTCGCCGAAATTTCGACGTTGTCAGGTGGAGAGCGACGCCGTTTGCAATTGTTGCTCACATTGATTGAACAACCCAATGTGTTGTTGCTTGACGAACCAACCAACGATCTCGACCTTGATACGTTGCGTGCGCTCGAAGACTTTCTTGATGACTGGCCAGGCATTGTTTTAGTTGTCAGTCACGACCGGGCATTTTTGGATCGCACTGTTGACGAAGTTTTTGCACTTGATGGACAAGGCGGAGCTTCGTTGGTGCGCGGTGGCGTTGCAGGCTGGTTAAAGCAGCGTCTTGAGCGCGGCTCGAAGCCAACTCAAAATACCAAGAGTGTGAGCACTGCCAAGTTGGATACGCCAGCCAAACCTGTTGTTGAGATGCCTGCGTCTAAATCGGGTTCGCTGAAGAGTGCGAGTACTTTGAAACGACTCGTGGCTCAGGCTGAAAAAGCTTTGGCTCAAGCCACGACCGAGCGCGACACCATTAGCGCGAAATTGATCGCTGAGGCATCAAGCGCGTCCAGTAATCATGAAACATTGGCGAAATTGAGTGAACAACTCGCACATGTGCAAACCAAAGTTGACACGGCTGAAGAATCTTGGCTGAATTTCGCGGCCGAGGCCGAAAGTCGTGGTATTGATATGTCATGACGGTTGTTTCGCCCCTCGGATATCGATTCCCTGGTGGCACGTACACAATCGCTCATTGGGAAAATTGGTTACTCACCGATTGCACCACCGCAGGGCCCTTGCCCGATGATCTTGCACATCCGGTTGCGCTGTTTCATGTGCCAATCCTTGGAGCGGGTACAAGTATTACGACGTTGTTTGAGGTGTGCGGTGCAGAAGGCCCAGGTTCGGTTGGTCTCGATGGTTACGACTGGGAATATATGCGACCGCTTCGCGTCGGTGTTGAGTACCGCATGGAAGGCAGCATCGTACGCTGGGAACAACTTGTTGACGAACGTGGTCATCCGTACGACTCAATGAGTTTCTCAATTGAAATGTTTGACGCCGAAGGTTTGGCGGCGCGCATTACAAACACCTGGCGCTTTCGTCGACGCAAGCCCGAAGATTCAACTGGGGCGACTTCGTGAAGGTTGGCGATCAACTTCCCGAGTTTGCCGTGCCATCAGTTGATCCGGCGCGCATGAAAACAATGGCCGCAGTTCTGCGCGACCCGTACCGAGTCCATTGGGATCGTGAAGCCACCCGCGAGATGGGTCTTGAAGGTCGCGTGATCAATCAAGGTCCGCTCAACCTGAGTTACATCGTCAACATGTTGCATTCATTTAGTGGGCCAACATCGGTGCGACGTCTCACAGTTTCATTTGGTCGACCAGTGTTCGATACAGATTCGGTTGTTGCCGGTGGCGAAATCTCGGCGATTGAAGGCGATCGGGCGACCTGCGCGGTGTGGTTGAAGCGCGGTGATGAGATTGTTGTCTCGGGCACTGCCGTCATCGACATAAGTCATCTTCACTAAGGTTCAGTTATGAACACACTTCCCGCGACATTCGTTCCGATGGAAGCTGCCGTTGCGGCTATTCGGCCCGTAGACACTCTGGCGATACCGCTCGGGCCAGGCGCCCCTGGCGGCTTCTTGCATTCGTTGGGTAATGACACGCCGGCCGATCGCTTCAGTGATTTAAAGGTATTCGGGGCTTTGTTGCCCGATCTGTACGCAATCTTTGCGCGGCCATCGGTTCATTTGAAATCTGGATTTTTTGGCCCAGCCGAACGATACTTGCGCGACACCGGAGCCGATGTTGATTTTGTGCCAGCCGACTTTCGCCGTTTCGAACCAACTCTTGCTCATTTGAAACCGCGAGTGCTTGCAATTGCCGGGGCGATGCCGGCTGAGGGACGAGTTTCGTTGTCGTTACACGCTGGCGCGTTTACATCAGAAATAGCCAATGTCATTGCTGATCCCAATCGAGTGTTGATTGTGGAATGCAGTCCAAATTTTCCGCGCACATTTGGAGTTGGTAACTATCAGCATTCAATTGCACTTGAAGATATTGATTTCTTGGTGCAGTCAGATCGAACTGCGCTCAACTTGGCTGACGTCGTTGCAAGCGACGTTGAAAGTCGTATTGCCGAAATAGCTGTGTCGTACGTTCACAATGGCTGCACTTTGCAAACCGGTATCGGTGGAATTCCCACACAGGTCGCAACACGACTTGCCGCCGGAAGCGGTGGTGACTACGGAATCCACAGCGAAATGTTTACGACAGGTTTGATGCGGCTACATCAGTCGGGCAAGGTGACGAATCGTAAAGGCACCGAGTTCGATGGATTTTCGGTGACAACATTTGCTGCTGGCGAACCCGAGTTGTATGCATGGCTGCACGAAAATCGAGACGTTCGATTTCTTCCAGTCAATGTTGTGAACTCACCAGAAGTGATTGCTCGAAACAAAAACATGGTCTCAATCAACGGTGCAATGGGGGTCGACCTCTCGGGGCAAGTCATTGCCGATTCGGTGAACGGCAAACAGTTCTCTGGTATTGGCGGTCACGAAGATTTCGTGTCAGGGCCCGGACTTTCAACAAACGGTCGCAGTTTGATTTGTTTACCATCGACGTCGGTCGTGAACGGCGTAGTCATCTCGCGCATCTTGGGTCGGTTGCCAGAGGGAAGCGTTGTTACTACGCCGCGTCATCAAGTTGATGTGATCATCACCGAATATGGTGCCGCCGAAATCGCCGGCTTGTCAATTGCTGAACGCTCACATGCATTGGCAAAGATCAGTCATCCTGATTTTCGTGAGCAGTTGTTGTCAACTGCAGACGTGTGGCCCAGCGACTAAGAAAAGTACGTTGGCCACTCTGGTCGATCAGTGTGATAGGAACATTTATATGAATGGTGCTGAAAGCCTGCTGAGGTCGCTTGTCAACTCGGGAGTTGACACGTGTTTTGCTAATCCCGGAACTTCAGAAATGCATTTCGTTGCGGCGCTTGACCGCGTTGATGGAATGCGGGCGGTACTTGGCCTATTCGAAGGTGTTGTGACAGGCATGGCCGATGGCTATGCGCGCATGGCCGAAAAGCCTCCCGTTACTTTGTTGCATCTTGGACCAGGCCTAGCGAATGGACTAGCAAATTTGCACAATGCCCGTCGAGCTTCATCGCCCATCGTCAACGTTGTTGGCGATCATGCGACCTATCACGCGCAATACGACGCACCGCTTGCAAGTGACATTGTCGGGTTTGCGCGACCTGTGTCGGCATGGGTGCATTCGTCAACAAGTGCGTTAACCGTAGGTGCCGATGCGGCGCGGGCTGTGCAAGTGGCACGTCAAGCGCCTGGCCAAATTGCGACTCTGATTCTTCCGGCCGATGTGGCATGGCTTGAAGCCAATTCATCGGCCGAGGCACTTCCGGTTGTAGATGCATCGCAAGTTGCTGATTCAACGATTAGCGAAATTGCCCAAACATTTCGCACAGCGCAATCAAATGGTGCTCGCGTTGCAATCTTGATGCGTGGTGCGCCATTGCGCGGAGAAGGATTGACAGCAGCAGGCAAGATTGCGGCAGCCACTGGCGCACGATTGTTGTGCGACACCTTTGCCCCGCGTCTTGAACGAGGTGCGCATCGAGTTGTGGTTGAACGATTGCCGTATTTTGCCGAGCAACTTGTTGATTCTTTAGCGAATATTGATCATCTCATTTTAGTTGGCGCAAAACCACCAGTGTCTTTCTTTGCTTATCCAGGAAAAGAATCGTGGTGCACCGCACCCCACACCAAGATTCAATATCTTTCTCACGCTCACGAAGACGGAGTTGGCGCGCTACAGGCATTAGTTGACGCTCTTGGTGCACAGAAAACATCAATAGCTGTTGCTGATTTGCAACTGCCCGATGAACCGACTGGTCGCGTTGATCAATACAGCATCGGAAAAATTGTCGCTCGTTATTTACCTGAAAATGCAATCGTCTCTGACGAATCGGCGACGAATGGACTAGGTCCGTCTTTGGCACTGGCAACTGCGCAACCTCATGATGTTTTGTCACTCACTGGTGGCTCAATTGGTCAAGGTCTTCCGGTTGCCGGTGGTGCAGCGGTGGCGTGTCCAGATCGCAAAGTGGTGTGTCTGCATGGTGACGGCGGAGCGATGTATACCGTGCAATCGTTGTGGACACAGGCTCGGGAAAATCTTGATGTCACGACAGTGATTTTTAGTAACCGTGCGTATGCAATTTTGCAAGTTGAATTGAGTCGTACCGGTGCCAAAGATTTGATGGCTGAAGGCGACACCAAAGCTTTATCGATGTTTGATCTATCAAACCCCGATATTGATTGGGTGAAGATGGCCGAAGCAATGGGCGTTGAAGCGATGCGAGTCAGCACGCTTGAAGATTTCAGTTCGGTGTTTCAGTCGGCCATGAAACAACATGGTCCGCGTTTGATTGAAGTATTGCTCTAATCGATTAGTTACGCGTGAGCACAACGACGGGAATCACACGACCAACTTCGTCGGCCTTGACTTGGTATTCGTCGTATCCTGGCCAAATAGCGGCCATCGACTTCCACAAGCGTGAGCGCTTGTCGGCGTCGGTCGTGGGATCAATGACATGTGCTGTCGCCCAATATTTGTCTGCGCCAACTTGCACCCAAATCTGCGGGTTCTGCACAAGGTTTTCAAACCACAAGGGGTGACTGGGTGCTCCACCCTTTGACGCAATCAAGACAAGGTCTTCGCCGTCGGTGCCATAAATCAAGGCACTGCGATTCCATGAGCCGGTCTTGCGACCTTGCGTGGTCAACAACATGCATGGGACACCATTCCAGTTGTGTCCTTCGGCGCCATCAGTCTTGACATAACTCTCAATATGCTCGCGAACCCATTCGGAAGGGCTGTCAATAATGGGGTTTGGGGGAGTGGAATTTTGGGCGATCACTTTGCTCATACTCAAGAGCGTAACCTCGCTTCGGTGAAGAGTGTCCAAAAGTGCCAGGTGTGCCTCGTTTTGGCTGTCATGGGGATGGGCATTCTTGTTGGCTGCTCTGGACAAGATTCGGCGACTCTTCCGATGACCGAAGCTCCCCAACTATCGATCGGCACATCGACCACAACGACTACTTCAACGACTACTTCAACGACAAGCACGTCAACTAGCACGACAACGACTCTTCCTCCCGCTGAACTCACGACGAGTATCGGCACATCGGTTCAAGGTCGACCCATCGATGTCATTCATCGTGTTGACATTCCCGGCGCGCAATTGCCAGTTGATGACCCGACTCGAGTCGTTGTACTTGTAGTCGGTGTGATTCATGGCGACGAGCAAGCCGGCCTAGATGTGATCCGCGAATTGCGTGCGATGTCGCCAACTGAGATACCAGCCAATGTTGATCTGTGGTTATTGCCAGCAATCAACCCCGATGGTGTTGCGCTCAATCAACGTCATAACGCCAATCAAGTTGATCTCAATCGGAATTTTCCGTACAAGTGGGGAATCATTGCCGAACCAGGCAACTGGGAATACAGCGGTCCATCGGCTGCAAGCGAACCAGAAACTCAAGCAATGGTTGAGTTTGTGAAGTACTTGCGACCCGACATGACGGTGTGGTTTCACCAAGACGAATTCAGTATCGCTCCATCGACAGGACCTGATGGACCATTGCGTCGCGAGTATGCACGTTTAACTGGACTTCCGCTGAAGGGTGTTCCGGGCGGGACGTACACCGGAGTCGCAGCAACATGGCAACGCAAGACTTTCACTGATGACACCGCGTTCATTGTCGAGCTTGGTCCAACACTTGCTGATGGCGAAGCACTCACTCACGCACATGCGATCTTGTCAGTTGTTTCGTTATTGCCGTAAGGCGATGCAAACAGTTATTGAGCGGCGAGTTCTTTGATCCACGCGGGCAACCTTTGCGGCCGACCTTGAGCATTGATATACGCATGTTGGGTCGAAGCAGTTGACACGGCTTGGTCGCCGACCGTGATTAAGTAGTTGATCGTGAAAGTGGCACCCGTAGTGGCGGCCAAAACTAGATGCACTGTCAGCACATCATCGAACTTGAGCGGCTGGCGGTACTTCACCGTGGCCTCGAGTACCGCCGAGTCGCCAAGGCTCTCGCGAGAGTCGGCATACGACTGGCCAATCGACCGCAGATACTCGACGCGAGTTTCTTCGAGATAGGGCAAGTACCTGCTGTGATGCACAATTCCCATGGCATCGGTTTCAGAAAAGCGCACCCGAATCTGATGGGCAAAGACGTAATCGTCGGGGTTGAGAGACGGTTCTGAAGCGGCGCGCACGGTGAGGACGGTATCTGAACCGAGTCGGGCTGGGGTCAAAGTGGGGGATGAAATTTAGCCGTTTGGACCCAACTATGTACAAATCGGTTGCGAAGGGCGTAGGGTGAGGTGCTAACGGGCACAGTGTCCGGCAATAGAGAGAAATGAGTACCACCGTGGCTCTAGGCACAGTGAAGTTTTTTAATGCAGAAAAAGGTTATGGATTCATCTCCCGTGAAGACGGTCCCGATGTATTCGTGCACTTCTCACAGATCCAGTCTTCAGGCTTCAAGACCCTCCAAGAGGGCCAAAAGGTCGAGTTCGACGTCGGTCCCGGACGCAAGGGCGATGAAGCCCGCGACGTTCGCGCCGTTGACTGATCATTCACTGATCAGTTTCTGATTGCATCTGTTCTGGGTCGCCGATGGCGGCTCAGAACAACTTCAGTTTTCCCGTTACAAATTTGACGTCAATGTCGATGCACGAACGCGGTTGAGAACTGATTATCCGGAGATATCGGCCACAGTTGCCGACAAAATCCGTACCAAGTCGTGGGGACGAACTTCGATGTCCATCCCGCGCTTGCCACCCGACACAAAGATGGTTTCCCACAACATGGCAGTTTCGTCGATCACTGTTGGCAGTAGTTTGCGTTGCCCAAATGGGCTGATTCCGCCGACCACATAGCCCGTCATACGTTCGGCAGCAACGGGATCGAGCATGTCGGCCTTCTTTGCGCCCAGCGCAGCAGCGATCCCTTTCAGTGACAATTTGCCCGAGACCGGCACAATTCCGACGGCATGAGTTGATGTCCCACCTTGCAGGGTCACGAGCAAGGTCTTAAACACACGATCTTCGTCAACGCCAAGAGCTTGAGCAGCTGCTTTGCCGTAACCGTGTTCGCCAGGTGCAACATCGTTGGTGAAATGATGGACCGAAAATTCGACTGTGGCCTGCTCAAGGACGACGATGGCTGGCGTACCACCTTTGTTTTTTTCTGGTTGATTCACACTGTTCACCCATTCGAGGCCTTCAACTAGCCGAGCCATTGTGGCACGACGGTAGAGTACCGAAAGCCCGATTTTGTGGGAAAAATACCGAACGCAATCAGCCAAAGAACCTAGATGAGGCCGATCAACTCTTTATGACCGCTCAGCACCCAGATTTTGATGACGAACAGGCTTATATCGATCATGCCTACGACTGCCTTGAGCGGAGTCGAGAAGACGCCCTAAAACTACGCGGCCACACCGAGGCCGGAATGGGCGGAACTTTCCAGAATCGCTTCGAGCGAAATGCCATTGACGATGCTCTTGTGAAGCGCCTCACCGATCTTGACCTGGGAGATGCAGCCTTGGTATTTGGCCGTATCGATCGCCTCGAAAACGACGAACTCGAAAGTTTCTATATCGGACGTCTTGCCGTGTCTGATGAAAAGCGTCAGCCAGTAGTCGTTGACTGGCGTGCACCGATTGCCGAACCCTTTTATCGCGCGACGGGTCGCCAACCCATGAACTTGGCACGTCGTCGTCACTTCATTGTGCAATCGAACAAGTTGCTCGGAATCGAAGATGAACTTTTTGGTGAAGGCCATTTAGGTATCGGTCACGATGACGGTCTAGTTGCCGATGGAGAAGGAACTGTCACTCAAGCCGGAACTGGCTTGCGTGGTTACAGCACATTGTTGGCATCAATTGAACGCGGTCGCACCGGACAGTTGGGTGACATCGTTGCAACGATTCAAGCCGAACAAGACGAAATTATTCGTTCACCTCAAAGCGGTGTTCTTGTGGTGCAAGGTGGACCAGGTACTGGCAAGACAGTCGTGGCGTTACACCGTGCCGCGTACTTGCTGTACACCAATCGTTTTCCCCTTGAAGATCAAGGTGTTTTAGTCATTGGTCCGAACCGAGTGTTCTTGCGGTACATCGAACGAGTTCTGCCGTCGCTTGGTGAAGCCGGAATTGAACAAGTGATTTTGCAAGACCTCGTGCCCGATGTTCGTTGGGTCACGATGAGTGCAGGCGAACAAGATCGACCAGAGACGGCGCGGGTTAAAGGCGATGAGCGCATGTCTGATGTTGTCGAAAAGGCAGTTCGCGATCGGCAACGTCCGTTGCGCGAAGACATGGTGTTGCCATTCCGCAGTGGATATGTGCGTTTGCGGGCCGAAGAAACCGAACGCATTATCAAAACTGCACGTCGTCGTTTCCGTCGACATAATTCGGGACGTAAATGGGTTGAAGGCGAAGTGTGGTCGGCGCTGGCCGCAACATGGCGTGAAGGCGACGTGTCGCATCGCGATGTTCGTGAAGCCCTTCGACGCGACGATGACATGCGTGTGGCCTTTGAACGTATGTGGCCAGTCTTGACACCTGCACAGTTGTTGCACGACCTATTTGGCTCGCGTGCTCTTCTGAAATCTGCAGGCCAAAAGTTTCTTGAGCTTGATGAAGTTGAAGCTTTGTATCGCCCTCGTTCTGAAGAACTTGACGATGTGCGCTGGACAACTGCAGATGCAGCCTTGCTTGATGAAGCACGGGTGCACCTCGGTCCGATTCCGGGTAAAGACGGCAAGATTGATGAAGCCGATGAAATTCGCACATACGGCCACATCGTGATTGACGAAGTGCAAGATCTCACACCGATGCAACTCGCAATGGTGACTCGACGTTCGTTGTCTGGTTCGATGACGGTTGTCGGCGACTTGGCTCAAGCAACGGGGGCTCACGCACCCGCAACTTGGGACGATGTGCTTGATCACTTGCCAGGTCTCAAGGCAAGCCGTGTCATTGGTCTTTCGGTTGGATATCGCATTCCTGGACAAATTATGGACCTGGCTAACCGAGTCATGGAAGCAGCGAACCCAGGTTTGCGAGCGCCACGAGCGGTGCGTGAGGGTGTTGCGGGTCCAACATTTGCTGCTGTTGCTGATCCGTCACAACTTCTTGCTGAAATCGTTGCTCGTACTCGCGAAATGGTTGAACTTGTCAACGGTGGAAATGTCGCGGTCGTCGTTCCCGATCGCATGGCAGAAGCAGTGGCCGATGTATTCGCCGAAGCGGGTGTGGCATTTGGTCGTGCAGCAAATACGGCGCTCGATAACGGAATCACCATTGTTCCGGTAAGTGTTGTGAAGGGTCTTGAACTCGATGGTGTGGTTGTCGTTGAGCCAAGTGACATTGTTGAAGCTGAAGCGCAGGGTATGCGATCTTTGTATGTCGCTCTCACGCGCGCCACGCAGCGTTTAACAATCGTGCATGCTCGGCCATTGCCAGCACCAATGATTGGCTAATAATTCGGTCGCTATTTGTTGAGGTAATTGTCAACAACTTGACCAGCGAAACGCGCAGCTTTGTCAGCATCTGCTGGGTGATTTGCAGTGACTGCAGTATTGGACAGATCAACTAAACGTCCAAGTGATTCGGCAGCGACTGGATCGACAGTGATGAGTTCGGTTTCAGCGGCATTCCACAGTTGATTGATGAGGGCCAATTGATCGGCTTTACCTGATTTGGTCTGGCCACTTTGATTTGGGCCAATCAACGAGGATAAACCGAGCATGGCTTCAACGAGTCGCGGGAGCAATTCTTCAACGGTGCCCGTCGGCAATGTTGTGGTGCTGGCGTTGATTGGGGCGATCGTTGTGCCGGCGGTGCGATCGTACGTTGTGGAACATCCTGTCAAAACGAGGAGGACACCAAGAAGAAGGCCGATTGGGCGATGGGATTTCATAGCAGTAGTTCAGGCTGTCACAAGTATGCGTGAAGATGCAAAAGCACTGACACCAATCGTGTTGCCATCAATCACAACCGACATCGTGCCATCGTGGTTGGTCGCAGATATCTCACCATTGCGTCCAGGCAAGATGCTCGACTGTTGTAAAAAGTCAAGAAGGCCAGGAGTGAACTCAAGTTCTTCAGGAATACGTGACACGGTGAACTTGGTACCAGACGACAACTGCGACAACGGCACCGCGTGAGTTTCGATATAACTCGAACCTGGAATCGGGTTGCCATGGGGACATGTCGTGGGAGCACCGAGAACCCGATTCATTGCAATTTCAACTTCATCGCTAATGACGTGTTCCCACTTGCCGGCTTCTAAATGCGCGTCGGCCCAACTGAGACCAAGAATGTCGGTCAGAAAACGTTCGGCTAACCGATGACGTCGAACCACTTGCTGGGCAAGATTTTGTCCGTCGTTTGTGAGGGTGATGCGCGAACCTTCAGCAATGACGAGTCCGGCCTTGCTCATCTTTTCAATCATTTGTGACACTGAGGCTCGGCTCACCTGAAGTCGCTCGGCGATTCGCGCCTGAATGACTTCAAGGTCGTCTTCGTGCAACTCGAAAATGCACTCGCAGTATTCTTCGAACGCAGGATGACGCTCAGTCGAGTTGATCATGTCGTCAGACTATCTCACTCAAAGACAACGCCTTGGGCGAGGGGCAACTGGTCGGAATAGTTGATGGTCTGAGTTTGACGGCGCATATACGCCTTCCAACTATCGCTTCCGCTTTCGCGGCCGCCACCAGTTTCTTTTTCGCCACCGAATGCTCCGCCAATTTCGGCACCCGATGGACCGATATTGACATTGGCAATTCCGCAGTCGCTGCCGATTGCGCTCGTAAACCTTTCGGCCTCACGCAGATCGGTCGTGAAAACACTCGATGCCAAACCTTGTGGAACACCATTTTGCAATTCAATGGCTTCGTCAAAAGTCGAATACGACATGACATACAAAATGGGGGCAAAGGTTTCGGTTGCCACAATGTCGGTTTGCGCCGGCATGCGCACAAGCGCCGGGCGAACATAAGCCGCTTCGGGGGAGTCGGGCGAATCGTGACGCTGCCCACCCGCGACGACAACACCGCCATCGGTTTCGGCTTGTTTGATTGCTGCTTGCATGTTGTGCAACGACTGCAAGTTGATGAGTGGGCCGACGAGGTTGTTGGAATCGAGCGGACTTCCGACTCTCAAGTTGTTGTATGCCTTACCCACTCGCTCACAGACTTCGTCAATGCGCGACTCATGAACAATGAGACGACGAAGTGTTGTGCAACGTTGTCCAGCGGTGCCAGCGGCTGAGAAAGTAATGCCGCGAACGGCAAGATCGAGATCGGCCGAAGGAGCGATGATTGCAGCGTTGTTGCCACCAAGTTCAAGGATTGACCGACCGAAGCGTGCGGCAACGATTGGGGCAACAGCACGACCCATGCGGGTTGAACCAGTTGCCGACAAAACCGCAACACGGTGATCGGCGGCAAGGGCCGCACCAACCGAAGCATCGCCAAAGACAACTTGGCACACGTCAACGGGTGCGCCGGCAGATAACGCTGCGCGACGAACAAGAGTGGTGGTGGCAATTGCAGTGAGTGGAGTGAGGTCTGATGGTTTCCAGATGACACTGTCGCCACAAACCAATGCCAATGCGGCGTTCCATGACCACACGGCGACCGGAAAGTTAAATGCGCTGATGACTCCAACGGGTCCGAGTGGTTGCCAGGTTTCGGTGAGACGGTGTTGTGGTCTTTCTGACGCAATTGTCAGTCCGTGAATCTGGCGGGACAAGCCAACCGCAAAGTCACAGATATCAATCATTTCTTGAACTTCGCCGAGCGCTTCAGAACGAATCTTGCCAACTTCAATTTGGACAAGATCGGCTAGAGACTCTTTGTGTGCGCGCAGTTCAATTCCGAGATGTCGAACGACTTCGCCGCGTACTGGAGCTGGAACAGCGCGCCAAGTACGGAAAATTTCGGCGGCCGTTGTGACTGCTTGTTCAACTGACGTATGAGCAAGCGAACTCGTGACCGTGCCTAACGATTGACCATTAATGGGAGACCTGGCCGCGAGACCCGAAGTGCCTGAAGCGGCAATGACGGCATCACTTCCGATTGCCTTCAGAGCGCGTTGCGCCTGTTCACGAAGTTCATTCGCCGAGGGTGGGGAAATTGTTTGACTAGTCACCTTGACAGTCTTGCCGATATCACAAGAGGGTTGGAACTTCAGTCAGTGACAAGTGAAGGCAAAAAGAGTTTTGCGGCCGGCGAACTTGCCGTTATTGCATCAGCGGCCATAATGACGGCTGCTCCGGTGTAGGCAGTACGTTCACCGGCTGGGAAGTTCTCGAGGGATGGATACACGATGCCAGTCATATACGAGCCGTCATCGGTGCGATGTGCGCGTGTCCAGTACAACAAATCTGTTGCAGTGCTCAGATCGCCAACTGCGGCATGCGCCAATGAACATTCGGCAGTTTCGGCAGCGGTCACCCATGGTTCGTCGCTGACGCAACGAATACCGCGACCTTCCATGGCAAACGTGTCCCACAAATCGGCCAGACGGGCGATGGCTTGTTCGCCTTCCATGGCGTTCGTGAGCACGGGGTAGTACCAGTCCATGGCCCAACGGGTTTTTGGCTCAAAGGCATGGGGCTGTGTTGAAATCACCGTGCGTAATTGATCGGCGGCAGCAGCCCAATGTGGCTTTGGCTCGTTGATAAGTTCAGCAAGATTCACAGCGCAGGTGAGTGCATGCCAAATACTTGATGAACCAGTCAACAATGCGTAATCCCATGGGCTTGCATGTTCTTCTTTGGCCCACAAAATGGTGCCGTCGTGACGTCGCATTGACAAGACCCACTCGATAGCGCGTTCGACAGTTGGCCATAGGTGATCGACGAAACCGCGATCCCAGGTGCATAGCCAGTGATGCCACACTCCGGCGGCGATGTAGGCACACACATTGGTGTCAAGTTTTGGTTCTTCGACAATTCCACCTGGCAAGTAGTAGTTGAACCACCAGCCATCGGCGTGCTGCATGTCAACGAGCCACTCGTAGGCACGTTCGGCATTTGAATGCAGCCCAGCGATATCAAGAGCAATTGCGGTTTCAACATGGTTCCATGGGTCGCAATGACCGTCTTTGAACCACGGAATCATTCCGCTGTCGAGTTGAAGAGCAGCAATTGATTCAGCTGTTTGCACAACTTCATCGGCACTGAGGACTCCCTCAATATGAGGAATACGACTCATGAGTGCACCGGCATCTTCTGGGCATAGATGATCAGACTCTTACCCATGACCGGTGACAAGGCCCGCTCGAGAAGCTTCATCGATCGCGGTTGCTTAATGATGTCCCATTCAAGAAATTGCTTGTAGCGATTGACAAGTTTGTTGTCTTCACGACGTGGGCCAACTGCACATTTCAGCCACCAATAGGGTGAATGTAAACCGTGAGCGTGATGCGAACCAGTCACGATCAAACCAGCCGAACGCAATTTGGCTTCAAGTTCAGTCTGCGAGTAAATACGCACATGGCCACCGACGGATTTCGGTGCGTGGTACTCGTCGCTCAACATCCAGTTGATTTTTTCTGGCCACCACGATGGAACGGTGCAGGCAAGAGTTCCGCCTGGGCGCACCACTCGAGCGAGTTCGGCAATAGCGGATACGTCGTCCTGAATGTGCTCAAGAACTTCCGACGTAATGACGCGATCAAAGGTGTTGTCGGCGAATGGAAGTTTGGTGGCATCGCCACGTAGCGCTCCAACATATCGATCGGCTTCAATATCTTTGACTTCGATCATGGCACCAAAAGTTGCGCGGGTCATGCGCACTTCTTCATCGGCGTAGTCGAGGGCAACGATACGACCACCGAGGCGCGCAATCTCAAATGCGTGACGGCCAAAGCCGGCGCCAGCATCAAGAACAAGATCTCCGGGTGTGAGCCCAAGTTGTTTAAAGCGAACGGTCAACATGGGTTATTTCACTCGACCATTTCGGCGCAGTTTGTCTTGGTTGGCGGGCATCGCTAAGACTTCGCGATATTGCTCAACGGTTTGCTCGGCGCACTTGCGCCAGGTCCAACGTTCAACAACTCGATTGCGACCATTTAAGCCAACACGAGCGCGAAGTTCGGGGTCATCGAGACCGCGACGAATTGTGGCGGCCAATCCTTCGGCGTCTCCGGCCTTGCAACCGAGCACGGTGTCGCCATCGATGCCGGTTACTTCGGGCAATGCGCCACCGTCGGTTGCGACAAGGCAAATGCCTGTGCACATTGCTTCAATTGCGGGAAGGCTGAAACCTTCATAAAGAGACGGCACCACGGCGAGTTCGGCTTCGGCGTACAACTCAACAATGCGTTCGTCAGTAACGCCCGAAACAAATTGAATATGTGGGGCAAGGCCCAATTTGTCAATGAGATCCATGCTTTTGCCGGGCTTGGGCTTGCCAATGATCGTCAAGGTGACGTCGCGTTCGGTGCGCAATTTTGCAACAGCCTCAAGCAGATACGACAAACCCTTGAGAGCAACGTCGGCTGAAGCTGTGGTGATCAATCGACCAGGAATGCGCGTGACTTCGGGTTGTGGCTTAAACAAATCGGGATCGACGCCAACAGGCACGAGACGCATGCGATCGTACGAAACGCCCATGTCGCCATGAATATCTTTAATGCTGTTTTCGC
The DNA here is from genome assembly GCA_947454105.1 of Actinomycetota bacterium. Classification (GTDB taxonomy): domain Bacteria; phylum Actinomycetota; class Acidimicrobiia; order Acidimicrobiales; family Ilumatobacteraceae; genus Casp-actino8. The sequence continues at coordinate 8,856 of CANGIP010000021.1, read as the reverse complement.
TCACGACAACGATGCGTGGCATTCGACTCGCGACACGACCTTGCATTTCAACGAATGAATAAAAACGTGACACGCCAAACTTCTTGTACCAATTGGGAGCGTGTTCCATTTCGAGCGCTCGGTCACGCGTAATGGGATGGTGCAACGTGACGATTGTGGGAATCAGCTTTTCGAGCGACAAGATGCCGTAACCAAGGCATTGGTTGTCGTGTACGAGGTCGAACTCGCCGGTTCGTTGTGCCAGATGGCGTTTGACGCGAGCACTGAACGCCGCTGGTTCACCAAAAGTTCCGGTGAGGAATAACCCAAGTTCGTAGAAATCTTCGCGAGTCTTGAGTTCCCAGATTGCCGGGAAGCGGAAGGGGTAATGATCATTAATGAGGTCGAGGCTCGGCAATTTGGTGAGCTTGATGCGCTCGTCCAAAATGGGATAGGGCTGACCGCCAAAGACTTCAACGCTGTGCCCGAGGTCAACAAGGGCTTTGGTGAGGTGGCGGGTGTAGACGCCTTGACCACCGACATGGGGTTTGCCGCGGTAGGTGAGGTAAGCGATCTTTAATGGCCCATTGGGGTCGCGGGCGTCAGACATGCTTTCCGATGCTACCGTCGGGTCACTTACAGACCCCTTGCGACGCCCTGACCTGCGCTTTAACAACTATTTGTACGGCTGGCCTTCGATTCAGAAGTCGATGAAAACCCGTATCTGTCGGTAGCGGTGACCCGGACAACCGCCCGAGTTGCAGTTTTTGGAATGTCAGTCACCGAAATTGCCCATGACCTCTTTCCTGAATCATTTAAGGGGGTCGTCATCGTTGGCGGTGATTTCGGATTTTGTGGATCGGTATACGTGATTTTCGCAATGACGGACTTGAGTAGACTTTCGTCGGTGATAGGAACCTGAATATTGAGTCGCGAACACGCGACACCCGAAAAGGTTGGAGTGAAGTTTGCGATCACTGGTGGCTGGCCAACGATGCCAGAAAGAGTGAGTGCGGTATCGGCGGCGCCTCGAGTGGTGACAGTTGCTGGGAAGCTGAACTCTCCTTCGGTAAGCATGCTTGCCGAAGCGCGAGCAAAGGTCACTGAAATAGTCTGAGTCGCCCCAGCATCAAGCGAACCAGAGGCTGGGACGAACCGGAAGTAGCCCGAAGATTCCTTGAGCAGCCAATTCACGGAACCTTCATTTTTATTGGTCAACGTTAATGAAGCAGTAAGTCCGCGGGCGAAATCAAGGTTCGACTTTGATATTGATACTGGGCGAATACTTCGTGCGGTGGTTGTTGAATTCGTCGTCTGATTTGTTGTGGGGATTGGTATCGGTCTAACTGCTGTTGTTGCAGGAGTGATTGGCGCTACCGCGATAGTTGTTGTCGTATCACTGTGCGGAGGAGAAACCGATGCGATAGTTATTGTTGATTCAACTGTTGCGATTGTTGTTGAAACGGTTGTTGAGTCAACAATTGAATCGTTAGTGAGTTGAGTTAAATCAACAACGATTGGTTCAGCAGACGCCATTTCGCCCGAGTCATTGCTTTGTTGAACAAGCACGACACTTGCGCCGATGAGGAGCACGGCCGAAGTTGCCGCGACGATCGCCATCGCGTGTCGTGAGGCCCGGGCCAACCGCGGGAAACCATCGTTGCGATTGAGTTTGATGTGTTTTGATCGTTGTGAACCGCGTGAGTTTTTGTTCGTATGGGTATTGCTGGACTGCGACGGAACTGGGATTGCTTGAGCTGCGGCAAGTACCTTCTCGCGAAGACCGAGCGGCAACATGATGATTGGAGCGGCACCGAAGAGAGCCAGGGGTGCGTATTTCGAGCGAGTCTTTTCGCAAATTGAACACTCGTCAATATGCCGAGCAACTCGTTTTCGAATGAGAACGCTGAATTCGCCGTTCCATCCTGAAATGATTGTGGCGAGTTCTTTGCAGTCTTGGCTGCCCATCTTGGCCACGGTGAAAGCACCAAGACTCTTTTCAATACGGTCGCGCATGCGATGGACAAGCGAGTAACTCTGTTCGGGTGAAACGCCAAGTGCATCAGCAAGGTCGGCGCCGGAGAGTCCTTGTCGAACCGAAAGTTCAAGAACGAGTCGATCACGTTCGTCAAGACCGGCCGCCGCAGATCGAACGAGTTCGGCAAGTTCGTTGTACGAAACAGCGGCACCTTCGGCATTGGGGTCGAATGCAGCAACCACGTCAGGAACCGTTTCTGATTGAAAATCGGTGGGTGTGGCGCGCTTGCGTTTTTTGGTGCGTCGATAGACCTCGTTGCGAAGTACCGCATAGAGCCAAGGCTTGAGGCGATCTGGATCGCGTAACTGATTGAGTCGTTCGGCCGCAATGCAAAACACGTCTTGCACCATGTCGGCTGCATCGTGACGGTCGGAAAGCATCGCCGCCGCGGTGTCGTACAAGCCCGGTGCATATAGGTCGTAAATAGATGCAAGCGCGTTTCGATCGCCAGATAAGTAGGCGGTAACAAGTTGGGCGTCGACGGTCAGCGTGTTCATGCTTTGTTTCCCGCCGGTTTGAAATTCGCCTCACAGAAGAGGAGAGTCACGAATGGTCGGGCTCTGACAAAAGTCTGCCTGAAGATTTCTTCAATGTCAGGTGATTTGTTGGACTTCAATCGTGAATTTTCTAGTCATTGAAGTGTTTGGAGCGAGTTGAAGGGGGTCATCATTAATGCCGTTGGGTGGCCCCGATTGTGGCTCTACGCAGGTCGCATTCAATGGCTCGTCGTACAGCACCCAATGCGAACAGTCACTTGAAAGCGTGACCTGAACGTTTTCAATGGTGATTGTTAAGGGATTCTCAGGTTCAACAAAACAGTCATCAACGGGAATTGTCGGTTGGGATACGCGAATTTCTGTGGCAATTCCGGCACTGTCACGTTGCAACATTGAGGCAAAGCGAAGTGCCGTATCGGTGGGTTTAACAAACCACGGATGCCAACCAACTTGAATGGGCATGGCATCAATTGCATTCACAGTGAGTTGCATCTCAATTTTGCTGTCGGTGAGCTGAATGTGATGTTGAACGGTTCCAGCAAACGGCCACTCGTCGCCAAGATCAATGACTAGATCTATTTCAGAAGGCGAATTCTTGGCGACATTCCATGGTCGATCAAATACGGTTCCGTGAAGTGAATGTGGTGGGAAGTTGTTCTTGAGCGAAAACTGTTCACCAGCAAATTTCAGAGTTGCATCGCGCACTCGTCCGGCGTACGGCACCATGGGGTAGCAGCCCCACGAAAGTGGATCATCGGTCGCACCACCAGTCATGAAAATCTCTTGGTCTCCAACGATCATTGACCCAATTCGTGCGCCGAATTCGGGGTACACCAATGCTGTCATGGTGCCATTTGGTGACTGCAAGGTGATCACCCCTTCATTGTGTCGCACCAGAGCCGACTTTTATGACACGATCGTGATGTGCGAGCAATAGTCCAACGAGTAGATCAAGCCTCGGTTGATTCAACTGTTGATGGCGTGACTACTCGAGTCGGCGAAATCGGGCAAGGGTTAATGGTTCTCGTGGGGGTGACTCATACCGATACCGAGCAATCGGCAGTCAAGTTGGCTGACAAAATTTGGAATTTGCGCATCATGAACGATGCCGATGGAGTGATGAACCTCTCGGTCGCAGATACAACACGAAATGTTCTGATAGTGAGTCAGTTCACTTTGTACGGAGATACCAATGGCGGTCGTCGCCCGAGTTGGATTGCTGCTGCTAAGCCCGAGGTGGCAGAACCTCTAGTCACCAAAGTGATTGAAGAATTGCGCCGTCTTGGAGCGCGCGTTGAAACTGGACGTTTTCGGACCGACATGAAGGTTGTTCTGGTGAACGATGGTCCAGTCACCGTGACGATCGAAATCTAGGAGCGAGTTTTAGAACGAGATTTCGATCGATTCAGAATTGCCAATAAGAACACGAGAGCGATGAGTGCAACCCACGGTTTGTCACCAAGCGCAACATAGATCGTTTTACCGCTGCGAATTGCGACGTGACTCGAAATAACTTTTTGTTCGCTCACTCCGGTGCGTTGGTGTACATGACCTTCTGGGTCAACAAACGCGCTGAAGCCGGTGGGGGATACTTGAACAACCCAGCGCCCAGTTTCGATGGCGCGCAACCTTGATGAAGCAACTTGTTGGGATTGCAACACTGTCCATGTGTAACTCGAACCATTGGTGGGGTTAATGATGAACCCTGCACCATTCTTCACGCCTTCTCGGGCTCGTCCGCCGAAGAAGACTTCCCATGAGATCACCACACCTATTCGTTCACTGCCGGTTGAAGTGGGAACATCAAGAATTGCGGGACCAGTCCCGGCTAACGCATCTCGCGGAACTTGATCGACTGGTGCGCCTAGTGATTTCAAGAATGAGCGCATAGGCATGTATTCGCCAAATGGGACGCGGCGAACTTTGTCATAACGATCAACGACCTCACCGTTGTTGTTCACGATGACTTGAGCGTTGGTGAAATGCTCTCGATTGACATCTTCGGTAATGCCGACCGCAAATGGGGCGTCGAGGCGAGAAGCTTCTGCGCCAACTTCTTGAGATTCAATACTTGATTCAAAGTCAACGACATCGATCACGTTTTCTGGCCAAACAACTAAATCAATCGGGTCGTCGGCGTTGTTGTTGATTGTTCGTGTTGCCGCGAGATGACGTTCAACGACATCGCGGGGATCGGTATCAACTGCGCGAGTACCTTGAGGTCCTCCACCTTGCACCGCAACAACATGGAAATCACGTCCCGTGTTGGATCCACGTGGCGCAAAATAACTACCGACAAAAATGAGAAGGCATAAAGACCAAAGTAATCGCCGGTGCTGTTGGTCAACTGAAAAATCGTGCGGACGTTTTGCCAGCAATGCACCAACTTGCCAAGTAAGCCACGACAACAAAATGACGCCGCCAATAGACGCCACATGGTGCAATGGGCCACCAACTTGGGCGATGCCGAGTGTGGCAAGCGGTACGCCGCCAAAAGGCAGACACATGCGCAAGACCTCAATCAGCATGTGCGCTACTGGAGACATGAAAAGAAATGAACGATTGTCATCTTTCCTGACCACAACGAGAGAGGCGAGACCGTGGAGGCTTGCGTACATCGCAACTCCGACGATGTAGCCAGGCGCGGTTAAGAACCACATCCACGCGAGTGCAGGGAAAAACCAGCCCAAGCCGAAGACGAAACCAGTCATAAATCGTTGACGAGCACTGGATGCGGTGAGTTCGAGCGAGGTAAACATTGCGAGGCCCACAAATGCCAAAGGCCACCAGCCCCACGGTGGCATTGATGAAGCAACAAGCAATCCAGCGATGAGCGCACGCGCAAAACGCCGACGGTTACTATTTTTTGAACTCACGCAGCTTCTTTACGTAGGTAGTCAGCGAAAACTACGATTCGTTGTTTTGTCGAATGGGGCGGATGACACGCAAACAAAGTCAAAGTTGCTGTCTCGCCTTGATTGATGATCCAAGTTTCGGTTGGTTCAACGATTTGCGTTCCGGTGACCGCATACACGAACGTGCCTTCAGCGGTCGTGATGTAAATCTCGTCGCCCGGATTCAGTAAATCGATATTTCTGAAAGGCTTTTTCTTACTGACTCGATGTCCGCCAAGAACCACATTGCCGACATGTCCCGGCATCGCAGTGCCCGGCCAATAGCCAACGCCCTTGTCGAGAGTGGGCAACGTAACGCCTCTATAAATAGTTTGGGTGAGAAGTAGCGCTGGGATCACTAGTTCTCCGATGATGACCTCAGGCTCAACGAGATCGTCTGGAGGAAGTCCTGCCGGCACCGGGATTGATTCGCCAGGCGCCAAAGTCGGAGGTCCGGAATAAACAGTTGTTGTCGTCGTGCTGGTGCTCGTCGTTGTTACTGCAACTGTCGTCGTTGGTGCGAGCGAGGTTGATATTGCCTCGGTCGAGTCGTTGTTACTTGAACTACATCCAGAAACAAGTGCCGTCGAAATCAAAAGCCCGAGAACTACTGAAGAAATCGTTGATCGAAAACGCACGTTGATCAGTCTTGCAGGTGGCTCAGGAATTCGGCAGTGCATTGGGCGGTTTTTTCGGCTTGTGCAACACAGGCCGGAATTCCGATTCCGCGCCAGCTTGCTCCAGCCAAAAATACTCCAGGGGCGTTTCGTCGCAGCGATGACTCAGCCGCCTCAACGTACTTCATATGGCCGGGTCGGTATTGAGGGAATGCCTCGGGCCAGCGGGTTACTCGGAACGCATCTGGAGTGATGGAAGTTTGAGTATGTCGGCTCACTTCGTCAATGACTTGACGAACAATTCGTTCGTCATCCCATTCGTGAATCAAATCTTGGGTGGGGGCACCGTCACGACCCAACGAAACGCGCAGAATCATTGATCCATCGCTGGGTTTCCAGTGCGCCCATTTGTTTGATCCAAATGACGCGGCCGTCACGCGATCTTGATCTGGCTTAGCGACGAGGTAACCACTCAAACCCGCCAACTTTGGCAAATCTGTTTCAACTGTTTTGATAGTTGCCATCACGACTGATGAGTGCTCTGTCGAGCTCATGAGTGTTGCTGCATCTTCACTCAGTGATTTCAGTAAGGGGGCCGAAGTGCGGGCTGGGGAAGCGATGATGATGCAGTTGGCATGGAGCGAACTTGATGTTTCTCCAGCGATATCAACTATGTAGCCCTTTCCAGCACGAGAAATACTTTGCACCGACGTTGATGTCAAAATTTGGCCGTTGAGAGCAACAATCGCGTCGTTCAATGTTTGTGTCAAAGTTGCGAGGCCACTTCGTGGAGTTTCGAAAATCGGTGCCGTTGATTTGGGTGCAGTCTTCATTTGCTTGCGGGCAGTTAGGAGCACACTGCGACCAGTGGCAAGAGATGCAAGCTGGGGAACCATCGCCAAACTGAAATTGTTGGTGTCGGTGGCGTAGATACTTCCTACTAAAGGATCGACGAGCAACTGTTGAACTTGCTTGCCAAATCGTTGTCGAATCAGGTTGCCAATTGAATCTTTGTGATCACCGCTCGACGGAAGGATTGGTTCGAGCCCGGCACGAATCTTGCCCCGCCAAGTCATGAGGTCGCTGCGTGCGAGAGACATCACGCCAGTGGGAACACCGAGCATGAGGCCTTCAGGTATAGGGTGCAACTTTTTGTGCATGACCGCGGCGTGTCCGGCTGTGGGATGAGTGATGTCATCACCAAGTTGAAGTTCGCGGGCAAGGGCGACTGCTTGTGGAACTCGAGCTAAGTAGGCGTCGGGACCTTCATCAACCGCTGCTATTCCACCGAATGGCGAAGTACGGATTTTGCCACCAACCGTTGGGTTTGATTCAACAACAGTGACTCTTATCGCCGGGCCCGAGTAGTCGGTCGCGGACGCGCTTTTGAGAAGTCGATAAGCCGTCGTTAAGCCAGTGATACCCGCACCGATAACAACGATGTGTTTCGGATCGGTCGATGAGCTCATGGCTGGGCTGACACCACTCGTTCGGCTAGTGCATGCATGATTGATGCATCGTCGTTGACGCAACTAGTGCGATCAAAAGCCAAACCTTTTGCTGCAGCATGTTTCTTGGCTTCAATATCAAGATCGAAAAGAACTTCTAAGTGGTCAGCAACAAATCCACAGGCGCAGACGACGACGCCCGAGGCATTTTCACTGGCAGCTAAATCATCGATCACTGCCAAGATGTCGGGGCCAATCCAAGGTTCGGGAGTACGCCCTGCTGATTGCCAGGCAATTGACCACGACGACCATGAATCTAAACCGGCCGCGGCAGCGACCGCTTCAGCAGTTGAACGCAATTCGTCGGGATACGGATCGCCGGCATCAATAATGCGTTGTGGCAGTGAGTGGGCTGTGAAAAGTACCTTTGTATTTTCGGGCATTGCCGAAAGTCGGGTGCGTAAATCGGCCGCCAAGAATTCGATAAAGGCTGGTTCTGTTGCCCACGAGTCGATGGAGGTCACAGTGATGCCATGAGGTTCGGCTGCTGCACGAGTGCGGTCCATGTATTGACCGATCGAAAATGATGAGTAGTGAGGTGCAAGCACCAAGCCAATGATGTGTCGAAAACCGCGGGCTGCCAAATCATTGACGGCAGTTTCAATCATGGGCGCAGCATGCTTGAGGCCAAGAACAACTTCGTATGTGTCTGGGGCGATGGCGTTGAGTGCACTTTGTAGTGCATCGCGTTGAGTTTCTGTGCGAGCAGCAAGTGGAGAGATACCACCGATGGCGTCGTAGCGCGCGACCAGGTCGGCGAGTTGTTCCGGGGTCGGAGCCCGTCCACGACGGATGTCGGTGTAGTAGGGCTCAATTTCGGCAGGAGTGCGAGGTGTTCCGTACGCCATTAAGAGAACTGCAGTTTTTTGAGTCATGATTCTTCAATTCGGGTTTTTTCGTGGACAAATGCAACAACATCTTCAAGAACTGCGGGATCGGTTGTTGGGTCGACGCCGTGTCCGAGGTTAAAAATATGCCCTGGGTGATTGGCGTTGTCATCAAGAACTTTTTCGGCGCCCTCGAGAGCGGCCTGTGAGCCAGCCAAAACGAGGGCAGGGTCAAGATTGCCTTGCACAACGAGGTTTGCCCCCATTCGTTTGCGAGCTGACTGAATAGGAGTTCTCCAGTCAAGACCCATCACTTTTGGGCCTGCTTCATACATTGATTCCAGTAGATGATCGCAACCAATTCCGAAATGAATTCCGGCGACGTCTGGGTGTAACTCGCGTAGTTGACTAAAAACATTTTTACTGTGAGGCAAGACAAACTCACGATAATCAGCTTGTGAAAGTGATCCTGCCCACGAGTCAAATAATTGAAAAG
>CANGIP010000020.1 GCA_947454105.1 Actinomycetota bacterium | reverse complement strand
GTTGACCTCACATCTCCCTCCGCTTCAATCACAATGCCCAGCCCAGCACCAACTTCCTACCCACTTTCTTTCACGACAACATTTAGTGAGAGAGTTTCAGGAATTGCTGGCTCTGACTTTGTTAACTCTGGAACAGCGAGTGGTTGTGTCTTCATGCCAGCAGCAACGTCGGCAAACAGTGGAGTTGCCCTTTCTGTTTCAGTTACCTGCACTTCAAGCGGAACGATTGCGCCAAGGTTGGTCAGCAGTTCAGTAGCTGATGAAGCAAGCAACTCTGGCCCAGTCACGCAAGTTGACGGCAGTCCAATCACCATCACCATTGCAACTCCCCCACCGATCAACATTCGTGCATTATCAGCTTTAACTCCGTCCCGTATCTTGAATACCCGTTCGGGTGTTGGTGTTCGTGCTGGTCGAGTTGTTAATCAGTCCGTTGAGTTACAAGTGACTGGTGCTGGTGGAGTGCCAAGTAGCGGAGTGTCATCAGTTTCAATGAACGTAACTGTCACTGATACCACTGCTGGCGATGCCGGCGGTTATGTGACGGTGTATCCATGTGGTGCGTTGCCTGATGCATCGAACCTCAACTTCGTTTCGGGACAGACCATTCCCAACGCCGTCATCACACCCGTATCAGCCAGCGGAAAAGTCTGCTTCTACGTATATGGCGGAGCCCACCTCATCGCCGATGTGAATGGTTGGAGTGCACCAGGTTCAGGGTTTACGCCAGTGAATCCAGCCCGCGTACTCAACACCCGCGGTGGAAGTCGAGTAGTGAATTCATCAACCGAACTTCAAGTCACTGGTGTCGGATCAATTCCTGCCACAGGTGTTGGAGCTGTATCCCTAAACGTTACGGTGACAACAACTAGCGCAAGCGATGCAGGCGGTTACGTGACTGTCTATCCATGCGGCACATTGCCTGATGCGTCAAACCTCAACTTCATCGCCGGACAAACCATCCCCAACGCCGTCATCACACCCGTATCAGCCAGCGGAAAAGTCTGCTTCTATGTGTATGGCGGCGCCCACCTCATCGCCGACATCAACGGTTGGTATGCAACTGGTAATGGTTTCGTCGGGGTGACACCTTCTCGCGTACTCAATACACGCGGCGGCAGTCGTGTTGTCGGAACAACGAAAGAACTTCAGGTCACCGGAGTTGGATCTATTCCTTCAAGTGATGTTGGAGCAGTTTCGCTGAACGTGACGGTCACCGACACAACGGCCGATGATTTCGGCGGTTATGTGACTGTCTATCCGTGCGGAACTCGACCCGAGGCATCAAACCTGAACTTCATTTCGGGGCAGACCATCCCGAACGCCGTGATCACACCCGTATCAGCCAGCGGCAAAGTCTGCTTCTACGTCTTTGGCGGCGCCCACCTCATCGCCGATATCAACGGCTACTACACCTCATAGCGGTAATAACTCACCACTTTGGAATTTGCTTGCCGCTAGGCGGTAGCCAAATTCCAAAGTGGCGGAAAGTGAGGGGTGGGTAGAGTGGTGGGCGATGAACGGTTCAGAGTCAACCCCTCGGACGCGGGCCAAGGCTCCGGCGGTTCTCCCCCAGTCCAACGATGACTGCTGGTGTGGTTCAGGCCGCAAGTACAAGCGCTGCCACAAAGGACTCGAAGGTCGCATCGCCCCGGGATTTATCTCCCCCATGCGCACCGTTCCCGCCAACATCGTCAAGCCCCCTTACGCCGACACCGGTGAAGTGCCGCGCTGGAACGAACCTCGCGTCAAGACTCCCGAGATCATCGAGCGCATGCGTTATGCGTGCGATATGGCCACCGACATCTTGCGTCTTGCCGGCGAATACGTTCAGCCAGGCATGACCACGAACGACATCGACATCTTCGTGCACGATCTCACCGTTGAACGTGGCGCATACCCAAGTCCGCTCAACTATCACCGCTATCCCAAGAGCGTCTGCACATCACTGAACGAAGTGATTTGTCACGGAATTCCCGACGACACCATTATTGAAGACGGCGACATTATCAATCTTGACGTCACGTGTTATGTCAACGGGGTTCACGGCGACACCAACGCAACATTCCTTGTCGGCAATGTGAGCGACATTGATCGCAAACTTGTCAAAGTCACCGAAGAATGTTTGTGGCTCGGCATTGAGGCCGTGAAGCCCGATCGTCCGCTCAGTGATATCGGTAAAGCAATCGAAGATCACGCCAAGATTCACCGCATGGGCGTTGTGCGCGCTTTCATCGGTCACGGAATTGGCGAGCAGTTCCACACCGACATTCAAGTTCTGCACTACTTCGACTCTCGAAACAACATGATCATGAAGCCCGGAATGGTCTTCACAATCGAGCCCATGATCACGCTTGGTACGTACCAGTTTCATATGTGGGACGATGACTGGACTGCGGTCACAGCCGATGGCAAGCGCACCGCTCAATTTGAACACACCATCTTGGTCACCGAGACTGGTTGCGAAGTTCTCACTGGTGGCGACAAAGCCGTGTCACCCCGCAAGCCATAGCGGGCAAACCCCCAGCCCAAGTCGCTAAATACCTCATTCAGCCCGTAGCGTGATGACCCGTGGGCGAACGCTATGTCACTTTCGATCGACAGCAGTGGGCCGACCTTCGTGCGGCGACTCCGATGACCCTTCGCGAGGCCGATCTTGAAGATCTTCGCGGTATCAACGAGCGCATTGACCTCGATGAAGTTGCTGCTGTCTACTTGCCACTCACCCGATTGTTGAATCTTTATGTCTCGGCAACTCAGAACTTGCACAAAGTCAGCGCAACGTTTTTAGGAACACTCTCACCGAAGGTCCCCTACGTCATTGGCGTCGCTGGTTCAGTTGCCGTTGGCAAAAGCACCTTCGCGCGTATCTTGCAAGCACTTCTTGCTCGTTGGCCAGATCACCCCAAAGTTGACCTCATTACAACTGACGGATTTTTGCATCCGAACCATGTGCTTGAAGAGCGCGGCATTATGAATCGCAAGGGTTTCCCCGAAAGTTACGACACGCGTGCGCTGTTGAAATTCTTGCGCGATCTGAAGAGTGGTCAGCCAACTCTTGATGCTCCCGTCTACAGCCACGTTGTATACGACATCGTTGAAGGTGAAAATGTCACTGTTTGTCAGCCCGACATTTTGATTCTTGAAGGACTCAACGTTTTACAAGTCGGCGCGCCAGGTAACGAAGCCACCGAGTTCGTGAGCGACTACTTCGACTTCTCAATTTACATCGATGCCCTTGAAGCAGATATTGAGAATTGGTACGTCAACCGCTTCTTGAGTCTGTGCGATTCGGTCTTCCAAGACCCGAACAGTTTCTTCCAGCATTTCGCCCAATTGTCTCGTGAAGAAGCAACTGCCACAGCTCGCGGTATCTGGAAGGGCATCAACGGACTCAACCTCAAAGAGAATATTGAGCCAACTCGTGATCGCGCTTCGCTCATTTTGCGCAAAGGCGAAGACCATCGGGTTTCCGATGTCCGCCTGCGCAAACTCTAAATCTGCCACAATTGAACCGTGGCTAACGCACGAGCAAAAGCAAAGAAGCGGCGCAAAAAGAAGGCGCAGAGATCTCACCATAAGGCTCGTGGTCCCGCAATCTTTTTGATCTTCGTGTTTGTCGCTGCCGGCGTATTGCTGATTGCCCAGATGCAGAAATCGCCAACGACAAAAACCACACCAATCTCTATTGACACAACAACAGTTGCTCCGGGTCTTGATCTTGGTACTGCCCCCATCAACACTGACGCGATCGCGACGGTTCCATCTGCGACCGACCCAAGCAATCTCGGAAATCCAGTCACGGTTCACAGCGACACTCTTGGCGATCTTGATGTCGATCAAGTAATTGATGACTGGACTGGGGTTGAACCACCGCAACTGCCGGACACAATTTCACAAGTTGACGCAACCACTGTTGAAAATAGCTACATCAATGGCAACTTGCCTGATGGTTTCTATGTTGGCTATTTGGTGTCAGTCAACGATGAGACCGAACAAGGTTTTACTTTCGATATTCGATCGTCAACCGATGAAACGATTCCAGTCACTTCAGGGCAGCAGTTGTATCCCGCCTATGTCAGTTCGCTGATCTATGTTTCTCTGCGCACGACATCAGACGCAAACACAGCAATCTCAGCCGCTAAATACTTTGAGCTCGCGCAATCAAACATCGCAGAATTTGTGATTCCGAAAACTGATTTATCGGCCCTCGTGACGGGAACCTACATGTTGTTGACAGTTATTGATGGAACCGTGATTGCCGCCGAAGGCATCAACGCCAACTAGCTTTCGGTCAACTGCCCGCGCTCGCGTGCTTGTTTAATCAACATTTCGGTGTGGCTCCACAGAGCAGACGAACCGTCGCCAATTGGTGAGAGGCGCTTCACAGCCTGCGGATAACTCACTCCATGACGCTTCCAAGGCGACTCATCTCCAGCGTGATGATTGAGCATCGCTGGCTGCATGCGGTCAACTGCGTTTGCAAATTGACTCTCGGGAGTTTCTTGAGCCTCATACTCGTTCCACAATGAACGAAGGCGATCGCGTTGATCGTCGGGTAACAAACCAAAAATTCGATCAGCGGCTTTCTGCTCGCGTTCGTCTTTATCGGCATAACCAGAGGTGTCGTACGCAAAAGTGTCGCCCGCATCAATTTCAACAATGTCGTGTACCAAACACAGTGCAAGTACATGCGCGATATCGACGTCGGCATTGCTCCACTCTTGTAACACCAGTGCATACATCGCCAAATGCCACGAATGTTCGGCGGTGTTCTCACGTCGTGAACCGCCAGTGATAGCTGTTTGCCGTTCAATTTGTTTGAGCTGATCGATCTCCATCAAGAAGTTCAGTTGTTGTTGCAGACGTTGCTCGCTCATGATGGGTCCTTACGACAGAAGTGTGGCTAGAGCCCAGATGGCGGCAATGAATCCAAGTGCACCCATGAAAATACTGCGGCTCAACGGCGCTCGTGGAAGATCGCCATCTTTCGGAGCCGGCGGTGGTTTGACAATGGCCAAAAGATTGCCGGCGAAAAGTGCGCCACCTAAAGCCAAAATGAGCCAGCCCAACAATGTCTTGGCGTCTCCGAACAGCATGTCTCTATTGTGCCAGCACCCGCACATAAAGAATCTGCCGAACTGGTGTCGATATATATAGCGTATCCGCTATATTTGGCTTATGAACTTTGCTCAAGTGCTGCGAGACGCCCGCCAACTCGGAGGACTCACCCAGTCCCAACTCTCGACTCGATCCGGAATTACCCAGTCGGTGATCAGCGCTTACGAACGGGGTCGCCGCGAGCCTGGAGCAGAAACATTTCTCATGTTGATCGAGGCTGCTGGTCTCGACTTCATCATTCGTGTCCCCACGAACACCTACCGTCACCCCACACTTCCCGATTCGGCACAAACACGGGCCCTCGTCAAACATCGACAGCGAATCCTTGATCTTGTCGCCGAGCATCATGCCAGCAACGTGCGCATCTTCGGCAGCGTTGCCCGGGGCGAAACTCGACCTGACAGTGACATCGACATCCTGGTCGACTTCGGACCAAACACTGGCTTGTTCACCATTGTTGCATTGCAAAATCAGCTCAGCGAACTACTGCACTTCCCCGTCGATCTCGGTGATCCAAAATCGCTCAAACCCCATGTCCAACCCTCAGTCAAGAAGGATGTCCAACCATTATGAAACCAAGCAACGCAGCAGCTCTCAATCAAGCACTTGATTCCATTAGCGCGATTCGAAGCCATCTGGATTTGATGCCATTAAGCGAAACCATCGCCTACGACGCCGTTTGCATGCGTCTCATCGTGATCGGTGAAAGCCTGAAGAAAGTTGATTCTTCGATAACACGCCAGTATCCGAACTTCCCCGTACTGCAAACAATGGCCGTTCGAAACCGAATTGCTCATGATTACTTCGGAGTTGATTTCTCAATTTTAGAAAACACGGTGAAGCACGACCTTGATCAACTTGAAATCGTGATTCGCCAGATTCTCTCCGATGAGGGCACCACTTGGCAGTTCAGGTCTTTCGCCGACCTTGAGAATGCGTCATACTGAACCTATGGGATTTCACCACGTTGCTATTGCCATCAATGATGTCCAGGCCAATTACGACTTCTACACCCAAGTCATGGGTTTTGAATTGGTGAAGACCGTGACCGCGCCCACACCTGAAGGTGGGTACAGCAAGCACTTCTTTTATTCGACCGGTAAGAACGAAGCCGGCGAACAAGGAATGATCGCGTTCTGGAACATTCACGTGGAAAGCCTTGAAGGATTCGAAACTAATCTCAACAAAGCAGCGGGCTTACCGTGGTGGGCCAATCACTTCGCGTTTAACTCACCAACAGCTGAACACCTCGAAGATCGCCGCGAGAACTGGCGCGCCCACGGCCACACCGTGCTTGAAGTGAATCACGAATTTTGTCGTTCGATTTATATCCGTGATCCCGAAGGCAACACCGTTGAATTCTGTTTGAACCTGCGCGAATTCACCGATGAAGAAAAACTCCACGCGATGGAACTATTGCTCGATCCGAATCCACCAATGGAAAAACAATTTGGTGCAAAAATTTGGCAACCTGAAGGTGACGCTCTCGAAATACCGGCTGGCTGATCTCGCCAAAAATTTTTAGTCGTGATTGTCGTTTGGTGAATCGGCCTGGAAGTTCTTGGCCATATTGCGAAAACGCGTGTACTCGCCAAAGAAGGCCAACTTCACAATGCCCGTCGGTCCGGCACGGTGCTTACCAATAATTACTTCAGCAACGCCCTTTTCGGCGTTCTCTGAGGTCTCACCTTTTTCATTGCGATACATCTCGGGTCGGTGCAAGAACATGACGATGTCGGCGTCCTGTTCGAGCGAACCTGATTCACGTAAGTCTGACAATTGCGGTCGCTTATCTTGGCGTTCTTCAAGACGACGACTGAGCTGACTCAACGCCATCACAGGCACATCAAGTTCGCGAGCCAAAATTTTGAGGTTACGGCTGATCTCGCTGACTTCAAGTTGACGACTCTCACTGTTGTTGCCACTCATCAATTGCAAATAGTCAATAACAATGAGGCCAAGTCCGTTGTACTTGGCTTTCAGCCGGCGGGCCTTGGCACGAATTTCCATCACGGTCACACTGGCGTTGTCATCGAGGAACAACAAACGGTTGTCGAGTCGACCAACTGCAAGGTTGATCTTGCTCCACTCGGGCTCACTGATATTTCCGGTTCGTAAACGCTTCGAATCAACTTCGGCTTCACTCGACAAAAAGCGCATCGTCAATTCGGTGTGGCTCATTTCGAGTGAGAAAACAAGAACTGGCAAGTTGGTTGTTTGTGCCACATTGCTCGCAATGTTGAGAGCGAACGCGGTCTTACCCATTGCCGGGCGAGCACCAACAATGACCAACGAGGCGGGTTGCAATCCGAGAATGATGTCATCGAGATCGGTGAACCCAGTTGGCACACCAGTGAGTGTCACTTTGCTTTCGAACCGCTTCTCTAATTCTTCAGTTGCTAAACCCAAAAGATCGTTGATCTGTCGTGTCGAATCGGTGACTCGTTCTTCAGCAACCGCGAATACTCGTGACTCGGCTTCATCGAGCGCCCGAGCTACATCATCAGGTTCGGTGTAGGCGATCTCGGCAATTTCGCTCGCGACACCAATGAGACGACGCAATGCAGCGGTGTCCATCACAATCTTTGAATAACGACCAACGTTGCCAATGACCGGCGTTGAGTTTTGCAGTTGCAGCAAAAAGTCGAGGCCACCAATTTCTTCAAGCAAACCAATGCGACGTAGTTCGTCGGCGACTGTGACGGGGTCGATCGGGTCACCGCCAGCCAACAGTGAACGCATCGCGTCAAAAATATGTTGGTGTCCTGGCTTGTAAAAGTGTTCGACATGGACGCCAGCTTCAGACACTGTGTTCACGGCATCGCGCGATAACAACATTGCACCAAGCAACGACTCTTCAGCACTGAGGTTGTGCGGTGGTACACGATTCATCACCGGCCGGGGCGCGTTGTCACGCTGATTCTTGCTGCCCCAATTTGAATTACCCGATGAGTTATTAGTCATTACCTCTACCTTGACCCATGCACCCTGTTGATCGCTAGGGGTACAACCCTGTGAATTACTTGTGGACAACTTCAAGATTCTGGGGATAAACCCCAGTCCCGAGATGAAGCAGGACCCGGACCTGTTGGCCCGGGTCCTGTTCACATCATGAATTGTTCGATGTTGTGTTGCGGACCAGGTCCGCCATCGTCACTTAGCGACGACGTTGATGTTGATGCCGAATTGCACATCGTTGTGCAACTTGGCAGTGACGCTGTATTCGCCCACGGTCTTGATGTGGTCGGGAACCGACAACTTCTTACGATCGAGTTCGATACCAGTCTGAGCAAGCACCGCAGCAACGACGTCGGCTGCAGTCACCGAGCCGAACAAACGACCTTCGGTTCCGGCGGCCTTGGCCTTGATGTCGATGACCTTGGCAACCAAGGTTGATGCGATGGTCTGAGCAGAATCACGATCGGCGGCATCGCGCAAGTCGCGACGACGACGCATTGAAGCTGCCTGAGACACTGCACCGTCGGAGGCATTAATGCCCAGCCCGCGAGGCAACAAGTAGTTACGGCCGTGGCCCTTGGTGACTTCAACGATGTCACCGCGCTTGCCTAAGCCATTGATGTCAGAACGCAAAATGATCTTCATGATCAGCCCTCCTCATTGGTTTCGGTGTCGTCTGCTGCTTCGAACTCGATACCGGTATCGACATCATCGATTGCGGCGTCAATGTTCTTGTCTTCAACCTGGTCGACGGCTCCTTCGGAACCGCGAGGACCACGCGGTCCGCGAGGACCACGACCAACTGAAGCAACGCGCTTGGTGTATGGCAACAAGGCCATTTCGCGAGCGTTCTTGATGGCGGTTGCCACTTCACGCTGCTGCTGCACCGTTGCACCGTTCAAGCGCTGACCGCGGATCTTTGAGCGGTCGGACATGAAACGATTCAACAAGTTGATGTCCTTGTAATCGATGTACTCGATTTTTTCTGCGGCCAATACGTTGGCCTTCTTTTTGATCTTGCGACCATTGTCTTTCGGAGCACGGCCCCGAACTGGCTTCTTTGAGGTGCTATTTCCCATGAACTTTTCCTTAAGTCGATACGTAAATTACGGGTGGATAAAGAGTTGTGCAGACTGTCTGCTGATCAGAACGGTTCTTCGTCGGCGTAGTAACCATCGTCGGCGGGTGCCGATGCTGGTGCACCACTTGAGCGAGGAGCTTGACGTGGTGCTGAACCGCCACCTTCGCCGCCGCCTTTCGGTGGTGTGCGCTCAACAGAGACTGTGGCCCAACGCAAGGTCGGTCCGATTTCTTCGGCCGCGATATCTACTGATGTGCGCTTGCCACCTTCGCGAGCTTCGTATTCGCGTACATCGAGACGACCAGTCACCAGAACACGAGTGCCCTTGGTGAGTGAAGCCGCCACGTTTTCGGCGAGTTGATCCCAGGCAACAACATTCATGAATGTGGTTGCGTCTTGCCATTCGCCATTGACTTGGTAACGACGATTGACAGCAATACCCACGGTGACCGTGGCCTTGCCGGATTGGGTGTAACGAAGTTCGGGATCTCGGGTGAGATTGCCGACAACGGTAATTGAGTTAGAAGCCATTGGTTTCCTCCAGTGGTTGCGGAGAGTGGATAGGTCCGAGGACGAAGGCTCAGGCTGCGACGAGACCGCGACGTGCGGCTTCGGCGTCGGGGAGACGCATCAACTTGTGCCGAAGGACGTCGTCAGCGATACGCATTGATCGCTCGAGTTCGTCAAGTGCGCCGCCGGGAGCGACAACGTTGAGGATGGCGTAGTAGCCCTCTTCTTTTTTGTTGATCGGGTAGGCCAAACGGCGCTTGCCCCAGAAATCAACTTTCCCATGGACGGTTCCACCAGCGTCGGCAATGCCCTTTGAGACATTGGCAATCCACTGTTGGGCGACGACATCGTCAAGCGATCCGTCGATAATGATCATTAATTCGTAAGCACGCATCATAAGCGTGTAACTCCCTTCGGTCACGGTGCCGGCCTATCCGACATCGGGGCCCCTGCTTGGGGCAGGGTATGTACTGACTCGGAAAGTGTATCGGGGTAAAAGCAGAACCTCACGGGGATGACTGTGGCAGAGGGGTGTTGCAGGGTTGTCTGGGGTGTTAACCCCGACAGTTCGTTTAGGGGCGAGTCAGGCGCACAAACGAAGCGGCCAATAAGCCGACTCCCCACGACACGGCGCCATCGCGAGTTGACACAATTCCGCCCTCACGCAGGTATCCCGTCACGGCAGCTGGTCGAAATCCCTGGAAGGCCAGACCTGGAGAACCACCTTTGAGACCCCACCATACGGAAATCACACCAATAATCATGGTGGCCACGCAGACTGGTATCGCCAAGGTTTCTCGAGGCATTCGTGAAGCCAAAACGAGGGCAAAAACCGCGCTCAGCAACAGCAAGACTCCGACCGCGGCCAGCGCAATAAAGAGATGTTGCATGACTCCGGCCACGCCGACACCGGATTGATCGCCACAGTCGACCATCGCTCGAGTGGGTGCAGTCGGGTCGTCGTAGGGGAAAACCTGAAGCAATTGACAGGGCGTGCCGTCGCTGAGTTGTGGCAGTCCATCAACAAACTTCACCGAAAACTGTTCGGTCATCGACCCGAAGAGCAACAGTCCCAGACAACTGATCAATACCAAAGCCAGGCCCGTAATGGCATCTCGTTGCAAACGGCGACTTGCTTCGTACGGCAGCCAACTACTGCGGCGCGACTTTTTGCGTGATCCAGACCCGAGTTTCAACATGGTGTTAGCCCACTCTCCGATCACTTCGTTGCCCGCCGATAGGAATCACTCGAACCAAATGATGCCACTTACAGCCACAGCATGCTTCAACAACGTAGGCCGTGAACTCATCGGGTCGACGATGGAATTCAGCAAGCTCCTTATTATCAGTAATGACCTTGCCATGGGCTTGAAGGCGCGGACCAAATAGGTAGGTCACCAAAACCACATTGCTCACCGCACAAATCGGACATTTCGTTTCGGTTTGTTTACCAATTCCACGAGCGGCCCGCATCAGTTCGGGGTGAGCGTCACAGACTTCTTCGCGACCCAAACGACCACGGTGATATTCATTGATCAAGTGGCGGCGCGCCAGGCGGTGATCAACTAACCCAGAACGTAGGGACGACACACCCCGCAGGGATCCTGTTCCGAAGGATTCGCGAGATGTGGACATTGACTGAAGGTTACTCCGTGAATGTTCAGTCGTGAACTAACTCGACTTGGGTTGGGTTGCCCACCATGCGTCTAGCCGACGGCGAATTTCTTCATCGCCGATGAGTCCCTCTTCTAAACGGATCTCCAGCAAAAACTTGAGGGCCTTGCCGACCTCTGGACCCGCCGACAATCCGAGGAGTTCCATCACCGCAACCCCGTCCATTTCAGGACGTATTGCTTTGAGTTCTTCTTTGGTAGCGAGCTCAATAATGCGCGCTTCAAGTTCGTCCATACGTCGCGCAAGTCGGGCTGCTTTTCTTTCGTTGCGGGTCGTGCAATCGCATCGAGTCAATACATTGAGTTCAGTGAGCAATGGACCTGCGTCATTGACATAACGGCGAACTGCCGAATCTGTCCAACCCATTTCGTACGTGTGAAAACGCAAATGCAAACGCACAAGTTCGGTAATCGCTTCAACATCTTCATTGGGAAAACGCAAAGCAATCAGGCGCTTTTTGGCCATTTTTGCACCCTTCACATCATGCATGTGAAAAGTTGTTCCCTTACCTTCTTGAAATCCTCGCGTTGCTGGTTTTCCAACATCGTGAAACAACGCCGACAATCGCGTGATACGAAAGTCAAAATCGTCGTGCGCATCAGGACGCACGTTTTCAATTACTGCAAGAGTGTGTGTGAGTACGTCTTTATGACGATGAATCGGATCATTTTCTAATCGCATGGCCGGGAGCTCTGGCAAAAACTTGTCGGCCAGTCCGGTATCGACTAAGAACCACAAACCAGATGTCGGTGAATCAAGCGTGATGAGTTTGTTGAGTTCATCGCGAACGCGTTCGGCAGAAACAATTTCGAGTCGATCTTTGAACTGCCGCACAGCCTCAACAAGTTCGGGGACCGGGGTCATATCAAAGCGCGCAATAAAGCGAGCGGCCCGCATCATGCGCAATGGGTCGTCACTAAAACTGATATCCGGATCAAGCGGAGTCCGAAGGGTGCGTGTCATTAAGTCGATAGCGCCATTAAATGGGTCCACCAAAGTTGGCGTATCGCTCGTGAGCTCGAGTGCCATGGCGTTGATCGTGAAATCGCGGCGCGACAAGTCAATTTCAATTTCGTCGGCGTACTCAACATCGGGCTTGCGCGTATCGGGGTGATAAGCCTCGGCTCGGTGCGTCGTAATTTCGTAAACGCGATCGCCTTTGCGGGCGCCGATTGTCCCGAACTTCTCACCTTGGGTCCAGACAGCGTCTGCCCAACCGCTCAGCAGGCGTTTTGTTTCATCTGGTCGAGCGTTGGTGGTTGCATCAAAGTCAATTTCGGTGCTGGCGTGACCGCCCAATAGATCGCGAACAGTTCCACCCACCAGGTACAGCCGTTTTCCGGCTGCTCGGAAGAGCGCGCTGACATCAGATAGCTCGGCGAGCACAGGGGCAAAACGTTCGGGCACCACGGGCGTCAGGCTATGAGGTGGGCTCGGTACTTGGCGGATACTTCCGCTCAACATTTAGTAGACGATGGCGTGACAGCCGTCTAGTGTTACTCAGCAACTGCAACGTATGAGTAGACAATTACTCATCGGTGCTCGACCCTGAGGAGAAATCATGTCCCCATCCGTTCAGTTCAATCGCCGAACCCTGTTGGCCGGCACCGGCGTCAGTGCCCTTGCCATGTTGATCGCCGCCTGTGGTGGAGACAATAAGGGCATGGTCGGAAATGGTTCGGCCGCTTCGGGTTCATTAAAAGAGATCGACCTCTTGACCGTCGCTTTCCCTTCATCGCTTTCAAATCTGTACCCCGGCCAAGAAGCCGGAAACTTTAACTACTACGTGGCTTGCCTCGTCGGTGAAGGCCTGGTTGCTCCCGATGGAACCGGCAAGTTGGTTCCGGCATTGGCCTCAAAGTGGGAACAAACCTCACCAACGACCTACGTCTACACCTTGCGCGAAGGCGCCAAGTTCAGCGACGGAACCCCCCTGACCCCCGAGGACGTCGTCTATTCAGTTGGCATCTCGAAGGACGAAGAAAAATCCCCCAACATCGCCTATTACTGGGCCAACGTGGACAAAGCCGAAAAAACTGGCGACAACGAAGTCACCATCACCTTGGCTTCACCTGATGTGGCCTTCGAATGGGGCCCCTGTGCCGCCAACGCTTTGTGGATCACTTCACAGTCATACGTCGAAGGCAACGGTGGCGAAATGGGAACCCCCAAAGCCCTGTTGTACGGAACCGGTCCTTACAAGGTCACCAAGTTCGAACCAGACACCATGGTTGAACTCGAGCGCGTCGACACGTGGTGGGGCGGAGTTCCACCAGTCAAGACTGTTCGCATTGAATTCATCACCGAAGAAGCAACCCGAGTGTTGGCTCGTAAGTCGGGCGACATTGACTTGGCAATCAGTATTTCGCTCGATCAACTCAGTCAGTGGGAAAACGCCGCCGACACGACCGTCTTGTTTGCCCCCGACCGAAGCTACGCCGGCATTGACTTCAACACCGCGGTTGAACCTTTTGACGACATCCATGTACGCCGCGCTATTGCCTATGCCTGCGACCGCGCGACTGTCGTCGAAAAATTGCTCGTTGGTCATGGTGAGCCCGCAACTGCACTCATTACCCCCGATCAGATTTCCTCGGTGCTTGGACTCGATGGTGCACGAAAGGCTCTGAAGGACGTTCTTGACCTTCCGTTCGATCTTGACAAAGCCAAAGCAGAGCTCGCACTTTCGAAGGTGCCTGACGGGTTCTCCACCAAGGTTGGAGTCTCGTCAAGTGCTCCACAAGTCAGTCAGTTCTTCCAGTCGCTCGCCGAAACCGTCAAGCCACTTGGCATTGATATTCAGGTTGAAGAGATGCCCGTTGAACAGTGGTACGACACTATTGGTTCAGCCGATTGGGGCTTGGCGTACATGTGGTACTTCAACGCCACTGGTGACCCGGCCGAAATGTCGTCGTGGTTCTTCGGTGATGGCAACCCTGCTTCATACAGCAATGATGCAGTCACCAAACTCATGGCTCAGGCCAAAGAAGAGACCGATCCTGCCAAGCGCGTTGAGATTTTGATCGAAGCGCAAAAGACTGCACTCGCAGACATCCCGTATGTTCCTTTGTGGTGGGGCGAAGCCGCAACGGCTATCAATAGCAAGTACACCATTGAGGACTTTGGTTCGTACTCACTGTTGTCGCCGTGGACAGCGCGCATTCTCACCGTCGATTGACCCAACTACTTTCCCGTGGCTCGCTGACGCGATTCATCATCGTTCGCCTGGCGGCCACGGGTTTGTTGTTGTTGGTTCTGTCGTTTGTCGTTTTTGCTCTTCTACACCTCACGCCTGGTGACCCAGCGCGCAACCTTGTCGGCGTTCGTAATGTGACACCTGAACTGTTGCAGTCAATTCGCGACAAGTATCACCTCAATGATCCGTTCATGAGCCAATACCTTCATTGGCTTGGCAATGTTTTACATGGTGATTTTGGAGAATCAATTCGCAACAACACCACCGTGACGACCTTGTTGTCCGATCGTGTCATGCTCACTTTGCAGTTGTCATCGTTGTCATTTGCTTTAACGGTGATCGTTGCTGTTCCACTTGGTATTGCCGCCGCTTGGCGCACAGGTTCGGCACTTGATCGGTCAATGAGCGCCGCATCAATTGTTGGCATCGGAGCACCGACATACGCAGTTGGCCTGTTGTTGCTCTATGTCTTTGGTTTGTGGTTCAACATCTTTCCCGTATACGGCAGTGGCGATGGGGGCTTTGATCGGTGGTGGCATTTGGTTTTACCGGCGATCACCTTGGCAAGCGGGCTCGCAGCAATGGTTTTTAAATTGACGCGTACTGCTGTTGTTGCCGAACTCAATCAGGACTACGTCGCCTTTGCTCAAAGTCGTGGTTTAACGCATCGTCAAATTCGGTCGCTTGTTTTGCGTAATGCCATGATCCCAGTTGCCACAAGTTTGGGCTTGGTCTTTGCCTTTTTGTTCGGTGGAACAATTCTGGTTGAAGTTACTTTTGCACTTCAGGGGATTGGTTCACTCCTTGCTGGTTCAGTGACTTTTAAAGACCTTCCTGTCGTTCAAGCAATCACCTTGCTCACCGCGACTGTGATTGCGCTCACTGCCCTAGCGGTTGACATTTTGTATTACGCGGTTGATCCTCGAGTCCGCAAACGAGGCGCTCAATGAAACTCCGAATGACTCGCAAGCCAGTGATTCCTTTTGTAACGGGCATACCACTAGCAATCATTGCGATTTTCGTCGTCGCATCACGGTGGATCGTGCCGAACGCGACGCGTCAAGACATCATGACGGGTGTGACCTCGCCGGGAACTGCTGGCCATCTATTCGGCACCGACCAACTGGGTCGAGACATTGGCCAACTTGCTATCGCTGGTGCAGGCTCTGCCGTCCTCGGACCAATTGTTATTGCGCTTGGTTCAATGATGATCGGAATATTGCTCGGCACATTCGCTGGATACATAGGCGGGTGGCTTGACTTACTGCTCTCTAAGTACGCCGACTTGTTGCTCGCGCTACCAACAACGCTTGTCGCTCTCGTTGTCACTGGTCTTGTTGATGGTGGTTATTGGGTCACTGTTTTGGTGCTCATCATGTTGTTTTCGCCAACCGATATTCGGATGGTGCGCGGATCAGTGATTGCTCAAACGGGTCGACCATATATCGAGTCCGCAAAAGTTTTGGGTCTTGGTCGATTACGCATCATGTTCCGGCACATCTTGCCCAATGTTTTACCGGTGGCTTTTTCAACGATGTTGCTGAACGTGGCTTTCGCCTTGGTATCAATGTCGGCATTGTCATTCCTCGGACTAGGAGTCGGCCCTGGTGTTCCCGACTGGGGACGTCAACTCAGTGACAGCCGTGATCTTCTCGATCGCAACTGGGGTTCACTTGTACTGCCAGCAATGTTGATCATTATCACTGCTGCCGCCATCAACCTCTTAGGCGACTGGTTACAAGAACGCTATGAAGAAGGTTCGGTGCAGCGATGAACCGTGGACTTTCTCTCAACAACTTGGTTGTCACCGGTCCGGCCGGACTCATAGTGACTCGCATGGATCTCCATGTTGAACCAGGCCAAACTGTTGCCCTCGTCGGAGAGTCTGGTTCGGGTAAGTCAATGACGGCAAAGGCAATGACTGGCTTGTTGCCGCGAGGAGTCACTGCCACTGGAAGTCTTCAACTCGATGACATCACTATTGATCTTGCACTTGGACCACAAGCACTCTCTGGTTTACGCGGTCAACACATCAGCCTGTTATTACAAAACCCATTTACAAGTTTGAGCCCAGTTCATCGTTGCGGTGAGCAAATCACCGCAGCTCTCTCCCAAGATTTACGACGATCAAGGGACGAAATTCGTCGCCGGCTTGATGAGGTTGATCTTCCTGAGCGCGTGGCTCGGCAATATCCCTTTGAGTTATCCGGAGGAATGCGTCAACGTGTTGCCCTTGCGGCAAGTTTGGCAAGCAACCCACAAATCTTGATCGGTGATGAACCGACAACCGCGCTCGATGTCACCACTCAACGAGAAATGCTTGATCTTCTTGAACGTATTCAACGAGAACGCGACATGGCACTGCTCTTGATTACTCACGATCTAGGTGTCGCACGCGAAAGAGCCGACAAGATCTTGGTTATGTACGCCGGAAGACTCGTTGAGTCGGGTGATGGATCTGATGTATTCACACATGCTCAGCACCCGTACACCGCAGGATTACGTGACAGTGATCCACCGCTCGAACATCGCCTTGTTGAATTACCAGCGATTTCCGGTTCGGTCCCACGCCCATGGGAAGTAGCAGTTGGTTGTGTTTTTGCACCTCGTTGCGATCGTGCTGACGATCGATGTCGTTCAGATGCCCCCAATCTCGTTGGAACAACGTCACAAGTTGCTTGCTGGAAACCCATCACGGTCACTGATGCACGTCATCCAATGCAGATTGCCACCGATGTCCAAGCGCAAAACACCGACAACGATCTCGTTGTCATCAGAGGCTTAAGCAAACGATTCTCTTCATCTGCTCCGCTGGCTTTAGACAACGTTGATATTTCTATTCGCTCAGGCGAAGCCGTCGGAATCGTTGGCGAGTCTGGATCAGGCAAAACAACTTTGGCGCGTTGCCTCATCGGGCTCGAAAGTTTCGATTCAGGAAACATTGAGTGGTCAATCAACACGCCGATGGCTCAACGTGCCCAGATAGTTTTTCAAGACCCCACATCCGCCCTAAATCCAGCAATGACAATCGGTGCCACCTTGACTGAAGCTCTACGAGCTGGTCAACGAACCAAGGCTGAAGTCGTCTCTTTACTTCAACTAGTCGGACTGCCAACCGAATATGCCAATCGTCGTCCTAACGGGTTATCCGGCGGCGAACAACAACGCGTTGCTATTGCTCGAGCCATTGCACCACGACCAAAGTTACTGATCTGTGACGAACCTGTCTCATCATTAGATGTATCCGTGCAAGCACAGATTTTAAATTTGATGAACTCACTACTCAAAGAGTTGGGCATTGCGGTCTTGTTCATCACTCATGACTTAGCAGTGGTTCGTCAAGTCGTCAGCCGGGTCTATGTCATGAGCAATGGACGAGTCGTTGAGTCAGGAAATATGGAAAATGTCTTGCAAAATCCCCAGCACGAATACACACAACAACTCTTTTCATCGGTGGCCGGCAAATGAACACTAGTAATCAACAAAATATTGAGCATCTTCACAGCACTGCTGACGAAAGCACGGTTGTTCGTCAGAGTGTGGCGCACAACATGCGTAAGGTTCGCCTTTCCCGTGGACTCAGTTTGCGCGATCTCGCGACACAAACAAATCTCAGTACTGCGCTCTTGTCACAAATTGAGCGTGCGGTAGCAAACCCCACCGTCGTTGCTCTGACTCGAATTGCAGTCGCACTCGATATTAGTTTCGCCGACTTAACGCGTTCAACAGTCATTGAAACTGAAATCATTCGAGCCGATTCAATCGATTCAGAAAATCCACGAGCGCGCATGCTGTTTGCGATGATGCAACGTCGACGATTTGATATTTCAGAAGGAAAACTGCCCGCACATCAATCAGGAGTGTTTAGCGACCACGGTCAGCAATCAGTTGAATACGCGTATGTTATTTCGGGGGCGGTCACGTTGGCTCTTGGCGACGATACGTATGAATTGAGTGAACATGATGCCATTCGTTTTTCATCTGAAATCTCTCATGCCTATAGCACAGGTGCCTTACCAGCGATTCTCCTCACGGTCGTGAGTTACGACGATGAATGACAATTCAATAACTGCTCGGTATTTGGCCAATCGAGCACCTATTTCCGCCCATCTCAGTGATGATCATTTGTCGATATTGGTCAACACTGCACAAATTCCCTTTGGCTCTGATGAGGTTGTGTATCAATCGTGTGCAATCGACCTTGCAACTGGACAGGAGACAATCGCGCCCAAAGATGACATTGACTTCAAAAAATACGCACCAAACAATGAGTCGGTAGAGGTTTCGCCGAACAAGCAGTTCTTATTGATCGCTAAAGGTCGCGGTTCAACTGTCGATGTCAACGAGCCGTATCGCTGGACACGTCCGATTCGACACTTTGATGCCGTTGGTGCAATTGACAACCCTCCTCAACTTCAAGTTGTTGAACTCGCAACTGGTGACTCGTATTGGATCACCAACGACGGTTGGCGTTGGTCGTCAGCTCGTTGGTCGCCCAACAATGACCTCGTCTTTGCTTGTCGATCTCTTGACCCGCTTGAACAAGATGGTTACCAATACGCCAGTGTGATTTCTCTTGATGGCACTGCACGGCAACTCGCGATTCCTGGTGGCCGGTCTATTGTCGGAACTTGGTTGGCCGATGGTCGATTAGTAGTTCTGATTGCGAGTCCGCAAGGCGAACCAGCGGGTAGTCAAGCTCGTCTGTACATCATTGATGGGGATAACTCTCACATCATTGAAGTTCCGAATCTTTTTGGTGATGTCTACGGTGATCAACCAGCAGAACTTGCTGACGTCTATGACCATCTCCTTCTCGCCCATCCTGATGGTTCCCTCATTGTTCGTACCGGGTCACGTGGCCGAATGGGAATTGTGAAAATTGATCCACATCAATCTGGTGCACCACTCGTTGAGGTCCTTGTTGATGGAGATCGCTGTTGCTCACCAGTCGCAACAACGTCAAGTGAGTTGATTTTTACTACTCAGTCGTCAAGCTCGCCCGTTGAACTAGCAAGCTTTGATTACGCAACGAAAACCGAACGACAATTAACTCATTTCAATCATGTTGATGAAAAAGCGCTTGCTGTTCGTCGATTCTCTGTGACAACTCTCGATGGCTTCGAGCTAGATGCTTGGTTCTTGTCGGCCAAAGAAATCGCTCGTCCACTTCCAACAGTGAGCCTTGTCCATGGCGGTCCGCACTTCACCTATGGCGAAGCATTTTCAATCGATACACACGCTCTTTGTGCTGCTGGATTTGGTGTCCTGTACACCAACGTGCGGGGCTCAACAGGATATGGCGATGCATTTGCTCACGCTGCTCATTCAAATTGGGCCGACGGACCAGCCAGCGATCAACTTCTCGTCATTAGCGAAGCGATCAAACTCGGTTTGGCCGACGAGAATAAACTTGGTATTGCCGGAAACTCTTACGGTGGATATCTGTCGGCATGGTTGGTATCAACCACATCTCGGTTTCAAGCCGCTGTCATTGAAAATCCTGTAACCGACTTAGTGTCGATGTATGGCACCAGTGATATCGGCGCAACATTCTTTCCAAGTCAATTTTCTGGTGCGCCCCATGAGCAGATTGAAACGTATTACCGGCAGTCACCAATCATGCACGCGCACAAATGCACGACGCCGTGTCTCTTTGTTATTGGTGAAGACGATCGACGTTGTCCACCGTCCCAAGCGTGGGCAATGCATCGGGCCCTTTGTGTGAGAGGAACCATCAGTGAAGTGCTTGTGCTTCCTCATTCATCCCATGAAGGAAGTACATATGGTCCTCCAAGTGGACGTCTTGCGCACGACAGTGCCCTCGTTGAATGGATGACCCGATGGCTGAAATAGATCTTGAGGCCTTACGGGCGACGCAGCCACTCATCGATGAAATCGCCGCTCAGGTTGCACGCGAATTCACGCTCGACAGTGTCGTGTGGGGTCTCATTGCCGGCGACCAACTTATGGCGACTGGGGCAACTGGCTCCATCAGCAATATGTCCACGCGATATCGCATTGCATCGATGACCAAGAGTTTTACAGCGGCGGCTGTTTTGAGTCTGCGCGATGAAGGCATGCTGTCAATTGACATTCCGGTCGATGAATACGCACCCGAGTTAGCAACAATTTGTCGCACCGATTCGGGCACGCGCATTACTCTGCGGCATTTATTATCAATGACGTCTGGCTTGGCCACTGATGATCCGTGGGCTGATCGTCATCTTGATGCAACGGCTCAAGAAATGAACGATCTCTACCAACAAGGTGCAGCCTACGCATTTGCCCCCGGCACCCATTTTGAATACTCAAATTTGGGTTTCGCTCTCATTGGACGGGTCGTTGAACGGGCCACCGGTCGTCGAGTTCGCGACTTTGTGGACGAACGTTTTCTCGGACCATTACACATGACATCAACAACGTGGGATCCCCCACTCGACCAAGAATGGGCACCGCCGACTCGTGTTCAAGACGGACAAATCGTTGCTGATGGTCTCATGCCATTAGGTGATGGTGAAATTTCGCCGATGGGCGGATTGTGGACCACAGTTGCCGACTTATCTCGTTGGGTCATTTGGCTCAACGAAGCCAACAACAACTTTGATTCAAAGACTGGTCAGCTCAGTGTTGCGTCGCGTCGTGACATGCAAGTGATGCATAGCTACGCCGGCGTCATCGCACTTGATGGTGAAAAGGCACCCACTGGTTATGGATACGGACTCATGTTGCGCGACGATCCCACTCTTGGAATCGTCTATTCACATTCGGGTGGGCTGCCTGGTTACGGAAGCAACATGCGGTGGCTGGCAGGTCGAAGCATTGGTGTTGTTGCAATGTCAAACACCACTTACGCACCGATGGCAATTTTCACGCATCGTGTTTTGAAAATGTTGCATTCAGCCAATCTTGTGCCCGAAACAAAGACGGATATTTCTAATGTTTTGCAACAAAGAGCAGATCAGTTAATAGCGCTACTCAACAACTGGGATTCTGAGCAAGCACAACTGATCTTTGCGGACAATGTTGCCTTAGACGAATCATTTGAAAGGCAACAAGCCACTGCGCTCAAGATCATTTCCGAACATGGTCCCCTGGTGATCAAATCAATCACACCAAGTAGTCACGTTGAAGCAGTCATTGAGTGTGTCAATGGCAAGAAGATTGAAATCTTGCTGGGTCCGGTTCACACAGCACCCATTCAATGGTACGAATTGAAATAGCAAGAGCCTAAATCTGATCTTTCCAATGTGACTTGATGACAGCGAGTTGCTCAACAGATTCGGTTGGCCCACCGGACGTCGCTTGTTCATCACTGTGTCGTTCACCAACCATTGCGGCAAGTGTGCTCGCCGTGGACATCCGCAATGCATCAAGGTCGTAGCCGCCTTCAAGCATGACCAATCGACGACCTGCTGGAACTAACTGCAGTAGGCGTTGCATCATTAATGGGTAATCACCAGACGAAAGTCCCATCTGTGTAATCGGATCGTTTCTATGCGCATCAAACCCAGCTGACACGATGAGCCATGTTGGCGCAAACTTTTCGCTCATCGGCAAGATCAACTGATCAAAGGCCGCAAGGTACACATCGCCAGTTGTTTGCGGAGGCAATGGAATATTCATCGTGTATCCCAAACCTTCACCAGCACCGGTTTCGTCATACCAGCCAGTTCCTGGATACAACGGCCATTGGTGTAGCGAAACAAACATGACACGAGGATCGTCGTAAAAGATGTCTTGGGTGCCATTGCCGTGATGGGCATCAAAGTCGACAATCAATACACGCTCTCCAGCATCAGCGAGAGCGGCCGCAGCGACAGCAACATTGGAGAATAAACAAAAGCCCATCGTCTCGGTCTTGGTGGCGTGGTGACCAGGTGGTCGAACCGCACAAAATGCAGAATCAGCTTGTCCGTTCTGCAAAGCACGTATTGCAGTGAGTCCAGCACCAGCGGCCAACATTGCCGCTTTCCAAGAACCAGTTGATGCGCGCGTATCGGGATCAAGGCGACCGCCACCTGCTTGCACAACACTTTCAATTCGATCTACATGTGCAGAAGTATGAACGCGCAAGATTTGTTCACGGGTTGCGGGCTCTGGCACTAACGCAATCAGGGCATCGGCAATTCCGGCTTCGCGCGATCCGTCAATGACGGCAGCGAGTCTTTGTGGTCGCTCTTGATGTTGAGGACCGTTGAGGTGATCTAAGTACGCCTCGTGAGTGGCAAAGAGAATGCTCATTGATTCAAACGATACGACATGATGTTGGCTCGTCTACTGCGCGGCACGTCGTTCAAAAGCTGCATTGACTTCGGTGGTTATCGCTGCAGCAAGAATTTTGTTTCCGACCAAACTCAAATGGAATCCGTCGCTGTCGCGTGACTTCTTACGTTCGCCATCGCTTGGGTCAATGACATATTGCGAATAGTTGCCATCAATACCCAAAAAGATATTCCATGTATCGAGATAAACCGCATCAGCGCCATTGGCCCGAATTGCGTCGATCGCATTCTTTGTCGCAGTTCGTATGGTCGTTAAGTTGGCCCGGAAGCCCTTTGGTTTTCCATCTGGAGTTCCGACCCACACCAAAGATCGCCCTTGCGAAGTCACCAAAGTGGCGAGTTCAGTCACGCGCCGTTGGTACTCAACTGACCACTCGGGGTCTTTCGTTGAATGCGAAATACCGTCGACATAAACGTCCTGGCCGTCGTTAGCTCCGAGGCCAATCACGACCACATCAGCATCCTCTTGGGGGACCCACACATTGAGGTGATTCGGCCAATCAAAAAAACCCGGTTGGCTTAATCCAGACGAACCATGTGTCGCCACGAAAGTTGTAACACCTTGCCGATCAAGTGTTGATTTCAGCAAGTCACCAAACCCCGCGGCAAGCGAATCACCATAAATACTCACGCGTGGTGGGCCTTGAATGACCACTGTTGTCGTTGTGGTGGTCGTATCGGGGGACAGAGTCGTGGTGAGACCCAAGTCTTGGACTGTCGAAGTTTGGGTCACGATGTCTTCCGCTTGGGAGGATCGATCAACTTTCGCGGCCGAGTCAGAGGTCATGGCCTGCACCGCAAAAATGATGGCCATGACTCCAGCAACAACTCCTAGGCCCACCAGCATGCGACGCCGGGCATACACCTCACGAGGGAGAGGGGGCACTCGTTGCGATGTCTCCTTTTCTGACTCGCTCATGTGCATTCATCCCCTGCCTGTTTGACGTGTCCAATATATAGGTGTCCGTAAAGGCGTTTTCAATACCATTTTGCCACTACCGTCGATGAAGTGATCACTGGGTTACGACAACGTCGACACAGCATGACCGCTCGACTTTTTGACGACGGAATTGTGTGTGCTCGGGTACGGAAATGGCCGAGTCGTCCCGATATCGCCCATTTGGTACTCACCGATCACACCGTTGCCCCGTCACGAGCATCGCTTGATGAGTGGACTCATTCGTTGACAACAGAAGGTTACGGATGGGTTCGTACAGGAGCATTAAGTCCGAGCGCCGCCGCACCATTTGAAGATGCGGGGTTTCATGTGATCCAACAGTTGGCCCTTCTCCGTCTCAAAACCCCCCTCCCTCCTGTCGCAACTCACAGAGCTACTCAACCACACCACGAAATGCGTCCTCTACGATCGCAACGTGCATTTGACGTTGCCGCTCGGCTTGACCATTTGGCCTTTGATTCGGGTTGGGAACTAGATGTTGACGGTATTGAGGAGGCGTGTCGAGCGACTCCCGTGCATCGCATTCGGTTGGCGGTGACTGCGACCGACGAACCTGCTGGCTATATGGTCACTGGACGCAATGGGTCGGCAGGATTCATTCAACGCCTCGCAGTCGATCCTGCATACGAAGGTCAAGGTGTTGCAACATCGCTTTTGCAAGATGGTTTAAGTTGGTTGGCTAAGCGCCGTGTCACTGACATCTTGGTCAATACTCACCTCGATAATCAGCGGGCTTTATCGTTATATCGACGGATCGGTTTTGAGCAATTGCCTGAAAATTTGCGAGTCATGGAACTTTCACTGAACAAACATGGTGACTCATGAGGTCTCAATTGCTCATTGCGCTTGGTGCCATCTCAGTTGCAACTGTCATTCCAACGCATGCTGCTCAAGCAGCAACACCCGAAATCATTTCTTCGTTGATCAGCCAAGACCAGTATGTGGCTGGGATAGAAAATTCACTGATTCACTTCAGTGTTGCGTTAAGCGGTCGCGATCCCGCATCAACAGCTTCGTCAAAGTTGGTGATCACCTCGTATAAGCCAGTACATACTCGCCAAGAAGTGCGCGATGCTTCGTCCGGAAAGTTGCCCTCAACTGTTGACACCGTCATTGTTGACGTCAGCGATCTTCGAGAAGCCGCTACTGGTCGAATCGATGTGGAAATTCCAATTGAAATTGGCGTTCGTACGAAAGATGCCCTTCAAATGTCAGCCACAGGGGTGTACCCCGTCAGCATTGGTCTCCAAGAAGACAAGACAGTCACCAGTCAAATCGTTACCTTTGTTGAACGTTTGGCCCAAGACGTCACGACTCCCCTTCCTAGTGAAAATCTACAAATTGCTTTGGTCGGGACTCTCAATAGTTCAGTGAGTCTGCAACCCGACGGCACAACTTTGGTCAGCAACGAAACTCGTTCACAAGTGACCGAGGCAGTGTCCACACTAGAAGCCCTCCCCGACACCCCGATCTCGTTGTCCGTTCGCCCTGAGTTGGTGGATGCTCTCAATAATTCTTCCGATGAAGACATTGCGCTTCTCGCGCGCCTCCAAGCTTCCACATCGCTACAACTTCTGCCATCTACTTATGTTGACGTACAACCCGATGAATTATTCGCCACACAAAGTACGGACGTCTTCACCAGTCAATTGAGGCTCGGCGAAGATGTTCTGGCAACTAGCTTTCCTTCAAAATCAGTCAACCGAGATGCCTGGATACAAACATCAACTTTGTTAAACGGCGGCGCTCAGTTGCTGCGCGATCTTGGCTTACGAACTGCCGTGCTTCTCGGCGAGTCGCAAAAAACCACGGCAAACGGAATCTCGGTTTTTGTTGAACCAACTCGTTTGGTGGAACTCAATCTGCCGAATTCTGACCGGATGACAGCTGCTTTGGCCGACTTCAATCTCAGTGAAGCGCTCACCCGTGGTTCACGTGAACCAGTCGGAGGCGCCTACCTGGTTGCCCAACAGATTTTGGCCGAGCTCAAGATCACGCGCTCTGAAATTGTTGATCGCGATGAAACAATGAACGGGCGAGGTGTCATCCTGGCGACCGAATCGGGAGAACTCCCATCTCAGGCACTCCTGACCGCTCTTATTTCCACGGTTGCCAGTCAACCCGATATGAGTTTTGTTGCCCTTGATGAACTACTGGGTTCAATGACTGTCAGCGTGATGGATGGACTACCCGTCTCTATTGAACTTCAAACCCTCAAGGATCCGATCTCAAACAACAACTCCATGTTGAATGATTTTGCCTCACGGGTGACCGGGTTTTCGACGATGTTGCCCGACGGAGATGAGCGTCCTGCTTTATGGCGACAAGTCGTCAATGTTTTACCGGCCAGCAATCTCACGCCGTCTCAAACGAAGGCTTATATCGACGGTGTTGATGCTCAACTCGCAGCAATTGGTGGGTCAATCGTGACCCCAACAACAACCACTTTCACGTTGGGTGGGCGCGATAGTTCGATTCGTCTCTCATTACGCAATGACAATGAAACCGATCTACTGGTCCGCGTCCATTTGACGAGCTCAAAGCTCACCCTTCCCACCGATGATCAAGTGGTCACCCTGCCCGCGGGTACCACCACTCTCGTAGAAATTCCAGTGACGGCAAAAAGTAACGGTCGTTTTCCGGTGACTTTGCAACTTCTCACTCCACTTGGAGATATCTCCGTCGGTTCGCCCGCCAAATTCTCAGCTCGCGTCAACGCCCTAGCAGGACTTGGTCAACTCTTTACCGGTATCGCCCTGCTCTTGCTGTTGTCATGGTGGATCCATCATTTGCGGCGCGAACATCAACGCCGCCAGTTTGAAAGTCACGACTCGGTGGGTCGCCATCCTTCTGGCGAACGTTCGGCCTAGGGTCGACGAACTAACCTAACGACGTGACTTCTACTGCCGTTCGTATCGTTACCGATAGCGCCTGCGACCTTCCCGATTCGGTCGTTCAATCTCTCGGAATTGAAGTGGTTCCACTATTCATCAGGTTTGGTGAGGACGAACTTGTCGATCGTGAACAGTTGACAACTGCTCAATTTTGGCAGCGGTGTTCTGTTGAGCCTGACCTCCCGTCCACTGCAGCGCCTTCTCCTGGTCGATTCGAAGAGGCCGTTCGCAAACTTCAAGGCGAAGGAGCGACAGGAGTTGTCATCATTAACTTGTCTGGCGCTCTTTCAGGAACAATGCAAAGCGCTGAAGTGGCCGCCGCCGCTCTGCAAGCAACATGTGATGTACGTGTCGTAGACAGCCACACTGTCACCATGGGGCTTGGGGCAATCGTGGTGGCGTGCGCACGCGCCGCACAAGAGGGCAAGAATGTCGACGAGGTTGAAGCCCTCGCCCAAGATCTGAGTCGTCGATGCAAGGTCTGGGGGGCTCTTGACACCCTGGAAAACCTCAAGAAGGGTGGCCGTATCGGCGGAGCGAAGGCAATGTTGGCGTCCGTTCTCTCGATCAAGCCCATCATTGAAGTACGCGACGGCGTCGTACAAGAGGGTGGCAAGCAACGGACGCGCAGTAAAGCCTTAGCGTTTCTTGTGGACAAGGTTCGTGAAGCTTCAGCCAACCCCGGAATTAGCCAACTGTCAGTTCTCAACGCAGATTGTTCTGATGTCGATGCATTCGTGGCCCAACTCAAAACCGTTTATTCGGGTGAAATTATGATTGGTGACATTGGTGCAGTTGTTGGAGCACATGCCGGTCGCGGAACAATCGGAGTCGCTTACTTCGAAAACTAAGTGCAACCGTGCATGATTTCACTCAGATGAACTCATAGATGTTCACAGTGGTATTCCGCAGTCTGCATAGTTACGACTACTAGCGTTCAATCTCAAGCATGCCTTCGTCGTCCAACCATTCTGCTCCGCAACCTTCAACGATTATCGCTGATAGGTATCGCCTTGAGTCTTTGCGCGCTCACGGTGGCATGGCGGACGTATGGCAAGCTACCGATTTGCAGTTGACCCGCGTTGTTGCGATCAAACTTCTCAAACCACATCTTGCCGCCGAGTCAACTTTGGCCGAACGTTTTCGTCGTGAAGCGATCGCTGCTGCGAATCTCAATCACTACAACATCGTTACCGTGTACGACGCCATCGAAGACAACGGTCGTCAGGCAGTCATCATGGAATTTGTTGATGGTGAATCTCTGCGCGAACGCCTTGATCGAGAAAAGAGTCTCAGCATTAATGCTGTCCTCAGTATCGGTTACTCGGTGTGCTCGGCACTTGAAGCCGCACACAAACAAGGCTTGATCCACCGCGACGTCAAGCCTGGAAACATTTTGATCAACACCACAAAGCGCGTGATGTTGACCGACTTCGGAATTGCCAAAGCACTTGATGGTGATGAAGATCTCACCAGCGAAAACATCATGATGGGAACAGCAAAGTATTTGTCACCCGAACAAGTTCGTGGCGACAACCTTGATGCTCGTGCCGATCTGTATTCGTTAGGTCTCGTGATGTACGAGTGTCTCGCTGGCAAAGTTCCTTTTGTTGGAAAGAACGACACCGACACTGCACTCGCTCGTTTGCATCGCGATGCAACTGATATTGCGAAACATCGACCCGACGTTGATCCTGATGTTGCGCGAATTATCAATCGTCTCATTGCTCGCGAACCCAAAGATCGCTTTGCTGACGCTGCTCAGGCTGGTTTGGCAATTCGGCGAGTCATCGAAGGTCGCAAATCATCAACACCTGCCGGCACAAAACGGCCAACTGGCGATCGAACTCCGACTCCTGGAAAAGTCATTCGACCTAAAGGTCATACCCCTGTTGGAATCAACCGTGAGCCAGTTGATACTTCAGGCAGTCAGCAAGGTCGACAAAAAACAGGTGCTCAAACAACGACCTCGACGAAAAATTCGCCAAATAAAACTCGCACCAAGACTGCGTTTAAGCCAACACCAGCAATGTTGATTGGTGTTGTTGCACTTCTCCTCGTCGTTGGCGTGGTTTTCGCCAAAATCAATAAGTCAGATTCCACTTCAGCAGAGCCAGCCACAACAACTGTCGTTGCGACCACGCCCGTTGTCAGCGGGCCGATTCAAATCACTGGCATTAAATCGTTTGATCCACAAGGCGACGATCAAACTGAAAACGATAATGAAGCAAGCAACGTCACTGATGGCGACCCGACGACCGCCTGGTCAACGACGTGTTACAAATCATCGACCTTCGGAAGTAAGTCGGGTGTTGGTTTAGTGATGCAACTCAATGGTGCAGCGTTGGCACAACTCCAAGCTGATATTCAAGGAGACGGTTGGAAGGCCAAGGTCTACACATCAAATACTGCGGGATCTGATCTTGAGTCATGGGGATCACCCATTTGGGAAGGTTCCGCCGAAAGTGGTCCAACAATCACCGCCACATTTACAAAACCATCGCAATTTGCTTTGGTGTACCTCACGCAAATCGGACAAAGTGGATTCTGTAGCAACAACAATCCATATCGCGGTTACATCAGCGAAATTCGTATCCTTCCTTCTCCCTAAGCGACCGAATCACGATGTCGTCCACGCCTTCGCTCGACCTGTTGTTGCGAGAGCACTATTCAATGATTCGTTCTATTTGTCGACGAATTCTGCTCAACGACTCTGATGCCGATGACGCCACACAAAATGCCATGATCGCAATTGTCCGCGGTTATGAATCTTTTGATGGGCGCTCGGCCTTTTCAACTTGGGTCTACCGCATTGCAACAAATGCTGCCTTAGACGAACGCCGGCGGCGCAACCGTCGACCCCTCTCACTCTTTTCCACCGACGGGCAACAAGTTGATATTGCTGATACCCGTAGCGATGATCAGCAAATGGCCTTTGAGGCGACCGATTATCTCACTCAAGGACTCGCTCAGATCCCCGAAGAATTCCGTGTTGCGCTGGTGCTTCGTGATGTCGCCGACCTTGATTATGAAGAGATCAGTCAGGTGCTAGGCATACCGATTGGCACCGTACGATCGAGAATTGCCCGCGGTCGAGGACGCCTTGCTGACATTTTGGGGAACTTAGAAGCCTTTGACGAACGTCAAAACCCAGACACTGGAAATCAATCATGAGCACCGACCCGACTAACCACTTCGATTTGAACAATCTTGATATTGATGAACTCGCGAGTCGTTTGATTGATCACGATATTGAACTTCGCGAAATTCCTCACGAGCTACGAGCGACAGTTGATGCGCGAGCCGCGCAATTTGGCGCCAACCGTCAACAATTGCTGACCTCACTCCCGCTTGTCGATAATTCCACAATGAACAATGCTGTTCAACGTGCAGTGATCAGCGCCAAAACCCAGTCGAAGCCCCGCAAGTTCAGTATGTACATTGCATCATTTGCTGCAGCGGCGGCAGTTGTTGCAATTGTGGGCGTTGCGGTCACTCGATCGAGTTCGTCAGATCAATCTGCTGGCGATATTTCTGAGACAGCAAAAATCTCTACTGATGTCATGGCCGCACCGATGGCCACCGAAGCACCAGCCGAGATGTCGGCCGCTAGTTTCGCTCCGATGGCCGCCGACTCCGCTCTCGCTGGGGCGAAAGCTTCTCTCATTATCAGTGACACCAATGAACTTCAGGACTTGGTCTCTGAATGGTCGGTTGAGGGTTTTGTTGTTCCACAAAAATCCGAACCGCTGTGTGACGACCCACTGCGCCCAGCTATTGATGTTGAGGCCACTTTTGCTGGCCAACCCGCTGAAATTCATTTCTCTGTCCATGACGGGATTGTTGTCTATCGGCTTGACACCTGCGACATGATGGGTGGCATCGTGCCGTAATTGGTATTCGTGGCTAGCCTCAAGAGCATGGCTAGCAATCCGCTTACCGACCCGAATTGGGCATCTGATTTCACCGAAACCATTATCGACACTGTCGATAAGGTTCGCGATCGCACAACCAAGCCCATTGTTATGGCGGCCCGTGGTTTGGTCTTTGGTTTACTCAGCGTCTTTCTCGGATTGATGGCTTTGGTTTTGTTGCTCGTTGGTATTTCTCGTGGACTCATCAACTTGTTGGAATGGCCACTTGATCACGATTCCGCTGTATGGGTTTCTCATATCGTTTTAGGTTCGCTGTTGTGCCTCGTTGGCGCAATTTTTATGGTTCGCCGTCAAAGCAAGGAAGGCATCTAAATGTCTACTCATCATCGCGTCATCATTATTGGCTCAGGTCCGGCTGGCCTCACCGCCGCGATCTATACCGCTCGCGCCAACCTGGCACCATTTGTCATTGAAGGTGAACCAAGCAGCACCAGTGATCAACCTGGTGGACAGTTGATGCTCACGACTGAAGTCGAAAACTTCCCCGGTTTCCCTGAAGGAATCATGGGACCAGAGTTGATGATGCGTTTTCGCGATCAAGCAGCCCGCTTTGGCGCAACGTTCTTAACGGGCAAAGCCACCAAAGTTGAATTCGGTGAGAAGCCACTCAAGGTGCATGTGCGTGATGAAGTTTTTACCGCTGATTCAGTGATCATTTCCACCGGTGCACAAAGCCTCATGCTTGGCCTGGAAGCCGAAGAACGCCTGATCGGACACGGTTTATCAACCTGTGCAACATGTGATGGCTTCTTCTTCCGCGGAAAAGAAATCGCCGTTGTTGGTGGTGGAGATTCGGCAATTGAAGAAGCAAGTTTCCTCACAAAGTTCGCTTCTAAGGTCACCCTGATTCATCGCCGCGATTCATTCCGTGCCAGCAAAATCATGCAAGACCGCGCGCTCAACAACCCGAAAATTGAAATGTTGTGGAATACCGCAGTCACCGACATCGTCGGAAAAGATCAACTTGAGTCGATTTCATTGAAGAACACGGTGACTGGCGAAGAAAGCAGCATGAATGTTGCTGGTCTGTTTATTGCAATCGGTCATCGCCCCAACACTGATGTCTTCAAGGGTGTTATTGACATGGAAGACAGTGGTTACTTAATCACTCGCCCCGACAGCACCTACACCAACATAGATGGCGTCTTTGCCTGTGGTGACGTAAAAGATCACGTCTACCGCCAAGCAATTACCGCCGCTGGTTCGGGATGTATGGCTGCCATCGATACTGAGCGCTGGCTAGAACACCAGCACTGACTCACACGATGTAACATTCGCTTGTTACAAACGTTTACAAAGGATTCGCTATGGCTGATGGAATTGTCACTCTGACCTCAGGAACATTCGACGAAACAGTTAATTCGTCATCAACCCCCGTTGTTGTTGATTTTTGGGCCGAA
>CANGIP010000019.1 GCA_947454105.1 Actinomycetota bacterium | reverse complement strand
TCGTTAACGCTGTCGCGGTAAAACTGTGGCCAGCGCCGACCGCTTTGACAGTCCGTTTAGATTTGGATGCTCGGGCAACAATGTCAGCGACATCAGATTCGCCAGCCGGTTCATTCACCCATTGAGGGCGAGATGACTGATTGCCAGCCCAGTTCGTCCACGTTCCGCGGCGTAACGAACTCACGAAAGTGGTCCTCCGTTGAGGTTGCGGGCAACAACGCTCATCTCAGCAAGTAGAGGTTGGCTGTAGGCGACGCGACCAGTTAAGCGTTGCGGATCGCCAGCGCATAATTCAAGTGCAGCTTGGGCAATGACTTCTTCTGGCTCAATCTTGAAATCTTCAAGAAGGTCATGATTGCCCGCACCCGGAGTTGGCACGTTGTCCCAAGGAGCCAACGTATTGACCGCAATATTGTCGCTATGTAATTCGGCCGCCATTCCTAACGAAACACGTTCGAGCGCCGCCTTGCACATTCCGTACACAGATGAATTGCCGGTGGCAAACCAGGCTTCAAATGGAGGGCCAACTGGTTTTACTGCGGCACGCGATGAGATATTCAAAATCCATCCAGCACCTCGAGCGCGCATATCGGGAATAACTTGTTGCGCCAGATCAATCGCGCCCCACACCTGAGTTTCCATCATCAACTTAAAACGCTTTTCGGGAAACGAGTCAATGGGCAAAAAGAAGGTGACTGCGGCGTTATTGACCAAAATATCAATCGGCCCGAGTTCTTGGTGTACTTGATCAATGAGGTTTTTACGATCGTCCGAACTTGAAAGGTCGGCCTTGAACGGTGCGGCCTTGCCACCTGACGAAGTAATCAGGGTGACTGTGTCGCGTAGCGTTCCTTCGTAACGTGGGTCGGGGTCAAGGGTGCGGGCCATGCAGGCAACCGTTGCGCCTTCGGCAGCGAGACGGCGAGCGATCGCTGCGCCAATCCCGCGACTAGCACCGGTCACCAGCGCAGTTTTACCTTCGAGTCGACGACCATCAATTTTTTCTTGCATTGTTCCTCCCGATACGTCTCAATACTGTCAGGTCATCGGGGTTGATGAGGTACTGTCCACATTCGTGACTGTTGACTTTGAAGCCCCATCTCGCCGTTTTTTGCATATTTGTTACTGCTGCGAAGACACTGATGCGGTGGTTAATTTTTATGTGAACATTCTTGACATGAAAGAAGTGATGCGAAATCCGCTCCATCCTTCGGATGGGTCGCTGCTAGGTATCGAGGGCGAAATTGTGAGCGGAGCAGCTTTTGTCTACGACAAGCGCGGCCCTCGAACCAGCGCTTCCTTGGAAGTACAAGAATGGGTGAGCCCGAAAATGATCGGGGCTCCCATCTCCGATGCTTCGCGTGTTGGAATGCAAGCGGTGGGATTCGGGGTTCCCGACGTTGAGGCGACGATTGTGCGAATGGTCGCGGCTGGTTCACATCTAGTGTCGCGTTCGTCGTCACCTTGGGTGAAAAATTGGGCGACCTTGACAGATCCATTTGGTACGCAAGTTGATCTCATGCAAGACGAAAACATCCCTGGCGGTGAATCGCGATTGCGTCACCTTCGCGTCACCGTCACCAATATTGACACTTCATTGCCTTGGTATCACGGCATGGGATTTTTAGACGTCGCTGAACATGTGCTCGATAACGGTGACTTTGTTGGATTGAAAGCGACAGATGCTTCAGCGGCTGTCGGTCGAGTGCATCGAATGAAGTTGCCAGATGAAGCAGCAGAAATTGTGCTCACCGAATGGACTCATCCAATATCTCATGGTCGACATCCAGCCGATGCGAATCACGCCGGATTGTTTAGAACAGCCGTCGGAGTTGACGACACGGTTGCGTCGTACGAGCGTTTCTTGGCCGATGGTTGGAAGTTTGAACGCGAACCTCGTCAGGTAGAACTCGAAGGAACTGCCGTGCCCGATATGTGGATTTGCTTTTTGAATGATCCAGATGGAGTGCCGTTTGAATTCGTGCAACGACCTCGTTCAGCGTTCCGCCCCGAAAGGGTCTAGAGACAAGAACTGGTCAGTGGGGGAATAGGGAGTTTGATGCCCAACCGTCAACGGTGACTTTGCGTGAGGCGAACTTCCAGTGTCCATCGAAAGATACGTAGGTGTCCACGTAGCGACCCCAATGATCAAGTCCAATATCGGTGACGACGAAAAAGTACAGACGCCCGGTGGCATGGGTGTCGTCAACGAAGTCAATTTGATGAGTCGTCGTTGAGTGGCGCACATGAGTGAACCCAGCGGCGGCTCCCGTGGTTTCTTTGGTGCCAGTGAAGATTGTCATGACATGATCGATGCCCGAATAGACCTGATCATCTCCAATGTCCATCGTGGCATCGGCGCTGAAAAGTTCACGGACCTGGGCGAATCGTCCGGTATCTCCGTTGGCGTTGTAACGGGCGACGAGATCTCGAATCGACTCTCGAGCAATGACCTGCCAAATCTCCATAACACTCCCTTGATCGTGCGTCTCAGATCCTGAACCAAAGTCCCATTTTTTGGGACCTTGGTCACCGTACTCGGGCTAGATCTATCTTTAGTCCCTTCCATACCGTACAATCTGACGGAGCGTCAGATTTGCTGCTGTCGCCTGACCTAAGGGAAAAACATGACACTTCTTGAATCTCGGCCAGTTCTTGATGACGTGACGTACGGACTGTCAGATGCTGACCAGCACTATTACGAAGCCGAAGATGCCGTCATTCGTCATTTGCCAAAGGCGCACAAATCAGCCGTGCGTTGGGTTGAAGTAGATGGTCGCAAAACTTTGCTCGTCAATGACCGTTTGCTAACTCTGATTCCGAACCCCACCTACGATCCCGTTGGTGTCCCAGGCTCGCTCGAGATGTACTTCCGTGCGCAGAACTACGGCGGCAAAGAAATTCGCGACATTATTGAAATGGGTCCCATTCCTCCGGCAGCGCGCTCACGAGACGCACGGGTGGCCAAACTCATCGAGCAAGGCGTTGATCTGGCATGGGTATTGCCGAGCCTCGGACTTGGGCTTGAAGAAATGCTGGCTAACGATGTCGATGCCTTGTACGCAGTGTTCCATAGTTACAACCAGTGGCTCGACGAAGACTGGGGCTACAACCGCGACAATCGAATCTTGACTGGTCCCTTAATGTCATTGATCGACCCCGTGCGCGCTGAAGCAGAACTTGAATTAGCGATTTCAAAGGGTGCACGTTTCGTGACTTTCCGTCCGGCACCAGTTCAGGCACCTGATCGTTTCCGTTCACTCGCAGATCCGATGTACGACCGTTTCTGGAATATGGCTGCTGATGCTGGAGTTGCTATTGCGTTCCACGGCGCCGACTCGGGATATGGCATTTATCTCGAACGTTGGGGTGAGAGCCTCAAGTACACCGGCATGAAAATGTCAACGTTGACTGAAGTGATGGGTGTGCATATTGAGCGC
Organism: Actinomycetota bacterium; assembly: GCA_947454105.1. Classification (GTDB taxonomy): domain Bacteria; phylum Actinomycetota; class Acidimicrobiia; order Acidimicrobiales; family Ilumatobacteraceae; genus Casp-actino8. Next base: position 33,487 of record CANGIP010000019.1, on the reverse strand, counting down.
CCGGTCTTCGACTTGGTGGCCTCGTTAATTTGTCATGGCTTGTTTGATCGTGTCCCGAAATTGCAGATCGCCACAGTTGAACTTGGAGCAGGTTGGGTTCCTGATCTGGTGCGACGTTTGAAGCGTTCGTACGGTAAGACCCCGCAGTTGTACAAGCGTGATCCAGTAGAGACCTTCTGCTCAAACGTGTCGGTCGCTCCGTTCTACGAAGACGACATTTCAATTTTGCGCGATCTGATTGGTGCCGATCGAATCCTTTTGGGTAGCGACTGGCCGCACCCCGAAGGACTTGCTGCACCCCGTGATTGGGTTGGCGACTTTGCAGGACTGACCGCTGATGAGCGTCGCCTTGCATTGCGTGACAACCTGCGCAAGATCTCAGGTATGCCCCTCTAATCCTGTGCTTCTGGTGTCGTTTTAGTTGGTTATACCAACTAAAACGACACCAGAATCACGAGTGGGCTGGAGAAAAAGTTGCGGCGCAGGTGCTGACGACGCGCTGATTGTCACCTTCGTCAATCAAATTCATTCGTGTGCCGATTTTTCCATCGGTTCCAACAAATGCTTCGCCATGCGTGATGAACGGTCCAATTTTTCCGCGGTTCACAAACATGACGTACCAATCACTGATCTGTAACGGTGATGAACTGAGCGCCTGTGCGATTTCGGTTGATGCTGTTTCAAGCACAATATGTTGAGGTCCGATATGAAGTGCTGCATCAGGCGATGCCATTTCGTCAGTGAGCAGCGGCAATTGCCACACGCCGGGCGATATGCGTTGAGCGCCAAACACTTCATGTAAGGGCGGCAAGTCAGGAGAATCGACAACGTTGAGCGGGGGATTATCAATCTTTTGATATCCCTCTGGAACATCTCCGAGCGACAGCCCAACTCCGGTCGAAATTGCGATGACTCGATCGGGGTGGTCGGCATCAACGATGAGTGCACGACTGAACCCGAGTCGCCGACCAGTGTGCACATTGTCCGGCAGAATCATCAGCTTCTTCACGTCGCGAGCTGGGTCGAGAATCTGCATTGAGGCGATCAACGGATTGGGAACAACGACGTTGTCATTGAAGCCACCGCACTCGGGAGATGCGATACATAAGGGAGCGGCCATGATGCCACCCGTGGAATTGCGCATATCATGACGCAACTTCATGAAGTGCCCGTCGGCGACATTGTTATCGAGTGAACCCCATTCACGACCAAGGTAGCGATAGGTCAGCAATGAGGTCCACTTCTCTTCGAAGGCTTTCCAATACTGCTCGGGTGTGGTTCCGCGAATATCGCTCGGTTGGTTCGCGGTTGGTTCACTCGTCATACCTAAGAGTTAGCAGATATGAGGGTGCGGTGTGGCAATCTTGGTCATGGATGAGAAGCAATTGAACCGACTTGCCGGGTTACTAATTCCAGAGACGACAGCCGTTCTGACGATGGAACTGCAAAATGGAGTGGTGGGTGCAGGGGCTCTCATGAAGGCTTTGGTCGATGAGGTAGAGCGAGTCGGGGTGCGTACCACCGCTGGTCGTTTGTGTGTTGCTGCGCGCGATCGGGGTATTCAGGTTGTTCATTGCGTTGCAGAGAATCGTCCGGATGGTCGCGTTGCTACTGATAATTGCAAGGTCTTTGCGATGAACAATCGTCTACGTCGAGAGACTGGTTCAACTCCGATTGACCAGGGGACTGAAGGAGCCAAACTCGTTTCAGAATTGGGTCCAGATGATCGTGACATTGTTGTGCCGCGTATTCATGGATTGACTCCGTTCACTCAGACATCACTCGATCAGATTTTGCGCAATCTCTCTATTCGTACTCTTGTCGTCACGGGTGTCTCAGTGAACATGGGAATTTTCGGAACAGTGATGAGCGCTGTTGATCTCGGCTACAACGTCATCATCGTTCGCGATGGAGTCTGCGGAGTGCCACGTGAATACTCAGACGCAGTGTTGGAGAATTCTTTATCTCTCTTGGCCACAATCGCATCGGCCGACGACGTCATTGGAGCATGGGGCTGACGAGGTGCTACAACAAATGATCGCGCATCTTCGCGTAACGATCAATAAAGGCAGGAACCCCGGTTGGGTCTTCCCATCCATCTCGACCAGAACCGACGATGACTCGCTCAATTCCCAGATCGCGATACATCAGCAATGTGTTAAGAGTCGGGTCACCAAAAGCCACCATCGAGATAGGTATGTCTTTTCGGCCGGCGTCGGCTGATAGTTGGCGGAATTTATTGACTCGTTTGGTGACATCTCCCAATGTGACGTCAAGCGGCATCCATCCATCAGCCCAAGCAATCGTGTGTTGTGAACCGAGTTTGCCACCAGCACCAAACCAAATAGGCGGGTGGGGTTGCTGAAACGGTTTTGGACGTGACCACACTTTGTCAAAGTCGAAATAGTCGCCGTGAAACTCAGATTCTTCGTCGACCCAAAGCGATCGCAATGCACCGACACATTCGGCGAGGGCTCGATAGCGCATTGACCATTTCACTGAACTGTGATTTGCCAATTCTTCTTGGTTCCAACCGACGCCGACGCCGAATTGCAAACGTCCATTGCTGAGAACATCAAGAGTTGATGCAGTCTTGGCAAGAGCGAGAACATCGTGTTCAAGAGGAAGGGCAACTCCGAGGCCCAAAAGTAGATGTGTGGTGTGTTCACCAATTTGGGTGAGGCTGATGAAGGGGTCCATCATCGTCGTGTACTGCCACGGCATGTCTCCGCCAGTCGGGTAGGGCGTCGACCGCGAAACTGGGATATGGCTGTGTTCGCCAATCCAAATGGAATCAAAGCCAGCGCCTTCGAGCATGGGGCCCAGAATTCGCGGTGCGATATCGGCCGGAGTATTCATCGTCGTGTAGCCGATTTTCATAACGCAACACTTCGGCTGAAGAACCTCGTAACCATCCCTCAAACGGTACTCTCAGTACGTGCGTTTTCTGTACCAATACCCCGATGCCACTGGTCGAGACGGTGACATGATGGCGGCTGGGCGAGTCACCGAAGTCGCTAAAGCTGTTGAGGCATATGGTTTGCACGGATTGGCCTTCACCGAGCACCCAGCGCCAGGATCGCGTTGGCTTGACGCGGGGGGTCACCAAACTCTCGATCCGTTCATCGCCCTGGGCCATGCGGCTGCAGTGACCGAGCGCATTCGGCTGGTGACGTATTTGTCAGTTTTGCCCTACCGCAACCCGTTTCTCTTGGGCAAAGCGGCCGCCACTGTCGATCTGTTGTCAAACGGCCGTTTCACGCTCGGGGTAGGAGCTGGTTATCAAAAAGGTGAGTTCAAGGCGCTTGGAGTTAACTTCGATCGGCGTAATGAGATCTTCGATGAATCACTCTTGGCTCTTCCTGCTTTCTGGTCGGGTGAGCCTGTCTCGTTTGTCGGCGAGGGTTTCGAAGCTCGAGAAATCATCTGTCGACCCGCACCGATTCAGCAGCCCATTCCTATTTGGATCGGTGGTAATTCGCAACTGACAAAACGCCGGGTCGCCGAATCGGCGCAGGGTTGGATGCCGATGTTGAGCGCAGAGGTGGTTTCAAACACGACGCGAACTGCGCATATCGGAAATATCAAAACTCTTGGAGAGCAAATAGCGCAGGTGAAAGAGATGGCAGGTGATCGTGCGGTTGAGCTTGAATTCTTGACTACGTATCCCGATCATTCGATCGGTTCATCAGCACGAGACGTCGAATTCCATCGTCAGCAAATCGGAGAGTTGCAAGACGCTGGTATTACATGGCTCGGAATACCAGGTGTTTCAACTTCAGAATCTCAAACTCTTGAGGCCATTGAAAATGTGGCGAAGAATTACGGCTGATCATCGCCAAGGTTGATGTCGTAAGGTGGGCAGATGAGTTCGACGACGTTCCCCGCTTTTGTTTTTTCAAATGATCCAGAAAATTCCCTGCGTTCGGTTCAGCAAGTTTCACTTGATGACATTGCCCAAGATGGTGTCTTGATCGAAGTTGAGTGGTCGAGCGTCAATTTCAAAGATGGATTGGCCTCAACGACCAGCGGAAAGATCTCTCGCCTCAAGCCAATGATTCCTGGCATCGACATTGCTGGAACAGTTGTTGATGCAGCGGGTAGCGATTTTGCCATCGGCCAAAAAGTTCTTGCGCATGGTTACGACATTGGCGTGGCGCGCCATGGTGGATACGCACAGTTTGCCCGTGTTCCGGCCGAATGGCTCATGGCATTGCCTGATGGTCTGACAACTCGTGACGCAATGGTCGTGGGCACCGGTGGTTTCACTTCTGCGCTGTCGGTTGTTGCTCTTGAAAATTGGGGACTCACGCCATCGGCCGGACCTGTTCTTGTGACCGGTGCGACTGGTGGTGTGGGCAGTATGGCGGTGTCGATGTTGGCCGGTCGGGGATACGAAGTTGTTGCAAGTAGCGGCAAGGCTTCAGCCGCTGAATTCTTACTAGGTCTTGGTGCGGCACGAGTGATCGACCGCAACGAACTTTCTGCCGATGATTCTCGACCGTTGCAGACAACAACGTATGCGGCGGCAGTTGATTGTGTCGGTGGCAATACTCTTGCAAATGCCATCAAACGTCTCAATTACGGTTCAGCAGTTGCTGCGAGTGGCCTGACTGGTGGAACTTCAATACCGACAACGGTGATGCCGTTCATTCTTCGTGGCGTGGCTTTGCTTGGTATTGATTCGGTACAGACACCAATGGATATTCGGCAAAATGTCTGGTCTCGCATCGCGACAGATCTCAAGCCTGCGGGCCTCGAAAGTATCGGACATTCCATCGGCCTTGCAGATCTCGATCGAGTTTTGACGGCAATCTTGGCCGGCGAAGTATCTGGTCGGTATGTCGTTTCACCCACGCAATAACGCGAGACCAATCGTCTAGGCAATCATTACATTCATTTGCCCGGCCATCAGAATCTGGATCTGACCACCCCACGCGCATGTTGCCTTACTGTTATTTGACAAGGCTTTCATTTCACCAATCTTGACTTTGGGCGATCCAGGTGACCATGGTCCAGCAGGCAGTGGGATGCATGGCATCGGGGTGAGTACTCCAAGGGCTGCAGCAGTTGCCGCGGCCACCATCGGGTTAGCCATTGATTGGCACATTCCGAACGGCGGAATATTCAACATGGGAATCATGTCCATCACATTCGCGGCCGGAGCACCAGCCATCACGCGATTGATGGGAAGAACGTTCAGTGAAGAGGGAGCAACGCCGTAACTACATTTGAGCATGGCACCACTGACAACTTGAATAGCCATTTGCTCAGAGTAGCCTGAAAAATATGGCGGTTGTCCCATTTATCTCGAACTCTGGTGATGTTTTAACGGTCGATCCGGAAATTGATCCCGTCAATGAATCGTTAGTACGTATTCGTTTCACACTTGATGAATCTGAGTGGGGTCGCATCCAAGAGTTGGACATTTTTGGTGCCAAGAGTAGGCGACGTTTTCCCGAGGTTCTTGATGGATTTGGGGCAGTCAGTGTGACCGTTGAGGGCACTCGTATGGCCCTTGAGTCACCTCGAGGCTGGCATGCCGATGATTTTGAGATTGTTTCTGCGATGCGCAAAATTGAAACTCCCGAAGGTGGGCACATGGTGGGGATGCTTTTTGCTTCGGCCCCAGCGTGGACTCAGGCGTTGAATTCGCTGATGGAAATGGGCTTCATCGTTGACGGCGAAACTGATGATGAGGTGAGTGCGACTGATCGCAACGGCACCAACGTGATGATCTGCATTTACCCGACTAACCAAGTTGCAACGGTCGTCTTTGCGCGACAGATGCCCTCAGAGTCGGCCAAGTCGGCCGAGGTACTTCAACTTGTCAACAACCTCAATGTTTCGTTCATCATTGGTTCGGTAGCGATGATGGTGAACGAAATGGAAGTTGAGTACCTCGTGGCGAAATCTGCGGTGCCAACAATTGGGGGAGTCGATGTACCAGCAGTTCTCGATGCGCTCGTAGTCGGGCTCGTCGGACTCATACTCGAAGTAGAGCCGGTGGTTCAACGAGTTTTATCAGGAGAACTTTCAGTTGATGAGGCCACTCGTCGCTTGACGTGAATTTCCCGCAGTTAGGAAGCTGTTCCCTTAACTGAGGCCATCAGAACTTCATCTCGTGACACCACGAAGCACATCACCTGTCGATCGTTTTTTGATTGCCAGGTCGTCACGCTCGGGTAGAGGTAGGTGAAATAAAAGTGCGACTGAGCTAGTTCAACGCCAACGTAGTCAGCAAAAGCTCCAACACATTTCTGTTCAGCAAAAACCTCGAGAGTAGCTGAGCCTGGGTAAGCATCGCCGACATAATCAACTGAGAAATAGGCTTCGTGTGTATGAGGTTCGGTGCATGGCACCAGATCAATATTGGTTGCTTCGGCCTTGAGTTCTTCTTTGGTGCAATCTCCAACCTTCAGTTCAAAGATTGAAGAATTACCCCGTTTGATAACGTTTCCGGCTTCGTCGCGCTTGAGTTTGTCGCCGGAGCAAGAAACTATCAAGGTGAGTGCTAGGACGGTGATGAGTATCTTCTTCATGTGTGTTCCTAAGAGAGAGTTGAGGTTGAAGTAACGGAATAGACGGAGGCCGAGCCTGATTTGCCCGAATTGGCACTAGTCGTGATGTTGTAAAAGCCATAGGGCAAGTCGATGATGGTGCACGAGGTCGTGCCCGAACAGGTGTAATTCGTGCCCGTTAAGGTCACCGTGACCGTTGTTGTGAAACCGGCGACTGTTGTAGACGGGATATTGACCGTCGGGAAGTTGACCGTCAGCGTGGAAACTGGAATGAGATAGAAGTTCAAAGAAACTGGTGAACCTAAATAGGCCGCTGTTGCGGTGGCGTTGCGATATCCGGAAGCGGTGATTGTGATTGATTTATTGCCTTGACCAGACACAGAAAGCGAACAATTATTGACGCAACTCACCGCCGAAGCCGCGTCAATCGAAATGCTAGCTGTGATTAAAGCACCGGTACGAGAGTCATAGATATTGAAGGAGATCTTTGCGTTAACTGGGCGGAGGGCAACTTTCAACGCCGTTGGTCCGGTCGAACTTATGGAAACTGTTGCGTAGGTGGTTTCGTAATTGGCCAAACTGACGATGACCGACAATGGTCCTACCGCCAGAGAAGTTCCGGAACAATCGCCACTGGCGTTTGTTATTGACGAACACTGATTGACAGTGACGCCAGATAAAGCTGTTCCAGTCGAAACATCGACCACGTTCACATTGAGTGTGTTGGTAGTCGCTACTACCGCTGGAGTTGTTGCCAAGATGATCTGCGCATGCCCCCCAGTTGAGGATGTGGGGGTGACATTGACATAGGCAGCGTCGTAAGTAGTTTTTTCAATTTTGAAATAAGTAGGTGCCAACGAGAGTCCGGTGCACGTATAACTTCCCGCAGGTGTTGTAGCGGAACATGATCCACTAGAAGGCGTAATTGTTGCCCCAGAAATTCCCGATGCGGAGCTATTGAGAACACTCAATGTGAAATCAGCGGCAGTTGGGGCTGCGCTCAATGAGCGAACAACTATTTTCACCGAGGTAGAGGCTTCTGCTGTCATAGACACAGTTGCAAACCCATTTTCTCCAGATTTGCTTGCTGACACGAGATACTGGCCGACCGCTAGGCCGGACTTGGTACATACATTGCCGACGAGGGTGCACGACTGATCGGAGCCAGCCGAGTCGACAACCGTCACCGATGCATCCGATACGGCAGTGCCAGATTGATCAACGATGGTCACTGTAAGGGCTCCAGGAGCTCCGGGAGGTGCGGCCTCAGCAGTAAGAACAACGCTGGCCGGACCAGTGCCGGTGTAAGCAGAAATGTACTGACTGATGTATCCCGTTTTGGAAACGCGAAGGGGAATAGATGAAGAGGTCAATCCACTACAGGTAAATGGCCCGGTGCCCGTACATGATGACGTCCAACTACTTCCAAACTTGACCGCAGCGCCGCTAAGTACCGAACCAGAAGTGTTATAGACATTGACGGTAATGGCGTTGGTTTTCGGTCGCATAGAGATTGTTGCCGAAGTGCCACCGAGCGGGGAAATAGAGACGTTGGCGTAGTTCTCTTCGAAAATATTGCTATTGCTCGTAGCAGTCACAGTTATTTGACCCAAGGCCACTGTCGAGAAGGTGCAAGTTCCCGAAGTGGTGCTGCAGCTGGTCTCACCTGGGACCGCAACTGTTATGCCATCAGTAATGAGTACGCCAGTGGCCGCGTTGATTAGTCGAACGCTGAGATTGCCAGGAGATGTAGTAGGCGTCATAATGATCTTGCCGACATTTGGGGTATTTTTAGCCAATGAAGGCGTAAAAGTTGCGTAACTGTCTGAGAAGCCAACTTTGCTCACCGTGAATGTCACTGATGACGTTGGCATATTGGTACAGATGCTTTCGCCATCGGCATCGCTATTTGAGCATGAGCCAGTTTTTGGAGTCACCGTTGCGCCGCTCACAAAGTTTCCGTTGATATCACTGATCGTAAGTTCGGTTGAAGTGGTGATCGGACGCATCGAGATTGTCGCCGATGCAGTCCCTGACGGGCCAACAGTTACTGTCGCGAAGCCAGATTCGTATTGTTGAGTCGCGGTGACAGGCGATGTGGCGGTCAAGGCGTATGAGCCAGTTGCCAACGAAGAACGGGTGCATTTACCGTAGGTATCGGTGACTGCTGTGCATTGATTGACGTTGATACCAGCGATGGGAGAGCCATCAACAGAATTGACAACCGAAACCGTCAGGGCCTCGGAAGTGATTGAAGACGTCAGTACAACAGTTGCGCCGTTGTCGCCGACTTCCGACCACGTTGGTGTCACGTTGATATATGCGTCGATATAAGTGGCCTTTGTGACCTTGATGTCAATTGCCCGAAGAGGAATATTTGTGCAGTTATATTCTCCAGGGCTGCCAGAAACTGCTGCACAACTTCCGCTATTTGCTGGCAGCGTAATTGTTGCTCCGGAGACACCAGCAAAGGCGCGTGAACCATCAAAGATATTCAAAGTAAATGAAGTTCTCGTCGGTCGCATCGAAATGATGACTTCCGAGTTGCGACGAGAAGTCACTGACGCTGTGGCGTATGTGTCTTCGTATCCTGACTTGTTGGCGGTCAGGGTGAACTGGCCAGCTGCTTGATCTGTTCCAGTACATACTCCTGATGCATCGGAGAGATGACCGGTTTCCAAATTGCAGACTGTTGAGCCGTTACGAGTAATAGCAACTCCGGTAATCGGGTCACCTGTAATGCTGTCCAGTACCGTGATATTCAACGTATTCGTTGAAGACGGAATCATTGAAACTGACAAATGGGTGAGTGGTCCTCCAGTGACGTCAACAGCAACATAAGCATCCTCGTATCCCAATTTCGTCACGACAAAATTGGTAGGGGCAAGCGGCAGGCCCGTGAAAGTGCAAGGATTGAATTCGCAGTCATCTTTTCCGTCTGCCGCTGGAGCGAATGTGACTCCGGTCAGAATTGAGCCAGAAAGTGCGTCTAACGCCGTGATTTGAACGTCACCGGTGGTGTCTCCTAGTGAAACGCTTGTTTCAACCGTTCTTCCACCCTGAATGCTGATGTCAGAAGTCTCCACCATGTCGTAACCTTCGTGGGTGACGCGGAAGCGATGTGGACCGCTCGAGAGATCGCTCAATGTGCATTTCCCCATAGCGGCCCCAGGACCAGCCGTAACGCAGGATTTGCCACTAGTGACGTCCGTGATTGTTGCGCCTGCGAGACCAGTGTTTGTGCCATCGCCACCAACACTGATCAGCAAATTGCCTGTCCCGGAAGTGAGACTCAGCGTTATTGACTGCACGCCATCAGCGGCGGAAGAATAATCGTTCACCGTGATTTGCTGTTGCGAGGTAAAACCTTGATTCGAAGTAATAGTGACGGTGTAGGTACCAGGAGGAACATCCGAGAAAACAGCGTTACCAGTTGAGTCAGTCTCGTCGTTTTTTGGATTGAGGAGGAAGCCGTCACTCAAAGTGACCTCTGCATTCGGAACGACAACTGCTGGCGAGTCGCCGGACTGGATCTTGATGCTCAAATCAATTGGCTTGATGACCAATGTGATTGGGTCAAGGGAAATTGTTCGTGGAAGATCGGTAGCTGAGACAGTGGAAGAATCAGGTGCGACATAGGTGTTGCCTGCTGCCGTTATGTCATGAGATGACGTGAGCGAAACAGATTTATCAAAGATATTGCTAACTGATGCATTAGTGAAGTTGGGGACGATCGTAAAAGAGGATCGGTCGCGAGCGATTGAAAACTGTGTTAACGATACGACGGTTACTTTCGCGACATTGGTGTTGAATTGTGTGGGTGTTAAACCGATGATGCTTACGTAGTCACCATTTGAAAGTCCATGGGGCTGTGTGGTTGTGTACGTAGTCAAACCTGAGTTTGTGGCCACCGCTGAAATACCGATGGGAGTCTCAGATGCGATTGTTGATTTGGTTGCCAATGCGATGTCGTAGTCACCCTCGCTGATTCCAGCAAATGAAGCGATTTTCTGTGATCCAATGTCTTGTGTTGATGCGGCATAGACAACTTCGCCAGCTGAATTAATGAGGGCTACGTCAACCCCTAATGGCGTGACAGGTCCAAACGCAGGAGCAGGTATGCCAGCAACTGGAATTGAGATAAACGATCCGTAGGTTCCGAGGTACACCGCGAACCTTGTAGTAGATGCACGATCGATATTTACCAAGAAGTTTTGAGAAACAAAGCGGGGAGGGGATGAAGTATCAACCACGGATACTGCATAAGTTCCGTACACCATGTTTGAATCGTTAAATACCAATTGTCCAGTAGCTGCTGAGGTCTGGGTGTTTGGGTTATAGCCCGTTTTTTGGATCGTAACCTTGATTCCCTCGATGGGACCACCAATAGGTGTCAGCAACGACAACTCAAGTGATCCATTAAGAGGTATGAGGAACAGGTTCACGTTGTCATTATTGGCACCACTTACTGTTGCGCTTACGATGTTACTAGGCGTGTAGCCGTAAGCGGTGGCTTGAACTTTCCAAGAGCCGGAGATGAGTGAAGTTCCGTAGTTGTAAACGCCAGTTCTACTAGCCACGCTGACAGCTGACAATCCAGATAAGTTGCTGGCTGACACAATGGCATTGGGGATTGGAGTACAACCCGTAAATTCGGTGGAAGCAGAGTTGCAGGATGCTGATAGCTCATACACATTTCCTTTGAGCGAAGACAACGAAGCCAACAAGATCACGCGAACTGCGGTGTTTGATCCAGGGAATACCGAGATCGGAAGAGTTGATTGCGAGTAGCCATCCTTTGTGGAAACAATGTCGCTGATACCTTCTGGAATATTGGCGATGTTGCAAGAATTATCTTCTCCCGAGGCTGTGCATGTTCTCAGTTCATCGCCGATTGTCACTGAGGCAGTCGCTCCAAAGATTTTGTTATCGTTCGCATCAAAGAAACTAAAAGTGACCACGCCTTTTTTAGGCGAAGCTGTCAAGGTGAGAGCTGATCCACCAGATCCGATGCTGATAGTTCCATAAACCGCTCCAAAATCTTCTGTGGCATCCGAAGTTACAGAAGCGGTGCCGAAGTTCAATCCAATGATTTCACACGAACCTTTTTCATCCTCGGTTTGGTCTGGTTTGACTGGCGTCCCGGTCGTGCAAGTGACGGCTTGATTCTGCGAGTCTGTTGCTCGAACCTCTTTCCCTTGAATGACCGCACCAGTGATGTCTCGAAGAGTGACCCGTAATGAACCTGAGTTTGAACCAAGTGTTGCGTTGGCAACATTTACCTGACCACCAAGTATTGAAACGGAGATCGTCGCGGAAGTTAGTCCGTCCTTGGTCGCAAGGTAAGTATGAACTCCACTTGTAGCACCACTTATTGTGCAGATGCCATCGTTTGAAGTTAGGCCAATACCGTTAGAAGACTCACAGATATTATCTGAGGAATCACTTTCGAAAACCTCAGACACGCTGACTCCGGAGACGGGTCCAGCAACATCGCGCAAGTAAATGCGTAAATCCCCGCGCAAGTTGTTGAGACGTAGTGTCTCATTGACGAGTAAACCTTGACTGATGTTGTAAACCTGATCAATTCCTGAATAGTCACTTGTCGGTGCAATGCTGATTGTCCATGCGCCTTCGTCAATTTCTTCAAATGTGATTCGACCGTTTGGATCGGTTTTTCCACTGTCCTGTTGATTTCCGGCCGAGTCCTTCAATACAACAGGCAAATCATTAATCGCTGTTCCTGCACTATTGGTGATGGTCAGATTAATAGCACCTTTGGTTTTGGAGATATCCATTGTTGTTGGGAGCGTTGAAGTGACACGTGGGTACACCGATATCAGATTTGGATACGTGGCTGGAACAAGTAGCGGCTCAGTTGCAACAATCGTCCAACAAGAACTCGTGGAATAACTACAGTTCAATGCTTGTGTCCCCTCTGCAGGCGCCGTTGCGGCGGTCGGAGTCAACGAGCGGAAAATGTATTTACCTTGTGAATCGGTAGTGACACTTGCAGTTTCAAGGATTCGCCCCTCAAAGTTTTTACGTTGAGCTTCCACAACCACTCCAGATTGGGCGACTCCACCAACAGTGACAGTCCCCTCAAGGAGGCCAGGTGATAGAGAGAAGTAAGCAGTACGCGAGACGGATTCTCCTGCGATTACTGAGATATTGAAAAAGACTTTGGCATTATGGTTTGCGGGCATTTGAGGAGGCGCCGCACTTGTATCTGCCGCTGAATCACAAGCCGATGTATTCACCACAAAAGTCACCGAGATATCGATAGGTGACACTAAACAGGTTTGATATGAAAAACTATTGTCTGTTGGAACGAGTCCCAAACGGTAACTACCAAGGCCTTTCGAAAGGCCAACAGTTGATGCGTCTGTCCAAACGGTGTCGCCAGTTTTTCGGTAGTAGACAAAAAAGTTCTTGGCTTCAACGGCGGCGTAAATGCCAGTTGCTAGATCAAGTGAATACACCTGTCCGTACACTATGGACTTTCCCCGAACTCGGATGTCGACATTGACTGTTGCGCTGAGGGCTCCAGTGATTCCGCGAGAGACTGGGAAGAAGTTTTCATTACTGGTTTCAATCGTATACGCCATTGCATCGAGGCGGTTGGCGAATCTGTACTCACCATTTGCGTCTGTAGTTTCAGTTTGCGTGTCACCATTTTTAGGAATCAAATTGATCTTGACTCCGACAACAGGAGTGCCAGTGTCATCGGTAACTTGACCAGACAATGTGCCGAGAGCTTGAAGCGTGATATCAATCTCGTCTTTATTCTCAGCGTTTGCGACATTGGTTTGAATAATTTTAGGGGAGTACCCAGGAGCCGAAAACTGAAGGTAATACGCTCCAGCATTGAGGCTGCCAATTGAAATCCGCGAATCGGCCGTTGCATCTTGATTCGTGAGTTCATACTTGCAGTCGCTGTCTTGATTGACGGATCCACAGTCGTTAGAAGCTCGATGGAAGACTTCAACAGTGACCGTCGCCGGTGCTTCATTGGTCGGGTCCTCACCCTCTTTAGTGACCTTAAAACTGAGCGAACTATTACGCGTGGTGTCAGCAACTTCATCGAGTTCGGCATCTACTCGAGATGTTGTTCCGGTACCTATATCAACTTCGTATATTTGATCATCAAGTCCGAGAGCCTCAAAGGTGACGACATAGTGGCCAGGGGCGATATCGGTGAAGACGTACTGTCCATCAGAAGCAACCAAGTTGGTGCTCTTGTAGGTGTTGAGATTGTTAGAAATTGAAATAGCCACTGAACTAGGTGAAACAATGTCGCTATTCACTGTCACCTTTCCGGCGATTCGACCAGACGAACGGGTCATAGTGACTTCTCGAGGGTCCGTTGAAACTGTCAGATCAATAATCTCGGTGAACGATACAAAGCCCTCTGACACATATGTGACGGTGTACGTTCGGCCGACTGGAAGTTGTTCCAATCTGAATTGACCTGCTTGTGAGCGGTCGGTGAGCGTTGTCGTTGTACGGGTTGTTACTCCGTCAGTTGCCGTCACTGTGACTACAGGAATGATGCCGAGTGCGAAAAGCGTTGAAGTCACCGTTCCGGAAAGAGTTGTGACATTCGGCGAAAGGGCCAACGTGACATCTGGTTGTGATGATCCTGCCTCTAACGGAACGGTCGTACTCGAAAGTCCCCGGCCTTCATATTGAGCATCGAGGATCCAGGTCGCTGGCGTTGACAAATTGGCAAATGAGAATTGTCCTAAGAGGTCACCTTCAGTAGGGGTGGTAGTTTGATACGTGATGTTTCCATCGCTCAAAGTGACATTGACTCCACCTAACAGTTGGCCAAACTCATCGACGGTGACACCACTAATGGCACCTTGACCAACTTCTAAGGCAATTTCTAGTGAGACTGGTTCGCCCTTTGGTTGAACGATGATCGTCTGTGTTTGATGCCCAGCCTTTGAAAAACTAAATTCGTACAGTCCCGATGCGTCAAGGCCAGCCACCGAAAAGGCACCCTTTTCGTCAGTAGTTGTGCTGAGATTGGCGACGTTTGGGTTGTTAGTGGTTGATGCCGCGCTGACCTTGCCGGATCCTTCAACATCGCCGATGGTGACTGCGCGCCATTTCACAACCACTCCAGACCCATCGGGAACAGCGGTGACCTTGCCTGAAACATCAATCAAAGTTGGGAGTTCTATTTTGGCACCAGACCCAGAGTCGGTTCCGGTGGCAGTGCCTTGATCGATCCCGCCGGAAGCACTCGCAGTTGCATCTTTAGTGACGGGATTGACTGCACGAACAATCGCCAAGGTAGCTCCAGCCCACACCAAGACGATGCACATTAAACCCATCACGGATTTAATGTTTCGCCCAATCATGGGGATATGACGAATATTGCCGCGGCTGTATATCGGCGCACCAGCGCCCTCGCCAATGATTGAATACCAATGTTCTTTTTGTTTGCCGACAAAGAATGGTCGCACGCGCAGACGACCTTTAATGCGTACCATTTCTCCAGCACGTATTTCAATCTCGTCATTGTGAAGTTTGATCCGAGAATCGTTGTCATCAGATTCGGACCGCATGCGAATGAAATGCGTTTGGTCATCATGATTTCGGAGAATTACTCGGATTTTGCCGCGGAGTCTTCTGCGAATTGAAGGGGGAGATAGGTGCATTGCGACGCTGCGTGTGCGCTGAACTTCAAGAAAAACCTCTCCGCTTCCAAGCACATCACCGCTTGATCGCTCGAGCACCTCAATAAGAATTGGATGTTCGCCTGGCGGCATTCCAGCTGGCACCAACATCGGAAGGTCAACTTGAATGCTGAGGTGCGCACGAAGAGTTTGCGAGACGGCCGGAAGAGGGCCAGTCAAAGAACCAACAAGTCGAACCAGAACATCACGATCTCGACCAGCAAAATCAGTGATTCCGACTTTGATAGTCACTGATTGTCCAAGCGCTGCAGGCACCTTGTCGGGAAGTGACAGAGAAACTGTAGTTGAGGTACTCATGGCGTGAGCAATCCGATGGTTTGTGAAGAACTTGCGCTCAGGGTGACGGACTGCGAAGTAAGAGCGGGACTACCGGCGACGCTTGTTACTTCTATGACATACCTGATCGGTGCATCAAGACTGTTAAAGGTATATAGGCCATCGGCATTCGTCAGTCCAACTCCGAGAATTGGTCCACTTGGATAGTCTGATTCTTTCCAAATTCGAACCTGATATCCAACTTGTGGAGTGTTGGATCCTGTTCGATTCGCGCAAGACGTTGTTGTCACTCCTGCGCCAACTTTGCAGACATACACCTGAATGCTTGAGCGAACGCTCAGTGTGGGACTTATGGTTTTCGCAGACCCTGGTGTAATCGCCAGTTGAGTTGCATAGGTTACTGATCCAGTGCGGGTGAAAGTAATTGTGTAGACGCCAGAGGGGACGTTTTCGAAACGATAAGAACCTATGCAGTTTGGACTTGATGGAACGCATGCTGAAGCGGTGGTGGTTGATCGACTAATGACTCCATTACTGATCTGAACAGAGACACCTCCAGCCAGTCCATTCTGATCGTTCACAATTCCAGTGACTGTCCCAGATGATGCGACAAGATCGATTAATAGTGATGAGTTGAGATTCGTAGTTTGCAACGCCACATTTCGCACCACGGGTGAATAGTTTTGTCCTCCAAATGAAACTGTGTAAATGCCAGGGACCGGCAAACCTAAAACTGCAAACGATCCAATCTCATTAGCGTTCACAGTAGAAGGATCATCCACCGTGACCGAAGTAGTAGCAAAGTTGTTGGTTCCATCGCTAATCGTGATGGGGATTCCGCCTAATGCTCGTCCGAGGCTATCGCGTACCAATCCAGTGATGGATCCAGTACTTGGAAGCAGTTGAACATTGAGATCTGCTATTTTTTGGCCCGATGCCAAGGAAACTGTGAGATTCTTTGTTGCGTAACCACTTGAACTAATTGAAACGGCGTATGACGACGGAGTCAGAAGATCGGGTAATGAGAATGATCCGATTGATCCGGTTGTGAGCGACAGAGTTGAAACTGTTTGGTCGGGTGATGTCACAGAGATAGTCGCTGCGCCTAATGGGCCGGTGGGGCTACTAACGAGTCCAGAAATGGAACCATCTCCAGTTCGGAGTTGAACAGTCACCCCCGAACGAGTTTCGCCGCCGGACAACTCAAAGGATTGTTGGGTAGTGATTGATCCAACTTTGCGAACACGCAACGTATACGAACCGGGCGCTGGTACCGATAGAAACTCAAATACACCCGTCGCATCGACGGAAACGTTTCCGATCACCGCGTCTTGAGTGCCACCGGTGACACTTGCTGGGACGATCAAGTCAACGCTTGCGCCTTCAACGTTTCCACCTACCACAACACCTTTAAGATTTGCTGGTTGTCCGCCGAGTAAAAGGTCAATGGCCTGTTTGGTTACGCCAGGGTCGATGTTGATATCAGGCGAATTTTCAAAAGCGGAAACATCGCCAAACCATCGACTGTCAAATCCCGCAGCAATAGCTCTGACGCGAAAAGGGCCAGGTCCGAGATTGTCGATGATGAACGTCCCGTCTGGTGCAGTTGCTACGGAGCGAACCGGTTGCGTTCCTGCGTCAGATAAGTAGATCTCTACTGTGGCCCCGCTGATACCAGACTTTGACGAACGAGCAACGACCTTGCCGGTGATCGTTCCAGGTTCAACACCTGCAGCAGGATCGGCGTTTCCGAATGCTTGTTCGAGAATTTTGCTGTCGGTCGTTGTGGCGTCGACGATATTTTTGAGATTTTTAGAGAAGACGATTCCGAAGATTGAAGCAGCAATGAGAAGTCCAATAAAAGAAAACAACATGCGACTAATGCGTGGGGTCTGAACGAATGTGACCATTTGTTCAGATCCTTCAAGGCCACCTTCAACACCGATTGACAAAGTGCGTATTGCAGGCGCTCCTGCCCACGGGCGTTTTGCCTTAACTCGAAAGGGTGTATTTCTTTGTTCTCCTGGTGGAATCTCAATTTCGGGTCGATCAAAAGATCCCTCAACGACCGATTCTGGATCGTCAACGGTGAGTCGGGCAATGACAGCGTTATTCCCTTGGTTCTGTACCGTCACTGCAAACGTTGCGCTCTTGCCCGATGAGATCATTATTGGATGAACTTGCACATTGATTCGAGGCCGTGAGTCGACATCGAGCGTGAGAGTGAGCAGAGTTGGGCGATCGGGCTTCAATTCACTGCGAATTTGAATCGTCAGTGTTCGTAGACCCGCAGGGAAGTCATCAGGCAACTCAATAGTGAGTTCAATTGCCCCAGTTGTTTGAGGGAACAGTTGGAGTCGTTCAGGGGAGCACTGTACCCATGAACGATCAACGCCCAAGACGCGAATCTCGAAAGCGTCGACGAGATCTGCTGTGTTCGCAACCGTGACGGTTGCGAACACAGGAATGCCTGCATAAGCGGGAGTTCGATCTGGTTCAATGCTGGCGCGCAAATTCATCACTGGTTCAACTTGTCAAAGCAATCGACCCAAGGTCTTGATCTGTAATGCCAATTTGAATCAGAACAATTGAGTTCGTATAGCCAGGCGCACTGACGGTGACTGTCCACCAACCACTCGTCAGTCCTTCAATACGAAAGGCTCCGCTCGGGTCGGTCGAGAGAGTTGTCAGTGAAGTGAGCCCAGAGGTGGCGACAATGGTTGCGCCCGATACAGAAGATCCGAACGCTGTGATGGCTCCGAATATCGCACTGGCAGACTTTTGCAAAACAACATTGCTTGTTGCTGCACCCAGGGAACCAGACAGGGATACGCCAACAACTTCGGTGGTATAGCCCTCTTTGGTGAAAGTCAAAATGTAATTACCAGGAGCAACCAAACCAGAGAGTGAATAAAAGCCGCCGCTGTCAACTGACACAGTTTGTCCGACGATTGCACCATTGCTTGCAGTGATAGAAACACCACCCAATGCAGATCCAGTTGAATCGGTGACGGCACCGCGTACGACTCCGGTTCCCTTACTCATGGTGATGCTTGTTGTTAAAACGTGAGGTTCGCCAGGACCGACTTGAACCGTGAGAGTTTGAGTTCCATAGCCTTCAAGGACCACCTGTATGAGATAAGTCGCTGGAGTTCGTAGTTCTGCCAAAATGAACTTTCCAACGTCAGTGCCCGAAGTTGGAGTCACCGTTGAAATGACGTCTGATCCAGCGGTCGCGGTAATTGCGACTCCGCCAAGTGGAACGCCGTTTTGATCAACAACCATTCCAGTAATTGAGCCAGGTCCTGCTTGTAATTTGACTGTGGGAATAGTGACGGTTTCGCCTGCGGCGACTTCTTGGAAGAGTTGAATTGGTTCAAAGCCAGTTGAGGTGAACGTCAAGCGGTAACGGCCGGGTGACGGTAAGTTTTCAACTGTGAACAGACCAGTTGAATCCGAGGTCGCTGTGACAACTTCTCCAGTTGGAACTTCGTTAATCATTAAGCGAGCTTCGATAGTTGAAACCGGAATCGGATCGCCACCAGACGTGAGACCTTTGATGGTGGCAGGAAGTCCGACCATTTGGATGTCATCTTTAAGGGCAAGTGGTTCGCTGCTTGGGACGACTCGAACCGTGTCTGAAAGTATTTGATCGGTATAGCCGTCTCCGGTAACTGTCAGTTGGTACACACCAGAGGTCAAACCGGAAAGTGTGACCGCGCCATCTTCGTCACTTGAGGAAGCGGTTGCAGGTCGCGATTTATCAACGAGTTCAGCTGAAATAATCATGCGGGCCAATGGTCGCCCGTCTGAAGCCGCGACGATCTTGGCACTGATGGAGCCAATAGATACTGAAGGATCGGGTTTCGCGCCAGCGATCCAAGCGCTATTCACTGCCTTCTTTGGCTTTTGTCCTGCAAGTGCAGATTTGAATCCAGCGGAAAACACCAGCGCCCAGATCAAAATAATGGACAAAAGCAGCAGTGCAGTCAGGACTCCACGACTCAGGCGAGGTTTTTGGGTAAAGGTGACTGTCTCGCTGGAGGTGTTACTTCGAGTTGCGATGTCAATTTGGATAGCACGAGGAATCGCATTGCCAACAAAAGGACGTTTACCTTTCGCGTTGACACTAAAAGCAACTGCCTGTCCACCTTCTAATTGCGCACGTCGCGGTTCAATCGTGAATTTCAAAGCCCGATCGGCATCTGCTGCAGTCAGGCTGACACCTGTCGGTCGGTTGCCACGGTTGGTCGTTGTGACAACGAACGATGTTTTTGATCCAGCGGCCGTTACTCGCGGGGAGACAGAAACACTGAGATCATCAAATGGTGCGACTTGAATATCGGCGGTGAGCGTTCCGATAGGTCCGTTCTCGTCACTCATCTCGATCGGCAGTTGATATAAGCCTGCTGGAGTTTCGCGGGGGAGAGTGATTTCTAATTGGATGTCGGCGGTTTCGCCGGGGAATAAAGAGATGACTAACGGGCGCGACACATACGACTCGGTCGGGATGAAGCCCGGACGAGCATTGACCTCTTTGATGATCTGTTCATCGTTTTGAACTTGAACGATGATTTCAAATGGAACACCAACAAAGGCTGAGTATTGTTGCGTCGTTAGTCGTGCTCTCAAGTTGCATCACCTGCTTGAGAATTTTCGTCGCTGACATTTGTGTCAGCCTTTGGTCCCTCTTCGATGTACGAGCGAACTCGCTGAGAATTTCGCGTCGGTTGACGTTGATCTGACGTGCGAATATCGACGCCAGTAGTGGGAGGACCAGCCTCAATTCCAAGGCCGGTGTCCACGGGCAAGATGATCTGCAGATCTAAGCCTGGGCGATATTTGCCGTCAACTCCGCTCCAAAAATCACGAGCGATATTTCCCTCACTCGCGCCTATAGCTAATTCAATTCGTGATCCTGGTGTTGTCAGTCCTACTGGAATGATGTCTTGAGAAATCTCACGACTCTTCATCACGCCTTGTAGCAATCGTCCTAACAACACATGCTCATCTCGTTGGTCGCCAGTGAACACGGATAAGAAGTAGGAAACTCGCACCCTAGGCGACACCAAACGGCGCATTTTCGTTGGACCTCGATCAACGAGTTCAACTCCGCCGACGTTGCGCTTGTCGTCACGCTTGATATCCCAAAGATACGCACTAATCGTTGGTCGAGCGAGACCTGAGCTCCATTCACGATCTGGAACCGCAAATGAGACATCAATAGCTCGGTCAAGCGGAACGGTAGTGCGTAAGTGAGCTTCAAGAACTTCGTCAAGGAGATGCAGCATGATCTAGCCAATTCCTCCGGTGAGAACAACTGTAAGAATCGTTGCTGCCGTTCCGATAAGTACTCCGAGGACAAACCAGGGCCAACGTTGACGAACTTCACCATGAACGAGGACTTCACGTATGACAACATTGCCTTGCGGAACTTGAACCGGTTCAGGCTCGGGCAATGCCAATATTGCTCCGCAACGCAAGCAATTGGTTGCGCCACGTGGGTTTAGTTCTCCGCAATCGGGGCACGGAATCCAGGCTCGTTTGACAACACCGGCAACCCCAGGAAGTCTTTCGTGTGCTAAATCGGTATCGCTTGGACCGCGCTCAACAACACCGCGGGCAAAAAATAGCGGGTAGTCGCAAGCCACACAAAAGGCGTTCGATGAACGAGTGCCTTCTGGATCGGAGTTCTCTTCTCCGCATTGAGGGCACAGAACAGTACTCATGCAGCCACCGGAGCAACTGTTTGCCCAGCAATTTCGATGCGAATCTGACAGTGCACGGGAGTTATTGAACGCACTAATTTATAGAGATCGAGCGCCGAACCATGAGCAATTGCTGAAGCTCTCACGACGATGTTTCCTTGGCATCGGCCAGATTCACCTTCACGAAACACGCCTCCATCCTCAAGAAGATCAATGGGCCCAACCAAATACGGTTCAATCAAGGTCAAAATGTAATCGTGTGTGCCTTTACGCAAGATGAGAGATCCGGTGTCACGAAGGAGGTCACGCCGTTCTGCTTCTGGCAAATTTTCAGATCCGGGAGCATCGACAAATCGACCGAGCCACGATAAGAGAAATTCGGGAGTGACTGATGGGTCGGCTAAGAACGGAATCTGATCCGCTTGTTGTTGAACTGTTTCCGATACCTCTTCGAGGATCGCCACCAACCCTGTCATTGTTCGGTCTTCCTGCATTCCCATCGGCAATCGCCGCACTAGCCAACCACGACGACGAGTCATCGCGCCACGACCTGTGGCTTATATGACAAGGGTAGACCGTAGGGGTCGACGCGAATGGTATCTGTGCCTGCTCCGAGGCGCGATCCATTTCGTAAGTCGGCCTCAAATAAGACCACTTCTTCGACCTGTTCAACTCCCGGGATTTCTCCCAGTAGGTGAGCGATGGCTCCGGAGTTGATGTCTTGTCCAAATGGCCAACCATTGCCGTCATTTCCGCCCATATGGGGGGACAAAAAGACTGCGATGGCGTCAAGACATGCTTGGCGAACCGAGGCAGGTGCTCGTCCCGGCCCAACCCGCACCATCGCAGCGACGGACACACCAAGATATTTAGGAGTCCCCAACTCAAGCGCAGTGCCGATCAGGCGACGAGGTTCGAGGTATTCGCTCAACGTTGAAAAGAGGAGGTCATCCATTGCGAGGTGGTCAATGTTGATGGCATCGACAGGTCGGGCGGGGTCGGGGACAATTAACAATCGAGTTGGAGCACCCGCCGAGTCAGGCGGAATACACGCGGCTCGACGAACTCGAGGGGTGGCCTCAAGGGCCAGTCGTTCATGGTCGGACGATGTGACCGCGCGTCCTCCAGAGACGATGGTGAGCGGAGCTCGGACTTTGGCGTTTTCGAGAGTTTCGCTGTCAATTCCGCCAGTTGCTGCAACCAAGTTCGTGCTGCGGTCAACATATGGAACCGCTGAACGAATGACTGACAGCGCTCCTGGGCCGACATTGCCACGAGCTCCGCCGCCGCGTCGATACTTGGTCACAGAGATTGCGGCACCCGCTGGAGGGATGGCACCGTGCTGGCGCCAACGTCCGTCGGCTTGACGGATCTGCGGGCCAAAGTGCACCGACCCACTCACGCCGTCCCAGGTGTAGTGCTTGTCGGATGGACCAGATCGGGAAAAATCAGGTACTTCAAGCCATTGTTCGGTGACGTCACCCGAGCGAACTTCAACGTATTCGTCATTGCGACGAGGGAGAAGCGGAGCTCCTTGAACTTCAAATTTCTGCCCGGGCAATCCTGTGGAATTTCCGATGTATTCTTCGCCGAAAGGTTCAGCATGTTCTGCGGTGACTGTGCCACCTACTGCATGAGTGACAACTGAACTGAGTGCTGGCGAGGCGCGATAACCCGCGCCATCGGCACCGGGTGTCAACAAACGCAGGCGCAACCAAAATGCTCGTTCGGAACCAACAGTCAGCGGCAAGTGTCCCGTCGGAACGGCGATAAGAATGTGACCGTCACGGTTGAGTCCGCCAGTGAGGTCGCCCTGAGATTTGCATTCAAGCCAACCCTCATCTGTCCAAACTTCCCATGCCAAAGGTGGGTTATTGGGGTTGACTCCGATTCCTTCGACATCGGCGACGACGTCAAGTCGAATAATGCAACCTCCGAGAGATTCGCTGAATCCCATATAGAAAGAATCGCCCGGAGTCACTGGGTTTGATTCGAAGACCTTGACGACTTCATTATCAAGGGCCAGGTTTTGACTGACGTCGGTCATGCGGCCTTCATCGGGTTCTTCAAACCCGTTGGTAGGAGCTGTGAAGGCAAACACAAGATTTGGTTGAGCAACTTCAAGATCACGCATTGTCGCGAAGACAACTGGGTCCTCCCCGGTTGTCGACACTTCGCTACCAGCCGGAACCACAACTGTTTCTTCGGGCACAGTTGAAAACATGAAAGTGACATCAACACTCGCGGCCGACGCTGGATACGGAGAAATACCGACGAGGTCCAAGAAACTGGCGTATAAGCGATCTGGTACGCGGTTGAGGCGGTACAGCGTTAACTCTGTCATCCAAGCGAAGAGTTCAATCAGCGTGACACCTGGGTCAGACACGTTGTGGTTGGTCCACTCAGGCAAGAAGCGCGGGATCATGCGCTTGGCTTCGTCGACGAGATCTTGGAAACGTCGATCATCGAGATCGGGGCGGGGAAAACTCATGTCAGTCCTCTTCAGGCGGGATTGTGTAGAACGGATAAACGAGGTTGCGGCGATCGTTAGTTGAACGCACGATGTACGAGATTTGAATCGTGACTGCGCCATCTATTTCAGATGGTTCAACGAGAACAGAGTCAATTTCGACGCGGGGTTCCCACATGTGCAGTGCTTCTTGTACATACATTTCCATTAAGCCCATGGTGCTGGTTTCAATGGGCTCAAACATCAACTCCCAAATTCGGCAACCAAAGGCCGGTCGAAAGGGTCGTTCGCCAGGTGCCGTTGATAAAACGACGGCCATTGAACGCTCAAGCTCTTCGGTGCCGTCAATGAGGGTGAATGAACCACTCTCATTAATGCGCATAGGAAAGGGGAAACCTTTACCGACGAATTCATCTGACATAGTTCCTCCTTTGATCATTGTGTTTCGTTGACGGGGTAAGTAATTCGAGTAAGTAGTTCATCATTAGTTCAACTTGATCATTGCGCCCTTGACCGTGACCATTCCGCTGGCTTGAACTTTCGCGCCCGATGGTGACAGATCAACCTTTGATCCACCGCCATCCATGACAGCACCAGTTGATCCTTTAATGCTGACTTTTTGACCTTGCAAAGTCAGGTTCTTCGTGGCCTTGATGGTGATTGCGCCGCCTTTGATGGTGATCGTCCCGTCCGACGCTAATTCGACGCTTGAATCGCCGACCACCAGCTTGATTTTGGTGCCTTTTTTCGCATTAATTTTGACGCCGTCTTTGTCAAATTGAAGGTTTGTTTCAGGCTCGGCATGTTTGAGAGCGACAACTGCTTTTTTCTTGTCAGTGTTTTCGGTGAATACCAATTTTGCGCCAGAGGCCATCACCAGCGAGCGTTCACCGACTTTGTCGCCCTTGACAGGCTCGGGTGTTGGGGGAGCGAATTTCTTGCTCCAGATGCCACCAAGAATGACGGGGTTGCGCGGGTCGCCACCGATAAAAGCGACGAGTACTTCATCGCCAACATCGGGCATGAGATGAAGCCCGCGTGATTTTCCTGCACCAGGCGAAACAACACGTGCCCATGCTGAATCGTCTTTATCCGAAATTGTGGGAAGTTTGACTTTGATGCGACCAACCTTGTCAGGGTCTTTGACGTTGGTGACGGTTCCGATCGCAAACTGTCGGCGGTTACGTACCGATCCGCGTTGTGCACTCACAATATGGTCGGCCAGTTCGCTTCCGCCGTGGCGACCTCCTTCAAAGCGTGACAGAAGTGGGCGTCCGACACCAAAGATATGTTCGACTCGAGTGACGACAAAGGTTCCAGCAAGTTGTGTGCCAGCGCCTTCGATTTGAATGGTTGAACCTGCTGCAATCTTGGGTTGGCCGATTGCTTCTCCTTGCACTCGCAACTCGCCAGCCGCCAAATCGGCTTGCATCGCTTCGGCGAGTGCTTTGGCTTCATCGGCTGCTCCGACTGGCATATCGGTGACAGTCGACGACGCCTTGAGTGCCTTCGCTTGAGTGGCACGCGTATCGGTCATCTTGAGTTTGAGGCCAACTTTTGTACTCGTGACTGCCGACCGGGTGGCTTTTCCTGTGACTGCTTTTTGCGTCGCGGGATCCCAGCCGCGAACGGTGACATCGTCAACGCGAGCAGCACCAGAAAAACGTGCTGAGAACCTTTGCAAGGTGGTGCCCCACTTTAATTTGATGGGGGATTTCAGAGTTCGTTTCGTGAAGTTGAGGGTGGTGTCATCGACCCACCATTCAGCTCCATTGCGACGTGCCAATTCATCAAGAACAGCGTGATCTGAATCAAGTTGCAAAAAATACGTCATCTTTTTGCCAGTGATGCTGGTTTTCGGAGTCAAGCTGTTTCGTTTTGCAATCTTGCTCACGATGTCGGCTGCCGTCATCTCTGTGTACGTCGTTGGAGTTAAACCGTGTGAGAGTTGTTGCGACGCGTCGTAGCCTGTGATCACCAATTCGTGGCGGTCGCCTGCCCCTTGTTCGGCGGCGATCGCCGCAATCTTTCCCTTAAATACAATGACGTCCTTACCAGTTGCATCCGGGAAAGCGACTTGAAGTTTGACTCCGATTTTTGCAAATGAGCCTTCAAGCAATTCAAAATACGGGTCGTGAAAACGCAAAGTAGCCGCCGCAGCTGCTGCAGTCTCAAGCACGACGCGAACGTCAAGTAGCGCGTCGGCCTTGACGCCAGTGACCGCTGCACCATTAATGGTGACCTTCGGAACTGATATGCCTACTGATTCGGGCATGTCATCCCTCCAACTCTGGGATCATCAGGACACGGCCAGGATCGAGCGCGAGTGGATCATCAATTCCGTTTGCGTTGGCAATGGCGCGCCATTGAGCAGGATCGCCGTACAGTTCATCGGCAACAGTGTCAAGATATTGGCCGGCCTCCAGGCGTCGTACTTGTCCGGGATTGGGCGTTCCAGATGTGGGGTTTTGTGGTGGAGTCACACCTTCATCCATGAATTGGCGAAACGACATACTGACTTCGGCCCGCAACGGGACACCCTTTGACGTGAAATAGGTGTACTTCAAATTGAAGCTGGTGATGACGGCTTTGAATGAACGCAACTTGCCCCAGTGGAACTGCACCCACGGTGGACGCTTGATGTTGCGATCTTCTTTCGTTCCCTTGACTTTCTTGTCGGTAACAGTGAGCTTGTAGAGCTTGTCGGTGATATCGGTAATTGATTTGCCAGTTTCGGTTGAATCAAAAATTGCCGTCAATTTGAACTCAACAGAATTGCCACTATCGAAGGTCAATTGAGGTGCATTGCTACCTGGTGAGTTGTTTGATTTCCAGTCAGTCGATTTTGAAAATTCCAAATCGCTCGGGTTGAACATGAATGGAATTTTTGTCTTGGTTTCAGACATGAGGTAAGCCTTTTGAATACTCATCGACTACCACCTTCCTCCGGCGACTCCGCGTCGCTCAAGTTCTTGACGTAGACGATCATCGACAATGCGATTGATCCAATCCATGAGGTCAAGGAGTTGACTAGTAGTGATTTGGTTTGGGCCTGATTCCGAATCGTCAGATGGCGACAAAACTTGGCTCAAGATTGAAACTGGACCAGGTGCTGCCTTCTCGGATGTCGACGGACTCCGTTGAATAATTGACGAGCTGCCTGAACGGAAGATGTGACCGGGTGATCGCTGGGCGCGGATGAGACCACTTGAAGACGTGCCGCTCACCTGGCGGTGAACGACTTGGTTGGGCAAACTCTGGCCAGATTCAATCATTCGTACGAGAGCGTCAGCAGAAATGGTGCCGTCTTCGCTCGGTCCGAATTGGACGCCTGAGGCTTGCCGTTGAATTTTCAACGAGCGTCGTCCCTCTCGACGTACCGATGGTGAAGGAAGTAGCGCGGAAGACTTTGAAGCGACTGATCTCGATATCACGTTGCTGTTTGATGAGACCGACGGGGACGCTGAAACAACCGTCGGCGTCGTTGGCATAGCGCTCAAGGCTTCGGAAGGAATTCTCATGCCGGGTCTGACGTTTGGAGACACAGGTAAATCGTTGAGTGGACTCGACAGTCGTTGAGTAGGAACGCTGCGAGAAACCAAACGAAGGAGCGTCCCGCGAGAAGAGATTGATCCACCCCGTTCAACAATTTCTTGACGAGAACGAGCGGCATCGATACTTCGCCTTGTCGATGAACGTGTTGCAGACGTCGCGGATGTTGATGCTGGCACAAATGTTGCTGTTGAAAGAGATGGTGAAGTAGATGTTGAAGTACCTGTGAATGGAGTTGCGGGTGACGTAGTCGAGGCGACGGGTGGAGTTGATCGTTGAGAAGTCCTCTTTGAGCTTTTCGCTTGTGTTGATGAGCTGTCGGCTGGCATTCGTGAAGAATTTGCAACTACCGATCGCATGACAACACCGTTGGCGACTGATGCTGATTCAGACATTGCACGAGACGCTCTCCCGATCGAGTCGGCTGAACCGCGAGGTGTCAAAAGTGACCCGTTCTCAATGATCCCATCATCGTCAGTGACGCGACGCATGATGGCCCAATGCGGTTGATCGTCGATCGATGTGATTTGTGATGGAACGCTGGTTTGATCAGTGGGCGATGCAGAGGTAGGGACAGCGTCGAAGGCTGGAACCGCGCGAGAAGTTCGGCGAGAGATCACGTCGTCCGCAACGGTTGTTGCTACGGGTAGATCTTGAGCAGGTATCGAAACTGGAGTGAAGTCTTCTCCGGTGGTGCGACTGAGCCGATCTAAGAAGTTCTGTGCGACGTTTGCACCTGCGCCGGTCAACGGCGTCGACCCGTTGGCCCTATCTGGACTTCGTTGAGCGCCTGTCGAGATTGTTGCGGCTGTAGAAACGGCTGAACGATGGATTGAAGGTGAGGTTGTCGTGCTTGCCGTGGCCGTGGCTCCCAATCGTTGCGCCCGAGTCGGAGTAACAGTTTGTTTGACGTTGCTGTGGGTTTGCCGCAAAGAAATTGCTTTCGCAAGAGACCCAGCAAATTGAATGCCACCGCTGGCTCCGGGCGTAATGCTCGACATATGAGAACGGGTTTGACGAGCAACTGACATCACGCGGGCGGTCGACGGATTTCCTTGTGAAGTGCTTCGCAACGCCAGACTTGTTCGATTGTTATTTTGTGATCGCAGATCATGAGTCATTGAACGGCGAACTTGTCGATGGGACTTGTTTGTCGGCGGGTTGTCTAGTCCGAACTGTTGACGGACGATGGAACCTGGCTTGCTGTCGAGCGAGTGAGCTTTTGGTTGAGGCAAACGTAACGAACGCCTTGCCGCCAAATTCGATTGACGGGAAACGGAATGGTTGACAGCCGACCACAGATTGACAAAAGAAGGCTGTTGTGTGGAATGTGATGCGACGCTGGCCATGTGGTCGCGATTCGCGAGGTTCAGGCCAGGTGCCGATGTGCTTTGGCCTGGAGTCGCGTTTCGGAAGATCGCCGATTGTGATGATTTTGCTGAGCGACGAGAAATGGTTGGCGAAGTATTTCGGGTTGATGAGCGACCGCTATTCCTGTTTGCCGAACTACTTGTATTCCGATTTGCCGAAGTGGTAATCGCTTGGCCTTCTAGACTCTTCTGTGTGATTTTTCGATCAACTTGAGTTGCTGGTGTGTGAGAAGTTGCTTGATCTGCAGTCGCTGTATGAGTTCGTTGGGCTTGAGCAGTTTCGGCTCGTTTGCGCTGTGCTCGTCGAGTGAGTGGGCGTTCATTTTCTCGAGGTGAAGAAATCTGATTCACTGAAGATTCGCGGTTTTGGCGAACCGCTGCAGTCATTGATGAAGCGAGGCTGAAGAGCGAACCTGAAACAGGTGATCGACGAGCAATGTCTCCTGGCGTACCGATTGGCGTGCCGGAAGGATTGGCAAGCGCTGCAACTCGTCGGAAAAGCGCGTCTTGAGTGGACGTCATCACGTGTGGCGGTGTTGGCGATGTTTGTTCAGAAGGTAATCCCACTACCTGACGCCAACCAGGTGTTCTCGGAATATTGACCGTGCGCACTCGGCGACGAACTTGCTCTGGTGCTGTGGTTTCAATGCCGTTTCCAATAACGACCGAGTTGATGCTTGATGAAGACGAGGCAGGGGAACGTTGAGATTCTTGAACAGTCGGTGTCTGGGGTGAGATTGTTGTCGAAGAAACCAGTGATGCTGGTGAATCAGATGGCATTGGTGTCGAAGTTGTCGACAGTGTTGCTGGTTTTGTCGTTGATGCGGTCGCTGATGTTGACGTTGTGGATGCCGACGCTGTTGTGGATGATGTCGCGGGCAAACGAACAACCGATGGGCTTGATTCCGCTTTTCTAGCAACGAGATCAGGTGATGAATCTCGAGAGGGAAACGAGGTCCAGTTCGGGCCAACGGTTGGTGAGATTGGCGAATCGGATACCTGACGTTTGACGGTAGCTGATTGCGTCGTGGTTGAAGAAGGTGTTGATGCAGATGACCGAGGCGTTGATACGAGATGGGATTTTGACTGTGGCCCCTTTACTCGACCCGCTCGTGCTGACGGTTCCAACGACTGCTTCGGATGAGGGCGATGTACAGGTTCGTACATCAGTGAAAGCGGTATCCGGCTAGATGGCATTGCCAATGGTCGACCGGTGGATGCAGGGCGACGATGTACTGCCGATCGGTCAATTGATTGACGATTGCTCACTCGAGGAAGTGAAAGTCGATGGGAATGAGTGTTTGTTGCGGTCTCGCGAGGATCAATTTCAAAGGATTGATCTCGTTGAGGATTTGCCAGTAACGAACGCGCGACCAAGACTGACTCATATCTAGGCGCTAGTGGCGTTGGGCCATCACGGTCAGTGCGATTGCCATTTCGGGTCGGACTATTAGTCGATCGTGTACGAGGTGGACGGGCAGTTGGTCGTTGCGGCTGGGACGCAACACGAACTAAAGGTGCTGATGTTGGTCCAATATGCGCTTCATTTCGATTGGGTTGACGACGAATCGGATGTAAGCGACGAGCGATTGATGAAGGCCCCGTCTGAATTCCAGAGCGACTACGTCCGTGAGCGTTGGCCGCCATCGGGAGGCCGCGTGGTTGCACCTGACGTACGACTCGATTTTTCATTCGCGATTGTCGGAGCGCAATGATGTCACGATCACGATATGGGTCGAGGTCATCGGCACGGGCCGGTAGAGCGGGTAGTAACCAAGTTGGGAATCGCACTGACGTGTCATGGGACATCGATCGGCGGATTGATGTCGATCGACCAAATGAGTTAGCCATCATTTGCGAGTTGGAGGCGATTCGACCAATCGTCATCTTGCGTTGACGAGCGATTGGTGTGGGACGAACAATTCGCCGAAGAGGCTGCGCTGAGGATGCCTGTTGAGTGACGTCGCTCATCGTTATTTCTTCTTCTTAGGGGCGGCAGCTTTTTTCAAGGCTTTGATACTCGGCTTCTTGCTTGGTCCAGCCGGCAAGCCCGCATTTGACGACACCAGACCGTGGTGGGCGAGCGTGATTTCTTCGACAAGGAATTCGTCAGTTTCAATCGAAAGTTCGGGACCTTTCCAAGAAACGGGAATCGCATCGGTCAAAATCCACTGGCGCAACCTTTTTCCTTTGGCACTCAGCAGTGTGATCGCCACGTTTTGTCGTGCCAAGGTCGCCTTACCCATCTTGGATCCCAACTCAAAACGGCTACCACTGGCTTCGTTAAACCAGTTATATAAACCGTTGTCAAAAGTCATACCGCGCCGCAAAGTGACATCGTCAAAAGTGAAGCGACCAGGGAGTTTGTGGACGAATCCATTTTCGCCACCTTCGTTGACTTCGAAAATTTCGACTTTTCCGCCGAGGCCTTTGACTTCACGAAATGACCCAAGAATCTTTCCGTCAATCTCGACGATGAAGGTCGCTGATGTGGGTCCCTCGTTATAAAAAGAATTGAAAGGTGAGATTGCCACGATCAGGCCATGATCTTTTTGGCTTCATCGAGCGCTCGACGATTGAGCGCAGCTACTTTTTCGACGAGTCGAACACGGTCGGAATGCTCTAAATCGAGGAGACGATCAAGATCCCAATGGATGTGGTATGCGAGATAAATCACTTCGTCCCACAACGCGTCTTCGGGATAAATCTCCATCAGGAGTCCTGATTGACCTCCTCGATAACAGCCCCTCCACGACGACGGCCAGTGATGATGATTTCTTCATCGTCATCATCATCTTCATAGTCGTCATCGGTGCTGTCGTCGAGTTCGTCATCATCTTCATAGTCGTCGTCTTCATCGTCAGTGTCATCGTCATCAAGTGACTGAGCGCGAGAGCGAGCGGCGGTTGCCTTTTCAGCTTCATTTGCTTCTTTTAAGAAAGCACGAACATCAGCAGTGCTGCCAAAATTCACAACGCCGTATAGATCTTGCAAGAACGCAAGATCGGCGGCGAAGAGATTTTCGATCTCTCGAGGGGTCACTGCTGACAAACTGCCAAGTTCAGTGACCACTCTCGAGAGAACGATAATCGTTAAATACGGATCATCTGCACCCTGCACCCGAGGATCACGAAGCGGTTCGATCTCGTCACGCGCCGTAGCAAGGCGCATAACGCCCCGGCGGTGAACGGTCCCGTCCGACCCGAGATAGCCACGGGGGAGAGTAAAGGAAAATTCCGTAGTAAGAGACATCAGGCCTTGAAGAGTCCTTCGTGGCTGATTGTCAACTCTTCAATCATGACGTCATCGGTGCCGGCGTCCAAGTCTGAAGCGCTCCACTTTGATGGCCAACCGGCTTCAAAGTTCCAGCGACCAACTTCGGTTCCAGCATTGTCATAAATGACGATGGAGCCGTTGGTGCGCTCGACGGCGCCCTCAAGGACCTTGGTGTGCCAGTCGATGATTGCGCTGTCGGCCGACAAGCCACGCTTGAGCACGATGTCGTCGTACTTGGTGCGGCCTGGACGCTTACGGATGATGATCTTGCCGCCAACGGTGTCTTGGTATTCAACCACTTCGGTTGAATAGCTCAAGCCCGAGCAGCCTGTGAATCGAGCCATCTCAACACCCTCAAGTTCGAGGGCGAATTGAGACCCGAGAAATTCGAGGTCATGTTCATTTGCCATTGTTCAGGTTCCTTTCGTAGAAGCTGTGTAGATCAGGCTGCTTGACGCAGTTGGCTGATGCGGAAGATAACGAATTCAGCAGGCTTGACCGGCGAAATGCCGACTTCAACTACTACCTTGCCTTGGTCGATCGAGTCGGGTGGGTTGGTTTCCGAGTCGCACTTGACGAAGAACGCCTGATCAGCGGTAACACCGAACAAAGCGCCATCGCGCCACAATCCGCGAAGGAATGCTGAAATGGTGCGCTTCAAACCTTCCCACAACTTCTGATCGTTCGGTTCGAAAACTGCGAACTGTGTGCCTTCCATGATTGCGGTTTCAATCATGTTGAACAAACGACGCACGTTGATGTAGGTCCAATCGGTGTTGGATGACAAGGTGCGAGCACCCCACACGCGGATTCCGCGAGTTCCGAATGGACGGATGCAGTTGATACCGATTGGGTTGAGCAATGACTGCTCGCCCTTGGTGATATCGATTTCGGTTGACAGCACGCCACGAACGACTTCGTTGGCGGGAGCTTTCCAAACACCACGGGTGTCGTCAACGCGACTCCAGATTCCGGCTACGTGACCAGACGGTGGAACCAAAATGGTTGCGTCGGCAGGGCTGGTGCTCACAGGGTTGTCAACACGGATCCATGGGTAGTAAAACGCTGCGAATGCCGAGTCGTACATGGCGACATCTGAACGCCATTCCTTGACCTGCTGGGGTGACATCGCTGGAGGTGCGTCCAAGATGGCCATACGGTTGGCCTGTCCTTCACAATGTGAAATGAGCGCAGTCTGGACTGCTTTCCACATGCCAAGATCGACCGATCCGTCAGCCTTGGTCGCAGCCGTGATGAGGTCGGGGACCATCACCATGGTGACTTCGTCGGCAATGACGAGGCCATTGATGCCAGTGCGGTCGGACTCGCTACCTGCGAAATGCTTGGGCTTGACTTCGACCGGAACGGCCGGAGCGGGGGTCACTGCGAACAATCCGGGACGAAGACCAGCAATTGAGATGTCCTGAAGGCTCTTGAGATCAACCTTGGTCTCAACCTTGACTCGCTTCGAAGCCTTGTTCACCGTGGCAGCGATATCCGACAATGAGACATTGTCGTAACGCTCGGTCTCTTGACCACTTTCGGTGACCACGAAGTTGAAGTTCGGAGCCTTGCCATCTTCGGCGGGGTCGCCGTTTTCGATGGC
>CANGIP010000018.1 GCA_947454105.1 Actinomycetota bacterium | reverse complement strand
GTGTCATCAATGGGTGACTTGCCAGCAATTGTTGCCAACGCAACGACATGGCGAGCTTCAATAATCACCATCGACGCGATGAGTGCTGCGCCTTCGGTGCTTTCGAGTTCTCCGATGAGTGCGGTATGTGTCGAGACCAGCGAATTTTCCAGGGCGTGTGCGGCGAGAGCAGTGGCCATGGTGTCAGATCCGAAGTCGGCCTTATTGGTCGAGAAGACTTTGCTATCTCGGGCTTGCGGTGCAGCGCGACCAATGAGCGACGAAATTGATTGGGCGTAGGCGTCGTGGTGAGCAGCGATCGAGACGAGGCAAGCCACATGCTCTCCGCCGGCACCTGCGGCAACTGCGGCCTGATAGAGATCGCGTACTGCTAATGCAGTGGCTTGGGCCGATGCGAGAAGCTCGGTGTCGGCCGCAGTGGGCCGAACTGGGCTATCGCTGATGATCTTCGAAGCGGTCACG
Source organism: Actinomycetota bacterium (assembly GCA_947454105.1). Lineage (GTDB taxonomy): Bacteria > Actinomycetota > Acidimicrobiia > Acidimicrobiales > Ilumatobacteraceae > Casp-actino8. Next base: position 39,783 of record CANGIP010000018.1, on the reverse strand, counting down.
GGGTTCCTTTCACAAACTCTGATCTACAGCCTTATGTGCCGAGACAGGTAAGAGCAACTCCAAACTCTAGAAGTCGAGACTCGAAAGTTCGGTGATCCATCCGGCGGCACGGGTCACAGCTCGTTCCCATTGGGCTCGGACTGCGGTTCGATCGTAGTTGGGCTGAGGGTCAACGGTGGTGTGTGGCGACCAGAGAGATTCAATTTCGGCGAGATTTAACCAAGTTCCAACGGCTAAACCAGCCAAATACGCCGCACCGACGGTTGTCGCCTCGGTGACAGGCGAGACCGAGATGGGGCGGCCAGTCGCGTTGGCGAGGGCCTGAATAAATGTGGGGTTACGACTCATGCCACCATCGACACGAATCTCGGGCACTTCCACATCGGGGTAGTCAGATTCGATGGCCTCCAGCAGGTCGGCTCCGCGATGCGCGACCCCCTCAAGAACCGAGCGAACAATGTGGGCTCGAGTTGTTCCTCGGGTGAGCCCAAAGAGGGCCCCGCGAGCGCCGTAATCCCAACGGGGAGTTCCGAGTCCGAGCAGTGCCGGCACATACATGACTCCGTCGGTTGAATCGCATGAGCGAGCAATGGCGTCGCTTTCCTCGGCCGAGGAAATGAGACCCATATCGTCGCGGAGCCATTCGATATTTGTTCCGGCCGACAACATGATCGCTTCAGCGCCCCAGGTCACCAGATGAGAAGCATCGTTTGCCACTTGACTCCAGCCAACAATGGGGAATGTACCGTGACGTCCGCGCTCAGATGAAGTGGGTTTGTTGTCGCCCAGGCACACGTTCATCATGCCACCCGTACCAAATGTGCACTTGGCCATATTTCGTCGTACGCATGATTGGCCGATGAGCGACGCCTGTTGGTCGCCGGCAATGGACGCAATAGGTGGCGAACCAGGCAGCGCGGTTGCGGCACCAATGATTCCTGATGACGGAACAAGCACGGGGAGCATTGACATCGGTACGCCCATTACCGAGCAGGCGCGTTCGTGCCATCTGATCGTTTCATAAGACAAAACATCGGCGAGTCCGGTGACGGCAGCATTGCTGTGATCGGTGACGTGGAGTGCCCCTTGCGAGAGCGTCCACGCAATCCAACTGTCAACTGTGCCGATACATAAATCGTGAGCGCGTGCGGCAATCGCTTGCTCGTCGCCGACGTAAGTCTTGAGGAGCCACGCTGCTTTAGTTGCCGTTTGATTAGGTGCTAGTGACAAACCGTGCTCGGCTTTGGCCATGATGCATTCGCCGACGGTGCGCAAATCTTGCCAACCCAAAGCAGGTCCAAGAGGAATGCCTGTTGAACGATCCCACAGAATTGTTGATGCCCGCTGAGTCGTGATGCCGACAGCGGCAACCGCGCCGGCTTCGGCGAGTGATGCATGGGCAACTTCAAGAACGAGACGAGCCATTTCTGTCGCATCAAACTCAACAAGACCAGCGAACGGCGAACTGGGGGCGAACTCGCGATAATGCAAGGCAGTGACAGTCGCATCGGGCCGAACCACTGCAGCACGTAAACCACTTGTGCCGACATCGATCACAAGAACTGAAGAACTCATGAACGACGCCCTCTCGGCGTAGCGCCGGTCCTTTGCATCGTTGAACCAATAAAGCCACCGATGACACCGACGGTCAAGGTGACGGTCAAGTTAAAAAACACACCGAGCCATCGCACTTCTCCACCGCGCGCCAATTTGACGATGATAAAGACGGTTTGCGGAATGATGTAACTCAACGCTGCTGTCACGATGGCATGAGTAAGCGGAGTGCGTCGTTGTTGATGCCATGCGGCGACTGCTGCGCCTAACAAGAATCCGATCGCAGCACACAGCGACAAGATCACTGCGATGGCACTATCTGAGAAAATTCGCGCGGCGATGGAAAATGGCACTGCAAAAACTAGTGCGACAGAGGCCCCAGACTTAATTGCCTGAGTGTCCCAACGAGACGGAGTTGAGCTTGACGAAGTCGAACTCATGGCCACTGTGCTGCCTCCAAATAGTCGGGTAGGGGTAGTCCCATCTTGCCAGGATTCAAGATGCCTTGCGGATCAAGAGAGTTTTTCATGGCAACCAGCACACCGAATGCAGAACCGAGCGCCTCTTGTACGAAACGAGAACGGTTCATACCGACGCCGTGATGGTGACTGAGGTTTCCGCCATTGGCAAGAACTGCTCGGGTGCCGGCATCCCACAGCGCCACATAGGTATTTTCAACCTCTTCAGACGGAGGATTAGCAGCGAATGTGAAATACAGGCAGGCGCCGTCGATGTAACTATGCGACAAGTGGCAAGTTGATGAACGGGCGTGAGGAACTTTGAGCATCGCTTTACGGGTCGCATTGAAGATTGCGGGAAGGGTTGACCATGGCGCAGCAATCTCCATGGTGTCGACAACGAAACCCTTTTTGGTGAGTGCTTGCAGAGCACTGGTGTCGTTGCGATGATGCATCCAACGTTCGACAGTTTCAATATCGCGAGGAATACAACCGATTGTTGCGAGACATTCTTCTTCAACGATGTTCATTGATGCAGTCACTGATGCGACGTCGCCTTCATCTAAGACGAGAAGAGCACAGACCACTCCGTCGCCGCCTTGACCGCGTTGACTTTCGGGTGCGTCATATAAACGAAGGACTGCAGGAGTTGCCCCACGTCGCATGATTCGTCGACACGCGTCAAGACCATCTTCGAATGTCGCGAATCCAAATGCGGCCCGACGTTCTAGTGTCGCAATAGGGTGACACTTAAGCCAGACGCGAGTGACGACACCAAGAGTTCCTTCGCTACCAATGAAGATTTGATTGAGGTCTGGTCCGCTTGCTCCACGAGGAGAACCAACAGTTTTGATGATCTTGCCATCGGCAAGCACAACTTCGAGAGCGACCACCATGTCTTCGATCTTGCCGTATCGAGTTGAATATTGACCAGCACCGCGACACGCCACCCAACCGCCAACAGTCGCGATATCAAAACTTTGTGGATAGTGGCCAACGGTGAAACCCAACGACTGAATGTGGGCTTCGAGATCGGGTCCGAAAGTTCCGGGTAATACTTCGACTGTTAGTGAATCATCGTCAAGTGCGACGACGCCTTGCATTGCAGTGGTATCCAATATGACCCCGCCATAAAGGGGAATGGAAGCGCCACAAACACCGCTGCGTCCGCCCGCAGCAGTCACTGGAATCTTGTGCTCGTTGCAATACGACAAAACATGCGACACCTGCTCTGTTGATGTCGGTCGACAAATTGCCGCGGCACGAGTAGGTACTTCGCCCGCAAGAGCCCAATGCATGGTGAGTGGCCACCAATCACGACTTGCCAGTGCGGTTTCAATAGGGGCGGTGATGGTCTCGCATATGTTTTGCAGATCAGCGACCTGTTGATTGGTCAGTGAAATGGTGGCGTGCGCTAAGTGATTTCGTGCGGGTGATTGCGCATCTTGAATGAGATCAATGGGTGAAGTGATCTCGCGAGAAAAAGTCTTACCGGTCATGTGGTTCTCCGCTCAGGAATACAGTTCAGTTTCGGGCAGTGTGCCCATCGTTGCTTCGTGCTCGCAAATTTCTTGGAATGCCTGCACTTCTTGTTCAATTCGTTGTTCATTCCACTGTGCGTATGGTGCAATGAGTTCAGCGACCGACTTGGCAGCAATACGAGTTGCTTCCCGGTCAAAGAGTAAAGCGCGTGTACGGCGCGACAAAACATCATCAAGGGTGAGAGCCATTTCATGGATCACCGAATAAATAGCTTCGGCCTTGATGTAAGGCAGACCGGGTACGAGTGGATCGGATAATTGCGGATTGGCAGTGATCAATTCTTGAATGATGTTGACATCAGACCCATAGCGATGTGCAAGATGCGCTTCAACCGAACCTTCAATGCGCGGTTCTTTGTAACCCGTTGCTCCGTGAAGTTTCAAATTCTTGGTACGACACTTCTTGATACTTGTCGGTTTTGATGTTGAATTCTTCTCAAGAACTTTCAATGCAGCATCGACCGTGTCTTGAGCCATTTCGCGATAGGTCGTTAACTTGCCGCCAGTGACGGTGATGATGCCAGATTCGCCAGTAAATACCAGATGTCGGCGTGATAAGTCGGCGGTGCGGGCTGCTTTTCCACCTTGACCAGTTCCTTCTTCGGCATTGACTTGCTTGACGAGTGGGCGCAATCCTGCCCACACACCGGTGACGTCATCGGTGGTGATTCCGGTAGTGACGCTCGCGTTTAATGCCCGCAAGACATAGTCAATATCGTCTTTTGTACATTGCGGATCGTCAACCGGGCCTTGATAATCGGTGTCGGTAGTACCGACGTATGTATGAGTAAAGGTTCCATCAGGCTTTGGACCCCATGGAACAACAAACAGACTGCGCTTGTCTTTGGGGACGGGGATGATGACTGCGATGTCATTGCGAACTTTTTCCCACGGCACGGTGACATGAACACCTTTGGCTGGGCGAATGGTGTCGGGATCAATGCCTTCTTCAAGTGTGCGAACTGCGTCAGTCCAAACACCAGCAGCATTGACAACGACATGCGCGCGAATGTCGAATTGCTCGCCGTCGCACAAAACTGAAACTCCAGTGGCTTGTCCAGAGTCGGAACGCAAAATGTTTGTGACTGCACATTGATTGATCACTGCTGCACCGTGGTCGGCGGCAGAACGTGCCATCGTGACGCATAAGCGCGCATCATCAGCCTGTGCGTCGTAATAGATATAGGCCGAAGCCAAACGCTGACTCGGCATCGTTGGCATATGCGCCAACGCTTTTTGTTTGCGCAGCCGTCGGTGAATTTTTCCAATACGTGCGCCACCGGTGAAGTCGTACATCCACAAAGCAGAACCGAGAGCTCGCGCAATTTTGCGCGACACGAGACCATCTTTAGTGAGAATCGGTAGCAAGAAGGGGAGGAGTGTGACGAGATGCGGTGCATTGCGACGTAACCGTTGACGTTCATACAGCGCTTCATAGACCAAGCGCACTTCACCTTGCTGCAGATAACGCAGTCCGCCGTGGATCAGTTTTGAACTTTTTGACGATGTACCTGAAGCGAAGTCGTGGCGTTCAACAAGTGCCGTACGTAATCCTCGCGAAGCGGCATCGAGGGCCACGCCAAGGCCGGTAATTCCGCCGCCGACGACCACGACATCAAATTGCTCAGTCGCTAAGCGCTGGCGCATGGCTGGTCGGTCAAAACGCTCAGGGGATAACTCGGTAGGCACATGGCGAGAGTACTTGCTGCAGTCTCAGAGTGCCTGTTGAGACAAATTTCACGAGTTGCTAATCTGCATTGATTGCTAACTAGCACGGAATGTCACTAAGGTTCGGTCTGTGAAATCACCCACCGAGCTCACCGAAGCTTTTCGAGCCAATGGCCTGAAGGTCACTCCGCAGCGGCAGTTACTTTTCCGTCTGATGCATGGCAACACGATGCATCCGACCGCTGATGCCCTGTTTTCTGAAGCCAGCGCGCAGATGCCGGGCATCTCGTTGCGCACCGTGTATCAAACCTTGACCGATCTGGCCTCAATGGGCGAGTTGCGATTGATCGATGTTGGTGCAGGTGCAGTGCGCTTTGACCCAAACGTCGACGATCATCATCACGTCGTCTGTCAGGCATGTGGAGATGTGCGCGACGTTTATGTCGCAGGTTCGCAGCAACTCCGTATCGATGGTCTCGACGGATTCGCCGTTGATTCAACGTCAATTTTGTTCCACGGTTCATGCGCAAAATGCGCCTGAATTGACAACAAGTTTCTTGTGCGTCTTGCGCTCAAGAAGTTCAGCAAAACAACAACCAAAACACACGAAAGAGAGACAGTCATGAGCCTCCACGGCACCAAGACTCACGAAAACCTCAAGGAGGCGTTCGCCGGCGAGAGCCAGGCCAACCGTCGTTACTTGTGGTTCGCACAGAAGGCTGACATCGAGGGCTACCCCGACGCTGCTGCATTGTTCCGTTCAGTTGCCGAAGGCGAAACCGGACACGCACACGGTCACCTCGATTACTTGGCCGAAGTTGGCGACCCCGCATCGGGTGAGCCCATCGGTGAAACCGAAGCCAACTTCAAGGCTTCAATCGCCGGCGAAACCTACGAGTACACCCAGATGTACCCAGGCTTTGCCAAGACCGCTCGCGACGAAGGCTTTGCCGAAATCGCCGATTGGTTTGAAACTTTGGCTCGCGCCGAGAAGAGCCATGCTGGTCGTTTCCAGCAGGGACTCGACGCACTCTGAGTTTTATTTACTCAACTTGTTGGGGTGTCCAGTAACAACTGGACACCCCAACAAAAAGTTCATGTCAGTCCTTTGCAGATAAATCAACACGAATGAGATCTCCCTATGACGATTACTTACGATCCCAAGCATCCGAAGTATCTCGATGAGAAAGACGTACGCGACGAACTCACTCGTGTGTACGACCTATGTCACGGTTGTCGACTGTGCTTCAAGTTCTGCACATCGTTTCCTACTCTTTTTGATTTCATTGATCAACACGAAGACCAAGATGCTGGCCGTTTGACGCCAGCGCAACAAGACCAAGTCATTGACGAATGTTTCCAATGCAAATTGTGTTATGTCAACTGCCCCTATATTCCTGGGCAAAGCGAATGGGAACTTGACTTCCCGCGTTTGATTCTGCGCGCTGATGCGATGCGCCACACCAACGACCAAGTGTCACTACGTGACAAGGTCACAACCAATGTGATGGGTCGCACCGACCTACTTGGCAAAGTCGCTACGAAAACCTCACCCTTGATCAACAAGATGATGGGCGCAAAGCCTGGTTCTCTGGTGCGTAAAGCCATTGAAGTGACTTCTGGTGTTTCAAGTGAACGAGTGTTGCCGCCGTTTGCGAAACAACGTTTCACGACTTGGTTTAACCGCCGTCCGAAATTGAAGATCGGTAAGCGTCAGGGACGCGTTGCACTTTTCCCAACATGTCTTGTTGAGTACCAGGCTCCCGAAGTCGGTCACGATCTCATCAAGGTGTACGAACGTAACGGCATTGAATGTTCGTTGGCCGACACAACTCAGTGTTGTGGCGCACCCTTCTTGCACAGTGGTGACATTGAAAATTTCACCAAGATCGCTGAGAAGAACGTGAAGGCGCTCGCGAACACTGTGCGTAAGGGCAACGACATTGTCGTTCCACAACCGACGTGTGGTTATGTCTTGAAGAAGGATTACCTCGACTATGTCGGTGGCCCTGACGCCGAATTGGTTGCGGCTCATACATACGACGCCAGTGAGTACCTGATGAAGATTCACAAGGCCGATGGCACCGCATTAGATACTGAATTCAATGGTGATGTTCCCGAGTCCATTACGTATCACACTCCGTGTCACTTGCGTGCACAAAATATAGGTTTGAAGAGCCGTGACCTGATGAAGCTCACGGGCGCAAAAATCAAGCTTGTTCAACAGTGCTCGGGTATCGACGGCATGTGGGGACTTCGTGCCGAAAATGCCGAACTCTCCATTCCGATTGGTCAAAAACTTGGTGCCGAAATCATCAAGGCAGATAGCGATGTCGTCACTGGTGATTGTCACTTAGCCAACGGAGCAATTAACGAACAAACCGGGCGCGTGTCATTGCACCCCATTCAATTGGTGGCGCGAGCGTACGGAATTCCAGAAGAACAACCCCTGAAGTAATTCTAAAACTGGAGAATGTCATGAACACATTGACCCCCCGCAAACTCTCATTGTCAGATATCGCTGATGTTCGCGCCTACGAACGTGAGCGACCTGAATTTAAAAATCGAGTGATTGCACTCAAAGAGCGTCGTCGCTTGTCGCTTGGCACGATCGTTTCAGTGATGTTTGAAAATCGCGACACGATTCGTTATCAGATCCAAGAGATGGCGCGTGTTGAACGTCTTTCCACCGACGAAGAAATTCAAGGCGAGATCGACATTTACAATCCGATGATTCCTGAACCTGGCCAGTTGTGCGCCACGTTGTTCATTGAATTGACGAGTGAAGAACAAATGCAAGAGTGGCTGCCAAAATTGGTGGGCATCGAGAGCTCAATCGTTTTCCGTTTGGCTGATGGTCGTGAAGTTGCGGCAATCACCGAAGCTCAACATGAAAGCCAATTGACCCGTGATTACGTCACTGCAGCAGTGCATTATCTGCAGTTCGCCTTCTCGTCAGACGATATTGAAGGGTTGGCGCAAGGTGGGGCAGTACTGGCCTGTACACACCCCGACTATTTGGAAGAGATTGCCTTGTCGTCGGCCAACTTGGCTGAATTCCTCAACGACTTGCGTCACTGACCATACTTTTTCGCCCAATTAGGGCAGGTCAGAGCGATATTTGAACTTGCCTATTCACAAACGTACAAGAGCCTTCTATTGTCTCGCTTTAAGAGAAGTCGTTGCCATGATCGGAACGATGTCACTTGGGGGAATCCAATGGAAGTCATATGGCGGTCGCTGGGAGCGTGTCGGGGTCTTGACCCAGAAATGTTCTTTCCAGAAACCGAAGATCAGGCTGATGTTGCAAAAATGGTCTGCCACGGGTGCGATGTACGTATCTCGTGTTTAGAGCATGCGTTAGCAAGTCGAGAAAAAGTTGGTGTGTGGGGCGGAACCACCGAACGTGAACGACGACGTCTCATTCGCCAGCGTCGGCGCATTGCCTGACCGTCGTACTCACGAGTACATCTCGCTAGCCTCAAACGCATGGCCGAGGCACCCCAGACTTCTGAGACCACCCTTGAATCAATAGGTGGATGGCCCGAATTGATCTCGTCGCTGCTTGATCGTCAAGACCTTGATGCAGCCCATGCCCGTGCGGCGATGACCAATATTTTGTCGGGCTCGGCGACACCAGCTCAACTCATCGGATTTGTTGTTGCGCTTCGCGCCAAAGGTGAAACACCTGAAGAACTTTCAGGTTTACTTGACGCGGTTCTTGAAGCGGCTACTTTGGTTCCTCTTGATGATGCGACTCGTGAGCGAGCGATTGACATCGTGGGTACCGGTGGCGATCGGAGTCATTCAATCAATGTCAGCACGATGTCGGCCATTGTTGTTGCCGGTGCAGGTGTGCCGGTGTGTAAACACGGCGCTCGTGCTGCTTCGTCGCAATGTGGAACTGCCGATGTACTTGAAGCATTAGGTGTTGCCGTTGAGTTGTCGCCAGAAGGTGTGAAGCGATGTGTTGAGCGCGCTGGCATGGGGTTTTGTCTGGCCGCGCGTTACCACCCGGCATTTCGTTTTGCTGCACCATCGCGTCGCGAAATTGGTGTGCCCACAGTTTTTAACTTGCTCGGACCGATGGCCAACCCTGGTCGCGTGAAGCGACAATTAATCGGTGTGGCAAATCCAATGGTTGCCGAGCGAATGTTGGCCTCGCTGCGACTTCATGGTTCAAAGTCATCATGGGTCGTGCATGGCGGCGGGCTTGATGAACTCACGACCACTGGACCTTCCACTGTTTTAGAACTGCGTGGTGGACAAGTACGAACGTTCTCTGTTGATCCCGTGTCATTGGGATTGGCTCCCGCAATTTCTGAAGAGTTGACTGGCGGCACACCGGCATTTAACGCCGATGTTGTACGCCGAGTCATGAGTGGCGAACAAGGTGCTCATCGCAACATCGTCGTACTGAACGCTGGTGCAGGTTTGGTTGTCGCCGATGTTGCAAGTTCACTTGAAGAAGGCGTCGCTATGGCTGCTGAATCAATTGATTCGGGTCGCGCCAACGAAACACTGACAAAACTCATTAACGAATCGCAAGCTGCCCTCGCCGAATTTGGCGCTTAGAAACTTCTGGCTGTGCAGCAATGAATTTGGCTGTGCAAGTTCCTGCAACCTCAGCCAACCTCGGACCGGGGTTCGATGTTTTGGGAATGGCATTAACGCTGTACGCCACTGTTGCTCAGTGTCCGATTGGTGACAGCGAGGCCGTGAGTGATGGTCGCCCGGCGATGCAAGCTTTTGTGCGAGCTGGTGGTCAAGGTGCGCTGTGGGTCGATTCTCCTATTCCGTCAGGACGGGGTTTAGGTTTCTCGGGAGCGGTTCGTGTCGGTGGTGTCTGTCTTGGGCTCGCGCAAAAAGCTGGGGTCTCTGAAAAGGATCTTCCGCTCTTTATTGCTCAAAACCGCGACGACATCATCAATATTGCCGGTGAGCTCGAAGGGCATTTTGACAATGTTGCCGCGAGTGTGATGGGCGGAATCGTTAGTGCTTCACATCAATCAACAGTGGCGGTGCCAGTAGCGGCTGAAGTTCTCGATGGCATTCGTGTCGTTGCATGGGTTCCATTTTTTCAAACATCAACTGCATCAAGTCGTTCAACTCTGCCAGCAAACATTGATCGAGCCGATGCAGTCTTTAACATTGCCCGTTCAACGCAGATGGTGATCGCATTAACAACCGGCGATCTTGAATTATTGAGAACTTCGATGACCGACCGTTTGCACCAAGACCAAAGGCTCGATGAAACGCCGCAGTGTCGCGAAGTCATGAACCGCATGAGTGAACTTGGAGCAATCTCATCGTGGCTGTCAGGATCTGGTCCCACAATTGCGGCATTTGTTGAGCAATCTGGTGCCGAGACCATGGCTGAGTTGTTGAGTCAAGAGTTTCCAGACGGACACGCGAAAGTACTCAGTATTGATCGTCTCGGACTGCGCAGCTTCACTGTCTAAAGATCTAGGCAGCCCGATGAAAATCAAGTCGGCGAAGTTCGGGAACTGCTTGAACGGGAGATGCCCAATGGCCACTGCAGTCTTCGAGCACCGGATGCGTTGCTTCATCATCTAAAAAGCGAGCGATGCACATCACTTCGTCAAAGATTTGACGGTCAAGTGGTCCGCTTTCAAGCGCTTCTGGCTGATGTGGATGCAGAAAGTCAACAACTCCCTGAAGGACCTTGCTGCGATGTGCCGTAATCGGGCTAAAGAGTTGATCTTCGCGGCGGGTATTGACCAGGACACCTGACTCGATGTCGTAATGAATGTCACCAGAGCGAATGCTCACTGATCCTGCAGACCTCAATTGGTCGCATCGGCGTTGGCGGTTAAGTGCAAGTACTAATGCCTGCGTGCGGTCGCGCATGTCGGCGGCTTCTTCAAACCTTTGAGCGGCGGCCAGTGATGTGATTCGTTCGTGGAGGCGCGCGAAGAGAGCAGAGGGTGAGTCAGTTAACGAATGCGTGATGAAAGAAACGATTGCTGCGTATTCATCAGGGCTTGCGGTTCCTGAACACGGGCACAATGCGACGCCCAATTGTGCGGCTGAGCACACGGGCGCATCCGATGGTGCGGCGTAATTGCGGCCCATGCGAACTGTGCACCGTCGAAGTGGAACCACCGACTCAATTGCTTCAACAACAAGTCGTGCGGCAGTACGACTTGTGAGTGGTCCGATATGTAAGCCCTTTTTGGCGGGATTTTTCGTGATAACAAGGCGAGGCCACTCTTCTTCAACAGTCAGACGCACGTAGCAGTATTTGTCACTCGTAGTTCCGGCCTTGTTGTATTGCGGTAGTAATCGTTGAATAAGGCGCATTTCAAGTACTTCGGCGGTGAGCGCGTCGGGAGTTGCGATGTAGTCAACTCCATGAACTTGGCGCAACATTGGTCCAACTTTGCGGCGAGTTTCAGAAGTACTGAAATAGCTACGAACCCGTTGACGTAAATTCGTGGCCTTGCCGACATACAAAAGACGTCCCGCAACGTCGGAGAAGATGTACACGCCTGGTGAACGGGGTAAATCTTCGGTGAGACGAAGTTTGGCGGCTTGGGGATGTGTTCCAAGCTTGGGAAGCGCGATTAAGTCGTCGAGTCCAAGAACTCCGAAACCTGCGGCGCGCTCAATCAGAAGGTGAAGCAGGTCACCGGTTGCTAAAACGTCGTCAAGGGCGCGGTGACTTGGTTGGTGGGCAAAACGGAAGTGAGCCGACAACGTGCCCAGTTTGCAATCGGTGACTTCATCACGAACAAGGCGGCGGGCGAGAGGCACGGTGTCGATCACTTTGTTGGTGAGCGGATCTCGATCGTCGCGAATGAGGGCTGCATTTAAGAAGCCAACATCGAAGCGCGCATTGTGCGCAACGATGACGGAGTCGCCGATGAAATGGGTGAGAGTACCCAGTAACGATTCAATACGAGGAGCGGGCATGATCATTGCTTCGGTGATGCCAGTAAGGATCGTGATGAATGGCGGGATGGAGCACCCTGGGTTCACGAGCGTCTGAAACGTACCGATACATTCGCCGCCGAGATATTTGGCTGCACCGATTTCGGTAATGCGGTCGTGTTCGGCCGAACCACCGGTCGTTTCAAAGTCGATGACGCAAAAAGTGACATCGCTGAGCGGTGTCCCCATATCGTCAAATGATTTCTGCACCTTCAGAGTGTTTCCGAACAAATGTTCTGTGTCAAGTCTTTACGAGAAGTGAAGCCACAGAATGTTCTGGATTTGGATGGTTGCCCTACGCTCGCAGTATGTCCACTCGTTATCGCTGCACCCTGTGCGGAAACTTGACCCGATTTGATGTTGTCCGCACGCAGCGAACCTCGGCTTATTATCACTACACAACCGGCGGCGAATTGTCGATTGAGGATGAGAAGGTTCTCCTCGACGATTTGGAGTCGGTGTCGTGTCGCTGGTGCGGGCCGACGGGGAAGGTAGAAGAATATGACGGGTCGGCCGAAGCCTCCTGAACTGATTGAACTATCCGACGGTTGCCTGGCTTATGTGCAACCCGACGGAAGTTGGGGTTGGAGTAACGCTGGTCTTGTTGTGGGAGACGGAGCATCGTTGCTGGTCGACACTTTGTTCGACTTAAAACTGACCCAGCACATGTTGGACGCCTTTGCACCGTTTACTCGTACGGCACCCATTCGTTCACTTGTCAACACTCATGCCAATGGCGATCATTGTTATGGCAACCAACTTGTTGACGGTGCCGAAATTATTGCCTCAACGGCTGCCGCTCATGAAATGACCGAGGTGCCCCCGGCGATGTTGGCAGCACTGAATGCCGCGCCAGGCGAGATTGGTGAATTGTTTCGCAGTTTCTTTGGGGCTTTCGACTTTGCTGACATCGACATGAAAATGCCGACCCGCACTTTTGATGCACGTCTTGATGTGGAAGTAGGTGGACGACTGATCGAACTCATTGAGGTTGGTCCTGCACATACCAAAGGTGATGTGATTGCCTATGTTCCTGATGCGCGCACTGTGTACACGGGTGATGTTCTCTTTATTGGTGGAACACCTATCGTGTGGGCGGGACCACTTTCAAATTGGATTTCTGCATGCGATCTGATGCTGGGCATGGACGTCGAGACTGTTGTTCCTGGACATGGTCCGGTCACTGATAAACAAGGAATCGTTCAAGTGCGCGACTATTTGTCGTTTATCGAACTAGGTGCGACGGCAAGATTTGAATCGGGAATGGATGCATTTGATGCAGCACGTGACATCGCTCGTGAAATGTCGGTGACTGGATCAACCTTTGCCAGTTGGGGAGAAGCCGGGCGAATCAGCGTGAATGTTGAAACGGCTTATCGCTCACTTGATGTCAGTCACCAAAGCCCCGATGTCGTTGAACAGTTCAGGCGGATGGCGCAGTTAGAGCGCGGTTAGCAATTGACTTGCGAACTGCGAGGACCCAACCAACAATGACCGCGGTTGAGAAAATCAACCATTGGATCGCGTATGAAAGGTGTGGACCTTCGCTGAGTTCTGGTGGACTGACGGGTGTAAGCACCGAACTATCAGCCGGTTGAGAACGCTCGGCGACCAAAGCAACCGGTATGAGTTCGGGGTCAATTTGTTGCTGGAGACGGTTGATATCGAGGCGGAAGAATTCTGTGAGTTCGCCACTTGCCTCAGTTGCTTGACCTGTCGTGTGTGCTTCGCTGGCCCTTAAGGTTCCCTTGATTTCGACAGTGCCTGTTGGTGCCGGAGGCGGGGTGTCGCTTAAAGCAATGAAACCTCGGTTGATGATGATGGCTCGGCCATCAGCAAGTAGCAGCGGAGTCAAAACGTTCATTCCGGCTATGCCACCTTGACTGCGATTCAGAATGAGAACCTGCTCGTCGGCGAGGTAGGTACCTTTGACGACCGCGAGACGCCACTCAACCGCTAACGGGTCTGACGTATCAAGTGTGCTGACATCAACGACGGTCAGGCTCGAGCGCTCTCTGACCTCGCTATTAAACGTCTTGCGGGCGTCTAAGCGGTGAAACTGCCACAGCGACAAATTGACCATTAAGACGACTCCGAAAACGCACAGCAGGTGAAAGCCGATCCATTTTGGTCGAAAAAGAAATCGATACATCGCCGTTCACGGTATCGCAAGTGTGTCGTTCTGGCTGACGGTGTGGCACTCTATTTGTGTGGCAGAAAACATCGATCTTCCTGATTTCAAGATTCCGCACGCCGAAAAGATTGAGTGGATGATTGAAACCAACGGCTGGGCGCTCGAACCAGTCGCAGCAGTGCCCGAATCCGACCCGCCGTCGCCTGGCTATGCCTACACCATCGGTCTCAATGAGTCTTTTTCATTTCCGGACATCGTCATTTTTGGTTTGGCACCAGTTGCTGTCAAAGGACTCATCGACTTAGTCATCGAGCAAGTGACATCGGGAGTTGACATTCCTCGCGATGTTGCACTGGTGGGGTTGCTCGACAACGAGTTGCGTTGTGTGTTTTCCACGGTCGATGTCGTTGCCAATGCGCATTTGTTTACGACAGGCGTGAAATGGAACCGCGGGAAAGTCGGTGAGATGTTGCAGTTGGTTTGGCCCGATCGCAACGGCTGGCTTCCATTTGAGTCGGGATTTGATGCGAGTATGCGTTTGGCTCAACCGACTATTGGCATTGCGCCGACGTTGTAAAGGAAACATCTATGGCACATCGGGTCACCGCACCAGCAATGCAACGAGCGCGTCGATTACTTGACCAACGGGTGCAACCTTTCGTGACCCACAGCGCGATTTCTTGCGAAGTATTCGCATCTGAGGAACTGTTTGAAACTGTCTCGTATGAAAAAGCGCAGAGCCTGGCAATGTCGCCGTTCACTGTGGGAACACGCTGGGGTCAGGCGTGGCACACCGTATGGTTCAAATTGGTGGCGACTGTTCCCGTCAATCTTGCGGGACAGCCATTGGTTGCAGCTATTGATCTTGGGTTCAATGGTCGCGGTGACGGATTCCAGGTTGAAGGTCTGGCGTATCGGCACGGGAAAATCGTGCATGCAGTTCAGCCCGACCGACGACTTGTTCACCTTGGTTCGGGCGTTGCGGGCGAAGTCATTGAACTGTGGATTGAAGCTGCGGCAACTCCAATCATCGCGGGTCATGCATTTGGTTATGGACCGACACCACTTGGCGATCCAGCAACATCGGGCGCTGCGCCTTTGTATCAATTGCGACGTGCCGACATTGCGGTTTTTGACGCAGGTGTGAATGCTTTAGCGGTGGCTTTGCATGCTGCGATTGATCTCGCAATCGACCTTGAAGAAAATTCCCCTCAACGCGCACGCTTGTTCGCAGTGCTCGAGCGAGCTGGCAACGCACTGAATGTCGCCGAAGTTTCGCAAACGGCTTCGGCAGCCTTAGATGAACTCAAGGTTGTGCTCGGTCACGAGGCATCTAGTCATTCGCATCAGATTGTTGCTGCTGGGCATGCTCATCTTGATACGGCTTGGTTGTGGCCGATTCGTGAAACACGGCGCAAGGCAGTGCGCACTTTTGCAAATGCCGTTGACTTGTTGCAGAAGAACCCTGATGTCATCTTTAGTCATAGCCAAGCGCAGCATTATGCGTGGGTTCGCGAGGATGCCCCTGAAATATTTGCTGAAGTCGTCAAACTTGTTGCATCAGGACAGTGGGAGCCCGTTGGCGGGATGTGGGTTGAAACCGATCTCAATTTGCCAACTGGTGAGAGTCTGCTGCGCCAGATGGTTCATGGTCAGCGAGCTTTTCTGTCGTGGTTTGGAATTCGCTGCGACGGAGCGTTTCTTCCGGACGATTTTGGTTATCCCGGAACTCTTCCTCAGATTGTTCAACATGGCGGTGGGCGTTGGTTCTTTACGCAAAAGCTGAGTTGGAATGAAACCAACAAATTTCCGCATCACACTTTTTGGTGGGAGGGAATTGATGGCACGCGAGTGTTTACTCACTTCAGTCCGGTTGATACATACAACGCATTATTGACTCCTTCACAACTGCGGTTTGCTGAAAGAAATTTTGCCGATCATGTTGGCTCAACTCGATCACTCGTGTTGTATGGGCATGGAGATGGTGGCGGTGGCCCAACTCAAACAATGATTGATCGGGGCAGGCTGGCCAACAATCTTGAAGGTGTACCGCAAGTTTCGTTTGGCAAAATCCGAAACTTCTTCGCTGACGCCGAAAGCGAGTACGGGGCTCAGGCCCAAACCTGGGTCGGCGAAATGTATTTTGAAAAACATCGCGGTACCTACAGTTCGCAACTGGGAACGAAGCAAGGCAATCGAAATAGTGAACGCCTACTCCATGAGCTTGAAGTTTGGTCAGCAATCACTGGTCAGCGAGTTGACGAAATTGATGGGCTCTGGAAACGAGTCTTGACCCAGCAGTTCCATGACATTATTCCTGGCTCGTCAATTGCGTGGGTCCACGATGATGCCGAAGCCGAACACGCTGCGGTTGCTGAAGAAGTTGGGCAACTCTTAGATTCGGTTCTGAGTCCACGAACAGATGGCTCAACATGGTTGATGAACCCTGCCCCAGTTGCACTTTCGGGCGTGGTCGACATCAATGGCGTCGCGCAATGGGTAGATGTTCCGGCCATGTCAGGAACCCAGCATTTTTCGAGCGACGTCCCTTTGCATGTGGCCGAAGTTTCGTTTACTGAATCTGCAGATGGACTCGAACTCACCAACGGAATCGTGCAAGTGAAGTGGAATTCGTTGGGCCAAATGAGTGAGCTTCGAGATTGCCGATCGGGGCGTTCGCTCGTGAGTGAGCATCAAGTGAGTTCATTTGTGCTTCGTCAAGACACCCCCGCCGAATATGACGCGTGGGATATCGATATGGCTGATGCGAACTCACCCGAGATCGCGGTTCAGATTGTTCGAGCTCCTCGGGTTGAGTCGGCATCTGAATTACGGGTTGTCGTTGTCGCCGATTACGCCACGAACGCTTCGAAGTTTCAAGTTCGTTGGTCTCTCGTTGCCGGAGCGTCTCGACTTGATGTTGCCCTTGATGCCGATTGGCATGAATCTGAACATCGTTTGCAGATGAAGTTTCCGACTGCTGTGTTAGCGCGAGAGGCAACATGCGGAACGCAATTTGGACATGTGCGACGTCCTCGGCATCACAACACATCGTGGGATGTCGCCAAATTTGAAGTCTGTGCTCATCGCTATGTCCATGTTGGTGAACCTGGCTGTGGTGTCGCGATTTTGGCCGATGGACCACGTGGATACGACGTACGAGGCGACGCTCTGTCATTGACATTGTTGCGTTCGCCGAAGTTCCCTGACCCACAGGCAGATATCGGACGACAACGCGTTGAGTGGTCGTTGTACATCGATCAAAGTCCAGGCGATGTTGAAGCAATTGAAATTGAAAGTGCGAAGATTGCTCACCCATATCGATTGATGACAGGAACTCCGGCTGCAATTAGCTCTGGTATCCGCCTTGATGTTCGCGGAGCCCTCATCAGTGTCATGAAGCCAGCCGATGATGGCTCGGGAGACGTTGTGGTCAGACTTTGGGAAACCAGGGGAGCGAGCACATCGGGAACGATGAGCATCTCGCGACCCACGGGAGTTGTAGTGCAGTGCAATGCCTTAGAAGAGGCCTTGAACTCACCATCGGTTTCGATCAATGACGGAATCATTGCTGTGCACCTCGCACCTTTCCAGATTCAGACGCTGAGGATCGGTCTCTAATTGATGGCACAATTGCGCTATGAGTTCGCCGTCAATAGTTGAGCCAACACCGCTCCTCATTTTTGATGGTGACTGTGCCTTTTGTACGAGCAGTGTGCGATTCATCGAACGTCGTATTCGTCGTCATCCCCGCATTCAGCCATGGCAGAGATCTGATCTGGCTGGTCTTGGTCTCGCGCAAGAGCAATGCGAAACCGCGGTACAGCTGATTGAAAACGGACGAGTGACATCGGCTCATGTGGCCGTCGCTCGCGTCTTGATCTACGGCAAGCGGGGCTGGGCTGTCCTTGGCTACCTGTTGTTAGTGCCAGGTATCAAACAGATCGCTGGTGTCGTTTACCGATGGGTAGCAAAGAACCGCGACCGGATGCCCGGGGGAACCGCCGAGTGTGCATTGCCTCAGAGCGAGCGCACCGAGCGTGAAATTGGCAACTGAAGCCCCGCTAATTCGCCTTCGGGTGGGGGAAATGGGCTGGCAGTCGTCAGAATAGAGGCGTGACGAACCCCCGTGAACAATGGCAGAAGGCTTTCGACGCTTCGAAAGTTCGTGATGAGAAATATCAGACGATGTCGGGCATTCCGCTCGAACCGGTTTATGGTCCCGAAGACGGTGACTTCCCGGGCGTCTACCCGTACACCCGTGGGCCGTACGCATCGATGTACCGCTCGAAGTTGTGGACGATGCGCATGTTCGCTGGTTTTGGTACCGCGATTGATACCAATCAGCGCTTCAAAGAAATTTTGAAGTCGGGTGGCGACGGACTCTCCACTGCATTTGACATGCCAACACTTCTTGGTCTCGACTCTGATGATCCGATGTCGCTCGGTGAAGTCGGGCGTTGTGGCGTTGCAATTGACACTCTCGCCGACATGAGCGACTTGTTCTCCGATATTGATCTCGGAAGCATTACGACGTCAATGACCATTAACTCGCCAGCGGCAGTTTTGTTGGCCATGTTTGTCGCCCAGGCTGAAAATGCTGGAGTGCCCCGCGCCAAATTGGGTGGCACTTTGCAGAATGACATTTTGAAGGAATACCAAGCTCAAAAAGAGTTTGTGTTCCCCCCACGTCAGTCCATGCGACTTGTTCGTGACACCGTGGCTTTCACTGCGGCCGAAATGCCCCGCTGGAACTCGATTTCGATCTCGGGATACCACATTCGTGAGGCTGGTTCGACGGCTGCCGAAGAATTGGCATTTACCTTGGCCAACGGTTTTGCCTACGTCGAACTTGCTCGCCAAGCAGGTTTGCCGGTTGATGCATTCGCTCCCCGTTTGTCGTTCTTCTTCAATGCTCACATCGACTTCTTCGAAGAAATCGCGAAGTACCGTGCGGCTCGTCGCATTTGGGCACGTTGGATGAAAGAGCGTTACGGCGCAACGACCGAGCGTTCAATGCAATTGCGTTTCCATACTCAGACTGCTGGCGTGTCGCTGACTGCTCAGCAGCCCGAAGTCAACATTGTGCGTACTGCAATTGAAGCTCTTGCTGGTGTTCTTGGTGGCACACAGTCATTGCACACCAACTCAATGGACGAAGCCTTGGCATTGCCGACCGAACGTTCAGCCCGCATTGCACTACGCACTCAGCAAGTCATTGGTTACGAAACCAATGTTGCGCACGTGGCCGACCCGCTCGGCGGTTCGTATTACGTCGAAGCACTCACCGACGAGATGGAACGTCGCGCCGAAGAGATCTTCGCCAAGATTGACGAGATGGGTCACGGCTCAATGCTCGAAGGTTGCATCGTTGGTATTGACGAAAACTGGTTCCAGGGTCGTATCGCCGACAGTGCTTATGAACTTGAGCGGGCCTTCAACCGTGGCGAGCGCACCATTGTTGGTGTCAGCAAATTCCTCGAAGGTAACGAGGAGGACGAAATGGACATTCTCAAGATCACCAATGCTGATGAAAAGAAGCAACGCGAGCGTTTGTCGTCGGTGAAACAAGATCGCAATGAAGCAGCAGTGCAAGACGCCCTTGACCGTTTGGCCAAAGACGCTGTCGACACCGAAGTCAACTTGATGCCAGCGTTGATTGATGCGTCAAATGTGTATGCCACCGTTGGCGAAATGATGAACACCATGGCCGGAGTTTTCGGTCGTCACGTTGAGGTACCGATCATCTGATGAACACTGAAAACACTTCACTACGAGTTCTCGTTGCCAAAGTTGGACTTGACGGCCATGACCGGGGCGTAAAAGTTGTGGCTCGCTTGTTGCGCGATGCCGGAATTGAAGTCATCTATACAGGTCTCTTTCAGACTCCCGAAACTGTTGCTGCGGCTGCTGTTGACGAAGACGTCGATGTCGTTGGTCTCTCAATGTTGTCTGGTGCTCACATGACTCTTGCTCCGCTCGTTGTTGCCGCGATCCGTGCGCGTGGCGTTGATATCCCTGTGGTGATCGGTGGAATCGTGCCGAACAGCGATGTTGCTGAGTTGAAAGCTGCGGGCATTGCTGAAATTCTTGGCCCAGGTGCGCCAGCCGACGAAGTCGTTGCTGCTGTCCGCCGCGCCGCTGCTAACGCCGCAGTTTGATTAACAGAGTCTGATTGACTGAGATGACTCAACGACAGGCAGTACCGATTTCGGTTCTTGACCTGTCGATTCTTCGTGAAGGTGCGTCGAGTGCTGATGCGCTGAGTCAAACAACCACGCTGGCTCAATGCGCTGATGCGTGTGGCTACAAGCGGTTTTGGGTGGCTGAACATCACAACATGCCGAGTGTTGCGTGCACAGCACCTCCAGTGTTGATTGGTCACCTTGCTGCATTGACATCACGCATCAACGTGGGTTCGGGCGGAGTGATGTTGCCGAACCACGCGCCGTTGGTGGTCGCCGAACAGTTCGCCATGCTTGAGGCTCTCCACCCCGGACGAATTGACGTTGGAATTGGCCGAGCACCTGGTACCGATCAGCGAACTGCTGCGGCGGTACGTCGATCTGTTGGTGCTTTAGGTGCTGAAGATTTTCCGACAGACCTTTTTGAATTAATGGATCTTCTCGGTGATCGTCGTTTTGATACCACGATTGGCGATCACTTCAAGGCGACCCCTGCTGCATCGTCGTACCCCAAAATCTTTTTGCTCGGATCAAGTGGATACAGCGCGCATCTTGCCGCCAAGTTGGGACTGCCCTTTGGTTTTGCTCACCACTTTGACATGGGTGGAACTTTTGAAGCGGCCGAGATCTATCGGTCACGATTTGTTCCTTCGCATATTTTGAGCGAGCCATACATGGTTGTCACAGCCAATGTTTTGGCGGCCGATACCGACGAAGAAGCACTTTGGCACGCCAAGTCATCACGATTGACCGGCTATTTGCGGCGAACTGGCCGATTCTTGCCATTGCCCTCGGCCGACGACGCGGCTCGTCATCCTGATATCACCGAAGCCGAACGTATGCCATCAAGTCGCATCGTTGGCAATGGTGAACATGTCGCTGAACAACTTCATCAATTAGTTCAACGAGTCAATGCGGACGAAGCGATGGTGACTGCGGTTGCGTACGAGACTTCGGCGCGCGTGCGCAGTCTTGAATTGCTCGCCAAATATTGGTGATCTAGTCAGCGACTGTTTATTGCAGTCCGTGTAGCGCTCCTCCATCTAGTGGTAAGCCGACGCCAGTCATGAACTTGGCATGTTCTGAACACATGAATGCAGCGACATGACCAAAATCATCTGGGTCACCAACCACTCCGGCCGGAATTGAAGACGCAAGTGCCGCAGGGTCGGGATACAGCGATGACAAACGATCGGTGAGATGTAGTCCTGGCTGAATGGAGTTCACTGTGATTCCGTCTTTGGCAACTTCGCGCGCCAGCGTTTTCAAGAAACCAGTCAAACCAGCGCGTGCTGTGTTCGACAAAATCAAGCGATCAATTGGTTCGCGAACCGAACTTGAAGTGATCGCCAAGATGCGACCCCACTGTTGTTTTTGCATGGCGGGCACAACGGCCTGACACATGGCCACGCTTGATACCAGGTTCAGTCGTAATGCCACGTCGTATGCCTCGATGGGGGTTGAAGCAAAGTTGCCTGGGGGAGGCCCGCCGGCATTGGCAATCAAAATGTCGATTCCGCCAAGAAGATCATTGGTTTGTTCAATCAAAGAAGTGACCTGAGCAAGATCGCTCACATCGGCGACGACACAATGCACAGCAGCGCCATGTGCGGGTTTGATTGAATCCTTGGCGATGGCGAGTTTCTCGGCCGATCGTGACGCTAAGACGACGCTGACCCCATCTGCGGCAAGAGCGCGAGCAGTAGCGAGACCCAAACCACTTGAACCTCCGGTAACTAGAGCGCGACGACCAATAATTCGTAGTTCCATGCACGACATCCTAGGCAAGCGCCGATTGGCGGTGACTATCTCTGGCGGGCCGCAAGAACTGTCTTGAGTCGAGCATCTGCCGAGGGTCGTGCCCCGATGTGCTCAATGACCCATGCCGAAATTGTGGTCGCAAAACGTGCTGCCTCAACGGACGATTTGTGTACGAGATAATGCGCCAAGAAAGACCCGGCAAAAGAGTCACCTGCACCAGTTGCATCAACCAGGTTGTTAGTGGCTGGCGGAATGTGCGTTGACTTTCCGTTGTCGTACAGCAAAGCACCTTCAGCATCAAGCTTGAGAACGATGAGCGCCTTGGGAAAGATTTTTGTGAGTGCTTCGGCGATCGCAACTGGTTCATCGCAACCAGTAAGAACTTGACCCTCTTCTTTATTGGGGAGCACGATGTCAAAATCAAGATCGGCAGTCACTGCCAAAAAATTACTGACACCCATCTCTTGGATCATTTGAAATGAGCCTGGGTCAAAAGAAACCGTTGCGCCATGTTCACGAGCAAGGCGAGCCGCTTTGCGAGCAGCCGAACGAGGGGGATCGGTGAAGAAAGACCAAGCAGTGAGGTGTAAGTGTTGTGCTGAGGAAATTGCTTCAACGGGCAACTCACTCGACATGAGATAGAAGTCAGCGCCGTGACCCGAGACCATCGAGCGTTGGCCGGTGTGATCAACGAATACTGCAACTGATCCTGTTGAGTGAGCTTCGGTTTCAACTAAGTGGGCAATGACTTTTTCGCGCTCGAGGTCTTCTTGCGCAAGCTGTCCAAATCGATCACGACCAATTTTGCCGACGAAGCGCGTATTCATTCCGCATCGACTTGCCCAAACCGCAACGTTGGCTGCACTTCCGCCAGGAGTGAGCATCACTTCACCAAAAGTGTCTCCGCCACGCAGAAGTTCGGAGTTCGTGCGAATGAGTACGTCCCAAGCAAAGTCACCAAGAACGCACAAAGGCGTTTGGGGATCAGCCAGGGAACTTGAGTTGGCACCCGAATTGGTACTCATGTTGTTCAGGGTATCTGCGAGACTAGAAAGAATGCCGAGTAGTACCCCCGCCACTTTTAATCGCACCGTCGTCCTATCGCTCGCAGCGGTATGGGTCATCTGGGGATCGACCTATTTGGCAATCAAGATTGGTCTTGAGACCATGCCTCCTTTCCTGATGCAGGGCATTCGCTTTACCGTGGCAAGCACCGTGATGTTGAGCGTGTTGAAAGCCAAAAAAGTTGCCTGGCCATCGCGAGTGCAGATACGTAACGCTTCGTTGATTGGAGTGCTGTTACTGATCGGTGGTTTGGGCATGGTGACCGTGGCTGAAGATCGCGGCGTCGACTCTGGCTTGGTTGCCACGATCATCGCGATTCAGCCGATGTTGATGTCGTTGTGGGGCGGATTGTGGAAGACCTGGCCCATTCGTATGCAGTGGGTCGGCATGTTGATCGGTATGGCCGGGGTCTTGGTGCTGGTATCTGACAACGGACTTTCCGGAACATGGAGTGGCACATCTCTTGTTTTCGTTGCGTGTCTCTCGTGGAGTTTCGGTTCAGCCCTGAGTCGTCGCATTGATATGCCCTCAGGGTTTATGGCAACCGCTTTTGAAATGGCTGCAGCGGCGATTGTTTACTTGATGCTGACCTTGATCACTCATGAAGACATTCAGATGCCCAGCATGCGCAGTTCGTTAGCCGTTGTCTACTTGATCTTCATCGGATCCATTGTCGCCTTTACCGCGTTCACCTACTTGATCAGTCATGTGAGTGGTCCACTGGCGATGAGTTATGCCTATGTCAATCCGGCTATCGCGGTGTTGCTGGGTGTCGTGCTGAGTGATGAACACGTTTCAACCAACATGGCAATCGCCTTGCCCATTATTTTGGTGGGAGTTGCTATCGTGACGAACTCGTCACGCGGCGTTGAGTCGTGACTCAATCAGTTTGACGCGACTAATGAGTTGGGCAAATTCGTCGTTGTAGTTATCGGATGGCTGAATCAGTACGGCATCAACCAATCCGCCAAACCAATCGTTAATGACATTTGGCAGTTCATCCCATGTCCCAGACGGAATGAGGGCATCAAGAACTTCATCGGTCATCAGTTGTCCGAGTTGCGACCAATCTCCGCTTCGAGTCATCAGCTGTAATTGGGCGCCTAGACCATCCCAGCCAAATAACTCAAGGGTTCGTCGATAGGCGGGCGTTGAGTACAAGAAACCCAATACTGCTCGTTGTGATTCGCGACTTTGCTCGACGGCTGATTGATCGGGGCCGGTGATGTATGGAATTGCAATAGCGACTTGAACATCTTGTGAAGTTCGGTTGGCTGCGTTGATTCCTTCGGCGAGTCGGGGCAATGCCCTGTCGCGTAAAAATCGCGGATGCGAGTTGGTGGGGTGAGTCACAAACCAATCGGCAACTTCGCCCGCAAGTCGAATGGCGTTGTCATTAACGCCACCGAGAAGTAATTGCGGGCCATCATGGGGAAGCGGGCCGGGATTGAAAAATGGCTGCAAACGATTCATGTGGTATTGCTCGGTATCAACAATGAATGGTTCGCCAGTCGCGAAACTGTGCCATGCCGTTTTGACGGCGATGACATAGTCATTCATCTTGCGTATCGGTGATGACCACGGAATTCCGAAGCGACCTTCAATGTTTTGTTTGATCTGAGTTGCGAGTCCAAGATCGAAACGTCCGCCACTCATCTGCGAGAGATCCCACGATTGAAGCGCGAGCAACATTGGGCTACGTGGGAATGCCAAAGTGAGACTGGTTTGAACTCTCAAGGTGGTGGTGTGTTCAAGTGCCAATAGTGCGACGGCCATTGAGTCGTGGATTGTCTCGGGGATATGCAAAATGTCGTAACCGAGGGATTCAACATGTTGGGCGTAGCGACCAATGTCATTCAAGGGAATGCGGTCGCCCATGCCAGCAATGACTCTCATAGGGGTGACGAACTTTCTGAGTTATCGCTAAGAATCTCTGTGATGATTTTCATTAACTGTTCGGGGGAGTTCTCACATGAGGCAAGTTCGTTGGCATTGACGAGCAAATTGAGTGAACCATCTTCGTATTCGCCGACAACACAGGGCGCCATATATCCCGATGTGGCAGTGACCGAAGCCGGAGCATCGTTTCGGTGATGAAGGTGAAAATCGAGTCCGAGTTCGGCGACACAACTGTCCCAAGTACTGCGGCGTGAAAAAGTTGAGTGAGTGATATCGCAAAGTGAGCAATGTTGGTTCATGAAGGTTCTTCGGAGAAAATACGCTATTTCTCCGACGACTGTTCCGGTGGCGTCGTACACCCCGTGAAGTCGCACGACTCTGTTAGACAACGTCACCCTCATATGTTGGCATAACACTCTGATAATGGTTGTAGCAGTCGTCGCCACCTCGGTATTTTTGGTAGAAATAGTGCAAGGAAACGAGGTTGCCGTGGTTCATATTCCAGTTCGAGGAGAATTACCAGCTCGCTTAGGTCCGTCGGTGAAGGCGCTTCCCGAATATGGCCCAAGCGTCATGGACGCGAGCGTGTATCGCGACCCGACTCGTTTTGAACTTGAACGCGAGCGCGTACTTGGTCGTCATTGGATGATTGCTGGACGCAGCGAACAAGTGCAGGGTTCAGGCGATTGGATCACTTATGAAGGTCACGATGAATGCATCGTGGTTGTTCGCCAGGCCGATGGATCGTTATCAGCATTTCATAATGTGTGTCGCCATCGTGGACCCGCAATTGTTGCGGAGAAAACTGGTTGCGGTGCTCGCCGTTTTTCGTGCCCGTATCACGGTTGGGTATACGACACCAAAGGCAAGCTTGTCGGAATTCCAGAGCGTGAAGATTTTGGCACCGATCACGTGACTGACATCGGAGCGATCCCCGTTGCAGTCGGCGAGTGGGGCGGATGGGTCTGGATCAACTTGGCTGGACCAGACAAAGCAGTGCCGTTGCTTGAGTCAATCGGCCCTGACATCTCGAACGATCTTGGTGCTTTCAAGATGGAAGACATGATTTTGCATGAAGTTCTTGAGTGGGACGTGCCAATCAATTACAAAGCCATCGTTGATGGGTTTAACGAGATCTATCACGTGACCGAGCTGCACCATTCTCCACCAGAATTCACCAAGGCAACTCGTTTTGCTTCGTTTCATGTCACGGGCGACAACTTCATGTGTTTCGTGCCACGACCGGTATCGCTTGATGAATTGAGCAGCGAGTCATACGACCACCATCGCAATTCAATTTGTCACTATGTGGTTTTCCCGAACACAGTGTTTAATTGCAACCCCGAACATCTTCAGGTCTTTCAGCCCATTCCATTGGGAGTCGACCGCACGAAGTTCTTGTGTTGGGAGCTCATTTATCCAGGCGACATGAACGATCCGGAATATGCGTCGTATTACAAAAAGACCATGGCGCATTGGGAAGTTCTGAAAGGCGTCGTTGGCGAAGACATCGGCATCTACGACCAAATGACCCGTACCAAAAAATCGAGTGCTTTCAACGAACAGATACTTTCCGAGCGCGAATTTAAGATCGCGATGTATCACGAAAACATGGATCGCAAGATTCGCGACTAGTTATCTGCAGGCTATAAAGCCTGCTCAGAGTGTGATTTTTAAATAGTTATTCAAGTTCTTCGTGAACGGGTCCGATACAAAAACCCGTGAAGCGAAGCATGAAAATCATGAGCAAGACACTTGCAGTGTCATTGTGCTCGGCAATCATGCTTGGCGTTGTTGGCGTTCCGAGTGCCCTTGCAGATTCGAATAAAAAGACATCAAGTTCTTCCTCAGCAACTGCAACAACTGGATTGACCTACGTTGTTGCAAAGAACGATTCGTTGACTGGTATTGCCAGTAAAGCAAAAGTGAAGTTCAATGATTTGCTCGCTGTTAATGGCTTTAAAGCCACCAGCGTGATCTTGCCCGGCCAAGTGATTGTTCTTCCAGATGCAGCAGTAGTGGTAGCTGCCTCATCGAATAATGTTGCTGCGGCCGCAGTGCAAAATGTCGCAAGTGGTGCAACCTATACCGTTGTGAAGAACGACTCGTTGAGCGGTATTGCGTCCAAGGCCAAAGTTACATTTGCGGCGTTCTTGGCCGTGAACGGTTTCACCAAGAGCAGTGTGATTTTGCCAGGCCAGATTGTGAAATTGCCCAAAGGCGCTAATGCAACAGTGGCAACGTCACCTACTTCCACCCCGGCGGCCCCGTCGCGACTGCAAGTTGTTCTCGATTTCGTGAAGGCCCAAGTCGGTAAGCCGTACGCATTTGGTATGGCGGGTCCGACGTCATACGACTGTTCAGGTCTCACGCTTGCGGCCTATGCCCAAGTCAAAGTTTCATTGCCACACCAAAGCTTGGCTCAGTCAAAAGTAGGAAGCGCAATTGACTGGCGCTCGACCGGTGTACAAGCAGGTGACTTAGTATTCACTTACTCGACAAAGAACCAAGCGCAAATCAGCCACGTTGGTATCGCAATTAGTGCCACCCAGTGGATTGAAGCTCCGTACACCGGTGGCTCGGTTCGTATCTCTTCTTTGCCCAGTGTCGACAGAATCCAAGCGGTTCGTCGAGTTCTCTGATGATTGAACAACCGCACTTCGAAACGTTGAAGGTCGAAGTTGACGGCCGCATTGGTCGGGTCACTCTCAATCGACCAGAGAAACTCAACGCTCTCTCACGACAGTTGATGAGCGAGATTGTTCAACTTGGTGCGTGGCTCAAACTTCGTGAAGACATTCGCGTGATCATTCTTTCGGGTGCTGGACGGTCATTTTCGGCTGGGTTTGATCTCACCGATTTTTCTTCGGCAAGCGCTGGTGAGTCTCCTCGACAGGCTGCTGATCTTGGTCGACTCGCAACCGACGCTTTGACCGATGTCCCACAGATAACGATTGCCGCAGTTCATGGTCATTGCGTTGGTGGTGGAGTGGTGTTCGTGGGTGCATGTGACCTACGTGTTGCGACGACCGAGACCACCTTCATCATTCCTGAGGTTGATTTAGGTATCCCGTTGGCATGGGGCGGTATCCCTCGTTTGGTGCGAGAAATCGGTCCGGCTCTCACTAAAGAATTGGTGTTGACCTGTCGTCCATTTGGAGCAGATGAGGCAAAATCGATTGGTTTCATCAATCGAGTCGTCGCTTCGGGCGATTTAGAGGCCATTGTGACTGATTTAGCAGAAAATCTTGCTTCGAAAACTCTGTATTCGCTTCATTCGACAAAACAACAGGTCAACGCAGTGATGGAAGAGATTGCCGGCACCGGTCGCAGCGCTGGCGATGCTGACATGCTGGTTTATGCCATGCGGGACCCAGAAAGTCGTGACGCGACGGCTAGGTACCTGGCCCAACGCAAGTAGTGTTGAAGCGTGAGTACCAATTCCACGTTGACCGCCGATTGGTATATCAACCCAGAAGTTTATGAAAGTGAACGCCAATCAGTTTTTGGTGATTCATGGGTTCATGTTGGCTACGACAGCGACATCCCACTTGTCGGTGATGTTTTGCATGAATCGGTGGCCGAGATTGCCATCGAGATTGTTCGATCGTCTTCGACGACTCTCGTAGCCACTGCTTTGCTGAGCGGAGGAACGCGCGAGGCCGTACTTGTTGACACATTTCGCGGAATGGTTTTTATCGCTCTTGATACCAGCAACTGTTCACTCATTGATTGGCTTGATCAATTTCCGACTGCACTCATAGATCTTCCCTTAGAGAAGTTGGTCTTTCATTCGCGAACGATTCGTCGGGTGAAGTGCAACTGGAAAACTTACGCCGATAATTTTCTCGAGGGCTATCACGTTCCCTCAGTACACCCCGAAATGGCCCGCGATGCCGATGCGTCAAATTATTCGGTGATCTTGGGCGATGATCGTCGCTGGAATGTCCATGTCATGCCGCCACGTGGCGACAGTGTCTTTGGCATGTTCGGTTGGCTGTACCCAACTTTTGCATTCAACGTGGTTCCTGGTGGTTGGGCCGTCGAGAGATGGTTGCCGCGTGGTCACAACGAAATTGATTTGTACTTTGAGTACTTCTTCGAACCTGGTGCATCCGATTTGGAGCGAATTCATTCCATGAATGAAACGGTCGCAGAAGAAGACGTGCGGATTTGCGAAGCCGTACAAAGAAATCTTGAGTCGGGTGTTTATTCAGAAGGACTTCTGAGCCCCAAGTGGGAAGAACCCTTATTGGTCTTCCACGACATGATTCGCGAACTTGGTGAAGTCAGCGGATACGCACCGACAAGCAAGTAACGCAGCCTTCGAGTTTGATGAACTCGCTGATGTCGACCTCGATCACGAAGTAACCCATATCGCGCAAAGTCTCGGCAGTCTCGGGGGCATCGGCTGCCATCAACAATCGCTTTTCTCCGACGATGACAACATGCGAACCTGACTCTTCAGGAACTGCGATGAAGTCAGGGAAAATGCTGGGGTCATCAACGAATTCTTCAAATCCAATGATTTCGCCAGAAGGCAACGCGGTAACAGCCGACTTGAGATGCAAAACCTTAGTGATCGGCACGGTGACAACCTGTGCGCCAAGCGGTTGAACAATTGCAGCGAATTGAGCGATTCCTTCGGCGTTGGTGCGACCGCCAAGACCCACATAAATGGTGTCATCAACTTTGAGAACATCGCCACCATCAAGGGTTCCTGGCTCGGTGATACGTACTACTGAATGACCGAGTTCGGCAACTACCTTTTCTACGCCAATAATCTCGGGTTTGCGCGAGTCGCTTCCAGGTCGGGTGATGATGGCCGTGCCTTTGTACATCACGACGGCATCTTCAACAAACACGCTGTCGGGGCAATCGTCAGCGGCCGGAATTTCAACGATCTTCCACTTGCAGAGTCGCAAAGCTTCGACGTAGTTGGCCCATTGTTTGAGGGCGAGTTCGTAGTCGACTGGAGTTCTTTCAATATGGGTCACGAGACCTTCGTCGAGTCGTGGGCTGGGACGACGAATGAGAGCAGTAGGTTGGTGGACCATCGCTCTAACGGTAATCGTTGGCATGGATCAAAAGGCAGTTCTTAAATTTTGATTGCTTGCTTGATGCTGTTATGAATAACGGAAGTGTTTATTGATCTCGCCAAGTCAAATCGTAAAGAGTTGCCGCGCTGCGATGTTGCGGTGATTGGTGCCGGTGCTGCGGGGATCACTCTGGCCCTGGAATTAGAAAAGTCCGGCCTATCAGTTGTCATTCTTGAAGGTGGATATCGCGACTACACCGAGTTATCTCAAGACCGCTACAAAGGCGAAGTCTCCGCAGGTCCCGGATTCACCTATCCCGATCTTGATGTTTGGCGATTGCGGTATTTCGGAGGCACGACGAATCACTGGGTTGGTTGGTGCCGACGTATCGAAGAGAATGTCTTTGAACCTCGCACGAATGATCTCGGCGAAGGTTGGCCATTCACACGAGCCGACCTTGAAGACGACTATCAAGATGCCTTAGAAATTTGCACGCTTGGCCGTGATGTGTTTGACGCCAATGAATTGCTCGGCGGGCTCAGCGCGAAGAATTTGATACCGAGTAACGACATTCTGGCGACGCCGGTGTGGCGATTCCCCAAAGAACTTCGTTTCGGTGGCTATTACCGCCCTCGATTGCAGGATTCTGCAGTGCCGATTTACTTTGGGGCGAATTGCCAAGGCTTTTCGTTTGAAGAAGTTGATGGCATTACGTCGGCTCGCAAACTTCATATCAAGAATGACCTTGGAGTTGATTTTGAAATAACGGCTGATTGTTTTGTTTTGGCGTGCGGTGGCATTGAAAACACTCGTCAATTGCTGGTTGCCGCCAGCGATGTAAAGGGCCTACGTCAAAGCGACACTTTGGGTCGAGGCTTTCTTGAGCATCCCCATGGTGCTGTTGGTGCAGTGTTGTGCGGCGATCACACACCAGAAGACTTAGTTGGCTTTACCGATTACCCTCTCGATATTGACAAAACACAGTTCAAAATTGGCTTGGGTCTCAACGAAGAATTCGCCGCCGAACGAGGAATGATTAATACGTCATTCACGATGGAACCTCTTGAATCGATTCCAGAAGAGTCACTTCATGGAGAAGCGTTGCGAAAGTTATGGGAATCGTCGCGACCATCAGCGTTGAAAAGCAAGTCATCACATGTCATTGGCTTGTACGCGCGCACTGAGCAGCGTTGGAATGCCGAGAGTCGTATCTCGTTGATCTCGGCTAAGGATGATTTGGGATCAAAGCGAGCTCGCTTGGATTGGCGCGTGAATGATCAAGATGTTGTAGACATTAAAACTTCACTTGAATTAGTAGCCAAAGAATTGATGAAGGCTGGTTTTGGTCCGGTGACATTTGGTGACCCCGCCGAGTTTGTGACTATGGAAGGTGGCGGGCATCACCTTGGCGGTGCGCGGATGCACGACAGCCCCGATCATGGAGTTGTTGACGCCAATCTCAAATGTCATGCGATTGACAACTTGTATGCAGTTGGGGGATCGGCGTTTCCAGCAGCCGGATTCTCAAATCCGACGTTGACAATTGTGGCATTGGCAGTTCGTTTGGCTCGCGCATTAAAGGAACGTTTGTAATGCGTCGGCGCGAGTTGTTTGAACGTACTGCTGGCATGACTGGACTTGCTGCATTGTTGGCAGCATGCGGTGCCGACCGTGCCGATATGTATGTGGCTGTACAAACTGAACCATCAACCACAGTTCGATTGCCGGTTGCCGAATTAGATGTTGACGAGTTGGCTTTTGCGAGTGCATGGAAGTCATTGATTGACGCCGAGATGATTGATTTTGGTACCTCGGTCATGGGTGTATCCCCAGAGGCGGTCGACCATGCCCGTGACGCTCTGTCTGATTTGCCAGAAGGTTCATCGGTGCTCGCTCGTGATGAACTGTTCGCTAGATGCTGTCGAAATGATTCACGTTCTGGTGATGTGGTCGTCGTTGACGGTTGGATGGTGCCGATTACACTCGCTGGTCTCGCAGGTGCGTTGTCACAGTTCAAGTCGTGAATGTGTGCTGAGTACGCTCTGATTGTGGAGTTGTCACAAGTTTCTGAACCGGTCATTATCTGTGAGCGTTTAGATCTACATCACATTTCGGCGAACGATGTAGTGACGTTGTATGAAGACCCCGAAAACTTGTCGATTTATGGTTCGGGCCAATTCACAAATCCGTATCGGGTGCTGATTGACGGTCATTCACCTTTGCGTTGGCGAGTCCCGCAAGTGAAAGCGAACCCCGAGACCAACAAGTGGTTCGTACGTTGGATGGTCTTGCGTGAAACTCGAGAGATCGTTGGCAGTCTGAGTTTTCATGGTGCACCCGATGAAAATGGAATGCTCGAGATTGGCTTAGGTGTTCACGAAAAATTCTGGCGCCAAGGTTTTGGCTACGAGGCTTTGCTGGGAATGTGGCTTTGGGCGGCTTCGCAAACTGGCGTGTTGAAGTTTCGCTATACGGTTGATCCGAATAACGAAGCTTCGGTGGGGCTGGTGCGCAAGTTTGGTTTTGCGCATGTGGGCCAACAGATTGATGACGAAGACGGTCCTGAGGACATCTACGAGATGAGCGTCAAGGATTTTCTGAATCAGCACGGGTGACGGGATCCGTCGCTTCGCTCCTCCCGATTCGTGAGACCAGTGCATAGATAGCAAAAGGACCCCTCGCAAGCTCGGGGTCCTTTTGCTATCTATGGAGCGGGTGACGGGAATCGAACCCGCATAGCCAGCTTGGAAGGCTGGAACTCTAGCCATTGAGCTACACCCGCATATTTCGTTCGTCAGTCTAGTGGGCAAGGTCAGAATCACGAACCTGAGTCGCCGATTTCGTACCCAATGTGTGAAACTGACGGCGGTTGGGACTGTTCACAACAGTCCAGGATGGGGGATCTGATGAACCGTACCGAGATTGAAACGGTGCTCAATAACGACCGTGTGTGGTTGTTGAAGGCCATGTCCGAATTATCTGATGAGCAGTTGCGTCGCCCACTCACCCCAAGCGAGCATGACCCGTCAAATATGTGGACTGCGATCGATCACTTCGTGCACCTGGCACTGATCGAGCGCAATTTTGCGGCCATGATCCGTCGCCACATTTCGGGAGCACCTAACCCGGTTGGGCTTTTGAATGATGACTCCGACAAAGCCCGCACTCGCGATCAGATCATGGCATCGGTTCATGCAATGACCGAAGAGTGGCAAATCGAACATCGCGGAATTACGTTGAGTGAAGCGATCGCGATTACCGCTAGTGCGCGAGCCGTGAGTCTGCAATTGCTGTCTGAGCTCACCGACGAGCAACTCGAAGAGACTTTGCCCGGGGCCCCGTGGGCAGATGGCACGATTGGCGGAGTTCTATCGGCCAATGCGGGGCATGGGCGTATGCACTGGGGTTGGTCAAAAGACGCCGGACTGCTTGAGCACTAGTACTGACCTGCAAAGTGGGCTAACTTACCCTTCGTAAGATCGCAAACCGGGGGGTTGCAATGCTTGATTACGTCATTAAGGGTGGAACCATCGTTGACGGCACAGGAGCCGATCGTCGCCAAGGCGACGTTGGTGTGCGCGACGGGGTGATTGTTGAAGTGGGTGGCTCAATTACCGAGTCGGCCAAAGAAACCATCGATGCCGACGGTGCCATCGTGACGCCTGGTTGGGTTGACGTGCACACGCACTACGACGGTCAAGTGAGCTGGGACGAGGTCATGGACCCGTCGGCCGGTAACGGTGCAACAACGATCGTGATGGGTAACTGTGGCGTTGGTTTTGCGCCAGTTCGACCCGGCGGCGAGAAGTCGTTGATTGAACTCATGGAAGGTGTCGAAGATATCCCGGGCACCGCGCTCTACGAAGGTATTGAGTGGGGCCGTTGGGAATCATTCCCCGAATACATGGATTACATCGCGAGTCGTCGTTACTCGCTAGATATCGGTGCACAAATTGCCCACGGTTCATTGCGTTACTACGTGATGGGTGAGCGCGGTCGCATGAACGAAGAAGCAACACCTGATGATCTTCGTCAGATGTCGCAACTTGTCACTGAAGCAGTTCAAGCCGGTGCACTTGGCTTTAGTACCTCGCGAACAATTGGTCACCGCGCTCTTGATGGCTCGCCCGTGCCCGGAACTTTTGCTCCCGATCAAGAGTTGTCGGCGATTGCTGACGCGATGGGTCGTGCTGGTCGTGGTGTCTTTGAAATGATTCCCGCCGGAACTGTTGGCAAGCTTGAGCGACTTGGTGGAGAGCGCACCACACCAGAAGCCGAAGTGAAATTGATGGCCGACTTCTCGCGTCAGAGTGGTCGCAAGGTGACGTTCACACTGGTGCAATCACCCGACTATGCCCCTGATACTTGGGAACGACTACTCGAGATGGTGGTGACGGCAAATCAAACTGGTGCGCAGTTGTATCCGCAGGTGTCGTCACGGCCAATTGGACTCGCATCTGGACTATCTGGTTATCACGCCTTCCAGCGTCGCCCAACGTATATGAAGTTGGCGCACCTGTCGTTGGCCGACCGTGCCCGCGAAATGGCGAAGCCCGAAATCAAAGCAGCGATCATGTCTGAAACTGATGTGCTGGTTGATCAGCCAGGTTCGATGGCCAACATGTATCAGTTGTTCCAGACCGCGGCGATGTTCATGTACCCGCTTGCTGATCCGGTTGATTACGAACCAGACCCATCTGAAATGTTGGGTTCACGCGCCGCAGCAACTGGACAAGATGTTCTTGATTTGTTGTACGACTACATGCTTGAACAAAACGGTGCCGCAATGTGCGCGTTGATGGGCGGACCGAATGTTCATGACAGTCAAGAAGTGTTGCGAAAGATGTTGATTCACTCCGAAACAGTGACCGGGCTGAGCGATGCCGGTGCACACGTGACGCTCATTTGTGATGCCACCATGCCAACGACGCAACTTACGTTCTGGGCTCGCGACCGTCACAAGGGTGAGCGTTTGCCACTTGAGTTCTTGGTGGCTAAACAAACGGCGCGTAACGCCGATTTGTATGGTCTGAAAGATCGTGGTCGTTTGGCGGTTGGACTTCGTGCCGATATCAACGTGATCGATTTTGAAAATCTACGAGTATCTCCACCTAAGGCATTCCATGATTTGCCCGCTGGTGGAACGCGTTTGATTCAGCCGGTGCAGGGTTATTTGGCAACATTGGTGAAGGGTCAAGTCACCCGTCGCCACGATGCCGACACGGGTGCTCGGCCTGGTTCGCTCGTTCGTAGCTGATCGGAGAAGTCGTGAACAAGGTTGATGCGTTCGCGGAGAAGTTCGCCCAGTCATTGAGAGTGAAGCCAGCGAGTTTGGAGCGGTTGATCACCGAACCAAGTGGACTGACGCCCGAAGAGATGATGACTGCGTTGGCTCACCCATTAGTTGGCCAGGCGGGAATAGATCTGATGGCCGACTTTATGCACCCAACCAATTCGCGTTACTTTGACGCGATCTATGGTTCGTATTACGGGCAAAAAGACATTCGTGGGTGGCTCGTGCCGATGATGTCCGAAATTAGTTTTATTGAATTTGTTCCGACATCTGAGCCTGAGTTTTTTGATGACGGCGAAGGAGTCACCACCGTCGATGAATGGCAAATGGTCGCTGACATGGCGGTCATGGGTATGGGCGAAGGAAAGATGCCGATGTCACGCGGAGTCAGCGTGCGTCGCTATCGCGAGGGTTGGATGACCTGGGCGTGCGATGTCTATGACACAGGAACTTTTCGAGTTCCGCCGCCACCTGGAGTTGAAGCTGCTCCGTTACCCGATGCACCATCGCCAAATCAATGGGAACGACACGCAGCAACACCAGTGACGGTGTGTTCAGAAGTTGATTTCGACAAAGATTGTGATCAGTTCCACCCGACAGATTCGGTGTATATCGATCCGATCTTTGGTGAGTTTCATGGACGTGACGAAATCAAGAGTTGGATCATGGACATCATGCCGCGCGTTGGACGTATTGAATTCGTCCCCGTTGGACCTGAACTCAACAACGGGTCAACCTATTTGCAAGAGTGGATCCAGGTAGCAGTGACATCGACTGGTGAACGAGTGCCAATGACTCGAGGAACCAGTGTGCGTCGATACAAAGATGGTTCAACGATCTACGCTGCTGACTATTTTGATACTGCAACGTTGACAACACCCGAAGTGTTGGCCGCAAGTCGTGATTGTGGATCAACAATCACGACTGACGACATTATGAAATACAAACTGCGCGGTTTGTAGTTCTGAGTTAGGCCTTGGCAACCTTTGGTCGAGGTTGCATGGTGCGTGAAGCATCGGCGTCACTGATTTTGAAGAATGCCCACACCGCGGCAATTGCAAAGATTCCAACCGAGGCATAGAAGCCAGTGTGGAATCCATTGAGCATGGCCTGACGGGGTTCGGTGCCACTTGCAACCATGTGATTGGTTTTGGTAATGAAGATCGTGGCCAAAATGGCCACGCCAAGTGCTGCCGATGTTTGTCGTTGCGCCGAAAAGATTGACGAAGCACGCCCAGTGTCGGGTCCTTCGATGTTGGCATAGGTCGCAGCCTGCAATGGCATGAACGCAAAGGCCATTCCGCATCCACGCAAGAACATCAAACCACCGATGGTCCACAACGAAGTATTGAGTCCTAAGAATGCGAATGGAAGAGTCGCTGATCCCGCTGCAATCATTCCGAAAGTGACGAGTCGACGTGGTCCAATCGTGTGATACAGGCGGCCAACAACTTGGCTCATAGCAATGACGCCAACTGCCTGTGGGAAAGTGGCGAGACCAGATTTGAACGCAGTGACTCCGAGAAGAGTTTGCATGAACTGTGGAAGCAAGAAATAGAAGCCGATAAAGCCGCCATACGACAACGTGGTTGTGAAGTTGGCGTTACGGAAAATACGGTCTTTGTATAGACGCAAAGCCAACATTGGTTCGGCGACTGTCAATTCAACCTTGACCATGATGGCCATGAGAGCCAAACCGCCGAGTCCGGTGAGGAGAACTGCGTTTGATAGCCAGCCGTGCTCTGGGCCTTGCGAGAGTGCATACAAAATTCCTGCAAGTCCGAAACCTGACAAGAGGAAACCGGCAATATCGAAGCCACCGGCACGAGGTTCGCGATGTTCTTTTAAGAAAAGTGCCGAGAAGATAATTCCAATAATTCCCACTGGAACATTCACATAGAAAATCCAACGCCACGAAGTGTTGGTGACGATTGCGCCACCTAAGACTGGTCCAAGTGCTGGTGCGATCACGCTCGGAATAATCAGAACCGCTGAAGCGCGGGCTCGTTCTTCGGGCGGGAAGGCGCGATACAACATTGCTGTTCCGACAGGAGTCAACATTCCGCCGCCGACGCCCTGTAGAAGACGGAATGCAATGAGTTGGCCGAGCGAGTTTGCCTGGCCACACAGCATTGATGCGAGCGTGAACATGGTGAGGGCAAATAAGAAAGTCTTCTTGGTTCCGAACTTGTCACCAATCCAACCTGAGGATGGGATGAAAACTGCAAGCGAGAGCAGGTAGCCAAGAATGACCCATTCCATCGTTGCTGGGGTTGCCGAGAAATCCTTAGCC
Source organism: Actinomycetota bacterium (assembly GCA_947454105.1). Lineage (GTDB taxonomy): Bacteria > Actinomycetota > Acidimicrobiia > Acidimicrobiales > Ilumatobacteraceae > Casp-actino8. Next base: position 1,939 of record CANGIP010000018.1, on the reverse strand, counting down.
AAAGTGGGAATGGCGGTGTTGATGATGGTGGTATCCAGGATTTCCATGAAAAGGCCAAGGACAAACACGACTGCAACTATCCACTTATATTCAATTTTCTTCACGAGAGGTTTTCCGTTCAACTGCGCTTTGATGTGCGTTCACCCATGGTAGGCGTGGGGACTGCTGTCAACCCTCTTCTGGCGGGCGGACTGAACGGAATTGGAACAATAAGAGTAAGTCGTAGGTGATTTTGATGATTCCCGCGAGAAGTAGTGGCCATCCAAAGTTGGAATGATCGAGCATGGCCCCCGTGGCTAGTGGGGGTAGGGCTGCAGCCAAGCTGCGGGGCACATTGGTGACACTCGCGGCGGCAGCACGTTCGTTGGCGGGAACAATTGCCATGACGTAACTCGTGCGGGCTGGCACATCCATGCTTGAAACAAGGCTTCTCAGAACGAGGCAGGCGATTGCGAGCGGAGCGTTAGGCATAAATGCTGCGGCAATCAAGAAGATGCTTGCGGGAATATGAGTGAAGACCATGGTTCGCACGAGACCGAATCTCTTGGCGACTTTCGGAGCAAGGAGAATGGAGAACGCTGAAAGTAATCCAGTGACAAAAAGCAAACTTCCGATGCGAGCCGTAGACATGTTGAAACGTTGCCCAAGCCAGAGCACCAACATTGATTGCACCACGAAGCCACCACCAAAGGCATCGATGCTGAAGAGAATTGATAGCCGTGTGACATTACGCCGGCTTGTCGCAAGTGGTGTGCGCGACGGAATTGGAATTGCCGGAAGTTGGAGTCGCTGATAATTGAAAAACAGAAAGAGTCCACCGAGTGCGTATAGCAAGAACACATAACGATCGACTGTCTGCACATGGACGTCGTATGTGTTGGCAATAAATTGGGGGAGCCCAGCGGCAAGTGCGCCAATTGCTCCGATTAACGAGGCAACCATTGCGTATCGAGCAAACACAACATTGCGGTTCTTATCGGCAGTTGTGAGGGGCAGAAGTGATTGCTCTAATGGTAGAAACGGACTCACATCGCCTGACGATGGATTCATTGTGCCGATGGCACCAATGATGAACAGTGCCCAAAACCAAGTGATCGTTGCAAAGCCGATTCCGGTGAGAGCCATGAGGCCGGTGAGCCACATCAAGAGTCGAGTTGGCGTTTGGCGGAATCCGCGCAGGCCAACGGCCAACGTGAGCGCGGCAGAACCGAGAAGCGTTGCAGTAACTAATGCTCCCACTTGAAATCCGGAGTATCCGAGATTGATTAAGTACGCCGGAAGAATGACCGAGATCAGGCCATCGACGAATGCACGGACACCTCGAGAGGTAATCAGTGAATTCGTTGCATTGGGCACCTAGTCAGTATTACTGAGTTCTAGTGCTCATAATCACCAATCTGTTGCTGGTGTGATGATGTCACCCGACGACAGGCTGCGGCCCACAAATGGGAATCCTGTTCGTATCAAGAAATCTAAGACCTGAGAATAGTTCTGTTTAGACGGGGACTAGTTCCTGGCCTTTTGGTGTGTGGACGTGAGTGATTCCGGTGGTGTCGTCGATTGTTGTGGTGTAGCCCGCGGACGCTTTATATCGGTTGTGTTTTCGACATAGTGGGTCGCCGTTATCGGGTGATGTTGTTCCGCCTTCAGCCCATGGTGTGCGATGGTCGGCTTGGCACGTTAAAGCACTGCATCCTGGCCAAATACATTTTCTTCGCCGTAAAAAGATCGCTTCTCGTGACGAACCAGTGAATAGTCGTGATTTGCGTCCGAGATCAATCACGGTGCTCGGTGAACTCATGACAACACGTCGTACCTGACCGATCATTGAAGCGACGATCGCATCAAACGGATCGATCGTGACGCCAGCTGTGGTTTCGCAGCGGCGTGAACCAAACGAATCGGGTGCGCCCAGCAATGATGGCAGAGGCGTGTCATT
>CANGIP010000017.1 GCA_947454105.1 Actinomycetota bacterium | reverse complement strand
GTCACTGACGGCACGTCAGCCGGGACACGAGCACTTGATTTGAATCCTGGTCGGCCAGATGCAAGTTGGGATCAGATGTATGGCCTCAATGGCAAGATTGTTTTCCGTCAAAACACCGAGGCGACCGGTTATGAGCCTTGGATTTCTGATGGAACAAGTGCCGGCACGCACATGATTAAGGACTTTGGTACGTCCGGTACTAGTAGTTCTTTGGAAACGGTCATTGAATCAAATGGAAAGATCTATCTCAGGATCAATGATGGATCGTCGCCCAGCTACCCCGCCGTATGGGTGACTGATGGAACATCGGTGAATACGACGCAGTTGACGACTCGCTGTGCAAACAATGGCAATCCCGACCCGAATCAATTCACGCCAGTCGATGGCGGATTGTTATTTAGATTGTCCGACTGCGTCTGGGGCCACAAGTGGTGGCGTACCGATGGAACCATTGCAGGCACTGCGCGACTTGATATCAATTACAACCCAGTGACAACACAATGGGGTGACGTTGCTCCGTATCAAAATGGCGGCAAGTTCTACTTCAGCGTTCAAACTTTAGAAGCTGGTTGGGAACCGTGGGTGACCGATGGATCACCAAGCGGAACTCATGTAGTCAAAGACATCAACACTGGTAATGAAGGTTCGAACCCCGGCACCTACTTCAAAGTAGGCAACAAGTACTTTTATCTTGCAAATTACAATGAAATTTGGGTGACTGATGGAACGACCGTCGGAACACACATAGTCAAGAAATTGAATTCAAACTTTCAGAACAACGGAAATTTCTGGGGGGGAACCTTTTATAAAGCGGGCGATCACGTCATTTTCTCTATGAACGACGGCGGACAAGGGTACCAACTGTGGTCGAGTGATGGAACCGAAGTCGGAACTGTGAGGTTGACGAACACATCACCGACTAACTACAACCACTTTGACTCCTTCACGGCAATCGGATCAAAGTTGATCTTTCGAGCACGAACATCAAATGAACTTAATCTTTGGATTACTGACGGTACAACTGCTGGAACTTTTGAGTTAATGAATGTCAACGATGGTGACGACGCGTGGAATGAACTTGTGACTAATGGCAGTGCTTTCGCATTTCGTACCAACAACAGCACCTCTGTGGGTTCAGAACTCTTTTACTCCGATGGAACTGTTGCGGGTACACGCATCATTGATCTCAATGAGGGTAGTGCGTCTTCGAGTCCAAGCAATCTGAGATTCTTTGGAAACAAAGTGGCCTTTAACGCGCGGTTGGCGAGTTATAGCACCAGTGGTTGGGATGAATGGATGTACAGCGATGGCACCATTGCAGGCACGCGACGACTTGATCCAGATCCAAACGACAACGTCTACAACTTGGCAACGACCCCGGTTGTGCTGGGCAACGATATCTACTACATCGCAACAGACTCTGCCCACGGTGCAGAATTGTGGCAGTCCGATGGAACAGTTTTGGGAACAACCCTTGTCAAAGATATTAGGCCGGGGGCCACAGGCAGTGAAGTTAATAGCTTGACTGTGATTGGCTCAAAGATTTACTTTGGGGCCGTTGATGGCACTCACGGCCAAGAGCCTTGGGTGAGCGATGGCACTGAAGCGGGCACTCAGATGATGGTTGATCTGATGCCAGGACCAATAACAAGTGGACCAGGCGGATTCTTTGGGTTTGCCAACAAGATTATCTTCAGAGCCAATACCGGCCAAGGAATCATTTATTACGCAGCCGACGCGACTACGTGGGCCACTGAACCAATGGGTTATGACCAATGTAACCAGAGCAGATTTCAAATTGGGGACAAACTCGTCTTTAATATGCAGAGTCCAACCCTTGGCTGCGAGCCAACTGTTACCGACGGTACGTCTGCTGGAACGTTTTTCTTGGGTGACTTGTATCCGGGTGTTAACACCAGTAATACGACATTCGTTGCGGCGACGTCATCAAAGGTGTACTTCACGGCGGCCGACGATAGTCATGGGCAAGAACTATGGGTCACTGACGGAACAATTGCTGGTACTCAACGTTTGAGTGACTTTAATGTCGGTCCAGGCTCGACTAATTTCTCAAGTTTCAACATTGTTGGCGAAGGTGTCTCATTTCAATACTGCACCTGCAACGCCTGGGTCTACGGAGTTTCCGATGGCACAGTCGTGGGCACTCATGCACTCGACCCTGATGCGCCAAGTCGTCCCACCAACTTGATGACTGTCGGATCCAAAGCGATCTTTACTTCATCGGATGTAGTTGGTGGCACAGAAGTCTGGAGTTGGAATCCAGTGACGAATTCAACGAACCCCATTGAAGTTAATCCGTTCACAGGATCTGGACCAACTGGTTTCACTTCCGATGGTACGACAGTCATTTTTTCGGCGAACGACAATGAGCACGGTATTGAAACGTGGATCAGTGATGGAACGAGTGCGGGCACGCGTCTTTTCGCGGACTCGAATGCTGCTCCACAAAGCAGCTCCCCGGATTCATTTTTCACTTTGAACGGTGTGCTGTATTTTCGGGCCGTCGATTTTGAACATGGCAGAGAACTTTGGAAGACCGATGGTACATCTGCAGGAACCGTTCTGGTGAAAGACATAAATCCTGGTGTGAATTCGAGTGATGTAAGCGTGGTTGGGCAGGTTGGCAACATTGTCTATTTCAACGCCACTACCACTCTCAATGGAAATGAACTGTGGCTGACCGACGGAACAGCCGCAGGTACCCGAATGGTTAAGGACATCAATACCAACAACAGTTCCTCGCGCAATGCAGAGATCACTTACTTCTATGCCGATGCGGGTGGTCTGTTCTTTAAGGCATACGACGGAACAACTCGTGATTTATGGACGAGTGATGGAACGAGTGCCGGTACACGAAAAATTGATGTGCGTATTGGTTTTGATGATGAGTTTGATTACGGCACAGTTGCTGGCTCAAAGTTTTACTTCCGTAGCCGAGACGATCTTGACAACAACACCGGCCAAGCGCTGTATGCCGCAGATCGTGTTTCGGGTAACGTCACAAAATTAATGACAATGACGGGAGTCGCCAATGAGTACCCCTGGGACATCCGCGCTGTTGGAAGCAGCGTGGTGTTCGGAATGAATAACGCACCCTCGCCAAACGGAAGTTGGCAGTACTGGATGTCAGACGGAACGAGTGCTGGTACTCACCCACTTGACACGGCGCCCAATGACAACAGTTACGTGCAGTCCATTTATCGTTTTGGCAATTATGTTGCTTACCGCTTTGATGATGGAATCCACGGCAACGAATGGCGGATTCTCAATGGAATAACCGGTGTTTCCACATTGTTTGATCTGAATCCCTATGGGTCGGCGAATATCTCTTCTGAATTCGTGGATGGAAACACGCTTCGATTCCAAGCTGACGATGGCGTCCACGGTACCGAATGGTGGGTGAGTGACGGCACAGTTGCTGGCACGCGCATGTATTCAGATCCGAACACCACTGGTGCTTCAAGCAATCCTGACCAGTTCACAGTAATGAATGGCGTGATGTACTTCCGTGCTACTGAATCTGCACATGGTGCTGAGTTGTGGAAGACCGACGGAACAACCGCGGGCACTGTGTTAGTCAAGGATATTTATCCCGGCTCAATCAGTAGCAACTTTACTCTTTATGGAGTGATGGGCAACAAGTTGTTCCTCAGCGCGAAAAGTAATGATCTTGGAGAATCTGAGCCGTGGATTTCAGATGGGACGCCCAATGGAACAGTGTTGTTGAAAGACATCAACACAACCACGAGTGGGTCTGGTGGATCGTCGGTTGAATACGTGATCATTGGAGCGACGCGGACGTATTTCCGGGCATATGACGGAACGAATCGTGATTATTGGGTGACTGACGGAACAACTGTTGGAACCTCCAAGGTTGACCTGATCCCAGGAGTCGATGATTACGTTGATTATCAGACCGTCGTTGGCAACAAGTTCTATTTCCGCTATCGCGACAACTTGACCAATAGCACTGGTCAGGCCTATTACGTTTCGGATGGCACGCCAGGAAATATGACAAAAATATTGACCCTGTCGGGTCATCCGAATTCGTACGACTATCCAAGTGATGTGCGAAGGATTGGTAATACCCTTGTCTTCCAGTTGTACAACTATCCGACTTTGAACAACACCTGGCAGTGGTGGATGTCGGATGGTACGAGCGCAGGAACTCAGCCATTAGATACCGCGCCAAATGACAACAACTACATTGGGTCGTTCTACCAAATTGGTACGTTCGCGATGTACCGCCTTGATGACGGCGTTCATGGCAACGAGTGGTGGGTACTGAATGGTATGACTGGTGTGAGCACGTTGATTGATTTGAATCCGTATGGTTCGGCCAATATTTCTTCAGAATTCGTTGATGGAAATACACTTCGTTTCCGAGCTGATGATGGCGTGCATGGCGATGAGTGGTGGGTGAGCGACGGCACGGTTGCTGGTACTCGCATGTATTCAGATGCGAATACCACTGGTGCTTCAAGTTCGCCTGATCAGTTCACACTTGTGAACGGTGTGACTTACTTCCGTGCAACCGATCCGGTGCGTGGTACAGAGTTGTGGAAGACCGATGGCACCAGTGCGGGAACGGTTTTGGTCAAGGATATTTTTCCTGGCTCGAGCAGCAGCAATATTTCAATTCACGGAGTGATGGGTAACAAGTTGTTCCTGAGCGCTCGAAGTAATGATTTGGGGGATTCCGAACCCTGGATCTCGGACGGTACATCAAACGGGACCGCGTTATTGAAAGACATCAACACAACCACTAATTGGTCAGGTGGATCGTCAGTTGATTACGTGAATTTAGGGACAACGCGTACGTATTTCCGGGCGTATGACGGAACGAATCGTGACTTTTGGGTCACCGATGGAACAACTGCTGGCACAACCAAGATTGACTTGATCCCAGGAGTTGATGATTATGTTGATTACACCAGAGTTGTCGGAGACAAGTTCTATTTCCGTTATCGCGATAACTTGGTCAATGGAACTGGGCAAGCCTTGTATGTCAGCGATGGCACGCCAGGAAACTTGACAAAACTTTTGACTTTGTCTGATCGTCCGAACTCGTACGACTATCCGAACGATCTGAGAGCTTTGGGTAACACACTTGTTTTCCAAGTGTGGAATTACCCAACGGTGAACAACACCTGGCAGTGGTGGATGTCGGATGGAACTGCACAAGGAACAGTGCCACTGGACTCGAACCTAAATGACTCGACCACGGTTAATGATATTACTGTCGTTGGAAATAGTTTTTTCTATTACAACGACGATGGCACTCACGGTCGAGAGTGGTGGTTGTTAGATGGCGTAACAGGAGTTAGCAGTCGACTTGGTCTTCGTAATGTTGATCAAGTTGTTATCGACGGTTCACGTGTTCGATTCCGCGCCGACGACGGCGTGCACGGTCTTGAGTATTGGACAAGCGATGGAACTCTTGCTGGCACTCAGATGGTGCAGGACATCAATCCCGTTGGTGCTGCAAGCAACGCAACATCGTTTGTCAAGATGGGCGGCAATACCTACTTCATCGCGAACGACGCAACACATCCTCCAGCAATTTGGCGTTCTGATGGCACCGCACTTGGTACGTCGGCAATTTCAAATATTGGTTTGAATGATGGTTGGACTGAAGCAGAGATCACAAATCTCGTGGCCACAAGCAATCAGATATTCTTCACCGCGGTTGACCCCATTGCGCGTAAGGAACTTTTTGTTTCTGATGGCACTTTCGCGGGCACACATATGGTCAAGGACATCAACCCAGACAATAGTGGGTGCTGGTGGTGTCTTGTTCAAATTGACAATGTGAAGGTGTTGAACAACAAAGTTGTCTTCCGCGCCAGTGATTCAGTACATGGCCGCGAAATGTGGGTGAGCGACGGAACAGAAAATGGCACCTTCATGCTTGAAGATTCGTATCCAGGTTCTTCCAATAGTGAGCCGGATCAGTTCTACGTTGCTGGCAACAAACTCTTCTACCGAGTACAAGACGCAACTGGTAATTATCGTTTGCATTCAACTGATGGGACCGTGGCAGGTACGCACACCGTTAACTATCGCTCTGATAATGGCGGTGCTTCAACGATCAACGACTTCCGCGTAGTTGGAAATAATGCGTTGTTGTGGCTTGATGACGGCGTACATGGTTGGCAGTGGTGGTTTAGCGATGGGACAAACGCTGGTACCTACTTGCTTGATCCATATCCCACCGATGGAAATTGGCCTGAATTTATTAACGTGTCTGGCAGCAAAGTGTTCTTCCGGACATTTGATATGAACAATGACCGCGAGCTTTATGTGGCTGATGCTTCAGGTGCACGACGCCTCGGAAATATTCGTCTAAGCGGCAACAGCGAACCTGAGCAAATGTACGCAACATCTAACGGAGTGATTTTCTCGGCTGATCATGATTTTTATGGTCGTGAGCCGTGGATAACTGACGGCACAGTTGCCGGCACGCATCTATTAGTCGATGTCAACGCACGAGCGAGCAACATTTCATTTGATTCGCTGACATCGGTGAACGGGAAAATTATTTATCGATTGAACGACAATGTTCACGGTTGGCAATTAGTCGCCAGTGACGGAACTGCTCAGGGAACGAGTGTTGCGCAAATCAACTCAAGCGGTACCTCAGACCCGAGCGAACTTTTATCACTTGGAAACAAAGCAGTCTTTAGTGCAATCAACGCTCAAAGCGATCGTCAACTGTATGTTTCGGACGGAACCGCGGTTGGCACAACAGCGTTGTTGGATATCAACGCCTCAGGAAATGACAACATTGGTGGCCTGGCATTAATCAACGGCCTGGTTTACTTTGCCGCAGATGATGGTACCCATGGTCGTGAAATGTGGGTGACCGACGGAACCGTGGGCGGAACTCGTATGTTTGCGGACATCAACCCCAACGGAGGATCAGATCCATATTCAATTACGTTGTCGAACGGCAAGATCTATTTCAACGCATGCGAGAGTACAAAAGGCTGTGAACTGTATGTAGTGAATGGAACGAACAACGGAGTGATCTCGTTGGGGGATCTCAACCCCTATGGCAACTCGAATGCCAACGGATTCACAGCAGCAGGACTGAAAACAGTTTTCAATGCTTACGACAATCAACGTGGTTACGAATTGTGGGTGACCGACGGAACAGCTAGCGGTACGCAAATTCTTGTTGACATAAACCCCTTCGGTGATTCATATCCGCAAAGCATCACCGCAGTCAACGGTAGAGCAGTCTTCACTGCGATCGACGGGGCGTCAAGTGATGGTTGGCATGGTCGCGAGCTGTGGGTGACTGATGGAACTGTGGCAGGTACACAGATGATCGAAATCAACACTTCAACGACAAGTAATGCTGGAAATAGTGATCCGTACAACTTCTCGGTGCTAGGAAGCCGAGTTTTATTTTCTGCGTACAACTCAAGTCGTCAGCGCGAATTATGGGTGAGCGACGGAACGTCGGCGGGAACCCGCATGTATGACATCAACACCTTTGGTGGAGGTATCAATACCAACCCAACCGCAGTAGGAACTCATGCAGTTTGGACAGCCAATGACGGTTTACAAGCTGACGGAAAACACGGGGAAGAGCTGTGGGTTTCGAACGGAACTGCTGCCGGAACGAGCGTGGTTGATATCAACCAATCCAGTTGGTACAACAGTGGTAACAGTTATCCGAGCGGCTTTACCAAGAACGGCAACCTCACCTATTTCTCGGCGCGTAATGCGACGAACGGGAACGAATTGTGGCAGACCAATGGAACTGCTGCTGGAACTACTTTGGCAGCCGATGTAAATCCCAACACTGAAAGTTCAGGAGCCGATGGCTTTGTTGCTGTAGGAAATCGCTATTACTTCCGTGCGTACACCCAGCAATACGGCTGGGAACTGTACACATCAACATCGGGTAGCGCCGCGCTAGTGAAAGACATCCGTATTGGCGGAGATAGTTCACCGGACTACTTGACAGCCAGTGGAAACAAACTGTATTTCCGGGCCGATGACGGAATTCATGGACGCGAACTTTGGGTGACTGATGGAACGGCTACGGGAACGCGGATGGTCAAAAACATTTGTCGAGCGACCTATGACTGCGGTTCCTGGATTCAAGCTGATGTGAATGGCACGATTCTCTTTTATGCGAATGACTTGTCGCATGGATATCAGCCCTACGTCACTGACGGTACTGAGGAAGGAACGCAATCACTTGATGACAATCTTGACTCGGGTAGCAACGCAGAGAGCACCGTCGTTTTAGGTAACAAGATCATCTTCGTTTGGGACGACGGAACATCGGGGCGAGAGTTGTGGTCGTACGACACCACCACCAAGACTCGGAGAATCTTGAAAGATATTCGTGTTGGTGCTGCAGGTAGCAGTGTTGACTCGTTGGTCAAATTCGGAGACCATGTGTACTTCCGAGCAAACAACGGCACTGACGGTTTAGAGCTATGGCGAACCGACGGAACTGCGGTTGGTACGACAATGGTGGCCAACACTCATCCCACGGGTGATGGCAACCCAGATTATTTCTTCCAGGTCGGATCTAAGGTCTTCTTCCGATCTGAAGATGGTGTGAACGGACGAACGTTGTGGGTAACTAACGGTACGTTTGCGGGAACAACGCAAGTGAGCACGTCCACATCGGCGGAAAACTTTGCGTCGGGAACTACCAAATTGTTTTATCGTTCATACGACCCAACACATGGTTGGGAACTCTGGGTGAGTGATGGAACGGTAGCCGGAACGCACCTAACAAAAGATCTCAATAATTCTAGTGGTGATACATCAATGGATTCCTTCACGACTTCTGGAGATCGTCTGTTCTTCCGCGCCAATGACGGTGTGCATGGGAATGAAGTCGCAACCTCAGACGGTACTGAGGCTGGAACATTGATGTTGGGAGATTTCAATCTGAATGGCGATAGCTCCGCCGATTATTTCGTCCCAATGGGCAATGGCAAGATGTTGTTCCGTGTAGACGACGGCACATTGCCGTCACATCGCAACCTGTGGGTAAGCGACGGAACAATTGCCGGAACTCGAGCGTTAACCCCTTCTTATGTTGGAGGCAATGTAAACGGAACATGGTCGTTCAGTCCAGACGCGATTGTGTACTGGCCATCAACCGGAAAAGCGTACTTCCGTGGTTGGGACTCAGTTAATGGAATTGAATTGTGGTCAACGGATGGAACTGTGGCCGGAACCCAATTATTCAAGAACATCAATCCAAACGGTGATTCATTTGCATCCGTGATGACAGTGGTCGGGAATCAATTGTTGTTCCGAGCATCTGACGGTTTGCATGGTGAAGAACCATGGATTTCGGATGGAACTGTGGCCGGAACTATTGCCCTAGGTGATGTCAACACCGTCGGAGCATCAAGTGATCCATATGGAATGACTAAAACAATGAACAGAATGTTTTTCTCGGCCGACGACTCGAACCATGGCCGCGAGTTGTGGGTGAAGGATGCCAACGGAACGCGCATGGTTGCCGATAAGAGCCCATCTGGATACGGCTTCCCCGAGTACATCACCGCACTTGGCGACAACGTTGTGTATCGCTATAACGATGGTGTTCACGGCAATGAATTGTGGTTTTCGGACGGAACAGCCAATGGCACCATCCGATTGACCGATGCAGTGACCACTGGTGACTCGAACCCAGATCGAGTGACTTCGTTTGGAAACAAGGCGATCTTCCGTATGTATGACCCAACCACCGGGTGGGAACCATGGATTACCGATGGAACTCTTGTGGGTACATTCATGCTGAAAGATATTCGTAGTAATGGTGACAGTGACCCATCTGATTTCACGATGGTTGGCTCGAAGATGTTCTTTGTGGCGGATGACGGTGTCAATGGTCGTCAACTGTGGGTGACTGACGGGACAACGAACGGCACGATTGTTTTACCGGCGAACACCAGTGGATCATCAAACGTCAACTACCTAACTGCTGTAGGAAACTTCTTATATTTCAGCGCCGATGATGGTGTCAACGGCTACGAACTGTGGAAGTCAGATGGAACCGTTGCTGGAACAACAATGGTCAAGGACATTCGCACGGGCGTATTGAGCGCCGGCCCGCAATCGTTCACGGTGAATGGTTCAAGTTTGTACTTCACTGCGATCGACGACACTCATGGTCGTGAACTGTGGAAGTCAAACGGAACATCAATCGGCACGACGATGGTCAGTGATATCAATCCAAATGGCAACTCCAATCCCGAACAACTCGTGGTTGATGGATCGTTGTTGTACTTCGCAGCTAATGATGGGGTCAGTGGGCGTGAACCATTTGTCAGTGACGGAACAGCAGCAGGTACTGGATCAATAGATATCAATCGTTCAGGTGGAAGTCGACCCGAACGTTTCATGCGAAATAACGGCATTTTGTACTTCACCGCGAATGACGGATTCAATGGAACGGAAATGTGGTCGGTTAATGGAGGATGGTTAGCGAGCACCGCACCAAATGTGACGCGCTCAGAAAATGCTCCATTGCCTCCATCGGCAGTCTTGCGTCCAGTGCCAGCAACATCGGCACCGGTATTGACGAGCATTCCCACAACAACCCAAGCTCCAACTGTTGATACGTCGGCACCAGGTTCATCTACACCAGATTCCACAGTGCCCACTGAGGTACAAACGTCTAGCCCCGTGGCTTTGGTCCCAAATACATCGCCGCGGTTGTTAACACCTCCTCCCACTGGTTCGTCAAGACCGACTGTGATTTCACCTGAAGAGGCTCGACAATTTGAACAAGAGCGCGGTCGAGTTTCGGGCCAGGTCAATGGTGAGCCCGTTGAAGTTTCACAAGTTCGTGTTTCTGGTACTGGCATCTCATCCGATCCTCGTGATCGAAGTCCAAGCGTGATTGCCGATATTCGTACTCAGGCCCGACTGTTGGTTGCTGCATTTGACAGTTTCTTGCCAAGCGGCGTTGCCTCAGAAATTTCAGTCGTTGATTCTCCGACTGGGGCGAAGATCATCGGCTTGATGGTTGACCCAAATAATCCTTCAGTCGACATTCCGATTCCAGCCGAATCAGTGATTTTGATATTGACACCGAGTGGGGCCATGTTGATGGGCGGCTTAAACAATGCGGGTCGACCCTCGTATATCACCAGTCGTGGTGCATTAGCGATTACCAAGGGTGGGTCAATTGGTGTGTCGATTTCGGGATTACCCATAAATCAAAACGGTGAGCTCATCATCATGTCAACTCCACAATCGCTCGGTGGTTTTGTTGTTGATGAGTACGGCCTCTTCAGAGGACAGGTCAATATTCCGGCTTCGCTTCCTTTCGGTACACACACGCTTCTGCTTGCAGCAGGCAATACGACTATCGCTGTGGGTGTGATGATTGACAACCCTGTCCCAATGATCTTGCCTGCGACCGGAAGTAGTAATGAAAGTCCGGTGATGGTGGCCTTGTTCTGGGTTTTGTTGGGACTGGGGCTCTTGATGGTTCGACGCCGATTCAAGATGGATCGAAAACAAGTCAACTAGTTCTTGATTTGCAGTTCATCTTGGATTGACGCAAGAAATTCGTATGTGCGTTCCTGAATAGTGACGTACAACTCTGCCTCTGCTTCAGAGAGTGGAACCATAGAACCGAGACCGGCATTGGCAATCGCATTTAAGATCGCACGCCGCGTGAGGAGCCATGCCAGGTCAGGACGAAGACCATACGTGTTTTGCAACTGCTGATGAATTTTGACGATATTTGAATATTGATCAGTCGGGGCGAGACGGATCGGAATTTGGTTTCCGAATGAGGCATAAAGAAACGCGGTCAAGCGTCCGAAGAGATGAATTCGTTCGTCTGATCTTGACGAAGTCGCGATCACGCCTCTTTGAATATGGGGCCCGACATCGGCAGCTAAATGAAATGCAACCGCCATGAGCAGCTGAATATGCGAACCAAAGCAATAACGAACGGTCATTTTGTCAAGACCAGCAGTGGCACAAATTTTGAGGGAAGAAAGCTCAGAAATAGGCGTGGTTGCCATCATTGAGATCGCAGTCTCGATCAGTTTCTGGGACGTCTCATCTTTGGAAAGTCGCGGCTTTTTATCGATTTTTGGCACTTTATTCAAGAAAATCACCTAGCGACTTCAACGGGCTCACGCCAGCTATTACTTAAATATCATATATAGAAACCATATGAAAAACGGACTACATTGCTTTTATGAGCGATTCAAAAGTGATCATTGATCGGTTCGGTCAAGTTGAAGACGACCAAAAGTACACCCGTCTGGTCGAACTCTTTACCGATGACGCGATCTACTACGACCCCTTTGCTGGAGCCCAAGTTGGCAAAGCGGCCATCCACGAATTCATGTCGGAGATGGAAAAGGTCATCCCCAAAATGGGTGTGTACTTCGCGAATTGGGAGACGTGCGCTGACACGCATGTGGGATGGGCCAAGTGGAACATGGTGGTTCCGATCAACGGAGTTGAACATCCGATACCTGGTCAAAGTATTTATCGATTACGAGATGGCAAAGTCTGTTTCGTTGTCGACTATGTGGATGCTCCGTCGTACGCGCGCATTCGTCCCGATCGCCGACCCAACGCCGCAAGTGCTGCACTTGTCGAAAAGGGCAACAGTCAAACTGGTCGGAGTTTAAATGTGATCACCGAGTTCTGGAATCAACGTATGACTTCGTGGTCACCCGTTGAAGATGGAACCGTCACTGTGAACGACTTAGGAGTTGAAGATTCTGTTGCTTGGGTTCAATGGACCTGTCACATCGCCACCGGAGATTTTCCTGGTTGGACGTTGCACAACATTGACGGTGATCACGTGAGTTCTGAAGATTATTGGGACGACGCCCGAAGTTAACGAAGTACTCGACGGCGTAAGCCCAAGAGCAGACATCCAATTCCGAAGAATGCAACCGCAAACATCAAATCATTTTCGTCATGACCCGTTGCCGGAAGTTGATTGGAAGCAATAGTTGTTGCCGGGGCAATTGTTGATGTGGTTGTGACAACTGGGGCGACGGTTGTTGATGTCGTTGTGACTGTCACTGTGTTGGCGAGTCGAATTATCCCCAAACTTAAAGTTCCTTGACTATCAATTTCCCCCGACCCAATAATTCGTCCATCGTTTTGAATTGAAACCGAATATATTCGTCCAATCAATGACGAGTCCGTCCAGACGCCGTTCTGTGCGAAAGAAGTATCAAGATTTGCTGTGTGGTCTAAGCGCATGACGTATGGATTGGCTGGTTCTCCAAATACTGGGAAAGTAATGCCACCAAGAATGATGAATCCATCATCGGTAATCACGACACTTTTGGTGAAAGTGTCAACTCCGCGACGGCCACCAAAGTAGCCCCAACCATCGGGACCGCATTCGGTATCGAACAGACCAGCGCTAGTCAAACATACGACTAAAATATTTTTAGAGGAGTCAGCAGATATCTCAGCGTAGGAGCCGACCGCAACAAAGTTACCGTTAGCTCGTTGAGCGACGGAGTCAAATTGCGGATCGCCACCGAGTCCGTCAATGAAATAGCCATCGTTAGCGAATGTGGTATCAAGATGACCAGTATTTGACAGTCGTCCTACGAGGGCTAAATCGGTTGCTCCGCTGCCGGCAATTGAACCAACAAAAATTATTTCGCCAACATCGTTAATGACAAGATCTCTGGCTTGGCCTTCTTCGCTTGATGATGAGATGAATGCACCATTGTTAACGAACGAATTATCAAGAATACCGGTGGCGGTAAACCGCGTGATGAGAATTCGTTGTGCGCCACCGTCTGAAAATGACAGGTATTCGTACCCGGCTACAACGATAGACCCGTTTGATTGAAGAGCTAATGCCGTACCAGATGTGCTGTCACCAGCGAAGTATGTTGCGAGGCCGTTATCTCCGAATGTCGTATCAACATTGCATGTACTTGTGAACTTGGCAAGAAAAAGAGTCCCTTTGCTATTGATCTGCATTTGCCCAGTAATAACAAACGATCCGTCGGGTAGGACGACTACATCACTCGCGATTGCATCATTGACTGTGTCAATAAATTCTCCGGTGCTATTGCAGGTTGTATCAAAGGTGCCATCGTTGAGAAAACGATTGACAAGAATCCGCGACGACGGGCCTTCGGTGATTGAACCAACTGCTAATACACGATCATCTGGATAGTTAGCGATTACATAGGCCACTGATGGATCATTGTGTGCCGAAATAACGACACCAGTTCCGCCCCAAGTTGAGTCAAGGTCTCCATCACTTGCGTGTGCAATTGAATGAGTGATGAAAACTGCACCAAAAGCAACGAGGACCGACAAGAGCTTTTTCACGAGGAGAGTCTACGGAAACAACCGCCTAGGAGCATTTATCGCGGAGATGTGAGCGCGAAAGCAACGGCAGCAGCGTGGCCGACATTCAGCGAATCAACATCTTGAGCAATTGGAATTCGGATTTGATGGTCAGCAGCTGAGAGAGTCTCGGCGGGCAGGCCATTTCCTTCTGAAC
The DNA here is from genome assembly GCA_947454105.1 of Actinomycetota bacterium. GTDB lineage: Bacteria > Actinomycetota > Acidimicrobiia > Acidimicrobiales > Ilumatobacteraceae > Casp-actino8. Next base: position 29,678 of record CANGIP010000017.1, on the reverse strand, counting down.
CAAAGACGAGAGCAAGCGGTCCCGGTTTGGTGTCGACGAAATCATGAAGCGAGACGGCGTGAGCATTTGGTGTGAATGCTAGAACCGAGCCACTCTTGCGACGCACGACGGACATCGCTTCGGCAATGTTCATGTTCACGATCGGCAGGAAGAGAATTTCACCCATTGATACGCGTACCGTGCGGCGGTAATACGGATCGGCACAAGTTGGGTCGATGACAATGGCGTCAATATGAAATGCCCGTGCCGATCGAGCAATCGCCCCAAGATTTTCGTGATCGCCGAGACCTTCAAGGATTGCGATGCGATGACGTGGTCCGTAGAGCGGAGGGTGAGACAAGACCTCATCAAGTGTTAATGGTTCTGGACGAAAGGCCGAGCCGACAACGCCACGGTGCATATCAAAGCCGACGACGCTTGAAATGACTTTGCGATCGGCGACATAAATCGGGCAAGCAACTTTTGCCAAGGCCGGAGTCATGATGTCAACTCGGTTGGGTGAAAGCACGATCGAACGAAGTCGCATACTTGATACAACAAGACGCCGAACAACTTCGACTCCCTCAGAGATGAAGAACTGATTGTCAGCTGAGCGACGACGAATCTCAGGATCGCTGAGCCCGACATAATCGGCCAATCGGGGATCGGCAGGGTCGGTGATTTCGATCGGATTAATACTCACTCATGCATTCTGCCTGAGGTATCTCATTTCGTACGCGCACATTTTTGTCAGGAACCAGCGTTTATCAGGTATGACAAACTCAACCTTTAACTCGCAACCACTGATCCTTCTCGACATTGATGGAGTCATCAATGACTTAAACGCTCTGAGCGGCCTCGACCGTGACTGGGGCATTGACCAGGTTTATAGCCATGGACACACGGTGCACATTCCCGATTACATGGGATGGTTGGTTCGACAACTCACCGACGTTGGCGAAGTGCACTGGTGCACCACTTGGCGTCATCGTGCGAATGACGAAATTGCCGAACACCTTGGCATTGAACAATTGCCGGTGGTGGACGATGGAACAAAAAGTCGATTCGTTGACTGGAAGGCGGCAGCGGCATATGCCTTGGCCGAATCGGCGTTGGCCGCCGGTCGACGAGTTCTCTGGATTGAGGACTTCTATGGCCACTTGCCAGTTCGCGAAATGCCAGCTGGTGTTGAATTTGTTGACACTGCGGCCAACGACGAAATGGTTTTGGAAGTCGACATGTTGCCGAGTTGGCTCTTGCAACTCTTCAACTCAACCCCCGTCGGGGGATGAGCTCATACTGATAATGCCTAATACGAAACTTGAAACTGGGCGTCTATTAGTTTTCATGTGGAACTGAGGAGAACAACCATGAATGGTTTGCGATTTGGATACGATATCGTCGGCGATGTTCATGGACATGCCGACAAACTTGAGGGCCTTCTGCGCAAGATGGACTACACGTTGGTTGATGGAACTTGGCAGCATCCTGAGCGCAAGGTGATTTTCGTTGGCGACTTGATTGACCGAGGGCCACGACAAGTTGATTCGGTGATGATTGCCAAGCGCATGGTTGAAGCCGGACACGCCCACATAGTGATGGGCAATCACGAGTTCAATGCCATTGCGTACGCAACACCGAATCCAAATAAGCCAGGTGACTTCCTTCGTACTCACCAAGGCGAATGGGCCGCCAAAAACTTTGGGCAACACCAGAAATTCTTGGAAGATGTCGTTGAAGGTTCAGAACTCCATCGTGAAGTCATTCAATGGTTCAAGTCGATCCCGCTGTGGCTTGAACGTGATGGGTTACGAATCATTCATGCGTGCTGGGATCCTGCATCAATGAATCGACTGCGTCCGAAGCTCGGGCCGAACAACACCGTGACGGACGAATTGATGGTCACGATGAGTATTGAAGGTCATGAAGATCACACTCACCTTGAAACTTTGGTGAAGGGTCCTGAGATTGAATTACCACGCGGTCTCAGATACAAGGACAAGGATGAGATTCCCAGAGACAGCGCTCGATTCGCATGGTGGGATCCTCGATCAAAGACAATGGATTTCGCAGCACGTATCCCCGGTCGTAGCGAAACTTTAGACGGTCAACCATTTCCTCCGTTGACAGCGGAGCCCGTACCGCCGGGTAATCCCGAGCCATATGGTGACACCATTCCACTTTTCTTTGGCCACTATTGGTGTGACGATGATGATGAAATCATTTCTGATCACGCAATGTGCGTTGACTACAGCGCCGGCAATGGCGGCCCACTGAAGGCCTACCGCTGGAACGGTGAGTCAAAGCTTGAGCCAAGTCTCAACCTTGTCTCCTTCCCCTGAGATTCTGGTGTCGTTTAAGTTGGATATAGCGAAGAAATTGACACCAGAATCACAACTGTAGGTACCGTTAAGGCGTGAGTGAATTGAACACTGTGGTCATCGTCGGGTCGTCGTTGGCTGGATTGCGAGCCGCCGAAACATTGCGGCTCGAAAAATACGAAGGCCGAATCATCATCGTCGGTGCCGAAGATCGCCAACCCTACGATCGTCCACCACTATCTAAGAAAGTTCTCTCGGGTGAATGGGAAGCCGACCGCATCTCACTGCGTAAACCCGAAGACCTCGCCAAACTGAACATTGAATGGAAGCTCGGTTCGGCGGCGACATCACTTGATTCCAAGAACCAGATCATCACCTTGGCTTCTGGTGAGACGATTTCATTTGATGGTTTGATCATCGCCACCGGTTCGGGAGTTCGCAAGTTGCCCAACCAGCCAGATTGGAGCGGCGTGCATGTGGTGCGAACCCTTGATGATTCGCTGGCTTTGCGGGCCGACCTGAATCCGGGCGCTCGGGTTGTTGTGATTGGCGCCGGTTTTATTGGCCTTGAAGTTGCGGCCACCGCGCGCAGTCGTGGGTCTGAAGTCACCGTCCTTGAAGGAGCACCCGCCCCCATGATGCGTGGCCTCGGTGCCGACATGGGCCATGCAGCGGCATTAGTACACGCAGATAACGGCGTCTTGATGAGATTTAACGTCAAGGTTGCCGGATTGGTTGAAGGCAGTTTGGGTTCAGTGGGCGGTGTCGGTTTAGATGACGGGGAAGTTGTCCCAGCCGACGTCGTGGTTGTCGGCATCGGTGTCGTACCCGCAACGCAGTGGCTCGAAAACACCGAACTCGAATTACGCGACGGTGTTGTTTGCGACACGACTCTTAATGCTGGCGTACCAGGTATTTATGCAGCAGGTGATGTGTGTCGCTGGTTCAACAATCTGTACGACCAAGAAATGCGCGTCGAACATTGGACAACCGCGTCCGAGCAGGGTGCCGCCGCGGCATCTAACTTGCTTGCGGTTTCACGAGGCGAGCAAGCCAAACCGTATTCAGCCGTGCCATTTTTCTGGAGTGATCAATTCACCGCCCGTATTCAATTCTTGGGTCGCGCCAACGGTGACGAAATTGCACACATTGTGGTTGGTTCGCCAGAAGAGCGTTCTTTTGTTGCGCTCTACGAAAAAGATGGCTATCTCAAAGCTGCTCTCGGTGTCAGTCGTCCAAAACAACTCATGCCGTTTCGAAAACTGTTGGCAGAACGTGCCACATGGGAACAAGCACTTGAGTTGGTGTCGACGTTTGTTGCAACCTGAACAATCTCGTGACAACGCACTGACAATTGGTTAGTCTTTTGCAGTGCCTCGTCTTGATGCTGAACGTGTTGCCCTGTGGCGGGCATTTCAAACTGCCGGTGAGGTAGTTTCGCGCAGCATTGAAGCTGAGATGTTTGACGAGTTTCACTTGGCATTGCCCCAATTCGATTTACTCGCGGCACTGGCTCAGAGCAATGACCAAATGCGAGTCAAAGAATTATGTGAAGTTCTCTCGGCCGTTCCCAGCAGTTTGTCGCGTCGTATTGACTCACTTGTTGAACGCGGTTATGTCACTCGTGACGATGCTCCAACGGTTGACGACAATCGCGCCGTGATGGTGCGACTGACTCGGATGGGACGATTAGTTTGGCGTGACTCCAATATTTTGTATCGTCGCGCGATTCAACGCGAGTTCGCGAGTGGCCTGAGCGAAACCGAAGTCAGCACGATGGTGCGCGCGCTCACCAAAGTTTCACCGTTTAAAAAGTGAATCATCAACCATGCTGAAAAAGCTTCCTAGGTGGTTATTGCTTTCGGCTTTGGGCGTCATACCGATCATCATTTCGTTGGTGAACGCACTCCGTCACGGAGCAATCTTGGTAGGCGACCGAGCGGTTTTTGCTTTGCTTGTCAAAGACGCTGCCACTGGATCGTTTCCTTCGGTCGGCCAATACAGTTGGCACGGGTGGAACCATCCAGGAGCCTTGATTTTCTATGTTTTCGCTCCATTTCATTGGATATCTGGTGGGGCGGCCTGGGGACTGTTCGTTGGTGTCGCGATGTATTCAAGTGCCTTACTGGTTGGGATTGCATGGTTGGGACATCGATTGCGCGGAACCTGGGGGAGTGCATTAGGTGTTGCAGCCCTTCTTGCTTGTTGGGTCAGCGTTGGGCGCATAGTCAGCGTTGATGCCTGGACTCCATATCTCGCGCTTCCACTTTTCATTCTCTTTGTGTTGGCTGCTCTCGGTGTCAGCGAACGCGATCGACCCTCGATGTGGTTGATGTGGGTATCGGCTTCAATAGTGGTGCAGATACACGTTGGTTATTTACCAATAGTGAGCCTGGTTGGTTTGGTGGCATGCATCGTCTTTTGGTGGACGGGCGGGAACCAACGTTCCATTACTCGACCGATTGCGACAGCACTCTTACTCTTTACTCCGTATCTTTTCCATCTCCGTCAAGCAATCCGGAATTTAGGAGACCTTGCTCACTATTTCGTCACGACTCACGAACCGTCAACTGGCTTGAGTCGTGCGTTACATGTGATGTCATTTGAAATGAGCCCCCAGGCTTCATGGTTGTCGGGTCCATCTGAAGTCGGACTGATAGGTGAAGCTCCATCAAGTTCATTGACGTGGTTGATCGGTGTGGTCTTGCTTCTTATCGCGACGACTGTTTGGGTGTGGCGTTCTAGCGAAGATTCGCCCCGCCGGCAGTATTTGAATTCAGCGCCATTGATCTGGACGATATTGATCGCCGGCATTGCGGCTGTTGCACAAGTGCGTGGTTATCTGTTTCCGTATGTCGTTCTGTGGCGCTCAATCATTGTGATCTTCGTGTTTGCATGGATTCTGGGCGTCGTTCTCGCTAACACCACAAAGTTCCGACAGCCCATGGTCACCGTCGTGGCGATAGGGCTATTTGTTTTGAACCTTGTCGGAGCGATTTTGCCGGCCGTTGATCACGGGACAGTCACGTCAGATGCCGACAATGTGCACCTTGCCATCAAACAGGCCGTTGAGTTTCATAGCGCTACCCCTGTTGACGGCCCAATCATGCTGAAGTTGGGTGACGGTGGACTTGTAGGTCTATATCCGGCACTTGTGTACGACTTTGAAGAGCGTCGAATAGCTAACGGAATTGAACCAGGGACCGAATGGGTCTTTGGTGATCGTGCACTTAAACGCGGGGCATCCACCGTTTGGTTCGTTTGTGACACCGGAACTGCGTTTTCATTATTGGCAGCACAACCTGAAGCGCAGGTTGTGAGTGTGGTGACTCCATTTAATGAAATTGATGAGGTGCAGGTTCGCCAACTGCAGGTGAACTTGGCGACCCAACTGCGGACAATTGGGCATGAAGAGTTTCTGAGTGCCCTTGAGTCACCTTTGGTGTCATTGGCTTTGGCAGGACTTGAGATTGATCATGATGCAGCGGCTGAATTGGCGAGTTATAACGCTTTTACACCCGAACCAGGATTCCGCTTTGGTGTTGTAGCTTTCCCGGTTGATTCGGCCCCTGACCTGTGGTGGACGCTGAACGCTTTTTCGTAGACAGTTAAGTAACTAAAGTCCCATGACCAAAATTCGTTTGGATCAGGCTCGACACAGCAGACTGAAGACGTAGAACAACTTTTAGGAGACACCATGTTTAACGCAGTCATTGTTGATGCCATTCGCACACCACTCGGTCGCCGCAACGGCAAATTGAAAGATTGGCACCCTGTCGATCTCATGGCCGAAACAATGAATGCACTTGTTGAGCGCACGGGTATCAATCCCGGCATTATTGACGACGTTGTGATGGGTTGCGTGATGCAGACCGGTGAGCAGTCAACCAACATCGGACGTAACGCGGTATTGGCAGCGGGTTGGCCCGAGAGCGTTCCGGGCACCACGATCGATCGTCAATGTGGATCATCGCAACAGGCTGCTCACTTCGCTGCACAAGGCGTGATGGCTGGAGCATACGACGTCGTTGTTGCTGCCGGTGTTGAGGTGATGACTCGTGTTCCGATGGGCGCTTCGATGGCCGACGGTAAATACGGCTGGCCCTTTGGCCCGATGGTGAGTGCTCGCTATCAGCCGCAGGGTGGACTTGTGCCTCAGGGTGTATCGGCGGAAATGATTGCCGACAAGTGGGGTATTAGTCGTGAAGACATGGACCGCTTTGGTGTGCAGTCGCAATCACGTGCCGCACGTGCAACTGCCGAAGGTCGTTTTGAACGCGAAATCTTGCCGATCAAAGATTCTGAAGGCAACATGATGACCAAGGACGAAGGCTTGCGTGAAACCACTATGGAAAGCCTCGCAAAATTGAAGACTGCGTTCCGCCCCGAAGACGAAGGCGGTCGAGTCACTGCTGGTAACTCGTCGCAAATCACCGACGGTGCAGCAGCACTGTTGATCATGAGCGAAGAAAAGTGCGGTGCCCTTGGGCTGACACCTCGTGCTCGTTTCGTGAACTTCTCATTGGCTGGCGATGATCCGCGATACATGTTGACTGCACCAATCCCAGCTACTCGTAAAGTACTCGAGCGCGCCAAGTTGTCAATGTCTGACATTGACATCGTTGAAATCAACGAAGCATTTGCCTCGGTCGTTTTGGCATGGGAAAAAGAGTTCCATCCCAATATGGACATTGTGAACCCAAATGGTGGAGCAATTGCTCTTGGTCATCCCCTCGGCTGTTCAGGCGCACGATTGATGACCACGTTGCTCAATGAACTTGAGCGCACGGGTGGTCGTTATGGTCTCCAGACCATGTGCGAAGGCGGCGGCATGGCCAACGCCACCATCATTGAACGCCTTGGCTGATTCTTGATGTCGCTCATAGCAATGCTGGCTATTGACTTTGCCGGAGTCATTTGGTTTCTCGGGGCTGTCTTCATATTTTTCTTTGTGTGGCGTGTCGGCGTGGGATTGCTTCGAAGCATGACGACGCCTCTGCCCGCACCGCCCCCTGAGGGAGAGTTGCGCAAGGTCAATGTGCGCTATCGCTGCAGTTTGTGTGGTGTCGAAATACGTATGACGATGGCCCCCGAAGAAGACCCAGTCGCGCCTCGTCATTGCATGGAAGATATGGATTTCGTCGCCCCGGTTGAGTGATCAATCACGAAGTCACAAGGTAAATGGCAAGTTACATTGATGTGACTATCCCCCGACTTATCCACAGCCTGGGGAAACAGGAACCGTTTGAAAAAGACCTGCTCAGAGCAGTCGAATCAACCCTGCACTGGCGTTAATGGTATTTGGTGGCGGTAAACAAGCCACCCAAGATAAATCCGAGGCCAAGTACCAAGTAGTAGTTACTGCGGCCGCCGGGAACGGCGCCCAAGTAGTAGAGCAAAATGACAAGAGCGCCCAAAATAAACAAGGCAAACATCAAGATCGGTACCCAGCGTGGGCTGACTTTGACGTACTTGGGCACTGGCGGGGTGTAACGCGTTGAAGCCGCGACTCCGTGCTCGTTGTGAGTAGGGGTTTCGGGACGGGACTCGCCAGGACGAGTGCCCTTGGGAGTCGTGCGTCCGCCTGTTTTCCGTTTCGGAGGTGCCACGAGAGACGAGTGTACGCTCTCGAATGTCGTGCGACCACACTGACTGGCAGGTTTTGCTGGCAGGCTATGGGGGTGACCCGGGTACTCGTTCTAGACAGTTACGACAGTTTTGTGTACAACTTGGTCCAGTATTTGGGCGAGCTAGGTGCTGAGCCCATTGTCTATCGCAACGACGACTTGACCCTCGAGCAGGCTCTCGCACTCGATGTTGATGGAGTGTTGCTGTCGCCCGGGCCAGGACGACCCGAAGACGCCGGCATTATTTGTGAAGCGATTGTGCCCTTTGCTGAAAAAGGCACTCCAGTCTTTGGAGTGTGTTTAGGTCATCAAGCCATTGGCCATGTCTTTGGCGGAAGCGTTATTCGTGCACCTGAGTTGATGCATGGCAAGACAAGCGAAGTGACTCATCGAAATATTGGTGTCTTTGCGGGAGTGACGAATCCTGTGACTGCAACTCGTTATCACTCGCTCGTTATTGAACCGTCATCGATGCCCGATTGTCTTGAAGTCACCGCATCAACTGCTGACGGAATCGTGATGGGTGTACGACACAAAAAACTGCCTGTCGAAGGTGTGCAGTTTCATCCCGAAAGTATTTTGACCGGCTCTGGTCATGACATGTTGCGAAACTTTTTGCAGAACTGCAAATAACTTTTCTTGACCAACTACGGAGCAGGGAGAGTTGTTGGAACCGGTGTCGTCGTTCCTGGTGCAGATGTCGCTGGAGCAACAGTTGTTGTCGGAGCAACCGTTGTCGTTGCGGCAATGGCTTTACCAACTTTGAGAAGCACTTGGCTTCCGGGTGTTGACTGCACATTCATGCTCGGGTCTTGAGCAATGACTCGACCATCGTTGGCATTGCCAGTGGTGACCTCGATGTACTCAACCTTCACGATGAATCCAGTGGATGTGAGTTTCGCACGAGCTTGAGCTTCGGTGAGACCAGACACCAATGGAACTGCAATCGTCGCTTGACCCGTTGAGACATAAATCGTGACTGCTGAACCCTTAGTTGTGTTGCCACCAATCGTTGGACTAGTGCGAGTGACTCGTCCCGATTCAACAGTGGCGCTGGCTTCTTCAACAACAGTGATGAGGAACTTGTACGGTTCGCCTTCAAGAACTGAACGCGCCGCCTGCGAAGTTTGACCTTGAACGTTCGGAATTTGAACGACGCCACTTCCTTGACTGATGGTCAGATCAATCGTTGCGCCACCTAGTACTTGTTCGCCAGCTTTAGGAACTGACGCAATGATGGTGTCGGCTGGAGCAGTGGGATCATTTTGCGGAGTGATGACTCCGATAGTTAATCCGAGATTGAGCAATGCGGTGCGCGCCTGATCAATTGTCATACCAGCCAAATTCGGTACGGCCATTGGTGCATTTGAAGGGTTATAGACAATCGTGACTGTCTCGCCTTTTTTAATTTCTTCGCCAGGTAACGGAACTTGTTTCCACACGATGTTGGTGTCAACAGTTGTCGTTTCTTCAGCAACAGGAACGACTTCAAAACCTAAGTCTTTTAAGGTTGTGACGGCACTTTCGAGAATTTGGTTCGTGACGTCAGGTACGGGGATCGTTGGTGCGGCAGTTGATCCACCTGATAATGCGAGAAAAGCCACGACCGCGCCAATAATTAAAAGAACCGTCGCCGAAATTGCGCCGATGACGATGGTAGTGCGCTTGCGTTGTAAGTCGTCTGTTGAGACAACTGCGTTACTTGCGGTGTATCCTGGCGGCAAATCGGGATTTGCATTGATGGTTGTTCGCGGCATCGCTGTCGTTGCCTGAGTTGAGGGAATTGCCGTTGTTGGAATGCTCTGCGTTGATGCAGCGGCAACATCGTCAGGTCCACCAACCATGGGGCCGGTAGGAATCACTGTCGTGGGTGCGGCGGTACCGATAGGAGTTGGGTCACCGTTACGGCGATTAATTGCATCGGCTAAGGCCTGCACCGGAATGCCATCTCTGAATCGACGGAGATCATCACGAACAGCTTCAGCGGTTGCGTAACGAAGATCAGGATCTTTCGCAAGGAGTCGAGCGACGATGGCTTCAAAGGCTCGCGGAACATCAGAGGCAAGTTGATTGAGTGGTTGAGGTGCTTCGTGTACTTGCTTGTAGGCGATTGATACGGGGTTGTCTCCAGAAAACGGAACGCGTCCTCCGACCATTTCGTACAGCACAATGCCGAGCGAGTAAAGATCACTTCGCGGATCGGGCTGGCCACCTTGTGCTTGTTCGGGTGATAAGTAGGCGGCAGTTCCCATCACTGCGCCAACTTGGGTCAAGTTACTGTCGGCTGCGCTACCGAGTGCGCGAGCGATGCCGAAGTCGGCAACCTTCAGTTGTCCGTTTGAACCAATGAGAATGTTCCCGGGCTTAATGTCGCGGTGAACAACATTGCCGCGATGAGCAAATGAGAGAGCCGCGGCAACTTCAATGCCAACTTCGGCGGCTTTCATTGCCGTGATCTGACCAACGTCGTGAAGAGCTTCAGCCAAGGTTCGGCCAGGCACATATTCCATGGCCATGAAGTACGTGTTGTTACTACGACCCCAGTCGTACACGCTCACAATGTTGGGGTGATTGAGATTGGCCGCTGATTGGGCTTCGCGACGGAAACGTTCGACGAACGCGGGATCGGTTGCGTATTCGGGGAAAAGGACTTTGATTGCAACGAGGCGGTCGAGCAAGATGTCTCGAGCCAAATACACATCGGCCATGCCACCGCGACCGATGCGCTGTTGCATTTCGTAACGATCGTTCAATATCACTGCGTTGTTGTCCGACATAACTCATGTCAGGCTACAGAGGTTGATGACCTTGAGACTGTCGCCCCTGCTCAGGGCGGTTTCTCACCTCGGATACTTGGTTACTGAGCGAGTGCGACGTCGAGAACTTTCTTGGCAACTGGTCCGGCCAAGGTGCCGCCGGTTCCTTCACTGATTTCGGCAGTCGTGCCTTTGAGCATGACCACGATGGCGTATTTGGGGGCTTCTGCCGGAGCAAAGGCGATGATCCAAGCATGTGATCGTTCGGGTTCGCCGGCTGCGTTGAGCTGAGCTGTTCCCGTTTTGGCGGCGGCCTGAATGCCGTTAGCTAAGTGCATGCAACATTTTGCGGTTCCCTCGTTCACGACGCCCACCATCAACTCAGTTAACAGAGTTGAAGTCGCGGGAGACATGGGGGTTTTCCAAACCGTCGGAACAGTTCGCTGCAGCACCCCTCCGTCGTGGTCGTAGGTCGTACCAATGACATACGGCTTCATCATCACACCACCGTGGGCAATTGAGGCTGCAACCATCGCCATATGTAACGGAACCATTTGAGTATTGCCTTGACCGAATCCACCGATACCGAGAAGCGGCAAGTTCTGGGTGAAGTAATCGACATCACCGAACTGACTGCTTGCTGAATGGGGAAGGTCGAAGGGAATGGTCTCACCGATACCAAATTTCTTTGTGGCCGCGACCATCTTCTCTGGACCTAACTCAATGGCCGTGCGAGCAAAAGGGGTGTTGCATGAACGGCGGAAGACTTCGGGCAAATCGCCACCACATACTTTGTTTCCATAATTCTGAATGGGATCAGTTGTTTGTGGTGGAAGGAATTCGCTTTCATCGGCCCAGGTTGATTCACGAGTAATGAGACCATCATCAAGAGCCGCTGCGGTCGTGATGACTTTAAAAGTTGAACCAGGCATGTAGCGCTCTTGGTAGGCATTCGCTAACAAGGGTTTGCCTGGCACTTCATCGAGATAATTGAAAATATCGCCGGCAAGTTTGCTGTCTTGTACTGCTACCAAGTTGGTGTCGTATGTTGGCCAACTCCACATTGCTTTGACCGCGCCTGTCGCTGGTTCAATAACGACGACACTTCCTTCGCGATTACCTAAGGCATCTTTGGCGGCTTGTTGAATATTGGCATCAATTGTGGTTTCGACAGTGCCAGTGGTGTCTTGCCCGTTAAAGAGAGAACGGAACCCCTTAATTTGTTGTTCGACTGTGCGGCCCGCCAAAACATCGTTCTGCACTTTCTCAATTTGCGTTGCTCCATAACCAAATGTGAAATAGCCAGTAATTGCCGAATACAAATCGCCTTCCGGGTACGTGCGTTGCCAATCAAATTCGCTGCCGGCCGTATTGCGAACCGAAGTAGCCATGACAATGCCGTCGCTTGTGCGGATATCACCGCGCGGATCATTGAAATCTCGGACGGTTTGACGAGTATTACGAGCGTCCGCATCAAGGGTTGATTTCTGACCGACCTGAATGAAATTGAGTTGTGCAAACAAGATGACGTACAGCACGATCAACACAACAGCAAAGCGACGAATGCGTTGGTTCACGACATTGCCTCTAGTTCTTCTGGATGCCTTTTGACTCGCCGTTGAGCAAGCCGAGCTGCGAAACGTTCACCAAAAGTTGCGGCGTCAGGAATTTCGCCCAAGCGTCGAGCCGAACTGTCGCTCACACGAATCAACAATGCAAGCAGGACATAGTTGGCGACCAAACTTGAGCCGCCGTAACTGACGAACGGAAGAGTGATTCCGGTGAGAGGGACGACTCGAATGACTCCACCAATAATGATGAACGCTTGGATTCCAAGAATGGTGGTGAGTCCGACCGCCAAAAGTTTTTCGAATGGGCGAGTAGTACGCATGGCAGTGCGAAGCCCAGCACCAATCATCAAAAGAAAAGCTATAAGAATTGCCGTGGCACCAAAGAGGCCGAGTTCTTCACCGATCGCGGCGAAGATGAAATCATTCTTTGCTTCAGGGATTCGTGTGGGATCGCCGAGACCTAATCCGGTTCCACTGACACCACCGCTACCAAGTGCGTACATCGCTTGAGCAATTTGATAGCCCTTACCTTGATAGCGACTCCACGGGTCGAGCCATATCGCGACGCGAGTTTGTACATGGTCAAACATGAAGTACGCAGCGGTGGCGCCGGCAACGAACAGCCCAAGCCCGATGACTAAAAAACTTGTCTTCTCAGTCGCAACCCACACCATCACGATGAACAAAGTGAAGAACAAGAGACTTGATCCGAGATCTTTTTGGCCGACCATCACAACAACAGAAAATCCCCACGCTGCGAGCAGCGGGAGAAGATGGCGAGGCTCGGGTAAATAAAAGCGACCAACTTTCCAAGTACCCGCCGCAATGAGTTCGCGATTATCGGCAAGGTAACCAGCAAAGAAAAGAGCGAGTGCAATTTTGGCAAACTCACCTGGTTGAAAGTTGATGGGACCGATGCTCACCCAAATACGCGCTCCACCTGATGAGAAGCCAAGACCCGGAACCATGGGCAAAAGTAAAAGTCCGGCGCCAATAAAGAAGAAGGTCCATTTGTAGCGCGATAAATCATTGACGCGTTGAATGACAAAGAGAACTGCAATAAAGGCCGCAACACCAACGAAAGTCCAGGTTGTTTGTAAACCGGCGAGCCGTTCAGAAAGGCGAGCAATCATGACGTAGCCGATGCCATTCAACAAAGTTGCAACGGGCAACAAAGTTGAGTCGGCTCCATGCGCTAACCAACGCACCCCGATATGCGCCGACATTAAAACCAGCAGCAATACGGCCAAGAACGGCAAGATACGTGGTGGAATGACCGAGTTTTGACCGAGAGACGCCAGCGTGTACGCGCCAGCTGTAATGATCCCCGCCATGAGGACAAGACGGAATTCAGTTGAACGCCGTCGAGCGGCAATCACATTATTGGTGTCGGTCACTGGCTCGATGTGATGGCCGAAATAATCACCGTTGCGGTAATTGCTGCCGATGCCAACCACATCGCATATGTCGCAACAGTGAACCATCGTGATGGTCGCAGGGGAGCGATGTCAGGTGTTTGCCCTGAAGTGATAACCGCTATTTCTTCGGTGATTGGCGGTTCGGTGGCAGTCGGTGGCTCAACCACGGGTGGAGCGATCACAACTTCGCCATCTGTCTTGACAGCTTCGTTGCTGACTGCAAAATCAACGACAATAACGGTGATGTTGTCGCGACCACCGTTGCGATTCGCAAGGTCGACTAATCGGTCAGCGAGATCTTGCACCGAGGATGATAAGCGAATCTCGGTTTCGATCTCGTCGTCGTCAGCTTCATCGACTAACCCATCGCTACACATAATGAAGCGATCGCCGTCTTCGACGGTCATCGGGAAGGTGTCAATATCAACCCAAGATTCGATGCCCATTGCACGCAACACGATGTTGCGTTGAAAGTGCACTCGAGCTTCTGCACGAGTAATGGCACCACGATCAACCAAAGTTTGTACATGCGAATGATCTTTAGTGACTTGGCGAAGTTCGCCATGACGCCACAAGTAGGTACGACTATCACCGACGTTGGCAACAACGATCTGATTGTCTGGCGCATTTGTGACAGCAAGACCAGTGAGTGTCGTGCCCATGCCCGTCTTTGAAGCATCATGCATTGCTTCCATGAAGATCGCGGTATTAGCTGTCGAAATAGCATCGGCCAATAAACCTGGTGATGAGACACGAACTTTGGGATCGGTATAGACCTCTTGAAGAATGCGCACGGCGATTTCACTTGCAACTTCGCCGGCACTGTGACCGCCCATTCCGTCGGCAACAAAGTACAAACCTTCAATGGTGACGAAATTGTCTTCATTGCCATCGCGTACTTGACCCACGTGCGTGGATGCACCACATGTTGTGCGGATCATTTGGCGGCCTCAATGATGACAGCGCCGATTTGCACACGATCACCAATTTTTAGATCGGTGTTCTGATCAATGCGGTGGTTATTGACAAAGGTTCCGTTTGTCGATGCAAGATCTTCAACATAGGTGCGACCATCGCTAGTGATGAAACGTGCGTGATGAGTACTGGCAAATTCATCATCGTCAAGACACATGTCATTGTCGGAGCCGCGACCGACCGTGAAAGGTTGTTCGGCAGTAAAGGTGAATCCTCGAAGCGGTGCGGGAGAAATCACTTTCATACGGGCAACACGATACGGGCGTGGAACCTTGACTACGCCGACAGGGGAGTCTGATGCGATTGTTTTCGGTGTACCCGACCCTTGAGCCGACCTATTAACTGCGGGAACTCGCACTTCATTCCAGACCGCCCATAAAACACGAGCAAAGAAAAGATAGAGCGCGAGCAGGAGAACAATCTTGAGAACTCCGAGCAGCTGATCAGTCATATTTGGTAACCGCGAAACGGCTTACTGGGCCTCGTAACGAATGGAATGACTTCCCACCGAAATAATGTCGCCGTCGCGAAGTGCCCGTTCGAACGTAATCGTGACACCGTTGACTTTGGTGCCATTAGTTGAACCTAAATCATTGACGGCAAAGCCGCCGACCAATGCTTTGATTTCAGCGTGACGACGACTGACATTCGAATCATCAAAGGCAATATCGCATTCGGCAAGGCGACCAATGACGAGAGTGGCTTTGCCGAGGGTGATCTTGCGGTCATCGGGCAAGATCACTCGAGCGACGATTTCGCTGGCGCCGGCTTTGACAACTGACGAGTCAACATCAATACGACCGGTGCCCACGGATTGGTCAATCTCAATAGTGACGGCAACCGGTCCACGCAGGTGGTAATTCTCATCGGCGCAATATTCCTTAACAGCCTCGGCGAGTTCGGTGATGAGGGCCGACTCAATATCGGCCAACGCCGCCTGATCGTCGGGAGCAAGTCGGACCACAAATTGATTGGGGACCACGCGACGGCCCTTCATATCAACGGTTCGGTTGCTGTCTATTTCTTTAATGAGTCGTCGGCCGATCTCGATCGGTCGGACATTGCTTTTAAATGCACGGCTGAACACACCCTCGACCATACGCCCTAGACCATCCTCAAAAGATTGCAGACCCACAAATTCTCCCAGAGAGAAATTTCTTGTTCATCGCTTCAGGGTATCGGGGGTTGGGGTGATGGTGAGGGCGTCGGTACCCTACAAGGTGTTACTCGGGCGAGTGGCGAAATGGCAGACGCGCTAGCTTCAGGTGCTAGTGATCGTAAGATCGTGGGGGTTCAAGTCCCCCCTCGCCCACCACTCGTATTGGGTAAAACTGCCCGTCGTCGCCAACGAAGTCGTGCGCTACCGTGAAGGTTGTGACGAGCGATATCTATATTTTGGGCGGCTATCAATCTGACTTTGCCCGGAACTATGTCAAGCAAGGTCTCGAAGTCAGCGACATCGTCTCTGAAGTACTGACCGAAACTTGGATTGACTCACAGATTGACCCAACCGATATTGAGACAATTCACGTGGCGAACGCCTTTGGTCAGTTATTCAATGGTCAGGGGCAACTGGGTGGAATGCCGGCCACTGTCGAGCCCAAACTGTGGGGGATTCCGTCATCACGTCACGAGGCTGCTTGCGCGTCGGGCGGAATCGCCATTTTGGCCGCAATGGCCGATATCGAAGCCGGTCGTTACGAGTGTGCGTTAGTCGTTGGCGTTGAACAAGAGCGCAATGTTCCTGGCGATCAAGCGGCAATCAATTTGGGTGCAGCGGCATGGATTGGTCACGAGGGCCAAGGAGTTGTTCATATGTGGCCACACATGTTCAGTTTGTTGGCCGATGAATACGACGCTCGCTACGGAATCGATAGTCAACATCTATCGGCCATCGCCGAACTGAATTTTCGAAACGCGAAAACTAACCCGAATGCTCAGACTCGTGCGTGGTCGCATACACCCGAATCTTTTACCGAAGATGATGTGGCGAATCCGACTGTTGTCGGCCGCATTCGTCGATCTGATTGCAGTCAATTAACTGACGGCGGAGTTGGATTGGTGCTGGCTAGTCGTGCCAAAGCCGAAGAATGGGCGTCGCGTCGAGGACTCACTATTGAATCAGTTCCGCGCATCGTCGGTTGGGGACACCGCACCGTTGGACTTCCGTTATCCGAGAAACTTCAGCGATCGGCTCACGACGAATATGTAATGCCCCATGTGCGCCGAGCAATCACTGATGCGTTTTCTCGTGCAGGTGTCGCCGATGTTTCGGCAATTGATGGAATAGAAACCCATGATTGCTTTACTCCGTCTGAATACATGGCGATTGATCACTTCGGTATTACTGCGCCGGGAGAAAGTTGGAAGGCCATTGAAGATGGAAAACTTGAACATGATGGCAGCATCCCGATGAATCCCTCTGGTGGTCTCATTGGTGGAGGGCACCCCGTTGGAGCAACCGGAGTGCGAATGGTTCTTGATGCTTCGCGACAAGTGACAGGCAGCGCTGGAGATAATCAAGTTGACGGTGCACGTACATTTGCAACACTCAATATTGGCGGATCAACAACAACGACCGTCAGTTTTGTTGTAGCGGTCTGACAAAAGTTCTACGCGGGGGATCACGATGTCATCATCAATAGTCAACACCATTCATTCAACCTTGCCCGTTGACGATGATCACCCGTATCGCACCGGAGCATGGCGACCGAATCACCGCGAATGGAATGCCGATGATCTTGTAGTGGAGGGCGAAATTCCGACCGACCTCAACGGCATTTATTTACGCAATACCGAAAATCCCATTCATCCGTCCATTGGGATGTACCACCCTTTTGATGGCGATGGCATGTTGCATCAGATTTCATTTGCGAACGGCAAAGCAAGTTATCGCAATCGATTCGTTCGCACCGATGGCATGCAAATGGAGCAGGAAGCCGGAGAATCTTTATGGACTGGCTTTTACGATCTCGCGCAAAACTCAAAGCGTGAAGATGGTTGGGGCGCACGAGGTCGAATGAAAGACAGCTCGAGCACCGACGTGATTGTTCATAACGGAGTTGCGTTAACGAGCTTTTGGCAATGTGGTGATGTCTATCAAATGGACCCGATGACACTTGCCGACATGGGTAAGGCCGAGTGGGTTAATCAATTTCCGAGCCCCACCGGAGTTTCAGCACACACCAAACTTGATGAAGCCACTGGGGAGTTGCTCATTTTTGGTTACAGCACATCTGAACCATTTATGCATTACGGCGTTGTTGATGCGCAAGGGAAATTGGTTCACGCGATTGATGTTCCGTTACCCGGTCCACGTTTGCCACACGACATGGCGTTTAGCGAGAACTACGCCATCTTGAATGACCTTCCATTGTTTTGGGATCCGGCCATGATTGAACTTGGTGCGCACGTGCCGCGCTTTTACCGCGACATCCCGACGCGCTTCGCAGTTGTGCCACGTCGTGGCAACACCGAAGACATCAAGTGGTTTGAAGCTGATCCCACATATGTTTTGCATTGGATTAATGCCTACGAAGAAGGCGACTGGCTGATCTTGGATGGATTCTTCCAACATGACCCGATGCCTGCCAAGCGCGAAGGTACCCCTAAACCGTTGTCGCTCTATCGCTCGGTTGATCTTGATCGCTTACAAACACGACCTCACCGTTGGCGCTTCAACTTGGTAACTGGCGAAACTAAAGAAGAATCGCTGTCTGATCGAGTCATGGAATTCGGAATGATCAACCCACAGATTGCTGGCAAGAACTATCGCTACACCTACAACATGACTGGCAAGCCGGGATGGTTTTTGTTTGATGGTCTCGTGAAACAAGATGTTTTAACCGGAACTGAAGAGCGTTACTACTTTGGTGAAGGAGTATTTGCCAGCGAAACTCCATTTGCACCTCGTATTGGAGCAACTGCCGAAGATGATGGCTACTTGTTGACTTTTACTACTGACATGAATCGCGATTGCAGTGAATGCCTGATCTTTGATGCGACTCGTCTCACTGATGGTCCGATTGCTCGAGTGCGTTTACCCGAGCGCATTTCGTCGGGAACTCACTCGTGTTGGACGCCAGCCGAGGCACTCGCGTCGCGCCAATAGAGTTTCCCCTACTGACAACGAAGTGATTCTGACGTAAGTTGGCCTTGACATAGTTTTAGATGGGGGTCTACATATGGAAACAGTTGTTCAGGTTGCGCAGGGGCAGTTGCGAGGTTCGGTTGAAAACGGACTTCACATATTTAAGGGAGTTCCGTATGCGGCACCTATTGACGGGCCGAATCGATTTCGTGCGCCGCAGCCCCGTGAATCTTGGTCGGGAGTTCGTGAAGCCACCACGATTGGTTTGATTTCGCGGCAAGCACCGCTTCCTCCACCCTTTGGTACTCCATTGCCTGAGGCAGGTGCAGATTGTTTGAACCTCAATGTTTGGAGTCCCGATGTCGCTGGCTCATTGCCGGTGTATGTGTGGATCCACGGTGGTGCGTTCTACGGCGGAAGTGGTGTCGAGGCGGTTTACGACGGTGCGTCATTTGCACGCAACGGAGTTGTGTGTGTCACGATCAACTATCGCTTGGGTGCGCAAGGTTTCTTGCACCTTGCTGATCACTTTCCAGAATTAGCCGAATCGGGCAATGCCGGACTCCTTGATCAGATCGCGGCCTTGAAGTGGGTGCAACAAAACATCGCAGCGTTTGGTGGAGACCCATCACGCGTCACGATCGCTGGTGAATCTGCCGGTGGTATGAGTGTGTCATCGTTGCTGGCCTCATCACATGCAAAGGGATTATTCACACAAGCGATTCCACAAAGTGGTGCTGGACATAATGGCATCAGCGCCAAGACTGCAACAGTGATTGCGGGTGAAGTCTTGCGTCGACTTGATGTGAAACCTGGTGATAGTGCGGCACTTGCCAAAGTTTCTGATGAGCGCTTGTTTGAAGTGCAACTTGAAGTCATGGCCTTGGCGCAAACTCGAGACCCTGAAATTTTTGGCGAGGCCGCTGCTTCAACCATGCCATTCCAACCGACATACGGCACTTCTGTTTTGCCAAAGCAACCGATTGAGTTAATTGAGTCGGGATCGGCAGCAGGTATCAAAGTTCTGACTGGCACCACAATGCAAGAGTCGTTGGTTTTTGTGGTGGCGATGGCCGACATGTTTGGTGAAGAGATGCTTGAAGCATTAGTGACCGCAACATTTGGTTCGGCCGAAAAAGGTCAGGCTGCTCTCGAGAAGTATCGCGCGAATCGACCGGGCGCGTTGCCATTCCAAATCACTGCTGCCGTTGAAACTGACCGCATGTTCATTGTTCCGTGTCGTCGTCTTGCTGATGCGCAAGTCAAGCATTCGCCCGATGTGTGGACATACCGTTTTGATTGGGCAACCCCGGTGTACGACGGCGCACTTGGCGCGTGTCACGCACTTGAGTTGGTGTTCGTGTTTAACAACCTTGGTGATCCCGCAGCGGCGTACATGTGTGGCGATAATGCACCACAAAGTGTGGCTGATGCCATGCACCAGGCGTGGGTGGCATTTGTAAAGACTGGCAAGCCGCAACATGCTGGACTGCCCGAGTGGCCGCGACACAACACGAATGATCGACCGATGATGCAGTTCAATACAACGTCAACACTCGGTCATAATTTGTGTGCTGATGAACTGGCTCTGTGGGATGGAGTTATCTAAGAGATCCCTTTGATGCGTTCACGAAGTTGTACAAAAACCTCTTCGCCAACGATCGCAGTCAATTCGTCAGCCAAACTTTCAATCACTGGGTGTTCACCCACGTATGCCTCGGGTTCTTCGGTGCACACCCAAGCCATTTTCTCGCTGTGATCACCCCAGTCTGATTTCTTCCAACCACGAACGGTGGCGATCTCAACATCGTCGTCGCGCATCACCCAATCAACTTTGATTGGAAGTTGCCAACACACTGACGGTTTCCAGTCAATGGGCGACTCGTCATAGGCGAGAGCTCCAATATGTAACGCACAACCTGCGCCACCCGAGAATCCGTTGCGATTATGAAAAATGCACGCGCCATCGACAACCCGCGTTGCATTGTTTTGTTCGTCTCGAAAGATGCCTCCGGTCTGAGCTTCAGCGTGAAATTGGAAAATTTCTGGAGTTAATGTCGCGGCCATAGCAGCGAGGTTCATCGCTTCGTCGACACCGTCAAGTTCGGCCCCTAATGAGCAGCAGCCATGACCTGTTTCCGAATCGCGAGTGTCTCCGATGCCCAGGCAACCGCGACCCCAAATGCAGGTCCAATTCGAATTCATGAATGAGCGCTCAAAACGCCAGATCGTGTCGCCGGCATCAACCTCGTCAAAGAGTTGCTCATCAGACATGTGTTCAGGCTAGGGCGAAAAATCTAGGCATACTATGATCTGTTTTTAGATCATAGTGCTATCGTTCAGATCTATGAACCTTGAGCACCCACTTCTAGATTTTGTAGGCGGAGTTCGCGGCAAGGTTCTTGAACAACTGATTGAGCTAGATGAGTCAGTTTCGCGACGTGAATTGGCCGCAATGTTGGGTATCGCTTCTGGTAACGCAAGTGCTGTTACTCAAGAATTGATTGACTCGGGGTTGGTGATCGAGGATCGACAAGGACGCTCGTCAATGGTCAAAATCAACCGTTTGCACCTTTCGGTTGAATTCTTAGTCCAGATTCAGAGAACTAAAGACGTATTGATTCAACGCCTGAAAACAAGATTCTTGAAAATTGACTCCGTATCGCATGCATGGCTTTTCGGATCTGTGGCGCGGGGAAACTCTCACGGAAAGTCTGACATTGACCTCTTGATCATCTCAAAAAATCTTGATGATCCGGTGCTCCACCAAAAACTGTCGGCCTTAGATGTGGATGTTCGAAACTGGACTGGAAACGAAATCCAATTTGTTGAACATACTCCCGACACTTGGAAGCAAGTGGCGTCATCCCAAAATCGGTTAGTTCAACAAATTCAGAAAGACGGCGTTTGTTTGAAGGGACCCCTCTTGAATTTTGCCGGTAAAAAGTGAGAAACAGCAAAGAATGAGACATCGAGTCTGTGGTCGCAGAGATGCGGAGCAACGCTTAGCCGATGCGAGGCAGTTTTTGGAAGCAGCGGAGATTCTTGAATCTCCTGATGTGGTGGCGACTAATGCGATACATGCAGCCATCGCTGCAGCTGACGTTTTGACTTGTCTGCAATTAGGTGAGCGATCAAATAGCGGGAATCATTCTGATGCTGTAAATCTGCTGAGACGAGTTGATGCGAATTTGGCGCTGACCTTAAAGCGAGCATTAGATCGAAAGAATCAAGCTAGTTACGAAAGCACGGATATCAGTTCTATTGATGCAGCAAGGTGTCTTCGTTGGGCGAAACAACTCGTTGATGAAGCCGTGGCGAGACTCCCGTAGCGAAGTAATAGCAGAAGACACATAATCTTTCGGTATGGCTGATTTGTCGGGCAAAGTCTTTGTTATCACTGGTGGCAATTCTGGTATTGGTCTTGGCATGGCCGAAGGAATTGCGGCAGCTGGAGGGTCGCTAGCAATTTGGGGTCGTCGTTCAGAAAAGAACGATGAAGCGGTCGCCATTCTTGAAGCTCACGGAGTGACTGCTCGCGGTTACGTCTGTGATGTTGGTGACGAACAACAAATCGTCGACACGATGGCGCAAACCGTTGCCGATTTTGGACGACTTGATGGCTGCATCGCTAACGCTGGTCGATCGGGCACGGGAACACCTTTCATTGATATGACAATGAAAGAGTGGCGCGCCATTATGTCGGTCAATCTTGATTCGGTATTTGTGACGATGCGCGAAGCTGCCAAAGTTTTAGTAGCTCAAGGAACAGGTGGAAGTTTGGCCGCCGTGTCATCAACTTCGGCGATCCATGGTGCCGCTGGCAACGAAGCGTACGGAACCTCAAAGACCGCAATTAATGGATTAGTTCGGGCGCTCGCGGTTGGTTTGGCGCGACATCAGATTCGCGTCAACTCATTGGTTCCGGGCTGGACGAAAACCGAACTTGCCGGACCTGCGTTTGCGAATGAAAAGTTTCGTGATGCCACCACACGACGAACTCCCGTGCGACGTTGGGCAGAACCAAGCGAATTCCGAGACATCGGCGTGTTCTTGGCCGACCCGTCCTTGACGTATCACACCGGTCAAGAAGTTGTTGTTGACGGTGGTTACACAGTTTTCTAGGAATCATCTCCGAATGGCACACCCTTGCGCCACACTGTTGATGTGAGTACATCAACACCAGTCGATCGCGAGTTCGCCGAAGAACATATGAATATCGTGCTTGGTCGGCTCGCTGGTCCCGATGCACGTCCTCGTGGTGATCAAGTTGATGCCGTACATGCGGTTCTGCAATCGGTATCTCGAGTTCTGGTTGTGCAAGCCACCGGTTGGGGCAAGTCGGCGGTTTATTGGGCAGCGACTCATGCGTTGCGCCATTCAGGTTCAGGACCAACCTTGGTGGTGTCACCACTGTTAGCGCTCATGCGCGATCAGGTTGCGGCTGCTGAACGCGCTGGCCTGGTGGCGGCCACAGTGAACTCGACCAACTTTGATGAATGGGATGAAGTTTTTCGTCAACTCGACAACGACACGCTTGATGTGTTGTTGGTATCGCCAGAACGACTCGGCAATCCACGTTTCGCGGCACGACTTGGTGACCTGTTGGCTCGGGTTGGATTAATAGTGATTGATGAAGCTCACTGCATCAGTGACTGGGGATTTGATTTTCGTCCCGACTATCAACGTTTGGCCCGAGCGCTACTTTCAACGCCTACTGCTTCGGTCTTAGCGACTACGGCTACAGCCAATGAACGCGTCACGAAAGATGTGAGTGATCAACTTGGTTCGCATACCGTGACATATCGCGGTACCTTGGCACGTACTTCTCTCACGTTGTCTGTTGTTCCGGGGCTCAGCCCGCTTGAACGGTACGCATGGATCGCTGATGCTCTTGAACAACTGCCCGGATCGGGAATCATCTATGTGCTCACAGTGGCCGAGGCCGACAAGCTTGCCGCTTTTCTAGCTTCGTGTGGATACAACGTTGATGCGTACACCGGTCAACTCGACGGTGACTCGCGTATAGCGATTGAAGACCGGCTGCGTCATAACGAAATCAAAGCAGTCGTGGCAACATCCGCGCTCGGAATGGGATACGACAAACCAGATCTCGGTTTTTGTGTTCATGTTGGTTCACCATCAACACCAGTTGCCTATTACCAACAAGTAGGACGTGCGGGGCGAGCGGTGGCCCATGCTGAAGGAGTCTTGTTGCCCTCAGATGCGGACGAACGAATCTGGGACTACTTTGCAACAGCCTCAATTCCTGAAGCACCTACCGCCAACAAGGTTCTGGCAACTCTCGTTGATCAGCCGCGGACCTTGCTTGAGATTGAATCGGAAACCGGCGTGCGACGCGGACGACTTGAAGCCTTGCTCAAGATCTTGGCGGTCGAAGGTGTCGTTGAAAAAGTTGGTACGGCATGGGCGACGACGGGGCAACCGTATGTTCATGACACCCAAAAGTGGGATGGTCTCAAAAAAGTTCGTTCGCACGAAGCCGACATCATGCGCAAGTACGCCCATGGTGAGGGTTGTTTGATGGCGTATTTGCAAATGTCACTTGATGATCCCGAACCAGTGGCATGTGGTCGTTGCTCGGTGTGCACATCAAAGTTGCCATACCCAGGAAATGCTCCATCACACGAGAAGTTGATGTTGGCCCGAGCCTTTATGCGTGGCAACGACGCCGAGATTGAACCTCGCAAGAAATGGCCAAGTGGAGTCGGTCGAAAGGGCAACATCGTTGCGCTCAACGCTGGACGAGCCGTTGCTTTTGCTGACGATCCAGGATGGTCACTTGAGTTGGCTGAATTGTCGCGGTCGCGACCTGGTGAAATTCCTCAAGCAATGCTCGACGGGGCTGTAGCCACACTCAAGCGCTGGTCAAAGGTGTGGGAAACGCGACCCACTTCAGTTGTTCCGTTACCAGCGGTTGACATGCGATCAAATATGCAATTGGCTCGGCACATTGCCCAGATTGGCAAGTTGCCGCTGCACGACATCTTTTCGTGGACGGGGTCGCCTGCTCCCGACGACGCGGCGTCGACTCCCGTTGTTGCTCACCTAGAAGCTGCAATGCGACTGAATGCCGATATTGATCTACCGCGCGGTCCAGTTCTTTTGGTATCAACCGAGGTTCGTACGCGCTGGACAGCCACAGTTGCTGGTGCGCTTCTGCGAGAAGCAGGTGCCTCCGGAGTCTTGCTGCTGACTCTTCACCAACGTCCGTAGTTCGTTACAGGGTCAACTAAACAATGTCTACTAAGGTCAGAACTACTCAATACCAGTTCATTCATTGGAGCCATTATGAAAATTGCTGACCTCTTCTCAATTCAGGGCAAAGTTGCTGTCGTCACCGGCGGATCGCGCGGTATCGGCGAAATGATCGCGGCCGGATTCTTGATTAATGGCGCCAAGGTTTATATCAGCTCGCGAAAAAAAGAGCAGTGTGACGCGACGGCTCAGCGCCTGTCCGAAACTTATGGAGCCGAATGCATTTCAATTCCGGCCAACTTGTCAGAGTTGAGCGGCATTGAATCGTTAGTTGCCGAACTCACCAAGCGCGAAGATCACATCGACATCTTGGTCAATAACGCTGGCGTGTCGTGGGGTGCACCACTTGACGATTTCCCCGAAGCAGGTTGGGACAAAGTGTTTGACACCAACGTCAAAGGCGTTTTCTTCTTAACGCAAAAAATGTTGCCCTTGCTCGAAGCGAAAGCAACCAACGAAGATCCATCGCGAGTCATCAACATCGGTTCAATCGATGGAATGCGTACACCAATGTTCGACACTCACTCATATGGCCCATCTAAAGCAGCGCTGCATTCACTCACGAGTCAGATGGCCGCCAAATTGGTGAAGCGCAAGATTTTGGTGAACGCAATTGCACCAGGACCGTTCCCCACATGGATGCTCAGCACCGGCGTTGGCGGCGGTGGCGACGTTGAAGGAACTGACTGGGATGCAGTTGGACGCACCAATCCGCGCAAGCGAGTCGGCACGCCCGAAGACATCGCTGGCTTGGCAATTTTCTTAAGCTCACGCGCTGGAGCGTTCACCGTAGGTGAAGTCATTAAGTGCGACGGCGGAATCGTTATTTCGTAATTGTCTTTTAGATTCGGTCGAGTGCCGCTCCATCAAATAGCGGAGTGACTCCGAATTCGGCAATATCACGATTCATCTCTTCATCTAGCGGGCGAGTGAGATCACTTTGTGCTGCTTCAAGAATGAGTGGCAACAATGTGGCGTCACTGGTGGTGTTGAGAAAGAGATCGGGTTGTGACAACACGTAGCGAACGGCCCGTTGAATGGCATCGGTGTCGGTGAGCGGCTCATACCAACTGCGATGACCTTGAGTTCCGTCATCCCAGCGACGACGAGCCACTGCCTTGATGGTTTGCGTTGCGATTTTTCGTACTTGACACAACTCGCGTAAAGCCATGACATCGTCGCGATATTGATCAATTGACAGCAGTGAATGGTTGAAGGGAAACAGAACTGCGTCAAAATCAAATTCAGCAAGACTTCGCAGATGCATCGATGGAATACGTAAGCCATGTCCGGTCACGCCAATAAAGCTCACTAGTCCTTCAGCCCGGGCTTGGTTCAATGCTTCAACCGCACCGCCTTTGCTGAATGCGGTTGCCCATTCATCTGGTTCAACCAAATTGTGTAACTGAATGAGATCAATGTGATCGACCCCCATTCGTTCAAGTGACCGTTCTAATTCGGCTCGAGCCGCCGATCCAACGCGCTCTTGGGTTTTGGTGGCCAGGAAAACTTCAGATCGATGATCGGTGAGCCAAGGCTTGAGATGGTCCTCTGAAGATCCGTACATCGCAGCAGTGTCAATGTGATTGACACCGTACGAAGCGACGAGGTCGAGTGTTGTGATTGCCCGTGATTCGCTCATGCCACCAAGTGCTGCCGCGCCAAAGATGACGCGACTTGAACGATGACCAGTACGACCGAATTCTGCGAAGGGCAACATGCCCACGACCGTAGTGCGCGTTTCGTTGTTCTATTCATGAATCAAGCAGTATTCAACAAGTTCGGCTGCTCGTAGGAGACGTGGTCAAATCTGAAGAAAACATGAATTCATGGCATATTGCTAATTAGCAAGGCAAATTAAAAAGACCATTTTCACAATAAGGAAGTTTTTTTCTAAGTTTCCTTTCCTATTGTGGCGAAAAAAAAGTGTTGCGATCATTGCTGAATGTTTCAAAAATTTGGCCAGCGTTGGGCTCTTCTGCCTACTGTCGGAATTGTCGCCTTTTCTTTAATAGCGGCGAATGTCGAGGTAGCCGAAGCTGCATCGGCTACGACCACATCTATTTCAGCTAGTCCATCTCCGGTTACTCAGGGGCAATCCGTGACATTGACTGCCACCACAAATGCGCCTGGAACCGTGGATTTCTCCTATGGGGGTGTATCCATTGGCACCGCATCTACAGGTCTTGGTGCGGCTACGGCAACAAGTTTCAGTCGATGGAATTACACGGGTAACAGCAGCTCTCTTCGACTTGCCACTAACCCTGCTGTCACAAACGTGTTCATTAGCACATGGAACCCCGATGACTGTGGGGGTGGGCGCTGTCAGACGAAGCAACTCAGTCCTGGTGGGGGAGTCAGCTTTGCACCTTCTGAATCTTGGAATGGTCAGTGGGTCCTTGTCACGGGACTCGCCGTCGCTTCGAACGGAACGATCTATGAGGGCATCTTCAACGGTAATGGTCAGAACACGATTCGTAAACGCACATCAATCGGAGCGAGCAGCACCCTTTTCGTGCCGTCGGCGAGTATCTGCGGTACGTGCTCGGCTGGTCAGGGTTACATCACCGGAATGACGATTGATGCGAGTGACAACTTGTACGTTACGAATTCGCGCGACGGCTCAATTCTTAAGGTGACATCTGCCGGGGTCGTCAGTACTTATGCATCGGGCCTTGGTTCGCCTATTGCTGGACCTGTCATCAACCCAACAACGGGCGTGCTGTATTACATCGATGCGAACAAAGATATTCAGCAGATTCCAAGCGGTGGCGGGACTGCAACCCTGCTCACCGCAGCGAGCTGCAACATTGACACAAATCCAGCGAGTTCGCTGTTTGGAAATGGCACACAACTCGCCCTCGACCAGGCGGGATTGATCTACGGAGCACAATGTCAGGGAGTGATTCCAAGCAGCGCACCTAACGCCTCACCGATTGCACAGATCAATCCGGCCTCCGGTGCCATGCGCGAATACCTGAATTGGTCAACGTGTATGAATGGGTCACTACCGAACTGGGCCGCTGGTTGTGGTGGTAGTACCGCGCTCGCGTTTCTGGGCGACCGCATGATGACCGCCGGCGCGAATATGGGTGAATCCAATGTGATGGGTCTGAACACGTCCGGGTACGTGGCCACACTCACCTACACGCCGCCCACAGCTGGGTCGTACGCGATTGGCGCCAGTTTGACCCCAACAGACACCAACGCCTTTTCGGGTTCCTCGGGCTCGGGCACGTTGAATGTCGTTCCGGCTACGCCATCCGCGCCTGATCTCGCGACTGCATCAGACCTCGGTACGACTGACAACGACAACATCACAAGTGACAACACTCCGCGTATTGAGATACCAGGTTCGTTCACCAGTGGCGACACCATCACTGTCACTGCCACGAAATCTGGTTCATCAAACGTGACGTGTACCTATGTTGTGCCCGCTACTGGGTGCGATCTAGGAACTCTCGCTCAAGGGACATGGTCAATCACGGCTACCGACACGAATCCGACCAGCGGTGCATCGGCGGCGTCCCCTGCGTTGTCAATCACCGTTGACACCACTGCCCCTTCTGCACCAACGGGAGTAGACCTAGCGCAGGCATCTGACACAGGTGCTTCCAACACCGACAACAATACGAACGACAACACGCCCACGGTGAGTGCCAGTGGTGGCTCGACCGGCGACACCATGACTTTGACGGCTACAAACGGCAGTACAACGGTGTCGTGTTCGTATGTATTGCCGGCGTCGAACTGCACATTGCCTACTTTGACTGATGGAACTTGGAACGTGAGTGCGACGCTCACAGATCCAGCCGGCAACAGATCAACCGCATCAACTGCGTTGCCGTTGTCAATTGACTCGACCGTCCCCTCTGGGCTGACGCCAGATTTAGTTGCCGCATCCGACACTGGTTCATCCGCCACTGATGACATCACAAGTGACACGACACCGACTATCTCTCTTCCTGGTCAGTCCAATGGAGACGTGATCACCATTACGGCATCGAAGAGTGGTTCCCCAGATGTGTCCTGCACTTATACCGTCGGGGCGAGCACGAATTGCACGCTCGGCCTCCTTGCGGATGGTTCGTGGAACATCGCAGCGACCATTACTGAACCATCGGGTAACACCGCGGTGATGACTGGACTAGCAGTCACCATCGATTCCGGCGCTCCGCCAGTGCCTAGCGGTCTTGACCTGGCGAGTGCATCTGACACAGGTGCTTCCAACACCGACAACAATACGAACGACAACACGCCCACGGTGAGTGCCAGTGGTGGCTCGACCGGCGACACCATGACTTTGACGGCTACGAACGGCAGTACAACGGTGTCGTGTTCGTATGTATTGCCGGCGTCGAACTGCACATTGCCTACTTTGACTGATGGAACTTGGAACGTGAGTGCGACGCTCACAGATCCAGCCGGCAACAGATCAACCGCATCAACTGCGTTGTCAATCACCGTTGACACCACTGCCCCTTCTGCACCAACGGGAGTAGACCTAGCGCAGGCATCTGACACAGGTGCTTCCAACACCGACAACAATACGAACGACAACACGCCCACGGTGAGTGCCAGTGGTGGTGCTCCCGGAGACACGATGACCATGATCGCAACACCATCGGGTGGTGGGGCATCGGTTTCGTGCACATTTGTTGT
>CANGIP010000016.1 GCA_947454105.1 Actinomycetota bacterium | reverse complement strand
GTGAAAGGCACAAACTTTGTCAACCTGCGTGATGCTGGCGACCCAGTTGAGTTGGCCTCGCGTTACGACGCCGAAGGTGCCGACGAATTGGTCTTTCTTGACATCACCGCATCGAGCGATGGACGCGAGACGATGGTTGATGTGGTGTCACGAACTGCTGAACAAGTATTCATTCCGTTCACGGTGGGCGGGGGAATCCGCAGCGTTGATGATGCACGTCGCATGTTGCGCGCTGGGGCCGACAAGGTCAGCGTCAATACATCGGCGGTACAGAATCCGCAATTGATCACCGAAATCGCTACCGAATTTGGTGCGCAATGCGTCGTATGTGCCATTGACGCGAAGCGTTGGTCTGACGGTCGCGAAGGTTACGAAGTCTTCTTGCATGGGGGTCGAACACCAACCGGTATTGATGTTGTTGAGTGGGCAACTCGCGCGAGCCAACTTGGTGCCGGTGAAATTCTTTTGACGTCGATGGATCGTGACGGAACCAAAGAAGGTTTCGATCTTGATCTCACGCGCCGTGTGAGTGATGCAGTTGGTGTACCTGTGATTGCATCGGGTGGTGTCGGAACCCTTGATCACCTCGTGGACGGAGTTGTTCAAGGTGGCGCTGACGCAGTTCTGGCTGCATCAATTTTCCACTTCGGTGAATTCACGGTGGCCCAAGCGAAGCAACGCATGCTTGATGCGGGCATCATCGTTCGACCTGCATCATGAGCGAGTACCTATTTGTTCGTGATCCGTTTACGGTGATCGACGGTGGGCTTTCGACAGCGCTCGAACTTTTAGGTGCCGATATCAGCGGCCCGTTGTGGACGGCACAAACCGTGATTGATAATCCTGCGTTGCTCGATCAAGCGCATCGGTCGTTTGTTGAAGCAGGCGCCGACATCATTGCGACGGCGAGTTATCAATGCGGAACGAAACAGTTTGAGTCAATTGGCTTGACCGCAAAAGAATCGCGCGATGCTTTGGCGTCGATGACCACGATTGCTCGACGAGCTGTCGAAGGAACAGCCGTCGCAGTCGCTGCTTCGGTTGGACCATTTGGTGCATCGTTGGCAAACGGCAGCGAGTACAACGGCCGTTACGGCGTTGAATGGGATTTGGTTGAGGACTATCACCGTGAGAAGTTGGCGATTCTCGTCGACTCGGGTGCCGATCTGATTGCGATCGAAACAATTCCGTTGGCCGATGAAGCCTTGTTGATCGCCGAAATTCTTGAAGAGCTCGGAGCACCGCCGGCGTGGTTCAGTTTCGGTTTCGCAGATGAAAGTCAAACCTACGGATTGGATTCCGTTGATAAAGCAGTGCTGTCAATCGCTGGATATGCCGATTTAGTGGCGATCGGAATGAATTGCACCCATCCGCGCTACGTCGATTCGTTGTTGCAATCAATGAGCGAACTCGTGTCGGGAATCCCGTTGATTGTCTACCCAAATCATGGTCGTGAATGGGACGCCGTAGGCCGTTGCTGGACTGGTGACTCCATTTCGATTTCATCAGTTGAGACGGTGCGCCGCTGGGTTGATCTCGGGGCGCGCTTCATCGGTGGCTGTTGCGGAGTCGATCCACTCGGAATTGCCGATTTAGTTGTCGCCAGAGATTCATTGTCCACCTGAACTCGTCGTAGGGTTGGGGGCATGAACGCTCCCGCCACATTTACTCCCAATCCAAAAATGGAATACCGCCGACTTGGTCGTAGCGGTCTCAAAGTTTCGGTCTTGTCATTTGGTAGTTGGGTCACCTTCGATACGCAACTCAATGACGACATGGCGCTCAATTGCATGCAGAACGCCTGGGATGCTGGTTGCAACTTCTTCGATAACGCCGAGGCGTATGCCGGTGGCGAGAGCGAAGCCATCATGGGTCGCGTCATCAAACAACTCGGTTGGCGCCGCCAAGATTATGTGTTGTCGACCAAAGTGTTCTGGGGGATTGAAGGCGGAGTGCCCAACATGGGCAACACCTTGAACCGCAAGTATCTGCATCATTCGATTGAAGGTTGCCTCGACCGTTTGCAAGTTGATTTTGTTGACCTGTTGTTCTGCCACCGTGCCGACCCGAATACGCCACTTGAAGAAACTGTGTGGGCGATGAGCGATCTCGTCGAGCGCGGCAAAGTTCTGTATTGGGGAACTAGTGAATGGACCGCCGATGAAATTCGTGCTGCTTACGAAATTGCTGAACGTCATCACTTGCACAAGCCCGTCATGGAGCAACCGCAGTACAACATGCTCGAACGCAAGCGCGTCGAAGTTGAGTACAAGCGTTTGTACGAAGACCTCGGTCTTGGCACAACAATCTGGAGCCCACTTGCTTCAGGTGTATTGACCGGCAAGTACTTAGATGGCGTACCCGACGACTCGCGGGCCGCACTGCCGGGTTACAGCTGGCTGGCTGAACGTCTCACAGCGCCCAAAGCGCAAGAGACCGTGAAGAAGTTGATCCCGATTGCCGATGAACTTGGTTGCACTCTTGCTCAAATGGCTTTGGCCTGGTGTACCAAGAACCCCAATGTGTCAACCGTCATCACGGGTGCCAGCAAGGCATCGCAGGTCACCGAAAACTTCAAGGCTCTCGATGTGATTCCGCTCTTGACCCCCGAGGTCATGGCGCGCATCAAGACTGTTTTGAAGTCATAAACCTGTTTCAGATTTCGTTTCAGGCAGTTGGCAAGGTACCGTGCCCGTTGTGAGTGAAAGTACAGAAACGCCGACAACCGTCAAGGAAGATACGGCCAAAGCTGCTGCGCACAAGCTTGGCGTCGACAAGATGGCGATCCAAATGCTCAACGATCGCTTGTTGGTCAAGATCCCCGATAAGGACGGAGAGCGTCGCAGTATGGGCGGAATCCTGATTCCGGCGACTGCACAGGTTTCAAAGCGTTTGGTGTGGGCAGAAGTCATCGCGCTTGGTCAAAACGTCCGTAGTTGCGAGGTCGGTGACCGAGTGCTTTTTGGGCCTGAAGACCGCTACGAGGTTGAAGTCAGCGGTGTTGACTACATCATGTTGCGTGAACGCGACATCCATGCCGTTGCCGCCAGCCGAATTGATGGCCACACCGGCCTCTATCTCTGACAAAGTTGTAGATATGAACTTGATCGTTCCCACTCCTGAGCAACTTGCCGCTGTGAAGTACAACTCCGATGGTCTGGTGCCGGTCATCGCCCAAGACATTGCCAATGGTGATGTGTTGATGATGGCGTGGATGAATGCCGAGAGTTTGTCGATGACTTTTGCCGAAGGCCGCATGGTGTACTGGAGTCGCAGTCGTGCAGAGTTGTGGCGCAAGGGTGACACCAGTGGCGATCGCCAGTTTGTGCGCGAGGCCTTTTACGACTGTGACGTCGACACGTTGTTGTTCAAAGTTGAACAAGAAGGTGCTGGTGCTTGCCACACCGGAGCCCGCACGTGCTTCTTTTCAAGTTTCGGAACTTCTGCATGACCCAGTCTTTGGTGGTGCGACCGTCGCGCGAAGAATTTCATGCTCTTGCCGCCGACTACACGGTCGTGCCGGTTTGGGTTGAAGTCTTAGCCGATCTCGAAACTCCCGTTGCCGCTTTTGCGAAATTGGTCGGTGACGAACCAGGTTTCTTGCTCGAATCAGTTGAACATGGCGAGCGTTGGAGTCGATTTAGTTTTGTCGGACGCCATCCGCGCGCCACTCTTGAATTGATTGATGGCCAACTCAAGATCACAGGTGACATTCCCGCATCGGTGCCACGTGATCAAGGAATGCTCGCAGCGATTGAAGCGTTACTTCTTGAATACCGCAGTCCGGTGATTGCCGACCTTCCGCCGTTGCAAGGTGGCGTCATGGGCTTTCTTGGCTACGACGTCGTACGCGAAGTTGAGTCATTGCCCAATGTCCCACACGACGATCGGCATATGCCCGATGGTGTGATGAGCGTGATCGGGTCACTGGCCGCATTCGATCACTGGCGTCAACGGGTGTATCTCATTGAAAGCGTTCCTGTCGTTGGTCAAAACTCGCAGACTTTCACAACCGACGAATTGAATCGTTTATACGACGAAGCATCTGTACGTGCGCTGAAAGCTGTTGACGAACTCGCGCGACCGTTGCCGTACACACCAGTTGAACCGCCGCAACGAGATGATGTTCTTCCAGTCGCAACATCGTCAATGCCCAATGGCGCTTATCAGCGAGCCGTTGAAGTTGCGAAGGAATACATTCGTGCGGGCGACATTTTTCAGGTCGTGTTGTCACAACGTTACGAATTGCAACTCGAGGCCGATCCATTCGACATGTATCGCGTTCTTCGCCAAGTGAATCCCAGTCCGTACATGTACTTCTTGCGTCATCCTGGTGTCACCATTGTGGGTAGTTCGCCCGAGCCCATGGTGCAATTGCTCGGTGGTCGAGTGATTAGTCGACCAATTGCTGGCACTCGTAAGCGCGGCACCAATGATGAACACGACCGACGACTGGCTGCTGAATTACGTGAAAATCCCAAAGAAGTCGCCGAACACGTGATGCTCGTTGATCTCGCACGCAACGACGTTGGACGTGTGTCGACATTTGGAACTGTCGTTGTCGATGAGTTGATGACTCTTGAAAAGTACAGCCACGTCATGCACCTCACGTCACAGGTGAGTGGAGCCCTCGTACCTGGCAAAACGGCAATTGATGTTTTGCGCGCAACACTTCCGGCAGGCACCGTGAGTGGTGCACCAAAGGTTCGAGCAATGGAGATCATTGACGAACTTGAGCCAGTGAAGCGCGGTCCGTACGCCGGAGTCGTTGGATATGTCGACTTCAGCGGAAACCTTGATACTGCTATTGCGATTCGCACCATGTTTATTGGTGAGTCGGCGGCCTATTTGCAAGCTGGAGCCGGAATTGTGGCCGACAGCGAACCCGATGACGAAGATCTTGAATGCCGCAACAAGGCAGCTGGTTTGTTGGCAGCGATTCCTGCAGCCCGTCGAATGACCAAGCGTCGCCTTGACGGCGGAACGAAAGCGTGAGTAACACCATGAATAACACTACGAGCGACAAAATCATTGCTTGTGAAATTGAACATTTAGTCTTGACTGTTACCGGAGCCGACGCTGGCAAGTATTTGCATTCGCAATTGAGCAATGACATCGCATTGCTACCCGTTGGTGGATCCCGCTATTCGTTTGTGCTCGAACCAATGGGTAAAGTCGTTGCCTTAGTGCGAGTTACTCGTACCGAAGAAGAGACATATGTCCTTGACACAGAAAATGTTGCAGGTTTAGACGAGCAATTGTTGGCCCGTTTGAATCGTTTTAAGATCAGAGTCAAAGCCGATATCGCCGTCTCATCACAAAAGTATTTGACATTACGCAGTCGCGATGGCTCGCCAATTGAACGCGCAGGCTTTGCAGCTTCTCAATGGGGTACTGGCGCTGTTATTGATGCACCCTTGTCGACGATTGACAAT
Source organism: Actinomycetota bacterium (assembly GCA_947454105.1). Classification (GTDB taxonomy): domain Bacteria; phylum Actinomycetota; class Acidimicrobiia; order Acidimicrobiales; family Ilumatobacteraceae; genus Casp-actino8. Next base: position 39,854 of record CANGIP010000016.1, on the reverse strand, counting down.
TCAACGGTGTCTCAATTTGTTCAGGTAACTCCTGAAGAATTTGATGCACTGCGTATTCGCTCGAGTTGGCCAGCCATGGGCAGCGAAATCATCGCAGGTGAAACTTTGCCAGCAGCAACCGGTGTCGTCCCCATCGCGGTGAGTTTCACCAAAGGCTGTTATCCCGGCCAAGAGCTTGTGGAGCGCATGGATAGCCGTGGCTCAACCGCACCGAAGAATTTGCGTTTACTGACTGGTTCAATTGTTGACAACGCGAAGTCTGGTGATGCAGTCATTGTGAACGGAGAAACCGTTGGAGAATTTACGTCGGTTGCCAGTGACTGCGCTCTTGCGTATGTCGCTCGTGCGGTTGAACTTGGTGTGGTCGTCGACACCACGACTGTTGTATGACGCTTGTTATGACGTTTGTTCGTTCCTGAGTTGAATGACGAGTTCTTCGATATCGGTTCGTCCGCGCAATGCCTGTAACTCGACCGTGCTTTCGAGGGCTGCGAGTAGTTGTTGGTGTTGATTGTCAACTCGTCCCGCAACGGTGAGCCACTGTGCAGCCGTGTCGTAATGACCAAGCATCGCAATACTTCGTGCAGTTTCAATTGCAACGACCGACGCGGGATAAACCTTAAAAAGGAGCGAACCGTAACGTGCGGCATCTTCGTAGTAACCCGTTCGTCGCAAAACCATGAGCAGTGTCATCGCGGAAAGTTCAGATGTCTCGGAATTTGGTTCTGGAAGTGGTCGCGCCAGTTGGGCAGCAACAGGCGCAAGTTGTTCGTTGCTCGCCGCATGTGGTGGCCACCAAGGAGCGCGATTCTTTGAAGTATTCAACAAGTCATTGATGATGACCGAGGTTGGCGAAGAATGCCCCGAACGTAACATCGAGTACGCGTCCCACCACGGTGACATCACTTGGGGGCTTTGCAACATTCCGGGACGACCGGTCTTCCAAGCGGTGTCTTCGGCCTCGGCGGCTAATTGGCGCTGGCGTTCAAGTAAAGCGGCTCGACGATCGGGAGTATTCGATGAATTCGCCGACATTGTCTGTAATTGCAAAACCAACAAGATGGCGGCGAACGCGGCAAGTGGGCGCAAGTTGTCGACGAGAACCATCGCAACAAAGCCAATGGCGGTCAACGGGGGACTGAGTTTGACCATCACGGCCCGACCGCGTCCGGGTGCAAAAAAATCAATGATTTCTGCCGCGATGGTGCCACCATCAAGAGGCAAAACGGGAATGAGGTTAAAAACTCCGATCGCCGGACCAGCCCACCAAATGGCGAACGACCAATAATTGGCAGCGAATTGATCGTGAACAAGCGGGTTGACACCAAGGGCAATCAAAACTGCGCAGCCGAGTGCGACCTGCGTGAAAGGTCCGGCTAATGAAATACCCGCTCTTTCCCACCGTTTGAGCGGACGAGTTGGGGCGAAAGACGCGTATCCGGCCAAGAAATCAAGTGAAATGCGCGCCGTGGCACCGGTCCGTCGAGCCGCGATGGCATGTCCGAGTTCGTGGAACAACGTAAAGAAGGCCACTGATCCCGCCAACCAAGGACCCATGGGGACGCCGTTAACAACGACAATCAACAACATGAACAGGGCGAAGCCGGGACGTATCTGAATCGGAAATCCGAAAATGCGCATGCGCCTTGATGTTATGTCTCAGGGCAAGTGGTCGTAGACTCGTTATTCGTGCCGTACGTCTATTCATTCGATCAGAAACATCGCCGCCAACCTATGCAGATGAAAGATCTGCTCGGAGGCAAGGGCGCCAACCTCGCTGAGATGACAAGTGTCTTGAAGTTGCCGGTTCCTCCGGGCTTCACCATTAGTACTGATGCTTGCCGCGATTACATGGTGGGCGGCTGGCCGAAGAGCATCGACGCCGAAATCAAGTCGCATATCGCGAAACTTGAAAAGGCCATGAAGCGCAAGCTTGGCGATCCCAGTGATCCGTTACTCGTCAGCGTTCGCTCGGGTGCCAAGTTCTCGATGCCAGGAATGATGGACACAGTCCTCAACCTCGGACTCAATGACAAGAGTGTCAAGGGTCTGGCCAAGGTCACTGGCGATGAACGATTCGCTTACGACTCGTACCGTCGCTTCATTGCGATGTACGGACGCATTGTTCTTGGTGTTGAAGGTCATCACTTTGAGCACCCACTCGAGGCCGCCAAAGATAAGGCCAAAGTAAAAACCGATGCCGAGTTGACGTCAACTGTTCTCAAAGAACTTTGCGAGCAGTATCTCGAAGTGGTCAAGAAAGAAACGGGCAAAGCATTCCCGCAGAAGCCCGAAGCTCAATTGCGTGGTGCAGTTGAAGCGGTCTTTAAGAGTTGGAATGGCGCACGCGCCATTGCGTATCGCGTCCGTGAAAAGATCGATCACAATTTAGGTACCGCGGTCAACGTGCAAACGATGGTGTTCGGTAACCGGGATGACAACTCAGGTACTGGCGTCGGATTCACGCGTAATGCCGCAACTGGCGAAAACGTTCCGTACGGTGACTTCTTGGTCAACGCACAAGGCGAAGACGTTGTTGCTGGTATTCGTAACACCGAAGACCTCGATGCTTTGAAGGCCAAGTTCCCGAAGATTCACGACGAATTGATGGCTATCTTCGTGCGCCTTGAAGCTCACTACAAAGACATGTGTGACACCGAGTTCACCATTGAACAAGGCAAGTTGTGGATGTTGCAGACTCGCGTGGGCAAGCGCACTGGTGCCGCAGCCTTGCGTATGGCAGTCGACATGACCAAGGGAACTGTTGGCTCGAAGGGCAAGAAGAATTCTTGGAAGATCAGCAAAGAAGAAGCCATTACTCGCGTTGCTGCCGAGCATCTCGATCAGGTTCTTCACCCGCAGTTTGAGTCCGGTGCCAAAAAGGTGATTGCGAAGGGCCTTGCTGCATCGCCAGGTGCAGCCGTTGGCAAGGTGTACTTCACTGCCGATGAGGCAGCTGACGCATCGGACCGAGGCGAAAAAGTGATTTTGGTTCGTAGCGAAACGAGCCCAGAAGACGTGCACGGCATGATGGTCTCTGAAGGCATCTTGACCGCTCGCGGTGGACTCGTCAGTCACGCGGCTGTTGTTGCTCGTGGATGGGGAACGCCTGCAGTTGTTGGCGCCGAAGCCATCAAGATCGACGGCAAGCAGTTCACCGTTGGCGACATCGTCGTCAAAGAAGGCGACATCATCTCGCTCGACGGAACAACTGGCGAAGTCGTTCTTGGTTCACTTGCTTTGCAAGATGCAAAGCCGCCCAAAGAATTCGAAATCATCTTGAAGTGGTGCGATCAGGTCCGTAAAGGCAAGATGGCAGTGCGTGCAAACGCTGACACCGGCGAAGACGCAACGAATGCTCGCAAACTTGGTGCTGAAGGTATTGGCTTGTGCCGTACCGAGCACATGTTCTTGGCCGAAGATCGTTTGCCCGTTGTGCGCCGCATGATCTTGGCTCAGAATCCCGCAGAAGAAGCCAGTGCTCTTGAAGAGCTTCGCAAAGTACAAAAGAAAGACTTCATCGACATCTTGAAGGCCATGGACGGACTTCCTGTCACCGTACGTTTGCTTGATCCGCCGTTGCATGAATTCTTGCCCAATGTGCACGAACTTGAAATTGAAAAGGCCACGTTGCCTGCGTCTGAATGGACGACTGAAAAAGCCCAGTTGTTGAAGGCTGCTCAGGAATGGGCAGAACATAACCCCATGCTCGGAACACGTGGTGTGCGTCTTGGTGTTGTGAAGCCAGGTTTGTACGCCATGCAAGTGCAGGCGCTCATGGAGGCAGCAGCCGATCGTGTCGCCAAGGGTGGCAAGCCCAACGTTGAAGTCATGATTCCGCTCACTGTGACCCGTGAAGAACTGGCCTTGGCACGTTCGTGGGTCGTGAAGGGAATCGCTGACGCAACCAAGGGTTCGACAAAGAAGCCCAAGGTTTCCATCGGAACGATGATTGAAACTCCGCGTGCTGCCTTGCGTGCCGATGAATTATCTGAAGAAGCAGATTTCTTTAGCTTCGGTACGAACGACCTCACACAGATGACTTTTGGTTTCAGCCGCGACGACGTCGAAAGCCGCATGATGCCGGCCTACCTTGAAGGCGGATTGCTGAAGCGCAACCCGTTCGAAACCATTGATCAAGATGGTGTTGGTGAATTGGTTGAAATTGCTGCCAAGCGTGGTCGTGCTGCCAAGCCCGGAATCAAGCTGGGTGTTTGTGGCGAACACGGTGGCGATCCCGAATCAATCGACCTTTTCTACCGAGTTGGTCTCGATTACGTGAGCTGTTCACCGTTCCGCGTTCCGATTGCCCGCCTTGCAGTTGCACAAGCTGTGCTCGCTTCAGGTGGTAAAAAGAAGTCAGATACCAAATAGGTCCATGGCGGGCCTCTCAACGTAGGAGATCCACAATGCACATTCAGACTCGTCTCGGTCCCGCCTATGGCGTGGCGCGCATCAACTTGACTGGCAACGAACCTGTGCGGGTTGAAAGTGGAGCCATGATGGCGATGTCAACTGGCGTGACTTTGGCGGCCAAAGCCGAAGGCGGCATCATGAAAAGTCTCAAGCGTGCAGCGCTTGGAGGCGAAAGCTTTTTCGTCAGCACATACACGGCTCCGGCCGAAGGTGGCTTCGTCGATGTGGCAGCACGGCTGCCTGGCGACATCGTGAGTTTTGATATCACGCCCGCCACTCCCATGTTTATTCAAAAGGGTTCGTGGCTTGCTAATGACACCAATGTCACCATCGATACACAATGGGGCGGCTTCAAGAACTTCTTTGGTTCTGAAGGTGGTTTCATTATTCGTGCCGAAGGACAAGGTCCGGTGGTGTTCGCGTGCTACGGAGCGCTCGAAGAATGGAATCTTGAAGCTGGTCAGACTCTGACCGTTGACACCGGACATATGGTTGCGTATCAGGGCACCGTGACGATGAATATTCGTCAAGCGAGTGGCGGACTGATGCAAACCATGAAGAGCGGTGAAGGTTTGGTTTTTGACTTCACCGGTCCGGGCAAAGTATGGACGCAGACTCGTAACCCCAACGAACTCATCGGTTGGATTCAAAGCATGATGCCAACTGGTACCGCCGCAAGTGGCGGCTCGCTGGGCGGATTGTTCAATAGGGCTTAATGATTTCAAGGTTTTTGACATCCACATCCTCGAAAGCCAACTTTGTTGAACTGAGCGTTGCGGGCTGGGCGTGGGTTGCCCTCCTGATTTTTATCGGCATTCTTTTAGTCGTCGATATTTTGGTCATCCATCGCAAAGCCCATGTCGCGACCCCTAAGCAGGCTCTGATTGAAAGTGCCGTTTGGGTTTCGATTGGTCTCGCATTCACCGCTGTCATCGCGATTGCCTTTGGTGGCGCCGCAGCAGGTGAATATGTCAGCGGCTATTTGATTGAACAGAGTTTGAGTGTTGACAACGTCTTTGTGTGGGCATTGATTTTGAGCTTTTACAAAGTTCCCCTTGAGTATCAACATCGAGTGTTGTTTTGGGGAATTTTTGGGGCTCTCGCTCTTCGGGCGACGTTTATTTTCGCTGGTTTAGCACTCATCGAAAAATTCACGTGGGTGCTCTATGTCTTTGGCGCATTCTTGTTGTATACCGGCTTCAAATTGATGTTCGAAGGCGACGAAGAAATGGATCCGTCGGCAAGTCGATTGTTGAGACTTATTCGCAAAGTTGTTCCCAGTTCGTCCGAACTAGATGGTCAAAAATTCTTTACCAAAATAAATGCTCGTCGGGTAGCGACACCCCTGTTTGCTGTTTTGCTCCTTGTTGAGCTAACCGATGTGTTGTTTGCAGTTGATTCGGTGCCAGCCGTGCTTGCTGTGAGTCGCGAACAGTTCATCGTTTTCTCATCAAATGCATTTGCCATTTTGGGTTTGCGGGCGCTGTATTTCTTGTTTGCCGACGCCCACACACGCTTTGCGTATCTCAAGCACGGACTGGCTGTCATATTGTCATTTGTCGGCTTAAAGATGCTGATTCACGAATGGGTCAATATTCCCACGGCAGTGTCGCTCATGGTCATGGTTCTTACTTTGGCGGCAGCGGTCGGTTTATCGATCAGGGCCGATCGGAGTAAACCGTCCGCCTCACCCGTGGATTAGCCTCACCTGCATGGCATTTGTTGAAGACGACATCGAGAGGGTGCGGGCATCCACATCCATCGTTGAAGTCGTGCAACAGTATGTGGCACTTCGTAAAGCAGGTCGTAACTGGGTCGGCCTCTGTCCGTTTCATACCGAAAAAAGTGGCTCTTTCAACGTTCGCGAAGAGACAGGCCGCTACAAATGCTTCGGATGCCAGGCCGCTGGCGACATTTTCACTTTCGTCCAAGAAATTGAACATATTGATTTCGTGTCTTCAGTTGAAAAGTTGGCGGCTCGCGCCAACATCACGCTCACTTATACAACTGGTGGTGAAAGCCAAGACCGTCAACGACGAAAGAAGCTCATCAGTGCGATGGCTGAAGCCGTTGATTGGTATCACCAACGTCTGCTTCATTCACCCGACGCTCGAGCAGCGCGCGACTATTTACGTGACCGAGGTTTAGCGGGCGACGTCGCTCGACAATTCCAATTGGGTTATGCACCTGATGAATGGGATGCATTGAGTCAACATCTTGTGAAGAAGGGTTTTGCCGCCGACGTGTTAAGCGATGTTGGGTTGGCGTTCAACAATAAAGCCAATCGCCTACAAGATTCATTTCGGGCGCGCATTATGTTTCCGATCTTTAGTGACAACGGCGATCCCGTGGCTTTCGGTGGCCGTATCTTGCCAGGCAGTGCCGATCCGGCGAAATACAAGAACTCGTCTGAAACCAAGATCTATTTCAAATCGAAGACCTTGTATGGCCTGAACTGGGCCAAAAATGACGTCGTCAAAGCCGATCAAGTGATTGTGTGCGAGGGCTATACCGACGTCATCGGCTTTCATCGATCGGGTGTCACGCGTGCCGTTGCAACTTGTGGAACATCGCTCACTGAAGAACATGTGCGCATCTTGAAACGCTTCGCCAGCAAAGTTGTGTTGGCCTTTGACGCCGATGCTGCTGGTCAGGGCGCTGCTGAAAAGTTCTACGAATGGGAAAAGAAGTACCAAGTGCAAGTGTCGGTCGCAAAGTTTCCTGATGGCAAAGACCCGGGCGATTTGGCGATTTCCGATCCCGCGGCTTTAGCAGCCGCAATTGATGAAGCGGTTCCTTTCTTGGGCTTCCGCGTGAATCGCGTGGTGTCAGGAAAGCCTTTACGAAGTCCAGAAGATAGGGCTCGTTTAGCGGCGCAAGCAATGGAAGTGATTAACGAACACCCCGATGTCAATGTGCGCAAACTATATGCGGGTGAAGTTGCGGCCAGGGTTGGGTTGCCAGTCGCCGACTTAAGTCGATTGGCCGAACGACGTTCTGCTCAGCCATTTGTTGCCGCACCCGTTGCGCGTGGGGTTGGGGTTTCTGAAAATGCCGAATTCATCGCGATTAGTTTGTTGCTCCAAAATTGGGATGACATTGCTCCGTGGCTGATTGAAGCTCTATTTGCTTCAGAAATTCCGCGACGCGCATTTTTGACACTTGCGACCGCTTCCGAAATAGAAACGGGAAGTTTGCTGAATAACGCCTTAGGTATTGCCGATCCCGAAGTCCGCGAGATGCTTGAACGTGCTGCTGTGGCCGATATTGACGTTGAACCAAGTTCGGTTGCTCTTAATTTGATCGGAGTCACGGTTCGCCGAATTTTGACTCAACGCACACGAATCGCCATTCCTGAAGAGATTCGTGAAGATCGAGACGCTCGAGTTCAACTTGAGAATCTTGACAATGAACGTACGGCTTTAGCGGCTGCTGAGTCATTGCTAATGTGGCTTGCAGTACGAACAGTCCAGCCGGGGGGTCGAGGTGACAATAGCGAAGAATGATGCCAGCAATGATTTTGCTGAAACATCACTCGTTCCTGTTGTCGGTATCGATGAAGCAGAGTGGCTGGCGTTGCTGGCGTTTGGACGACGTCAAGGTGAGCTTTCGACTGAAGACATCGTTGATGCGTTACGCGATATTGAATTGTCGCCCGAAGTCATTGATTCTGTTCGCACGTCAATTGAAAAGCTCGGCATCAGAGTTGATCAATCATTTGAACTTGACGATTCGGGCGAGTTGCGTCGTCCTTCGCCGAATGCAGTGAAGAATGCGTCACAGAAACAGAAAACTTCACGTAACGAACGTGCCAGTGATGATGCTGGTCAAGACGCCATCCGTTTGTATCTGCAAGAAATAAGTCGTATTGCATTATTGACTGCCGATGAAGAAAAAGTCTTAGGCCGGAAAATAGTGCTTGGCAATGAAGCGCACATAGAACTTGAAAGTCTTGGCGATGTGGTCTCAACTCTCGACCGTCGCCGCTTGCAGCGGGTGATCGATCAAGGTCGTCGGGCTCGCGAAGACCTCACTAATGCAAACCTTCGCCTAGTTGTGAGCATCGCCAAGCGTTACACAAAAATTTCAATGCCGCTTGCCGATGCGATTCAAAGCGGAAACATTGGTCTCATGAAAGCTGTCGAGAAATTTGACTACACACGCGGCTTCAAGTTTTCGACCTACGCGACATGGTGGATCAAGCAAGCGATTTCTCGCGCGGTGGCCGAAGAGAGTCGCAATATTCGCATTCCAACTCACGCGATGGAAAACATCAATCGTGCCTTGCGAGTACAGCGTGAGTTAACTCAGTTGAATCAACGTGAGCCAACGATCATTGAAATCGCCAAAGCATTAGGCGAGTCACCCGATCGAGTCGCTGAATACTTCAGTTTGGCAGCCGACACCACAAGCCTTGATCAGCCCACTCGTGCGGATGGCGATTCAACGATTGCCGATCACATCGCGTCGACCGACGCTGTCGACCCGAGCGGTGGCATCGAACTTGAAGATATGCGAGAGGCCATGCGGGTTGTTCTGGACGAGCTTCCCGAGCGTGAACGAGATGTCATGAAAATGCGGTTTGGGCTCAATGCCGAACACAGTGCAACCCTCGAAGAGGTCGGGCAGGCCTTTAACATCACCCGCGAGAGAGTTCGCCAGATTGAGGTACGGGCCCTATTTCGGCTCCGTCACGTGGCTAGTGGGCAAGCACTTCGTAACTTCGTCGAAGAATGATGACGGTCGTTCAGGGGTATCCTGAACGAGTTATGGCAAGCCAAGATCCTCGCTCTTACGTCGTGCGCACCTTTGGGTGCCAGATGAACGACCATGATTCTGAGCGAATCTCTGGTCTTCTCGACGCCGATGGCCTGTTGGCAGTTGAAGAAGAAGACGACGCAGATGTCGTAGTGCTCAATACCTGTTGTATTCGTGAAAATGCCGACAACAAGTTGTACGGCAACCTCGGAATGTTGAAGCGCTGGAAAGATGCTCGTGAGGGTCGGCAAATCGTGGTCTCGGGTTGCCTGGCTCAGAAGGATCGCGACATTGTCCAAAAGCGCGCGCCGTGGGTTGATGTGGTGATGGGTACCCACAACGTGCATCGCGCCGCCGAACTTCTTGAAACCGCTCGCGTTGATGGGCCGGTGACTGAAATTTTGGAAGAAGCTGTACTCGACGATCACGCGATGTTCCCTTCGGCGTTACCGGCCAAGCGAGTGACGTCTTACGACGCATGGGTCACCATTCAAATTGGGTGCGACAATTCGTGCGCCTTTTGCATCGTGCCCTCAGTGCGCGGTTCTGAAATCAGTCGACCATATGGCGACATCGTCTCAGAGGTTCGTGCACTTGCCGATCAAGGTGTCACCGAGGTGACATTGCTTGGTCAAAATGTCAACAGCTACGGACGTGACTTGCAGTTAGATAAGCGTCGAGCTGGAGAAGATGTTTCGGCACGACCATTGTTTAGTGAATTGTTGCGTGAAGTCGGAACAGTGCCCGGAATCAAGCGCGTGCGATTTACGAGTCCGCATCCTAAAGATATGCGTCCAGAGACTTTTGCGGTCATGGCCGAAGTGCCCACAATTTGTGAGCACCTGCATTATCCGTTGCAATCGGGCAGCGATCGTGTACTGGCGATCATGCATCGTGGATATAACGCCGAGCGTTATTTAGAAAAACTCCACCAGGCTCGTCGACTCATTCCTGATTTGGCAATTAGTACCGACATCATCGTTGGCTTCCCTGGTGAAACTGAAGAAGATTTTGTCCGCACCCTCGAGGTATCAGCCGAAGCTGATTACGACTACGCCTACACGTTTATGTTCTCGCCACGAGAAGGCACCGAAGCCGCAACAATGGTTGATCATTTTGTCGACCCCGCAGTCGTTGCTGATCGATTTGCCCGACTGCGGGTCGTTGTTGAGCATTCGGCAGTGATTCGCCACGAAGCTCGTATCGGTCGAATCGAAGATGTTCTGATTGAGGGTCCATCGCGACGTAATCCCGAGGTCTATCAAGCCCGTACTCGGCAGAACAAAGTTGTGCACTTCAGGCCAACGAACGCTATTCGGGCTGGAAGTTACGGTTTGGTCGAAATTACCGAGGCCGCCCCACACCATCTTCGTGGAATTTTGCGAGAGGTCACTTCTGATCCATCGCACAAAATTCGCATTCCTGTCGCATCGATGTGATGATCACATGACGACTCGATCGGCAGTTGTTCCGCAATCGTTAGTCATTTTGGGCCCAACGGCAAGCGGTAAGTCATCGGTTGCGATGGCGGTCGCGACTTCTGAAGTTGGCCGCAACCTTGGCGTTGAATTGGTCTCTATTGATGCGATGCAGGTGTATCGCGGAATGGATATTGGCACCGCCAAGCCCTCACTTGATGAGCAGCTATTGGTACGCCATCATCTGATTGATTTAGTTGAGGCAACTGAGCCATTTACGGTTGCTGATTTTCAAGTGGCATATCACTCGGCAATCAGTGAAATCGCATCACGTCAAGGTCGTGCATTGCTTGTCGGTGGCACTGGCTTGTATGTGCGAGCGGTTGTCGACGAATTGACTTTGCCCGGTCAATTTCCTGATGTTCGAGCGCGTTTAGATCATGAAGTTCTTGAACTTGGCCCCGAAGTTTTACATGCGCGACTCGCGACTCTTGATCCATCAGCGGCGACAAAAATGGAACCAAACAATGTGCGACGTATTGTGCGGGCGCTTGAAGTGTGTGAGGGGAGCGGCAAACCCTTTTCTTCATTTGGTCCAGGTGTCGATACGTATCCTGAAAGCCCCGTGCAGCAAGTGGCATTGCGATGGCCACGAGATGTGTTGACTGGGCGTATTGAAGCCCGTGTGCACATCATGATCGAGCGTGGCTTACGTGAAGAGGTTGAGAAACTGCTGGTGGCAGGATTGTCGCCCACGGCTCTACAGGCACTTGGCTACAAAGAAATGGTTGAACATCTAGAAGGACGGATGTCCCTCGAAGAAGTTGTGGCGACGATCGTTTTACGGACTCGCCAGTTTGCGGTGAGGCAAGAACGCTGGTTCCGCCGCGACCCGCGCATCGTGTGGTTCGATATTGACCAAGATCCGGTCGCCGAAGTTGTACCGCGGCTTATTGACCTCATGAGTAGTGAGCCTTTTGGCGTAGTCTGAAGACAATCCCTATGCATATTGATCTCTCCAAACATCACGGCCTTGGCAACGACTTTTTAGTTGTCAATGTTTCTCAAGCTGATGCTTCATTCCAGTGGTCCGAGTTTGCTCAACGTTGGTGCGATCGTCGTTTCGGAGTAGGCGCCGATGGTTTGTTGTTACTCGAAATCAAACCGGGCAATCGACTCGGAATGGTGTTGTATAACGCCGATGGCAGTCGTGCCGAAATGAGTGGCAACGGAATTCGCTGTTTAGTGCAAGCTGCTCATTGGAACATCGCTGGTCCTGGTGGAGAGCCAGCGACATACATCGTTGACACCGATGCGGGCGAGCGCACCGTGAGCGTTGAAAGTGACTGGGCCGATGGAGAGTTGTACATCAGCGTTGACATGGGTTGCGTCACCGACCTGCCTGAACCGCAAAACTGGGCCAGTCTTGGATGCAACCCCGACCGTCCAGTACGCCATGTGTCGATGGGCAATCCGCACTCGGTTGTGGGAGTCGACGATGTTGCGATAGTCGACCTCGCCGAACTTGGTCAAAAAGTTCCGCACGTCAATCTCGAAATTATTGAGCCTGGTCCAGAACCTCATGCGATCACCATGCGTGTGCATGAGCGCGGTGCTGGTATCACGATGGCTTGCGGAACTGGTGCTTGTGCCGCAGCCGAGGCTGCAGTGGCGTGGGGGCTTGTGCCCGCCTCAACACCCGAAGTGATTGTGCATATGGATGGTGGCGACGCCAAGGTCCGAGTTGACCTGTCAACCCGTGCCGTGACCTTGATCGGGCCAGCGGTCTTTATCGCGTCCATTTCGGTGCACATGTGACGAACTCAAGTCCTAACTCGCCATATAACCAAGCTCTCGGTCAGACCCTGATCGAACGCTCAATTCGTGAGCGAATTGTTTTGGTTGGCGTGACATTGCATGGTCAAACCGAAGAAGACACCGAAGCAAGTCTTGATGAATTGAGTTTGCTCATTGATACCGCGGGTGCCGATGAAGCTGGCCGACTCACACAAAAACGTGATGTACCCGATCACACGTGGTTTGTTGGAAAAGGTAAGGCCGAAGAATTGCGCGACTTGTGTTTGGCAGTCGACGCCGACACTGTGGTTTTTGACAACGAGTTGTCACCAGGGCAGCAGTACAACTTGGAAAAGTTGTTAGGACGAACGGCGCTCGATCGCACGGCAGTCATTCTTGACATTTTTGCGCAGAATGCGCACACCCTTGAAGGTAAAGCTCAAGTTGAACTTGCCTTATTGCGCTATCGCTTACCGCGATTGCGTCGTGGCGCCGATGCCAAAATGTCGCAGCAACGAGGTGGTGTTGGTTCACGATTCGGTAGTGGTGAAACCAAACTCGAAGTTGATCGTCGTCGCATTAAAAATCGCATTTCGCGACTTGAACAAGAACTCAAAGAACTTGGTAGCACGCGCGATCTGCAGCGTAAGGGTCGTTCACGAAGTGGTCTTGCCAATGTCGTCATCGTGGGCTACACCAATGCCGGAAAATCGACATTGTTGAATCGTCTGACCAATGCTGGCGTATTAGTTGAAGATCGACTGTTTGCGACGCTCGACCCGACGACACGCCGATTGTCATTTCCTGGTGGTGAACCCGTGTTGGTGACCGACACTGTTGGTTTCGTGCGACGTCTTCCGCACGGTCTTGTCGAGTCGTTTAAGAGCACTCTTGAGGTGGCCGCACGGGCCGATTATTTGGTGCATGTCGTTGACGGGTCATCGGCCGATCCCGATGGTCAGATTGATGCGGTGCGAACGGTTTTGCGCGAAATTCATGCCGATGAAGTTCCCGAATTTTTGGTTTTTAACAAGAGCGATCTCGATCCCGTAGGTGTCGCCGATGTGGTGGCATGGCACCCTGGTTCAGTAGGAATCAGCGCTCATAGTGGTGACGGCATCGAGCGCTTTTTGCAGACTTTGTCTGATCGCTTGCGTTCGGTGAGCAAAGTCATTGAACTGCTGATTCCGTATGAGCGGGGAGACATTTTGGCTGCCGTGCATCGAGAAGGCGAAGTGGTATCGACCACCCACGAAACCGATGGAGTGCGTGTACGAGCACGACTCGCTGAAGCGTCGGTCGGCCGATTGAGTGAATTTGTCGTCACTGATGGTGGTATCGACCCCACTCCAACGGGCAACATATAACTGATGAATTCCGTTCCTGATCGCTCAGTTGGTTTTGTTCCGCCGCCGTATCCGTACGAACGCCTTGATTCGTTTAAGCCGTTGGCAGCACCTTTTGCGGGCGGGCTGATTGACCTGTCGATTGGCACTCCGTGTGATCCGCCTCCGGCTTCGGTGATTAATGCATTGGCAGCAAGTAATAGTGAACGGGGTTACCCGCCATCTATTGGTTCGGCTGGTTTGCGTGAGGCTTTCGCGGGCTGGATGCAACGTCGCTTCAACGTGACGATCGCTCCCATCGATATCGCTGCCTGTATTGGCACCAAAGAATTTGTCGGTACTTTGCCGCAATGGATGAAGTTGCGTTCACCATGGCTTGACACCGTCCTGTATCCAGCAGTTGCTTATCCAACCTACGAAATGGGTGCAACCTTGGCTGGTTGTCGTGCAATAGCGGTGCCGTGTAACGATCGCGGCGGAATTGATCTGACAGCCATTAGTGAAGACGACGCACAGCGTGCGCTGTTGTTATGGGTCAACAGCCCCTCAAATCCGACTGGCGCTATTGACGATCTTGGGGCAGCGGCGGTGTGGGGTCGTGCTCATGGTGTCCCCGTGTTTAGTGATGAGTGCTATGCCGAATTCACGTGGGATGGTCCGGCACAAACGATTTTGCAGCACGGTTCTGATGGCGTCATTGCTGTTCACTCGTTGTCGAAGCGTTCAAATTTGGCAGGCTTGCGAGTCGGCGCTTACGCCGGAGATCATGAACTCGTGCATTACTTATCGGAAGTTCGCAAGCACGTCGGCATGATGGTGCCAGGCCCAGCACAAGCTGCGGCAGTTGCGGCACTGAATGACGATGAACATGTCGTGGTGCAACGTAAGCGCTATCGTCACCGACTCGAGCGCATGGCCGACATCTTGACGAAATGGTCGGGCATCAATATTTCGTTGCCCGAAGGTGGTTTTTATCTGTGGTTCAAAGTTGACGATGCTTGGGGCTTTACGGAGCGTTTAGCTCGCGAAGCCGGCACATTAGTCAGCCCAGGTGATTTGTATGGTGAACGAGGCCAAGGGTTTATCCGTGTGGCCGTTGTGCAAAGTGACGAAACAATCGAGCGTGTTGCTCAGCGACTTGGAGTTTCATGATGTCTGATGACATGCCAAAAGTCCGCTCGGTTAAGTGGTGGTGGATTTCGGCCGTTGTCGTTTTTGCCGTTGGTATGACTCTGGCGTTGATTGGTGTTCAACGCGATCAACAACTCATTCATGATTTAGTACGAACTCCAAGCGGTTGTGTATCGACGATTGATATTTCGGCAACTGGTCGCTATTACATATACGTTGAGACCAAGGGAACGATTTCCGATCTTGGTCCGTGCAATAACGATGCTCGTGATTACGCGTTTGATACGGCCCCTGAGGTAACGGTGTCGTTGCAAACAAGCGATGGCAGTGATGTTGATTTGCGATCTGATGATTCAATTGAATATGACGCTCCCGATTTTGTCGGCCAGTCAGTGTCAACTTTCGTAATTTCCGAACCGGGAACATTCACCTTGGTGATGCAATCAAATGAATCCAACGCGGTCATTGCGGTCGGCCGAAATGCATCAATGTTGGATGGGGCAATCTTGATCAGCGGAGCATCGCTCATTCTCGTTGCCCTCGCATTATTGATTTTGGCAATCATTGCCACTCGAGTCAGTCGTCGCGCTCGTCGCAAAATTGCGATGAACGCTCGTCCCGAGGTGTACGTCACCTATCAACCAACAAGTGACGTCACCGTGAGTGCCCTAGTTGGATCAACTGATCCGTGGGATCCGCCCCGACCCGAAGATCGAGCCGGTCAGTAACAGAATTTTCAGAGTCGACGGAGAACCGTGACGACCTTGCCAAAGATTCGCACATCATCAGATGCAAAGTGCATGGGCGATAGGCGTGGGTTGGCTGGCAGCAAGATAATTTCACGGCCCTTGCGGGTGTAGGTCTTGACTGTCGCCTCATCACCAGGAATTCCGGCAATCACGATGTCACCATTATTGGCAGTGAGTTGCTGACGAGCGACGACATAGTCACCATCAAGAATGCCGGCTTCGATCATCGAATCGCCACGGACGCGCAACATGAAGAGATCGCCTTCGCCCGTGAAGTCGGCGGGGAGGGGTAGAAGCTCTTCAACATTTTCTTGGGCCAAAACATCGGTTCCGGCGGCAACATCGCCGATGAGTGGAACGTGGTGCACGCGACTACGGGCGATGATTGCGCCGCTGTTGCGGTCCCAGTTGACTTTGATGGCTCGGGGCAAATTGGGATCTCGTTCAAGAAAGCCCAATCGTTGCAACGTATTGAGGTGGTTGTGCACCGTTGATGGGGAGGTGAGGCCGACGGTGTCGCCGATTTCGCGCACTGATGGCGGGAAGCCTCGGTCTTCCATGCTGGCTTCGATGCACTCGAGAATGCCACGTTGACGGTCGGTGAGAATGTGTTCGCTCATGCCTGCATCGTACGGGTGTTCGGGGCTTGAGTCAAACACCTGTTCGTAAAAATCTCATTTGTGCTGGTAGGAGGGTTTTTTAAAATCAGTGGTTGACACCGAACACGCGTTCGCATAGCCTACGAACAAGCGTTCGTGAGGAGTTTGGCCACTGTGCCATACCCCTCACGCACACTGTCATCAACAGCGATTCAACAGAGCTCGCACCCCAGCCCAGAAAGATTCAACATGGCCCTCGCACTTAACCCCCGATACATCGTCGAGATTCAGCCCAACCGATCCGGCGCCCGTTCGTCACATTCTTCTTCTACTTCTGGTTCTTCTATGGCCCCTACTCGCCACCTGTCCCACGACGTGTACTTGCGTCGTCGGCTGGTGGTGGGTTTGGCCGTATGTGCTGTTGTGGTAGCCGCCTGCCTCGGCTTCCGCACTTTGGCGAGCCGCGGGGATGTGACTGCCTCCATCCCCGCGGTGACGCCCTTATCTGCGAATGCTCAGCCCATCGGTACCACGGGAAATGGTGTCGATGTGTCTTTGGCTTTCGTACAAGGCGAAGGCTTTTATGTCGTGCAACCAGGTGACACGTTGTGGTCAATCGCTTCGTCGTTGACCAGTGGAAACATTCGTAATTACGTGCATTCATTGATCGAATTGAACGGCGGCGCGTCCATCGATTTGGGTCAACGCCTCATTGTTCCCGCTTGATTGTTCGGTTATCTACTACGATGGCGCTATGCGTTGCGTCATCTGTCGACATGAAGACACCAAAGTGGTCGATTCACGTACGGCCGAAGAAGGTGCAGCAATTCGTCGTCGTCGTGAATGCCCGCAATGCTTGCACCGCTTTACAACGTTTGAACGTATGGACGAAGTGCCGCTCATGGTCACCAAGACCCATGGAGGACGCGAGCCATTTGATCGCGGCAAGTTGATTTCAGGAGTGAAGGCGGCAGCCAAGGGTCGACCCGTTGATGATGATGCCATTAACTCGCTGGCCGATTCGGTTGAAGAAGAATTACGTACGACCGGTGGTGGTGATGTGCCAAGCACCAAAGTCGGATTGGCAGTCCTCGAGCGTTTGCGTGCTCTTGACGAAGTTGCGTACATGCGCTTCGCGAGTGTGTACAAGAATTTTGATGCGGCAGAAGACTTCCAACGTGAAGCAGCCTTACTTGATAAATCCCCGGTGTCCTGACGCTCATTGAAGTTTTCGCTGTGCGCAGCGTTCTAGGGTGAAGGAATGAGTGACGAACGCATTGCCTATCGAACCTGCCCGTTGTGTGAGGCTGGCTGTGGTTTAGAAATCACCGTCAAGGGATCAACAATCGGACGAATTCGCGGCGACATGGACGATGTGTTCTCGCACGGTTTTATCTGTCCAAAGGGTTCAACCCTCAAACAACTTCATGAAGACCCCGATCGTTTACGCAAGCCGCACATCAAACGCAATGGCGTTCACGTTGAAGTCGAATGGGATGAGGCTTGGGCTGAGATCGCTGGTCGCCTGCAAGATGTGATTGAACGCCACGGTCGCGATGCCGTTGGTGTGTATCTCGGCAATCCAGGGGCCCACAGTTTGTCGGCGATGTTGTACAACCGAACTTTGTTGCAAGGTCTTGGTACGCATAATCGGTTCAGCGCATCAACCGTTGATCAATTGCCGAAACAAGTTGCGGCGGGATACATGTTTGGAACCGGTGTTTCGGTTGCAGTACCCGATCTTGATCGCACCGATTATCTGATGATTTTGGGGGCAAATCCGTATGCCTCAAACGGAAGCGTGTGTACGGCTCCTGATTTTCCTGGCCGTATCGAAGCGATTCGTGCCCGCGGCGGCAAGGTAGTTGTCGTCGACCCACGTCGCACGCGAACTGCCGAAGAAGCCGATCAATGGATTGCTATTCGTCCCGCAACTGACGCGTTGTTCTTGATGGCCGTTGTGAATGTTTTGTTCGCTGAGAACTTGGTCAAAATTCAGGATCACATTGCACCACTGTTGAACGGCCTTGATGAAGTGCGTGAAGCATCAACTGAATTCACGCCCGAACGAGTTGCGCAAGCGACCGGACTCGAACCTGAAGTCATTCGCCAAGTCGCTCGTGAATTGAGCGCAGCAAAGACTGCGGCGTTGTATGGGCGTATCGGTACGACAACAACTGAGTTCGGCACCACTGCTTCATGGCTGATTGATGTTGTCAACACATTGACTGGAAATCTTGATTCAGTCGGTGGAGTGATGTTCACGAAGCCCGCTTTAGGTGGACCGACGACTCGTGGGACATCTGGAAAAGGTGGCGGATTTCGAATTGGTCGTGGTGGTGGAAAAACCAAAGTGAAGGGTTATCCAGAAGTGATGGGCGAGTACCCAGCTGCGGCGATGGCTGAAGAAATAACTGATGCTGGTGACGTCGGAATCAAAGCGCTTGTTACGGTTGCCGGCAATCCAATTTTGTCGACGCCTCACTCGCGTCAACTCTCTGATGCTTTTGAAAAACTCGAGTTGATGATCAGTGTTGATTTGTATCTGAACGAAACGACGCGTCACGCCGATGTGATTTTGCCAGTGCCGTCGCAATTGCAACGCGATCATTACGACGTGCTGTTGTTGCAATTCGCCATTCGAAATGTTGCTAACTACAGCACTCCGGTGTTGCCACTCGATGAAGGCCAACCCGATGAGTGGGAGATTCTTGCCAAGCTCGGAATGATTGCGCAAGGTCTTGGGCCTGATGCCGATCCACATCTTGCTGACGATCTTGCGATTGAAGGTTTAGTGCGAAATAGCATTGGCGATCCTTCATCGCCCATCCATGGTCGACATGCTGAAGAGATCATTGATGTTTTGAATGCTGAAGGTCGTCGCGGCCCGGCGCGAATGTTGGACTTTATGTTGCAAACTGGTCCATACGGCGCAGGGTTCGGAAGCAACGTCGGTGGAGCATCACTGCAACTGTTACTTGATCATCAACATGGCGTTGACTTCGGTGCACTCGAGTCGCGCTTGCCAGATGCACTGCGCACGCGCACTGGAATGATTGAACTTGCACCTGAACCACTAATAGCCGATGTACCTCGTTTGCTTGATTCCATTGACGAATTCACGAAAAATCGATTCGTATTAGTTGGGCGACGCCATTTGAAAACGAACAACTCGTGGATGCACAACATTCAGGTACTTGTGAAAGGCAACGTGCGATGTTCGTTGCAAATGCACACAGAGGATGCAAAAAGCCTTGATTTATTGGATGAATCAACGGATGAAATTTTTGTGACGGTGACTTCTCGTGTCGGAAGCGTTGTTGTGCCAGTTGAAATAACAAATGACATTCGTCCGGGAGTCGTGAGTTTGCCGCATGGGTGGGGTCACGATCATCCCGGAACCAAGATGCGGGTGGCTGAGTCATTGAGTGGTGTCAATTCGAATGTTTTGAGCGATCACGAGGCCATGGATCCGTTGTCCGGAACCTCGGTTTTGAACGGAATTCCCGTTTCGATTGCCCGAATCGGCTGAAAAGCCTGAAAAGGCGTTATACACACCCCTATCCACAGGGTTTTCCCCTAAACAAAGGGCTAATTCACAGGGTTATCCACTTCCTCCCCACAGGGTGTTGCGCTTAGGGTGAGTTGAGTTGAAAGTGGTGGTGGAGGACCGTGGCTAGTGGTTCGTTGGCCCAAGATCTTGTGTTTTCAGGGTCTTGGCCGCCGAATTTGGGTGGGACGACCGAGTCCTGGACCTACTGAAATCCACCACCCTTTCGACAAAAAACCGGACCCGAGAGACATCTGATGCGACCCATGCTGTGACACGCGACACGATAGTGGTGTGGAAAAACCCCTTCTGAGCAGGTGTGACGCGAACGGTCATTGACACGGGTGTAACTACGCTGCTGTAATTTCACTACTGCTTGTGGTCACACGCGCGGTCGTCGGGGGAATACACCACATCTTGTGTCTGATGTGTCATGATCTAACTCCAACATTTATCAACATCACCCATCTCATCAATCTCGACCTTGAGAAAAAGGAATCAACATGTCACTCGCTCCGGACCGTCTCGCCATCGGAATCCGCCGTCACTACACCACTCCTGGTGTGCATCCCTACGACCAGGTCGTCTGGGAGAAGCGTGATGCTCGTATCTCGAACTGGAAGGACGGATCAGTCGCCTTCGAACAACTCGGAGTGGAGTTCCCGGTGACGTGGTCATTGAACGCCACCAACATCGTGGCTCAGAAGTACTTCCGTGGTACTCCAGGCACCGCTGAGCGTGAACAATCGCTCAAGCAGGTCATCGACCGCGTTGCCGACACCATCACCACGTGGGGAGTTGAAGGCGGTTATTTCGTCGATCAGGCCGAAGCAGAAAACTTCAGCGACGAATTGAAGTTCATCTTGGTGACTCAGCGCGCCGCTTTCAACAGCCCAGTGTGGTTCAACATCGGCGTCAAGGGTGTTCCACAGCAGGCGAGTGCGTGCTTCATCTTGGCCGTTGAAGACAAGATGGATGCCATCTTGAACTGGTACCGCGAGGAAGGAATCATCTTCAAGGGTGGTTCAGGCTCAGGTATCAACCTGTCAAAGATTCGTTCAAGTGTTGAATTGCTTCAGGGCGGTGGCACCGCTTCTGGTCCCGTGAGTTTCATGCGTGGCGCCGACTCATCAGCAGGCACCATCAAGTCAGGTGGTAAGACTCGTCGTGCCGCCAAGATGGTCATTCTTAACGTTGACCACCCGGACATCGAAGAATTCATTTGGTGCAAGGCCAAAGAAGAAAAGAAGGCACGCGTCTTGCGTGACGCTGGCTTCGACATGGACCTCGACGGTTCAGATGCATTCAGCGTGCAGTACCAGAACGCCAACAACTCGGTGCGTATCACTGACGACTTCATGCAAGCCGTTCGTGACGACAAAGAATGGTCATTCCGTGCAGTTACCGATGGCACTCCAGTGCGCACCGTGCAAGCTCGCGACTTGTGGCGTCAAATTGCCGAGGCATCATGGGATTGCGCCGACCCCGGTTTGCAATTCGACACCACGATCAACAAGTGGCACACTTCGCATGCATCAGGTCGCATCAACGGATCGAACCCATGCAGCGAATACATGCATATCGACAACTCGGCATGCAACTTGGCTTCCATTAACTTGTTGAAGTACCTCGACGAGCAAGGCAACTTCGATGTCGATGCATACAAGCACACCATCGAAACAATGTTCACCGCTCAAGAAATCTTGGTGGGCCGCGCCGACTATCCGACCCAAGCCATTGGTGACAACAGCCGTAAGTTCCGTCAACTCGGTCTCGGTTACGCCAACCTTGGTGCATTGTTGATGGCTCTCGGCTTGCCGTATGACTCATTTGAAGGTCGTGCCTGGGCCGCTGCTCTCACGAGCTTGATGACCGGTCACGCGTACGCCACGAGTGCTCGTACTTCAAGCCGTATGGGACCTCACGCTGGCTTTGCCGAAAACGAGCGTTACATGCTCAACGTTTTGCGCATGCACCGCGACGCCAGTTACCAAATCGCTGACGAAACAGTCATGCCCGCAGCGTTGTTGCGCGCTGGCCAAGAGTCTTGGGAAGCCGCAGTTCGCGATGGCGAAGAATACGGTGTGCGCAACGCGCAGGCCACTGTGTTGGCGCCGACCGGAACCATTGGTCTCATGATGGATTGTGACACCACTGGTATCGAGCCTGACCTTGGTCTTGTCAAGATGAAGAAGTTGGTCGGTGGCGGCAACATGGTCATCGTCAACCAGACGATTCCGATGGCACTTCGCAAGTTGGGTTACAACGCTCAGCAGATCGACGAGATCATTGCGTACATCGACACCGAGAAGTCAATCTTGGGTGCACCGCACTTGGCCGCCGAACACGTTGCCGTGTTCGCTTGCTCAATGGGTGACAACACGATTCACTACGAAGGCCACGTCCGCATGATGGGAGCGGTGCAGCCGTTCTTGTCCGGTGCCATTTCAAAGACGGTCAACATGCCCGAAGAGGCAACCGTTGAAGAAATCGAAGCGCTGCACATGTTGTCATGGGAACTCGGCTTGAAGGCTGTGGCGATCTATCGCGACAACTGCAAAGTCGGTCAGCCATTGTCAACTGCCAAGAAGGGTGATGAGCAAGGTACTGCTGAGTCATCGGCAACTTTGGTTGTTGAGAAGATCGTCGAAAAGGTCATAGCGAAGCCAGTTCGTCAGAAGTTGCCGCGCAGTCGTCGTGGACGCACCTTCGAGTTCCGCGTGGCCGATTGCAAGGGCTTTGCAACGATTGGTGAATACGAAGATGGTCGCCCCGGTGAAGTGTTCTTGACCGTGTCAAAGCAGGGTTCAACCTTGTCAGGCATCATGGACGCCTTCGCCAAGAGCATC
Organism: Actinomycetota bacterium; assembly: GCA_947454105.1. Taxonomy (GTDB): domain Bacteria; phylum Actinomycetota; class Acidimicrobiia; order Acidimicrobiales; family Ilumatobacteraceae; genus Casp-actino8. The sequence continues at coordinate 17,241 of CANGIP010000016.1, read as the reverse complement.
AGCTACGGCTTGCAGTACGGCGTGCCGATGCGGGCCTTCGTTGAGGCTTTCGTCAACATGCGCTTCGAACCAGCAGGTATGACCGACGATCCGGACATCCGTTTCGCCGCTTCAATCATGGACTACTTGTTCCGTCGTATGGCACTTGAGTACTTGACCTACGCCGAGCGTGAAGAACTTGGAATCTTCTCAATCGATGAGCGTTTGCAGCCGACGTTGCCAGGTGTTGAAGAGTCGTCGTACGTCTCATCAACCGGTAGCGATGTTGCTGCCGACCCAAAGAGCATTCCGTCAGTTGAAGAATTGGTGACTCAGCTCGAAATGGGAATCGCTCCGGTGGCTCCGGTGAGCGATCACTCAGCCGAGATTGCCCGTAAGGCGCAAAAGCACAGCGATGCACCGATGTGCATGCAGTGTGGTGTGCAAATGAACCGTGCCGGCTCATGCCACGCTTGCCCGTCGTGCGGTAGCACCTCTGGCTGCAGCTGAACACTTCAATAACCATTCACGATCTGGTCGGTTTTTGCTGAGGTTTTCTCGGCAAAACGCCGACCAGATCTTTTATTTTCCTCGAGCTTCTTGGCGACCGTGGGCGTACGCAGCGATAGCGCGTTCTTTGTCAAATAGATGTTGCGGCAATGTGGCAATCTTGGCCGTTGCTGCGTTTGGTGCAAAAAGGCGAACGTTTCCACCACACGACTTTTTCCAGGCTGCAATTTCTCGATCGGTGTTGCGCTCAACCAAATTGTTGAATGGTCCAAACATGGCACCAGCCAGTGGGGCGATCACAATCAAAAGATCAGCCGGCGCCGCAAGATCGACGCTCACACCCGATCGCACGCCACCGTCGATATACCAACGGCCCTCAATGCGTTGCGGTGCAAGTAAGCCAGGTACCGCCGATGATGCAGCGACCATTGTTGACAATGGAAACTTTGCGCCATCTAGTTCGGTGCGACGTAAACGCGGGATTGCACACGCGATTGCATGCACATTGGCGCGCATCGCTATCCCGAACACCCGTCGCGCCGAATTGGCCAAGACACCCGACCTCGGGTCGGGGAAACGAGGCACATCTAGTGCAGCGAGTTGGTCAAAGCCAACACCAAGAGCGGTTGCTGCAGCTGCCCATGAGCCCGCTGAGGTTCCGATCATTGGAGCCTTCGATAAATCAATGCCTTGATCGCGCAGTCCATCGAGAACGCCCATCGCATAACCGATTCCAAACAAGCCTCCTCCGCCAAAGGCGCCGGCGAGTGGAACATGTGTTGAGTGATGCATCAGCGTTCACCAATCTGTTGGTGTGTAATCCTTCAAAAATTGTCCCCACACATGATTGCCAGTGTTAGCACCATCAATGATCGGGTCAACAATGCGGGCTGCACCATCAACGATGTCAAGCGGGGGATGGAAGTGGTGCTCGGAACGTTTGCGGTCAGCCAAGTGCGCAGGATCTTCATCATTAATCCAGCCAGTGTCAACACTGTTCATATGAATGCCGTCGGCGTGATAATCGGCGGCCGATGTGCGCGTCATCATGTTGAGTGCGGCTTTAGCCATATTGGTGTGCGGATGGCGAGTGGTTTTGAGCTTGCGATAAAACTGACCCTCCACTGCCGACACATTGACGATGTGCTTGTCGCGATTGTCGGTGCGCAGCATCAGGGGCTTCAGTCGGGCATTGAGAACAAATGGCGCGACTGCATTCACTAATTGTGTTTCGAGCAATTCAACCGACGAGACTTCGGCAAGAGTGAGTCGCCACGAATTGCGGTCGCGTAAATCAATCTGTTGTAAGTCTTGGTCAAGTTGACCCTCGGGAAACAGATGCGATGGCAAGTCGCGATCTTCAGCAATGAGCTCTGCCTGTGAAAGTTCGGCCGAGCGCGTTATGCCAGGAATCGGCACGGGCGATGTTCCCGTGAGTTCAAGAGCGTTCTCGTCGCCGGATGGCAACATGTTGTACCCGCGCAAACCTTCGTATGCACCCACGAGTTCACGAACATGTTCGGGCATATCGGTCATTGACGCGCTCTCGAGTTCCATCATGTGGCGATAAAACTCGGGTGGTCGACGCACTGTTTGACACGCATTGTTCACGATGTAGTCAAGTCGGTCGTATTTGGTCATCACGTGATGACAAAAGGCTTCAACACTTGGCGTGTGGCGAAGGTCAAGGCCATAAATCTCGAGGCGATGGCCCCAATCAGCAAAGTCGGCTTCGGCTGCATAACGCATCGCTGAATCGCGCGGAAAGCGTGTTGTCACAATCAGGTGGGCGCCAGCACGTAACAACTTGATTCCGGCTTGGTAGCCAATCTTCACCCGGCCGCCAGTCAGCAATGCAACACGACCTGATAAGTCGGCAGTTTCGCCGCGCTTGTTGTAGTTGAACTCGGCACACGCAGGGCACAGTTGATCGTAAAAGAAATGGATCAATGTGTACTTGACTTTGCAGACATAGCAATGTTGTTCTTTGTTGGTTTCAACAAAGGCCGCGCTCGTTTCGTCACTGTCATTGATCTCGTCGCCTTCAACGAGTTCGGGTGGAAAAACATTTGGGGTGACAAAGACTGGCTTAGCGCGAAGCGCACGAATGGCGGCCTGGGCCAGATTTTCTTGGTGCCGCGCGGTCTTTTCGTTTTTGTCGCTACGACGCTGATCTTTAATGAGTTTGCGACGTAAAGCTAAATCAGGTTCGTACAGATCGCCGGCCAGGCTCAACAGCTTGATGCGAACGTCTTTTGGAATTGCTGCAAGCAAGGTGCGATCAGATACAAGTTGCTCCAGTAATTCAATTGTCGCGGCAACCTGAGGATCGATCTCGTTATTGTCCGATTCGTTGTTCAACATGGGCGCGGGATGCGTGTGGCTTATGAATTCAGTTCAAGAAACACCAAAGGGATTTCGCGATTGGTGCGATTTTGGTAGCCACCATAGTTGGCGAACTTTGTGGTGATTTCGGGCCACAACTTGGAGCGCTCGTCTGAAGTGGCGATGCGGGCAGTGCGAGTTGTCTTTTTGCCACGAATGTCGACTTCAACTGTGGGGTTATCTTGCAAATTTAAGAACCAGGCCGGGTGATCGTCGTCTCCGCCTTTGCTCGCGACAATCACCCAAGTTTCACCAATCTGAATGGGGGAGGTCAGCATGACGAGACGCTTTTGTCCACTCTTACGACCGGTCGTGGTCAGCTTAAGAACGGGCATCTTGCCGGCGTCCCAGCCAACTTTGCCAAAGGAAACAGTGAGCAAGGTTTTGTGAATGGCGTTCATGGACTTCAGGACAAAGCGACTGGGCATGGCTTTTACGGTATCGGGGTCACCAGTCGCCGCGTCGGCCAGCTTTCTTGTCGCTGTCCTTTTTCTTGCTTGAAAGACGCCGTTCGATGGCGCCTCGGCTGGGTTTAGTTGTGCGGCGTGGTGGAGCTGGGGGAGCCGCGGCCGTATCGATCATCTCGATGAGTTTTGCGATGCATAACTCGCGATTACGCCACTGGCTACGGGTCTCTTGGCAGGTCACCGAGATCTGTTCACCAAAGGCCGCAATGATTCGCTCACATTTGACGATTGATCCACTCAGAGAGGCCGTTAAAACGGTCAAGGTGGCCTTTGACGAGACTTTATTGACATGTTGACCACCGGCGCCGGTGGAGCGAGCAAATGACCACTCAATGGCATCCTCGGGAATCTCAATTCCGCGCGCGGTTTTCACCTCGCCATTATGACGCAAAAAACGGAACGGTTGAGTTGCATGAATGGTTTAGTTGCGCGGAACCTTGATCCACGGCTGATCTTTGTCAACGCGGGGTTCACCGGGGAGACCAAGAACTTGCTCGCCCAAAATATTGCGCATGATTTCACTAGTACCACCCTCGATGGAGTTGGCTCGTGAACGCAAGAACGAGTGTCGCACTCCGCCTTCTGCACCGTCGACTGACAGTCCATCGGGACGGCGGAAAGTGAAGTCGAAATCGATCATGCCGTTGGCACCAAGCAACTCAACGCTGAACTCGGTGACCTTCTTGTTGAATTCGGCCAGCATCAACTTGGCAATCGAACCTTCGGGGCCGGGGTTGCCAGCTTTGGCGGCGGCGGCTCCACGAGCATTGGTCAGACGTAATGCTTCGCTCTTGCAATAGAGCTGCATCATCTGATCTTTATGAGCACCAGTTTGCAATTCTGAAGGCAATTCTTTCCAAATGCGAATGGTTTCGTCAATCGGTCCACGACGCTTGGCATTACCGCCACCGCCGCCACCGATTGCAGTGCGCTCGTTCATCAGAGTTGTCAACGCAACGCGCCAACCTTCGCCGATTTCGCCAACGCGCTGCGAATCAGGAACTCGAGCATCGGTCATGTAGACCTCGTTGAATTCTGCTTCACCGGTGATCTGACGAAGAGGACGTACTTCAACGCCTGGTGAGTGCATGTCAATCGCGAAGTAGGTCATGCCTTTGTGCTTGGGCTGATCGGGATCGGTGCGCGTGACGAGCATGCCCCAGTCGGCGAGGTGAGCCAAGGTGTTCCAAACTTTTTGTCCGTTGATGACCCACTCGTCACCGTCGCGTACGGCGCGAGTTCCGAGACCAGCAAAGTCTGAACCTGCACCGGGCTCGCTAAACAACTGACACCACTTTTCTTCGCCAGTAAACATCGGGCGCAAGAAACGCTTCTTTACTTCTTCTGAACCATGTGTTGCGATTGTTGGTCCGGCCAGTGCAATGAAAAATGTTGCGGGGTCTTGCGGTGCGGCACCAGCTTTGCGGAGACGTTCTTCAACGAGACGATTGAGGTCAGGCCGAAGTCCGAGGCCGCCGCAGCCTACGGGGAAGTGCACCCATGCCAAGCCGTGGTCGTAGCGTGCGCCTCGGAAAGCAACGTTGTCCATTTTCTTTGGATCGTTGGCGTCGAGGAGCGCATCGAGTGCGGCTTCAACTGTGGCTTTAGCAGTATCAACTGATGTGGCGGTGCTCATCACGACAGTCTTTCAGTCGGCAACGGCCATGAGCAACGCCTGCGCACATTTTCTCTGAGTTTGGTCGTTGAAAAGGTGTGAGGAAAATTCCTCAAGAAAAGGAGCAAGATGCGTCTTCCGCCAAGTTATTTACTAGACGATTGGGAATGGGACATTTGGGACCACCCGAATTTTGATCGAGCGGCCTGGGAAAAGGCGGGTTGCCCCACCGACAACATGGAAGCCTTTATTGTGAAGCGTTATCGCCGACTCACTGGTAGGGCTGAAATGGAACGCCGGATGCAGTTGTTATTCGCCGACTCTCGATTCAACGTTGAATTGTGGGAGGAAGCTGGATGTCCGGCCGAGATTGGCTGTCGTATTCGCCAGTTCGTTCAATTACCTCCGAGTGAAATGCCGTCAGGCTGGGAGGACGACACTGTTCCCGATGAAGATTTTTGGCCAAAGAAGCGTCGGGGCTTGCCCGTATTGTGGACGCGACGAGCCAAGCCAACAGTGATACCGAAAGGATTCTTGTAGCGATGGGATTATTTGGAGCCTATTTGTCGTATCGACATGGCGTGAAAAAAGCCGAACGTAAAGCAGCGATGCAAAGCGCACGCGATGAAAGAATTCGTCGTCGCACTGATCCCGTTTGTCAGTCGTGCGGCTATCGACTGAGCAAACACTCTGATGACGGACAAAACCTCTGTCCGAGATATCAGTAGTCCGAGATACTCGTAACTTGGGATATTCAGAGATTCAACTTGATGTCCTACGGGCGATAGGCGCCGTATAAATAGGCAGTTTGCTGGCCTGCAGAAATTTCAAGCGAGCGCCCCGCGACCCATTGAGTCACTGCGGCATCTGGACCAACGTCATCAATTGATCCTTGAATTAATAATGTCGGACCATCGGGGAAGGTCCACTCCAGCGCATTTTCGACGCATGAAGAAATGACAAAAGGCGAACCGGCAGCAGTTGCCTCTGGCGATAGATCCTGCACCCATCGAAGTTCACCTTGAACGTACGGGTCGAGCCATTGCTGTTTGTCTGACTGAAAACTTTGCATCAGGTTTGTAAATGCGAGTCCGTCACCAACCCAAGAAGTGATGTCAACTCCGTCGGTCAAACACGCGTGTCCGAATAACCAAATTGTGATGTCGTTACTTGTCAGGTCAAGGGCGCGATGAGTTTCAAGACTGAGGTCGGACGCTGAGGCGAGATCGTCAACGACGCCGGTGCATTCATTGAGGTCACTAGAAACCATAAACGGGTCGGCACATGATCGGTAGCGAAAAATAGACATGTCAATCACCGAGGCCTGGACATCCGAAAACCAATTCGCGATATGCATCGCGTACATGCCGTCAGCTAATGGTTGCGCATCAGCAGTGAACTCAGGTGAGTCGGGGATTGCGGTGGTGCAACAAAATTCGGCAGTCGCGGCAATGGGAGCATCAGCGGTGCTTGCCTGAGTCCAAACACCGGTCAACGGCAGGACAACTTCTGAAGTGTCACTTTCGATGTCATTCGGTGTCGTTGTCGAGTCTCCGCCACACGACACAGCGCTGATGGCAAATGCTCCAATAAACAAAGTGGCGATGATCTGACGTCGCATGAACTATTTCTATCTGAATATCGGGCGGCGATGTTCAGAAAATACTCAAGTTCGCGGTACCTGCCTGTCACTAGTTGTTCGTCATGCCCCCAAAGGCACCGCGAGCTTGAACTCGCTCCATGAAATCTGGCAAGTAAGCATCGGTCGGAATTTCGCGCACCATCTCGTCGAGGATTGCTGCGTCGGCCCCAACCAAAATGCGCCAATCTCCACGCTTGACGCCGTTCAGAATGACGGTGCTTGCTTCGGCGGCCGACATGGGAGCGTTGTCGCGGAAGAACTCACCTTGCGCCTGAATGCCAAGACGTAAGTCTTCGTCGCTCGCACCGCTGACATCAAGACCAGACTTGGCTAAGCGAACACGCATTTGTGCGATTTGTTCTTCGGTCATCTCTTTCGGGTCGGCCCCAAGAAGTTTGCGTGAGTTAATGGCGATCGATGTTCCGATGTGTCCGGGCATCACGACCGAAGCACGTAACGTCGGGGCATTCATGCGGAAGTCTGTGATCAATGCTTCAGTAAAACCCTTCACGGCAAACTTCGCGGCACTGTAAGCAGTGTGCGGAATATTCGGACCAAGTGAAGCCCAAAAACCGTTGACCGAACTGGTGTTAACGACGTGTCCGATCGGCGCATCAAGTAAGAGTTGCAAGAAGGCTCGAGTGTTGTAGTACACGCCATACCAACACACACCAAAGGTTTTTTCCCAAGACTCGCGATCATCTTCAATGATGCTCCCACCGCCGCCGATACCGGCGTTGTTGAAAAGGAGATTGACGTGTGGCCGCCAAGCGGCGACAGCGTCACGGAAAGCCAACACTTGTGATTCGATGGAGACGTCGGCGATAAATGTCAAGACCTTGCCAGAGTTTCCATCGGCTGCACAGATAGCGACCGTTTCGGCAAGCGTGTCTTCCATGACATCGCATGTCGCAACGTCGCAGCCATCGGCAGTGAGCTGGCGAACTAGTTCGCGGCCCATTCCGGTGCCTCCACCTGTGACGACAGCTACTCGTCCAGCAAAGCCTTTTTCAAAACGTTCAGTCATGGTTTCCCCCAGTGTGTTACTGGAGGAAACCATAATCTAAACACTCAGTGATTGAACGGGTCGTTCGATTCGAAACGCTTACCGCGACCCTTGTTCGTTGACCGCAACATCGAATACTGGGCCTTCATATCGCGCTCAGTGAACTGCTCGAGACGATTGGCTAGGTCAACCAATTCTTCAATCTCGCGCGGGTCGGCTCCGATAGCAGTCAAGGCGCTAATCGCTTGGTTGAACAAGCCACGAGCCACAACGATGTCGCCGTGGCGAGCCGCTTTGATTGCCGCTTTACGGATATTGGCTACCTGAAGGAGTAATACTTCACGCGTGACGACTGGATCAATCTCTCGAATGTCGGCCGAATCGTCAGTTGCATTGACAACGACTGGGATTGACAACTCATGTAGTTCGATCGAGCCAACAGTTGATGCCCAACGCAAAGTGAGGTTCGCAATGGTGAACGCGCCCGGCAGGAGTCGGGGTCGAAGTGTAAACCGCACCACGAGGCGACGTACTTCATCGCCGCATGCATCGCCGATTGACACTTGTTGTGCTCCGAGCACGGTTGTGAGATCAGTGGTGTCGTATTCGTTGAGAACTTCAAAAGCTGCAGTCGAATCGGTTGGATAAATTTCGACCGACAAGTTTTGCGCAACGACGCTGGCGAGACCGTCAAACTCTTGATTGAAAACATTGAGAGCTTGATCGGGGCCGGCGCACCAGTAATCATTTCCACCACCTGCATCAGCCATCGCGGCCAAGAGCGTTTCGTCATAGCCATCAGCAAAACCGATCATCGAAGTGGTGATTCCTTGAGCGGAAGCTCCACGAGTCATGGTGCACAGTTCTTCTTGGTTACGTATGCCAGCATTGGCATGGCCGTCGGTGAGAACAATGATGCGTTTGATTGCTGCGGCACGCCCTGTAACAGGTGGGGCGGTTGCGAGGATTTCAAACCCTTTCAGCCATCCACCCGACAGATTGGTCGAACCTCGACTATGGATGTTGGAAATCTGCTGGCGCACATTGTTGATGTCGTGGTGAGCCAAGGGCAAAACAGTTTCGATGTCATCGTCGAATGCAACGACAGCAATTCGGTCTGCAGGGCCAGCGACTCGAACGAGTTCAGATACGGCGCGGCGAACTGCTGCCATTGGCCCGCCGCGCATCGAGCCAGAACGGTCGACCACGAGGGCGATATCAAGCGGAGCTCGATCAATATCGGGCGCTGGGGGAGCGGTTAGTTCAAGCAACATATTCACGATCTCGTCGTGTTGCGTGAGGATGATGGATTGGTCAAGGGTGACTGAGGGTTGCATGATGGTCTGCTTTCGTCCAGTTCTTCTGGAATCACTTGTGAACAGAATTGTTCACAAGAAGTAAACGAACGATGATGACAAAAATGTGCGTTTGCCCTGCATGTGGGATTTTTCTACGGGATTACTCAAGACTTGCGAAAGAGGCGCCGATACCTCTTTTCGTGATGAGTCAGCAGTTTTTTCAAAATCCCCACGAGATGCAGGATCACTTGCCGCGCAAGTTTCGCTTTGCACCCTTTGTTCTTTTGATTGCGCTCGTTTCTTATGCAGTCATCGTGATCGCGATGGTGACGGCGCCCAATTCGGCCAAAGCCATGGGTTCAGCCCCGTCGCTCAAGACAACTATCGATACCTCAAATTCAACTCCGTGGACTGCACCTGTCATGCCCGCTAAGTGCACCGATGTGCAAATTGCTGCTGGCGATGTTGCGTCATGTGTGATCGCCAAATACACCGATGCGACAAAAACTGGTTGGGGAACACCACCATTTCCGATTGCTGCTGACGGGACGCTCAACCCAGGATGGAAAAGTAACGGCTGGGCTTATTCGGGATCGCCGGCTTTGAAAGATTGGGAATTGGCGTTATGGAAAAACGCTAACAAAGTTGGAACGATTAAGGCCGGAGCGCTTCAAGCGCCGCCGGCCGCTTTGGCATTATTCGAGAATTTCCTCGGTGAGATTCAGGCCAATGGTTATCGAATCACCGATGCAATTGGTTATAACTACCGTTGCACATCAAACACTCGCAAAGATTGTGTTGGTCTGACGAGCGCGTCATTGTCCAATCATGCGTGGGGCTTAGCGATTGACATCAATGTCGGTGCGAACCCAGAAGTTCGTTACATTCCGACTGCTGATTCGCCTACGACTGCGTGCGCAGTTCCGATGGCCACCAACATTCCACAGTGGGTCGTGCAGACTGCTGAAAAGTGGGGATTGCTGTGGGGCGGATATGGCTGGAGTGGTGGCTGTGTCACCTCGGCGACCGTCAAGAGCAATGTCATTCGTGACCCCATGCACTTTGAATTTCGTGGAACTGTCGAAGAAGCTGTGAAGATCGCATCAGTCAACGGCATTTCAGTCAAGCGTTATTGCGGCAATGTTGTTGAATCTGGAGCGACAGTTCGTAAGTGCACGTGGCAAGATCGCCCACAAGCCGGATGGCGCACCTCTGTGCCGTTGCTTGGTCCAGCAGGAGCTACTTCTGCGCTCGTGAATATCACGTTGACCGGTGCGAGTGAACCTGGATATGTCACGGCAGAAAGTTGCGATGGCAACGTGACCGGTGAGCGTTCATGGTCAAATGGCAATATTTCCCTTGGGGCAACGGTGGCCAACCTTGCGGTTGTTCCACTTGATGCCTTTGGGCGATTTTGTTTGTACAACTCGTCGGCGATGCACATGATTGTTGACGCCCAGGGATTCTTTATGCCATCACGCCTGGCTGGCAGCGGCGCCACAATGTTTACGCCTCTTTCGCCAACACGTGTGCTCGATACACGAAACGCCGGCGGCAAGGTTGTCGCTCTGAGCGAAAATGGAGTTGTCGTTGGTCATGCGCCCGTTGGTTCGGTAGCGATGTTGTCCAACATCACTGTGACTGGCACGGTTGGCGCGGGTTACCTCACCGCAGACTCGTGTGAAAACTTGCAACCAGGTGAACAGACTCGCTCAAACATCAATTTCGGTAACGATGACACGGTGGCAAACTTGGCAGTCGTGCCGATGGGGCTCGTTGGTGACAAGCCGGGGTTTTGCACTTTGGCCAATGCTGGACTGAATCAGATCATCGACGTGCAAGGTGTTTTTGCTCCTAGCCCAGTTGGGCAATGGGGATATTCGCCAGCAGTGCCAAGTCGATTAATTGATACACGGAAATGTGCCGACAATTGCGCCGATGTATTCAAGGCTGGTGCAATGATCAAGATGACCGCACCCGCTGGTGCATCTGCGGTGCTCATTAATCTCACGTTGACCGATGCAAAAGCTGCTGGATACGCCACCGCTGACAAGTGCTCAACTTTGGTCCCTGGACCTCAGGCCCAGTCAAACGCCAATGTCACAGTGGGTCGTTCGGTCGCCAACTTGGCAGTTGTCCCTGTGGATGCTGATGGCGCTTTCTGTATTTACACTTCGTCGGCGGCCCGAGTGATCGTCGATGTTCAGGGCACTTTTTCCCCTTCGGGAGATTTGCGATTCATCCCTGTGAGTTCGGTGCGTCGCTTCGATTCACGCGGAACAGCTAACTAGTCGCTTCACTCTTGAACAAGATCTCGGACTCCCTGAAGTAACCCATTTATTCTCATTCATTGTGAGAGAATTAGAGAATGCGCGGACGGCTCACGGCACTCTCAATTTGCCTAGCCCTCGTCGCTTGCTCACATTCTGAATCGTCGTCAGTTTCGAACCCCGCGACTTTGCCACCAGTAGCCTTGCGGCCGCCGTCAAATCTTGATCAAGGAACCGTTTCAACGCTTGCCGCTGATCCAAATGTGACGACAGGTACTGCCCCTGCTTCGGTCGTTGATGAATCAACGACGTCAACGACGAGTACATCAACGACAACAACGTCAACGACGACGACGTTGCCTCCTGTACCGATTTCGTTGGCCTTTACCGGCGACATTTTGGTACAGCGAGGGCTGTGGCCGACTGCCGCAAAAAATGCTCAAACATTTGGTTCGGCTGAGCCCTATGACTTTTCGCCGATGTTCAGTGATGTCACAGAATTGTTAAGCAATGCCGATATGGCGATCTGTCATCTTGAATCACCGATCGCTCCGCCCGGTGCCGAATTGCTGTCGTACCCGAAGTATCAAGTTCCCTCGCAAATTGTTACAGCACTGGCCGATGCTGGATATGACGCTTGTTCAACTGCGAGTGAGCATGTCTTTGATGGTGGAAGCGAAGCGGTCAATGCGACGGTGAGTGCGCTTGAAAGCCAAGGAATACTTCAATCAGGTATGGCGCGTACGCCAGATGAAATCAAAAATTTGCCGACACAAGTAGGTGACGTGATTGTTGCCCACTTGGCGTACACGCTGCGTTATGACTCACCGCCGCCAGCTGGTGAAGATTGGCGTTCATCATTAATCGATGTTCCGCGCATAATCGCCGACGCCCGAGATGCGCGATCTCTGGGTGCACAGGCAGTCATTGTGAGCCTCCATTGGGGGAATGAAGACTCGGCGGTGCCTACCGAGGAGCAACGGCAGTGGGCCAATGAACTGACAGCCTCGGGTGAGATTGATTTGATTGTGGGTGCTCATTCACATGTGTTGCAACCAATTGAACAAATCAATGGTGTGTGGGTCATGTTTGGTCTCGGAAACTTCTTGACGAATATGCCAACAAAAGCGTCACGGCCAGATGAAGGTCAAGATGGAGCGATCGTGACTGTCACGATGACTCGTGCTGCCAACAACCGTGTTGTCGTCAGCCAACCAGTCGTCTATCCAACGTGGGTCGATAAGAAGTCGGATTACACGATTCGAAATCTCAGTGTTGACCTGGCACCAGCATCGGCGATTGAAGCAGGAATTGCGAGCCGTCGGTGGTCCGACGAGTTGGCTTCGTTGCGACGCACTCGAAATATTCTCGGAGATATGTATCTAGCACCCGGTCTATATCTCAAATGAACTTGGCTGTTTTGCAATCAACGATGCGAGTGATGACATGGAATGTTTGGCATCATTTTGGTCCGTGGCAAGAAAGACAAGTTGCTATCGAGCATGTCATACGATCTGAAAACCCTGATCTTCTGTTCTTGCAAGAAGTGCATACAACCGAACGGCAAGCTGAAAATCTGGCGACACAACTTGGCTACAACGCTGCTGTGACGACCAGTCCCTGGAGTATGGGAAACGCAATTCTGTCGAGGTGGCCAATTGTTCGATTTGGTCAAGTGGCTCTTCCCAATGCTGCCGGCGAACCAGCGCATCGTCGTGCGCTGTGGGCAGTACTTGAAACACCGTGGGGACAATGGCCTGTCATAGGTACACATCTCGACCATCGCTTTGATGAATCTCATGTTCGTCAATTGCAAGTTGATGCTCTTTCTGATCTTGTTCTGACTTTACGCAACGACCCAGCAGTCGATCTTCCGGTTCTTATTGGCGGAGACTTCAATGCTGTGCCAGAAAGCGATGAAATTCGTCGATTGACTGGACGGTCAGTAGTAAAGAATCGCAATGTTGTTTTCGCCGATATGTGGGAACTCAAAGGTGACGGCCTGGGGCACACCTGGAGTGATCGCAATGAGTATTTATCGAATGCCAATTGGCCCAATCGACGACTTGATTATCTTTTTGTGACCTGGCCTCGGCCGAAACCGGTAGGTAACCCAGTTCGTGTATGGCTGGCTGGAGTCGAACTGGTCGCGGGGGTGCAAGCCAGCGATCACTTCGCGGTCGTCGCTGATGTTCTCACGGTACGGTCAGGCGACGCTAACGACTAGACCTGCCACCGACTAAGTTTGTCGGCGGTATGGCAACTCTGCGGTTTAGTTTCGGCACCATGGGATCGGGAAAGAGCACGTTGGCGCTGCAGATTCATCACAATTTGGCAGTGCGTGACCGTCAGGGACTGTTGCTGACCAAGCTCGATCGGGACGGAACGCAGGTCACTAGTCGACTGGGTGTTTCGGCTCCGGCAGTTGAAGTATCGCCAGACATTGATTTATTTGAGTTAGCACAGTCACGGATGCCTCTTGATTTTGTGGTGTGCGACGAAGTGCAGTTCTATTCAATTGCTCAATGTGATCAGTTGGCGCGAGTCGCCGACGATCTCGATGTCGATGTGTATGCCTTTGGTCTGATTACCGACTTCAAAGGTCTGCTTTTTGAAGGAACAAAGCGCATGCTTGAAGTCGCCGATGAGCGGGTTGAAATGCAAGTCGAAGCACGTTGTTGGTGTGGATCGCGAGCAACGCATAACGCGCGCGTGGTGAACGGTGTCGTGGTGTACGAAGGCGAAACAGTTGTCGTTGGAGATACGAGCGACGTCGCCACACCAATGTTTGGTGATGTTGTTCGTTATGAGTTGCTGTGTCGCCGCCACTATGTGCGTGGCGACATGGGCGAAGCCTCGACTACTGACTGATCAGTTCCACGCGCAGGGCATGCGCTTGATGCCATTGATAAAGGCACTTTGCAACATGGCGGGTTCGCCAGTGATGCGCATATTGGGCATGCGGCGACGAATTTCATCGAACATGACTGACACTTCGCGGCGAGCCAGGTTGGCGCCGAGGCAGAAGTGAGGTCCGCCGGCACCGAAACCAACTTGTGGAGTTGCTGATGTGCGAGAGATATCAAATTTGAACGGATCAACAAACACCCGCTCATCACGATTTCCAGAGCAGTACCACATGACGACTTTTTCGCCGGCGAGTAATTTCTGACCCGAAAGTTCGGTGTCTTCGGTAACGGTGCGACGGAAGTGAATCACTGGTGTTGCATAACGAACGATCTCTTCGACAGCAGTTTTGGTGTGTGCGTCAAAGTTGTTGAACCAGAGAGCCTTTTGATCGGGATGATCGGTTAACAATTTCATGCCATGGCTGATGGCGTTGCGGGTTGTTTCATTTCCGGCTACAACGAGCAAGATGAAGAACGAACCGAATTCTTGGGCAGTGAGGCGTTCGCCATCAACGACAGCATTCATCATTGCTGAGGTCACGTCTTCTCGCGGATTCTTCACACGGTCTTCGCCAAGAGCCTGAGCATAAGAAAACATCTCAATAGCGACTTTCATCAAGTCGTCAAGCGACGAACCAAATTCGGGATCGCCAACGCCAAGGATGACATTGGTCCAATGGAAGATTTGCTTGTGATCTGACTCGGGAATTCCCATCATGTCGCAAATGATTTCGAGGGGGAGCGCGGCAGCGACTTCTTCAACGAAATCGCATTCGCCTTGTGGAAAGCGTTCAATTAAATCGGTGACAAGCTTCTCGGCTCGTGAACGAACTTGATCTTCAATACGCGCTACTTCTTTAGGGGCGAAACCGCGTGACACGATATTGCGCAAACGGAAGTGCTTCGGGTCATCCATGTTGATCATCGAGCCGAAGAATTCATTCATCTCGGTTGGTAGGTCACCAATGTTTGAGCCTTTGCCACTGCAGAACAATTGCGGGTTGCGGCTCACCTGCCAGATGTCATCGTGGCGGGTGATGGCGCGGTAGCCAGGGCCTTGGGGGAAAGGTGAGCCTTCAATGACCGCTTCCTCAAAGTATTGAAATGGCGATTCATCGCGCAGGGTCTTAAATGCCCCTTCGCGGTAAGCGCGATCCTTGAGCCAAAACTCGGGTGACGATAAGTCAATCTCAGAAAGGGCTACTTGGGGGATTGAAGCAAAATTGAACGTACTCATGGTCTCTTACCGTAGTGGGCGGGCAAGCTTTGAGAACTGTCGGGCTCTAATGCGACAAGGCGTATTGCGTATGGCATTGTGAAAATATGAGTGAGCAAACCGTAACTGAATTCACCTTTTTTGTGGATGCCGAATTGTTTGGTCTGGGTGGCTACGAGAGCGCTGCACTGGCGGCTGATGAAACAGATTTACATGAGGCCGGCGTGTACAACGTCGATATTCCGCGGGGATTCGGATCTGATTTAGGTGACCGCATCCCTGTGAGAGTGACAGCCACCGCGCGTGGCCTCAAGTTCTATGCACGATTGCTCTCGCTAAAAGACCCCTTACAACTCGAAGAACTCGAACGAGTACGTACGGCGGCACTGGCGCGAGATGACCAGTAACGATTGTTGGTGACAGTGAGTCAGTCTGTAAGCGGGATTCTGTGAATCGAGTTTCCCCGATTCGGTAATCATCCATCTATGCGGTCTACCCGAGGAGTTTCCGGTGACCCGGATGGACGGACCGCCCGTCTCCTCTGCTTGACCTTGCTCCGAATGGGGTTTGCCAAGCCATGTGAATCGCCCCACATGCTGGTGCGCTCTTACCGCACCGTTTCACCCTTACCTGTTCTGGTTGCCCAGTCATCGGCGGTTTCTCTCTGTTGCACTGTCCGTGAGGTCGCCCCCACCTGGCTCGCGCCAGCACTCTGTCCTACGGAGTCCCGACTTTCCTCGAATGACTCACGCCATCCGCGATTACCCGGCTCACTCACTGTCGGCGTGAAGTGTACGAGAGAAAAATCACTTGGCGTCGAGGTATTCGTACACCATCGAGTTCAAGCTCGGTGTTTCGAGGTTGAGTGTGGTGCGGATTCCAGATTCATTGGCGGCGCCAAGCACGACAGGGACAGGTGCCTTGGTGCCAAACGTGGTTGGAACGGCGTAAGCGGGTGCAGGAACATCAGTTGTTTCTTGATATTCAGCTGCCACGGACAGACCAAAGGTTGAGACCAATCGCGATGGATTGAGCAACGATCCGATGACAGCAGCGTGACGAGCTTCTTGTTCGCCGATTCCGATGGCAGCTGCGCGCAATGATGAATCAGCCAACATGGGGACGTACACCTGGTAGGTCGAGCCAGCGATGGTCTCGAGTGCGTAGGCCAACGCCAATACGTCTGCGGCGGGATCATCAGTGACGGGGATGCCCGAAGCATCGTCGCCAGTAATCAATCGCAATGCTGGTTCGATATAAATCGACTGCAAACGAGGATTGGGTTCGTTGTACGCCTTGCCACCAAGTTTTTCGGTGAGAGATGCAGTCGCTTCAGCGTGGGCCTTGTGATCGCTTAAGAAACGAGCGGCCAATGTTGCGGCATCGCCCGACAACAATCCAGCGGCGGCAACGGCCTCGTACACGAAGATCGCGTTGTACTCGAGCGACGTAGCGGTACGAAGCAAAGCGATGTCGGTGACAGGGGCATCAACCAATTCGGTCTTTGCCGGAACTTCACCCAGACGGGCGATTCCGGTTTTCGTTGAACCGCCGCAAGCAGCGATGAGCGCACCAAAGGAAATGGTTGCACCACCTGCGATAAAGAAACGACGGCGGGACAATGATGATTGCAATGCGGGACCGAAGTCGGCGCCTTGAGTTGCCTTGACGATTTTGGAGAAGGCTTGTAGTTCTTCGCGATGTGAGTTGCTCATGATGTTCTCCGAATCAGGCGATGGTCGTCGTGGTCTGAGCGTCTGCTGGTGCAGCCTCGGGGGTGACTAAAAACAGATCGGTGTCATCAATGGGTGACTTGCCAGCAATTGTTGCCAACGCAACGACATGGCGAGCTTCAATAATCACCATCGACGCGATGAGTGCTGCGCCTTCGGTGCTTTCGAGTTCTCCGATGAGTGCGGTATGTGTCGAGACCAGCGAATTTTC
>CANGIP010000015.1 GCA_947454105.1 Actinomycetota bacterium | reverse complement strand
ATGATCGCAACCAATTCCGAAATGAATTCCGGCGACGTCTGGGTGTAACTCGCGTAGTTGACTAAAAACATTTTTACTGTGAGGCAAGACAAACTCACGATAATCAGCTTGTGAAAGTGATCCTGCCCACGAGTCAAATAATTGAAAAGCTCGAGCACCAGCGGAAAGTTGTGCATCGATAAAAGTCACTGAATGTTGAACGAGACGATCCATGAGTTGATGCCAAAGTTCTGGTTCAAGATGAATCATGCGCTTGGTGTTCTGATACGTGCGCGATGGACGACCTTCGATGAGGTAACTCGCAACAGTGAAAGGTGCTCCGGCAAACGCGAGTAGCGGCACAGAGGTAGGCAATTCGGCGACAAGAAGTTTGACAGTCTCGATGACATAGGAAACATCGTCGGCTTCAAGTGGGCGTAACCGCTTTAGGTCGTCAAGCGAACGAAATGGTGTTTCGGCGACAGGGCCAGTTCCGGGTGCAACATCGATACCGAAACCAACCGCATGTGGTGGAACGACAATGTCGCTATAGAGCACTGCGGCATCGACGCCGTAGCGAAGAAACGGCTGCAAAGTGATCTCGGCCGACAGCGCCGGCTGTTTGATTGCTTCAAGAATGCTTCCGCTTCCGCGAATCGCCTTGTACTCAGGAAGACTGCGACCAGCTTGGCGCATGAACCAAACGGGGGTGTGCTGATGTTTGCGACCGTTTGCTGCTGCGAGGAACGGTGTATCAACGGAATGGTTGGGCGACACAGACATCACGTAAGACGATATCCGTGACCCTGGTCCGACGCCTGATTGCTCGGGAACTAAACCGTGTCAGCAGGGGACTTGCGACACACCATGAGGGCGATATCGCTGAGTGCGTGATTACTTGAGGCCGGTTGACGGATGTTTCCAGTTGCCTGGACGCAAGGACGCCTCAATGCGCGCAATACGGGTTCGGGCCGGTGGGTGAGAAGAACTCATGTCTCGTGGGCCAACGGTCTTTTTCAGAGCTGCCGATAATTGTCGACCGTATCCCATACGTACGACGCGTTGATCGGCTTGAAACTCAGCCGACCGACCAACTGAATTTCCGAGATAGCGCATCATCGAATACCCAGCGCGAAAGAACCAAGAAAACGCATTGAAGATCAGGGCGATGGTCTGGCCAAGTAATCGCGCCGATTGAGAGCTTCGGGCAAAAGTGTGGGTTGCGGCTTTAGAAACATTGTGCATGAATGCACCGATACGTTCGAGCAAGTACACCGGCAATGTGAGCCACTGGCCAATGGTCAAGGCAATTGTGTGTGAGCCAAGATGGTGGCAAAGCTCGTGGGCAAGAACACCGCATAGTTCATCGTGGTTGAGTTCTTGAGTGGCAAATGAAGTAACGATCACCAAATGACCACCACTCGCAAAGGCGTTGAGGTCTTTGTCATCAACAACACCGACAACAAAGTGCCGACGACGAAGATGCCAAGCCTGCGTGACCTCGTTGAAGGCTTTTTGCAATTTGGGGGCCTCGCGCGAACTCGGTTTGCGGGCACCCATTAACAAGGTGAGGACCCGACGTTGAAAGGCTGGGATAAAGAGAACCAAGCCAGCCGTGAGGTACCCGAGTAGGACTTTCCATAGAACGACACCAGTGATCCAGGTGATCGGAAGCCAGAAAATAGTGATGGCTAAGACCCAGACGGGCGAAATCGCGATGACCGGGACGAAGGCATAGAGAGCGGCTCGATCAAAGTCGCGACGCCTTTTTGGGCTCTGACCTCGTCTTTCGTTCTCTTTCCAGCTTGGAGGCATGGGCCGTCGGTCTTCCTGTGGGGTCGGCGACACATTGTTCGCCTTATGAATCATGCCCGAAATCGAAGAAAGATCGCTGACTTATTCAAGGTTGACGGGATATTGACCGAAAACAATCAGGTACGTCAGTCCTAGGGAGCAATTCGTGACAAAGGTTCAAGTCAACAACACCGAGGTCGTGCGCCAATCGCATCACTCGGCACGATTGTTGCTCGACCTCGCCCGAACCCATGAAGCAACCGAACCTGAACGATCGCGTGTGCTTGTGCAGCAGGCTCGTGCCTTGGCTCGCGCTCATCAAGATTTTGAATGTGAAGCCGAGTCGCTCTATCGATTGGCGTCGTTGGCGCATTACGACGGCCAGCCCGGTGACGCATTCGCCATAGCTGTTGAAGCTCGTGATTTTGCAATGGCGCACGATGTTCCACTTGTCGTGGCATGGGCACTCAACTTGATCGGCTTAGTGCACACCAATTCTGGTAATCACTCTGAGGCACTTGCTTGTTGTTTGCAAGCGCTTGATTGTTATCGCGGCACTGGGCATCGTGTCGATGAAGGCAACATGCTCAACACCATCGCATCGATCTACCACGAACTTGGTGACACCGATCGAGCGATCGTGAATTACGAAGCAGCAATGAATGCGAATGCACAACTGAATCGACCCGACTTTGATGCGATTACTTTGGCCAATGTTGCATCGCTTCGGGCCGAACGTGGCGAATTCGACACCGCAATTGAAATCGGTGAACGCGCGTTGGCTTTGTGTCGGTTGCATGCAGTCGGATTTTTGCCAGAAGTTTTGGCAGCACTTGCAGGCGCATATGGCGGTCGGGGAGACATTGAGCAAGCTCGTGCCTTGTTGAATGCAGCGTTAGCAATGCTTGATGCATCAAGTGTTTCATTTGATGATGCAGTTCGCGCGAGTGTTGAACTGGCTTATGGTCGAGTAGAACTTCATGCAAGTAACGACAAAGATGCGCTATTGCATTTTCAGAATGCGCTTGGGTTAGCCGAAGTCATCAATGCCAAGCCCATTGCATTCTCGTCGCATAGTGCCTTGGCAGATTTGTACAAACGACTCGGTCAGTTTGAAGAAGCGGTCAATCACCTCGAGGCAAAGTTCACCATTAATCAGTCGATCTTCAATGAAGGAACTGATATTCGATTGAAGACTTTGCAGGTTGCTCACGAAGCTGAAGAGTCTCGTCAACAAGCAGAAATATTGCGATTGCGAACCAGCGAGCTTGAAGGCTTGGTTCGTGGTCGGACCACTGAACTTGAACAGTTCCAACTTGAAGCTCTTGAACGTTTGGCGATTCTCGGTGAGTTCCGTGACACCGATACGGGTGAGCACACCGCTCGCGTTGGCGACATGTGCGCGGAGATCGCTCATTTGCTCGGCCAAGATCCCGCGTGGTCAGAACGATTGCGCTCTGCGGCCCGTTTGCATGACATCGGCAAAGTGGCGATTCCTGATTCGATTTTGTTGAAGCCCGGACCGTTAACACCAGCCGAATTTGAAGTGATGAAAACCCACACCACGCTTGGCGCCCGCATTTTGTCCGGGAGCACATCGCCGTTGGTGCAGTTGGCCGAAGAAGTCGCGCTTAATCACCACGAACGTTGGGATGGTTTGGGTTACCCGAATCAGATCGGTGCGACCGATGTGCCATTGTCGGGACGGATTTGCGCAGTTGCCGATGTCTTTGATGCGTTGACAAGTGAACGGGTCTACAAAAAGGCTTGGGCGGTTGACGATGCAGTGCGCTATATCGCTCGTGCGGCGGGCACACAGTTTGATCCAACTGTGGTTGAAGCATTTATGAAAATTGCACACTCAAGATTGGTGACTGATCCCAATTTTGCGGACTCAATCCGCTAGAACTGCTGTATGAGTTCACATATCGACAAAGCCCCCGTCATCGCAGGTGCCGAATCCTGGAGTCACGTAGGTAACAAGCGCGTCGGTGCGCTGTGTATCCATGGCTTCACTGGAAATCCTTCTTCGATGCGCGGAGTTGCCGAAGCTTTTGCTGGCGCAGGATACGACGTTGAATTACCGCGATTGCCCGGTCACGGTACGGCGGTCTCGGACATGCTTTCAGTTCGCTGGAGCGATTGGACCTTTGAAGTAGCGGCGGCTTACGCCCGTTTAGCCGCACGAGTCGACAAAGTAGTTGTTGCTGGATTGTCGATGGGTGGCTCTTTAACATTGTGGACCGCTCTTCAGCAGCCCTCAGTATCGGGAATCATCTGTGTTAATCCGGCGTCGCAACCACAGGCCGAAGAAATGCTCGAGATGGTCAAAGGCATGTTGGCCGAAGGCACCGAAGTGTTTCCTGGAATCGGATCCGACATTGCTGATCCAGAAGTGAAAGAAAGTTCATACCCCGAAACACCATTGGCGCCTTTGGTATCAATGGTTGAAGATGGCATCAGGCCGATGTTGTCGCAATACGGATCGTGCAAAATTCCGATGTTGTTGATTACTTCAAAGAACGACCATGTCGTTGATCCGGCAACAAGTGATGAACTGGCAGCTCAGTGGGGCGGGCCAGTTGAACGTATTTTGCTTGATCGCAGTTTCCATGTGGCGACACAGGACTACGACAAAGATTTCATTAACGAATCTGCGTTGGCGTTTGCTGCCAAAGTTACCGCGTGAGTTTTCTTTCGTATATCCCTAGTCCCGGAAGTGCGGCGATCCATATTGGACCGTTGCAGTTACGTGCTTATGGTTTGATGATCGCACTTGGTGTCATCATCGCTGTGCGCATCTGGGGCAAGCGCATGACGTTGATTGGCGTTGGCGGACCAGAAGAAGCCGCATCAATTGCCACATGGGCTGTTCCAGCCGGTGTGATTGGTGCACGGCTGTATCACGTGGCTACCGAATGGGATCGTTTCTCGGGTCACCTGTTTGACATCGTCAAAATTTGGAAGGGCGGCCTCGGTATTCCGGGTGGCATCTTGCTCGGAACAATTGTTGGCGTATTAGTTGCCAAAAAACGCAAAATTGATATTGGTCAAATGTTGTGGGCGGCAGCACCTGCAGTGCCTGTTGCGCAAGCAATAGGACGTTTGGGTAATTGGTGGAATCAAGAATTATTTGGTCGACCCACGACATTGCCGTGGGCACTCAAGATTGATGCCGAACATATGCCTGATGGCTATGCGCCTGGAACTCTTTTCCATCCGACGTTTTTGTATGAGGCAATGTGGAATCTCGCGTTGGCTGCACTTTTGGTTGTGATTGGGCGTCGTTTGATGACCTCGCGACCAGGACGCCTGATGGCTTTGTACGTGGGTGGTTATGGCTTGGGTCGTTTTTGGGTTGAGGGATTGCGTATTGATCCGGCCAAGAGTGGCGGGGGACTACGGCTCAACCAATGGGTGGCGATTGCAATGATGGTGGGATGTTTGGTCTATCTCTTGATTGATTGGCGCAAGGCTAAGAACATTTCTCAGCCGAACGACTATCGTCAGGAAGATGTCGAACCAAACTGATTTAGTTCTTGTTTCTGTCGAAAAGCCTGGCATTGGTGTCATCACTCTGAATAACCCCGATCGCATGAATGCGTGGAGTGCGGCGATGTCGGCACAGTTTTTCACCCGACTTGAAGAGTGTCGTGTGAACCCTGACGTACGAGTTGTCGTCGTGACGGGTGCCGGAAAAGGGTTTTGTCCCGGAGCCGACATGGATGCACTGAATCAGATTCGGGCGAATCCTGCAGGTGGTGCCGGACCCGCGACTGGTGCTGGTCGATTTAGCGATTTCATTTCGTATCCCAAGCCGATCATTGCGGCAATGAATGGTGCAGCTGCTGGTGTCGGCTTTGTGTTGGCACTTTTCTGTGATCTTCGTTTCGCAGCTTCGGGTATCAAACTCACAACATCATTTAGTCGTCGTGGATTGATTGCCGAATATGGTTCGTCATGGGCATTGCCCAAGTTGATTGGTACGCCACGTGCACTCGATTTGTTGTTGTCGGGTCGTGTCATTACTGCAGATGAGGCAGAACGTATGGGCTTAGTGAATCAGGTTGTGCCAGCCGAAGAATTGATGAGTCATGTGATGGCGTATGCATCTGACCTTGCTGAAAACTGCTGCCCAACTAGTTGGGCACATATGAAGAAGCAGGTGTACGGCGATTGGGAAATTGATGCCGACACTGCGACCACGAATTCAATTCACATGATGAATGCTTCGGTCATGCGCCCTGATTTTCAAGAGGGCGTGCAGTCGTATCTTGATAAGCGCGCTCCGCAGTTCGCGCCGTTTACTGACTGATAGTTACTGGCTGATAGCCCGTAGTCTCTCGGCGAGTTGCTCGGGTACTACTGGGTTGAAATATTCGCCGGCCCCAACTTCGGCGGCGGCAATGAAACGGGGCAGTCCTTTTTGACGCCAGGGTGAAACGATTTCGATGCTCATCCACGCGTCGTTAACTGAACGATTGGCAGGTTGTTGGTTGATCCACATCATGTACGGCAGCGGAGTATCAAAAAGTTGATCGAGACTATTGATCGTGGCGATTAACAATGTCGCTAATTCATGACGTTGGTTTGATGAGAGTGAATGCAAGTCTCCGACCCGTAGCCGTGGGGCCAAAGTGACTGCTGTGGGATAGACCGAGGCGAAAGGAACGTAACTCGTCCACTCGGTGTTGTTGCTGATGACCCGTTCGGGAGTTTCGTCTGGCGTCCATGAAGATGCAAAGAGTTGACGCGGGCGTTCTGGGACATGGTCGTAAGAATAAATCTGCCCATGTGGATGTGAAATCGTCGCCCCAACTTCGGCGCCGCGATTTTCGAACACCAAGACGTAATCAACATCAGGTCGCGCCGCGAGTTGTGATGTGCGGGCGGCCCAAAGGTCGATGACTTTCGTGGCCTGTTCAACGGAGAGTGATCCAAATGATGCATCGTGATCAGTCGTATACAAAATGACTTCGCAACGATCGTTAGGCATTGGTGGCCAGCGGTTAACGAACGAACGAACGTCGTAAGGCTCGGGAGCCTCAAGTCCACCGACACAAAAAGGGCAGTCTGATGTGACCGCATTGGTGGCCAAATTGGGTCGCGCTTGTCGATTGCCAACGACGTGTACAACCGTCCCAAGAGCAAGGTCAACACGAAGATCTTGGTCCATATGTTTAGTCTCCCTCAAATACATCTGAAGATGAAATGTTTGGAGAAAATTGTTGCCTTCTGTGAGGGCTGGTCAAACGCTGTTGGTGCGAGGCTCGTCGCCTGCTCGCCGATCTCCAACCGGATACCGCCGAATCGGTAGTCAGAGAATCGGTGGTCGAGGCATCCGATGTTGTCGACCGACGACAGGCTGCGCCTCACAAATGGGCATCCTGTTCTGTCAAGAAATCCAAGACCTGAGAACAGCTCTGTTCAGACGGGGACGAGTTCTCCTCCGTCGGATGTGTGGACATGGGTGACACCGGTGGTGTGGTCGATGGTTGTGGTGTAGCCAGCCGTTGCTTTGTATCTGTTGTGTTTTCGACATAGCGGGTCGCCGTTGTCGGGTGATGTTGTTCCGCCTTCAGCCCAGGGTGTGCGATGGTCTGCTTCGCACGTCAAGGCCGTGCATCCTGGCCAAATACATTTTCTTCGTCTCAGAAAGATCGCTTCTCGTGACGAACCAGTAAAAAGTCGTGATTTTCGTCCGAGATCGATCACGGTGCTGGGTGAACTCATGACAACACGGCGTACCTGACCAATCATGGATGCGACGATCGCATCAAACGGATCGATTGCAACACCGGCTGTGGTTTCGCAGCGGCGTAAACCAAACGTGTCAGGCGAACCCAACAATGACGGCAATGGTGCGTCATTCAACAAAGCCGTGAGTGCAGTTTCGTATGTTGCTGCGTCGATCACGATGTTCACAACAGGTTCCGCTGGTGCGAACCGACCGTTAGCGGCACTGGCGAAAATCGCAAAGAGGGCATCGGCTCGTCGTTGTTTGGCGGTGCGAGCCAAATCGGAATACAAATCCAAGCCTTTGGCGTCACGATCAGCGAGATCTTGGGCGAGTTCTGCTTGAACATACTTTTCGAATACTTCAAGCATGAACGCACCTTGAACTGTGCCAACTTTGGCGTCCACATACACGACATCGCCAACGGGGTGAACGGTGGCATCTCGGTCTTCATGAACCCGTTCGCTGTCGCGGTGCGCTCCGTCGGCGTCTGCATAATGTTCCCAGCGAATCATGACACTGTTGAAATCTTCATACGGCATGTCTTGAGCGCGATCGGCCAATAAGTCCACAAACGCCGGCAACTCCGCAGAGACCCTTTTGTTGGCGTGAGCGGCGGCCAGTCGGCGGACTTGGGCGACACCAATCGAGCCAGCCTGTAGACGTTCAGAGATCTGTGGGAACTCGACGACCATGCGCGCGACTTTCACATGATGTTTCGCATCACCCGCACTGTAGGAAATACCCGCTCGTAACCAGCCGGCCATGGTGGTGTGGCCGTGATCACGAAAAGCACCAGTGCGATCAACCTCAGCCAACACTTCAGCACGAGCAGCTTCAATAAACCGTGACACTTTTTCAAGCTCAACAAGACGTGTCATTGCATCGTCGCCATCAACAATCGAAGACTGAGCTGACCATGCAGCACGCAAACCTGCAACGAGAAAACCACCACAACTTTCAGCGGTTTTTGTTGTCAGATCACGTGAGAACATATGTTCTTAGTATGCCAGTTGGGTGTGGCAAAAAGCAAATGAAATCAATGGTTTTTTGAAAAAAGTTTTCAGTAATTCGGCTATCGAAACTGGTGGCAGGAACTAAAAAGCAATCACTAATGCTGGCAGAAAATCCAATGAAATATGTCAACCACGAGCCAGCGACGGGCATCCCAGCAAACAACATCGCGAAGATGCCCACGCAGGATGTCTAACAGCCTGATATTGGTCGTACGATTCGGGTCGTGATCGAGCATTTGTCGACCGAGACCACGAGCGTCGTTGTCGACGTGCGTCGGGGGATCCCAGTGGTGCTTCATTGGGGTGCACGAATTGATGAGATACCCGAGACTTGGAGTCGTCCACCCGTACCGTATGGTGCGATTCAATTCGTTGAACCAATTTCGATCGTTCCGATGCACGGCGATGGCTTTATGGGACGCCCTGGTTTTCAAGCTCACCGTCGTGGGGGCCGGCATTGGTCGCCCCGTTTTGTGTACGAATCGCATTCGCTTACAGAAACTGATGAAGGTTCAACTCTGGTGTGTCATGCCGTTGATGAAATTGCTGAATTGCGAATTGAAACGCACATCATTCTCACGCATGACAGCGTTTTAAAAGTTCAATCGACGGTTGAGAACTTTGGGGACTCGCCATTAATGCTTGACGCATTCACAGTTTCGTTGCCTCTACCAAGTCACGCCGAAGAACTTGGTGTCTTTGCCGGACGCTGGATACGAGAATTTGATCTTCAGCGGTTTGCTTGGCCGTACGGCGCATGGACGAGCGAAAATCGTTTGGGTCGCACGTCGCATGAGCACCCTCCATACATCTGGTCAATGCAAACAGGTGCTGGCGAATGGAACGGCGATGTGTGGGGAGTGCATGCAGCGTGGAGTGGTAATCACGTTGTCTATGCCGAGAAGTTGCCCGATGGCCGTCGTTACATACAAAGCGGCGAACTCTTCCACGCGGGCGAGATGTGTGTGTACGCCGGTGAAACTTTTAGTACAACTGAAGTTATTGGTGTGTATTCGCCGCGCGGTTTCACGCCGGCGTCATGGGGATTTCACAACGAATCTCGCCGACGCGCACCGCGCCAAAATCTTTCGCCGCGTCCGGTTCATCTGAATACTTGGGAAGCGGTTTATTTCAATCACGATGTCAACAAACTCAAAGAGTTGGCCAATCGCGCAGCGGACGTGGGGATTGAGCGATTCGTTTTAGACGATGGATGGTTTGGTGGACGTCGTAATGATCGAACTGGTCTGGGTGACTGGTGGGTTTCTGGTGATGTCTATCCCGATGGGTTGAAACCATTGATTGATCACGTGACCGACCTCGGAATGCAGTTCGGAATTTGGATTGAACCTGAAATGGTGAATCCCGATAGCGATCTTTTGCGGGCGCATCCTGATTGGGCTCTTGCAACCGATGGGTACGACTCGGTTTTGGGACGTCATCAGTTGGTGCTTGATCTTTCTCGCCACGAAGCTTTCGATCACGTACTTACTCATCTCGACGCACTATTGACAAACCACGACATCAGTTACGTCAAGTGGGATATGAACCGTTGGCATGTTCAAGGCAGTAATGCCGATGGTAAGGCTGGTACTCACGATCAAACCGTGGCGATGTATGCCTTGCTTGATGCGTTACGCGAGCGACACCCCGATGTTGAGTTTGAATCATGCGCGTCAGGTGGCGGTCGTATTGATCACGAAATGTTGCGTCGTGTGGAACGAGTGTGGACAAGCGATAGTAATGATGCGCTTGAACGACAATTCATCCAGCGCGGCGCATCAATGGTGATCCCACCCGAAGTGATGGGCTCACATATCGGACCGTCTCGATCGCACACCACTGGCCGTCGGCACACGATGGCGTTTAGGGGAGTGACAGCACTCTTCGGGCACCTCGGAGTTGAAGCCGATATCACGCAGTGTGATGACGTTGAGATTGCTCAACTCGCACAATTGATCGATATCTATCAGGGCTACCGCGATCTGCTGCATGGCGGCGACACCGTTCGTTTTAACACCTTTGCAATCTCAGCAGGCACGAGCCTGGCGCATGGTGTCTATTCACGCGATCGCACCGAGGCCCTTTTGGCGTACTGCCAACTTTCATCGGCGACCTCGCTGACCCCTCCGACATGGCGAATCCCTGATTTGATTCCTGATCGCCACTATCGCGTCGACATCGTGCCAACCGACCCGTCGGGATCGGTCTTGGTGGTCGGTCCGGCTTCGCGGCAGCCCGATTGGGTGGGGCGAGCCCAAAAAGGAGAGCCACTCAGCTACTCAGGTGAGTTTTTGGCCACGGTTGGCCTACCCGCGCCCATCATGTGGCCCGAATCGGCAGTGCTCGTCCACCTGTCATGCTCGTAGCATTGAGGCGTGTCCGAATCACCTTCTGAACGAATTTCCGCCGAGGTCGTGGTCAAAGTTTCACGCTTGGCCCGCCTTGATGTCACGCCCGATGAAGTGCAACGCATCACCACGCAAATGGCGGGAATGCTTGAACACTTTGCTGACATTGATGCTCTCGACCTGAGCGATGTCGAGCCTATGACGCAGCCGTACCCGCTGTCGAATGTGTTCCGTGAAGACGTCGTGGTCACGGGACTTGATCGTGAAGAAGTCTTGGCCAATGCGCCAGCTGCTGAAGACGGACGTTTCCGGGTTCCGCCGATCGTCGGATTGGACGGCTGAGATGACGACGCACGCAAATATTCCGACAACTGCTGCCGCCATTGCTGATGGAGTTCGCTCCGGTGCATTGAAGGCAGTCGATGTTCTAGAAGCTCACCTCGCTCAAATTGCCGCGCGAGAAGGCGAGATTCACGCGTTCAACTTGGTGACCGCCGATGAAGCACGTGCGGCTGCTGCACGTGTTGACGCCGATGTTGCCGCAGGTCGAGACCCTGGCATTTTGGCCGGTGTGCCGATCGCGTTAAAGGACAACATGTGCACGCGCGGAATCCCGACGACATGTTCGTCGAAGATTCTTGAAGGCTGGCGCCCGCCCTACGACGCAACTGTTGTGCAGCGACTCGCTGCTGCCGGTGCAGTCGCTATCGGCAAAACCAACCTTGATGAATTCGCCATGGGTTCGAGCACCGAAAACTCGGCTTTTGGTGTCACTTTCAACCCGCGTGATATTTCGCGAGTTTCGGGTGGCTCAAGTGGTGGAAGCGCAGCGGCTGTGGCTGCTGGTTTCTCGCCGATCAGTATTGGTAGTGACACGGGTGGTTCAATTCGTCAGCCCGCGGCACTGTGTGGCGTGGTCGGCGTCAAGCCCACCTACGGAACAGTGAGTCGTTACGGTCTGGTTGCTTATGCAAGCAGTCTCGATCAGATGGGCCCATTCTCAACTGATGTACGCGACTCAGCACTTGTACTTGAAGCAATCAGTGGCCACGACCCGATGGACTCAACGTCAATTCCGCAAGCACCGTTGTCATTGCAACACGTTTTGTCGCAAGGTGTTGAAGGATTGCGCGTTGGTCGAATTACCGACATGCCAAGTGGTGCCGATCCCGATGTCACCGCGCGACTTGAAGCGGCCTTCGATGCTCTGAAGGCTGCTGGAGCAAAGATTGTTGATGTTGAAATGCCTTCGATGAAGTACGCGCTCACTGCGTATTACCTCATCGCGCCGGCCGAAGCGAGCAGCAACTTGGCTCGTTATGACGGAGTGCGTTACGGCCTGCGCGTCAATGCAACTGACACCAATGCGATGTACAGCGCAACACGTACCGCTGGCTTTGGCGAAGAAGTGAAGCGCCGCATCATGCTCGGAACCTATGCATTGTCGGCTGGCTATTACGACGCGTATTACGGCAAGGCACTCAAGGTTCGTCGACTTATTAGCGATGACTTCGCTCGTGCTTACACCAAGGCCGATGTCTTGCTCACGCCAACGTCGCCCATTGTTGCGTTCCCTGTTGGCGAAAAGTCTGATGACCCCTTAGCGATGTACCTGTGCGACATCTACACAATTCCGACCAACCTTGCTGGACATCCGGCAATGAGCGTTCCATTCGGAACTGGTGCTCATGGTTTGCCAGTCGGCGTACAAATCTTGGCCCCAACTTTGGGTGAACAAGTGATGTTTAAAGTTGCGGCGTCTCTTGAACGAAGCATGATTGCGGCCGGAGGTGCAAAGTGACTACTGCTGATAGCAAGACTCAAGACTCAGGTATCCAGTACGACATGAGCAAGAACGAAATCAAGGTTGCTCCAAACGACGGTTCCTACTTGCTCGATGGTTACGAACTTGTCTGTGGTCTTGAAGTTCACGTCGAACTTGCCACCGCAACCAAGTTGTTCTCGGCAAGTGCTAACCGCTTTGGCGATGATCCGAACACACACATTGATCCGGTAACTCTCGGACTTCCCGGTGCCTTGCCAGTTCTCAACCGTCAAGCAGTTGAACTCGCAATGCGTATTGGACTTGCTCTCAACTGCAAGGTGCAGCCGAGCACCTTCCACCGCAAGAACTACTTCTATCCCGATATGCCAAAGGCCTATCAAATCTCGCAATATGACCAACCCATCAACGTTGATGGTTGGCTTGAACTGCCAGGTGGCAAGAGCATCGGAGTTGAGCGCGCTCACCTTGAAGAAGACACCGGCAAGAGCACCCATATCGGTGGAACTGGTGGACGTATTCACGGCAGCGATTATTCATTGATCGACTTCAACCGTGCTGGTGTGCCATTGGTTGAAATCGTGGGTCGTCCCGATATCGCCAGTCCAGAAGAAGCGCGTCAATACGTCACCGAACTGCGTCAGATTTTGGTCGCCGTTGGTGCTTCTGATGCGAAGATGGAAGAAGGCTCGATGCGTTGCGATGCCAACGTGAGTGTGCGCAAGCCGGGAGCGCCGTTGGGTATTCGTTGCGAAATCAAGAACGTCAACTCAGTTCGTTCACTTGGCCGTGCCATTGAATACGAAGCACGCCGTCAGATTGTGTTGCTTGAAGCTGGTGAAAAGATTCGTCAAGAAACTCGTCACTGGGATGAAACTGACGGTCGTACTCACACATTGCGTTCAAAAGAAGATGCCGATGACTATCGCTATTTCTTAGAGCCCGATCTCGTGCCCTTGAATCCTGATCAGGCTTGGATTGATGCAGTGCGCGCTGCGTTGCCGATGTTGCCGCGAGAACGTCGTTTGCGTTTGTCGCAAGCAACCGGCGCTCCAGCCGATGGTGAAGCAATCATGGTGGTTGTTGAACGTGGTCAAGACGACTACGTGATGTCGGTTGGCGAAGCAGGCGCCGATGTGGCCCGCGCCCTTGTCCATGTGAAAGAAGCCTTTGCCGAACAAGGTGCAAACCCAACTGTGCCCGCAGCCGATCTTGCACAAATGATCATCATGGAAACCGGCGGCAAGTTGACCTCGACTCAGGCGAAAACTGTGTTGGCCGAAATTGTGGCTAATGGTGGTGGCGATGCCGTGGCAATCGCAGCTGCAAAAGGCTTCGAGGCCATGGACAATTCGGCCCTTGAAGCCGTTGTTGATCAGGTCATTGCCGAGCAGGCAGAAGCCTGGTCAAAGTATTGCGGTGGCGAACAAAAGGCCATGGGCGCTTTGGTCGGAGCGATCATGAAAGCCAGCCAAGGTAAAGCCGACGGCAAAGCCGTGACGGCGTTACTTCTTGCCAAAAAGGGCTGAAATATACCGTTTGATTGGGCGTGACTAGTCGGCTTGCCTGCGTAGACATCGGGGTCGGGCGAATACTGTGTGGTCATGGGGATCACATCAAAACTTTCGCCGTTGCCACTTGATGATGCCGAAATTCTGAAGCAGTTACCTGAGGCAGAACTTTTGGCGTTGCTCACTGCTGTTGCGCACATCACCGACGACCTTGACGTGCTTGACGATCGGTTGTATCCAAACCTGTTGACTTTGCGTGAACCACAAAGTGGCTACACCGAAGAGCAACAAACGCTGGCGCGCGACATTGTGATGCGCGGTTTGCGGAAATTCCGTGACGACCAAAAAGGTATTCCTGCACGACCATCACTTGATCGATTGCACACGATCATGCAATTTGTTGCTGGCGAACCAGTGAGCGAACGTTACGTGCCGCTACTTCTTGAAGAACTTGCCCTTGATGGTGATCAACTCCGTGCACCGCAGTGGAACAAATCATCAATCGCTCCCGATCGTGAATTTTCGGCCATCATCATCGGTGCGGGCATGTCGGGTATCGCGGCGGCACATCGCCTTCGCCAAGCAGGGGTGCCCGTCACCATCCTTGAAAAGAATGACGATGTTGGCGGAACGTGGCTCGAAAACAAATATCCCGGTTGCCGTGTTGATATTCAAAACCACATGTACAGCTACAGCTTTGCGCAACGACATGATTGGCCATTTTTCTTTAGCCCTCGCCAAGTTCTGCACGAGTACTTCCGTAACTGCGCCGAAGAATTCGGTTTGCTACCCATCATCAATTTCAAAACCGAAGTTGAATCGGCTGTTTGGGATGAAGATGCTCAGCAGTGGGTCGTGACCTCGATCAACGCTGCTGGCACCAAGCGAGTTGACCGTGCGAACATCTTGGTATCTGCGGTCGGGCAACTTAATCGACCGAATTATCCCGACATTGACGGCATTGATTCGTTCGCCGGCGAATCCTTCCATTCGGCGACTTGGAATTTCAATGTCGATCTCACCGGCAAAAAAGTTGCGGTCATCGGCACAGGTGCCAGTGCGTGTCAGTTCATTCCACAAGTTGCCAAACAAGCGGGAGAGTTGTTTGTCTTCCAGCGCACAACACCGTGGATGATTCCGGCACCGCGATATCAAGAAACTGTGCCAAACGGTTTCAACTGGATGTTGTCGCACGTTCCGTTCTATGCCGAGTGGTATCGCTTCTCAATGTTCTGGCGCGGCGCCGAAGGTATGTTGCCCGCAGCAACGGTTGATCCTGAATATCCGCCAACAGAAAAGTCCGTCGGTCTCATGAACGAGATGATGCGACAGATGTTGATCGAGTGGACCAACGCATTGACTGAAGGCGACGAAACATTACGTGCTCAATTGACCCCGAACTATCCGCCCCTTTCAAAGCGCTTTGTGGTGGATGATGGTGCGTTTGCTCTCACATTGCGCCAACCACACGTCAGTTTGGTGACCGACAAGATTGAGTGCATTGAAGCCGCTGGTATTCGCACGGCAGATGGGCAACTTCGCGAAGTTGACGTGATCATTTACGGAACAGGTTTCAAGGCCAGTCAGTTCTTGACGCCCATGAAGGTAACGGGTCGCAATAAAACTGATTTGCACGAACAATGGGCCGGTGATGCTCGCGCCTATTTGGGTGTGGTCATTCCGAACTTCCCGAACTTCTTCTGTTTATACGGACCCAACACCAACATCGTTGCTAATGGATCAATTATCTATTTCAGCGAGTGCGAGGTGTACTACTTGGTTGAATGCGTCAAGATGTTGCTTGAATCCAAATTGGGTTCATTAGATCCGTTGCAAGAAGTTCACGACGAATACAACGAACGTATTGACGCAGCCAACAAACTGCGCACATGGGGCTTTTCGACGGTGAGCAGCTGGTACAAAAATGCCCACGGTCGCACGGCGCAAAACTGGCCATTCAGCGTTCTTGAGTTCTGGGAACAAACTCGTGTCCCCGAAAGCAGCGATTACAAATTGGTTTCGAAGTAAGGACTGTGATGAGCGAGCACATCAAATACACGCGTGATGGAAAGATCGGGACGATCACTATTGATCGTCCCGAGAAGAAGAATGCGATGACATTTGCGATTCTTTTTGACTTCATCGAAGCAGTTCGCAACGCCGGTGAAGATGACATCGCAGCATTAGTGATCACCGGAGTCCCCGGCGCGTTTTGCGCGGGAACCGACTTGGCAGATCTATCAACGATTCCTGGTGCGCAACGCGGTTTACGTGGTTCGGCTGAAGAGACCGATAAGTGGTGGCCAATCGTTCAATGTCCAAAGCCGACCATCTGTGCAATTGATGGTCCTGCTGTTGGTATGGGTGCTGAGTTCACGTCGCAATGCGATATTCGCTTGGCATCAACCAATGCGAAATTTGCTTGGAACTTTGTGCACCGCGGACTTGTGCCCGACACTGGAGCCGGAACCTGGTTATTGCCCCGAATCATCGGAGTGCAAAATGCATTACGACTTACTTACACGGGCGACATGATTGATGCTGCCGAAGCATTGCGTCTTGGATACGTGCTTGAAGTGGTTGAATCAGCTGATTTGTTGCCTCGGGCTTATGAGCTTGCCGAACGAATTGCCACGGGCTCGCCGCATAGTTTGAAACTGATCAAAGAACTTACGTACATGGGGCTGACCGCCCCAGTTTCAGAACACATGGAACGCCATACCTCGGCGATGTCGGCAAGCTTCAAGAGTGATGATCATCGCGAAGGTGTGGCCTCGTTTCTTGAGCGGCGGCCCGCGAATTTCACTGGACGTTAAGCCAAGCGTCACCCTTTTTATGAAGATCTCTACTACTAGATCGGCAACGATGTCATTATGAGAATTTTGCTGACCAACGATGATGGAATCGATTCAGTCGGATTGCATGTTTTAGCTCGTGCGATGCGTCCTTTTGGCGAAGTAGTCATTGCCGCCCCCGATCGCGAATTTTCTGGTGCAGGTGCTGCGCTTGGTGCGTTGCACCTGATTCAACCTGAAGTGCATCGTGCTCATGTCGACGGCATCGATGAAGCATGGGCGGTGACTGGCCCGCCAGCACTTTGTGTAATGTTCTCGCGTCTTGGTGCTTTTGGTGCGCCATTCGATCTTGTTGTTTCGGGCATCAACCCTGGCGCCAACGTGGGTCGATCGGTGTATCACTCCGGAACTGTGGGTGCTGCTCTCACCGCTCGCAATGGTTTGATCTCAGGTATCGCCGTCAGCCAAGCAGTTACCGGATTTGGCGTCGAAGGCCAAGGCTGGGATGAAATGTTGGTTGGCCAAAAGTGGGAAACGGCCGCATCAGTAGCGGCGGCCTTTGTCGAAGGATTGGTGGCCAACATGCCGACCAATCCGATCGTGGTCAACATCAATGTGCCCAATACCGAACTCAGTGACATCAAAGGTTGGAAATCGGCTCGTCTTGGTCATGAACCGCCTCGCCGCATGAGCACTGCCAACCTTGAACCCAAAGAAGGTCATGAAGGAAGTTTCTATGTCCGTATGGCATGGGGAGATGCTGCTGAACTTCCAACTGACACCGACGGCGGAATGGTTGCCGACGGTTTCGTGGCAGTGAGTTATCTCAGTTCGATTGTTAATTCAGAACGAGATGATGTTGACGCCGCCGAGTTGGCGATGACGCGATTGATCAACGGTTAACAACCAAGTTCGAAGTCTCTAGAGAACGACGACGGGCGTACCGATTTGGGCGAAGTCCCAAGTAAAAGCGGCATCGAGATTGGCTTGGCGCTGACAGCCACCGGACAAACGAGTACCGAGTTCGGCGTCGGTCTGATATGGCGTGTTGTCTTTGACGTGAATGGGTAGTGCGTGGAAACCGATCGCACCAATGTCGGTCTTCAGCCAGCGCACCATCTTGTAGAGATACGCCTTGCCATTCCATGCAGTCGACACATCTGAACGGCTATACACCGCATGAGTTCCGGGAGTTTCATTGTTGTATTTACTGCCAGAAACCAACCATGAGCGGATGACGACGTTGTCGTCGCCGACCGCCCAAATACGTTGGCCGGCTCGGTCATAAACCAAACGTCGGCCAGTACCTGAATTTGCGGGAAGCGGGGGAGCGTCTGGTCCGCTTGTTGCAACTGACGAAAGTTCGTATCCGAGAAGATCAACCGCGCCAGGTGCTGGAGGCGGAGTATGAATGACGAGCGATGTTTCATCGGGCCACACGCCTAGTGAAAGAGCAGTTTCGCGGCCAGTTTTTCCATCAACGAAAAGGTCGCGGTCGGTCTGGAGTTTCTTCACTGCATCGACAGTGGCGTTGTCGTATGTGCCAGTTGCAGTACCCGCCAAGAAACCAGCAGTGATCAAGGCATTCTGTAGGCAAGTGACACTTTCGCCGATATCTCCACTTGCAAGCGAACGAACTGTCATGGCGCACGCAGTTGTTGCGGTGGGGTCGTCGCCAGCAAGGTCTTGGACCTCAGCGGCAGGAGCACTTGAGTCAACGGCAACAACAGTCGTGGTGGTCTCTTCACCAACGGGAGCAATATCAACAATTGAGTTTTCGACAACGACGGTGGTGTCGGGTGACGCAGCGCCCGAACCTGAACCACCGCTCAACGCGGCCGCGACAAGGCAGCCAAGTGCGACGACGCCGATGCCGGCCATCATGATTTTGCGTTGTTGAGGAGTCGTCATAAGGATGTCATCTGAACTTTTCGCGTCCGAAAACTAGAGCGACTTCAGGTTACCCAGCGACGGAGCGCGGGTGTTGGCATGGTGACGAGAGTCAACCTGAAACCAAAAATTACAGGACTATGCCTGAAGCGAACTCACGACAATGCTCATCAAATCGTTCCAAGCCTTGAGATCGGGCATGAGATCTTTAGCAAGGTCGACGCTGGCTAGGCCTATCGCAGTGGACTGCAGCATGACAGCAACGGCATAGGGATCAACATCGGACCGCACAACCTTTTTAATCTGTGCCTCTTTGATGATCTCACTGATTTGTGTCAAGAGTTGTCGCTGAATATCGGCAACATGTTTGGCCAATACGGGGTCTTCAAGTGCGGCGGCAAGAACTTGAACACGTTCGGCGCGAGCTTCGACACGATCATGTTGATTTGGTTGAACAGTAATTTCGTTCAAGATCAACATTGGATCACCAAGATCGGCATCTTTGCTAAAGGCATCGGCAACCAGGTCGGTGAGCGACCGCATCTTGCGAACGAAACGCTCGGCTAATGCGGCATTGATCAGTGCTCGACGATTCTTGAAGAACCAGTAGAGCGACCCAGTCGTCATATCAGCATGTTCAACGATGTCTTTGAGGCGAGCGCCGTCGACACCATCGCGATCAATCATGAAAAGTGTGCTGTCAATTAAACGAAGGCGGATTGCGCTATCGGTGTTTTCCATGCCGCGAGTCATGCTCAAAATCCTACACATTGTGGTTTGAACAATCTTTATGGCAGTATCGGGCATGTCGCAAACTCGCTGGACCACTGCTCAAATTCCAAATCTTTCTGGTCGAACTGTCTGTATCACTGGAGCAAACTCGGGTCTTGGTCTTGAGGCTGCTCGCAATCTTGTGGGGGCCGGGGCTCATGTCATCATGGCGTGTCGCAATGTTGAGAAGGCCGAGGTGGCCGCCCAAAGCGTGCGTGCCGGCAAGGGTTCGGTTGAAGTTCGTCCACTCGACTTGGCAAGCCTGGCTTCGGTTCGACGATTCAGTGAGCAGTTACTGAGCGACGGAGTTGAACTTGACGGACTGATGAATAACGCCGGACTCATGGCTCTAGATCAAAGTAGAACCGAAGACGGATTCGAAACTCAATTAGGAGTGAATCATCTTGGGCACTACGCCTTGACCGGCTTACTACTTCCATCCTTATTGAAGCGATCAAACAGTCGCATCGTGAATGTGTCAAGTATGGGACATATTCCCGGCAAAATTCACCTCGATGATCTGATGTGCGACCGACGTAGGTACAGCCGTTGGGGAGCCTACTTTCAAAGCAAGTTGGCCAACATCTTGTTTACGAATGAACTCGAACGTCGGTTGCGAGAACAACATTCAACAACGATTGCGTTGGCTGCCCATCCCGGAACTGCGCGGACAGAACTTGGCAAGACCGGAACCTCGGCGACCAACTTTGTCATGCGTCGCGTTGCTCCGGTGATGACACGGACAGGCGTTCAAGGATGTGAGTCCCAAGTGCGTGCGATGGTAGATCCGAACGCAACTGGCCGCGAATATTACGGACCGAAGTACCAAATGTTTGGTGCACCAATTAAGGTCACTCCAAGCAAGCGTGCACGCAACATGAATGATGCACGGCGGTTATGGGAAATCAGCGAAGAACTGACTGGTGTGAGCTACAACTTCTAGTTGGTGACTTTCACTTCGTTGAGTTCAATGCGGTTGCCGCTCGGATCATGAATAAAGATCTGACGATTCACGCCGGCCGTTTCAGGCGCAAGGCGATACTTCAAACCTCTGGCTTCTAAATGGCGAGCGCAATCATTGATATCGGTCACTGCGAGTGCAAAATGTTGATTGCGATCAATCACTGCGTCGGGTCGAACGAAAAGATGCAACTCGTGCGGGCCCATTTTGAGCCACGCGCCATCAATGGTGAACCCAGGCCGCTCAAACGTCGTGAACCCTAGGCCATCAACGTAGAACGCAAGAGATTCGGGAAGCGAATGAATATTCACGTTGAC
The DNA here is from genome assembly GCA_947454105.1 of Actinomycetota bacterium. Lineage (GTDB taxonomy): Bacteria > Actinomycetota > Acidimicrobiia > Acidimicrobiales > Ilumatobacteraceae > Casp-actino8. Next base: position 24,701 of record CANGIP010000015.1, on the reverse strand, counting down.
ATGATGTATCCCGAGTACTTCCATGGTTCTCAGGATATTGAACTAAGGTTTGATTAGTGCAGATTGCTGTCGTAGTTAAAATTGAAAGCTCAGGTGTATGAAATGTCAAAAGAATGGGGCCCTCTCGCAGGATTAATCGGAGAATGGCAGGGTCAAGGTGGCCTTGACACGTCGTATTCACACAGCCGCGGCGAAGTGTGGAAGACGCCTTACCTTGAAAAGGTGACGATGAAGCCGTTCGGCCCAGTCGAAAATGGCTCGCAATCTCTGTATGGACTTGATTACAAGACCGCTATGTGGCGCGATGATGAAACCAACCCATTCCATACGGAAGTCGGTTATTGGTTGTGGGACGCAGCAACTGGCGAAGTTCTTCGCGGTTTTGTTGTTCCTCGTGGAATCGTCGTATTGGCTGGCGGTAAGACAACTGCAGATGCCAAAGAATTCACGATGAGTGCCGAACTAGGTTCGTCAAGTTATGCAATTGGTGAAAACACCTACCTCGGTCAGCATGCCAGTACTCGGGCGTACACCGTGACAGTCACCGTTAATGGTCCTGATTCATGGAGATATACCGAAAACAGCAGCCTGAAGATGGATCAGTTCCCGGACATTTTCCCGCACACAGACAGCGCAACCCTTACTCGCGTGGCCTGAAATGAAACGCGCGATTGTTTTATCGCATCGCGCGGTTGCGCATGAATTAGGAAATATTGGTACTTGGTTTGAACTTCGTGAATATGAAGTCGAGCATGTGTACCGAGAAGATTCACCTGTCTCCCTTGACAATGTCGAGGGAGACATTCTTTTTGTGTTGGGCTCACCTAACTCGGTCGCGGACGGCTATTGCCTAGCGCCGGCACAACAGGAAATTGAATTGGTTCGCCAGTGGCTTTCTAGCGGTCGACCTTTTGTAGGTATTTGCTTCGGAGCGCAGGTGTTGGCTTGTGCGCTAGGTGGAAGCGTTCGCCGAATGGATCAAACTTTCCGTGCGTTCACCGAAATGACTCTGACACCATCTGCAACCGACGTTGTTCGGGGAAACTGGGCAGTGTGGCACGAGGATGCAATCACTGCTCCCATTGGTGCTGAAGTCATAGCACGATTGCCGCACGCCGACACATTCTTTCGTGTGGGGAATGCGTGGGGCATTCAACCGCATATTGAATTCACGGGCGACATCGTTGAAAGATTGGCAACAACCTTCAAGGTTGATACTCCTGATGTCAGTGCGTTAGTTGAAGGTATTCGTGCGAACGAGGATGACCACTCTTTGCGCACACATCAACTTCTTGATTACGTCATCAGCACTGCGTGAGGATTTTGTCTGTCAATAAGAATTTCGGTGATTTCTGCTTTTTTGTTGAAATTGTCATTGCAAACCTGCCCCCAATGAACTACAACTGTAAAGATTTGTTCGTTAACTTGATCGGGGCGGAAAATGTTGGCTGTTACTACGTGTCGTTTGCCAGAAACCGGTGGTTCGACTTTTGTCGTGGTCGCCGGGTTATTTCTTTTGGTATCTGGGGTGATTGTGACGCGCTGGGTGCGTCAATCTTCTGGCCGAATGTCGGTCGTCGTGGCACCACTGTTGTTGCTCGGCGGCTTGGTGTTGGCGCCGTCGGCGATCGATCCATGCGCGTCAACAGCAACGACGACTGCACCAACAACGACGACTGCACCAACAACGACTGCTGCACCAACAACGACTGCTGCACCAACAACGACTGCTGCACCAACAACGACTGCGCCTCCTGAATCTGTGGTCTCTAATGACGATGTTCTCCGTGCATATGCCATGAGTGGGGATAGTGGCACTTGGACTGGCGACACCACTGATGCAACCACTGAAGAAGGTGAACCATATTCCTCTCCTGGTGCCAACTCGACAGTGTGGTTCAAGTGGGTCGCAACAACCGACGGACAGCTAGTGATTGATACCTGTGACACGTCATTTGACTACTCAGTTCTTGTGGTGTACACGATTGATGACATTAATGATCCGTGGGTGACTGATCCCGCTGACGGTTATGCGGCCTTAGGTGGTGATATTCATAGGGCGGGGGCAAGATGTGCCTTGCCCGATCAACACAACCCTGCTGCAACGACTGTTGATGTGATATCGGGAACGACCTACTACGTGCAGTTGAGCGGTTACTTCAGCGATTCATACGGACCGGCAACGTTGAACTGGGATTTCACTCCTGCTGTCATTGACAACCGCATTTCAAACGACCTTGTTGTGAACGCATACGACTTAGGTACGGCTGATTCTGGGACATGGAACGGCAATACATCGACGGCGGATATGGAAATGGATGAGCCACCTTTTGATGATGGTGACGGCTCGGACAGTGGAAATAATTCAGTGTGGTTCAAGTTTGTGGCCTGGCAGGACGGTCAATTAGTAGTTGATACATGTAACGCGTCGTTCGATACGGTCCTCAGCGCTTATTCGATCAGCGATATTGCTGACCCTTGGAATGACTACTCATGGATTACTGACGACGATGCCTCGGCCGAATGTGCGGAGAGTGGTCAACACAACCCTGCTCAGGTTCGAGTGGGTGTGACCGAGGGACAGACTTACTACATTCAATTGGACGGTTATGAGCCCACAGAGGTCGGACTAGCGCAGCTCAACTGGTTGTTCAATCCACTCACGAATGACGACGTTGCTGATGCCTACGTCATGAGTCAATCAATCAGTGGTAGCTGGAATAACGATACGACGTCGGCAACTGTTGAAACAGGCGAGACGAATCCTTTTCGCGATGATGTTGTCAACTCAACTGTTTGGTTTAGATGGGTTGCGAGTGAAAGTGGCACATTGACGGTTGATTCGTGTAACACACAGTTTGACTCTGTGCTCAGTGCCTACACGATCGATACGTTTAGCGATCCGGGACCCTTAACGTATCTTGCTGGCGACGATGCATCGGTTGCCTGTGACGGGAACAACCCCGCCATGTTGGAGGTGGCTGTGGAAACAGGGACTACCTATTACTTCCAACTCGACGGTTTCGGTGGAACGGACTATGGACCAGCGCAGGTGAACTGGTCGTTCAACGTCCCCAGTTAATGACTCGTGATTCTGGTGTGGTTTTGTTGCGCTATTCGCAACAACACCACACCAGAATCACAAATTAATTGCTGGCATCACGGGGGAGTCCGAGGATTTTTTCACCGATGATTGATCGTTGAATCTGATCGGTTCCACCAGCGATTGATTGCGCAGGTGTGCTCACTAACACTTCAGCAATTGTTGCATCGTGCGCATGATCGCCGTTCTGCAACATTGCGTGTGCACCACTAATCAACGTATGAACTCGGTTGGCCATACGTGAAACCTCAGAAGCGGCCAACTTGCCAATCGAGCCTTCGGGTCCGGGCGGGCGACCAAGTGCACGAGCCGTACGAGCGCGTAAAGTAGTCCACTCGTTCATTTTTTGAAAAGACAACAATGCCGTAATGTTTTGTCGAATCACTGGGTCGTTTGAGACCCCAAGTGTTTGAGCTCGTTCAACAACCAGGTCAACTCGACCGGCACGTTGCGGGTACCACACGTATGTTTTGAAATGTTCTTCGGCCTCATGTTCGGCTTCACGTACCGCACGACTTGAAGTTGCGGCGTTATGTGCAAACTTCGGACGACGCATCGTGGAAAAAGTTCGTTCGTGGGCAAGAGTCGCACGCGCAACTCGCCAACCATCATCTAACGTTCCGACAATCATGTTGGCCGGAATGCGAGCATCGGTCATAAAAACTTCGTTAAACGACGAGTGATAGTTCATCTGTTTGATTGGCCGTACTTCAACTCCTGGCTGGCGCATTGGCAAAACGAAATAGGTGATTCCGTGATGCTTTGAACCATCTCGATTCGTGCGAGCCAACAACATACCGTAGTCGGCATGATGGGCGCTCGTATTCCACACCTTCTGCCCATTGATGACCCATTCATCGCCATCAAGTACCGCTGAAGCTGAGAGGCTCGCTAAATCTGAGCCTGCACCCGGCTCGCTAAAGAGTTGGCACCAGGTTTTTTCACCGGTCAATGTTTGGCGCAAGATGAGTCGTTTCAGTTCGTCTGAACCATGTTCAACAATAGTGGGTGCTGCTAATGACATTCCACTGCCAAGCGGATTACCAACTGCACCAATCAGCCGCAGTTCTTCAGCGACCACTTGATCGGCCCACGCAGGGAGGTCGCGTCCGAACCACTTGCTTGACCATGATGGAACTGCCCAGCCAGCATCAACAAGGCGTTCGCGCCAAGCCTGCAGTGAAAGTTGCGGGTCCCAATTGGCTTGTAACCAATTCTGAACTTCTTGTTGAACGGTTTCGCGAGTCACTCCGCTCATTGTGAAAACTCATCGGGGTCGGCAAGTTTGCAGGCGCGAATCCAAATATCGGTCAATGTTTGTTCGGCGGCATCGTCGTCGTAGGTATCGCCTCCGACATGCAGCCATTGGGCAAAGCCCGACAACATAGAAACCAGTGCGGCTGCGGTGAGCGACGCATCAAGATCGGGGTCGGCCCAACCTTTGCTTTGCCAACGACGTATCGATGTTGCAACACGGGCGATGTGTTGTTGGCGTGATTGCAGTCTTTGTTTTTTGATTTCTTCATCATGGGCTGATGCTTCGTCAACTAAGCGATATAGATCGGCATTGCGTCGCACCACCGCGAGATAATTTCTATTAGAAATACGCAGATTCTCAATGGGGTTGCCTGAACGTTTGCGTTCAAAGGCAACAACATCACTGGCAACTTCACGGTCAATCGTTGCTGCCAGGTGCCGGAACACATCAATCTTTGATTCAAAGTACGTATAGAAACTTCCGCGGGCTACATCGGCCTTGGTGACGATGTGTTCAATCGTGGTGTTGGTGTACCCATAACGGTCAAACTCAGCACGTGCTGCGTCAAGAATGATGTGGCGAGTGCGAGTTGCTTTACTGGTCGGTGAACTTTCAACCGAGGCTCGGCGCACTGCCGCCACTCCACTTGGTGTGAAACCACCGCGAGTTGTTGAACTTTCACTCATGCGTAGACCATCACGAATCGATCATTGACACTGAAGCACGGCGAAAGAGGTCGGCTTGAATTTCCATCGCGCGCAGGTAGCCATCAAGCGTGCGTTGACGTGGTTCAGGAACAAAGTGCGTCACACCAATCTCGCGATAGTGATCAATCTCGGCCAAGATCAGATCGTTGTCATCTTCAAGTGCATCCCAGCGGGTACGCATTGAAATCGGAAACGATTGTTCGGGACGACCCGCACGCAACTTTTTCACTCGACGCTCGGTTTGTTCGGGACTTAAGAACGCTCCGTGCCAGCCATCGCCAACATCAATGGCGCGACGCAACGCGATATCGGCATGTCCGCCAATCCATAGCGGCACATGACGCAATGGTTGTGGCTTGGTGCGCATTGATACGAAGTGGGCATCGTGAACGGGGAAGTCGGCGGTGATGTGGTCATCGGTCCAGACTCTTCGCAAGATTTGAATTGCTTCGTCGGTGCGGGGTCCGCGTTCGGCAAAGGGAACGCCAAGGGCATTGAATTCGGCTTCGAGCCAACCTGCGGCGATTCCGAGAATCACGCGGCCGCCACTCATATGGTCGAGCGATGCAACCATCTTGGCGACCGCCAACGGGTTGCGCATCGGCAGAACCAACACGGTCGTTCCGAGTCCGACGCGCTTGGTGTACGCGGCAGCCCACGTCATCGCAATGAAGGGTTCAAAGATGTAGGCCGATGGGGGATAGTCGGCGCCGGTGGGCACGGCGAGGTGGTCACTGACCCAGACATCGGCATAACCCAAATCTTCGGCCAACACGGCAGCGCGCCGAATGGCTTCCCCTGAAGACGCCGGACCTGCTTGAGGTAAATGAATGCCCGCAGTTGCTGGGTGAATTTCAGCCATACCCTTACCGTAGCCGTTTTCGACATCAATGTCGAAACCCTGACTGAAACGCACTATGGTGAATCTTGTGATCGAACGACATCTTGAAATTCAGACCGCCGAAGGTTCAATGACGACATTCGTTGTGCACCCCGAAGGACCTGGTCCGTTTCCAGTTGTCTTGTTTTTGATGGATGCACCAGGCAAACGTCCGTTACTTCACTCAATGGCGCAACGGATTGCGGACAACGGCTACTACGTCATGTTGCCCAACTTGTATTACCGAACAACGCCAGCTTTTGAACTTGATTTTTCAAGCAAAGAATCTTTTCAACGCATGAGTGAACTGATGCGCACAATTGGCAATCGAATGGTTGTTCGCGATGCCAGTGAACTGCTCGCATTCGCCGAAAGCGAATCGGTAGCTGATGCATCGACTGTCGGCTGTGTTGGTTATTGCATGTCAGGGCCATTTGCGTTGTTTATTGCTGCCGAACTGTCAGAGCGTGTGAAAGCCGCGGCGTCGTTCTATGGAGTCCGATTGGTGACTGATTCTCCAGATTCACCGCATGCTCGTCTTGGCGATGTGCGCGGTGAGATTTATGTGGGTTGCGCCGAACACGATGATTATGTTCCGCTCGAAATGGTCGACCAATTTGAAGAAGCAATGAAAACCACGGGTGTGAAGGGGTCAATCGAACGTTATTGGGGCAACCATCATGGTTTTGCCTTTAACGATCGCCCAGCTTACGACGCAGTCGCCGACGCTCGACACTGGGAAGTATTGCTCGATCTGTTCACGCGCAATTTGATTGACGGATGACGTTTATGAACGCTGTTGAATCCGAACCGTATGTCGTCATTGAAAAAATCAGCGACTATGTCTATTCAATTCGCTTGTGTCGTGGTCCGAACAATTTCTTTTCGTATCTGATGATCGCCGCGGTGGCTGATGCGCTTGAGCAACTTGATGACAATGACGATTGTCGGGTTGTGGTGTTGTGTGCTGACGGAAAGAACTTCTGCGCAGGAGCCGACTTCTCGGGATCTGCCCCGGCATATTCGACTGCCGATCTTTATGGGGCAGCTGAGCGATTGTTCAGAACTCGCAAACCGATTATTTCTGCGGTACAAGGTGCGGCAATCGGAGGCGGCTTGGGATTAGCAATGGCGGCTGATTTTCGTGTGATGTCAACCGAGACCCGCGTCAGTGCCAACTTTTCGCGACTCGGCTTTCATCATGGGTTTGGTTTGTCGGTCACGTTGCCTCGTGTTATTGGCGAGCAGCGTGCGGCCGAACTGTTAATGACTGGTCGACGTATTGTTGGAGCGGCGGCATACGCCCTTGGTCTCGCGGATCGTTTGGCGGAGCCCGAAAACTTGCTGAAAGAAACATTTGAATTAGCCAATGAAATCGCCCTTTCGGCGCCTTTGGCAGTCGAATCAATTCGGGCAACTCTTCGGGGGAATATCGCCGATCTAGTACATGCCGCAACGCAGCACGAGATGGCAGAACAGTTGCGATTGCGTCAAACCAATGATTTTGCTGAAGGCGCTAAAGCAACGGCCGAACGCCGTACGCCACATTTCAAACGTTCATAGTTTCGAATGATCTCATTGCAAGGAGCAAACAATGACCACAACTAAAAAGTCACCAGTCGCTGGTGTCATGACGGTCGCCGACATGATGCAGCCCAAGGATTTGATTGCGCATGTGCAACGCCTTGAATCGACCGGACATCTGTCAGTGTGGTTGCCCGATATTTTTGGTCGCGAAATTTACGTGACTGCTGGATTCATCTTGCATCACACCACCAAGATCAAAGTCGCATCGGGTATCGCTCACATGTATGGGCGCGATGCGATCTGCAGTTCACAAGCTGCACGAACATTGTCTGAACTATCTGGCGGTCGCTTTATTCATGGCCTCGGAGTTTCAAACACGATCGCTTCAGAGATGCGAGGTATCCCGTGGGAAAATCCGGTCCAGAAGACCCGTGAGTACGTCAACGCGTTGCGCGGTCCATTACCCATCATGGCTCCGGCGGTTTATGAACCTGTTCCGATTTACATCGCTGCCCACGGACCCAAGATGTTGGCAGTTGCTGGAGAAGTCGCCGATGGCGCCAACACCTATATGCAAACGCCTGAACACACTACGCACGCTCGAGGATTGGTTGGTGCTGACAAAGTTCTCAATGTGGTGCTTCCATGTTGTTTGACGACTGATCCCGCAATTGGTCGTGCCGTTGGCCGCGCCATGGTGTCGATCTATTTGCCATTGCCGGCTTATCAGAGGCAGTGGGCTTCGCAAGGTTTTGATGAATCCGATTGGACACATGGTGGAAGCGATCGCCTGGTCGACACTTACGTGGCGTGGGGAAGTATCGAGACCATTCGCAACCGTATGCAGGAGCACATCGATGCAGGTGCGAACTCGATCATCATGCCCGCTGGTGGCTACAGTCCCGAAAACTCATGGGAGTTGCTTGAAGCAACTGCGCCGTAATGGCGAGTTGAAGATTTATGAGCGCAACGTATTGCGTTTGATCTCATCCAAAATTTCTGGAATGCGCGCTTGGGGCAAGTTGTGTCCCATATCGGGGAATGCCAAGAGTCGTGCGCCTGGAATTGCCTTGGTCGTTGCATAGCCACCAGAGGGTTGCACGAGTCCATCTTCAAGTCCGTGAACAACGAGCGTTGGCACATTGAGTTTCTTTAACTGCGGCGTGCGGTCGGGGCTCGCCATAATCGCGGCCATCTGACGAGCGGTTCCGTCTGGAGTGAAGTCACGCTCAAGCGAAAGCTTTGCGACTTCGCGTATTTCTAGTTCGTCGTAGAGCGAACCAGAGAACAACTTGAAGAGTGCAGCCTGACGATCGGCAAAGGTTTCTTTACTGCCACCGGTCAACTTCGCAGCACGCAACGCGACCGTCGTCTTCGGTCGACCAACGCGAGGATTGCCAGTGGTTGACATGATTGATGTCAACGAACGCACCCGACTTGGGTGTTCAATCGCCAGCGTCTGAGCAATCATTCCTCCCATCGACATCCCAACGACATGGGCACGTTCAATATTGAGTGCATCAAGAAGACCCACCGCGTCTTTGGCCATATCGCTCAACAAGTACGCCGACTTCGCAAATCGACGAGAAATAGTGAACATCGCCGACTGCATTTTGGTCGGAGGAGCAGCGTCAATTTTGGTGGACAAGCCAATGTCTCGATTGTCAAAAGTGATGACTTTGAAACCTCGATCGACAAGACCAGCAATGAATGAGCTTGGCCAGGCAACGAGTTGTCCGCCGAGACCCATCACGAGAAGTAATGGGTCACCTTCTCCATGGACTTCGTATTCAAGAGTGATTTCCGGTGAAACTTTTGCGGATGTCATATGCACAAACTAGTGCACAACGATCGCAATCATCAGTTACCTCAAACGGCCGATGTTTCAGAAATTGCGGACTTTTGTCCCAGTAATTTTTGGTAGGAAAGTCGTATTCTTGCGAGGTATGAAGCCGTCGCGATTGGTTTTGGTGTTTAGTCTTGTGTTGAGTTCGGCGCTTTCCAGTTGCGGATCTCAAACCAATAGTTCGGCTTCAACCTCAGTCGAAACCTTGCCAGTTACTGACACATCTGATGTTGTTCCAAGTTCAACTATCACTTCGTCAACTACATCAATCGCAGTGTCAACACAAAAGACTATTGGTGTGTACTTCACCAAGAACGAGTTGATGTCTGTCGTCGGCCGTCTCGTCGAAACACCGAATATTGAAGAAGCCCTTCATAGTTTGTTGCTGGGGCCAACTGACATTGAAAATCAGGACGGAGTGACTTCATTCATTCCAAAGGGAACACAATTGTTGAGTGCAGAAATATCTGGATCAACGGCAACGATCGATCTCTCACATGAGTTCACCACTGGCGGCGGAAGCTTGTCAATGATGGGGCGCATTGCAGAAGTTGTTTACACCGCCACTTCATTTTCAGAAGTCGAGCGAGTCACGATCCGCATCGATGGTGTATCGGTAGAACAAATCGGCGGTGAGGGAATTGATGTCTCTGATATCGGGCGATCAGACTTCGCTGATTTTTCTCCGCTTATTCTCGTTGACTCGCCGGTGCCGCACCAGATTGTGAGTCACGATATTCGCATAAAGGGAATGTCAAATACCTATGAGGCGGGGATCAATTATCAAGTTATCTCCACTGATGGCACTGTGATTTTTGAGGGATACACGATGGCTTCATCGGGGACAGGCACCTGGGGAACTTTTGATCACGTGATTGAGACTTTGCCGGCAAGTGTGATCGGTGATGTTGTGTTGAAGGTTTTTGAATATTCGCCCAAAGACAGCGAACCGATCAACGCGATGTTTATTCCACTAACGGTGGAGTGAGCACACCATTGATGAAGAGTGATCGAAAAAATCAAGGAAGTGCAACGATTGCTTCATGCTCAAGGGTCGCAACGATGCATCCGTCAATTTCGATGTGTACATCAAGAACGGCCCGCTCGCCATGTGATTGAAAACGTTGAATCACTGTTGATTTGACGGTTGCAATCGCTCCACCGTGGGCAATTCCGTGGTGGCGAATGATGCTGCGGGTGTGAATCCAACTTCCCCGAGCAACGAATTGATGAACAGCGTTGTTGGCAAGCGCTGGCCACACCGCTGGATGTACGTAATTGTTCGCCAAACAGAATTCAAGATCGTCACCAGCGCGAAGGCCATAATCAGACCCCCATTCTCCGAGAAGCGGTATCTGAAGTTCTGGCAATACTTCACCTGGGCGCATCGGTGTAATTGGGCCAGTGTCTTTAACTGCAACAAACTGAGCGCGAGGTTGATCGGGTTCATCAGTGATCGCATTAACGGTTGTGACTTCGTCAACATTGGTCGGCACACATCGCAAGACATCACCGTCAAAAACTGGGCGACGAAATCTCAATTCGCCTCCGCCGTTGTGCAACCAGTCTTGGCCCCAGGCAACGATCAGGGGATGAGTCAAATACGCGTAGGTTGTTACCCCGGCGACGAGTGCTCGTGGAAATCCGGCAGCTTGAGCGCCTGCGTCAGTATGTATTGGATTACGGGCGTGCTCAGGAAGATTAGATGCATTGATTTGCCAAGTGATTGGTTGCGTCATCACAACAAAATCATTTGTTGTTTACGCGTTGACTCGAAAGTCGGTCACTTGAGTGTCTTCGGTTCCGAGATCGGTGAAGTTGTCGTACGCCCGAGCGGCCATGAACTCTTTCCACGAGAATTCTCGGTAACGCGCACCATCGGCACAAAGTTCGGGGATCGGCTTGATGGTCGAATCGCGGGCCGGATTTTGGAAGTACGGAATGCTGAAGCGGCGTTGCTGAGTCATGGGCACCACGCGATGAACTGCGGCGCGATATCGATCGTTGGTCCAAGCCTGCATGCAATCGCCGAGATTGATCACAATTGTTCCATCAGTCGGTGGAACATCGATCCAACCGCTGTCGAGCGATTCTGTTTGTAGTCCGCCAACGTTGTCTTGTAACAACAAAGTGATGGTGCCGGGATCGGTGTGATAACCGAGGGCGGTTGGGCCGAGATCGGGGAGGCCTTCACGCTCAGATTCGGGCACAGGATCGCCCACTGGATAATGGTTGAGCCGCATCATGCTTCCGTAGCGACTGCCCATCATTTCTTGTTGCGAGCCTTCGGATAGTTGGAGTGCTTGATGAATGAGAGAGAGGGTGCGATCGGCGAGCTTGCTGAATTCGTCGTATGCCTCAAGCAGCGTGTCGCGAAAACCGGGCAAGTCACGGGGCCAGCGATTACGAGCATCAATTTGTTCGATCGTCGGATCAAGGAAGTCGAATACTTCTTTGTTGTCGCGCTTGCGTTTGGTGAGTTCACGGTCGTAGTAGCCCATGGGATTATCGATATCGCGGGTGATCTCGTTTTTGATTGAGCGATCAGAGTCAAAAAACCGAGCAGTTTGCTGCCAAGTGCGGTTGATGAGGTCATCGAGCCCGTGGCCACTCAGTAAGAAGAATCCGTGATCTCGACAGGCAGCGTCAAGGGCATCAAGGGAGGTTGCGGTTGGGCGAGAAATATCGACGATCGGCACAGAAAGCACACGCCATGTTGTCATAAATAGATGGTGTAGGGAAATGGGTGACTGCGGATAGCAAACCCCACCCATCATCGGTAATGATGGGAGCGTGATTCACCATTACCTAGCCGCCCGTGCCGAACTTGATGCCCCCGGATCGCCTTTGGCGACCTCAATTGCCGAAGTACGGGGGATTCCCGTGAAGGTGTACACCACCGCTCCGCCCAATATGCGGGTGATGTGGGAAGCAACAGCGGTTCATGGCGACAAGGACTACTTGGTCTACGAGGACGAGCGTTACACCTACGCCGAAATTCATGCACAGGTTCGCAAACTGGCCCAGTACTTGGTGAGTCAAGGAATTGGTCGTCACAGTCGTGTTGCGTTGTCAATGCGCAACTATCCCGAATGGGTCGTGGGTTACTGGGCGACGGTGTCGCTTGGCGCAGCAGCTGTTGGAATGAACGCCTGGTGGACACCTTCAGAAATGGAGTACGCGCTTAACGACAGCCAGCCTGGCGTCTTGATTGTTGACGATGAGCGTTTAGAGCGCTTGAGTCAAATTGCGAACACGCCAAAGATGCATGTCATTTCGGTGCGCACCGATCGTGCGCTGCCTGCAGGTGGCGCGCGCTGGACCGACGTCATGGCAACTGCCGACCCCGGCGTTTTGCCGAACATCGAATTTGATCCCGACGATGACGCGACGATTTTCTATACATCGGGTACCACTGGTTTCCCGAAGGGTGCGCAGTTGACGCATCGTGGGTCGGTCGCCAACATCTTGAACTTGGTAGCCATGAATATGGCAGCGGCGATGGCCGAGCAAAAAGCAATTGCTGCTGGTGATGTTCCAGCACCGACCAGCGAACCCAAGCCAGCACTTGCTCCTTGCTTTATGGCACCGACTCCGTTGTTCCATGTGACGGCATGTAACTGCATTTTGCACGCGGCAACTGCAAGTGGTGCCAAAGTTGTTTTGATGTACAAGTGGGATCCAGGCCGTGCCCTCGAACTCATTGAACGCGAAAAGGTGACGAGCTTCTCTGGAGTCCCGACGATGAGTCGTGAAATGTTGTTGCATCCCGATTGGGAAAAGCGTGACACGTCTTCAGTGCAAGGAATGGGCGGAGGTGGAGCTGCATTACAGCCCGACCTCGTGCACAAAATTGCCGGAGCGCTGAAGGGTGGCCAGCCGTCAACTGGTTATGGCATGACCGAAACACACGGAATCATTACCGCGAACTCTGCTCGTTGGTTCATTGCTAAACCAGAGTCGTGTGGACCATTAGTTCCAACGCTTGAAGGCAAATTGGTTGATGAAGACGGCAATGATTTGCCAGCCGGACCCAACACCGTTGGCGTGTTGTGCGTGCGCGGTTCTGTCGTGATTAAGGGCTACCTCAATCGTGAAGAAGCAACTGCTGACAGTATTCGCGATGGCTGGTTGAACACGGGTGACATTGCCCGAATTGATGAAGACGGATTTGTCTACATTGTCGACCGCGCCAAAGACATGGTGATTCGCGGCGGTGAAAATGTATATTGCAGCGAAGTTGAAACTGCGATTTATAACCACGATGCCATTGCTGAAGCTTGTGTCTTCGGTATTCCCGAAGAGCGACTCGGCGAAGAAGTTGCGGCCGTGATTGTGCTTCGTCCTGGACGTTCACTCACCGAGAAAGAACTTCAGGATTTCTTGTCGGGCACCATTGCTAAGCACAAGATTCCGACGAAGATCTGGTTCCGTGACGAACCAATTCCGCGTAACGCAAGTGGAAAATTCTTGAAGCGTGAATTGAAGAAAGAACTCACCGGAGAGTGAGGTAACGAGTAGCGATTATTTTGCGCTACAAGTTCCGCCCACTGGGCGACCGCCGACTTCTTTTCCATCAACCGAAACTTTGATTGAAACATTGGTGTCAGCTGTCTTCTCGGCAATCGCTGCATCAATTGCTTCACAGACGGCAATCGGATCAACAGTGTCAGTGTCGGCGAAATCGACCGTGACAAGGCTGCTGCCGTCAGCGGTACCTTCGATGCCTGCTGAGATGATGTAGCCATTCGGGAAGTTGGTCGACTTCAGGGGTGCAACAGCATTGTTGATGTCTTCATACCCCATGTCGGCCAGAATTGTTCCCTCATCGAACATGCTTCGATCATCTGTTGAAGGTGGGAAGGTCATTGCCGAATCATCGATGGAAGATGAATCAGTGGACGGGGGCATTTTGCAGACGTCGGTGCTGTAAGCATCAATGGTTTTGCCGGCTGCAGCGACCTCGGGGTCAAACATCATCGACATCACGGTGCCAAATGCATCTGGATCGTTCTCGTCGATCTGGGACATCTTTTCAATGACCGGCCGCATGGTTGTTAAAGCTTTCTTCAGGTCATCATTCGGAGCGGTCGTGGCGAGATCGTCTATGAGCGGAAGCATTGCTTTCAATGCCTCAGGAGAGCTGGCATCGGTGTTCAGGTCATCGGACGCTTTGAAGTCGGCCAACTTGGCACAAAACTCTTCGTCGCTTGAACGACTTGAACTACTTCCGCAAGACACCGCAACGATTGGGGTGACGGCAAGTGCGACGATTGCGAGAGGGCGAGAGAAATTTCGAAGGAGATGCATTCCGGCACTGTAGCACCCCTTGTATTTCTAAGTTACATACAGCCTGATGTTGTTTGGTCGTGGCCTAACGAGGTTCGCTGACTCGTTCGAGAGTGACGACGACCCCGCCCATATCGGGCCGAGTCCAAATCATGTGGCCATGTTCATCGAGTCGGCGTGTCACCTGAATTCCAGGCATACCAACTGGTCGAAGGATGAAGACCTCATCTTCGTATGAGGCGACCACATGAATCGGTGTCGTGTAATCGAAGACCGAGACGTCGTGCACACCATTTTCTTCGGTGCCGTCAGCGAGCGCGTCAGCAATAGTTCCGCCACCACAATCAACGATGCGATTTCCGCACTGTTCAATGCGTTCGGTGTACGACATCAGACGATCATCGGGAGCCACTGTTTCGTCGGCTCGCGTTGCAGTGACAACTTTCCAAATGCCACGCAAGTCGGGTGCGCCGTCAACGAGTGGTTCGGTGCAGTTGCCAAGAATGAGCGGTGGAAACGAAGGGCCGTAGCCGCCTGGCGGTGTATGAGCGATGGGGATCTCGGAACATTTCACGAGATCACCATACGCCAACTGAGTACTTACCTGGTTCTCTGGTAACAATGAACTTATGACAAGCACAGTGGTGGTTTTCCTGGTCGTCGCATCAATTTTCTCAATAGGCGACTGGTGGGCGGTTCAGGCTGCGAAGAAATCATTTGAGTATGTGTGCAAACCTCTTGCCACCGTTAGTTTTCTCGCCGCAGCAATTGCAATTTCCAACGCCGAAAGTCTTCCGCACACGTGGCGAATTGTTGCTCTGGTCTTCTGTTTGTTAGGCGATGTGTTTCTCATGCTCCCTCGTGATGCATTCGTGCCTGGTCTGGCCTCGTTTGCAATCGCGCAAATCTGCTTCGCCGTCAGCTTGTTGGCTCAAGATGTGACATCCACTCGACTCGTAGTAGGTCTTGTCATTGTCGTGCCGACATCGCTTTTCTTAGCACGTCGTTTCGTGAAATCAATTTCAACATCTGGCCACAAAGAACTAGTTGCTCCCGTGGTCGTTTACATGATGGTGATTGCCGCCATGGCTATCAGTGCAATTGCTGGCGGAACTGCGATCGGTATTGCTGGAGCAGCATTCTTCATGTTGTCTGATTCGCTGATTGCCGAACATCGATTCGTCAAAGAACGCTCGTGGCAACCAGTTGGCATCATGGTGACATATCACCTGGCACTTGCCGGCCTATCTCTCGGGTTGGTGTAGGACAGACTGTTGCGATGAGCGTTCGTGATACAACCATTCCCGATTTCGAGACTGACGCAATCTCACCGACGGGTCGGATATTTCCTATTGCTAGAAAACCACGGCTCCGCGTTGCCCTGTCGCTGTGTCTGCTCGGAGCCATCTCGAGCTGCTCGACGTCCGCTGGACCGAGTGATGATTCGTCGGCTGCTATTGGCTCATCGTCGACAACGCTCGCGCCTTCGGACTTTTCGGCGACCTCATCGTCATCGTCATCGTCCACTTCGACGACTGTGCCGTCCTCCGAATACGACCCGTATGACAACGCACTTCCGGCCACGGCGGCTGTTGGAACGGTCACCGACGAATGGGTGACAACACCTGACGGCCGACGACGCCATTTTCGGCTCTACGTTCCGACGGGGGTCGCGGTGGGAAGCGAAAACGTTCCGCTACTCGTGGCACTTCACGGCGGATTGGGTTCATCGGAGCAGTTCGCGGCGAACTCCGGTTTCGACGAACTCGCCGAAGCGAACGGCTTCCTGGTGGTGTACCCCGACGGGATTCGCGCGATCCCCGAGCGTCCCGGATTGCAGACGTGGAATGGCGGATACTGCTGCGGTCCGGCCGCTGATCGAAACGTCGACGACGTGGCATACGTTCGCTTCCTGCTGGATCTCTTGACGGCGCGGTTTGACATCGACCCCAGCCGTGTGTTCGCGGCGGGACACTCCAATGGGGCGATCATGGCGTACCGACTGGCCTGCGAATTATCGGATCGAATCGTGGCGATCGGAGTGCAGGCGGGCAGCATCGGGATCGATGACTGCCGGCCGATGGAGCCGGTGTCGGTCCTACACATTCACGGCCTGGCCGACACCAATCATCCGATTGACGGTGGTCGTGGAACCGGCGTCTCGGGCGTTGAGTTCAGATCTGGTCGGGACGCGGTGAGGGAGATGTCGATGAAGTTCGATTGCATCGCCGATCCGAGCGAGCGCACGATGACGTCCAACGAGGATGTCAAGAACCTCGTGTGGTCGGGCTGCGAAGAGGGATCGCGTATCGAGTTGGTGACAGTCGCTGGCGCGAGCCACGCGTGGATGGGTCACCAAGCCGCGATGGCTGGATCGGCGGCCCTGGTTGGCGAGCCGTACATGGACTTTGATGCGAGCCGCGCAATCTGGTCGTTCCTCATTCAGCATCCGCGCGATTGATCGCACATCAGCGCGGCGCCAAAACACGCTAAGTGTTGGCGGCAATAACCGCCAACACTTAGCGGTGGAGCTGGGGGGAATCGAACCCCCGTCCATCAGGCGATGAGCGTTCGTGATACGACCATTCCCGATTTCGAGACTGACGCAATCTCACCGACGGGTCGGATGTTTCCTATTGCTAGAAAACCACGGCACGTCTTTGCGTGCGGTCAGCGAACTTTCTCGCGGTCAGCGTTCTTTCTAGCTGTCATCCCCCGCTTCTGTTGCCGGGCTGCGGTGGATCGGCCCCGTGCGCCATTTCTGGTCACGATGTCTCTTTACAACCTGAGAATCAGGCGGCAAGAGCGAACTGCTGGTTGGCAATTCTGTTTTTTGCCCCGTTTAACGATTCTGAGCAAATCGGGTCGCACGCTCGGCCACCGGAACTCATGTCGAAACCTGTCAGCCCCAATAACGTCAATGCACTCTTTACCCTACAGGTAGTCCACGAGATAGTTGTCGGCCCATGTACTAACTGAAGCTTTGGGCTCACACCATTTTGAGATTTCCGTGATGACCACGCATGATTTAGGTGCCCAATTTTCTTGACAAATAAATTTGAAATTTGTTGTTCGCTGCGTTGACTTTGTACGACCAGTTCGGGCGATGCAACTTTCGATGGCTGAGCTTAGACGGGGACTAGTTCTCGGCCGTCTGACGTGTGGACGTGGGTGACACCGGTGGTGTCGTCGATTGTTGTGGTGTAGCCCGCGGTTGCTTTGTAGCGGTTGTGTTTTCGACATAACGGGTCGCCGTTGTCGGGTGATGTTGTTCCGCCTTCAGCCCATGGTGTGCGATGGTCGGCTTCGCACGTTAAAGCGCTGCATCCTGGCCAAATACATTTTCTTCGCCGTAAAAATATTGCTTCTCGTGATGAGCCGGTGAATAAGCGTGATTTGCGTCCGAGATCGATCACGGTGCTCGGTGAACTCATCACAACGCGACGTACGTGACCGATCATTGACGCGACGATCGCATCAAACGGATCGATCGCCACACCAGCTGTGGTTTCGCAACGTCGTGAACCAAACGTGTCAGGCGCACCCAGCAATGACGGCAAAGGCGAGTCGTTCAACAAAGCTGTGAGAGCGGTTTCATACGTTGCCGCATCAATCACGATATTCACAACCGGTTCTGACGGGGCGAACACGCCGTTCGCGGCACTGGCGAAGATCGCATAGAGGGCATCGGCTCGTCGTTGTTTGGCGGTGCGAGCCAAATCGGAATACAAATCCAACCCTTTCGCATCACGATCAGCAAGATCTTGGGCGAGTTCGGCCTGAACATACTTTTCAAACACTTCAAGCATGAACGCACCTTGAGCGGTGCCAACTTTGGCGTCCACATACACGACGTCACCAACCGGGTGAACGGTGGCGTCGCGGTCTTCGTGGATACGTTCGCTGTCGCGGTGCGCTCCGTTGGCGTCTGCATAATGTTCCCAGCGAATCATCACAGAATTGAAGTCTTCATAGGGCATGTCTTCGGCCCGATCGGCCAACATGTCGACAAAAGCGGGAAGTTCAGCTGAGACCCTTTTGTTGGCGTGAGCGGCTGCGAGTCGGCGGACTTGGGCGACACCGATCGTGCCGGCCTGTAGACGTTCAGAGATTTGTGGGAATTCGACGACCATGCGCGCGACTTTCACATGATGTTTCGCATCACCCGCACTGTAGGAAATACCCGCTCGCAACCAGCCGGCCATGGTGGTGTGGCCGTGATCGCGAAATGCTCCTGTGCGATCAACTTCGGCAAGCACTTCAGCACGAGCGGCTTCAATAAACCGTGACACTTTCTCTAGCTCAACAAGACGTGTCATTGCGTCGTCACCATCAACAATCGATGATTGTGACGACCATGCAGCACGCAAACCTGTAACAAGAAAACCGCTGTTACTTACTGCGGTTTTTGGTGTCAGATCACGTGAGAACATATGTTCTTAGTATGCCAGTTAGGTGTGGCAAAAAGCAAATGAAATCAAGGGTTTTTTGAAAAAAGTTTTCAGCGATATAGCTATCAAAACTGACGGCAGAAACCACAACTAACTCTCGAATCCAGAGCATTAATTATTTGTTAGTTGAGTTTGTGTGGTGTGGGTGCAGTTGGGATGCGCAGCTGGTCGGGGGTGATGAACATTGACTGAGCCCGAACCAGAGACCTGATGCAGAACAAGCACGAGTGGGCGACGTCAGTGAGTCAACCACGAGCCAGCGACGAGCGTTCCGACAGGTGTCAGCAAACAACGAAAGGTCTAGATATTGCCTTTGCGTTGGCGTCCCATTTCGCGATCAATATCGCGTTGGGCGTCTTTCTTCGCCAATGCCTGTCGCTTATCGCCTTTGGTTCGGCCTTGAGCGAGCGCCAGTTCAACTTTTGCCCGACCATCTTTGAAATACAAACTCAACGGAATCAGCGCTAAACGTTCTTGACCAACGCGGGCCGACAAACGGGTGATTTCGCTGCGATTCAATAACAATTTGCGCGGACGATTCGGGTCATGGGCGCCAACCCCGTGGGCGAATTGATAGGGCGAAATATGCATTCCCTCAAGCCATACTTCACCATTATTGAAACGTGCGTACGTATCAACGATCTGCACATGACCTTCACGCAAACTCTTGACTTCGCTACCTTGCAACATGATGCCGGCTTCAACGACATCCAAAATGGTGTAGTCGTGACGTGCCTTGCGATTGCTGGCGATGAGTTTGGTGTCGGTGGCAGACATGTCGCAGTCAGGCTACGGCATGGGCGACAAGCCAATACATGTTCGCCGATACAGTGTGCACCGTGGAAGCAAGCCGCGAAGTACTTCATGTGACACCCGAGGTGTACGACGCAATGGCGGCTTTGGCGCTTGTCGAATACCCGCTGGAAGCGTGCGGTCTCATGGCTGGTGAACCTGGATCGAACTTGATCACTCGATTCTTCCCGTGTCGCAATATCGATCAATCGGCTCGCATCTACACGATTGACCCGAAAGACCATTTGCGGGCCGAGCGGACCGCTGAAGATGCAGGGCTTGAGATCAGGGGAGTCATGCACAGTCATACTCATACTGAGGCGTATCCGAGCCCAACCGATGTGGCTGCGGCACCCGATCCCGATTGGCATTATTTGATCGTGACTCTGAAGAGGGAAAAGCCCGAAATGCGCACCTATCGCATCCGAGCAGGGGAAATCACCGAAGTCACACTTGAAACTCGGGGCTAATCCGACCTTGTGTTCTCATTTCGTCGGAGATTCATTACAATCCTGAGTGGCTTAGTAGGGAATTGACCCTACGGCGATCTGGTTGGAGGTGACAATGATTCCGTACGAAAGTGTTCTCGATCTCATTGGCAACACCCCACTCGTTGACGTGAGTCGTTTGTCGCCGAACCCCAAAGTTCGAATCATTGCGAAACTGGAAAACCAAAACCCCTTTGGGTCGGTGAAAGACCGCATTGCCAAGGCCATGATTGAAGACGCCGAAAAGCATGGACGATTGCTTCCTGGTCAAACCATTATTGAGCCGTCGTCAGGCAACACCGGAATCGCCTTGGCCGCCATTGCTCAAATCAAGGGTTACCCCATCAAGATTTTGATGCCGACCAGTGTGTCCATTGAACGTCGTCAAATGCTCGAGATCTTTGGCGCCGAAGTCATATTGACTCCTGGCGAAGAAGGTTCGAATGGCGCAGTGGCTCGAGCCATTGAAATGTCCAAGCAACACCCCGAATGGTGCTTCTTGTATCAGTACGCCAACGATGCCAATCCTCGTGCTCACTACGAAGGCACTGGCCCCGAAATTTTGCGCGATTGCCCCGAAATCACTCACTTTGTTGCGGGTCTCGGAACAAGTGGAACGCTTATGGGTACGGGTCGTTTCCTGAAAGAAAACAAACCCGAGGTCAAGATCATTGCGGTTGAGCCGCCGCTTGGTGAGAGCGTCGAAGGTTTACGCAACCTTGATGAGGGTTATGTTCCGCCGTTGTTCGACAACTGGCATGGCTTTGACATTCTTGATCGCAAGCGTGTTGTTCGCCCTCGTGAATCGATTGAGTGGACGCGTCGCATCGTGCGTGAGTGTGGCATTTTCGCCGGCATCTCAACGGGTGCAGCTCTCGCTGGAGCCGCCAAAGTGGCGAGCGAGATTGAAGAAGGCACCATCGTGTTCATCGTGTGTGATGGCGGTTGGAAGTATTTGTCAACTGGCGCATATACCGACGACCTCGATGTGGCCGAAGCTCGCGCCGAAAAGATCATTTACTTCTAAGAATCGGGATTTCTTTCCGACACCGCACAATTACTGTGGGTGAAGTCGTTTGATACATGATGAGTTGCTCTGATGGGCGTCGCATCATCACGTACGACAGATCGGAGACCTATGGGACTGAATATTCAGTATGTGCCTAATTTGGCCACAGCGCTTGACCCGGTCGCCGACTTTTTGCAATCGAGTATCGAAGGCGCCGATTTGTTTCAGCGTGAGTACGTCATTGTGCCAACGGCCGGAGTCAAAGCGTGGTTGATGCCCGAGTTGGCCCGTCGCTTCGGAGCGCGACCGGGGTTTGGCGATGGAATCGCGACGAATATCGAAGTCGGTTACGTCGGAATGCTCAATCGCTTGATTGCCCCCGATCGAGTGATGTCTGACGACCCGTGGTCGATTGATCGTATGACGGCGCGACTGCTGACGATTTTTTCACAGAATCCGAATCATGTGGATTACAAAAAACTGATTGAGCGATGCGGTGGACCGCTGCGTGCTGCTCGTCGCATGGCCGACCGCTTTGACCGTTATGCGGTAAGACGCCCGGGCATGATCGTGGCCTGGGAAAATGGATCGCCCATCTTGACTGCTGAATCTTCAACCGAAGTGCTTGACAACGAATATGTCATGCGGGCTTTATCACCCGAACAAATGCCGCAATTTGAATTGTGGCGCGACATGCGAGCAGTCATTGATCAACCCAGTTGGCCGATGGTGACTGCGCAACTGTTAGACAACATTGCGAATGGAACAAAGATTGAAGGCGTTCCTAGTCGCTTGCTCATTGTTGGTCTGCAATCGCTTTCGTTGCAGAACCTTCGAGTACTTGAAGCTTTAGGAACTGTGAGCGACGTGCGGGTGTTTTTGGTACATCCATCGCCTGGACTCGAAAAACACTGGAGTAACGAACTGGCGACATTGCCGTTGACTCGTGGAGTCGTTCCGTTGCGCGAAACAAACTTTGTTGTTCCAGACGGTGTTGATTCACTCGTAGCATCGTGGTCGCGTGGTTCGTATGAATTGCAAAAGGTATTGGCATCACAGGGCATTCGTCCAGGATTTGTTGCTACGCCGCGCAATGAATCAAAGAGTTTTTTGCATCACTTGCAGAATGTTGTTGGCAATGACCTGAAGGCTGTGCCACGGACTTTTGATGTCAACGATCATTCCCTGTTAATTCATCGTTGCCATCACATCTCGCGCCAAGTTGAAGTTGCTCACACCGCGTTAATGCATGCTTTCAATGAACTTGACGACTTGCAGCCTGACGAGGTTGTCATCTTGTGTCCCAACATTGAATCGGCCGCGCCGTATCTTGAAGCAGTTTTTGATCGACCAGTCAAAGTTTCTTCGGGTCGTACAATCACGATTCCACTCGTCGTTGGTGACCGTTCATTACGTGAAGTGAGCGATGGTGCCGATTTGCTCAACACATTGTTGTCCGTTTCAATGGGTCGCTTCTCGGTTGATGATGTGATGGGGCTCGCTACTTCTGCATTGGTTCGTAAGCATTTCGATGTGTCAACCGATTCAGTTGCTTTGTGGTACCGAATTGCCGAGAGAGCTCGAGTCCGTTGGGGTCTAGACGCACGGCAACGTGTTCATGCGGGGCTGAACGCACCACAAGAAAATGCTCATACCTGGAAAGCCGCGATTGAGCGGACGTTGTTAGGTGCAACTCTTCCCGATCAGGCGCCGGCGATTGAGCTTGGTGGGGTAGTGCCGCTGACTGATTTTGAAGTTTCGGATATTCCAGCGATTGCCCAACTTATTGCGATTCTTGACATTCTAGGAAACCTCGAAAATCAAACGCACAATTCGAACACCGTGGGTCGTTCTTGTGACATGGTTCAAGAAGCACTCATCTCTCTCGCTGGTTCAAATGATCCCGAACTTGAGGCTGCGCTTGAAGCAATTGACCATGTTCGTTTCGGAATGGGTGGAGAAGAGTCAGCTTCAATTCCGGTTGCCTTTGCAGAATTTGCTGATGTGTTGACCGAGCGTCTGACAACAGCACCCGGTCGTCAGCCATTGCGAACTGGTGCGGTCACTGCGTCGTCAACAATTCCTTTACGCAGCGTGCCATTTCGGGTGATCTGCGTTGTGGGCGTGGATGATGGTTCTTTGTCATTGGGTGAATCTGAAGGCGACGACTTAGTTGACGCTCAGCAATTTGTCGGCGATCCGGACGCACGTGCTGAACAGCGTCGAGTCTTGCTCGATGCTTTGATGGCCGCTGGCGAACGACTAATCGTCACGTGTAATGGGCGAAGTATCAAAAACAACACCCCGATCCCAATGGTCACGCCGCTGGCCGAGTTCGTTGATTTTTGTGGCCGCAACGGAGTCAAGTCATATACAACACGTGACGGTGAAGAATGTTCACACATAGAAATAGTTCATCCTCGACATGCCGCGAGTGAGAAGAACTTTGTCTTGGGCGAGGTAGTGAGCGAGCGTGTATGGTCACCCGACGATTCGCTGCGATCGCTCGCCGATGCGATTCGACAACACACACTTGAAGATGTCACGGTGGCACAAGGTCAGTCATTCGAAGTTGAGCGCCAACACATTGTTGCGCTCTCCGATCTTGAACGCGCCTTTGTTAATCCGCTCGATCTTTTCTTGCGAAATACGCTAGGCATCTTCACGTTTCGCGAAGATCTGACTCCTGACGATGCAACATTGCCCCTCGAATCAAAGAACTTCAAGGAAGTTGCTCGGTCGTTCTTGGATGGGCTCCTGACTGATGGTCCGTCATTTGATGTTCAAAAATGGCGGCAGACCATTCGACTGACGGGGCTTCTACCGGTGGGTGAATTCGGCGAATCTGAATTGTTGATGGCGGATTCGCTGGCGCAGAGCTTTGTTGATAAGGCAGATGAAAATGGTTTCCATCTCACGCGCCTTGATACCGCCGATATTGAATTGCGCTTTGCCGATCAAACTTTGGTGCGTGGCTCGCTGCCAGGAATTGATCTTCAAGCTGACGAACCAGCCTTGGTATTTACGTCTTTCGGAACGGAATTTACTGACACTCCTTATTGGAGCGATCGGAAAGCTTTAGCGATCCGATTATTGGTTTTGCTTGCGGCCGAGTCACCAGTCGTATGCGTTCGGTCAATTCATCGCAACAAGAAGCCTCTTGATGAAGGGATAGCACGGAGAATACCCGTATCTATTGCGCAACCCATCGTTGATCCTCTGGCACGAATTGAGATCTTGAAAGAGATGTACTTCAAAGCCTTATCAAGTCCGATTGGTCGTTTCGGCGCCACCGCAGACAAGTTAAGTAGTGACCGTGATGAGGCAAGAAAAACGTTTAATGAGTTTGTT
>CANGIP010000014.1 GCA_947454105.1 Actinomycetota bacterium | reverse complement strand
GTCAGGAGGTAAAACATGCCAACGTTGTGCGACACTCTCGCCACTCACGACCGCGTTGATGTCATCATCAAACGACTCGCCGACATCAAACGCACCGAGTCAACCTTGGCCGCCGAACGAATGAGTCTGCTCGCCGAGCTCTCGTCATTACGCCCAGCCGACCCCGAGATCACTCTCATGCGCGACGGCCAGTTATCTCGACGCGAAGCCCGCGACACCGTGAATCGCCACAGCACCATCGACACGGCCCCCGTATTTGGTGATGCACTCAGCACCGGTGATATCAGCGTGGCTCACATTGATGGACTCTCACGGGCCTTCAAGATCGTCGGCGACCAGCCCGACGCACTCATTGAACGCCTGCCAGCGCTCATCAACGCCGCGACCCACATGAATGCCGACGATTTCGATCGCCACGTCAAGAACACTGCCAAGGCATTGGTATCAGACGGTGGGCTCAGCCGACTCGAGCAACAACGTCGTGAGACTCACTTCAAAATGTGGAACGACGTTGACGGAAACCTACAAGTTCGTGGTCAATTCGATCCCGAACGAGGCGCGATCTTCCAAAACCTCGTCAGCCAGCGCGTTGAAGCCATGTTTCATTCAGGCGACGGCGATGTTCGGCTTGATATCGCTCCAGGCATTGAGCCAAATCATCACCGCAATGCGTTGGCCATTCTTGAACTGGTTCGAGGCGGAGAAATCGCAGGCGTGATGGCCGATCGCCCAGCGAGAGCCGAACTTGTTGTGCACGTCGATCTTGAAACTTTGCAAAACAAAGTCAAGGCGCACACCGACACAACGGTTTGCCGAACCAGTTTCGGATCCGACCTTCCCATCGAGACCGTCCGTCGCATCGCATGTGATGCCGACATCATTCCAGTGGTACTGAATGGCCCATCGGTTCCGATCGATGTAGGACGGTCCAAACGATTGGCCACCGCCCATCAGCGCCGGGCGCTCGAATCAGCCCACGAAACCTGTGCAATAGATGGTTGCGCCGTGCCGTTCCATCATTGCTCGATTCACCATATTGACTACTGGGAAAATGGTGGACCGACCGATCTCGACAACCTGATTCCACTTTGCAGTCGACATCACCATAAAGCGCACGAAGGTGGCTGGAAGTTGACCCTTGATCCAAGTTCCCGACAGCTCACCGTGAATTATCCATGATTTCGGTGCTAGACCGTTTGTTATGTCAAAGCGACTCACATTGATGACAGGCCTGCTCGGAATCTCGTTCGTTGTCGCGTGCGGCTCAAGTAGTGATGAAGGCACGTCATCGGTGGCGCCAACAACTATTCAGTCAATTGCGCCAACCACAGCAGTCGCTACAAGCACCACGACGCCATCAACAACAACGTCTTCAACAACGCCAATGACAACCACACCAACCCAACAAGCACAATCAATGATCTTGTACGACTTCGCCGATCAGTCCGACGTCTCTGATTGGTCCAACCAAAACGACACCGTCATGGGCGGGGTGTCCGATAGCGCCACCACCTGGGTTGATGGGCAATTAGTTTTCTCGGGCAACTTATCGCTCGACAACAACGGTGGATTCACGTCAACATTCGGGCCGGTCAATGAACAACTGCCAGCGCTGATGTTCGGTGCCGACTCCATCATCGTGACGGCCCGGGGCGATGGGAAGACCTACCTCATGCAAATCAGAAATTATGACAACACGCGTTACATCCAGCGTTTCACAACAGTTGCCGATGTTGAACAGGACTATGTCTTGCCACTCGCCGACTTCGAATCCGTTGATTGGCGACTCTCGGTGATTCCGAACGCCGCACCCATAGACACCACCACCATCGGTCAGCTTGGTTTCTACTTACTCGATAAACAAGTCGGACCGTTTGAATTAACAATATCGATGATTCGAACCAACGTCGAATAATTGTTTGCGAAAATATGCGTATGCGCACACGTACACACGAGAAGAAGAAAAAGGCAATCGCTAAACGTTGGTGGATTGAGGTTGTCGAGTTCCTTGATCCCGACTTGCCACGCCGCCTCGCCGATAAGCCCAACGTCAAGGTCCTGAGGCTCATGCGTCTCGACTATCCATTTCAAAATCAGCCTGCATCGCAAATGTCCATTCAATTCAAAGCGAGTTTTGCGTGCTCGTCGCTGACTCACCGGTCTCGAACCGCTGCGTCGCCAATCACTTTTTTCTCAAGTTGAGAAGTGCGGCTTGCGAAGTTCTCGCCCGATGATCAGCTACGCACGCAATACTCGGACGCGCAGGCAGTCTGTCGCAGCGGCGGTAGTTCGACGCCCCTGACCAATCAGGGACCCACCTATTGTGCGTCGGACGTGCCGCTAAGACAGAGCTGCCGACGAGCGTCCGTCGATAAGACGAGTCAGCAATTTGATTGACGCCTCTCAATTCGAAAATGTGAATCGGCCAGACCTGTCGCCCAAGCAGTTGTATTTCTCACAAGAACAAGCCCTCAGGGCAGAAAGCAAAAAGCGACTACAGCTTGAAGCTCGTGGCTACAAAGTTGACGGCGGCACCGAACGACTAGAGGCGATGAAAACCAAGAAGTCAAAGAGCGATAACTAGCCATTCAACAACGCAGCAAATTGGCGGCGCCATTCAACCGAGCACTTGTCGGCCTGCACCGACACCAACGACGTCTGGTCAAGCGGCAACACCGTGTCAAAGGTTTCAAGCATGCGCTTATCTTCAGCACCAATCATGAAGTCAAGACGCAACACTTCATCAGACGGAACAGCAAAGTCATCACTGCGCCACACCACAAACGTGAAGTAACTCGTCACATCATCAATCGGCGTCGACACGAGCAACAAGATGTGCGACAAGCCGGTCTCGTACTCAATTGTCGAACGACAGATCAAAGGCAAGTTGAAACCTGAACTCATCTTGCGATGCACCACACCGGCTGATTGACCACTCGCAATCGTTCCGACCGATGCATTGTTGGCATTCACTTCATACGAGTATCCAAAGAAGTGATCATCAAGCGGACCGAGTTCAACTTTCGGAACACTCGTCTCTTGCGCACGACCAAATGATTCAACATGCACAAACGGGAAGTGCGTGATGTCTAAGAAGTTGTCGACCATACGCGTGGCCGAACATTTCCAAGTGTCAACAGGTGTGTTGATGCGACGAAACTTCGGATCGTTATCCCACGGCATCTCGGGAATCGTTGCCTTGGGCGTACCGATGCATACCCAAATCAATCCGTAACGGTCTTCACATCCGAAGGCCTCGATATGAGCCTTCGGAGGAACCGGAATACCTTCAGTTGCTGACGGAACTCGAACACACTTGCCGTCTTCGGCAAATTCCCAACCGTGGTACGGACACACCAAGCAGTTGTCTTTGACATACCCCAGGCTCAACTTTGCTTCACGGTGAGTACAGCGATCGGGCAATGCACTCACGGTGCCATTGCCATCGCGCCACACCACCAGGTTGCGCCCAAGCAGCTTGGCCGACACCGGCGCCGACATCACATCAACCGATCGAGCGACCGGATACCAGAAGCCAAGAAGATTGTCGTTGTCGCAAAGAATGCTCGTCATGCTTTTGAGCATAACCTGTCTAACTATGACCATCATCCTTGTTCGGGGCCAACACGTCATCACGATGAATGCGCAACGAGAAGTTCTCACCGATGCTGCCGTCGCCATTGAAAATGATCGCATCATTGCTATTGACAACTTCGAAAAGTTGTGCGTCTCACATCCCGATGCAGTGATTGAAGGCAACCCTCGGGCTGTTATTACTCCAGGCATGATTAACGGTCATCAACACCTCACTGGTGATCGACTCATTCGCTCAATGATTCCCGACACGATTGACTCACAAGAGGCCATCTTTGGTTGGGCTGTACCAACGCATAGTAAGCATACTGAACGCGACGACTACTTAAGCGCTGTGCTCGCACTTAATGAAGCTTTATGTCACGGAATTACAACAACTGTTGAAGCTGGAACTGTTGGCCATCCGGCTTCAGTACTCAAGGCCCAACTTGCAATGGGTACTCGCGGAACGCTTGGTAGTTGGGGTTGGGATGTTGAAGACGGTCCGTTTGCCGGAACCGTCAGCGAAGTACTCGATCGTCAACGTGAAGTCATGCGCCTCACCAAGGACACTGCGCTCATTGACGGTTGGGTCACACTCGTTGGACACGATTTGATGAGTGACGAACTCGTTACTTCTGCGTCGCAACTTGCCCGCGACAACAACACCCGCATCACGTTTCATATTTCGCCATCGTCGGGTGACACCACTTCGTATCTCGCCCGTACTGGCAAACATCCCGTTCGTCATCTGTACGACCTTGGCGTTCTTGGCAGTCATGTGTTGCTCGCACATGCAGTGCATCTCAACGACGATGAAATCGATTGCGTCGTTGAAACTGACACTGCTGTCGCAGTGTGCCCGTGGGCTTACCTACGACTCGCCCAAGGAATCACCGCAGCTGGCCGCCACGACGATATGTTGAAGCGTGGCGTGCGCATGTCGCTTGGTTGCGATTCTGAAAACGCTGGCGACGCAGTTGACCCCATTCGCAATGCCGCATTATTCGCTGGACTCATTCGTGACCGCCATATGGACCCAACCATCATGAGCGCCGTCGACGCCTTGGCTTTGCACACCATTGATGCCGCCCGAGCCATCGGGATGTCCGACCGCATTGGGTCGCTTGAAGTTGGCAAGCAAGCCGACCTCGTCGTCTTTGGCACCGACGGCCCCGAATGGCTCACCCGCAGCACCGAGCCCATCTTGCAACTGATCTGGGCTTCAAGTGGCTCAGCGGTCGATGACGTGTACGTCGCCGGAAAAGCCGTGGTCAGGGCTAAGAAGTCGACCCAGATCACCGGTTCGACCTTCACCGACATCGTCGCCGAAGCCCAAGAACGCATGACATTCCTCGCCGGACGCTGAACACAAGAATTTCCTGAAATATTGAAAAGTCTCCCCCGTTTTGGTGTGATTGTCAGACCAAAATTTGGGCTCGGTGTGTTATCGTCGGGTCATGACCTACACGTCTTATAACCCAGCCGACGATGCCGCCACGACCGGACAGTTCGTCCCCAATTACCCGAACACCTTGATCTTCGTCGACCTTCCGAGCGACGATCCGGCCAAGACCGCCCGCTTCTACGCCGACCTCTTTGGTTGGGTCGTTGAGGGTCGCCCCGAAGGTGAATTCCACCGCTGCGTGCCTGGCCAAAACTTCATGTTGGGCGATGGCACTCAGAGCGCCGTCGGCAACTTGCACCTTGGTATTTACAACGTCAACAACGCCCGCCCGCATCCAGATCCGGCCGGTGTTGAGCCTCGCGTGCTGTCGCACAAGCACCGCCAGACCCGTATTTGGATCTTGGTGAGCGATGATGACAACCAAGAGCGTTTGCTCGATCGTGCCGAAGAACTTGGCGCAACCATTTTGTGGCGCAAGCACTACTGGAAAGAATTCAGTGGCTACAACGGTGCCTTCGAAGATGCCTGGGGCAACGAAGTCATCTTGTGGACCAAGGGTGGAGACAACCCCGACATCCCGAGCGACCACACTGTTGAATGATTTTTTAATTAATACATTTTTTAATGAATACATTTTTTAGTTAATACTTAGCCAAAAGTTACATAGAACTGGATCAATCATGACCACTCACGAAAATCTTGACGCCGATGCAATGCGTATGAAGAATCAGATCAGCGATACATCTGACAAGAACACTGTCCATCCCCCGATGGCACGTTGGACGCACATCGCATTGCCCTCGACCGATATCGATCGCTCCATTGCGTGGTACGAGAAGTTCACTCCACTCAAGTTGCTTGATCGTCGCGAAGATGCCGACGGCTACGGAGCGTGGCTTGGTCATGACGATCAGTCCGATAAGCCGTTCGTTTTGGTTCTCGTGAGCTTCTTCAAAGATCAAGCCGGTGGACCACAGCCGATCATGGCTCCGTTCGCCCACATTGGCATGGAGCTCACCAGCCGTGCCGAAGTTGAGCGCATCGCTGAACTCGGTAAGGCCGACGGCTGTATGGCTTGGCCACCAACACAAATGCCTGATCCCATTGGCTATATCTGCGCGCTGAAAGATCCCGACGGCAACATGATTGAGTTCTCATACGATCAGGGCGTATACGCCAAAGCTAAAGAAGTGTGGGGCTGAGATCGGGCTCACGCCCGGGCTCCCTTGAAATGTTCAGACCATGACTCGCGACGAACTCGCCACTATTTGTCGTAACTATCTCGAGTCATTTTCAACTGGCGACGCCGATCTGGTGGCCTCGTTTGTAGCCGACGGATTTGTTAACGAGCACACGGCCGCACTTGGTTCGGGTTGTGAAGGTAAAGACGAATATCGTCGTCGCCTACCAAACTTCATGGCTTCGATGCCTGGACTGCGTTACGAGATTGAGCAACAAGTTGTCGATCTCACCACGTCAACAGTTGCCAACGCATACACGCTGCACGCCCATGTCAACGATCGTGATTGTGCCGTACGCGGATTGCTACGTATTCAGATTGATCCGTCAACTGGACTGATTATCAATCGCACCGATTACTGGGACAGCAAAGTTTTCTTAACTCAAGCCGGCCTTGAGTAACTCAGCGGCCTGAACGCACCGCGTCAATCACGGTGCCAAAACCTTCAAGGGTGTCGCGTAAACCTTGATACATGCCGTTGCCCACCGGGAATGACAAGTTCATGCTGATGCTGTTGAAGCCCAGATCCAAAATGCCGCGGGCAAGGTCTTTGCATTCATCGGGTGTACCGACAATGGCAAAACTCGTCACTAATTCATCAGCGATGAGTGAAAAGATTTCGGGGTCGTCGTAACGATCGTGATCAAAATACCAACCGGTTGACCGAGCAAGAGCTGCATCAACGCGTGCATACCAATCGGCATCTAATCCCATACGCTCATTTAGTTCGGCGGGGCGAATCAGTGCGATGTAATGAGCTACATAGCGCTTCACACTGCGACGCGCTAGATCGCCGTCTGACGACACGCACAACGTCACTCGCGGAGCAACTTCAACTGACGCAACATCACGACCGATGCGCTGTGCGCCCTCGGCAATAAATGTGCGGTAATTCGCAGCCAATGACGGCGACAAATAACGACCACCGACTAGCGCAATGTCGGCAATTTCGCCAGCCAAACGCATCATCTGCGGGCTGCGTGTACCAATCGACATCGGAACATGCGCCGGGTTTAACGGATCAACGTGCTGCAATCGCGAATCGTTGACGGTAATCGTTTCTCCCTGATAATTAACCGTCTCGCCGCGCAACAACGCGCGCATCACCGTGACTGCATCACGTACATGCGCAACTGGACGCGGATACGTTTCGCCGACCGCTTCGAGACCGGCACCAACGCCAATTCCCATAAATGCACGACCATTCGACACATCATGCAAAGTTGCCGCGATGCCAGCCAACACCGCAGGATGACGCGAATACGGATTAGTCACCATCGGGCCAAGCTCAATACGCGTTGTTGACTGAGCAACAAGTCCGAGCAACATAAAACAGTCATGCCAAAACACCACATCAGAAATTCCGAGGCGATCAAACCCAACGTCTTCAGCAAGTCGAGCGAGTTCAATCACTTGTTGCACCGGCATGCCCGGCGTGATTTCGGCTTCAAGCGTGATGTTGTTGTTCATCGTCGTCCAATGTTCGCGATTCTCAGAGAATCGGGTACTTCGATTTGTCGGGCAATCCCGAACGCGCCGTGATGGCCTCGCCAGCTTCTTGACACTGCGCCCAGAAGCGATCTTCGTCGACGGTCAACATACGGCCGGCTTCAACGACCTTCTTGCCATCAACGAACACTGTGTGCACTCCCCGACCATCGGCCGACCACACGAGCTGGTTCATGACATTCAGCAATGGACGCCATTCGGGACGATCGGTGTCGTGCAAAACAACGTCGGCTTTTTTGCCGACTTCAAGTGAACCAATTTCATCTTGAGCATTCATTGCTCGCGCGCCACCAAGAGTGGCCATTTCATAGGCCTTTTCAGCGGGGAACATCTGCGGATCGGTTCGAGCATCTTTGAACAAACCAGCAACCAAGTACGTGGCACGCATGAGGTCTGAATAGTTCGACGCGTTGTTGCCGTCGGTACCAATACCCAAGTTGATGCCGGCCATCGCCATTTCGGGCATCTTGCCTACTTGAGTCACACCGTAACTGACCTTCAATGCAGTCGTCGGACAGTGAGCAACCGAAACTCCGGCTTGCGCCATGACTGCGAGTTCTTGATTGTCTACTTGCACACAGTGCGTGATTGAAACGTCGTCTTTCAAGACCCCAATTTCGGCCAAGTGAATCATGGGTCGATGACCAAACTCATCAAGGAAACCTTCAGGGTCAAGCTTGGCGGGCGACATATGGAAACTCATACCCACGCCATGTTCATCGGCCAGCGCGCGTGCAGCTTTCCACAACGGATCTGAACACGTGGTGTGTCCGACAAGCGTGCTGTACGACTGAATACGACCACCAGCGATTGAGCGGTACTTCGTGATTGATTCTTCAAGATTGCGAATCGCTTCATCGGTGTCTTGTTTGTAAACATCGGGCTCAGGCGGAAGGTCCCAAATCCAACGACCCACCCGACCACGGATACCGATGTCGACAAGGCCTTCAACGACTTCATCCATAAAACGAATGGTTCCGGCTTCAAGGAATGACGTGGTTCCGCTCTTGAGCATTTCAATTGATGCCAACTGACCCGACATCTTTTCTTCGCGGGCATTGAAAACCGAATACAACGGGCACAACCACATGAACACGTTTTCCTCGAAGGGAGTGTCGTCAGGAACGTATCCGCGCGTGAGTGGTTCGCCGGTGATGTGAATATGCGAGTTCACCATTCCGGGAGTCACCACAAATCGATCGCCTCCCACCGTTTCTTTCGCGGTGTAGGTGCGGGAAATATCGGAGTATTTACCAACCGCAACAATTGCGCCTTTATCAATGGCCACTGCACCGTTGCGAATGATGTCGCGGGTCTTGTTCATGGTCACGACATACCAACCGCGAATGATGGTGTCGATAGAAATCGGTTGATCGCTCATAGTTCTCTCCGGATCTAGATAATTAGGTTTGATTACTCAGGTTTGCTGGCGACATACATTTGATTGAAACCGATGGGTTCAATCAGGCGCAAGGCTTCAAATCCCGTTGCCCGAATCCATGCCGTTACTTCTTCATTGGTGAACGTGTGCCCTTGACGAGTTGCTGCCACCATCGTGACTCCCATTAACACACCAAACGGATTGAACTTTCGGGTGTTATCACGGAAGTAATCGCTCACGATGACTCGTCCGCCTGGTCGCAGTGCAGCAAAGGCACGATCAATCATGTGTTGAGCACCTTCATCGCCTTCGGTGCGCAAGATGTGCCCAAGAATGACCATGTCAAATGAATTGGGCTCAAGTTCTACGGTATGAAAATCGCCAGGCAAGTATTCAACACGCGATTCGTGATCGGCGATACCTGCCGCAGCGATACGTCGCTTGGCAACTTCTAAAACACCTTCATAGTCGTTGACCACGGTTGTTGCAGTTGGGTTTTGGCTCAACACTGCGACCGACCATGGTGCTCCACCAGCACCAAGATCGAGTAGTCGTAAGTTTGGTGTACGGCTGTAACCGATCTTTAGGTCGGCACGCGTCGCAGCCCGTAACATCGTTGGATACGTCGCCTCAACAAGCGGTACGTAAAAACCCTCTGGATCATTTTCAATGGGTTGCCTTGGTGTTCCGCGACGGAAAGTCTCGGCCAACTCTTCCCAGTTTTCTAATGGTCCGGGCGCAACACCAATGAGATCAGCCATGCTGGCCACCGCGTCGCTCGTGAGATAACGCGCCGCGAGATCACCAAGTTTGTAGACATCGCGGTATTGCTCGATCATTCCGATAGCGACAAGACCATCAAACAAGAACAGTGCGCTTCGATGGGACAGTCCAGTTGCTTCAGCAAGTGGTTCTAGCGGGCATGGACCAATTTTTTCCAACGTGTCAAAAGCACCAAGCTCAATAGCAGCCATCAAGAGCCAGTAGTTACCGAACCCCTGAATAATGTTCCAAACGGGTGCCGAGGCCGGTGGTTTGTAGTCGGACCACGGTGTTCCCTTGTGGGCCGCTGTATGACTCTTCTTGAGCTCGGGATACGGAGCGTCGCGTTCGACAATGGCCATGTCTAATTCACGGCTTCAAAAGAATCTTGCCGAAGACATCGTTGTTCTGCATTTTGCTTTGTGCCTCGGCGGCATCTTTGAGAGCAAACGTTGAGTCGATAACTTTTTGAAATGAACCATTGCAGAAGGTGTTCCAGGCTTTGCCGAATTCTTCGGGAAGATACGGATCACTACCAAGAATTCGAATTCCCATGTGGAACATGAAGCCAAGCGACGGAATGGTTGCAGTATCACCAGTCGTGTTGCCGCAATTGACCAAACGGCCTCGTGGCTTCAGGGCAAACATTGAATCGGCCCACAACGCAGGCCCAACATGATCGAACACCATGTCGACACCCGCGCCTGCAGTAGCCCCACGCGCAAAGCCCGTGACATTTTCGGTGCGGTTATTGCACACTGCGCTTGCACCAAGCGTGATTGCCTTGTTGCATTTTTCTTCGCTACCTGCAGTTGCCAATACCGTCGCACCGGCGGCAACAGCTAGTTGGATTGCCGCCACACTCACACCGCTTCCAGCAGCATGAATCATCACGGTCTCGCCAGACTTCAAGCCACCAACTTCAAAGAGTGCATGCCAGGCGGTGAGGTAACAAGTCGGAAAGGTTGCTGCATCGTCGTACGACATTGCATCGGGGATTTTGTACACGTGGGTCGCTGGAGCAACACACAGTTCGGCGTATCCGCCAGCCACGGTTGCACCGATGACACCTAGCTCGCCATAGATATCGCCCATGCCCGCAAAGATCGAACCGGGGTTAACACCAGCAAGCGACGGGTCAACAACGACTCGATCGCCAATGGATAAACCGAGCGATGACTCGACGTGCGAACCAATAGCAACAATCTCACCAGCAACATCCATACCTGCAATATGTGGGTAGGTAAAACCAGGCATGGTGAACCAACCATTACGCTGCACCACATCAAGGTGATTGACCGCGGCCGTATGAACTTTCACAACGACGTCATGAGTACCAGCCGACGGATCGGGACGATCTCCATAGACCAAAACCTCGGGTCCACCCGGATTGTCGTACCACACTGCTTTCATGACTGGCTCCCTAAAAAATGAAAATAGAAATTGAGATTGTTTATTTCAGTCCGCGTATGAATGGCCGAGCCAAGGAAGCTGGTTGACGCGTGTGCTTGGCGAAGATCAACATCACGACGATGGTCGCAAGGAATGGTAGAGCAGCTAACAACTGAGCGTTGAAGTCGTGCCCCACAATATTTGGCAGATTTAATCGCAGCGCATCGACGTAACCGAACAAAATGCATCCAGCGACCGCACCACGCAAAGTCCATCCACCAAAGATCACTGCCGCAATCGCGATGATTCCCTTTCCACCGATGTTGCCACTTTCAAAACGACCAACTTGTCCAAGCAAGTAGACGCCGCCGCCGAGACCAGCGATGAAGCCGGTGTACAAAATTGCGTGACGACGACGGGCATTCACATGAATTCCGGTGACGTCAGCAGCTTGAGGATCTTCACCTACTGCCCGAACTTCGAGACCCCACTTCGTGCGCATGAGTAGCCACCACGACAACGGAACGACCGCATACACCAGATACATCGGCCAGCGCTGACCAAACATGGCCGGACCAAGGATCGGGATGTCATACAACAGCGGAACTTTGACTTCACCAGCCAACTTTGTTGACAGGTCGAAGTTGGGCTCAAGGAAAGCCACAAGCCCAAGCAGCAAAATATTGAGTGTGAGACCGATACCAAACTGATCGGCGTTCAAATAGTGGCTGAGATACGCCTGAAAAGACGACACAAAGATTCCGGCAATCGCACCGACAAAAAGTGAGAAAGCGAAGTTGGAAGTCTGGGTGTAGGCAATCGCTGTGGCAAAGTGCCCACCGAGCAACATTGCTTCAACCGAAATGTTGATGGTGCCAGCCCGTTCAGCAACCCATTCACCAGCCGCAGCAAAAACCAGAATGGCTGCTAAGCGAAACGTGCTTTGATACAGCGGTCCGTTCGCAAGGATGTCGCCAAAACTTCCGAGGAAAGCCAACATCGTTATGCCCTTTCCGTCAACGTGGCCAGAACGCGTCGCTTCTTACGCAACTCGCTCACTGCCGGAGGGATAAACAATGCAAGAACCAAGAGTCCTCGAATGACGTCAACAAGAACCGACTCAACACCGGCCGCTGCCAAGAAGTTTGAGCCAGTATGCAAACAGGCAAATGCCAGAGCAACTGGGATCGATGCATACGGATTGTTGCGGGCAACTAACGCCACGAGCAAGCCGTCCCAGCCAACACTTGCCGCGAAGCCGCTTGACGCACGGTAGTTAGATTCACCGGTCGCCAACATCAATGATCCGGCAAGACCAGCAGCCGCACCCGAGGTCAGCAGCGCCATCGTCCCGAAGCGAACATGTGAGACACCAGCACGTTGGGCGGTACGAGGGTTGAGACCCAACATCTTCAAACGGAAGCCCCACACCGAGTGCGCCAACATGTAGGCAACACCAACCGCAAAGATGATTGCGATTGGCACAGTGAGTGGAACATTGTTGCCAAAAATGTGCAAAATACCGAGACGCGAATTTACTGCCGTCTTGGCACTGTTCTGAATCTTGGTGGGTGAACCTTCAAGAACTTCCAGCAACAAGAACTTACGGGTCATGGTGTAACCCGTGATTTGACTAGAGAGGTACACCAACAACAAAGTTGAAAGAACGACCGGAACACGTCGCCAGTAATAGAGCAAGGCCGATATGCCCGCCCAAGCCGCGCCAGCCAACATGCCCAGCAAGACTCCAAGAATCAGCATCAGCGGACTGCCCGGTTGAATCTTGGTCATGATGAATGCAGCGCCGGTTGCACCAATCAATACTTGGCCCTCTTGACCAATATTGATAATGCCTGCTTTGGCCGCAATCGCACTACCCGCCGCCACGATGAGCAATGGTGCAGCGCGGCGCAAAGTTTCGCCCCAACGGCCAGGGTTCTTAAACGCTCCGTTCATCATCGCTTCGACAGCCTTCGACCACGAGCCCCCGCTGGTATTCACCAAGATTGCGGCGATGACAAATGCAGCAATGATGCTGACGATGTAGAGCGCAATGAGTTCTATCCGGTCGCGCTTCGCGCTTGGTGTCGTCGTCATTCGGCACCGCCCATCAACATTCCGAGACGATGCATATCTATTTCTCCAGCCTTCATCTCGCCCACAATTGATCCGCGATACATCACCAAAATTCGATCACTCAATTCAATGAGTTCTTCGATCTCACTCGAGATCAATAGAACTCCGACTCCGTCAGCAGCCGCTTGCTTGAGGCGCCCACCCATATATTCGATAGCCCCAACGTCAAGTCCACGAGTTGGCTGCGCAGCGACCAACACCGATGGTCCGGTGCTGAGTTCGCGAGCCAATACCACCCGTTGTTGGTTGCCACCCGACAACGTCCACATCGGAGCATCAACCGACGAGCAACTCACTCCGAACTGTTTAACAAGTTCTTCAGCCTGAGCAGAAATCTTTTTGCGGTCAAGAAAACCTCGTTGGGCAACACTGCCTTGATCGGCCAAAACTAAGTTTTCGGCAACCGACATATCAAGCACGCATCCCGAGTCGTGGCGATCTTCGGGAATGACACCGATACCCGATTTTGACATCGCACCTGGGCGACCAGTCGAAATCTCACGACCCTTCACTTTGACAGTCCCCGAGTTCAGCGCAGTCAAACTTGACAACACATCAGCTAACACTCGTTGACCATTACCTTCAACACCAGCGATACCTACGATTTCACCCGGCATCACCGACAACGAAAGATTTGCTAATTGCACACCAGCAGCCTTGGTTTGCACTGAAGCATTCACAATTTCGAGAACCGGAATAGGTTCGGCATGTGCTGAGGCGACCACAGTGTTGTCTAGAACTTGACGAGCCTTACCACCGCGAAGATCAACAGCACGGCCTACCATCGCTTCGGCAAGTGCATGACGATCAGTCTCGTTAGTGCGCATAAAAGCCACGACTTTTCCATCACGCATAATCGTGATGTCGTCAGTGGCGCGCAATACTTCTTCAAGCTTGTGACTGACAAGAGCCACAGTTCGACCTTCGGTTTTCACAACATTGCGAAGTACACCAAAGAGGTGACTACTTTCCTCAGGAGTCAACACCGAGGTTGGTTCATCAAAAATCAAAATCTTGGGATCACGGCGCAAGCATTTAATAATTTCAACGCGCTGCCTTTGACCCGCTGTCAGTGATGAGACCCGAGCATCGGGGTCAACATCGAGACCATAACGCTCACCAATTTCGGCGACGCGCGAGCGTGCAGCCGAACGATCAAGGTGAGCTTTTTCACCAAGCACAACGTTCTCCCAAACTGAGAGGCCATCAACCAAACTGAAGTGTTGGTGCACCATTCCGATACCTAAATCGGACGCAATCTGTGGACTTCCGATACGAGCATCTTTGCCATTAATGGCAATAGAACCCTCGTCGGGCATTACTAACCCAATGAGGATTTTCATCAGTGTGGATTTACCCGCACCGTTTTGTCCGAGCACGCCATGAATTTCTCCGGCGCGCATCGTGAGATCAACGCCATCGCACGCGGCAAGCGCGCCATAGCGTTTCACAATTCCTCGAACAACCACCGCAGGTGGAGGGACCGAAGTCCCTCCACCCTTGTGGTTTTCGAGTAAATGATCCGAAATCGGATCAGCCACCGTAAGCCTGGCCCTTGATTGCGCCAAGGTCAGCTGCGAAATCGCCAGCTGCCAATTTTGCGTCAATCTCGTCCATAGCGGTCTGCTGCTCTGGAGTCGGGTTACAAATAACTGCACCAGGTGACTTGCCCGGACCAGCGTTGTCGCCGATCTGGAAGGTCAACTTCTCGCCTTCCTTGAAGGTACCGGCAACGATGCGTGCCAATGCTTCAAGGATGTAGTCGCCACCGTCAAACTTCACGGCGATGTCGTACTTGAGGTCGGTGCTTTCGCACGCCTTCGATGAGCCAGCCGACATCGTGATGATGCCGTCAGCATTTGCCAACTGCACGATGGGCTCGAGAGCTCCACCGAGGTATGGGTACACGGCGCCAACACCAGCAGCCTTAGCTGCGTTGTAGGCCTCGGTTGCACCAGCAGTGTTGTCGAAGTCGTAGTCGAATGCACCAGTCTTCACATACGAGAACTCAGCATCGGGAAGAACAGCCTTGAGTCCGAGTTCGAACGACAAGTATGCCTCTTTTTCGAAGTTGAGATCGCAGCATCCGAGGAAGGTTGCCTTGTTGTTGCCAGCATCCTTGAGCAAGAGACCAGTTGCATAACCAGCCGAATAGCTGATTTGCGACGAGTCGTCAAGGGTCTGAGCCAAACCGGGCAGATCAGCAAATCCAGCACCGCAGTTGCAGTACCAGAAGATGTCGGGATACTTGACGGTGAGGTCAGCCAAAGGTCCAGCAATTTCGCTGGCTCCAACTGCAATCACGTCAACACCCTGCTGGGCCAAGTCGTCCATCGCGGTTGCAGCCTTGTCGGCTTCAATTTTGTCCACGATGATTGGATCGGGCAAGCCGTTACTTGATGTGAATGCCTTCACGCCGTCGAC
This sequence comes from Actinomycetota bacterium, assembly GCA_947454105.1. Classification (GTDB taxonomy): domain Bacteria; phylum Actinomycetota; class Acidimicrobiia; order Acidimicrobiales; family Ilumatobacteraceae; genus Casp-actino8. The sequence goes on along the minus strand of CANGIP010000014.1, from coordinate 33,034 downwards.
GAGTGCCTGGTAGTAGGCGCCGTCATTGGCCGGTCCGGGGATTGCGAGTGCGAACTGCACCACGCCGTCACCGTTTGAGTCGAGAGCCGACACATCAGAAGCGGGAGCATCAGTTGAAGCGACGTCAGTTGACGGAGCCTCGCTCGATGGTGCCTCGCTAGATGCTGGGGCCTCAGTTGCTGGTGCACTGCTTGAGTCATCGCCGCCACATGCGGTGAAGAGCAACGCAGCAAAACCGAGAGCCGCAAGCGGCTTACGGAAATTAGCTTTCATGTTTCCTCCTGTTGTTGTTTTGTGTTCACGCGTCAATCTTGCGACTGACTTCATTGCGTCATTAATTCGCTGAGTCACAACTTTAGTTTGTGACTCCGCGTCGTTCTCATAACAAGTTGTTATGAGCCCCCTCTTTTGGCTTCTGATCATCTCTTCAGCCTCGAGACCACATCGGCTTTATATCTGTATGCCGAATTTAATCGCTCGCCTACCGCGAGCGCTTCGAGAACCTGCTCTTCACCTTTTTCATATAGTGCTGCAGCTTCAAGAATTTCCTGGGCATCACGTGATGCCAATCGGACACACCCAGAATCATCGAGAACGATCTGATCGCCCGAAGAAACTTCTTGCCCAAGAATGTTGACTGTTTCGCCCACCGATACAACGTGAGCCCTTCCGAGCGGCCCCACCACTGCGGTACCGCTTGAATAAATCGGTAGTTCTAAGTTCTGCATCGCGGTGATATCACGCACAAAACCGTCAATAGCGACTCCCACAAATCCGGCCTGTTGAGCCGAAGCAGTCAAGATTTCGCCCCAGATCGCCCCACCAATATCAATAGCCCCAGCAATCACGAGAACCTTGCCCGCCTGCACAGCTGACAAGACTTCGTACATCGGTTTGAAATCGGCACCAGAGTCACGACGTTCGATCTGCACTGTCACTACTTCGCCAACAACTGGGCATCGCGCGGCCACGATTGGAGCTAGTGGAGGCGTGAGCCAACCACTCTGCCCGCGTAACGCGAGAACATCGGCAATAGCCGAAGAGGAAGCAGCGGGAATTTTCATCCGGCCTTTTCTGTGACGGTGTTGTCGGCGACCAACTTGATCTTGCGACCTGGCCAGTTGCGCTGATAACGCTGCACGAGCCAACGGTTGAATTGCACATGACTTTCTTCTTGCCATGAGTATCGCCCACGAGGTGCGAACTGTGAATGCATACCACGCTGAACTTTTGTCGTGGCGTCTTGGTCTTGTTTCACGAAAACTTGAACGCCGGCATCGCTCATCTCGTACAAGTAATCAAACATCGGATGTTCGAGTGCTGATGGATGGAACAAGTAACCAATTTCCAGATCAATCGTGTCGGGCGACGTGGGGCGAATGATGAAAAAGAAAGCCTGATCGGGGGCGGTACCAAAGCACAAGGTCGGTGGCATCAAGGCGAAAGTTGAACGCCAGCGTTCTTCTTCGGTCAGCATCGGGAAGATTGGCATCAAGGCTTTCGAAGTGGCGTTGAAACCACCATCGATATGGATGTATCCGTTGGTGCGGAAGATGACACCAGAAGCGTCGTCCCATGCAACGGGAAACTCGGCCATGTTGCTCGGGCAGAAATCTTGAATGGTGTGGTGCAAACGATTGGCGTGATAGCCATCGTTGAAGTTCTCCATCATGACTTTCCAGTTCCACGGCAAGTCCTTCAATGTGAAGGTTCCGGGACACACCGAATTTTCGAGATCGTAGTTAACGAGCAGCGGCTCGTAGCGCGACATGGTTGGGCCAAATGGCGCAGCATCAAGATCGAAGTTGACCATGATGAAGCCCTTCCATACTTCGACGCGCAGATTGGGCATACCCCACTGCTTCTTGTCGAAATCTTTGGTCTTCTCCATCGCGGGTGCACCGAGCAGACGACCATCGAGGCCGTACACCCATTGGTGATACGGACAGGTGAAGGTCCCGCAGTTGCCCGCATCTTCTTTGATCTGCATTCCGCGGTGCTGACAGATTGCCGAGAAGACATGAACTTCGCCCTCTTTGGTGCGGGCCACAATGACATGCTCGCCATTGGCAGTCGTGGTGTAGTAATCGCCAGGATTCTTGATTTGATCGACACGACCAACGCACAACCACTCTTGAGCAAAGATCGTCTTTTGTTCAAATTCAAGGAATTCGTCCGACGTGTAAATCACTGGCGGCATGGTGCAGGCCACCGAAACATCGGCAATGGAAGCATCAAAAGACTTCAAGAGTTCATCGTTAAAAATAGTCATTGCATTGTCCTTCCTAAACGTCTCACGACGGTTGACTTTCTTTGAGAATGAATTTACGAATTTTGCCAACACTTGTTCGGGGTAATTCGTCCACAAACGTGATGTCACGCGGTCGTTTTGATTTCGCCAGACGTTCATCGCACCACACATGAAGTTCAGCAACCGTTGGCGCGTTTTGCGGGTCACGGGCAACCACGAACCCAACCGGAACTTCATCGCGAATGTCATCGGGCTGGCCAATGACCGCAGCCTCAAGAATGTCGGGATGAGCTGACAACACTTGTTCAACTTCAACTGTTGAGACATTTTCTCCGGCGACCTTCAACACATCAGCACGACGACCATCAAAGTAATGGCGACCGTTCTCGTCTCGCGTGGCGCGATCTCCGGTCAAGAACCAACCATTGCGATAACTCTTTGCCGTCGTTTCGGGATCGTCGAGATATCCAGTGAACAAAGTGATACCGGGCGTCCCGCCGACCACGATCTCACCGATCTCTCCAACAGCAACCGTTCGACCTTCGGCATCTTGTACATCAAGAATGCAACTCGGCGAGACATAACCCATGCAATCGGGACGCGGCGCTGCAGATTCATCGGTAAGCACCGCCGGAATTGTTTCAGTCATGCCGTACAACTGTCGTGGTTGGCATGACAACAATTCTGAAAGTTCGGCGTATTGATGTTCGGCAATGTTCATTGCATACCAACAATGCTTCAATGCCAAACCAGGCACCGGCGTATTGCCTCGTGCCAAAATCATGCGAATTGGAGCGGCGAACAAACTGGCGTGGGTAGCCGAGTAGGTCTTGGCCTGTTGCAAGAATCGCGTTGCACTGAAAGTACTCATGAGCGCCACCGATGCACCAACGGCAATCGCCGAAGCAAAGCTGTAGTACTGCGCATTGGCATGAAACAGTGGCAACACCACTAACTGACGATCGTCAGGAGTGAGTCCGCTTGCCGTGGCCATCACTTGTCCAGCAAACGCGTAGTTGGCTTGGCTGATGTCGACGCCTTTAGGTCGTCCGGTCGTCCCCGAAGTAAACATCACCGCAGCCCGATCGAGAATGTTGAGCTTCGGCCAATTGGTGAACTTCTCCATTCCGAACACGGACAATTCACAATCATCTTCGTCAATCGCAATCACCGGAATTGAAAGAGCAGCAGCCCGGAATTCGTCTGCGCGATGAACCGAGCAGATTCCAACTTTTGAGTTTGTTCGCGATTGATGTTCAACTAATTCTTGTGTTCGCGACTGCGGATCGCTCGGGACAATCCACGCACCAAGTCGAACGCTTGCCAACCACAAAGCAACAAAGGCCGGAGAGTTGGTCAGAGCCAAATTGACCGAGTCGCCTTGTTCTACGCCCAGGGAGGTCAGCTTCGCAGCAGCACGGGCGACGACATCATCAAACTCGGCATAAGTCCATGAGTGCGAGGATCCAGATGAAGTTTCAAAGACTAAGAACGTTGCATTGGAGCGCGTTGCTACCGCATCACGCCACAGATCTCCGAAACACGCGCCATCAGTATTTATTGTCATTTTCCCCTCCCCCATTTACTCAAACTCTGTTGTTAGTACTCAAAGTCTCGCGAAATACGTCAGCTATCGACTGCTCCGTAGCCACCACCGCCAGGTAGATCGAGACGAACACGATCACCAGACTTCAAAGCAACACGCGCTTGCGTACGAACTGATTCATCGTTGACCGTGAAGTTGCCCGACTCGCCAGCTTCTCCGCCAAAAATTCCTTCCGGCGGAACTGCCAATCGAGAAGTAACAGCATTGAGCTGCCAACCCTTTGGCGCATCAACTGTGAACTCAACAGTCTGACCAAGTCCACCCATGGTGTGGCCCTTGCCGCCTGATCCGTGACGCAATTCTTTGCGGAAGAATCGAATAGGTGCTGATGCTTCAACGACTTCAACCGGAACCGCTGACACACCTGTTGGGTACGAGCACGCCGACAAACCATTCTTAGTCGCGCGAGCACCAACACCACCGGCATAGGTGAACATAGATGTAATGAACGGACGACCATCGTCGTAGGTTCCGCTGACCTGCATCGTCCACACTGCTCCAGCACCTTCGGCCATTGCTTGCATCGGTCGAATTTGTGCCAATGCTTTGAGCAATGCGTTCGGCAAGAACATGCCCACAACGTGACGCGCTGTACACGGTTGCGGCGACACGGCATTCACGATTGAACCGACTGGTGCTTCAACCAAAATTGGGGCCAAGCTGCCGTAGTTGTTTGGCAGGTCGGGGTTCAAAACCGCGCGAACCGCAAAGGTTGTGTACGCGTGGGTGTAGTTACGAACAACGTTGATGCCGTACGGACTGGCGCCAGATGAACCTTCGTAGTCGACCAAGATTTCACCCTTGTCGATGTCGACGGTGATGGCACACGCAATATGAATGCGGCTTCCGTCGGCCAAGTCGAGTTCGGCACTTGCCTTGTAGGTGCCAGCGGGCAGTTCGCGAATTGCGGCGCGAGTTGCTGCATCACTACGAGCAATGATTTCATCACTGAGTTCTTCGATGTCATCAAGATCGTGTTGTTCGCATAAGGCCAACAAACGGCGGGCTCCAACTTCACCAGAAGCCATCTGTGCTTGCAAGTCACCAGCCATATGGTCGGGTTGACGCACGTTTGACAAGATGAACTTCCAGACATCGTGGTTACGCTCGCCGCCGATCATCAAACGACAAATCGGAATCCAGAGTCCTTCTTCAAAAACATCACGGGCTCCAGCACCGATTCCGTAGCCACCGACATCGGTGTGGTGAATCGTTGAACCGAAGAAGGCGATGATTTCGTTGTTCTTCCAGACGGGACACATCACCGTGACGTCGAGCAACTGACCAGCTGTCTTGTATGGATCGTTGGTGACGATGATGTCGCCAGGCTTCAAACTGCTGATGGGGTAATCATCAAGGATTGCCCCAACCGCACGTGCCAATGAGTTGATGTGGCCGGGAGTTCCGGTAACCGCTTGAGCAACCATGCGACCACGCTTGTCAAAGACAGCATTTGCTAGGTCACCAGCTTCGCGAACGATGGGCGAGAATGCCGCGCGTTGCAACGCACGTGCCTGCTCATTCACAGTGGCGATCAAGCTCTGCCACAAAACTTCAAGTTCAATGGGATCAAAAGTACGGGCCATTTTGGTCACTTCACTTTCCGGTCGGCAATGACTGAGCCATCGCTGCCAAGTGTGACGGTCCAATTCGGACGAATCACGGCGGTTGTTTCACGTTCTTCAATAATTGCTGGACCTTCAATGATCTGTCCGCGACCAATATCACCACGGCGATACACCGGTGTCATGATCGGTTCACCTTGACGCGTGAAGCGAACGGCACGGGTGCCATGAGGGGCGCCCTGCTTGTCGGAAAGTTCAACCAATGGTTCAAACTCTTCGGCCTTGGCATAAGCAGATAGACGCCAAGTCACGGCTTCAACGCCAACATCTGGAATCGTGAGTCCGTAAATGCGGCGGTAATCGGTTTCGAAAGCCGTCACGATGTCGAGGGTCTGGCCAGGGAATTTGTCTCCCTCACCCATCCAAATCGTGATTTCATTTCCTTGACCGATGTAACGAGCATCAACGCCATATCGGAATGTCACCGACGCCGGATCGGCACCAGCAGCAATCAAAACACGATGACCTTCTTCACGAAGTTCACTCAATAAAGCATCACGCTCGGCTTCATCAATGCCCTGAATTGGTCGCACCATGCTGCGCGCCAAGTCGATACGAACCGGTGACACCAAAGTGCCGATTGCTGACAACACGCTGGCGTTAACCGGGAAGATAACTCGTGGTGATTCAAGTAATTCGGCAACGCCACATGCGTGAACCGGACCAGCACCACCAAAGGCCAACAACGTGACACCACGAAGGTCGGCACCCAGTTCAACTGCGTGCATACGTGATGACGCCGCCATGTTTTGATTCACCAATTCATGAACACCAGCAGCGGTGTCGCCAACGGGCAACTTCAACTTATCGGCAATACGACCTAGCGCTGCTTGCGATGCTGCAAGATCAAGTGGCATGTCGCCACCCAAGAAAAATTCGGCGTCAAGCATGCCAAGAGCTAAGTCACTGTCGGTCACTGCAGCATGAGTGCCACCGCGTCCGTAGCAAGCCGGTCCAGGCATTGCACCAGTTGATTCGGGTCCAACCTTCAACAAACCAAGATCATCAACCCATGCTTGACTTCCGCCACCTGCGCCAATTTCAACGAGATCGACAGAAGGAACCGAGACCGGGAATCCTGAACCTTTTTTGAAGCGATAAATACGTGCGACTTCAAAGGTGTTGGTCAATTCGGGTTCGCCGTCAACAATGAGACACGACTTGGCCGTGGTGCCACCCATGTCGAAGCACATCAAACGTTCTTCACCTAAGCGTCGAGCAAACCAACTACCAGCAAGAGCACCAGCAGCAGGCCCAGACTCAACCAAACGAATGGGAGTACGAGCGGCGTCATCTGTGGACACAACTCCACCGTTTGACAACATCATCAACACCGAACCGCCGAATCCTTCGGAAGCCAACCACTTGGTGAGTTCGTCAAGGTATGGCCCGATCACTGGCATCGTTGCGGCGTTACATGCCGTTGTGATCATCCGGGGATATTCGCGAATCTGCGGTGACACTTCACTTGAGATGCACACCGGCACGCCAAGTTCAACACGGAGGTAATCGGCGATTGCTCGCTCATTTGCTGGGTTGGCATAGCTGTTGATTAAACAGATACCGACTGATTCAACTTTCTGAGCCCGCAATTCATCGGCAATGCGCTTGAGATCAGCAGCCGTCGGAGTTTCAACGACGAGACCCTTGGCATTTGTGCGCTCATTAATTTCGCTAATGCGCTCGCGAGGAATCGGCGGTGCCGGAAATTCGATCTGCAAGTCGTACATGTCGTAACGATGCTCGTCACGAATGAGCAAGGTGTCGCCAAAGCCAGTCGTTGTCACTAAACCAGCGCGACCAACTTTGCCTTCAATCAAGGCATTCGTAATGAGCGTGGTGGCATGCACGATCGGAGCGGTGATTTCACTTGGGGTGACACCAGCTTTAGCCAAAAGTTGGCGCACGCCAGTGCGTACGCCGTCGAGCGGGGCCGAGGGGGTCGTCAAGGTTTTATCAACCACGACACGGCCTGACGCACGATCCATGAGAACTACATCGGTGAATGTTCCACCGATATCTACAGCCAATCGCCAATCAGCAACTGTCATTTTCTTCCTCCAATATTTACGATGTTGTTGTTGTTAAAAAAATCTGTTTTAGATGTCAGTTCGCGGGGGCGAAAAAACATCGAGAATCCACACTTCGTTGAGTTCTTCGTCGCCAATGAAGACGCTGTCGCCATGCCATACCGATTGCGGAGCCAAGTACGCCTCGCCTTCGCCCAATACAACGCGTTCGGTGTCTTCTTTGTCGCCAATGCGAAAATCGAGTTTGCCGCGCATGATGATGCCCAACTGCTCGTTCTCAACATGGTTATGCATGAACGAACCGGTGCTTCCGCCACGGATGCGCCAAAACCAAAGCTGTAAATTCTCGCCGGTAATGACTCGCCGACGAAAACCTTCGCGATTAGTTTCAGCAAATTCTTCATCTTCAAAGAAATAGCAATATTGATTTTTGAAGTTCATTTTTTTATCTCATTCAGATCGTGACGGACTGTTTGATACAACTCTGACTTACTGAAATATTTATTCTTCAAATTCTTTTTCATATCAGCCGCTCCAACATGCGCGCCTCAACGTCGCGCAAGTGAGCCGCTACTGCCTTTTCGGTACGAACCTGATCTCCGGCAAGCAATGCTTCAGCGATTTCAACGTGAGCATGCGATGAAGATTCAACAATGTTTGAAACTTCTTCTTTGTTGTTTTCGGCGTAGAGCAGCGAGGCAAACTCTTCGGAGTTAAACAACGATGCAAGAGCTTTCGAATAAACCTCACTCAACACCGGGTTATCGCAGGCCGAGGCGATCATCTGGTGAAATTGGCGATCAATCAAGCGAAATTCATCGATTCCGCTGGCGTGCCGCGAGGCAAGGTCGGCAATTTCGCGGCGCACGTGCTCGGGCGCCCGTAATGCAACAAGGCCAGCCATTGCTGGCTCAATCACACGACGAACTTCGAACAGATTGCGCACTGTTGCTTTACGCGAATCGAGCGCAAGTTCAAGACCGGGTACAACTTCAACCACAAACGCACGATTACCGCGACGCTCAATGAAACCAGCCGTTGCGAGACCTTGAATTGCCTCACGCACCGATGTGCGCGCCACGTTGAATTGCTCACACAAGACGCGTTCGGCCGGCAACGCTGTTCCCGCGATTAACTCGCCGTTACGAATTGCCTCAATGAGGCGTTCACGAACTTCAACCGCAACGGTGCGGCGTTCCACTCGATCGAAAGTCGTCTGAGTCACTTCAAACCAAACTGTGCAAAGTGGCGGCGGTCGCCAGGTAGGTCGAGAGGTTGAACGATGGCCTGATGAGCCATCTCGCCCCAATGCTCGGGCGGAACGAGCCACATGACTTCAAACTCGAGTCCATCAGGATCGCGTGAATACAAACTTTTGTTGACTCCGTGATCGCTAGCACCGATGAGAGCACCAGCAGCCATGAGCTTCACCCGCATTTCTTCAAGTTCTTCAAGCGTGCTGACTTCCCAAGCAATGTGATACATACCGACCGATGAACGGCCCGCAGTTGTTGGAGCGGCACCTTGACCGATGGCAAAGAAGGCGATGTCGTGATGATTTTGCGAAAGGGGTGCGCGCATGAAAAGAAACTGCCCACCTGGATCTTCGATCATGGTTTCAAAGCCCATGACCTCGGTGTAGAAACGCTTGGTGGTCGCCACGTCACGGATGTACAGCACCGCGTGATTGAGTTTCTGGATTGGCACAACAACCCCCTGCATGTGGCTTGGGTCTGATTGTCAGACCAAGGCACCCTAACACCGACTCCTTCGCTCACGCAAAGAAACAAGTACGTCGCTGGGCTTCGTGACTGGTACCTTTGCCTAGATGTCGTCCGCCGATCCGTCGCCCGAACTTTTGGCCTTGCGTCAGCGCATCGACGAACTCGATCGGCAGCTTCTCGACGTTTTGGCCGAACGTATCAATATCTGCCACGATGTCGCTCGGATCAAAGAACACAGCGATACCCCCATCATTCAGCCCGAACGGGTCCGAAATGTCGTGACCACCCGTCGGCAATACGCCATCGACCGTGGAATTGACCCCGATTTCGCCGAAGACATCATGCGGGTCGTGCTCAGCGAGACCCACCGCATCGAAATTGCTGGTCGGCGCGCCGACGGGCCTCCCGAAAAGACCGCCTCACCGGAAGGTATTCGCTCGGCTATTGACACCGTCTCGAGCCGGATTGACCATGTGGTCGTCGCCGTCGCTGATTTAGGCCCTGTGACCAGCACTTTTACTCAAAATCTTGGGTTCCATTTGCCATCACCGGCGAGCGAATGCCCCGGAATCGTGGTCTTGGCCGCGGGCGGAGCGACCCTCGTGTTGGTCAGCCCTGAAGCCGACCCGAGCGTGGCCGCCCATATCGATCGCTTTGGCGCCGGCGTTCATCACGTGTCACTTGAAGTCTTGAATGCGGGCTATGCCCATACCACCTTGACTGCGGCTGGTGCAGAGCTCACCCCCATCGTGATCGACGAACACGGCCACGAACAGTTCTTCACAGTTCGCGACTCAGAATCGGGAGTGCAATTGGGCTTCATCGCCCGTACCGGCCATCGCGTCGGCGTGGCGACGCAAAACATTCTTGAGTCGTTCAAAACCCACTGAGGACCACTAGTCTGATCTCGCACGACAGTTACCGGGACCTGATGGCTCTCTCGCATCCGTTTGATCCTCGTTGTGCGCTGGCAAAAATTGAGAATTTCTCACAGAAGGGTCTTCCCCGTGACGCGCCAGCGCATAGATGTACAACTGATCGATTCAGGTGATCCCCGCATCACCCTCACCCAACCTCAAGATCTTCCCGAAGATCTCCGTGTGTTGATTGACACCCCGCTTGATGAACTGATGGCCCGGGCTCGCGCAATACGCGACTCTCACCATGGCACTCGAGTGACGTTCTCACCCAAAGTGTTCATTCCACTCACAATGTTGTGCCGCGATAGTTGTGGCTATTGCACATTTGCCCAACCACCCGCTCGTCTTGAGAGTCCGTTCTTGTCTCCCGAAGAAGTTTTGAAGATCGCCAAGCAAGGTGCCCGCAATGGTTGTCACGAAGCTCTCTTTACATTGGGCGAAGCACCCGAAGAGAAATACCAAGTTGCGCGTGATTGGTTGACCGAACATGGTTACGCATCGACCGTTGAATACCTCGCAGCAATGTGCAAATTGGTGCTTGAAGAAACTGGTCTTCTCCCCCACGCCAACGCTGGTGCACTAAGCAAAGAAGAGCTCGCTAGTTTGCGACGGTATTCACCCAGCCAAGGAATGATGGTCGAAACATTGCGCCACGATTTGGCATGCCACCGCGGTGCGCCAGACAAAGATCCAGAACGTCGTTTAGCAACACTTGATTACGCCGGCGAACTACACATTCCGTTCACGACAGGAATCTTGGTTGGGCTCGGCGAAACTCGAGCCGATCGTATTGCTGCACTTGTTGCTATTCGCGATTCGCATAACAAGCACAAGGTTGTTGAAAAATCTGGAGTAAGTCGCGGTCACGTACAAGAAGTCATCGTGCAAAACTTTTTGCCGAAGCCACGCACGGGAATGCAATACGAAGACCCTTGTCCCACCGATGAATTCTTGTGGTCGATCGCAGTTGCCCGATTGATTCTTCCGCCAGAGATTCACTTGCAAGCCCCGCCGAACCTCAGCGATGACTTCGCACCGTTACTTGATGCCGGCATTGACGATTGGGGCGGTGTTTCGCCAGTAACGGCTGATCACGTCAACCCCGAACGTCCGTGGCCCGATCTTGACATTCTGAAAACTGTCACCGAATCGCGCGGAATGGTGTTGGCTCCACGACTGACTTTGTATCCCGAGTACATCGTGAGCAAAGACATCAGTTTGTCGCTCGACCCCGCTCGTAGTTTCAATGTTGATCACAACCCTTGGATTGACGTCAATCTGCGCTTCCCCATTCTTGATCGCTCCGATGCCGAAGGTCTTGGTCGCGATGATCCGGGCGCAATTTGGCCAGAAAAAGTCACGGCCGCCGATGTGGTGCTAGACGGAGCTGAAGTTGTTCTCGTCGGTCATCGTTCAACGCAGTGGTACAGCGGCAGTAACAACAAACCACCGTTGCTCATCGCGGCAGGAACGCGCACATCAATTGACTCGCGCTCGCGCATTCACGAAGTCATTGAAGGTCATCGATCTGGTCAAGAAATTGGCGAACAAGAAATCATTGATTTGTTCCGCGCTCGTGGACCAGAAGTATTAGCCATTGCCGAATACGCCAACCACCTGCGCGAAGTTGCCGTAGGCGACCAAGTCACGTGGGTTCATAACCGCAATATCAATTACACCAATGTCTGCACCTTCAAATGTAAGTTCTGCGGGTTCTCCAAAGGACCCTTGTCATTGAACTTGCGTGGTACACCGTATTTGCTCACGCTTGAAGACATCGCCCAACGTGCCGTTGAAGCCTGGAATATGGGAGCCACCGAAGTCACTTTGCAGGGTGGCATTCACCCCGACTTTGATGGCGACTATTACTGGCATGTCACGCAGGCAGTCAAAGATGCCGTGCCCGAAATGCATGTGCACGGATTCACCGCATTAGAAATCACTGAAGGTGCCAAGCGCAACGGTGAAGACCTAAAGACCTACCTCACCAAGATGAAAGAAGCAGGTCTCGCTTCACTGCCTGGCACCGCAGCCGAGATTCTTGATGATGAAGCTCGTGCTGTGTTGTGCCCCGACAAAGTGAACACTGACGAATGGCTTGAGTGTCATCGAGTCGCTCACGAAATTGGACTGCATTCAAATATCACGATCATGTACGGAAGTGTTGAACACCCCGAACATTGGGCACGCCACATGATTCGTACACGTGATCTACAAAAGATCACTGGCGGCTTCACCGAATTTATTCCGTTGCCATTCGTGCACATGGCTTCGCCGATCTATCTGCAAAAGCGTTCACGTCGCGGACCAACATTCCGCGAGACAATCTTGATGCACGCCATTGGCCGCATCGCCTATCACGGCCTCATTGACAATGTTCAAGTGAGTTGGGTCAAGATTGGCGTTGAAGGTGCTCGTCAATTACTGCGATCTGGTTGCAACGACATTGGCGGAACATTGATGGACGAAAACATCAGTCGTGCCGCCGGGGCCAACCACGGTCAGAAGATGAGCGAAGACAGTTTTAATGCCTTGGTTTCACCGCTCGGCCGAACACTCGCACAGCGCAATACTGGCTATCAATTACTAAACGCCTAATTAATCATGAAGCGTTTAGCACTGCTCGAGCGTTTGCAATATCAAGCATCAACTGAGCCTTTAGTTCATCGATACCTGAGAACTTGATTTCACCGCGCAAGCGAGCGACAAAGCGAAGTGTGGCAACTTCGCCATAAAGATCAATATTTGTCTCGCCAATGAGGTGAGCTTCAATCAATGAAACCGGCGCATCAACATAAAAAGTTGGGCGGCGACCAATATTGATTGCTGCCGGATACACGCGTTCGGGCTGGCCATCACGTGCAGCGCGAACATACCAACCTGCATAGACGCCGTCACCCGGCTGACACATTGTCTTGGGCACTTCAACGTTCGCAGTGGGGAAACCAATCGTGCGACCACGAGCGTCACCGTGAACAACTGTTCCGATCAGTTCGTGTTGACGACCTAGGTAGATATTGGCCGCGGCTATATCTCCGTTTAAAACCAATGAGCGAATATACGTTGAGCTCGCAGTGACATCGTCGTGACCCGCAACGAGATTGGTCGGTTCAACAACAAATCCAAACTGCGCACCAAGTTGCGATAACAGTTCTACGTTGCCCCGACGATCTTTGCCAAAACAAAAATCTTTACCGACAATCAGACGCTTCACATTCAAGGCATCGAGCAACACCCGCTGAACAAAAGCTTCGGGAGTCTCTTCCGCCTGAATGCGGTCAAAAGCGATCACGACAACTGCATCGACGCCGGTGCTTTCAAGCAGACGCAATTTCTGATCGCGGTCAGTTAATAGCTTCGGGGCTTCGGTCGGACGCAAGATGTGGGCGGGGTGTGGACTGAAGGTCACCAACACACTGGTTTGTCCAGCTACTTGAGCCTTCTTGGTGACTTGCTCGATAATTTCGCGATGACCGACATGCAGTCCGTCATACGCGCCAATGGTGACAACCGAGCCCGAAGCAAAGAGCCCGCTCGGTATCGCATTCAGATCAGTAATCACCTGCACAGAAGCAAACGATACTTGCGGCGCTGTCTGAGATGTCCGCTCGTGATCCAAACTTTGGTCACAAACGACTAAATACTTGTCGCCATGCTCACTGGGTTTCTGGGGTGATCAGAACAATTGATGGCCGAGCCATATCTGCCCCGACCTTCTCGTTGCTGAAGGGTTCGTACACCGCAACCAGTCGCTCATTGGCGTCAACGACTGCCCACGGCGCCGGACCATTACCCGCGAATAAGGCCGCAGGTAATACTTTGCCAACCGCAACGGCAGCAAGAACATCAGCGTCGGCGTCAAATCGCGTTAAGCCACGCACACAATCAATCACTGGTCGCAAATACGACCGAGGATCGGTTGAAGATTCTTCTGACTTCATGTCATCAAGTGTCACGGTGTCAGAAACCGTGAATCGTCCGATTGAGGTGCGTCGAAGATTCTTGAGGTGCGCTCCTCCACCCATGATTGTTCCGAGGTCAGATGCCAAAGTTCGAATGTACGTTCCGCTTGAACAGGTCACGTCAACGTCGATTTCGTTATCGCGAATGGTGAGGACTTTAAATGAGTGCACCGTCACTGGTCGGGCCTCGCGCTCAATCTCAATCCCTTCGCGCGCCAACTCATGCAACCGCTTGCCGTCAACTTTGAGTGCCGACACCATCGGGGGAACTTGCATGACATCACCGAGTAATTGCTGACCAATGTTGCCATCAACGATTGCTTGAACTTTGTCAACAGTGAGTCCTTCAATGACTGCCGACATGTCATAGGTCGCCGTTACCTCACCCGAAGCATCAAGCGTCGAGGTTTCAGTACCAAGCACCACGGTTCCGGTATACGACTTTGATGTGGTGGCACGACCATCAATCGTCACGTTGTCAAGAAAGCGTAAGAGTCGCGTGGCATCGCCGACACCCAACAGCAAAACTCCCGTGGCATCGGGATCGAGAGTTCCAGAATGACCGATCTTGCGTTCACCCAGTATTCGTCGCGCTTGATCAACGACGTCATGGCTCGTCATGCCGGCAGGTTTATCAATCACGAGCAGGCCATGAACCTGCGCGGGTTTACGCCTCGCCATCTAGATCGTCAGGCTCATTGTCTTCATCATCTAACCCGAAATCTTCTAACTCAGGATCATCTTCGGGTTCGGCAAAGACTTTCTTCTGCACGTAGTTGTCTTCGTTCACTGTTGCTTCGCGGCTCGGGCTGGGGTTTTCGCGCAAGATCTTTTCAATGCGTTCGGCTGAGCGGATGACTTCATCGGGACGGAACGAAAGAATTGGTGTCTTCTTAGCCCGAACTTGTTTACCGATTGCGCCTTGTAAACGCTTGCGGTGATCCGAGAACGCCTGCAAAATGAGGGCGTCGCCGTCTTCGCCAGCAAGTGAATCGAAGAACACGTTGCCACGGTTCATTTCGGGGTCAACTTCAACCCGAGTGACGGTCACGAACTCAAGGCGTTCGTCGTCGATGCGTACTAATTCGTCGGCCAGAACCTCACGAAGCGTCTCTCCCAAACGGGCCGATCGCGGATAAGCGTGCGTCGTCGCATTACGCGAGGGAGTGCGAGATTTTCCTGAGCGCGACGGCGGTCTATTCACACCAAGAACGCTACCGCTCGTAAACCGTGCTTCTTAGTCAAAGACTGGTTTTGAACGCAGAGTGCGCTTGAGTTCGGCGACACCAGGAGTTGTGGCAACGACTTCAATGGCATTCCACAACTTCAATGCTTCTTCACCACGAGGGATGCGGGCAATCACAGGTCCGAAGAATGAACCTTCGTTGGATTGACCTGGGTGAAAAGTGAGGATGGGAGTTCCGACATCTTTACCCGTGCGAGCAAGTGCCAAGTCGGTTGATGCGGCGACCGCTTCGTCGAACGTCGTCATGCCCGTTTGGTTCAACGTCTCGCTGACTCCCGCGGTTGCAAGACATTCATCAATAAACGCCAACGTGTTGTCACGAAGATCGTCGCGGCGACCATTCTTGTGAGCCTCCGTACCAAGAGCCGTATAGAAGCGATCAACTGCAGCATTTCCTTCGTCGATACCAAGATGATCAACCAACGCACACGCAGTTCGCAAGGCATCATGCCCTGCTGCATGGCCACGCTTGTATTCATCGGTGTACCACTCGGCGGTTTGATTGGCATTCAGAAGTTTGAGCGAAATGGGTTTCCAGGTCACCGAATACTGACGCATCTCTTGAACTTCTTTGACCCAACGTGAGGTGATCCAGGCCCACGGACACACCGGGTCAAAGAAAAATTCAAGATCGACAGTTGCGCTTGCCATGATCAGGTACGAACAATCAATTTCTCTTCGAAGGTTTCAATGAGGTCGCCAGGCTTGAGGTCTTGGAAGTCGCTCAAACCGATACCACATTCGAAACCTTCGCGGACTTCACGCACATCGTCTTTGAAGCGACGCAATGAAGTAATTGCACCCTTCCAAATGATGACTCCTTCGCGAATGAAGCGCACCTTGGTGCCACGAGTGATTTGTCCGGTACGGACATAACAACCCGCAATTCCACCGAGCTTGGGCACACGGAAAACTTCGCGTACTTCGGCTTCACCGGTGACAACTTCTTCGTACTCAGGGGCCAACATACCGATCATCGCGCTCTCGATATCTTCAAGCAGCTTGTAGATGATTTCGTATGAACGGATCTCCACATGTTCGGCTTCGGCGAGGTCGCGAGCTTTACGATCGGGTCGAACGTTGAAACCGAGAATGGTGGCATTAGTTGCCGCAGCCAATGTGATGTCGTTTTCGGTGACTCCACCAACTGCACGGTGAACGAATGCCAATTTGACTTCATCACGCTCGAGGCGACGCAAGCTTTCGGTCACTGCTTCGAGCGAACCTTGTACGTCAGCTTTCAAAATGAGGTTCAGTGTTGCCACTTCGCCAGCCTGAATTTGCGTGAAGACGTCTTCGAGTTTGACACCGCGTTGTACGCGAGCATCTCCACGTTGAGCCTTGGCACGCAGGCGTTGTTCGCGAGCTTCACCGACGGTGCGAGCAGTCTTTTCGTCTGGTGCAACACGGAATTCATCGCCCGCTTGCGGCACGGTTGACAAACCAAGTACCTGCACCGGAGTTGATGGCCCGGCTTCTTTGATTTGCTGACCCTTGTCATCGATCATGGCGCGTACACGGCCCCACGCACCACCAGCAACAATCGGGTCACCGACCTTCAATGTTCCCTTGTCCACCAAAATCGTGGCAACTGGTCCACGACCAGTGTCGAGGTTGGCTTCAAGAACGACTCCCTTAGCGCGACCTGTTGGGTTGGCGGTGAGTTCTTCGATTTCAGCAACGATGGTGAGCTGTTCGATGAGATCGTCAACACCCAAGTTCTGTTGAGCGGACATTTCAACACAGATCGTGTCGCCGCCCCAAGACTCGGGAACAAGTTGTTGTTCGGCGAGTTGAGCAAGAACGCGCTGCACGTCAGCGTTTTCTTTGTCGACCTTGTTGATCGCCACCACCATCGGTACGCCGGCAGCGCGCGCATGACTAATTGCTTCAATCGTCTGCGGCATCACGCCGTCGTCAGCAGCAACCATCAGTACAACAATGTCGGTGACTTGAGCTCCACGAGCTCGCATCTGAGTGAACGCGGCGTGACCAGGTGTGTCGATGAAGGTGACTTTCTTGCCATCTTGCACCACTTGGTATGCGCCGATGTGCTGGGTGATTCCACCGGCTTCACCAGAAACAACATTGGCGTTACGAATCTTGTCGAGCAATGTGGTCTTACCATGGTCAACGTGACCCATAACGGTGATCACTGGCGGACGCAATTCTTGCGCGGTCTCGTCGTCGTCATCGCTGTCATCGAAGAGGGCCTGCAATTCCATTTCTTCTTGTTGACCGGGTTCAACCAACAGAATCTCGGCACCAATTTCGAGTGCAAACAATTCCATTTGTTCGTCGGACAACGTCATGGTTGCCGTGACCATTTCGCCGTTCTTCAACAAGAAACGAACCACGTCGGCCGCGGTGCGGTTGAGACGAGGTGCAAATTCTTGTGATGAAACGCCGCGTTCGATAACGACGGTGCCCTCGGGGACCGGAGCCGCATCATCGCTGTACGAAATCATTGATGGCTGTAGATCATCCTCACCACGACGGCGACGACGACCACCGCTGCGCGGAGCGCGACGTCCACCGCTTGGGCGAGCGCCACCACCGGGGCGACCTCCACCACCGGGACGGCCACCACCAGGACTACCGGGTCCACCACCAGGACCTCCAGGGCCACCGGGGCCGCCACCGGGTCCACCAGGTCGCTGTGCACCAAAGGCACCGGCAGGACGAGGACCGCCGGCGGGACGGGCGCCACCAAAGGCACCGCCAGGACGAGGTGCACCAGTACGAGGGCCACCATAACCAGTGCCGCTTGGACGAGCACCAGGAGCAGGCGCAGTACGTGGACCACCTGGAGGCGGCGGAACCGGACGACCAGTTGCACTCATCGGACGACCTGGAGGCGGCGGAACCGGACGACCAGTTGAGCTCATGGGACGACCAGGCGGCGGACCAGCGGGTCGGCCAGGAGCGGCGACACCAGGTGTGCCACCAGCGGCCGGCGGTCGCGGCGTATCGGGACGTGGAGCAGCAGGGCGAGGAGTTTCACGAGTCGCATCACGCCCTGGTTCACGCGGAGTGGTTCGACTCGAGACAACTGATCCCGATGGAGCAGATGGTGTCTCGGGGGCTACGGGTGCAGCGGGAGCAACAGCTGGCGTTTCAACCGGCGATGTTTGAACGACCGGTGCGGGGGCTGGTGTTTCGACGACTGGCGCAGCGGGAGCTTCAACAACGGGAGCAACTGGCGCGGCGGGAGCTTCAACAACAGGAGCAACTGGCGCGGCGGGAGCTTCAACAACAGGAGCAACTTCGCCCTTATCGGCAGCCTTCTTCGCCGGCGCCTTCTTGGCGGGCTTTTCTTCTTCGACCGGAGCAACCTCACGAACGAGACCAGCAGCTTCAGCTTTGCGCTTGAGCATCGGTACGAATGCTTCAACCAAAGTTGACTGAGGAGTCTTTGCGGCCACATTGTTGGCCTTACAAAGTTCGAGCATCTCGGCATTGGTCATGCCGAGGGACTTCGCTAATTCACTGACTTTGATCTTTGCTGTTGCCACGCGGCGTTCAGTCCTTTGATGCTTTTTCGCCGGTGTTTCCGGCGACTTTTTAGATTGTCATGGTTGTGCGACTCGGGTGAGGTGACGACCATTGTTTTTACTACTAAAACTTTTCTTGTGACCCGATTGAGTTTTCCAGGCTCGATCAAATGCACGTATTTTCATTGCCGCCTCAAAACAACTCGTTGACTCGGCGCACATCCATGCACCACGTCCACTTGCTGTGCGAGACATGACAGGCTGACCCATTTCGTTGGGCACATAGCGAGTGAGTAACTGCTGTTCTTTGCGAGAACGGCATCCCACGCATGTGCGCACCGGATGAGTCAACGTTGTCATGTGAGATTTATGCCTCGTCCTCAACTGCCGCAGCAGTAATTCCGGTGACCTTTTCCCACTCTTCAACACTCATCACTGAACCGTCAGCAGCGTGGAATTCTTGCGCGCCAGTTTCGGCGTTCAAGATCCATTCGCCATCGGCGTATTCAGCGTCTTCAAAAATTCCGTTGAGCTCATTGTTGTGCTGGGTTTCGCTCTTGATGTCGATGCGAACACCAGCGAGTCGAGCAGCAAGACGGGCATTTTGTCCTTCTTTACCGATCGCCAAGCTGAGTTGGAAATCGGGAACGATGACATCAGCCTGGCTGCGGTCTTCGCTGAGACGAACTTCGGTGACCTTGGCCGGTGACAGCGCTTTGGCAATGAAATCAGCCAAATCGTCACTGAAAGGAATGATGTCAATCTTCTCTTGATTGAGTTCGTTCACAACCATGCGCACGCGTCCACCACGGGCACCAACACAGGCACCGACGGGATCGACATTGCTGTCGTTCGAGAACACGGCAATCTTGGTGCGGTGACCTGGTTCGCGAGCACATGCCTTGATTTCGACAACACCATCAGCAATTTCGGGAACTTCAAGTTCGAAGAGACGCTTGACGAGACCGGGGTGGGTGCGGCTGACCACAATCTGCGGGCCTTTGTCGCTACGACGTACTTCAACGATGTATGCCTTGAGGCGAGTACCTGGCGTGGCACGTTCGAAAGGAACTTGCTCACTTTGTGGCATGAGTGCTTCGACTTTACCGAGATCGAGCAAGGCATAACGATGGTCGTTCTGCTGAATGATGCCCGTGACAATGTCGCCTTCGCGGTTGGCATATTCTTCGAACTTCTTGTCGCGCTCGGCTTCGCGGATGCGCTGACCCATCACCTGACGGAAGGTCTGTGCCGCAATGCGACCAAGTTCGTTCTTGTCGGGAGTGTCGTCTCGCTGGTTGACCCAGTTGCCGTCTTCGTCGATGTCGAATGCGGTGAAGGTGATTTCAAGAGTGTCGGTGTTGAGACCGACTTCAACTTCTTCAGCCGAACCGGGACGACGCTTGTACGCAGTCGCCAAAGCTTCTACGAGAACTTGCAGAAGGGTCTCTTCTGAAATGTTCTTTTCGGCCGCCAACATTTTGATGGCTTCTTTCATGTCGAGATTGCTCATGACTGGGATGACTCCTGGTCGTCGTAGTTGTCGGTTTCGTTATCTGGAAGGTTGTCTATATCTAGATCTAGTTCTGCATCAAGATCTTCGAGATCATCGTTACGATCAAGAAAATCATCGATTTCTTGCTCAGAGTCTGCCGTGGAAGCGGCCGAACTGCTCGTGCCACTGGACTTTGATGTATCAGTCGGCGCCGATTTCTTATTTCCCTTGGCTCCGGCTTTTGTCCCTTTGCCGGGCTTATTACTGGGCTTGGCTTGGGCTTCCCAGACGAAAATGGTCTTGGCCCGATCAATTTGGTCGTAGGGAATGACGCGTTCTTCGCCATTGGCCAAACGCAACAGAAAGGTGTCGGGGCCAGCCGATTCGATGACGCCGCTCAAGCGACGTTCGCCATTGATGACGTTTTGCAGACGAATCGCCGCTGATTTACCGGTTTCACGCTGAAAATGGCGTGGCAAACGAAGATTTCGCTCGAGACCAGGGCTCGAGACTTCAAGGGTGTAATGACCAGGTACGGGGTCATCGTGGTCAAGTTCGCGCGATATCAGGCGAGTGCACTGGGACAGCTGATCGACATCGATGCCACCCGGCGAACCTGGGGGCGTGTCAACGGTGATCTTGACGATTCCACCGTTGTATTCAAGGTCGTACATTTCGAGACCGAGGTCGGCCAACACTGGGGTGATCAATGCTTCAATGCGTCGTGAGACTTGGTTTTCAGACATCAATTCACCTCCATATTGTCAAACATGTTGTCAAAATTTTTATGTTCTGTCCTGAATTTGTACTGAATCTGCATCGAATATGACCCCAGTGACTAAAAAAGACGAGGGCTGAAGCCCTCGCCTTTCAGACCCACCGGAATGGAAATTCTCTTCAGACCGCTCCATCATACAAGAATGTGAGCGCTAACCGACACGAGTGATCTCCCTCAGTTGGCGGTTCACGACAAGTAGCCTGACGGAATGTTGCGTTTATCCAGCCTGTTCGTCCGCACTCTGCGCGAAAACCCCTCCGATGCCGAGGTTCCGAGCCACCAATTGATGGTTCGGGCTGGATATATCCGTCGAGCCGCTCCGGGTGGTTACACCTGGCTCCCCCTTGGCTGGAACGTCTATCGCAATGTTGAACGAATTGTGCGCGAAGAAATGGATGCCGCAGGCTTCCAAGAAGTGCACTTTCCGGCCCTTCTTCCCCGAGAGCCATACGAGGCCACCAATCGTTGGACCGAATACGGCCCTAACTTGTTCCGCCTCCAAGACCGCCGTGGCGTCGACTACCTGCTTGGTCCCACCCACGAAGAAATGTTCACGCTGCTCGTCAAAGATCTCTACAGCAGTTACAAAGACCTACCGCTGAGCATCTACCAAATTCAGACCAAGTTCCGCGACGAGGCTCGTCCACGAGCGGGCCTCTTGCGTGGCCGCGAATTCGTGATGAAGGACTCGTACAGTTTCGACATCGATGACGCTGGCTTATCGGCGAGCTACGAAGCCCACCGGGCGGCGTACATCAAAACTTTTGAACGCCTTCATTTACCCTTCGTGATTGTTTCAGCAATGTCTGGTGCGATGGGCGGTTCAAAGAGCGAAGAATTCTTGGCTCCACTCGAAGTTGGTGAAGACACTTTCGTGCGCTGCACAACATGTGGATACGCCGCCAACACCGAAGCTGTCACAGTGCCGACTCCGGCGGCAATCGATTTTTCGAGTTCAGCACCTTCGCAAGTTGTTGACACGCCCGATACACCAACGATTGCCACGCTCGTTGATTTGTTAAATACCCGAACCGATATCAACAACGCAATCGGAAAAACAACGTCATGGGTTGCAAGTGACACTCTCAAGAACGTCATCATCATGTTGCGCCACCCCGATGGTCGTCGTGAACCGTTAGCGATTGGTTTACCTGGTGATCGCGAAGTTGACATGAAGCGCATCGAAGCTCAAGTCGGCCCTGCCGAACCTGATGCATTTACCGAAGCAGACTTCGCTAACCATCCTTCACTTGTGAAGGGTTACATCGGGCCTGACGTACTCGGTTCAACTTCATCGTCGAAGATTCGTTATCTCGTTGATCCTCGCGTTTCAACGGGAACTAGTTGGGTCACTGGTGCAAATGCCGCCGGCAAACACGTCGTTGGCTTGGTTTGCGGTCGCGACTTCACACCAGACGGAACGATTGAAGCCGCCGAAGTACTACCTGGCGATACCTGCCCGAACTGCGCTGCCAAGAATGCAACCGGCATTCTTGAAATGGCACGCGGTATTGAGATCGGGCACATTTTCCAATTGGGTCGCAAGTACGCCGAGGCACTGAATCTCACCGTGCTCGATCAAAACGGCAAACAAGTTGTTGTCACGATGGGTAGTTATGGCATTGGAGTTTCCCGTGCTGTTGCCGCAATCGCCGAAGCGACGCTCGATGACATGGGACTGTGCTGGCCTCGCGAAGTTGCCCCCGCTGATGTTCATATCGTCATTGCCAGCAAGGGTGCTGATGCCATTGCTGAAAAAGCTGAAGAACTGGCAACCGAACTTGAAACTGCTGGCATCCGAGTTTTACTTGATGACCGCACATCTGTTTCGCCAGGTGTCAAATTCAAAGATGCCGAACTCATCGGAGTACCCACCATCGTTGTGGTTGGTAAGGGTCTTGCCGATGGTGTGATCGAAGTTCGCAATCGCGCCAACGGCGAGCGAAGTGACGTCGCAATTGGTGAAGCCGTTGCAACTTTGCGCGCAATCTGTGGGCGGTCAGGAAACTGATCATGAAGTTGGTGCGAGGAGTCGTACAACATTATTCATGGGGTGATCTCGCATCGATCCCTCGAATGCTCGACATCGAACCGGATGGTCGACCTTGGGCCGAACTGTGGTTTGGCACTCACTTAGGCGGCGCATCAAAAGTTCTGAGTGTTGACGATGCAACTGCAGCAGCATTGCGTCGAAGCGCGACCGACGACACTGGCGGACAATCGGTTCCACTACTTTCAGTCGCCGGCGAATTGCCTTTCTTGTTAAAGGTTCTTGCGGCCGCCGAACCATTGTCGTTACAGAGTCACCCTTCAAACGAACAAGCCAAGGCTGGATACGCCCGCGAAAATCGGCTGAACATTCCGGTCGGAAACTCGCGACGCATTTATCGCGATCCATTCGCTAAACCCGAACTTATTTGTGCACTCGGACCCTTTGAAGCATTATGCGGATTTCGCGAACCAGTCGCAACAGTTGAACTCTTGCACTCAATTGGTGGCGGAGCATCAATCATCGCTCGCCTGTTAACCGATCACGACCTTGATCACACCATGCGGTACTTGTTTGGTGGTGGCGAAGAAATACAAGTACTTATCAAGGACGTCATTGAAGCCTGTCAAAATCACGAGTCACCGAGCGCTCAATGGGTCACTCGTCTCGCAGTCGCCTATCCCGATGATCCTGCGGTTGTTGCATCATTGCTTTTGAACTACGTCACTTTGCAGGCCGGCGAAGCGCTCTATCTTGACCCCGGCAATCTGCATGCGTACCTCAGTGGAACCGGTATTGAAGTCATGGGATCAAGCGACAACGTGGTGCGTTGCGGTTTGACAAACAAACACGTCGACGTCAATGAACTTCTGACAACCGTCGTTGCCCAACCACTTCCCAACCCCATCGTTCATGCGACACCAGTCGCAAAAACTGAAGCAGGTCGGTTGTGGAAATACGACACCCCCGATGCGCCGTTCACGTTATGGGTGCATCAAATTGATGGAACCGAAACTTTGCGGGCGCGTACACGCGAACTCACATTGTGCGGAGTTGGCGCGACCAATCTGTTACACCGCGGCGAAGCGTGTTATCTCGCACCCGGCGAAGAGATAACACTCAGTGGCAAAGCAACTCTTTTCCGAGTCACTGAAAACAGCTAGCTCTTTTTTCGTATCTCGACGATGCGCTCTTGCGAATGATTGGCATCATCGCCTTTTTCAGCAAGCAACATTGAACGATCTTTTGCTGCTTCACGTTCGGCTTTAGCCGTGTCAACACGGGCAATTGCTGCTTCGGCACCATGCTCGTGAATGAACTCGGCCCATTCAACTAATGCCTCAACCATTTCGCTTTCGGGAACGACTGCCACGTTGCGACCCTTCACAAACAAGTGACCGCGCTTATTACCAGCAGCAATACCCAAATCGGCTTCGCGTGCCTCGCCTGGTCCATTCACCACACAGCCCATGACAGCAACTTGCAACGGAATCTTGCGCTCGCCGAAAGCTTTCATCGCTCGATTGGCCACATCAATGACATCAATCTCGGCTCGTCCACAACTTGGGCAAGCTATGAGGTCGACATTCTTTCGTTCACGAAGACCAAGAGCTTCAAGCAATTGACGGCCAGCGCGAGCTTCTTCGACAGGGTCGGCGGTGAGACTGTAACGAATCGTGTCACCAATTCCTTCAAGCAACAAAGCAGCAATTCCTGCCGTTGCCTTGAGTAAACCATTCGGCAACGGACCAGCTTCGGTCACGCCAAGATGAAGCGGATAATCGGTGACTTCACTGAGTTGGCGATACGCCTCAACCATGAGCGGAACATTTGATGCTTTCACGCTGATCTTGATCTGATCAAAACCAACTTCATCAAAGTAAGCAATTTCACGCAAAGCCGATTCGACCATCGCTTCAGGAGTGACCTTGCCGCCGTACTTGTCGTACAACTCAGGATCAAGCGAACCACCATTGACGCCAATACGAATCGGGATGCCACGATCTTTGGCTTCGGATGCAACAGCTTTGATGTGTTCGGGCCGGCGAATGTTTCCTGGATTCAACCGCAGACCGTGCACCCCGGCTTCCATTGCGGCGAGTGCCATCTTGTACTGATGATGAATGTCAGCGATGATCGGCACCGGTGAGCGCGGCACGATTTGGGCAAGACCTTCGGCAGCCTCGATTTCGTTACACGTACAACGCACGATGTCGCATCCAGCAGCGGCCAAGGCATAAATCTGTTGCAACGTACCTTCGACGTCTGCGGTCTTGGTGATCGTCATTGACTGCACCGTGATCGGCGCTCCCCCACCAACGGGAACTTTGCCGACCATGATTTGACGGGTAGGGCGACGATTCGTGAGCGAGCCAGCGGTGGTGGTCATTGTTTACATTCTGTCAGTGTTTAGAACGGTCTCGTGATATCGAGATACAAACCTGTAAAAGTTAAAAACAATAAAAGTGTGAGAACGACCACAGTCACTGGCCACATCTTTTCTACATCGGCGCGGTACGAGCGATTCTTTCGGCTACGAATTCGTTCATACGTCGCAATCGCAGCATGTCCACCATCAAACGGCAACAGCGGCAACAAGTTGAAGAGCCCCACAAACACGTTGATTGAGGCCAAGACTTCAAGGACACCGTATAGTCCGTCGCGGTTACCAATATCTCCGGCGACCTTGGTAATGCCGACCACAGTGGTTGGACGCTTCATGGGGTCAGCATTCTTATCGGTCAATTGAGTCCATTGATTCGCTGGGTTAATCACAGTTCCGATTCCAGAAATCGTGCTACCCATGCCATGCCACAAGTCGCTCGCGACATGACTCGATGCGGAAATCAGACCGAGTTTGTTGCGACCGTAGCTATCGGTACCGACGCCCAGGTAGCCAATACCAGGGGTCGTGTCAGTCGGGTGAGGTGCCAACACCACGTTGACAGATTTTTCTGAACCGTCATCGCCCGGTCCACTTTCCTTGAAGATGACCGTCATCGCATCGCCAGCTTGCGCCGAGCGAATTGTGTTGCGCAAGTCATCCGCCGAAGTCAACTTGGAGCCATTCACTGACAAAATTTCATCACCAAGACCAATTCCAGCATGTGCTGCCGGCGAGTCTTCGGTGACGGCAAAAACCGTGACTGTTCCAGTGTCTTGATAGCGACCACCCACTGTGTAAACGAACATCATGATGAGCACAGCAATGATGAGGTGCATCAGCGATCCCGCAGTGATCACTAACAAGCGCCAGCGATACGGCTTTGACGAATACGAAACTTCTTCATCGCCAGGTTCGACTGGATCAAGATTATTCATTCCCACAATGCGCACGAATGCACCAAGTGGCAATGCTCGAACTCCATACTCGACACCGTTGCGATGAGTGCTCCAGATCTTTGGTCCAAAGCCCATGAAGAACTGCGTGCGCTTCATACCTGCCCAACCCGCAGTAGCAAAGTGACCAAGTTCGTGTAAGAAAACAGAGATCAAAAGTCCGGCAACAAGCACGAGACTCCACTTGTTGCTCATTCCCAACCAAATCAATAATGCAACAACAGCGATCCCCGACAAGACAGCAATCGCTTGACGCGGCGCCTTTGGCTCGGCAGTGGGATCATCAACAGCTCCACCCGCCATCATTTCTTCTCGGAAAGATCGATACCAAGTCATTGTGATAGCACCCTATGCGCTTCTTCGCGCCCTGAGCGGTCGGCCTCAATGATGTCCTCGCTCGACAAAGTGCCATTCGTCGCACGGTATTTCTGTAACGAAGCTTCGATAACAGCAGCAATGTCGGGCCACTTCAACGATCCCGCCAAGAATGCCTCAACTGCAATTTCATTTGCCGCTGACAAAAATGCCGGTGCAGTTCCGCCGGCGCGTCCGGCTTGATATGCCAATGACAAGCATCGGAATGTTGAAATATCTGGTGCACTGAAATCAAGATGGGTCAGAGTCGACCAATCAATGCGACCGAATGGTGTGCCTATGCGATTTGGATGAGCGAGTGCATATCCAATAGGTAGCCGCATATCGGGCATACTCAATTGCGCCATAGTGCAACCGTCGGTGAACTCAACCATTGAATGAATCACCGACTGAGGGTGGACGACGACCTCAATTTGGTCGTAACTCACTCCGAAAAGTTCGTGCGCCTCAATGACTTCAAGCCCTTTGTTCATCAAAGTTGACGAGTCAATCGTAATCTTTGGACCCATGCTCCACGTGGGGTGGGCTAACGCTTGCTGAACAGTGACTTCGGCAAGGTCACTCAATGTGCGACCGCGAAATGGGCCACCACTTGCGGTCAACACAATTCGTGACACTTCAACGCCGGGTCGAACTGTGGACCGCAGACATTGATGCACGGCGCAATGCTCACTATCGACCGGAACTATTTCGGCACCTGGCACTGTACGTAATGG
This sequence comes from Actinomycetota bacterium, assembly GCA_947454105.1. Taxonomy (GTDB): domain Bacteria; phylum Actinomycetota; class Acidimicrobiia; order Acidimicrobiales; family Ilumatobacteraceae; genus Casp-actino8. Next base: position 5,483 of record CANGIP010000014.1, on the reverse strand, counting down.
TTGAACAACTGGGCCAGCAGCAATCAACGATTCTTTATTCGCAAGCCCTAAACGCTTTCCTTGACGCAAAGTCTCAAGAGTGACCGGCAACCCTGCGAATCCCACGACACCGTTCACTACGACATCTGCACCACTGACAAGTTCGGCCATATCGCGCACGACCGTGACGCCAGGAAGAGCATTGCGCACTTCTTGATGACGCGATATATCAGCGACCGCGACGACACCAGGTTTGAATTCACGGGCCTGAGCAATGAGCACATCAATGTTTGAGCCAAGTCCAATTCCGGTGACCACATATTCGATCTCCGACAACCCTTGAGCGCAACGCTCATTCTCGGCACGAACGACGTCAAGAGTTTGGGTTCCGATTGATCCCGAACTACCAGCTATAGAAACACGAACGGTACCCACCGTTCACATCACGACGCGTAAGGCTGGAGCACCATCAACAAGTAGTAGGCAGCCGGCAACACGAACAAGAATCCATCAAAACGATCAAGGACTCCGCCATGACCACGAATCACTGTGCCGAAGTCTTTGATGCCAAGGTTGCGCTTAAACATGCTTTCGACAAGATCGCCGAGCGGTGCAAGAACTGCAACCAAAATCGCCAACAGCAATACTTCACCGACGTTGTTCCATGTATCACTTTGCAAACTTACGATCCACATTGCGATCAAAGTTGCGAGCGATCCGCCCATCAAACCTTCAAGGGTCTTGTTGGGGCTGATCCATGCACGGAGCGGTGTCTTCCCTGCGGCTGAACCGACAAACAATGCACCCACATCATTAGCGATAACACCAACGGCAACGATGAACAAAGTGTCAGTGCCGACATTCGCAAGACCAGGCACGTTTGAAACTCCGGCCAATAGCGCGGCGAATGAACCCATCATTCCGATCCACAACATGCCAAGCGAGGTGATGGCCATATTGGGCATCGGGCTCGCCTGAATATCTTTTGCACCGACAAATGAAACCGCCGCCGCCATCATTGCCAAAGTGAATACCAACGGCAATGCTCCGTCGCCCACCCAATAGGCAGCAAGCGGCGCACAGATGGACGCAGTGATTCCCACAATTGATGCCGGCTTGTAGCCCTTATCAGAAACTTTCTCAAAGAATTCAACAGCAGCCAGACCACAGACCAAAACAACAATGGCCAACACCGCAACGGGCTTCCAGAGCAACGCGGCAATGAATGCCGCAAGCATCAATAAACCAACTGCGATTGCTGTAGGCATATCGCGACCTGCCACGCCAGGACGCGCCGGGATACTGCGTTGACCGCGATCACTTGGGCGTGCATCAGGACGCGGTCGCGGACCACGTTCGGTTACTGGACGAGGACGACTGCCGGTCACTGGGCGACCCTGGGTGTCATCAGTAACAATCGAAATTCGGTTGGTGCGACTGGTTCCACTTGTCCCCGCGGTGTCATCACGACGAACATTCGGGATGGGACGAGTAGAAGTGCCGGTCGTATCGTCACGACGGGTTCCACCAGTTGGGTCGCCAAGGCGGACGCGCGGTCGACCGCTACTTCCCGAATCATCAGGACGAGGAGTTGCACCTGATGGGCGATCAGGAATCGGGCGCGGTGCGGTACCCGAATAGGAACCCCACACATCGACTTCACCAGTTTCGTCAACTGACCCCGATTCACGAGACACGTCACGCGATACATCACGCGAAACATCACGAGACGAATCACGCGGAATCGGACGCGACACCGAACCAGATGGATCGTCGCCGAAAAGACGCGGCAACTCGCCGGTGGGCTTTTCAGTCCAATGCGGAAGTGATCCGGTGTCGTTGTCGCCAAAGCTCAAAGGAGCTGGCTCGTCGTCACCTTCATCGTCGGAGAATCGGAGTTCACCGAAGTCTTCGAATTCATCGTCCTGGCCTGAGCCAGAACCCTTGCGCCACATGTCATCGCTCATGGTCCCGTCCTATCAGACTTCCAGAAGTTCTTGTTCTTTACGTTGCACGGCCTTGTCAATATGTTCAACATGGTCGTGCGTGATCTTGTCTAGTTCTTTTTCAGCACGATCTAGTTCATCTGCTGATACTTCTCCGGCTTTTTCGGCCGTTTCTAACTGCTTTCGGGCGTCTCGACGTACATTTCGTACGGCGACACGACCGTCCTCTGCCATATTCTTCACGAGCTTCACGTAATCGCGACGTCGCTCTTCGGTCAACATCGGGAAATTCAGCCGAATGATGACTCCGTCATTTGACGGGGACATGCCAAGGTCGCTGTCGCGAATCGCTTTCTCAATGGCGTTCAATGACCCACGGTCGTGAGGCTTAATGACCAGGGTGCGGGCTTCAGGAACCTGAAAACCTGCCAATTGCTGCAGTGGGACATCGGCCCCGTAGTAACTGACAATGAGTTTTTCAACGAGGGCGGGCGTCGCTCGTCCAGTTCGAATCGTTGTGAACTGAGATTGGGCGTGCTCGACGGCCTTATCCATCTTGTCGATGGCCTCGAGAAGAATGTCGTCTGTCACCCGACCAGCGTACCTATGGCATGACCCTCAAGAACGGATCTGATGTTCCCAGGGGTGCTGACATCAAAGACCACAATCGGGATCTTGTTGTCACGGCAAAAGGCGATCGCCGTGGCGTCCATGACCCGCAGTTCTTTTTCGATGACGTCTTTGTGCGAAATACGGTCGTATCGCGTGGCCGTGGGATCAAGTTTGGGGTCGGCGGTGTACACACCATCAACGCCCGAATGGGTTCCCTTCAAAATGGCCTGAGCATCAATTTCGGCGGCTCGCAAAGCGGCCGCGGTATCAGTCGTGAAGAACGGATTGCCCGTACCACCAGCGAAAATGACAACTCGACCTTTTTCCATGTGGCGCTCGGCGCGACGACGAATGTACGGTTCGGCAACCTTGGGCATCTCAATGGCGGTCATCACTCGGCTTTGTTGACCGACCCGTTCAAGGGCGTCTTGCAGCGCCAGACCATTCATCACGGTGGCAATCATGCCCATGAAGTCGGCTTGCGCCTGATCCATACCTTGGCCGGCCCCTTTAAGACCTCGCCAGAAGTTGCCACCACCAACGACGACCGCGATATCTATTTTCAGATTGTCGCGGACATCTTTGATCTCGGTGGCCACTTGATGCAGAACACCATTGTCCAGTCCAAAACCTGTCGGTTCGGCCAAAGCCTCACCCGACAGTTTGAGAACGACCCGCTTCCACGCGGGACGGTCGGCCTGACGGGATGAACCAGCGTCAGTTCCGGCCATGACCGATCAGCCGATCTCGACTTGAGCGAAGCGAATAATTTTCGCGCCACCCAAAATCTGGGTCACCGACTGCTTGTCATCTTTCGCGTAAGGCTGTTCAACCAAACACACATCTTTGTAGAAACCGTTGATACGGCCTTCGACGATCTTGGGCAATGAAGCCTCTGGCTTACCTTCGTTGCGACTGATCGCTTCGAGGGTGGCCTTTTCTTTTTCAAGAACGTCGGCCGGAATTTCTTCACGGTTCAAGTACTTGGGGCGAGCGAATGCGATGTGCACGGCGATGTCGTGAGCAAGTTCAACCGAACCGCCTTCGAGTTCGACGAGAACTGCATTGACTCCACGTCCACCTTGGATGTGCTGGTAGCTGTCAACGATGTTGCCAGGTGCTGCTTCAATGCGCACGACTTCACCAAGTTCGATCTTCTCTTTGAGAACGATCTTGAGGTCGTCAAGAATTGCGGAACGCTCAGCAACGGCAGCTTCACCTTTAGCAGCAACAAGTTCGGCCAAAGCTTGTGCTTCACCCTTGAACTGATCGCTACCGGCGACGAAGTCGGTTTCTGATTTGAGCTTGACAATCGCACCAACGTTGTTTGTAACGACAAGCGCAACAACGCCTTGGTTGTTGTCGCGGTCATCACGCTTAGCTGATGCGGCCAAACCTTTTTCGCGCAACCACTGCTTGGCCTCTTCAATGTCGCCATTGTTATTTTCGAGAGCCTTCTTGCAATCCATCATGCCGGCGCCGGTGGACTGACGCAGACTCTGAACATCTTTGGCTGTAAACGACATTTCTCAGGCCTCCGGAGTGGTGTCTGCAGTTGCTTCAGCAACGGGAGCTTTTGATGCAGCAAGACGGGCTTCGCGCTCGGCTTGAGCGGCAGCTGCTTGGGTACGGGCATTGGCTTGGTTGGCCGCGAACTCAGCCTTTTCGGCGTCGCTCTTTTCGGGTGCAACCAAACCTGGATTGCGCTTCGATGCGATGTAACGACCTTCGATCACTGCTTCAGCAATCATCTTTGACATCAATTCGTTTGCACGAATTGCATCGTCGTTACCAGGAATCGGGAACGTGATGAGATCGGGGTCAACGTTGGTGTCAACGATGCCAACGATCGGAATACCAAGTTTGTTCGCTTCGGTCACGCCGATGTGTTCTTTCTTGGTGTCGATGATGAAAACACACTGCGGGCGCTTGGTCATGTGGCGAATACCGCTGAGGTTCTTCTGCAACTTGGCCAATTCGCGGCTCTTCAAAAGAGCTTCTTTCTTCGGCATGAGATCGAATTCACCGGTCTCTTTGAGACGCTCAAGTTCAAGCATCTTTTGGACGCGCTTGTGAATGGTTTCAAAGTTGGTGAGCATTCCACCCAACCAACGTTCGTTGATGTACGGCATGCCGCACTTCTCGGCAAAGCCAGCAATGGGGTCTTGAGCTTGCTGCTTGGTACCGATGAACAGAACCGAACCGCCACCGGCGACCAAGTCACGCACGAATGCGTACGCGGTCTCGATGCGCTCAAGGGTCTGCTGCAAGTCGATGATGTAAATGTCGTTGCGCTCACCAAAGATGAAGCGACGCATCTTGGGGTTCCAACGACGGGTTTGGTGACCGAAGTGAACTCGGGCTTCCAATAATTGACGCATCGTGACGATGGCCATGGCACTGTCCTCCTGTTTCTGCGGTTAGGGGCATGGGACCTCGCATCACAAAGTGACGACCGCAGGATGAGGACCATGCGTTTTGTTTTGAGCGTTTGAATTGCTGCAAGAACTTGTTTCTTGCCCGTCCCACGCTAGCGGGACTTCGTCCCAAAGTGCCACCTCACCTGCCAAAAGACGCGGCGCAAGTCAACTGACTTGAAGTACGGCGGCCACCCACTCGGGAGTTCGGAATGAGGCGGACTCGAGACCGGCGAAGAGCCAAAAATGAGGTGGGATCGATGTAGCGAGCTGGTTTTCCTTCCATGATGTATCGCATACTGAGATGAATGAGGCCATCGGTCATCCCTAGGCGCTGACCAGCCCGAACAATCTGCCCTGACTTCACACTTGGGTCACGAACGAGACCCCCGATCGTCACCACGACCTCGGGGCCAAAACCAGATTCAGGACCTGGGTCGATCGACACGAATTGCTGGTTGACCACAGTTCCTGCGAACGTGATGCGCCCCGCCACTGGAGAGATGACGTCACGCCCGACCGACTGCTC
>CANGIP010000013.1 GCA_947454105.1 Actinomycetota bacterium | reverse complement strand
TGCAGTTCAGTTTGCAGAAGTCGCAGGATTCCAAGAAGAACAAGAACAAGGCCAAGACCAAGAAACGCGGCCCCGGCCGAACCAAGCGCCAACCAACGGCCGGCTCCTTTGAGGGGACCAAGAGTTTCTTGTTTGGCGTATTCCTTGACCAGATCTACGACATCGCCGACGCCCGCCGATTCACGACGAACCGACGATCGACTTGTACGAGAAGTCTCTTCAGCCATGCCTAGTTTCTAGCACCAGAACCGGCATTCCCCACCTTAAAGGCTGTTTCTCAATGGCCAATTCTCCGTTGATCATTCACTTTGCAAGCGGAATCGGCACGCAGCTTCAACATCACCCAAAGCCGTTTCCAACAAACCCAAGCGGTTTGCGGGATCCTCACACACCAAGAGACGTTGCCGATCGGCCGGCCCAATTGGGGCGAGCGCAACCAGTTGAAAAGACGCGAAACTCGCGTCGGTCGAGAGTTCGATATCTGCCACGCGAAGCGGTGGACCACCCAATTTCTCAAACAATGAACTGACCTCGATGACCTTCTCAAAGAGGCGATTCACCACTTCTGAATCGTCTCTAGGTGACAACTCGTCAGGCCAGTTGTTCACTAAGGCGACGGGATACGGCTGATCTGGCAACCACTCATGCACGCGCAATCGTCGAATTCCAAGCGCAAGGACCATACGTCGTCCGTCCGGAGTCGTCTGTGTCTCGACGATTCGCGCGACTGTCCCCGCCATTGAACGAATGTCTCCCCCGCCAACTTCATGACCGCGCTCAATCAGGACCACACCGAATTCGGGATCAACTTGCTCAAGGACATCAGACATCATCTGTTGATATCTCGGTTCAAAGATTTGCAGTGGCAGCAACGAACCCGGAACTAATGGAGTCCCCAAAGGAAACATGGGCAAACGATATTCGTCCACAGATGAAGACCTTGTTACGAGCCTGTTGGTGTCGCTGGTAACGGCGCAACTGCTTCAGCGCTTGGACCTTGCGGGTATGTTCCAAGCGCTTGCGTCAACACACCTTCCCACAGCGGCACAAAAACTTTTTCGTCATCGATACCTGGTGATTCAAGCAATAACGCGAAACGTATTGTCGATCCGCCTTCAACAGGTACAAAGCCGACTAGTGCTTTCACTCCACTGAGGCTTCCAGTTTTTCCATATAGCCGACCTTGCAAAGATGTCCCGACAAAATACTTCGACAATGTCCCCGATGTTCCCGCGACCGCCAATTTCGAAATCAGTGGATCGCTGGTTTTGTAACGTTCGAGAACTGCCAAAAATGCCGCACACGTCACTTTATTGTCGCTAGACAAACCCGAACCATCACTCAGGGTAACTCCGTCAAGTGGAACACCCCATGAACTCAATTTGGCCATCACTGCTGCGTCACCTGCGGCGCGCGTACCTGCACCACTTAATTGAAAGCCGATTTCCTTTAACAACATTTCAGCAGTGTTGTTATCACTGTTTTGCAACATCTCGCCAATGATGTCATTGAGCGGCGCAGATTGAACTGCTGCGACCGTCGCCAAGCCGACCGGCGTCACTCCAGATGCGGGTGCACCGACGATCGTTACACCTCGTTCTTGTAACAAACGATAGAACTCTTGAGCCGCACCCATTGCTGGATTAGTTGCTTTCGTTGAAGCACCGAGCACGGCACCATCGTTCACCAGCAAACCAGCGATTGGCCCACCCTGAATCGCCCGAAATCCGATTGGCCATGAAGGTGGATACAACTCGGCGTCGTAGTGGGACGCATCACCGACGACGTTGCCCGTAATTTGTGTAATACCAGCTGCCACGACCGCGTCCGCGAGTGCTTCCAGCGATGTTGCTGGTTGTTGCGGGTATTTCGACAAGGTCAAGTCGTCTGGATACCACGACGAAGCCAGCAACGGATCTCCACCACCTACCAGATAAATCGATCCAACGACGCCTGCATTAATTTCGGCTTTAACTTCAGTCGAATATCTGAAGTCTGCACCCAATGAATCAAGGGCCGTCGCAGCAACCAAAAATTTCAACGTACTAGCTGGAGTCACAGGAGTATCAATTCCGTCCGACAACATCAAAACACCATCAATTGAAACCGCAGCACACGAACCTGCGAGTACTGCGCCACCGAGCGGGCGTAATGCTTGTTCAAAAGCAATTGCTGACGTCTCACGAGCTAACACTCCAGGCGTACGGCGAGCCGACAGAAGTGGAGTTTGCGGAGTATTTGCCGGCGAAGTAGCTACCAAATCCGGAGCCGGTGGCGCACTGTTGTCATGAGAGTTGGCAAATTGCCAAAGGCCGCCAAGAATGATTGATGGCGCAATTGCCAAAAAGATCAAACTTGCCACGGGATTGTTCGATGGTCGAGAGCGTCTCGTGACGCGAGCCCTTGACTGTGGCATCGTCAAATTACTTTCCTCGTCGAGCATTGAACGCTGCAGCGCGATACAAGTGCCCAAGCGCAGCGACTGCCCGATTCCCTGATGGGTAACACAAACGACCCGTCGCACGAACCGTTGCCGGTCCGGGATTCTCTGGATCGGCAACAGCCAATTCAGTTGCCGTCAAAATTGGTTTCCCAGTTCGCTTTGATAACTCATCAGCCGCTTCCGCGAACCGTTGATCTTGACGTTCGTGATACGCAACAATGCGATCGATTCCGTGATCGGGATAAAAACCACCTTCGCGCAATAAACGTGCTTGGTTTGACTGAATTCCGATACCGAGATAGATCACTGCGTGAACATCGGGGTGCAACGCAATCATTTCAAGCACTTCAGGAATGGTGTCACGCGTTTCGCCACCAGCACAGTCGACGGGATTACCTTTGCTCCATCTCGGCGGAAGCTTGGTGTCAATTTGTGCCTTCAAGTCTTCGGGAAGCTCCATTAATTTCAATTGACCATCACGGGTAATGGCATCGGAAGTCACCACACCCCAACCTCCTGCCGTCGTCATGATGACGACGTTCGGCCCCTTGGGCAATGGCTGCGTTGCAAACGTTGCTGCCGCTTCAAAAGCTTCTTCAACTGTTTCGGTCCGAGTAATTCCCGCGGCGCGACAAAATCCATCAAATACTTTGTCATTAGCTGCGAGTGCACCAGTGTGCGATGCAGCAGCCTGCGCACCACCTTCTGTTGCTCCGCCTTTCACCAAAACCAAAGGTTTGCGTTGAGCAACCGATGCCAAGCGAGTCATCAACGTACGCCCATCGGCGATACCTTCAACGTAGGCAAGCCCCACCGCTGTCGCATCATCATCGGCGTAATAGTCCAAATAGTCGGCAACTGTGACGGCCGCTGCGTTACCTGCCGACACCGCACGGCTGATTCCAACTCCTGATGAACGCGACCAGTTCAAGAAGCTTGAAACAAAGTTGCCACTTTGGCTTGCGACGCCAATCTTTCCCGCTGGTGGATACGGCGCAACAATTTGTGCACACAAGTTGGCCGGCGTGCTGACAACACCTTGACCATTCGGTCCGGCTAACAAGATGCCAAGTTCATCGGCGAGAGCAATCAATTCTTTTTCGGCTTTCTTACCTTCTTCGCCGGCCTCTCCATATCCAGCCGACGTCAAGAATGCCGCCTTGACTCCCTTAGCTGCACAAGCACGTAAAAGTGCGGGGTTGGCCGAGGCGGGCGTACATACGAAAACTAAATCAATGGCATTGTCGGGTAATTGCTCGATATCGGCCACCGTCTGAATACCTAAGACATTTTCACCTTGCAGGTTCGTGCCATAAATACCGCCGGTATAACCCCCCGCCAAAATATTGTGCAGCGACACAAAACCAAACTTTCCAGGGTGAGTTGAAGCACCAGTAACAACAACACCTTTTGGTTCAAACAGCGCAGCAAACTGTGCATCGGTCGGACGTGGACGCGCTGTGGCGATTGATGTATCGGGTTCGCCTATTTCAACGAGTGCATCAACTGCGATCGGCATCCCATCGGCTCGAACAATCAAAGGATTGACATCAATGCTTGCGATGTCAGACCGTTCGCTCGCCAATTTGCCGAGACCCACTAAAACGTCAACTAATTTCTCGCGATCAACGGCAGCCTCACCACGGAATTCTCCAAGCAGTTTTTGCGTTGCCAAATCGGCGATCATCTCATGAGCAGTGACTCGATCAAGCGGAGCGGGACGAAACACAACGTCAGCAATTGCTTCAGCCAAAATTCCGCCGATACCAAGCATGACGCTCGCACCAAACTGCGGGTCACGAACAACTCCAGCAATCAATTCACGATTTCCTTGGACCATCGGAGCGACCAAAACAGTCACCGGTCCATCATCTGGACGAGCCGCAGCGAGCAACTCAGCGGCCGCTTCATGCACTGCTTGAGCTGACGTCAATTTCAGTCGCACCAAACCTCGTTCGGTTTTATGGGCGATGGCGTCTCCACACAATTTGGCAACAACAGGGAATCCGATGTCGGACGCGGCTTGAGCTGCAAGTTCGGCAGTCGCTACCTCACGCTCATCAGCCATCGGTACTCCGGCGTCACGCAACAGGGCCTTCGACGCCGATTCGGACAAGGTACGCGAGTGGTGAGCAGAACTAGCCATGTCTCAAAGGTAGTTGCCACAACCCGTGCCAGCAGGCTTTACCCCCGTGAGAAACATCACGAGAATGACGGTGGGGAAATAACACGGCAGGCCCCGTTTCCGGAGCCTGCCGTCATTGTGTCGGGCTGACAGGATTTGAACCTGCGACCTCTTGACCCCCAGTCAAGCGCGCTACCAAGCTGCGCCACAGCCCGAGTTATGTGCAGACGAGCCTAGCGTCGCCACTTCGCAAATCAGGAAAGCGGTTTGCCTTGTCGATCAGGAACTTTTCGTAGGGCAATCAGTACAAAGTCGATGAAGGCCCAAATACCGAACCCACCCAAAGTAAATAACTTGGCCAGACCAAGCCCGGTGTAACCCAAGTAAAAGCGGTCAACACCAAAGACCCCCAAAAACCACGCCAAGAGCATCGCCGCGATATAACTCTTCTCGCTGAATACTCCAGGTACCGCCGAAGCTGGCGACCAATACGGCTCGCCCACACCTTGCACCAACGACTCAGGCTTGAGAACTCCCTGAACCGCCATCGCGCTCAATTGCTCATATGTGAATGCTTGACCGTGCATTCCAGGAATCTGCACGTGGTAATGACCACTATGACTTGGCAACGGCGAGCTTGGTTGATAGCCGGGTGCTCCTGGCGGTGGCGGAATATTGCTCATACCGCAACACTAGACACAACTCACATAAAGATTTGTACGACGCGCCAACCCAAATAGATACACAACGCCACAACCAAGAGTTTGAAATGCCACGGAGCTTTTGCATCATCGCCATCAGCCAGCCCGTTTGCCAACTGGCGCAAATCTAAATTTTCTGCGGTCACCTTGCGATGAGTTGGAACTGTGCTGGCAATCTGTGGAGCTTCAAGTACCCGATGACAGGTCGGACAAGTACCGTCCGTCGACATCGCGCTTGGCGCCCAATACTTGGCACAATCTTCGCAAAAAGGCATAGAAATCAGTCGGCCCGCTTACGCACTCGCAACTTCAAAGGGGTTGAGCCAAAGTTGAAAGCCTCGCGAATACTTCTCTCGAGATATCGCAAATAGGTATGTGGTAGTTCGCGATTCACAAACAACGTGAACGTCGGCGGATCGGTGGCTCCCTGCAACGCGTACATCACACGGGCTCCCCCACCAGCAGCTTGACGTTGCTGAGCATCGGCAATCACTCGGTTTACATCACGTGTCGGGATACGGCGGTGATACTGCAAGATCGCTTCTTGCAAAACCGGGCGCAATTTGTGCACACCCTTACCTGTGAGCGCGGACACTTTCAAAACTGGGGCATCATCAACGAAATACAGTTTGCGCTTAACTTCAAGATCAATACGCTCGCGCTCTTCAGCATCATCAATGAGTTCCCACTTATTCAACATGATCACGATCGGGCAACCGGCTGCGTCAATTCGTTCAGCAAGGCGTTGATCTTGTGCCGTGATTCCTTGAGTCGCATCAATCACGAACAATGCAATATCTGACCCGTCAACGGCGCGCAATGCTCGAACCAACGAGTAGTACTCGGCCGAATCATCGATACGTGAACGTCGGCGCATACCAGCCGTATCAACGAACACAACTGGTCCGTCTTCTGTCTCAACCAATGTGTCAATCGAGTCACGAGTAGTACCGGGCATGTCATGGACAACTGCCCGATCTTCACCAACTAGTCGATTGAACAAAGTGCTCTTGCCAACATTTGGTCGACCCACTAGAGCGACCCTCGGTGGCTTTTGTTCACCAACAGGAACGATCTCTTGGTCGAGTCCGTAATTGGGTATATATTCCTCGCTCAACGGCGACGTTGGCATGCGAACGATGACTTCGTCAAGCAGGTCACCAGCGCGGCGACCGTGAAGTGCACTGACGGGATACGGGTCGCCAAGACCGAGCGATAAGAAATCCCAACGATCAGCTTCACGGCGATCGTTGTCGGCTTTGTTTACGACCAACATCACTGTTGCCGCCGACTTGCGCAGCCAGCCAGCCATGAGTTCATCATCGTCGGTGACGCCAACTGACCCGTCAACAACAAAGATCACCAGATCGGCGTTACGCACAGCTGCCTCAACTTGACGACTGACTTTGGCATCAAGTTCGGAACCGCCCGGCATCCAACCACCAGTATCAACAAGCATGAAGCGATGACCGAGCCAATTGGCTTCAAGTTCTTTTCGGTCACGAGTCACGCCCGGCCGGTCTTCGACAATTGCCGCTTGTTCACCGATGACACGGTTGAACAGCGTGCTCTTACCGACATTGGGACGACCGACGATGACAGCGACTGGAAGTTGAATTTCGATTTCTTCACTCATTTTGCTAATTCCAATGCTCGCCGTAAGGCAATTCCGTCGGTTGGGATGACCTCAACAGGACGCGGTAAGTCTGCCGTGGTTAGGCCGTCAAGGAAACGACCTTCCGATAAACACACGTCCGGAAGGAGATAACGATGCCCTTCTGGCTCGTTTTCGAGTGCTCGGGCGATGTCTTTGCCCACCATGAGGCCAGTCACTGCGGTATTTCCGCCAAAGAAATCATTTTCGACCGTGACGAGACGCACATCAGCACGTCCGCATCGAGCGATCAACGGAGCCAAAACTTGGGCCCCATACGGTGCGGTCACGACTCCGACTGGGGCATTTCGACGAGGAGTCAAAGAAATCATTGCCGAACCCAAATCGTTCGATCCCCCACAACCACGAAGACCGGTATCGCCAGCAGGATTACGAGGTGCGCGATAGCCCTCAGCAGGAGCTCCGTCGACGGCAGCGAAGAATCCACTTTGTGGTCCAGTCGGAACTTCGAGTCGTCCATCAAATTCCCATTCGAATGTCCGCGCCATTCCGATGCCGTCTTCATGCAAACCAAAACCTTCATAATGTTCGCCAGGAGGAAATGGAACTCCGGCCATCAAGTAATACTCATCGGCGGCAAACACCATGCGGTGACCAACATGAGTCAAAAAGATCTCTTGCCAATGGTGCACTAAGTCAACAACTCGTCGCGCTTCTTCTGGAGTGTGTGCCCGCATTGATGTTTCGTTGTTATAACGACTAATTCCTAAAGGAACCAACGCCACATGGTGCAAGTCGGCATAACGATCAAGAATGCCAATCATTGAATCTTCAAGAACTAATCCATCATTAATGCCTGGGCACACCACGATCTGACCATTGACCGTGATGTCGTGTTCGAGAAGTTGAGTCAACCAACGCAGACTCATACCACCACGTGGGTTACGCAACATCTCACTACGAATTGCGGGATCGGTGGCATGAATACTGACGTTCAATGGCGACAAGCCTTCGGTAATGACCCGCTCTAGATCTGCCTCGGTAAAGCGTGTCAAGGTGGTGAAATTTCCATAGAGAAAACTCAAGCGGTAGTCATCATCTTTGAGATACAAACTCTTTCGCATGCCCGGAGGCAGCTGGTAGATAAAACAAAATGCACAGTGGTTGTCACACGTGCGAACTCGATCAAACAAGGCGCTGGCAACTTCAGCTCCCAAAGTTTCACCAGCGTTTTTGACAACGGTCGTCTGCATCTCAAGACCGCCGCGCACAAAATCGATCTCAACCTCGGCTTCATCAGCCATCAGACGCCACTCAATGATGTCGCGCGGAACCATTCCGTTCAAACGAATGACCTCGTCACCAGGCTGCAGTCCGGACTTTGCCGCCGGAGAATGCGGCGTAATTGCAACCACAACTGGCGCAGATTGCTTGACGGACATATTTCACAGGCTACCTGCGCTCTATAGGCACATTCTCTCAATGCGTCCGTTCGAGCATTAGCCTCACTGACATGAACGTTGATCGCGTCCTACTAGCAGCCCCACGAGGGTTCTGCGCAGGAGTTGAAATGGCGATCAAAGCTTTAGCGTGGATGGTGCGAAGTTTCGATGCACCCGTGTACTGCTACCACGAAATTGTTCATAACAAATTGGTCGTTGAACGCTTTGAACAGCTCGGTGTCATTTTTGTTGATGACATCAATGAAGTTCCCCTAGGTCGTCCCATCATGTTGTCAGCCCATGGTTCGGCCCCCGAAGTTGTTGAAGCCGCTCGAGCTCGTGGTTCGGTTGTTGTTGACTCAGTGTGTCCGCTTGTGACCAAGGTGCATCACGAAGTGAAGGTTCGATCGGGCAAAGGTTTTCGCATCGTGTACGTCGGGCATGAAGGACACGAAGAAGCCGTCGGCACCATGGCTGTCGCACCCAATTCAATTTCGCGGGTTGAATCAATCGTCGAAGTTGATGCACTACCCGAGTTCGACGGACCCGTTGCCCTGCTTGCGCAAACAACTTTGTCGCACCGCGATTGGGCCGAAGTTGCAGTTCGAGTGAAAGAACGATTCCCCCAAGTGTGGACCCCCGGTCGTAGCGACCTATGTTTCGCAACGACCAATCGTCAATCAGCCCTGATGTCAATGGCTCCACGATGTGACGCGATCATTGTGATCGGATCAGCAAACTCATCAAATACCCGAGCACTTGAACGCCTCGCACGTGAAGCTGGCTGCGAACGAGTTTTTCGTATTAACACTGAAAACGAATTACCAACAGATCTTCACGGAATTGTCGGAGTCACCGCAGGCGCATCGGCTCCCGAAGAACTCGTTGATGCAGTCATCGCTCGCCTTGCCCCAATCAACGGAGTTGAAGAGGTGCGATACACCGAAGAAGACGAATACTTCCCGCCGCCACGCAACTTGCGTGATTTACAAACCGCCATCGAAACTGCTGTCACGGCAATGTCGGGCGGTTCGCTTGCAAATCGACCACAAGTCGACGATCGTGCGTTAGCGGCTAGTGCGGTTCTTGCCAGTTTGTGACAATCTACAAACATGCTTTCCCCCACCGCCGACTCCATTCGACTCTTTTTGCATGTTCTCGCCGCGTCTGTATGGGTCGGAGGTCAAATCGTTTTAGGTGGCTTAGTTCCGAAGTTGCGAGAAGCCGCGCCTGAGTCACTCAAAGTTGCAGCTCATGCCTTCGCTCGCGTCGCTTGGCCAGCCTTTGCCGTTGTCGTCGTCACCGGCATGTGGAACATTCTCGATATCAAAGTTGGTGACATGTCCACTGAATATCAAGTCACTATGTTCGTGCATGTGTTACTCGCCATGGCAACCGCGATGTTCGCGGTGATTCACTCGGTCGGAAAAACCAAATTAGCCCTTGCCCTCGGTGGTGCACTCGGATTATTGACCTCGCTTGGAGCAATGTTCGTTGGCATCATGCTGCAAACGGGTCACTAATCATTTAGTTGCGAGGAACTTTGCTCCACGCCATGTCACGGTCAACGCGAACATCACCGGGAAGACCAAGTACTCGTTCTCCCAAGATATTGCGCATCACTTCACTTGTTCCACCTTCAATGGAATTTGCGCGACTGCGCAAGAATGCCTTCTGCGGATTCTCCAATCCCATCGCATGCTCTGGTCGAATCATCTGATAGCCACTCGGGAACAACATTCCATCGGCTCCCATCATCGACACCGCGAAAGAATAGATGTCCTTGTGTAATTCAGCCATGGCCAATTTAGCAATTGAACCTTCAGGGCCTGGATCGCCCATTTTGCGGTTTTGCGAGGCACGAATATTCGTCAACCGAAGAAGTTCAGCACGAACCCACAGTTTCATCAGCTCATCACGAGTAGCCGGATCACGCTGCTCAGCCGACAACCCGTTCCACACCTTGACCGCGTCACGAATAGCACCAGATCCCTTACCAGGAATCGCTCCACCGATTGACACGCGCTCGTTCATAAGCGTTGTCAACGACACGCGCCAACCGTCCCCGACATTGCCAAGCATCTCACTGTTAGGAATGCGAACGTCTGTGAAATAGACCTCGTTGAATTCTGCTTCGCCAGTGATCTGATATAGCGGGCGCACTTCAACACCAGGGGCCTGCATATCAACAACAAACGCGGTCATACCCGCGTGCTTGACGGCTTCCGAATCGGTGCGGACAATCAAGAGTCCCCAACGCGACAAATGTGCAAGCGTCGTCCAAACTTTTTGGCCATTAGCAATCCATTCGTCGCCATCGCGCACACCCTTGGCCGACAAGCCGGCGAAGTCTGAACCCGAACCAGGCTCCGAGAACAACTGACACCACACTTCTTCACCCGTAAACAGTGGTCGCAAATAACGCTTCTTTTGTTCGGGCGATCCCCACACCGCAACGGTCGGTCCGCACATGCCGTGACCAATCGGGTTTCGGGCAACGGGGTTCGGTGCGCCTTCAGGGTAAATACGCTCATTAATGAGACGTTGCAATTTTGGATTGAGGCCAAGTCCACCAAAACCTTCTTCAAAATGCACCCACGCCAAACCCTTGTCGAATTGTGCACCGAGGAAAGTGACCGGATCGGTTGATTTGGGCGGGAACTCTGCCAAAAGTTCAGTCACCAAATCGGAAACTCGCTGCTCGTCGGCAGTCAAAATTGCTGTTGCTGTGCTCATCGGAATCCCCTTGGTTGATTAATCGACTTCATCTTGATTGAAATAGTCACAAAAGTACTCATCGGAAACTTAGTGAATATTTCCTACCGAGTCGGCATCGGGTCGCAGACCAAAATTCAATGTGGCACTCAATTGAAAGGGGCCATGAGGCGCAAGAGTTCGTCATGCTCGCTTTTCCCTAGTCCCGGGAAATACGACCGCAAGGTCATGATGTGGCGCAAGTGTTCGTGGTCCGAGCGCGACTGGTACACCGCTTTCAAATTGTTCAACATGCGTTCAACGATGGCCATCGGGTGCACTGGTGCCAGAAAACCCGTCAGGAAAGACTGATGCGCCCCCGCGAGCTGGTGAAAAAGCTCCTGGCAACCCTCAGCATCCAAGATCCGACCTTCGTGAAAAGGGTCGGCAAAGGTCGCAGGAATATCGCCATTCGCCTGGGCTAATCCGACTAGAAAATGACCAGGCATACCGATGCCAACGATTGGTACACCAAGACGACGACCAACCTCCATCATGATGACCGACAATGAAATAGGTATTCCCGCGTGTCGATCGAGCACTCGGGGTATTAACGAATTTTCCGGGTCGTAGTACTCGGCGCGATTCCCGATAAATGCATCGGATCCCGAAAAGAGAAATTGCGCGATACCAGCGAAGGTAGGTGAGGGAACAGCCGCTGCCAATTCATCAAGTCGCGACATTTGCTCGACGATTTCTGACGAATCTGCGCCCAGCAAGGTCGACGAAATCAAAAAGGCCATTTCGTCGAGCGGAATGTCACCGCCTCTTTGCACTAACTCAGCAAATCGGCGCTTGGCCCAATCCACATCCCGTCGTGACGACTCCATCTTGATGAGGGTAATCGCACTACTGTTCTCTTCATGCATCTCGGAGTCCACGCAGCATCACATCCAGACAAACTCGCCCTCGTCGTACCTGGCTCGGGTTACACCCAAACTTTCGCGCAGCTCAACGCTGCAGCAAATCGCCTGTCTCAACTGTTCCGCGCTGCGGGGCTTCAGCCCGGTGACCATGTTGCGCTTTGTATGGAAAACCATGATCGCTATCTCGAGATTCTTTGGGGTTGCCAATTCGCAGGATTGGTGTACACCGCCGCATCATCTCGACTCACAAGTAAAGAACTGACGTACATTTTGAATGACTGCGAAGCAAAGGCATTCATTACTTCTAAGTACAAAGCCGACCAAGCAGCCGAGATCATTGACGGAACACCCGACGTTGCCATGCGACTCATGCTTGACGGGGTGATTCCTGGTTATGAAAGTTACGAAGATGCTGTCGCCCAACAATCCGATGCTCCTCTTGAAAACCGCATTGCCGGCATCGACATGTTGTATTCGTCGGGCACAACCGGACTCCCCAAAGGTGTCACCAAAGAATTCCCCAATCTCCCCCTAGACGGAACACCCACAACGGTTGCGCCAACCTTGACCATGCTTTTTGGCTTCACATCCGAAAGCGTGTATCTCTCGCCTGCCCCGATGTACCACGCCGCACCATTGCGTTTCACGATGGCGGCTCAAAGTATGGGATGTACCGCAGTCGTTATGGAACACTTCGATCCCGAGCAGTACTTGGCCGCAGTTCAACAAAACAAAGTCACCCATAGTCAAGTGGTTCCGACGATGTTTGTTCGACTCCTCAAACTCGATGAAAACATTCGCACTAAGTACGACGTCTCGTCTTTGCAAGCTGTCATTCACGCCGCTGCACCTTGTCCAATTCCGGTCAAGAAGCAAATGATCGAATGGTTTGGCCGCATCATTCACGAGTACTACGCCGGCACCGAAGGCAACGGATTCGTGTATTGCAACAGCGATATGTGGATGGCTCACGAAGGAACAGTCGGTGTGGGTATCGGTTGCACCATTCACATTTGTGGTGATGATGGCGAAGAAGTTCCCGCGTATGAAAGTGGAACCATTTTCTTCGAAGGGGGCGGAACTTTTGAGTACCATAACGACGCTGAAAAGACGAAGAGTTCACGCCACCCCAAAGGTTGGAGCACTTTGGGCGACGTTGGGTACCTCGATGCTGACAGTTTCTTGTATCTCACTGATCGCAAGGCCTACATGATTATTTCGGGCGGAGTGAACATTTATCCGCAAGAGGCGGAAAATGCATTGGTGACTCATCCGAAGATCGTTGACGTCGCCGTCTTTGGTGTCCCCAATGATGATTTCGGCGAAGAGGTCAAGGCTGTTGTCCAACCCGTCACGATGCCAGCCAATGCTGACGAGGCCAAGGCTCTCGAAAAAGAACTCATCGCCTACTGCAAGTCACAACTCGCCGACGTGAAGTGTCCACGTTCAATCGACTTCCGTGTTGAACTACCACGCCATCCCACCGGCAAGTTGTACAAGCGCCTTTTGAAGGACGAATATTGGAAGGATGCTGGACGCACTATTTAAGTGTTCAGTATCACAGGGCGAATTTCTGCGAATTAGCAAAATCGTCCGATGACTTGATCTGAAATACGGGATACTGAAGTAGTGACCGCGCGACCTTCCCACGAACATCCATATTTGGCACCTCATGCCAATGGCCAGTTCATTGCCTTTGCTCATCGTGGTGGCACCGATCAACTCCCGGAAAACACCATTCCGGCATTTCGTCACGCCGTTGACCTTGGTTATCGGTATCTCGAAACCGATGTGCAACTCACCCGTGATGGCTATTTAGTGGCCTTCCACGACAACGATCTATTTCGGACATGCCAAACCAAAGGTCGTATCAATGAGATGACTTGGCAGGAAGTTTCGCGAGCACGCGTCGATGGCAAAGAACCCATCCCGTTGTTGGCAGAACTTCTTGAAGAATTCCCTGAAGCATTTCTGAACATCGACTCAAAAAGCGACCCAACTGTCGGACCATTGATTGATGCTCTCAAAAAAACCAATGCGCTATCCAGAGTGTGCATCGGTTCATTTAGCCACAAACGGATCTCGCAATTTCGTGCTGCTCTCGGCAACCAAGTGTGTACGAGTGCTAGCCCCATTGAAGTGGTCCGCTGGATTGGCGGCAACGTTGCGAGCGAACCATCTTGTTTCCAAGTTCCTACACGCCAAGGACCGATTCCGGTCGTGACGCCGCGAACAGTGCGAAGTGCCCATTCAGCTGGAAAGCCAATTCATGTCTGGACAATCGACGATGCACATGATATGAAGCGTCTCATCGACCTCGGAGTCGACGGATTGATGACCGATCAGTCCATCACTCTCAAGAGAGTGCTTGAAGCAAACAACTTGTGGAATCAAACATGACGGCGTTGAGTCTGCGCGATATAAGGATGACTTTCCCCGATGGCACACGAGCCATTAACGGTGTTGACCTCTCCATTGAGCGTGGCGAGTTCGTCACTATTGTCGGTCCGTCTGGTTGCGGCAAAAGCACATTGCTCAGAATCATCTCAGGCTTGCAACAACCGACTTCTGGAAGTTGCAACGTTGATAGTAAAAACATTGGCTACGTCTTCCAAGATTCGGTTTTATTGCCATGGCGAAATGTTCAAAAAAATGTTGAACTCAACGCCGAACTACAGGGCATCCCAAAAGAATTACGTCGAGAATCCGCCCAGAAAGCAATCGGCCTTGTCAAACTGAACGATCACGTCACGAAGTTTCCCCATCAATTATCGGGTGGTATGAAAATGCGTTGCTCTTTGGCACGATCCTTAGTTTCTCAACCGCAAGTATTTTTGTTTGACGAGCCATTCGGTGCACTCGATGAGATGACTCGAGAACATTTGAATGATGAGTTACTCAACATCTTTTTGCAAGAAAAATTTGCTGGGCTCTTCATTACTCACAGCATTCAAGAAGCCGTCTTCTTATCGACCCGCATCATTGTGATGTCATCGCAACCTGGCCGATTTATCTCCGAGCATAAAATTGATTTCCCATTCCCCCGTGTGCCCGATATTCGTTACAGTGCCGAATTCGCTGAATTATGTGGTCGCATCAGCCATGACTTGAAGTTGGCTCACGCATGAAACTTTTTGAGCGGATTTTGCTAAATCGACGCATCTCAACCATCGTTTTACCAATCATCACGTTCATCATTTTTCTTTCGATTTGGTATGCCTACGCCAAATTCCATTACGACAATCCGGTTCAGCGACGAAATGCCCTCCCTTACCCCCACGAGATTTTTTCCGAGGGCTTTTTACCGCTCAATGACAAGGTCAATGGGTTACGACCGATCCTCGGATACATGTGGCCAACAGTAAAGGTCACTTTTCTCGGACTCCTGATCGCAGTCGTACTTGGGGTGATCGTGGCCGTGCTCATGAATCTTTCGAAGGGAATTGAAAAATCACTCTTCCCCTACGCAGTCATCTTGCAAACAGTTCCCATTTTGGCCATCACTCCGCTACTGACCGAGCTCTTTGGTGAAGAACTGGGCGTGCGACTCGTTGTCACTGTTTTAGTGGCGATTTTTCCCGTCATAACGAACATGCTTTTCGGACTTCAATCGACCGATCGGGCCTTGCATGATCTATTCACGCTGAATCAGTCAAGTCGATGGACCCGTTTAGTCAAACTTGAGGTCCCAAGTGCGTTGCCTTCGCTGATGACTGGCATACGAATCGCGTCGGGAAGTGCCGTGATTGGTTCGGTCGTTGCCGATTTCTTCTTCGCCAAAGGCGAAAAGGGCATCGGCTACTACATCCGCACACGGCAGCAACAAGCAATTCAACGTCCCGAAATGTTCGCTGGCACAATTACTGCTTCACTATTCGGAATCGCAATGTTTGTACTTATTGGCTGGATCACGTCACGAGCCATACGAAACTGGCACGACTCCAACTTGACTCATCGGTAATAGTCCTGAAAACTACTTCTCACTCTCAAAGGGAAATTATGAATATTCGAACCTTCGCCACAGCAGTTTCTTTTGTCAGCCTGACTTCGCTGATCGTCGCCTGCGGTTCAGATGACTCGTCCCAAGGTTCGTCAGATACCACTAGCCCGTGCCCCAGCAAGTTGACAATCCAAACAGACTGGTTCCCTGAACTTGAACATGGCGGCGTATACCAACTCATTGGCGCCAACGGAACCGCTAGTAAAGATTCCATGTCTTACTCCGGACCGGTGCAAGCGGCCTACGCAGTTGGTGGCTTGCAAGAAGTTGAAATTCTGGCCAAGAATTTCGATATGCAGAACAGCGCTGTTCTCGTCAACGGTAAAGCCGATATGGCATTTATCGGCGTTGCCGACATCATTAAAGATTCTGCGGCACTTCCACTTGTCGCAGTCGCCAAG
This sequence comes from Actinomycetota bacterium, assembly GCA_947454105.1. Classification (GTDB taxonomy): domain Bacteria; phylum Actinomycetota; class Acidimicrobiia; order Acidimicrobiales; family Ilumatobacteraceae; genus Casp-actino8. The sequence goes on along the minus strand of CANGIP010000013.1, from coordinate 51,707 downwards.
ACTCTTGACAAAGATCCGATGATGGTGATGTGGGACCCGGCACAATTCAATGTTCAGAAACCTGAAGATCTCGCAACGACTGGCGCGAGTTTCATTCACTTCCCCGGACTTGCTTACATCGACTACTTCATCGAGAAGGGCTATATCACTGCCGATCAAAGCGACCCCAGCTACAACGGGTCTGATGCTGCTTGGGTTGCTGCATCTGGCAAGTTACTCCAACAGGGTTTTGCCACCAATGAGATTTACAAATACGAAAACGACATCCCGTGGAAAGATGGCGCGCCAGCCGATGTGTCGTTCTTTACGGTCGACCAACTCGGGTACGACAACTACCCATCGTCCATCACGATGTTGAAGAGTCACGCCGCTGAATTAGATGAATGCCTCAAGCTTTTCATTCCGAAATTGGCGCAGGCTTGGGTCGATTATTACAACGATCCAACTCCGGTCACCGATGCAATGATTGAGATCAACAACACCTACGACGGATTCTGGAGGCTCAGCCCTGAGCTCAATACGTTTGGACTCAATTTGCTCGATGAACTCAAGATTGGAGCGAATAGTCCTGACGGAACCTATTGCTCATTTGACGAAACAAAGGTGCAGAAGTTGTACGACATTTTGCAGCCGATCTACGCCGCCCAAGGAGTCGAAGTCACCGATGATGCGTCAACTGTGTACGACAACAGTTATTGCACTGGCGCGCCCGGTCGTTAAAAGTACGTCGTTAAAACTACGTCTTTAAAAAGTACGTCGTTGAATACAACTTCGCGAGAACTCAGGCGTCTTTGACGTGCCCATCACGTTGAATGAACGGATCTTTGTCGCTCCATGGGAAGTTGATCCATAGGTCGGTCTTCTTCCACGCGTAATCTGCTTGCACTACTGAATGCGACTTTTCATAGAGGACTGCGGTTCGTACTTCGCCTACTTTGCCTTCACAGAACTTCTGCACACTGCGCAAAGTATGCCCAGTGTCGGCCACATCGTCGGCAATCAAAATCCTGGCGTCACCAAGATCAACGAAGTCTGGTGCCGGCGGAAGGATGCGCGGCACTTCAAGTCGCTCATCAACTCCGGTATAGAACTCCACATTCATCGTGTACACGTTCTTCACTGCAAGTGAATAACCGAGTGCTCCACCAATCAAAAGTCCACCGCGAGCAATTGACAAAATCATGTCGGGGTCGTAGCCGTCTTCAGCCACCATCTGAGCCAAAGCCCGCGAAGCCTCGCCGAAGATTTCCCATGTCATGATCTCGCGCTCGTTACTCACAAGTGTCCCTTCAAAGTTCGCAGGGCTGTACGCCCCTCATTAGAAACAAATGTAGACGCTCATGCTCAGTCGCACCCCATTGCCCCGCTGAACAAGTTGTAAAGCACAAGCCAAGTCGTTGGGTTACTCGACGGTAATGCCCTTCAACGAATCGTCGGGTGCTGGCACTTGTGGGTCCATCGCTTGGAGCGCATTCAAAATGATCTTGGCAACGATCAAATCGCGTGACCACTTCACATCGGCTGGAACGACGTACCACGGTGCGTAGGGCCGCGATGTCTCGCGCATCACATCTTCATAAGCATTTTCGTACAACGGCCAAATCCGGCGATCCGTGAGGTCGCTCGGGTCGTGCTTCCAACTGCTTTCAGGGTTATCAATACGCTTTTGCAAACGCTGCCTTTGAACTTCATGAGACACATGCAAATAGAACTTGATGACCTTGGTCCCTTCGTCCACCAACATATGTTCAAAGTCGCGAATGTGGCGATAGCGACGTGACCAAGTTTCGTCGTCGACGAGATTTTTCACCCGTGGTACCAAGATGTCTTCGTAATGGCTGCGATTCCACACTCCGACCTCACCCTTGGCCGGGCACGCTGCATGACAGCGCCATAAATAATCGTGCATACGTTCGGTACCGGCAGGGACCTTAAAACTTGTGACTTGCACGCCAGCCGGATTCATTCCGGTCATGACATGACGCACCAGGCCGTCTTTGCCCGACGCATCTCGACCTTGCAAAACAATGAGCAAACTCTGCTTTGCTTCGGCCATCAAGCGATGTTGCTCAAACGACATCAAGCTGATGGTTTTAGCCAACTCACCTTTAGCTGAGTCTTTATCCCAGCCCAAAGTGTCGTCCGTCGGAAATGACGCAAGCGACAATGGCTTACCTGCTGCGACGAGGAATTTACGCATCAATTTGTCGGCCACATCATCTCCGTTACTTTTCTAATGTCTCTAAGGTAATTGCTCGTAGGGGCAATGTCGGCAACCACTCGCGCAGCAATAGTCACGGTCGGCCAGAAATTTGGCGGTAAAGACCGTATAGCCACTCAAAGGATCGCGATATGTCGGTCGCTGACGATGGATGGCGTCGCGATGCAAAGTCATAATCGTCGCAAATCGAGGGTGATCAGAGTTCAAACGCCGCGGGAGTGGCAATTCAACTCCATCCGGTCGCAGTTTTGCCTGATCAGCCATGGGTCTATTGTCGCCGTCATACCCGACTGATGACTGATCAATCGGTGGCAATTTTTGAAAAGATAATTCGTATCAGTGGCCGAAGTGCGTTACTATCGTCACATCAGTATCAGAGATGCGGGGCAGACATTGTTGCCTGACCTCGGTCAATGACACTGAGCGATAGCGGCGGTTCGCGCTGCCGATTTGCCAAAAGGCACCATAAACAAGGGGGAAACTTGAAGATATATGGACAGTCCAGTCGGCGTACTCGCCGGATTTTAGGAGCAACGGTCGTTGGCTTGCTCTCAGTTGTCGCAGTCGCCTGTGGCGGAGATGACTCGAGTAGTTCAAATTCAACGCCAGCCGGAACCGAGGCCCCAGCGCCGACCGATTCTGGTGCTCCAGCTACCGATGCACCGGCCGCCGAAACACCGGTCACTGGCGGAACCTTGCGCGTCGGTCTCGAAGCCGATGTTGACGGTCTCAACCCGACCGCTTCGGCACTTGCCGTTGCTGGTCTGACCATGGCTTCAGCAGTATTCGACCCGTTGTTCACATTCGACCAGGCTGGCGATGTTGTGCCGTATTTGGCCGAATCAATTACGCCATCAGCTGACTTCATGCATTGGACGATGAAGCTTCGCTCCGGAGTCGTGTTCCATGACGGCACTCCACTCACCAGTGACGCCGTCATCAAGCAGTTCGAAATCACTCGTAATGATCCGCTCGTCGGTCTCGCGGTGAAGCCGTACTATCCAGAAACCGGTGCCATCGAGAAGATTGACGACCTCACCGTCCAATTCAACCCGCTTGAGCCCAGCCAGTACTTCCCGTCGGCTTTAACGGCTCAATTGGGCTACATCGCTTCACCGACGTGGCTGGACGCACTCGCTGCCGACCCGACCCTCGAACAAAAGCCCGTCGGAACCGGACCATTCAAATTTGACAGCCGCACTGAAGACTCAGTCACCAAGTTCGTCCGCAATGACAACTGGTGGGGCACCGACATCATCGGACCGACCTACTTGGACGCCATTGAGTTCTACCCAGTGCCCGATCCCGATACTCGTACCGAAATGATTCAGAACGGCGAGCTCGACATGTTGCACACGACTGATACCAACCAGTTCCAGACATATCGCGACGACCCGACGCTCACAACGAGCATCGATGACAACGGTGAAGAATATTTCTTGATGATCAACACGGCGAAGCCACCATTTGATGACGTTCGCGTCCGCAAGGCGTTGGCATTGGCAACTGATCGTCAGGGTTACTTCGACTTGTTCAACGCTGGTGAAGGCCGTATGGCCGATCAGATGTTCACGCCAGACAGCAAGTATTACAACCCAGACGTGAAGCAAGAAGGAAATGATCCTGAAGCTGCTGCTGCTCTTGTCGCTGAATACTGCGGTGAGAATCCAGTTGACGACGCTGGCGTGGCACAGTGCACCGATGGAAAAGTCAATATGGAATACCAGTGGTCTGGCCCCTCGGTCTTGGCAACTCGTATCGCCGACTTCTACAACGAGAACTGGAAAGCTTCGTTCAATGTGACATTCGATGAGAAGTCACAGGCTGACAACATTCAAGAAGCTGCCCTTGGTATCTACAACGTGGTGGGCTGGCGTCAATTTGGTGCCGAAAACCCCGGCGACGACCGTGTCTGGCTCGAGTGCCGCAACATTGGTGGCATCTCACTCAACTGGCCGCGCTATTGCGATGAGGCTCGTGATGCTTTGATCAAGGAAATCGCCAACCCGGCATCGCCCGATGAGCGCGTTGGTTTGATCCAGAAATTGGTTCAGAACCTCCACGATTCGTACGCTTATATTTTCATGACTCACTCGTCTTGGGCTGTCGTCAATACCGACAAGGTTCATGGAAATTGTGATCGTAAGTCGCCCGATGGTGATCCACTCGTATGTTCGACCAATGGTCGCATGTACTTCCAGTCAACTTGGCTTTCCAGCTGAGTTAATGATTCGACCTTAGAAAGAGTCAATTAGTTACATGCGTTATTACGTTCAAAGGGTCGCCTTAGCTATTCTTCTTCTCCTCGCGGTGAGCATGCTCACGTTCGGAGCGTTGAATATCTTGGGCGACCCTTTGTTCAATATTCTTGGGCCCGTTGCTGGTGACGTCAACAATCCAGACAGCATCAAAATGATCGCCTTGGCCAAGAAAGAATTCAATCTCGATCGAGCCCTGCCGGTGCGTTACTTCATTTGGTTGTCGCATTTTGTGCGGGGCGACTTTGGTGTCACCTTCAGTTCAACGGGACAGCCGCCGGTATCAGGCGTCATCAGCGAACGTCTCCCACGAACCATTTCCTTGGTTTTTCTCGCTCAAATGTTCGCCATCTTGGTCTCCATCCCTTGGGCGATCATCGCGGCGGCACGAGCCGGAAAAATCAGCGATCGCATCTCAACGATCAACGCCTTTTTCTTAGTCGCGATGCCTAACTTCGCGATCGCCGTGATATTGAAGTTTGTCTTCAGCCTCAAACTCGGCTGGACACCCATTACCTATGTTGCCGACGACCCGCTTCACAGCCGCTTGTTCCAACTTCTTCTTCCTTCATTAACCATCGGACTTCCTGTTGCATCTGTATACCAGCGTCTTTTGCGCACCGATCTCATTACGACGTTGCAGCAAGACTTCATCCTCTTAGCCCGCACCAAAGGATTGTCGAAGACGCGCATTCTCTTCGTTCACGCCCTTCGTCCCTCGCTCTTTTCATTCATCACTGTGGTCGGCCTCAATACCGGAGCGCTCATTGGCGGCTCAATTGTTGCCGAAACGGTGTTCCGAATTCCAGGTATTGGTTCAACACTTGTTGAATCAATTTTCCGTAATGACTTTCCCGTTGTTCTGGCGATTGTCATGATCGTCGCTTCGGCCTTCGTTGTCATCAACTTATTAGTTGACTTTGCCTACACCTTGATTGATCCGAGAGTCCGTCGATGAGTACTACTTCTGTGACACCCGCACCCGAAGACGCAATTGTGCGCAAAAAACTTGGCTTTGGTTTTTGGTTATGCGTGATTTGGGTCGGACTCATGGCTTTCATCGCGATTTTTGCTCCCGTCTTGCCGCTCAAAAGTCCGACTGCCAACTTCATTAACTCAGCCCAAGGACGTCCTCCATATGCCCCTTCTTGGAGTCATTGGTTTGGTACTGACAAGGATGCGCGGGATGTGTTTTCCCGTTCGTTATACGGTGCCCGAATTTCACTCACTGTCGGTTTTACTGCCATCACTGCCGGTTTCTTAATTGGCGGTTCACTTGGCGTGATCTCGGGTTACTACAAGGGTTGGATCGATCGCATTAGTTCATTCGGGTTCATTGTTCTTTTGTCATTCCCTTCGCTTGTGTTAGCGATCTTGCTCACTTCGCTTATTGATCGAAACTTGTTAACAGTTTCTTTGGTGCTCGGTTTGCTCAGCATTGCGCCGGTCGGACGACTCGCTCGTGCTGCAACCTTGCAATACGCCGATCGCGAATTTGTTTTGGCAGCACGACAGATCGGCGCGACAAATCGCCGGATCATCATCAAAGAGATCCTTCCCAACGTTGCCATCCCGATGTCATCGCTGGCGTTACTTGGTATGGCCGTCGCGGTTGTCGCCGAAGGCGGATTGGCTTTCCTCGGTTTCTCCGTACAAAAAGGCATCACCTGGGGTGGCCTCATCCAACTCGGTTCTGACGCATCCAAGACCCTTCAAGATGCCCCATGGATTGCATTTTTCCCCATCTTGATGCTGTTCTTAACCGTGTTGTCATTGAACTTCGCTGGTGATCGTTTGCGTACTTTCTTCGATGTCAAAGAGACCACGCTATGAACCAATCAGACATGGTCCGTTCCGAACATGAACCGCTCGTCGAGACAATTGATGTCAAAACCCATTTCAAAACTGCTCGTGGAATTGCGCGTGCCGTTGATGGAGTCTCCATCCAGATTCGTCGTGGTCAGTCTCTCGGCGTCGTTGGCGAATCTGGTTCGGGCAAGACCGTGCTGTCGCGTTCAATCATGGGACTACTGCCCCGCAATGGTGTGATTCGCGAAGGATCCGTGCGCTACCAAGGTCAAGAAATTGGCAATCGCTCCGACAAAGAAATGCAAAGCATTTGGGGCCGAGAAATGGCCATGATTTTCCAAGACCCCATGACATCACTCAACCCAGTGATGAAAGTCGGAAAGCAGATTTCTGAATCACTGCGTAAAAACTTGGGCATGTCTTCATCGGAGGCTCTCGCTGTTGCCGAGAAACTGCTCCATGATGTTCGTATCCCCGAACCGGCACGCCGCTTGAATCAATATCCCCACGAACTTTCAGGCGGAATGCGCCAACGAGTCATGATCGCGATTGCCATGGCGTGTGGTCCCAATATGTTGTTCGCCGACGAACCCACAACCGCTCTTGACGTCACCGTGCAAGCTCAGATTCTTGAATTGTTGAGTGAGCAAAAGCGTGACCGCAATATGTCTCTTTTGCTCGTGACACACAACCTTGGTGTTGTGGCTGGCTACACCGACGAGATTGCCGTGATGTACGGCGGCAAAGTTGTCGAGAAGGCACCTACCAAGACATTGTTTGCCAATACCAAAATGCCCTACACCGAAGCATTGCTCAGCAGCATCCCGCGTCTTGATCAACCATCCCACTCTCGTTTGTCAACCATTCCCGGTCGTCCACCAGACATTGTTCACCCACCCAAGGGTTGTCGCTTTGCACCACGCTGTGCATATGTGCGCGATCTGTGCCTGAACGAAGAGCCCGAATTACAGCAAGCCGATTCGCCCGACCACACGTACCGCTGTTTCTACCCCGTTGGCTCACCCGAATACTTAGAACGCCGAGTCGAATTAACCCGCAAAGGCGAACTTGTTGCGTCTGAAGGATCGAACTAATGGCTGGCACAGGCAAAGCTCATCTTCGCGATGACAAGAACGTTCTCTTACGAGTCGAAGACCTCGTTGTTGAATTTCCCATTGGTCGCACCGGCCTCAAGGTCAATGCAGTGAGCGGAATCTCCTTTGACGTTCTTAAAGGCGAAACTCTCGGCATCGTGGGCGAATCAGGTTGCGGCAAGAGTACAACTGGTCGCGCCATCATGCAGCTTCCGAGCCCGACGTCTGGTTCGATCAAGTTTGATGGCACCGAGCTCACCTCATTGTCAGGTGAAGCGATGCGTGAAGCTCGCACCAAAATCCAGATGATCTTTCAGGATCCGATTTCATCACTGAACCCTCGCCGAAACGTTCGCGACATCGTTCTTGAACCATTGACAATCTGGAATCGCGGAACAAAAGCCGAGCAACTAGCGGCGGTCGACAAGATTCTTGAACACGTCGGCATTGACCCGCAACGCGCCGCCGAAAGTAAGCCCCACCAATTCTCTGGTGGTCAGTGTCAGCGCATCTCCATTGCGCGCTCACTTGTGCTCAATCCACAAATGATTATTTGCGACGAACCGGTGTCAGCCCTCGACGTCAGCGTGCAAGCTCAAGTGGTCAACCTTCTTGAAGACCTGAAAAAGGAATTCGAATTAACACTGGTGTTTATTGCCCATGACTTGGCCGTCGTCAAGAACATCAGTGACCGCATCGCCGTGATGTACCTCGGAAAGATTTGCGAAGTATCAAGCAGCGACGATCTCTATCGCAATCCTGCTCACCCGTACACCGAAGTCTTGTTGTCATCAATTCCGGTCCCCGATCCCACTGTTGCGGTCAAGAAGATCAGCGTTGACGGAGAACCGCCGTCGCCGGTTTCGCCACCCGCCGGCTGTCGCTTCAACCCACGTTGCCCCAACGCATCAGATCGTTGCCGGAGCGAAGAACCAACTTTGCGCGAGATTGAGCCAGGCCACTTCGTGGCTTGTCACCATCCGCTCACTGGCGGCGAAGCACCAGTTTCTGTGCGCAGCAACTAATACGTTGTAGTTCTACTTGTTCTGAAAATTCGGTGGTCGCTTTTCCATAAACGCCATCATGGCTTCACGGGCATCTTCAGTGCGACTCGTCATAATTTGCTGACGATTCTCTAAATCAATCGCTGATTGCATCGCCGGAATCTCGAGGGCTGTCCACATCGCTTCTTTAGTGAGTGCAACGCCAAACGGAGTATTGAGCATGATCTGTTCGGCTTTGGTAATCGCTACCTTTTCAAGTTCACCATCAGCGACGCGATCAACAAGTAAGCCAATGCGAAACGCCTCAGCAGAATCGATCACGCGTCCGGTCAACATCATCTCTTGCGCTCGTGCGACACCAACGATACGAGGCAATAACCATGACGTCCCGATATCGCATGCCGAAAAGCCCACGCGAATAAACGCCACGTTGAACTTTGACGATTCGGCTCCGATACGGATGTCGCTACCTAGCACCAACGCCAGCCCACCACCGGCGGCCGCACCATTGACCGCGGCAATAATCGGTTGCGGAATCGAACGCATATGCGACATCAAACCAGCAATGTGTTTTTGTACTGCAAAGGACCTTTGCACCGCACCGAAATCTTCGGTATTCGGGGCATCCCCGTATCCAGTGAGATCTAGACCAGCGCAAAAACCCCGACCAGTGCCAGTCAAGATGACGACACGGCAAGCCGCATCTATTGCAATGCGATCTAGTACCTGATGCAGTCCCTCGACCAGTTCGGTTGTCATGGCATTGAGTCGTTCTGGGCGGTTCAACCGAACCACGATCACTCCAGGGATTGGTCGCTCTAAGACGATGACTGGTGTTGGTGACTGGGCGGGGCTCATGTAGCCATTCTGCCGACTCGCTCGATGTCACTACTAGTCCTGAGAGCCTGAGTGCCCCGTGTTAGCGTCTTGATGTGCGCTTTTCTGCGCATTCCTATGCCTGACACTGCTAGCAACTCCTCACCCCTCATCGCCGACCGCGACAATGCCAGTTTGTGGCGATCGGCGCTCAAGCATGCAGGTTTGGCCTATTTACTGTCGCGCTTGGCGATCATGGTGGGTGCCGCCATTGTCGCAGCTGAGCTTCGGGCCGATGAAAACAAAATCAAAGAGCACCTGGTCTGGGGCTTCTTAGGGAAAGTAGATCCGCACGCCCGTTCGGGTTCGCTTCCCAAATCAGCAGGTTCAATGATCCTTGATGTCCTCACATCGTGGGACGGCATTTGGTACATGCGCATCGTTCGATACGGCTATCCAACTTTCGTTCCACAGCACATCACGTACGACGACACCCAAGCGCGTCTCGCATTCTTTCCGGCATACCCCCATCTCGTTCGCTACTTCGACGCCTTACTGCCTGGTGGCGACACCTTGGCCGCATTAGTTCTGAACTTCATACTTGGTGCTGGCTTCATTCTTCTCGTTGGGCTACTTGCGCGCTCATGGTTTGGAGTTTCAGTCGCTCAGCGGGCCATGATTTTGTGCGCGATATTCCCTGGAAGTTTCGTGTTGTCATTCGCATACAGCGAAGCATTGCTACTTTTCCTCGCTGCTGCGTGTTTGTATCTGTTGCAAAAAGAAAAATGGCTTTTCGCTGGCGTTGTAGCCATGCTTGCAACGGCCACTCGACCAAATGGAATAGCGGTCATCGCGGCCTGTGCTGTAGCGGCTTTCTTAGCATGGCGACAAACAAAATCTCTTCGGCCATTTATCGCACCGCTGTTATCGCCCATCGGTTTCATTGGATATCAATTGTGGATCAACAATCATGCTGACGAATCAGGTGTGTGGTTCAGAGTCCAAGGCGAAGCCTGGAAAGAGGGGGCAAGCTTCGGACTGACCGCAATCCGGCGAACTCTTGAAGCGTTCACCCAACCGCTCACTTCTCCCACCGACCTGATTACTGCGGCCTCATTTGTCCTGACCCTCTTTTTGTTGTGGTTGGTTTGGAAGAAACATCGCATTCCATTACCTGCGCTTGCCTACAGCGCCGTCATCGTCGCACTCATGTTGTTACCTGCAACTGTGACCGCACGTCCACGCTTTCTCTTCACGGCCTTCCCTCTTTTCATTGCCGCGGCAGTTTGGCTTGATCATCCAAAACGCAAGGAATGGTGGCCATACCTTGTGGGACTATTTATGTGTGGCTTAACTGCGCTCACGGCGCTATACGGTGTCTATGGAGCGATTCCGTGACTCAATGGCTGCGTCGTCATTACGACGCGTGCATCATCGCCCTGCTTGCTTATGTTCCGTTACTGCAGTCTGCTCCAGGGAAATTGCCCGCCGACACCAAGTTGTACCTCTATCTCAATCCGGGCCGATTGCTCAGTGACGCCGCCTGGACGTGGGATAACCGTCAACTCGGCGGATGGGTCCCCCACCAAAATGTTGGATACCTTTGGCCGACCGGTCCATGGTTCGCCATTTTTGATTGGCTAAATATTCCTGATTGGATCGCCCATCGACTCTGGCTCGGCACACTTCTCATCGTCGCTGGTCTCGGCGCGCGATGGCTCGTTCAGTTGCTCGAGCTTCCTGCGAAGTCATATTTCATCGCCGGAATCGCCTATCAACTTTCGCCGTACGTACTGCCCTATATTTCGCGAACGTCGGCATTGCTTTTACCCTGGGCACTTCTTCCGTGGATCGTTGGTCTGACTCTGCGAATTATTCGACAGCCAAAGCTGAAGTACTTTGCCGTTTTCGGATTGATCATCATGTCGTCCGGAGGATTAAACGCCACCGCACTTCTCATGATTGCTCCAGCACCAGTTATTTGGCTGATTGACGCGTGGAGCACTCGAAAGATTTCGTGGAAACGAGCATTGTCGCTGACGGGTCTGCTCGGTCTCATTTCGGCAGTGATGAGTGCTTGGTGGGCTGCCGGCTTATCGGTGCAAGGCAAGTACGGCGCTCCGGTGCTTTCGTACAGCGAGGCCCTTCAATCAACGTCGGCTACTTCAACTGCAACCGAGGCACTTCGTGGTCTTGGATATTGGCTGTTTTACGATCGCAACAAAATCACAGCGCTCACTTCGGCGTCAACGCCATACCAAAACAATCTGTTGATCATCGGCGTTGGGGCGGTTTTAGTTGTCGCTGGTCTTGTTGGACTGCTGAGCCATCACAAACTCAAACGACCTCTCAGTTTGATGCTCCTAATGGGCGTTGTGCTTTCAGTCGGTGCATATCCGTCAGATTCGCCGTCACCTTTGTGGTCGTACTTTTCCCATCACCCTAAGAGTGCGGTGAGTTTGGCTTTGCGATCATCATCTCGCGCAGTCCCACTCATTGCATTGGCTCTTGCGATCGGCTTGGCGATTTTCATCCATCAAGCAATCATGTATTTCTCGCAACGTTCTCCGCGTCTTACTCAAATTGTTTTGCCATTAACTCTTTTGCTCGTGTGCCTCAATGTGCCAGCACTTTTCGGTGGTCGCTACATCGATCCAGCGATTTCACGTCCCGAGAAATTGCCAACTGCGTGGACTGAAGCTGCCACCCTGCTCGATCAACGTTTTGATGCTGGACATACCGGCTCGGTTTTAATTCTTCCTGGTATCGAGTCGGCGGCCTATCGCTGGGGCTACCCCGTCGATCCGATTCTCCCCGGCATCACGAAGAAACCACTGATCACTCGCGATTGGTTGCCGTTAGGAAGTGCTCCATTCATGGACTTGCTGTATGCCCTTGATGATTCATTTCAAAATGGCACAGCCGACGCGAACAGCATTGCCCCTATCGCACGTTTACTTGGCGCTGACACCGTCATGGTGGTGAATTCGTATCAATACGAGCGATTTGGTGTACATCGACCAGAGCGATCGGCTTCTCTCGTTGCTTCGGCTCCTGGTCTCACACACATCGGAGACTTTGGTGAGCCTTCCATCAATCTCGCGAAAAATTTTGCAACAAATGACCTGCAAGATTTCCCTGCAATGGCTTTGCCTGAAATCTCTCTGTACGAAGTGAGCGATGCATCAGCAGGCGCCCGAATTACTCACAATCCAATCGTTGTTTCGGGCGACGGCACCGGACTCGTTGACATTGCTGCAGCAGGATTAATTGATGGTAGAAGCACAGTTCTGGCATCAGCTGCACTTGATTCCAACGCTCTGACTGAGGCCGTAGCAGATGCTCCTGAAGTCATCGTGACCGACAGCAATCGCAAACGTGCGCACCAATGGCGGGGATCGCAAGAAGTGTGGGGGGCGACCGAAGGAACGTCAGCACTCATTGATTCCTTTGATGCATTTGATAATCGATTACCGGTCTTCCCATTGACAGCAAATCACATGGAGACGCAATCAATTGCCGAGAACAATTCCGGAACGACCATGTCAGCAACGGCGTATGGCGCACCGCTGTCGTACTTACCCGAGTATCGCCCGGCTAACGCCAACGATGGAAATGTTGATACTTCGTGGTCGGTCGGTTGGGGCATCAATCCAGTTGGCCAAATCTTGACATACCGAGGAAATATTGGCGGAGAAATCGATCACCTTGAACTGGTCCCTGCACGAATCGCGACTGAACAACGACAGATCGTCTCGATGTCGGTCAGTGTTGATGGCTCGCCATGGGTCAATCATGTCATTGACCCGAGAGCATCAGTCACAACGATTGAACTCGATCAACCAGGAAATACAGTCCGCCTCAGAATTGACGGCGTCACCGAGGGAGACGATCAACTTCCGGTGGGATGGGCTGAAATATTGCCAGAAGCCTTTCAACAGCCCGAAGTGATCAGAGTTCCGAGTGACGCCGCCGCAGTTGCCGATGCCTCAACACCAATCTCGTATTCGTTTACTCGGCTACAAGCCGATGAATACAAGGCATTTCGTCAAGATCCCGAACTGTCAATCAGCCGCAGCTTCTCTGTCGCCCACGATGATCAATTCACTGTCACCGGACAAGCCAGTAGCTCACAACAATTCTCTGTGAGCGACACTTGCCAAGACGATCTCGTAGCAATCGATGGAAAATCCATCTCAGTTCGCGTTGACAAAGTTGTCGTAGACCAGCAGAGTCAGGTCTACTCGTTTGAATCTTGCGAACCACTTGAACTGTCTTCAGGTGAGCGAACATTGAGCACGTCGCTGTCATCACCGATTCACATAGATCGCATTGTTTTACGTTCGGTACTAGCGAAGAATCCAATTCCATCACACGTCTCGGCGATCACTCAATCACGCACTAACCGAACCACTTCCATCACTTCATGTACATCTGGTTGCTGGCTTGAATTGAAGGATGGCTGGAATATCGGTTGGGACGGATCGTTGTCAGGTCAAAACCTCAACGCACCTATTGCCAGCGCTGGCGGACGATTACTCTGGCACCTCCCCTCAACTCCGGACAACACCACGTTCACAAGCACATGGACCCCACAAGTTCGAATGTGGATCGGCATCGCCATCACGCTCATCGGACTCCTAATCTGCTTGATCATTCTGAGTGTTCCAAAAATACGACGTCGCAAACTTTGCACCGATTCAACAGTGGGCACACTTCCGGCAGTAGCCTTGTCTCGACTCGCATTCATCGCGTGTGCCTTCGGTGTGGGTTTCTTAGTGATCTCTCCGCTGTACGGACTTGTCACTGCAGCATTGGCGGCTATGTCGTTCACGTCGAAATATCTGCCAAAGATCGGGATTGCCCTGATCACGTTCGGAATGCTGTTCCTGATTGCCCAACAAATCCGCATTGGTGCCGTCCCGAGTTTTGGCTGGCCATCGGTCTTCCGGCGCTCACATCGCCCCGTTTTGCTCGGGATCGTCCTCATTTCGCTGTCGACTTGGTTGACTGCTCATCCCAATCAGAATGAACCTGCCGACCCAACCGCTAGCGTTTCACCATTGTGACTACCAAAGTTCGCCCCTGCCTGAGCGTGATTATCCCGTGCTACAACGAAGAAGCAACGATTCAATCGCTCATCAACTTGGTCCTTGATTCAAAATGGGTCGCCGAGATCATTGTTGTTGATGATGGGTCCAAAGATCGATCCCGTGAGATTTTGGCAAGCATTGACAATGCGAAGGTCCGCGTCGTACTTCACGACGTCAACAAAGGCAAGGGAGCCGCTCTTCGTACCGGTTTCCAGCACGCCACATCCGAATTTGTCATTGTGCAAGATGCCGATCTCGAATACGATCCTTCTGAATATTCGCTCGTGCTTGAGCCATTGCTTGACGATCGAGCCGACGTTGTCTTCGGATCACGATTTTTAAGCGGCCGCCCACACCGGGTTCTCTATTTCTGGCACAGCCTTGGCAATAAATTCTTGACATTGATGTCCAACATGTTTACCGACCTCAACCTCACCGACATGGAAACGTGTTACAAGTGTTTTCGACGTGAAGTCATTCAATCAATCAACATTGAAGAAGATCGATTCGGATTTGAACCCGAAATTACTGCAAAGCTTGCGAAATCACGGGTGCGCATTTACGAGGTCGGAATTTCATATTCAGGCCGCACGTACGATGAGGGCAAAAAAATCGGCTGGCGAGATGGCGTCCGCGCCGTGTACTGCATTGTCCGCTACTCAAAAGTTGGCGACAAACTCGGACCACTGCTGAAGCGTTAGTTCTTTCGGTCGCGAATTTTTGCCCGAATTTCTGTATCCAGAAAACTTTTCATTTGGTTCCAGCGATGAGAAATACCCCATCGGGTCACCAGCAACATTGACTCAGCGATGATTCGTCCTGACATCTTTGACGTTCCATTTTCGCGATCAACAAAAAGAATCGGTACTTCACTGATCTTCAGGCCACGGCGCGACAATCGAACTACGAGTTCAGAAAGAAACGCGTAGCCCTCGGCTTGAGTGGTCTCCGGTGCAATTGACGCCAAGGCCGACGCTCGATAGGCCCGAAAGCCCGAAGTGCAGTCACGAACGTTCACACCGAGCACTGCAGCAGTGTATAAATTGCCCCAACGTGATAGCAATCGGCGATGTATCGGCCAGTTCTTGGTGCCACCACCTGTGACGTAACGCGAGCCGATGACTGCATCTGAACCAGATTCAATGGCAGCAAGCATCGCCGGAATCGTGAGGGGGTCATGAGAGAAATCAACGTCCATTGATACGACAACGTCAACGCCCTGGGCAATCACGTGGGTAAAACCTTGTCGATAAGCACTTCCGAGACCTTGTTTACCGGGCCGATGCAAGACTTCAATTCCGCCTAGTTCGACGGCGCATCTCTCGGCGATATCACCAGTTCCGTCAGGACTATTGTCGTCGACCACATATAACTGACAATCTGGCAATACTTGTCGGAGTTGCGTCAGCAAACGGGCGATGTTTTCGCTTTCGTTATAAGTAGGTAAAACAACAGCAACAAGCACGAATAACTACTTTAGTGATTCAACTGGCACGCCAGGTGCCACCGAGTACATTGCGACGGGTTGACCCAAAGAAATCAATTGTCGAACGACGGAGGCAATGTCATCTGGCAGTGGTGGCTCGGCGAATATCAACGAGGCGCCTGGTGTTTCTAAGGTAGAAACCAGCTCGCCGCGTCCAGCATCGGTCAACATCTGAGCAATATCTTTCAACAATTTTTGCGCCAACAATTCTTCAGACGCCGATCGCGGGTTTGCCTCTCCGAGTTTGGTTAAGGCAGGATCAGCATCGGCATTCTTGATTGCGGGCCCAACGACAACCCAAAGTATTTCGTCAACTTGATCCTCATACCGCACACGATGTGGAAGAGCTGCCGCTGCTTGGAATGCCTCAACACCAACATCAAATCCTTGACGCTCAAGTTCAAGCACCGACCCAAAGCCAGTTGCATTCAACGTGTAGGGGTCGTACATCCTCAACAAATACTTTTCATCGTGATTCAGTTTTGGAACTACTTCAGGAATGAGTTCTGCCAAAATACGCGACTCAGTCCGGCCCGGAAGCTTGACTCGATCGGCGGTTTGCAACGAACTCATCACCAACAGACCCACGACCAACACTGCGGCACCAGCAACCAAAGTTCGCATTGCCACCCGCGAATTGCGCAACTTTTCCAAAACTTGATAAGTCCTGACCAGGAAAAAAACCGATGTGATCGCTGTCAGAGCCGAGAGAATCCAGAACCAACGCACCGTGTATTCGTAATAGGGACCGAAAATTCGCAAAATTGAGAATGAGCCCAGCACCACAAAACCAGCCATCATCAACTGCCAGCGCAACATTGTTACTTGTTTTGTTCGTTTCACTTTCCACGTAGTCCATGCCCACAAACCAATCAACAATAAACAACCGATGTATCGCGCCCAACCTTCAGCCGGTGCATCAGAACCCGCGCCGGATAGCCACAGCCCCAAGAGATTGAACTGGGTTGTAATCACTCGCACTGCCGCTGTTAAACCCATTGTTGGCTCAGAAGGCGTCACAAAATGTTCCCAAAGTATTGAGAGATTTCCGGGAGAACGACGCCATTGATCAATGAAAACTGGTGACCACACCACGAGCAGTGCTGCGGTACTCAGCAGCAAACCAGCTCGAATCTTCATCCATGATTGAGGGATACCCAAATACTTCGACTCGGCTGTGCGGCATTCATCGCGAACCCACACCAGTATCGAAGCCACCAAAGCACCAACAACTAGGACTGCATAACCCGCGTGACACTGTAGACAATAACTACCGACGATGACCGCGGCAATTAACGAAAGCCGTTTATGTTTCGTACTAGCAATCGGCGCAACAACTTCACCAATCAAAAACACAAAGACAGCAAATGGCAAGATAGCCAACCACGGATTCCAGGGTTCAACCATGAAGTCTGGACCAGAAGCACGAATCACTAACAATGCCGCCAATGCAGTCAACGCGGCCAAGAGTCTCCCGCCTCGATGGAATGCCAAACGAACAGCCAACACGACAGAAGCAATATGCACACTGGCAGCTGCCACTAAGAGAGCATGACTACTACGTCCACCCAATAGATAAACCGGCAACATTGCGACCCATAACCCTGGGCCTGGATGTGAACCCTGAAATCCAGTGTCACTCACAATTCGACCAGCGGCGCCGACTAAAGGAGGGTGGCTGAAAAAACCGCGCATATGTAATTCGGCTTGGGCCATATCACCGGCAGGAAACCAAGTGTGCCCCCGCAACAATGAAATGAGCGCGACGATGATTGGAGTCACAGCGAGCGTCGAGGCAATGACAACAAATAACCACATCGATCGACGGGTTTGCCCCAGAACCCTTGATGACAAACTTGTTGACGACATCTTTGAAGAATACTTCACGAGGGCTGACCGACAACTTGCAGATACAGCGGCTGCAACACGCCGGCGGCCAATGCATCCCAGGTCAATGTTCGAGCCCGCCGCTCGGCTTGTCGCGCCAAAGTAGTGCGCAGCAAATCATCAAGTAGCACATCAGCAATCACTCGTCCCAGATTTTCTAATGGCGCGAGTAGACCCGTTTCGCCATTCAAAACTGAACATCGGTGACCACTGATATCTGTTACTACTGCTGGAGTCCCGCACCCAGCTGCTTCGGTGAGGGCCAGTCCCCAACCTTCGGCTAGCGAAGCGCTTGTGATGACCCAGGCTTGGCGATATTGATCACGGAGTTCTTCTCTTGTTACTCGGCCCAGCAATGTCACCCAATCATGGGCTTGATTCTGCTCAATCCACTCAACAATTTTTGCTCGATCTGGACCATCCCCCACCAAAGTCAGGGTTGCTCCTTCGACAAACTGACGCGCATGTTGCACTTGTTCCATGAGTTCAATAAAACGCTTTACCGGTGCTTGTCGCCCGACCGCCAGCACCGAGGGGCGCCGAGTCTTCATACCACCAGACGAAAAGTAATCATCAACGCCCACCGGACCAGTCGTAACAAGTTCTGGCTTCCAACCTAAATCAATCAATTCTTCGCGCGTATCGTCCGACGTTGTCACCGTCGGAGTGCGTCGATAAAACGGCGGAGCGAATTTCGTTTCTAATCCCCGACCAATGGCCGCAAGCGGAGGTGAAAACATTTGATTCCACATCGGACCATGCACATGATGAAGAATCAAAATTCTTGGACGCCGACACCACAACGGCGACAACCAAGGAACACCATTCCAAATTTCAACGAGAGCGTCATACCTGCCCATACGCCCAAAAGTCTCACTTGCCATGGTCCGCGGAAAGACAGACATCCGTCCTCCACGCCGAATCACGTCATAACCACTTCGCACTGCAGTTGACGGCTTGCCAGCAGCATGTGAAGTTCGATGTAGCACCGACAGACCAGCCTCTTGCCAGCGTTTCATAAATTCATGAGCATGATCTTCAGAACCACCCGCTTCATCATCATCAAAATCACGCCACGCCAAAACATGAACACGCTTGACTCCATGTGCGATCATCGCATTTGCCATATCTGGCACATTTAAATCAGACATCACTGAACATTCGCCACGATCATGCGGGCAACTCGTTGTTGGCCAGCAAGTGTCAATCCGTTTGAGTCTCGGACGATGACGTAACCAACACCGTTTTCATCGGGCAAACAGTCGTCCCACCATAAACAGTCAACATGCTCGTCAACGTCGGCCAACAGGCTTGAAGGATCAACAATGCGGACATCAAGTTTTTGCAGAGCGGTCACCACTGGATCTGTTTCAGCCGACAACCCAGTGACAACGACAGAATGAACTGACTCAAATCTCTGCAACGCGTTAACGACATTCTGTGCCGCTTCAACTGGCGTTAGATCGCACGTTGTGAATGAATTCAGAGAATTCAGAGATATAACGATTCCAAGCTTTGGTTCAACATCAGCACGCTCCAGCACACCCGGCACATCGCACCACGATTCGGGAGCATCCACCCAAGCCACTGTGAGACCCTCTTCAACTAAACGTCGACTCACCACTGTTTGAGCGTCTTTCAAAGGGCCATTACCGATGACCAAGACTGCTGGCTCGTGTAATAGATCGCCAGAACCCTCAATTCCGGGCCACCACCAATACACCACCGCGGCGAGCGCGACGAATAGTGATACAGCCACCCTCCAACGCAGTCGCGCGAAGGCAAGAATTGGACGGCGAAAGTTATTCACGACACCACGAAAGTACCATCCGACCGCCCAAATTCAGGTCATTCCAGTCGCTCAGCCATCAGTATCTAAGTTCATCGACCGAACTCCCCGAGCCAACCTTTGAGACTGTCTAACATTGAACAATCAGTCCGTCCGCCCTTTTCTCGTCTATTCGGCGTCCTGCCGCATTCGTTGGAGTTGTTGGCTTCATTCGACTGTGTGCCATGGTCGCTCGACTCAACGAAGGCGGATCGCCTGGCCACTGGTTGGACATCATTTTTTGTCTCGCCACTGTGTACCCCCTCTTTCTTATTGGACAGTCATGTCTTGGGTACTTCTGCCCCGAGCCTTCAACTCGTCGTCGCATTGCGACCGCAGCGTCTCTCACGTATGTCACCTGGTGGACCGTTTTGGTTGGCGCACTTGTCACTCAACCTCAACTCGAAATCACTCCCCGCCATCTGGTTTCGGCAGCTTTGTTCTTTCGCCACAGCCAACCTTTCGTCGGATCTGCAGTCGGTTTTTCGATTCTCTTCGCCTTCGTAGCGCTCATCATCACAACCATTCGTGGCCGAACGACTTCAGATGTCGACCATACCCAACCGTTGCTCTCGTCAAACTTTTTCCATCGCGCGATTTCTATTCTTGCCTACCTAGCGCCCGGCTTCTTTTTGTTCTCTCGAATCTCAGTTGATCTCATCACCCGCCAACATATTGAGCGAATCATTCTCAATGCCGACGGCAATGTCGAAACTTTGGTTGGTCCGCAATTCACCAGCTTCCTGTGGGCTACATGTACTTCGGCTGCGTTTGGCTTACTGCTAGTGATCGGCGTTTGGGTGACGGCCAATATCATCGCCAAGAACAATCTTGTCATTCCGCAATTTCGCACGTCGTATCTTGGTTTGCTCGCCCTCGCGCTCATTGTTCGACTTGGAACGTTGCTCGTTGTCGCTCCAACTCGCACCGATGGCGGAGACCCGCTCTTCTATCATTCAACGGCGAATTTGCTCGCGACAGGTCACGGCTTTCCCGAACCTTTGAACTTCATTGCGTATCAACAGTGGCATGCGAGTGCATTACATGGTCCGCTATATCCCCTAGTGCTGTCCATCAGTTCGCGGCTCGGCGGCACCACCTATTTTGATCACAAGTTTTTATCACTACTTATCGGAACCGCAGTCGTCGCATTTGTTGGCCTAGTTGCCCGACGAGTCGGCCCGCAGAAATACCGCAATCCCGTTGCTTTACTCGCAATGTTCCTTGCTTCGATTTACCCGAACTTATGGCTCGTTGACGGCGTGATGTTCCCAGAGGGCCTCATGGCGCTGTGCACCACGGCCGCCGTCTACTCGGCTTACCGATGGAAAGATTCGCAACAGAAGTCGTCGCAATATCGGTGGGCCATTTCCATGGGTGCACTCGTTGCCCTTGCCGCTCTCGCACGCGGCGAAGGATTGTTGCTGACAGTTCTATTGATCGCCCCATGGATATTTCTCCGCCGCGAACTGTCACTTCGGACGCGCGTGAAGAACATCGTGATCGCTGCGTTGGCCTGCCTCATGGTCCTTGCTCCATGGTTTGTGCGCAATACTCGTTCATTTGAAGAGGTTGTTCCGCTTTCGACGAACGGAAACGAACTATTCGTTTACGCGAATTGCGACGAGGCTTACTCCGGCAAGTTTCTGGGCTTTTGGTTATTTGATTGCCAAGAACAGTTGCGGCGCGAAGGAATTGATGCAACAGGTGATGAGGCTCAGAAATCTCTGTTCTGGCGTGAGAAAGGTTTTAGCTACGCCAGAGACCATGTAAGCGACTTACCTAAAGTCATTGCTGCTCGCGTGGGTCGCCAATGGGAACTATTCCGTCCGTGGCAGAACACCGAATTTGCGCCCATTGAAGGTCGCAACAAGAATGCCGCCCGAGCCGGACTCTTCATGTATTACGGTCTTGCCGCAGCAGCCATATACGGCGCATACCTCATCCGCAAACGACGGGCCGGCTTACTTCCCCTAGGCGCACTATTTATCAATGTCACGTTGACTGCGATGTACGCATACGGAACCACACGTTTTCGAGTACCTGCCGAACCAGCACTCTGTGTTCTCGCAGCCGTCGGCATCTTCCCGCTGCTCAGTCGTATTCGAAAAAAGTTTGCAATGTCAGACCGACACCTTGAGTCTTCTACTCAGCCGAACAACTACCCGTTTGTACATGGCGGAACCGTCAACATCAAACGAGCCTTTCATCGTGCAGCGCTGTCGACATGGGCATCATTTGCGATTGTCGGTTCAGCAATTGCGTTGGCGTTACCCGCTCTCTATCGAGCAGTTGGCTCATCAATGGAAGAAGGCTTCATGCTGGTCTTCCCCGAACGAGTCATCAAGGGCGATGTTGCCAATGTCGATTTCTTGCATCTGTACGGACCAGGCTCACTTCATCTCTTGTCATTATGGATGCGGGTCTTTGGCGTCAACCTGACATCTGAGCGCACTTTTGGATTACTGCAACACCTTCTCATCGTCGCTGGGCTGATGGTTCTCTGTCGACCATGGGGTAAAAAACTCTCCACTCTGGTCGGTCTGTTTTCCCTCGTTTTTGTCTTCACACCAATCGGACTTCAAGCTTTGGCCTGGAGCGGAGGCGTTGGCATAGCACTGTGGTCGGTGATCTTCGTGATTCGGGCCGTTCATCAAACAGAGCGTCAGAGTAACTCGCGCAACTCTTGGATCATCGCTGGATTACTCGCCGGTCTTGCGCTCACTTTCCGTCCCGATCTAGCTCTCGCTCTTTTACTTGTGTTGACCTGGGCGTTATGGAAGAGGCCTCGTCGCTTACTTGTGCAATGTGCCAGTGGACTTGTGATCGGTCTGACATCGATCTGGATCCATCTCGTACAGGCTGGTCCGTCAGCGATGATACGTGGTGTCCTTCTTGACCCAGTCATCCATTTACGACCCGGCCGAGAGTTGCCACGCCCACCCAGTTGGCATTATCTCCAAGGTGCATTACAAGTCATCAGTGAAAAGTTTGCCCCCTGGTGGGGAGTGCCTTCGTTGTCTGCTCCCCGACAACTTTTCATTTGGTTCTTCATGTTGCCAGTTGTGGCCATATTCGTCACCGTCGTCGCGCGACGACAACGCAAAGTTTCATTCGTCAACGACTCTCGCCGATTTACTACTCTTTTTGTTGCTGGTTTATTCGGTATCGGATTGTTGCCCCAAGCATTTCAACGTCCCGACAGCGCTCACTTGTTGTGGGTATCTTGTATTTCTTGGCCGCTGCTGCTCATCGCCCTCTACGAAGTCATCGGGCGACGCAATCATCGCATCCATCCGACAATGCGTACCTTGACCGCTTCGACGACTTTGGTGGTTCTCATTTTGCTGGTCTGCCCTTTTTACACTCTTCGCACGTACACCGATCTCGTATGGCGAAGTGTCACCAAGAAAACGGAAGTCATGCAAGTGACACGCGGCGATAGATATTTCTATCTTGGGGATACTCGCCCGTATTTGGCAACTCAAGAAGTTGTAGCCGATCTCGACAAACTTTCGCATGCTGGTGAACGACTCTTAGTTGGACCAGTCGACTTGCGCAATACGTCGTATAGCGATGCGTTTATCTACCACTTGTTCCCCGAACTCACACCCGCGACGTACTTCATTGAAATGGACCCTGGCCTCGCCGACAAAGCTGGTTCTCGCTTAGCCGACGACGTTGCCAGCGCCGATTGGCTCGTACTCACGCGTTTCTGGTCGGGCTGGATCGAACCCAATGAGTCAGTGGCCTTCGGACCAGACGAACCCAACCAAGTTGTTGAGGACAATTTCTGCCTGCGCGGTTCGTATCAACATGATCTCGTTCGTTTGTACCAAAAGTGTTCACAAGGTGACGGTATTGGTCCGTACGATGCCCCGTATGAACCCCAGTACGACTACGCCGTTGAAGTGCGGGTTCCAGTACCGCCACGGCCAGACGGTACGTGTACACCGACGTGCAATGGGGACTTCAATCCCAAGTACGCAGGAATCGACACCTCAATTCTTGAGATGGGGCCTTTCAGCCCATCGGCATCCGACGCCAAATAGCAACTGGCAAGTGGCGCATCACCATAAAGACCCAACGCAAAATACCAGGCGTCCACACGATTCGCTTGCCCGCCCGCAGTCCCTTCACTGTCAACTTGGCAACAACATCGGGCGTCGTTGAAAACGGAGCGGCCTTCATGCCAGTGGTCATCGCCGAATGCACAAACCCGGGACGAACAATCATCACGCTCGCTCCCGTACCAACCATGGCATCGGAAAGTCCTTGAGCAAATGCGTCAAGTCCGGCCTTGGTTGAGCCGTATACATAGTTGGCTTTACGTGTACGTTCTCCGGCAACGCTGGACAAGATAATCAATCGTCCATGCCCCTGCTGGCGAAAACGGTGAGCGACTTCCATTGCAATCGACACCGCACCCGTGTAATTGGTGTGGGCGATCTTCACAGCCGATTGGGAATCGTCATCACATTGTTCTTGGCTTCCCAAAACTCCAAAGGCCAAAATGACAACATCAAGATCTCCACAGGATGCAACAACGTTGTTGACAAACTCTGCATGAGAGGCAGTATCAGCCGCATCAAAGCTCACCGATTCAACACTCAATCCATTGCGGGCCAACGACGCTTCAACCTCTCGTGACTCACCAGGCTGACGACACGCGAGCGTCACCCGTTGGGTCGATGGGGTCAAGAGTTCACGCGCAATCGCGAGTCCAATTTCGCTTCGACCACCTAGAACCAAAATATTTTGCGCTTCGCCTACAGCGTTTTCCATCACTTTTCCTTTGAGTCGTTCACTAATCGCTAAATCAGTTCAAGTCGACGAGCTAAATCGCTTTGCCATCTGCGATCGGGGTCGACTAATCGCTGTAGTTGCTTCCACTCTTCTAACCGCGGATAACCGCGAGCAATCGCCAATGGTGTTGTGTGGGCGTCTTTGGCCAAATAGTGCCGACCACCAGATTGCATCACCATTTCATCAATTGAGTGCAACAGGCTTCCGAGCCCCTCAGCGCGCGCGGGAATATCTACCGTCAATGTCCAACCCGGCATCGGGAAACTTAACGGAGCGGGATTTGAATCGCCGAATCGTTTCAAGACAACAAGAGGACTTGCAGTTTTTGAAATGACGACCTTTTCAATGATTTGTCGCAACTCGTCTTCACGCCCGAAAGGAAGCGCAAATTGGTACTGCAAAAATCCACCGGCGCCATACAAGCGATTCCATGAACCAATCGCATCGAGCGGGTGGAAATAGGACGGCATTGATTTATGACCGCCTTCTTTGCGGCGTGGTTCTTTACGAAACCACAGTTCATTAAATAGTGCCGACGAAATCTTGTTGACGAAACCAAATGATGGAACGACCGGTGGCACACTCGCCAGATGACGAGGCTCGTAGCGCAATGCTTGTGCCGCATCCTTGCTTGAAAGTTCAGCAAGTTTCGTATGATCACCGCGCCACAAAACACTTCGGCCGAGACGAGAACCCGTCGACAACAAGTCGGCCCAAGCAACCGAGTAGCGATAATCATCGTCGCCATGGGACATTTCCTCAATCAACTCATCGATATTGCGACAACGAATTGTATTGACGGTGCACAGACTGGTTTCAATCGGAATCAATGAGAACGTGACATCAAGAATGATCCCAGTCAAGCCCATTCCACCAACCGTCGCCCAAAACAGACTTGGATTTTGCTCGGGGCCAATTTCATGAATGGTTCCGTCAGCCAACATCAGTGTCAGACGTCGAACATGATTTCCGAAACTTCCCTCGACGTGGTGATTCTTGCCGTGAATATCTGAAGCAACTGCTCCACCAACTGTGACGAACCGAGTTCCGGGAGTAACTGGAACAAAAAAACCTCGAGGCACGATGACTTTCAACAAGTCGTGCAGACTCACACCTGCACCAGCAGTTAAGGTGCCCGCCTCAACATTAAGGATTGCCTCTTGTGCGGAACCCTTGAGGGTCAGCACTACCCCACCAGCATTTTGCGCTGCATCGCCATACGAGCGTCCAAGTCCACGCATTAAAACGCCGCGCCGATTCGAGTCCTTGATAAATGCCGCAACATCTCCACGAGACACCTCAGCGGTGCGAGCAGAACTCGGCGAGGTTCGGCCCCAGCCAGTGAGGCGCGAAGTTGTGAAGTCGGTTTCCATGAGCAGGCAAATCTTACTCAGTGAGTAGAAACTCGGCTGAATACCTGGGCAAGATCAGGCGACGTACACGCCTAATCCGAAGATAACCACCCAAATCAGGCCCAAAACCTGCAATGTCCGGTCTGAAGCAAAAACTTCTTCAGGAGCAGCCCCGCGTCCTTGCTCGAGAACCAACAAGTACCGCAAGAGTGCCGCCAACATCGGGATAATTGACAGTTCATAAGAAGGCCACGATGAGCCTGAAATTTCCTTTGTCGCGAAAGCCCACATGCAATAAGCGACCAATGTAGATCCAAGGCTGATAACTAAAACCATGCGTAAATAATCCAAGCTGTAGGCCATCAACGTGGACCGAGTCGACCCATTTCCTTCACCTAGTTCTTTCATCTCGGCGTAACGCTTACCAGTCACGATAAACAACGCTCCGAAACTTGCACATAACAAAAACCATGATGACATTTCAACTGACGACGCCTCTGCACCAGCTATTGCTCGAATCACAAATCCACCAGCAACCGCTAATAGGTCTAAAACTGGCTGATGTTTCAACACTGTTGAATAACTCACCGTCAACACTGCATACACAATGACTGCAACACCGCAGCGCCAATCAGGAATAAAGCCAATTGCAATTCCCGAGACCAACAACAATGTGCCGACAATACGAGCCGTATTGATATTCACTAATCCAGCGGCGATGGGTCGACGACACTTCGTCGGATGAACTCGATCAGCTTCAACATCAAGAATGTCATTCCAGAAATAGGTTCCGCTCGCCGTCAATGACAGAGCAGCAAAGCAGAGCAACGTGCGCCACAAACTGCCCCACTCATTCAAAACACCAGCCGCACCAGGCGCAGCAAACACCAAAATGTTCTTAGCCCACTGTTTTGGACGGGCTTCTTTCAGCAATGGTGGCATTGTCATACTGCACTCAATTCAGGCACTTCAGCGACGCACTCTTTGGTAATTCGAAACGGATGATCGGCCATGGCCAACATTTGGTCATCGCCCGCAGAGTCGCCATAGGCGTACAGCACATACGAACCAAATCCTTCGCCATTAAGCCATTCGCGAAGTCGACGTTCTTTCTCGGCTCCGCGACAGTTGGCACCAACAAGAGATCCAGTGAACTGTGCACCGGAGTTTGTTTCGCATTCAGTACCCATCACCGCATCGCAGCCGAGCAACTTGCCGAGATATTTCAGATACAAACTGTACGAAGCCGAGACCAGCACCACTTTGTGCCCCTGCGAATGGTGCCAACGCAATCGCTTCACTGTGTCGTCGCGCAACCAGGCGGGAAATGCGCGCGACGCAAACCCGCGGGCCGTGGCATCAACTTGCTCGATGGATCGTCCCGCAAGTGCAGCCCTCGTGGCGACCGCTTTCACCCGGTCACGATCACGGGCGACAAGCGCTCGACTCAATGGCAATACGCGCCAGACGAGCCCGACATACAGGCGCCAACCAGCCACTTCTCGCAAAAATGGAACCACGCAGTCTTTATTCGTCAGGGTGTGATCGACGTCGAAAGCGGCAACCCGGACTGTGGTCTCCTCAGAATGGCCAAGTGGTTGATTACTGGGAGAATTCATAACAAGACAACTTTACTTCGCCGAGACGTTCAACAAAGTGGATCGCACGTCCCACCATTCAGGCCAACTCTTGCTCACAACCTCAGGTTCATCAATCGAGATCCCAGAGATACGCAAAGCCAGAAGCGACCAGGCCATCGCCAAGCGATGATCGTCGTGAGTTGCTAGCTCAGCACCATGAAGCTGGTCGAAATTGACCGGACGAATCAAGATGCCATCTTCTTCTTCGACAGCTTCGGAGCCAATCATTTTCAGCCCATTTACTAAATCGCCAATGCGATCACTCTCTTTTTGACGTATAAAGCCAACCCCAGTGATACGCGTCGGAGAATCGGCAAATACTGCGATGACCGCCAAAGTCGGGACCAAATCGGACATATCGGCCATATCAATCTCAATGCCATGCAACGTCCCCGAAGACTTCACTTCTAACGAATTTTCAGTTGCTTTAGTGACGCAACCCATAGTCGCGAGCACTTCAATAAATGCCGCATCACCCTGCAACGCTGGCTGACCAACACCAAGAACCTTGACCGATCCACCGGCGATCGCGGCAGCAGCCAGTGGATACGACGCAGACGATGCATCGGCTTCAATGGAATATCTAGTGGCAGCGTACGCACTTGGTTCGACACCAATGGTGTGATCACCAATGGCGATGCC
The DNA here is from genome assembly GCA_947454105.1 of Actinomycetota bacterium. Taxonomy (GTDB): domain Bacteria; phylum Actinomycetota; class Acidimicrobiia; order Acidimicrobiales; family Ilumatobacteraceae; genus Casp-actino8. The sequence goes on along the minus strand of CANGIP010000013.1, from coordinate 23,771 downwards.
AGTTGCACCGAACGAACTCATGACCGAAGCAGTAATCGCCACATACGGACGCGATACCAATGGTGATGTCAACTGCAGTCGTATGCCGTCTGGAAGATACGGACCAATCATCATCAAGGCCGACACATATTGACTACTGATGTCACCCGGAATGGAAACCGTCCCACCGTCAAGCGCATCGCCGGAAACCCACACCGGAAGATGTCCATCTTGATCAATTGACTTCACCTGAGCACCAAGTTGAGTCAGTGCATCGTGCAACGGCTTCATTGGTCGGTGACGCAACGGTGCATCGCCGGTGATCAACGAAGGTACGACCGACAAAGCAGCAAGTGCAGTCATAAATCGTGAAGTCGTACCCGCAAGTCGCGCATTGAGTTCGCCTCCACCATTTGGATGACCCGCCGAACCAACGATTGTTGCAGTTGTGCCTTCAACACTGATGTCAATGTGCAGTGCTCGCAAACAATCAATCATTGCCGCCGTGTCATCGCCCGATGCGAGATTGCTCAGCGTTGTCGTGCCATCGGCCAACGCGGCACACATGAGGGCACGGTTCGCAATACTCTTCGATCCAGGAACTGAAATGACGGCCTTGAGAGGCTGTGACGCAGTGTCAAGAATGAAGGTCATGACCTATTCGGCCAATCGCTGCACAGCTGGTCGGAAGCCACGCGCCATCAATCCACCACGGAAGAGTTCAACTTGTGAAGTTTCGACCAATACAACTGCGATACCGCGATCGCCTTCAACTGAGTGCACTACTTCAAAGTTCGGAATGTTGACTCCAAGTTCGGCGGCCAAGGTAAATACTTCGGCAGCAGCGCCAGCGCGATCGGGAATTGGGATACGCACTTCGGAAAGTTCTTCCAGTGCCTTCATACGACTTGGCAGATTGGCACGTGCTTCACGTGCCAATGTCAAGCGGCGCAAAAGTTCAGTGCGGTCTCCCGTTTCAACTGCCAAACGCATTCCCGCGAGACCGTCAATGAGCGATGTCAACGTACTCAGAATCGCCGTACGATTTTCAGCACAGATATCTAGCCAAATTGCGGGATGTCCAGAAGCAATTCGTGTCATGTCGCGAAACCCACCAGCGGCCAATCGTAGAAGTGCTGCATGTTCGGTTGCCCGAGAATTTGCGACACCCATCAAGGTTGCCGCGGTGAGGTGCGGTACATGGCTGACGACTGCGACTAATTCGTCATGACGTTCTGGTTCAAGACCAATCACCTCGGCACCGAGATCGCTCACAATTGCAGCAACTGTTGCGAATGCACTGTCGGATGTTGAGGCCGTGGGCGTCAACACCCACACTGCTCCAACGAATAATTCAGGGTCGGCGCCGTCAAGACCTTCAAGTTCACTGCCGGCCATCGGATGTCCACCAACAAATCGAGCATCAGTAATCTCGCTGGCAACACCGGCCTTCACACTTCCCACATCGGTCACGATGCCCTTGGTTTCGCGCAAGGCCCGCTGCACCTGATCAGTCACTGCAGTCACTGGCACCGCCACAAACGTCACTTCGGCATCAGCGTCAATTCCGCCGAGTTGGATAATGCCGCGCTTCAGAGCTTCGGCGACTCGATCGGGGTTGTGGTCATCGCCAGAAACAATCCAGCCGCGGTCACGCAAAGCAACACAGATGGATCCCCCAATGAGACCTAATCCAAGCACCGTGGCACGGCGATGAGAAGCGGCGCTGCTATTGCTCATGATCTGAATCGTATCTTTGTGCCACGAGTGCCACTGCCTCAGTTAACAAACGCAACTCTGGTTGGGTCAATTCGCGCCATTCACCGGGTTTCAACCTGCGATCGCTTAAGGGCCCGATTCGCGTGCGCACCAAACGAGTCACGGGATGACCAATGGCCTCGCACATCCGACGAACTTGTCGGTTACGACCTTCGTGAATCACAATGCGCAAAATACCGGGGGAAGGTTGCGCGACTTTTGCTGGTGCGGTGACGCCATCTTCGAGCTCAATGCCATCCCGCAATCGACGAATAGCGCCTTGATACACCTCACCACCCGCGACTTCGGCCAAATATTCTTTTTCAACGCCATGGCTTGGGTGGGCAATTCGATTGGCCAATTCACCATCGTTCGTCATGAGCAACAAACCCTCAGTATCGGCATCAAGCCGACCGACTGAAAAGACTCGCGGTTCTGCCGGCACATAATCAACAACAATCGGTCGCCCGTGAGTGTCACTCGATGTCGTCACCACACCAACTGGCTTGTTGAGTAGGTAATAAACCAGTCCTGGACGAACTCCAATTTCAACTCCATCAACAGATACAACATCGACTTCAACATCAACACGTCGACCAAGTTCGGCAAGAACTCCATTAACAGTGACTCGACCTTCAGCGATGATGTCTTCACATACTCGACGTGATCCAAAGCCATGCACTGCCATGACTTTTTGCAATCGTTCACCTTGTGGAAGCTGCTTTGACTGCTCCGCTAACTGCTCCCAGAGCGGTGGCTCAGGCTCCCGGTTCGTCATGAGCAGCCTCGACTGGCTCGGCGACGGGTGTTGCTTCTTCAACAATTGGTGCAACATCATCGGACTTTGAAATGCGCAATCCGACTTCAAGGGCTTCAACGATGTCGGCACCTGGCAAGAACTCAACAATGGGAGGTAAATCATTGACCGAATTAATGCCGAGCTTTTCTAAGAACGCTGGAGTTGTCCCCCACAGCACTGCTTGACCAGGACCTGGATCGCGTCCGATTTGGTCGATATATCCGCGACTTTGCAACGTGCGCAAAACACCATCGGGATCAACACCACGAATGGACGCAATCTGTGCGCGCGACAAAGGCTGCTTGTAGGCAACGATGGCGAGAGTTTCAAGAGCCGCACCCGACAAACGTGCGCGCTGTCCATCAAGGATGAAGCGCTCAACATAAGCAGCAACGTCGGGATGTGACTGATAGCGATAACCACCGGCGATTTGTACAAGCTGGAAGCCATGCCCCGCTTCTTCATAGGCAGATGCCAAAGAAGCACACAGGCTTTCGACGACCTCGGTTGGCTGATGCAAAATCTGCGAAAGTAGTTCAAGCGGGACAGGATCACTTGCAACCAAAATGATGGCCTCAAGCGCACGAACTAATTCGGCATCAATCGGAGCCGATTCAGTTGTCGCTGATTCTGTTGATTCAGTTGTGTCACTCATGATTAAACCTTGTCTTTAGCCTTCGTAATCGTCGATAGGAAGCGAGCCAACGGTGACTGACTCATCGTCGCCAACCCACACAATGTCAATGTCGCCAAATCGCTCTGCTTGCTCGAGTTCAACAAAACCCTGTTTGAAAAGTTCAAGCAATGCCAAGAACCGCACAATGATTTCGAGGCGATCGACCAGATCAGCGGTGAGGTGTCGGAAACTAATGCGACGAATACGTGGGAGTTCGTCGATCAACTCAGAAAGTGCATCAGAGACGCTGGCCTTAATCACACCGACATGGAAGAGATCGACATGCGGGACAACCTTCGGCGTGACTGCTCGCATGTATGCCGCAAGCATTTGCTTGGGCTTCACACCTTCAAGAAGGTCGGGCATGAGTTCAGCGAAACGTTCATCGGGTCCAGCACGACGGGCGTATGAACGATCGGCAGCGTCAGCAAGTTGGGCAAATACTTGCCCCACATCTTTGAAGGTCTTGCACTCAAGCAGACGAGCCAACAGCAAGTCGCGTTCTTCCCACAGACCAAGTTCTTCGTCAATGTCGATGTCTTCACGCCCAGGCAACAACCGACGAGCCTTCAATTCGACCAAGGTTGCCGCGATCAACAAGAACTCGGTTGCCAACTCGAGGTCCAGCGAGTCGAGCTTGGCGATTTCGGCCAGATACGAGTCGACAATGATCGACAAGTTGATCTCGTAGATATCAACTTGCTCTTTCAAAATCAGGTGCAACAGCAGGTCGAAGGGTCCCTCAAATACCGGGGTGGAAACGTCGACAGCCATCGCATTGAGGCTAATCGCCAGAGCGGGCTAGGAGCAGGTAAAACGGCAAAAACCACCGATCAATCAGGACCAAATAAGCCCCAGTAACCGATGGAGCGCCGTTATCCTTGAACCGTGCCTCGCGTTCTGTCATGTATCCAACCCACCGGAGTCGTCCATTTGGGCAATTATCTTGGCGCCCTGCGCAATTGGGTTGTTGGTCAGCACGAATGCGACGCCTTCCACGGCATCGTCGATCTCCATGCGCTGACGGTGACCGATCGCCCGGGCGTCTTGGGCACGAGCACTCTCGAACTCGCCGCCACTCTTTTTGCCGTCGGCCTCGACCCTGAAGTCGCCACCGTTTTTGTCCAAAGCCATGTTCCCGAGCATGCCCAACTGGGCTGGGTCATGGAATGCACCGTGTCATACGGCGAACTGAGCCGTATGACCCAGTTCAAAGACAAGTCAGCCAAGCGCGAAGCCGACTTCGTTTCGGCCGGACTGTTTACTTACCCCGCTCTTCAGGCTGCCGACATTTTGTTGTACGACGCCGATGAAGTTCCGGTTGGCGAAGATCAGCGTCAACACATTGAAATCACTCGCGATATTGCGATGCGTTTTAATGGACGCTTTGGCAACACCTTCGTTGTTCCGAAAATTGTGACTCCCCGAGCTGGCGCCAAAGTGACCGACTTGCAAGAGCCCACTGCAAAAATGTCGAAGTCATCAAACACCGATGCCGGAATCGTCTACCTGCTTGATGAGCCCGCGGCAATTTTGAAGAAGTTCAAACGTGCCGTTACCGACTCTGACGGCGAAGTTCGTTTTGATCGTGCCGAGAAGCCTGGTGTTTCAAACCTCATTGAAATCTTGGCTGCCTGCACGAGTCGTACCCCGCAACAAGTCGCTGCCGAATACACACAGTACGGTCCGCTGAAGGCCGATGCTGGTGAAGCAGTTGTTGAGATTCTTGCGCCAATTCAGCATCGCTACCACGAGCTCATGGGCGACAAGGCTGAACTCTCACGTTTGTTGCGCACCGGTGCCGAAAAGGCCCGTGCAGTTGCGTCAGCAACCCTCGAGCGAACCTACAGCAATATCGGCTTACTCTCGCCCGAGTGATCAGCGACTCTTTCTGATCGTTCGGTCCATCAGTCAGTATTCAGCGATGTCAATCAATACTGCATGCACCACAATGCGGTACTTCACGCTGTGCGGTGGATGACAAGCAACTAATGACAATGTCTGATCGTTCGATGTGGACGCATACAACAACGGGTCTGTTGGTAGGCGAATATCAACACCAGTGACCCGATAGGCGTACACCTTTGATCCAACGGTCAGATACACCAGTGAGTTTTCACCAAGTTTGTCGAGATTCTGAAACTCATGACCATGTGAAACGCGGTGTCCGAAAATCGCCACGTTGCCCGGCTGATTGGGTGAACGGGATTCAACTAAATGCGAAGGATCAAGGTTGACAAATTCAGTACCTTCGCGAACAACCGAACTCAAACCAATTTGCGGAATTGAAATGTAACCAGGGAAACCTTCTGCATCGGGCAATGAATTACTTGGTGCATTTTGCGTCGAATCTTTCGGGGAGCCAGTGAACCATCCGAAAATATCGACGATCAAATCAGTGCCACCGTACGAATAGAACGAGACACCACGGGTGCCAGTTGCCAATTGCACATGGTTTGGCGCTGTAATACCTGCCTTATCAGCATTGAGGTTTGACGAATCTGGACGTACCCGGCCCGCTGGATACACGGTGACATAACCCTCTCCTTGAGAACGAGTCATCGTGACGTTCAAGGCAACAGCAGAGGCACCCGAATTTGGAATTCCAGTTTGGCCAGCGGTGCCCACTTCAACTGTCCAATCATGATGCAGAGCGACGTTGTCGCCAAGTGGGTTCGGACTCGAACGCGTATCGAGCAATCGAGTCGGCGAAACCGGAATGAACAGGCCATCTTCACTCACCGCAGCGCCAGTACCGGTGTAATAACCCATGAGGTCAATGAGTAAGTCGCCGCCGGCATATGAATAGAAATCAACGCCCGTCGCGCTTGGTTTCACAATGACCTGATTAGCGATCGTTTGATCAGGAGTAGAAATATTGATATTTGACGTCGCGCTCTGCGCTTGACCAGCCGGATATGCAGTCCAAAAACCGAAACCATTGGTACGTAGCCGCGAATTAACTGCAGTGACGTTCAATACCAGTCCTTCGGTATTGGCCGGAACTGAGGCAGGCATCGCCAAATGCACCACTCCGTCTTCACCGACTGTTGAATTGCCACGAGTGTCAAGTAAACGTTGCGGGGTCAACGCGATAAAGCGACCCGCTGCAGTGGCACCAGATGGGCTGTAATACCCAAACACATCAACTAAGAGGTTGGCAGAGACCGACGTAAAAAGGCCAACCATTCCCCCTGAACCTAAACGCACAGTCACGAGATTCGGAACCATCTGACCGAAGCTCTTGATATTCACGTTCGATGTATTGGGCAATGCGTCACCCCATGGAAACACCGTCACATAACCTTCGCCTGTGGCATCGATCGCAGTCACATTGAGAACGACTGCGGTTGCCGAACTTGGCACTCCTGCCAAGCCGGCAATCACAACTGAGTTATACGAACCAGCACCAAGCTTTGCCGACCCGCGTGTATCAAAGAGTCGCAGTGGTGACACGCCATGAAACGCCGACGCACCAGCGGGAGCAGCCGAAACCGATTGCGCTCCAACTGATGCAGTCACAATGAAAGTTGTGGCGAGAAGTAGCCCAACAACAAGTTGCCTAACGGACAACGCGAGCAAACTCAAGGAGCGACGCTGGGACTTCTTCATAGGACTTCAAATTCTAGAGCGGTAGCGATTGCCACAACTATTTCTCAACTAAATCTGATCTGCTTGACGCAAAAAGCCGACAATTGTGTCGTTTCTTGACGATTCTTCAGACCAGTCCAGAAGACGCACAGTCTCGTCACTTGATCCGCTGTTACGACATAAATTCAGACCAATGCGTTCGTGATCGTGATATTTACGAAATTTTGTACCCTTTGGACCGACGAAAGTGGCGACCACACGGCCGAATACTCCGAGATCACTTTCCACTTTGCCAATATCGTGCAGCATCGCTGCCGCAACTTGGTCACGCGTGAAAGTGGGATGTAAATCAGCGAAACGGCGCGCCACTTCAATGGAATGCCGTTGATCGTATGACTTCATGCGCGACCACAACGCAAATTCACCATCAAGCAAGTTTTTGTTCACCCATGCAATGTCGCTTGCAGCAGGACTTCTTCGTGAAAGCGATCCCCCAAAGCGACGCACTAAATGCAAACTATGTGCGACAACGCCAGGCATCACGATCCTCGAGACACACTCGCGCGTGGATGGGCCGTGCGATATTGATCAATCAAACGTTCCTGCGACACGCGGGTATACACCTGAGTCGTAGAGATTGAGACGTGACCCAACATTTCTTGCACAATGCGTAAATCAGCTCCGTGGTCGAGCATATGTGTGGCGCATGAATGGCGTAATACGTGAGGAGACAATTGCGCAGTGAGACCTGCCCGTGTTCCGGTTCGCGACACAATCGCAAAGGCCGCCTGACGTCCAAGTCGCCCACCACGATTATTCAAAAAGATTGCTTCGGCATCGCCGCGCTTCAACCATCGAACAGGCTCAAATTTTTCACGACCCTCAATTAACCAGCGATCAACAGCCTCTCGAGCACATTTGCCAACTGGCACAAGGCGTTCTTTTGAACCTTTTCCGTATAGGCGTACAAGCCCAGCATCCAGATCAAGATCACCCATTGACAATCCACATACTTCTGAGATACGCGCGCCAGTGGCATACAACAACTCAAGTAACGCTCGATCTCTCAGCGCAACGGGTTCATCACCAGTCACTGCAGAAAGCAAACTTTCAACTTCATCTTCTGACAAAGGTTTTGGAATACCAGCCGGAACCTTGATGCCATCAAAATCGGCAGTGGGGTCATCGCTTCGCATTCCTTCAGCCGACATAAATCGGTGCAACATGCGCACCGCTGCCATATGTCGCGCAACGCTTGAAGCCGCTGCGCCGGAGGATCGTTGCGTTGAAACAAAGCGATTGATATCGGCAAGTTGAACACGATGAAGATCGGTCTTGTGCTCGTGTAACCACTCGCAGTAGTTCGTTAAGTCTCGACGGTAGGCCTGCAAAGTGTTCTGCGAACGTCCTCGTTCAGCAAGTAACCACGACAGAAACTCTTCAACTTCCAGTGGGACCGATTCAGCGATGTCCACAAATAGTTACTTTACGTCAGAATCAAGACCACGAAGTCGGCGATCGGTCAGCAATACGCCAATTGTTGATTTTGAATCAGCAATCTCTCCGCTCACCACCATGGCAACCGCTTCAGCGAAAGGAACTTCAAACACTTCCATGTGATCTTCTTCCGGCCCATGCGTTTCTTGGCCCACATGTGCGAGTCCTGTGGCCAGATATACATGCAAAACCGAATCGGTCATTCCGGTTGACGGATAGAACTGATGCAACAACTCAAGGTTTGTTGCGGTGTACCCGGTTTCTTCCGCGAGTTCACGAATAGCCGTTACCTCAGGGGCCTCACCAGGAATATCGCGCATTCCGGCGGGCACTTCAATAATCACGCGATCAAACGCTGCTCGATACTGCTTGATGAGTACGACAAAGGGTTCGCCCGCATCGTTGTAGCGAATGGGCACGACGGCGACCGCTCCAGGCGACCGCACGATGTCGCGAGTAAACATTTCACCATTTGGCGCAACAAAATCTCCGACGACGACTTTCCAGATATACCCGTCGTAAATCTTACGATCCCCGAGATGACGAAATACACCCACCGATTCACCCGGCGCTGACTCAGACTTTGAATCAGACAGAACGAACCTCGTCACGAGTCGCCACTGCGTCTGCCGGTCGACCAACACTGGCCCGATATGCAAGCGAGGCCCTCATCATCTCGCGGAACAACGGATGCGGTCGATCAGGACGGCTCTTGAACTCGGGGTGAGCCTGAGTGCCAACCCAGAACGGATGATCCTTCAGTTCAATGAATTCAACGAGGCGACGGTCGGGCGACGTTCCGCTACACACAAAGCCAGATGCCTCAAACCGCGTGCGGTATTGGCTGTTGAACTCGTAACGGTGGCGGTGACGCTCGCTCACCACACTTTCGCCATAGGCATTGGCAACTTTGCTTCCGGGCTCTAAGACTGCGTAATAAGCACCGAGACGCATCGTGCCGCCCTTGTCGGTGACATCGCGCTGATCATTCATGATGTCAATCACTGGATGCTGAGTCGACGGATCGAATTCAGTTGAGTGTGCATCAGCCATTCCTAAGACATGACGCGCGTACTCAATTGTCATCACTTGCATTCCTAGACACAAACCAAGGCACGGAAGATTGTTTTCACGAGCGAATGCAGCAGCGGCGATCTTTCCTTCAACACCACGAATACCGAATCCACCAGGGATCACCATTCCGTCAAGTTCGCTCAGTCGACCCGCAGCCAAGAGTCCTTCGACTTCTTCGGCTTGAATCCAATCAATTTCAACACTGGCACCGTGATGGAATCCGGCGTGCTTAATGCTTTCAACGACTGACAAATATGCGTCATGAAGTTCGATGTATTTACCGATCAAACCAATGCGCACGGGCTTGGTGGCATTTTCTACCATTGTCACCACGCTCTGCCACGATGACAAATCTGGCTGCGCATCAATCTGCAAAACATCACACACCACATTGTCAAGACCTTCGTCATGTAACACCAAAGGCAATTCGTAAATATTGCGAACGTCAGCAGCGTTAACAACCGCTCGCTCGTCAACATCACACAAGTTTGAAATCTTGCGCTTCAAGCTGGGGCTCAATGATTCTTCACTGCGACAGACAATCACATCGGGCTGGATTCCGCGGCTGCGCAACTCGGTCACCGAGTGCTGGGTGGGCTTGGTCTTCTGTTCGCCAGAAGGACCAATAAACGGCACCAAAGTGACGTGGATATAGCACACGTTTCCACGGCCTGCTTCTTTGCGATATTGACGAATTGCCTCTAAAAACGGGAGGATTTCGATGTCGCCAACCGTTCCACCAACTTCGGTGATCACTACATCAACATCGTCAGAAGCCATGCGACGAATACGACGCTTGATTTCATCGGTGATGTGCGGAATCACTTGCACGGTCTTGCCGAGGTAATCGCCACGACGTTCAGCAGCAAGCACTGCTTGATAAATCGAACCTGTTGTTGCGTTTGAATTACGTGAAAGATTTTCGTCAATGAAACGTTCGTAGTGACCAAGGTCGAGGTCGGTTTCTCCGCCATCATCAGTCACAAAAACTTCGCCATGTTCAAACGGGTTCATGGTGCCCGGATCAATATTGATGTACGGATCTAACTTCTGCATGGTGACTCGAAGCCCACGCAATTTCAGAAGACGACCGAGCGACGAGGCAGTCAAACCTTTACCTAAAGAACTTGCAACTCCGCCAGTCACAAAGATGTGCTTCGGCATTTTGACCTCCCGTTTGGTTAAACCAACTACGGGAGAACACCTTACAACTATTCATGACGCCCATATGCACTAGTGCGAAATCCGAGGACGAAATTTGAAAATCTTTTTGATTAGTCGGTTGAAGTCCGTGAGGCGAGGAGTTCTTTGGCGTGCCGGCGAGCCGCCGTACTATCGGGGCGACCCGACAACATACGGGCAATTTCATCGACCCGACGCGGACCAGAAACCTCAGTAGCTTTCGCCAACGTGATCTCGGCACCCTTGCGATCAACAATGTTTTTCTCGACGACTACATGGTGGTCAGCAACGGCTGCCACCTGAGCCAGGTGCGTCACGACGAAGATTTGATGCGCCTTCGCTAGGCGCGACAGGCTTTCGGCCATGGCGTTGGCTGCCGAACCACCGATCCCGGCATCGACCTCGTCAAACACCAAAATGGGCGGACCTTGAGTCAGCACCATACGTATTGCCAACATCGTGCGAGCGAGTTCACCGCCAGAAGCCACCTTGCTCAACGGAGCCGCCGGGACTCCTGGGTTGGCCGCCAGCATCATTGTCACCTCATCGGCCGGGTCGTCTCCCCCAACCTCAATGTCGACAACCGCTCGCTCCATCGCCAACTGAGTCAGGTGACCAGTAATTGCCGAACCGAGTGCCTTGGCCGCCCCTTTACGGACCTTGGCGACCTTGGCGGCCGCTTGGCGTTCACGCTTTTCAACATCTACCCGCTGCTTTTCGAGGGCTTCGACTCGAACCTCAAACGACTGCAGTTCATCGAGGCGTTGGGATGACTCGTCGAGATAGGCAATCACCTCAGCAAGCGACTCTCCGTATTTACGGCGAAGTTCGCGCAAACTCTGGCGGCGTTGGCGAACCTCCGCGAGCCTTTCAGGGTTGTCTTCACAGTTTTCACCGACATTGCGAATATTTGAGGCGATGTCGGCGAGGTCGGCGACCAGGTCACGTAAACGATTGGCCTCATCTTCAAAAGGTGCCCGGTTTTGCAACGCTGCAATGACCGAGCCGAGAACGTCGAGGGCTCCGTCGTCATCATTGATGCCGGCCAGCGCCAACTGTGCAGCTTCGCGATGAGCCGTGGCGTCAGCCAAGACATCTTCTTCAACTTCGAGAACGTGCTCTTCATTTGGATCGTCAAGTGAAGCCGCCAGAATTTCGTCAACCTGAAACTTCAGCAGATCAATTTCTCGCGCCCGCGCCCTGGTGTCGCCACCGAGTGCTGCCAATGAGGCATCGATTTCGGTCAGTTGTGCTCGTGCCTCGCGCAATGGACCAAGGTCGGTCTGAGCGAACTCATCTAAAGCCGCTCGCTGCACCGAAGCCGACAACAAACTTTGATGAGTATGTTGACCGTGAAGGTCGACCATTTTCAAACCGAGGTCGGCCAACTGACCCACAGTCGCCAATCGACCATTGACATAAGCCCGCGAGCGACCATCAAGCGGAACGACGCGACACAAAACGATTTCTTCATCGTCAGTGACGAAACGACCTTCAACTCGAGCTTCGGTGGCTCCGGCCCGAACGCGACCGGCGTCGGCGCGACCGCCCACCAAAAGACTGATGGCCTCAACCAACATGGTTTTTCCAGCGCCGGTTTCGCCAGTCAGAACCGTCAGCCCGTTTCCGAGAACAAGATCGAGTCGATCGATGATTCCGAGATCTTCTATATGTAATTCACTCAACATGTGATTGCGACCAACACTTATCGATCAGCCAAACCAAATTTGGCTTTAAGAATCTGGTGGAACCGCTGCGGTTGCATCCGCACAAACAATGCTGGACAATCAGATGCTGAACATGTCACTGACTCGCCACCCTCAAGCGACGCCACTTCTTGACCATCGATGGCCAGACCGACCGATCGCGACCCGTCAACGTCGATGCGAATTGTTTCAGTAGGTCCGAGTACAAGCGAACGGTCAAACAGCATGTGAGGCGCTAAAGGCGTGAGCAACATTGCTTCAAGAGTTGGTGACACCACTGGCCCGCGGGCCGACAATGAATACGCAGTTGAACCGGTGGGCGTTGCCACTAACAATCCGTCGGCTTGGAAGGTCGTAAAGCGAGCGCCGTCAATGCTCACCGCCAAGCGAACCGTTTGACCGGTACGTTCCTTTTCGAAGGACGCCTCATTGAGCGCACGCCATTGCGAACGCGATCCATTATTTTTCACGACATCAACATCAATCACTAAACGCTTTTCGATTTCGTAATCGCCAGCGAAGAATCGCTCTAAAGACGGAACCAAATTTTCGGGTTCAACTTCGGCCAAATAACCCAACAAGCCCATGTTGATACCAAGTACCGGAACCGTTGCTCCGTTCAGCATCGTGACTGAACGCAACATGGTCCCGTCGCCACCGATACTCAACACCAATGCGGCCGATTCGATGTCGGCGGAAGTGCAAAGTTCAACGTCGAGTCCGAGGGATTGGATATCGACTGATTGCGCTACTGGCGTGTGCCCATGCTGACGCAGCCACTCCACGGCCTGGCGAGCAACAACTGCAGCCTCGGGCCGTTCGGAGTGACCGACAATGATCACTTTTTTGGCTGGCGCAGCGGTCATAACGACATCTTCTCACGCACAGTGGCATATAACAGGAACTCTTTGTTGCCTTCAGCCCCAGTTATGGGCGATGAAATGATCTGGTTCACGGTTGCCCCAGCGTTTTCGCACGATTCACGCACACCGTCGCAGGCGGCTTGATGCAGTTCGGGATCGGAAATGATGCCCTTACCCTTCGACACGTCACGGCGACCAACTTCAAACTGAGGTTTCACGAGCAATACCAATTCACTTCCTAGTCGGCACACCCCAACGAGGGCGGGCACCACAAGCGTGAGCGAAATGAAGGACAAATCGGCGACGACAACATCGACTTCTCCTCCGATGTCGTCAATCGTCATGTCGCGGACGTTGAATCGTTCCATCACGGTAACTCGTTCGTCGTCGCGAATCTTCGGGTGCAATTGACCGTGCCCAACATCTAGTGCAACAACATGAGTTGCTCCGCGTTGCAACACGCAATCGGTAAATCCACCCGTTGACGCACCTGCATCTAAAACTCGTCGACCAGCGACGTCAATTCCGCAAGCTTCAAGAGCAGCGTCTAACTTCTCGCCACCGCGACTCACAAAACGCGCGGGTGGCCCACTCACAACTACAGCGTCGGCAGGATCTACTTGATGCGCTGCTTTTGATGCGATAGCGCCATTGACCAAAATGCGACCTGCTTCAATCAGCTCAGTCGCTTCACGGCGACCAGACACCAGTTGTCGCCGCACCAATTCAGTATCAAGACGTTGTCGACGAGCCATCAGAAAAAGAAATGAAGTTGGTCAGATACTCAGGCTGAAGTTGTGTCAGTCGCCGCAGGCTGTGCTGAAGACTTTTTTGGTGCAGCCTTTTTGATGGGAGCCTTCTTCGCTGCTGCTTTTTTCGCCGGAGCCTTCTTGGCAGGTGCCTTCTTCGCTGCTGCTTTTTTCGCTGGCGCCGCCGGTGTTGGCGTCACAGTTGCGGTCGACGCCGCCGCTTTGCGCTTGGCGACTGTGTCAGCCACCGACTTCGCGGTGGCAGCTACCAAGACAGTCCGAGTTGCTTCAAGACTGCGCGTCAAGGTTTCAACTTGCTTTTCCAACTGATCAATGCGCTTCACTGCTTTAGTCAACTGCTTACCAACTTCGCGTTGAACGGCATCGCTGAAATGTTCAGCCGATTTACGACTTGCCGCAACAATTTCGGTGACAATCTTTTCGGCATCGCGACGACGCTCATCGCCAGCTTTCAGTAATTCGCGAACAAACTTCTCCGCGGCATCTGGTCCCATCGGGGACACCGTGTCGAACAACTTCTTCATTGAGCTTTTGTTGATCGGGTTCTTAGCCATAACTAGACGCTACCCCGATTTTTCGAAGGGATTATTTCAGCAAATAATCTGCAACACCGGCAAGGTTTGCCGCGTCGATATCGAGGGTTGTTCCCGCGAACCACGATGGCTGATCGGCTGGCATCACACCCGCTGGCGTCACCCCCGACCGCACCAGCGCAAAGCGACATCCGAGCGTGGTGGCAAAGCCGCCATCGGTTGATGGACGATCTCCCACCATGACGGCATCAGAACCAACGCCCGGCTCGTACGCCCGCACCACATCGGCCATGGCCTGGTGGGGCTTGCCCGCCACAATGGGGTCAATTCCGGCCGCGGTCGAAATGGCCGCCAAAATGCTGCCTCCGCCGGGAATCGGACCGTTGGGAGTCGGGTACGTTGCATCATCATTGGTGCCAATCAGGCGAGCACCTTGACGAATGGCTGTTGAGGCCCGGCGCATGATCTCGTAATCGAAATGACGATGAAATCCCACGATCACGGTGTCGACCCGCGCTCCGCCTTCACATTCTTCATGTGACACCGAGATCGCGCCCACCTTGGCAATCGCTTCAGCGAGTCCAGGGCCACCACACATCAAGACTCGTTCACCCGCACTCAACAAATGTGCTCCCGCCATGGCCGACGTAATGACATCGCCAACTGCAGGAATTCCGACGGCCAAAAGTGCAGCTTCTTGATCGGCAACTGTTGCCGACGAATTGTTTGTCACGAATAACACGCGATGCCCCTCAGCGCGCAATCTTTCAACTGCGTGCGCTGAACCATCGATGGGTTCGTGAGCCAACCATACGACTCCATCAAGATCGCAGAGCACCGGAAATTTGTGAGAAATATTCATGACCTTGCGATCTTGCCACGCCCCCACCGACATCGGCGTGGCAATCTAGAGATGTGCCTCGTTTTGAACCTTTTCATGCCCTCCGTTACGCCTCAGCCGACCTGAATTTGGTTGCCGCTCCCCCATACGACGTTTTATCCGAGGCCGATCGCGAAGCCTTGGCGCAACGTCATCCCAACAACATCGTGCACATCGATGTGCCTGTCGAATCTGATGGTCCTGAACGATACGACGCCGCTGGCGACGTTTTAGACAATTGGGTCACCCAAGGCGTGTTGGTTGAAGATGCCGAACCCTCATTCACGATTTATCGCATGACCTTTCGCGATGAAGCCGGAACCGAGCGCACAACGTTTGGTGTCATCGGAGCACTTGAAGTTGTTGACGAAGGTGCAGGCGGCGTATTACCCCACGAACGCACCACACCAAAAGCAAAAACCGACCGTCTTGATTTAACTCGTGCCACCATGACGAACTTGTCGCCAGTGTGGGGCTTGTCGCTGACTGCAGGGCTCACCGAGTTGTTGCGGGCTCCCGGCGAATTGCTCGGCACAGTCACCACCGGAGGTGTCACGCACACGATTGAACGGGTTTCTGATCCGGCTCGAGTTGCAGCAATTTCGCAAGCCGTCAGTTCGAATGAAGTTGTTATCGCCGACGGCCACCACCGTTACGCCATTAGTCGTACGTTCCGTGATGAACAGCGAGCCGCCGACACCGGAAGTAATGGTTCAGCCGAACTCACTATGACGTATGTGGGCGAACTGATTGAAGAGCAATTAAGTGTTGAAGCGATTCATCGTTTGTACACGGGAATCGATTTTGCGACACTGCGATCAACTTTTGAAAAGTTCTTCTCGTTTGTGCCTGCTGGCAAAGTTGTTGCCTCAATCACCTACGACATGCAAGACAAAGGTGCACTGGTGTTGATTGACGACCAGGGCAACGGAACCTTCATGATTCCGCGACCAGAGATGTTCACTGGTATTCGCGATCTTGATGGTGCACGACTCGAGCACGCGCTCGCCGACGTAAATCACGATGTGAGCTATCAGCACGGAGTCGGACTTGTTGTTGACATTGTTGCTTCAGGAAAAGCAGCAGCAGGCGTACTGATTCGTCCCGTGACGGTAGCTGAAATTCAACGAACCGCCGACGAAGGGTTGCTCATGCCACCCAAGTCAACGTTCTTTACTCCGAAGCTGCGCACCGGTCCGGTCATTCGACCGCTGCACTAAATCTTTGAATGATGTCTCACGTACGTGAGGCGTCAAAGATTCCTTGAATCGTTGAGTCGAGCGTGGCATTGAATTCGGCTTCGCTCTGCTTGGCCGACAAACCTTCGGTCAATGCTCGCGAGAAACTGGCGATCACACCATGGTTACGCGACAAACGCTGGTTTGATTCTTCGCGGCTGTAACCGCCCGACAAAGCAACAACGCGCAACACGCTTGGGTGCTTCACAAGTTCTTGGTAGAAGTCATCCACTTCGGGCAATGTGAGTTTCAACATCACGGGCTGGTCAGCGGGCTGAGCATCCAGTTCGGCTAGCAGCGCAGCCTTCAACAACACTTCGGCTTCTTTCTTGGTTGCACTGTTGATGTCAACTTCGGGTTCGATGATCGGCACCAGGCCAGCGGCCAAGATCTGACGACCAACGGCAAACTGCTGAGCAACAACTGCGTCAATGCCAGCCTTGTTGGCTTCTTTGATAACCGAACGCATCTTGGTTCCGAAGATGCCCTTAGAAACACCCTTGGCCAATAAAGCATCGAGTTCGGGCATGGGCTTCATCAACTGCACACCGTCGGCGTCGTCGGCAAGACCTTTGTCGATCTTCAAGAACGGAATCACGCCCTTGGTCTTCCACAAATAGTCGGCACTGCCCAGACCTTCGATGTCGCGGTCCATCGTGCCTTCAAAAAGAATTGCTCCAAGAACACGGTTGCCACCAAAGGACGGACTCGTCACCATGCGACTACGCATGCCGTGAATCAGGTCAAACATTTGAGCGTCGCCCGAGTATTCGTTCTCTTCAATGCCGTACAGACGCAGAGCTTTCGGAGTACTTCCACCACTTTGGTCGAGGGCGGCGATGAAGCCATCGCCACTGCGCATGCGTGCCAACTGTTCTTGATTCATGTGGGAAGTCCTTTGTCGTCGTACTGCTACGAAACCGTTGTGCCAACAGTAGTCGTCACTCCAGCGCCGATCCCAGCCTCTCGAGGTGGCGTGTGACGAGTTTCTTAACCCTGGCCTTCTGCCGAGTCGGCACCACATCGGTTGCGACAACCTCGGTGCGACTACCAGTGCCACCAGCGGTTTTAAAGAATCGACGCGAGATCGACCCGACCACGAACACTTCATCGCCAGTTGCGAGAGCCAAAACTTCGTCGGGCTTTGCGGGGTCAAAAATGGATACCGGCACCGAACGAGTTGGTTCGTCATCGTGTCGGGTGGTGACTTCGAGGCCAATCACCGATGAACCTGAATTCAAGTCGCGAGGTACGGGTTCGCTACTGAGCGTCCCACGCAGAACGACGATATTGACACCTACATTTTCGGAGGTTGACATACAACACCTTTCAGATTGATCGTCACATGACGACAGTCTGTTGTGTGCTGATTATCCGCCCTAGTGGTGATCACATACTGATGATTTACAAAGACGCGAGACGTTCAGAAACGTCAGCAAACTCTTTGTCGTGCAGAGCAACGCGCTGGAAGAATTCTCGAGCCTTCTGTACATTGCCGGCCTTGTCGTACAAATCGCCCAACACGTACCACTGCTTCAAGTGATACTCGTGAACGCGACGCGGAATTGCGGCAACCTTCAACATCAATTCAATGGCATCTTTCAATTCGCCACGATCAGACAGTGAACCGGCCGCAACCATGCGACCTTCAGCCATGACTTCGGGCGAAGGTGACAATTCTTTGAGTTCGGCCCACACTGCATCAACATCGTTCCAACGACGCTGAGCGCGATAACAGTCAGCTAACACTGGCAAATCTTCAATGTGCAAACGAATCGAACGAGCAAGCTCAAGAGCAGCAGTCGCATCGCGCCACTGACCCATGCGATAGCTCGCGAGACCAATGACTTCATGAACTGCAGCCACACCAGAGAGTTCTTTGGTGAGTGATTTAGCAATGCGCTTCGCTTCGGAATAACGCTCCCGCTCTAATGCGATTTGCGCAGCCTTCAAACGACCACTTAAACGATTGGCACGAACTGGCTCGAGAACCTTGGCGACGTCGGCCTTGGTCTGTGGATCTAATTCGTCTTCATCTTTAGGTCGCGCCGACACAGTGCGGCGCGGTGCGAGCCCACGACGCACTGCGCCTTCGGCAGCATCACGTACGTCGTCTTCAATTCGACCTTCGTCAACCCAGGTCTCGGCTTCGCGTGACACCGGTGTTTGCTCGCGGTCTTTGCGCACTTCTCCGCCACCGCGCGAGCGCACGGCTTCGCGACGACGTTCAGCTTCATTCTTTGGTCCACGAGGTGCGAAATCTTCGCGACGCGGTCCACTGCGACGACCACCATCACGGCTGTCATCGCGACGTGGACCAGATGGGCGACCAGCGCCGGCACCATAGCGACGAGGAGCACGATCTCTGTCGCCACCACGTGAGTCAGATCCTGAATCGTCACGACGCGGAGCGCGATCACGATCACCGAATTCACGGCGGGGTGCACGATCACGGTCACCAAAATCACGACGAGGTGCACGATCACGATCGCCACCACGAGAATCACCGCGCGAATCATCACGACGCACCGGACGGTCACCATATTCACGACGCGGGCCACGATCACCAGAAGGTCGGTCACCATATTCACGACGTGGGCCGCGATCAGCACTCGGCCGACGATCACCACTGGGACGATCACCAAAATCACGGCGCGGTCCACGATCACCAGTTGGTCGGTCACCATATTCACGACGAGGAGGACGGTCGCCAGTCAGACGGTCACCATATTCGCGACGCGGACCACGATCTCCACTGGGACGATCACCAGAATCACGACGGGCATCAGAGCCATAGCGTCGAGGCGCACGATCGCGATCGCCACCACGAGAATCACCAGTAGGACGATCTCCGAATTCACGACGAGGGGCACGATCACGGTCGCCACTGGGTCGATCTCCATAGTCACGACGAGGGGCGCGATCGCCACCACGTGAGTCACTACGGCGGTCGTCATCTCGAGCGCCAGCAGGGCGGCTCGGACGCGGTCCGGGCGGTCGGCCAGTGCCAGAAGCTGGTCGAGGTGTACTGGAACGACCTCCGGTACGGAAATCACCACGCGAATCAGAACGTGAATCGCCCCGGGAATCTCGGCGACGATCAGAATTGGGACGTTCGGGCATTTAGACAAGGCTACGAGCAGATCGCCCATTTCGTCGCAAACAAGAACCCGAGAATGCAAAAGACCCTCACTGACTCGTCAGTGAGGGTCTTTCATCGAAAAATTCTGGCAGCGACCTACTCTCCCAGGAGGTCTACCTCCAAGTACCATCGGCGCTGGCGGGCTTAACTACCGTGTTCGAAATGGGAACGGGTGTTTCTCCGCCGCTATGGCCACCAGAAATCTATTGTCAAACGGGGATATCCCCGAGTACTCCAGAGCAAGCGCGAGCTGTTAATTAAGCCCTCGGCCGATTAGTACCGGTCGGCTACAAGTGTTACCACTCTTCCACCTCCGGCCTATCAACGTGATGGTCTCGTCACGGGCCTTACTGCGTTAACCGCATGGGAATTCTCATCTTGGAAAGGGCTTCCCGCTTAGATGCTTTCAGCGGTTATCCCGTCCGTAGGTGGCTAATCTGCCGTGCCCTTGGCAGGACAACAGACACACCAGAGCTACGTCCATCCCGGTCCTCTCGTACTAGGGACAGATTTCCTCAAAATTCCTTCGGCTGCGGAGGATAGAGACCGAACTGTCTCACGACGTTCTGAACCCAGCTCACGTACCGCTTTAATGGGCGAACAGCCCAACCCTTGGGACCTGCTTCAGCCCCAGGATGCGATGAGCCGACATCGAGGTGCCAAACCTTTCCGTCGATATGGACTCTTGGGAAAGATTAGCCTGTTATCCCCAGGGTACCTTTTATCCGTTGAGCGACCACGCTTCCACAAGCCATGGCCGGGTCACTATGCCCCGCTTTCGCGCCTGCTTGACCTGTCAGTCTCGCAGTCAAGCTCCCTTGTGCCATTGCACTCGACGGCTGATTGCCAACCAGCCTGAGGGAACCTTTGGGCGCCTCCGTTACATTTTAGGAGGCGACCGCCCCAGTCAAACTACCCGCCTGACACTGTTCCTGATCCAGTTAATGGACCCAGGTTAGAGCCCCGTCATACACAGGGTGGTATTTCAACAATGACTCCACGATGACTAGCGCCACCGCTTCCAAGTCTCCCACCTATCCTACACAATGCAGGACAAAGCTCAATATCAAGTTGTAGTAAAGGTCCATGGGGTCTTTTCGTCCTTCCGCAGCTAACGAGCATCTTTACTCGTACTTCAATTTCGCCGGGTCTATAGTTGAGACAGTGGGGAAGTCGTTACGCCATTCGTGCAGGTCGGAACTTACCCGACAAGGAATTTCGCTACCTTAGGACCGTTATAGTTACGGCCGCCATTCACTGGGGCTTAGGTTCACAGCTTCGCCTTTCGACTAACCGTTCCCCGTGACCTTCCAGCATTGGGCAGGCGTCACAGCGTATACAGCGCCTTGCGGCTTCGCACGCTGCTGTGTTTTTGGTAAACAGTCGCTACCCCCTGGTCTGTGCCACCCCCTCACGCTCCAGACGTATGTCCTTCACGCTAATGGGGTCCTCCTTCTTCCGAAGTTACGGAGGTAATTTGCCGAGTTCCTTAACTATAGTTCTCCCGATCGCCTTGGTATTCTCTACCCGCCCACCTGTGTCGGTTTGGGGTACGGGCACCGTAATAACTCACTGCTGGGATTTTCTTGGCAGCATAGAATCAGTGACTTCGCCTGAAACGGCTCGGCATCACGCCTCAGAGTTCATGACCCCAACTCTCATCGGGATCCTCCTACACGCTTACCCGGAGACAACCATCGCTCCGGTTCACCTATCTTCCTGCGTCCCCCTTCAGTTACCCGCCACCAGCTAGATGGGATCGTCCGAAGACAGCCCCCACGTCGCCAATTTTGGGCTGGACGCGATTACGGTGGTACTGGAATATCAACCAGTTGTGCATCGACTACGCCTTGCGGCCTCGCCTTAGCTCCCGACTCACCCTGGGAGGATTAGCCTTCCCCAGGAACCCTTGGGCTTTCGGCGGAGGGGTTTCTCACCCCTCTCTCGCTACTCATGCCTGCATTCTCACTCGATGGCGCTCCACCCCGGATTCCTCCGAAGCTTCACTGCACCATCGACGCTCCTCTACCGATCCTACTTACGTAGAATCCCATAGCTTCGGCTCAGGACTTGAGCCCCGTTAAATTGTCCGCGCAGGACCACTCGACCAGTGAGCTGTTACGCACTCTTTTAAGGGTGGCTGCTTCTAAGCCAACCTCCTGGCTGTCTTTGCGGTCCCACATCGTTTTCCACTTAGTCCTGAATTAGGGGCCTTAGCTGATGATCTGGGCTGTTTCCCTTTTGACCAACGAAGCTCATCCCCCGTGGTCTCACTGCCGTGCTCTGGAGTATCGGCATTCGGAGTTTGGCTGGGGTTGGTAGGCTTGTAGGCCCCCGTACCCATCCAGTGCTCTACCTCCGATACTGAACGCACGACGCTGCACCTAAATGCATTTCGAGGAGAACCAGCTATCACCGAGTTTGTTTGGCCTTTCACCCCTATCCACAGTTCATCACCGCCATTTTCAACTGACGTGTGTTCGGGCCTCCACTAGGTCTTACCCCAGCTTCACCCTGACCATGGATAGATCACTCGGCTTCGGGTCTATAGCATGCGACTGAACGCCCTATTCAGACTCGCTTTCGCTCCGGCTCCCCCTCAACGGGTTAACCTTGCCACATACCATAACTCGCAGGCTCATTCTTCAAAAGGCACGCCATCGTGGCCGGCTTACGCCGACGACACTTTGACTGTTTGTACATCAACGGTTTCAGGTACTATTTCACTCCCCTCCCGGGGTGCTTTTCACCTTTCCCTCACGGTACTGGTTCACTATCGGTCGCCAAGGAATACTTAGACTTATGAGGTGGTCCTCACAGATTCACGCCGGTTTTCACGGTCCCGGCGCTACTTGGGATAACACTCAGAGGCTGCTCATGTTTAAAATACGGGGCTGTTACCCACTATGGCTCGACTTTCCAGACGATTCTTATACACGGCTGCTTGGTAACTCTGTGTGAGATCTGGTGTTCTCACTAGTGGTCCCACGACCCCGCGTCAGCAACGCCACCAGGCTTGACACTGACACGGTTTAGTCTCTTCCCTCTTCGCTCGCCGCTACTAAGGGAATCGCGGTTGCTTTCCTTTCCTCAGGGTACTGAGATGTTTCAATTCCCCTGGTTCCCTCCACTGGCCCTATGTATTCAGACCAGGGTAACACTCCATGACGAGTGCTGGGTTTCCCCATTCGGACATCCACGGATCGAAGCTAGGTAGACAGCTCCCCGTGGCTTTTCGCAGTCGCCCACGTCCTTCATCGGTTCTTGGCGCCAAGGCATCCACCGTTGACACTTATTAGCTTAAAAAACAAGATGCTCGCGCTTGCTCTGCAGTTCTCAAGGAGCTCCCACCGCTTTGTGGCCAACACAAAGTTGGCCAGTTCGACGGCAAGTGGTGCCGCATCATTGGCTCGCAAGCCAACGGTTCGCACCGGGAAGAGGGAAAAACTCCCTCAAAACGGAAGAGAAGACAAGAACAGTCGTTTCAATCAACGAGGAAACCTAAGCCTCAACAAGTTGACATCTCGACTGAACCGACAGTGCACCAACTGGGAGTGATGTCATCGGGATAACGGGTGTTCTCCAACGACGACATTATTTCTCCTTAGAAAGGAGGTGATCCAGCCACACCTTCCGGTACGGCTACCTTGTTACGACTTCACCCCAATCACCGACCCCACCTTCGACGGCTCCTTCCTTGCGGTTAGGCCACCGGCTTCGGGTGTTGCCGACTTTCGTGGTGTGACGGGCGGTGTGTACAAGGCCCGGGAACGTATTCACCCCGGCGTGCTGATCCGGGATTACTAGCAACTCCAGCTTCATGGAGGCGAGTTGCAGCCTCCAATCCGAACTGAGACCGGCTTTGTGGGATTGGCTTACCCTCGCGGGTTCGCAGCCCTTTGTACCGGCCATTGTAGCGTGTTTGCAGCCCTGGACGTAAGGGGCATGATGACTTGACGTCGTCCCCACCTTCCTCCGAGTTGACCCCGGCAGTCTTCCACGAGTCCCCGGCATTACCCGCTGGCAACATAGAATAAGGGTTGCGCTCGTTGCGGGACTTAACCCAACATCTCACGACACGAG
>CANGIP010000012.1 GCA_947454105.1 Actinomycetota bacterium | reverse complement strand
GCACCGACCCATATGTTTGCGACTTCTGATCGTATCGCCCACGACCTACCGCTGACACCTGCCCGATTCAGGTAGTTGGGCGCATTACGCTCTGAATATGCCCACATTTGATGTTGTTTCCGAAGTTGATCACCAAGAAGTCAAGAATGCGGTCGACCAGGCCCAGCGTGAAATCGCCACCCGCTTCGATTTCAAGAACACCGAGTCGTCCATTGAGCAAAAAGACCTCGTGATCACCCTGCGCACGGTCAGCGAAGACCGTTTGAACGCCCTCAAAATCGTGCTCGAAGAACGACTCGTCAAGCGGGGTGTCTCGTTGCGAGGACTCGAGTACGGCAAGGTCGAAGAAGCCAGTCATAACTCGGTGCGACTCGTCGTCACCATTAAGGTCGGGATCTCGTCCGACAAGGCTCGCGAGATCAACCGACTGATCAAGGAAAAAGGTCCCAAGGGAGTCAGCAGCCAGACCCAAGGTGACACCATTCGCGTCACCAGCAAGAAGCGCGACGACCTACAAGAAGTGATGAGTCTGCTCAAGGGTCAAGACCTCGAGATCCCGTTGCAGTTCAACAACTTCCGCGACTAATGCTGTTGTGATTCTGGTGCAGAATAATTGCGTAATGCGCAACAATCCTGCACCAGAATCACAATGAACGGTTGAGTTAAAAAGCCCGCACCGGGCGGACGTATTGGTCGTAGAGCTTGGCGCTGTCGGACCGAGCGCCGAGGTCGAAACTCTGGGTCCACGCGAAGAAGGCGTTGAATTCAGAAGAACTCCAATAGTAGTGAGCTGAAAAACCACCAACTGCGACTCTGTTTATATACATTTGGTTCAGTTCCCCCTTTGATGGCAGGAACCAATCCCCGTATATAACTCCATTCACAGTCGCTGTATATGCATCAGCAAGATTTGCAGCTCCACTCGTACACTCACCCAACATCACACCTGTTTTTGCGGCACCATCCATCGCGCCTATGCCAGTCGACGTGGAAGCAACCCCCAGCAAAGTATTCCAGTTATTGCACCAATCCGACTGTGGGTCACCCGACGGTGACGACCACGTTGATGGTGCCGCCTCATAAAACAAACCAGTCGTATTTCCCGGTGTGGACGGAGTCATAAAAACAATTCCACCACCGGGACCCTTGAGTCCTACTGCACATGCGGTCGTTCCATCAACCCCACAAATATTCTTAATTTGCGAATTCGTGAGAGCACCAGCAGGACCTGCACTGGCAAGTTCGTAATAACCCGCAATATCAATCAACAGTTCTGTTGACCCAACCGTTGTCCCTTCCGCCTCATACCACACCTGAATCTCACCAGCGTGAGCACCCATCGTCGGAACCGTGATCGTGGCCCCATTAGGGAACGTGCCACCAGCAGTCACGTTCAATGTCGACACCGTCGGTGCACCAGACGCGTCACCGGGGCGCAACGACACATATCCACCCGCTGTCGGATTCACTGCAGTCACGTTCAACACAACAGCAGTTGCTCCCGCAGGAACAACCACTGCATTCACAACACCGCTAGATGTTGCCGTCGGAATTACCCCCGTGACCTTCAGCGTTCCTGCCACACCATCAGTCACTTCGGTCAAACCAAGATCACTACGCGTGTCCAACACCCGCACCGGTGCAACCGGAACAAACGAACTTGCCGACGACGAACCAGACGTCGCCCGCACCACCGCGAAACCACCCACACCAATAACCGATGCCACCACAACCCCGGCAACAAAACCCCGCACACCAAACAAACGACTCATTTCATCCTCCGCTCTATAATTTTTTATTAAGGTATCAAAAGTCAATTAATGAAAACAATGACTTGCACCTATAAAGCGCAAGACTCGGGGTGTTATCGCACCCAATCAGTCTTCAGATGGGGCTTCGGCGGCACGCTTCTGCAACTCATTGACCACGCTCGCATCAGCCAACGTAGTGGTGTCGCCAAGATTGCGTCCTTCAGCAACATCGCGCAACAAACGACGCATGATCTTTCCACTACGTGTCTTGGGCAATTCGGGCGTGAAGTAAATCATCTTCGGTTTGGCAATCGCACCAATTTCTTTGGCTACGTGATTGCGTAGTTCAGTTTCATCGGCTTCGTATCCACCGCGCAAAGTCACGTACGCAATGATCGCTTGACCAGTCGTCGGATCATTTGCTCCAACGACTGCAGCTTCGGCAACTGCGGGGTGCGACACCAAAGCACTTTCAACTTCGGTTGTTGAAATACGGTGACCACTGATGTTCATGACATCGTCGACACGACCGAGTAACCACAAGTAGCCCTCAGAGTCGAGCTTGGCGCCATCACCAGCAAAGTAACGACCTTCGAAACGACTCCAATACGTTTCTTGATAGCGCTCGGGGTCATTCCAAATTCCGCGCAACATGCCGGGCCATGGTCGAGTCAATGTTAAGTAGCCGCCACCATGATCAACACGATGACCGGCATCATCAACTACTTCAGCCGAGATACCCGGAATCGGGAATGTTGCCGAGCCAGGCTTGAGTGTTGTCGCACCAGGCAACGGACTAATCATGATGCCACCAGTTTCGGTTTGCCACCATGTGTCAACAACCGGACATTCGCCGCGACCAATCGTGTCGCGATACCACATCCAGGCTTCGGGGTTAATCGGTTCACCTACCGAACCAAGCAACCGCAACGTTGACATGTCGTGCTTGGCGGGTTCGTCATCGCCCCACTTCATGAACGTACGTATCGCTGTTGGTGCGGTGTAGAAAATTGTGACGCCGTACTTTTCGACAATCGACCACAAGCGATCATTCGCTGGGTAATTAGGCACGCCTTCATAGATCACTTGTGTTGCACCATTTGATAACGGTCCGTACACGATGTAGCTGTGACCAGTAATCCAACCCACGTCAGCGGTGCACCAATAGACATCACTCTCGGGATGAAGATCAAACACATACTTATGTGTGTACGTCACGTGAGTGAGGTAGCCACCCGTGGTGTGCATGATTCCTTTGGGCTTACCCGTGGTGCCCGAGGTATACAACAAGAACAACAGTTGTTCGCTGTCCATCGGTTCGGCGGGGCAATTATCTGAGGCAGTAGCCATCAGTTCGTGATACCAATGATCGCGACCAGCAACCATGTTGACCTTGTTGCCACCACGCTTCACAACAACAACATGTTCAATCGTTGGTGTTGAAGCAATTGCTTCGTCGGCAGCCGGCTTCAACTCAAAGACTTCGCCGCGGCGATATCCACCATCGGCGGTGATGAGAACTTTCGCTTCTGCATCATTAATACGATCAGCGAGTGCCTGCGAAGAGAAACCACCAAACACCACTGAGTGTGCAGCACCAATACGCGCGCATGACAACATGGCCACTGCTGCTTCAGGAATCATCGGCAAATAGATATTGACGCGATCGCCTTTGACAACACCCAACGACTTCAAAACGTTCGAGAACTTCTCAACTTCAACGAGCAGCTCAGAATACGTAATGGTGCGCGTGTCACCAGGTTCGCCCTCCCAATGAATGGCCACCTTGTCGCCGTTACCAGCAAGCACATGGCGATCAAGACAGTTGTACGAGACATTTAACTTGCCGCCAACAAACCACTTGGCATACGGAACATTCCATTCGCAAATGGTGTGCCAATCCTGATCCCAATCGATGAGCTCTGACGCTTGTTGGGCCCAGAAACCTTCGTCGTCGGCTGCTGCTTGGTCATACAGGTGGGTTCCAACAGCCAGTGAATTCTTCTTAAACGCAGCCGAAGGCGGAAACTTGCGATTTTCCAATAAAAGATCGTCAATATTGGTCTGCTGGTCATCGGCTGACATATTTCCCCCACACAAAGTCGAGATGTTCAATTCATTTCTCGGATATAACTCTAGGCGACTAGACATAAGGGGTCATGTCTGTTGCCCCTGCTCGCCCACAAGAATCAGACCTTCGATTTGGGCCAGCCGAATGGGCGCTGTCGGGTGTCATTTCATTGGTATGGGGAAGTTCGTTTCTGTTCATCGCCATCGCGATTGATCATGTAGCGACCCCAGTCGTACCAATGGCACGAACCTTCTTTGGCGCCTTGGCGTTGGCGTGTATTCCATCAGCGCGGCGGATGGTTGAGCGATCTGATATTGCTCGACTGCTGTTGTTGTCATTCATGTGGATGGGCCTTCCGTTTTTGCTCTACCCCATGGCCGAAGAAACCACGTCGACGGCAATTACCGGAATGCTCAATGGCGGACTACCCGTAGTGACAGTTGTGGTTGGCGCCATTTGGTTCCGCCGCATGCCCAGCGTCTTTCGCATGGTGTCGGTGCTCATCGGTTTCTCGGGCATTGCACTGATCTCATTCTCATCGGTCAGTGGCGATGAAAAAGGAGCTTCGGCCGATATTCGCGGAATCGTTCTTTTACTGATTGCTTTGCTCTGCTACGGAATCGCCGTCAATATCGCTGCACCGTTGCAACGAAAGTATGGAGCGCTCCGACTCATGTTGTGGGTTGAATCACTCGCGTGCTTATGGTCGTTACCACTGGGCATACCCGCGCTATTTGATAGCCACTTCGCATGGTCGGCATTGTTTGCCCTACTTGCGCTTGGCGCAGTTGGCACCGGACTTGCTTTTGCGGTCTATGGAGTTTTGCTTGGTCGATCAGGAACCGTGCGCGGCATGATCGGAACTTTCTTTACACCCATCGTCGGAGTTGTACTCGGCGTGCTCTTTCGCGATGAACATATTCGCTGGCCCGCAATCGTCGGCATGTTGATCGTTGTTGCCGGTGCCATCATGACCAGCCGCCCCGACCACTCATAATCAATTGTGATTCTGGTGTCGTTTAATTTGGTAATACCGAATAAAACGACACCAGAATCACAGGTGAATGTTCAGGCGTCGCGACGTCGCAGAACTGTGTGAGCGATCAGTGAAATTCCGACAACCCATGCACCGAAGTATCCGACCGAACCCCAACGTCCAAGATGCAAAAAGTGATCACGTATTTGCATCGAACCTAATCCCGCCGAAAATGGCAACCAGGTGCGCATATGTTCACCAAATATGAGTGACAACAACCCGCCAACGATTCCTTCAATCAACAATGGCCAAAGCACCAAAGTGGTGATCGCAAAAGGTGGGTTGCGAGTGAAAGTTCCGATTGCTAGGCCAAGAAACGAAACAAGCACTCCGACGATTGTCATTGCAATGAATGCCACGGTTGTTTGATCGTTAAAGACTGCTCCATGAAACCCGCGGGAATTCAAGATTGCTTTCCCGCCGAAACTTCCGACGACTTGCACAATCGAGGTGACAACAATTGACACGGCAAATAAGAGAATGATCTTTGCCATATAAACACGAGAACGATGTGGCGTTGCCGCAAATGTCAAACGAATAGTGCCCTGTGAATATTCCTGAGTAATTACCAAAACACCTACAACGCCCATAAGCAGAACACTCATTGTTCCACTACCAAGCAACACTGCCGGAATCGTTGAATCGTCAACATCACGTATTTTGATAAAGACCGCGGTTAATAAAGTAATCGCAAGCGGCAACAGGATGGCAACAATCGCCAGTGTGACATTCGAACGGACGGTTCGCAATTTCAGCCATTCACTTCGAACGATAGACATCATGACTTCACCTCCGAATGACTGTGATATTCGACAGAGTCTGCGGTGACTTCTAAGAAGGCGTCTTCAAGGGATCCGGTTTGTGTAGCCAGTTCATGCAAAACAATGTTGTTTTGTGCAGCAAGTTCACCAATCGCTGCCGCAGCTATGCCATGAAACTCGGCAGTATCTGAGCCGATTGATACATGCATTCCGGCAGTTTGAGCTAATGAAACTAAAACTCCGAGTTGTGGACTTTTCACCACTACCCATTTCTTTGTATACCGATCGACAAATTCTGGAACGGTGCATTCAGTAATCAAGCGACCCTTACCGATCACAACGAGATCATCGGCCATGAGCGCCATCTCAGAAAGTAGGTGACTACTCACCAACACCGAACGACCTTGCGAGGCCAAATGCTTGAGCATCTCGCGAATCCAACGAATACCTTCAGGGTCGAGTCCGTTCGCTGGTTCATCCAAGATGACAACTTTCGGATCCCCCAACATGACTGATGCAATACCGAGTCGTTGTTTCATACCCAGCGAGAACTGACCCACACGCTTTTTGGCGACGTCAGTCAAACCCACTAGTTCAAGAACTTCATCAACACGCTTGGTTGAGATGCCATTGCTCATCGCCAGCCAACGTAAATGGTTACGCGCCGTACGTCCAGCGTGGGCATTTCCTGCGTCAAGCAAAGCCCCAACTTCATGCAACGGTTGTTTCAATTTTTCATACGGTTGACCATCAAAAAGAGTGGTCCCCGACTGCACGCGATCAAGTCCGATCATGCAGCGCATTGACGTACTCTTGCCCGATCCATTAGGCCCGAGGAATCCGGTGACTCGACCTGGAGTGACAGTGAATGACAACGAGTCAACTGCGGTTGTCGATCCATACTTCTTGGTTAAACCCTCAACGGTGATCACTCACGTAACCTAATCCATTCAAGTACAGAAAACCCGCCAGGGCCATTTAGGTCAAGGAGCGCCTCAGCTTCACTGATTCGGCTGCGCATTTTCATCGCCCCCAAACCAGGTCGTGCCGATTCTTCATTCCAAATTCGCTTTCCCTCTTCAACAAGTTCATCAATACCCCATAGTTGCAAGAACTGCGATTGTGATCGCACCGAGTCTGGTTGCCCGCACGGCGCAATGATCTGATCAATGCACACATCAGTTGTGATGTCTTGCGCACCAACGTTGCGTAAATAGTGGGCTCCCTTTTCATGGCCCGCATACGTACGTAACCAATCGCGCCATGGGCGTTGCGCGAGTTCGGTCGTTAATGGAACTGCATAATCAATCACAACAAGTCGTCCATTCAGACGACTCAAGATGTCACTCACCCATTCGCCCGCTGCTTGTTGCCACGGTATGCGCGCACCAAGAATTGGTTTCGTAGGAAGTGCGAAAGCCGGTTCATCACTGAGTGGATACAAAACCTCACTGAAAGCACCTGCTCGATGTGTCACCCATGCTTCACGCCATGTGCCGTCACACACCAACAAACGAAATGGCAAGTTGTCGAGCAATTCGTTGGCAAGCACCACACCGCGCAACTCACCACTGGGTAACGACTTCATTGAAGTCACACCATCGGGATGCGTTTTCCACTGTGCCTCGCCAATTTCTACACACACGTATCGCGAAACATCACCAGCCAAACAGTCTGGCTGCGCAGCAATCACGGCTCGAGCTAATCCACCCGGTCCCGCGCCAACATCATAAATATGAAAGTCGTGCGGGCGTCCCATGTCACGCCACCACGCATCAAGTGCACGGGCAATCACTGTTCCGAATAACGGACCAATTTCCGGAGACGTAATGAAGTCACCTCGACGACCAGCGCGGCCAACACCTGAGGTATAGAAACCTTGAGCGCCATACAGCGCTTCGTTCATGAAGTGATCGAAGCGAAGCTGTTCATTGTCAGCCGCATCAATGATGCGACCGATGTGTTCAGCGGCCGAAGGCACCGGTGAGATCGGCCAAATCGCCGAAACGCAACACCACACCTGGCAACACACCAAACACGATGGTTCCCGCAGTTGTGATAACCATGGCTGCAATCAACGAACTTGGTGTCTTCACCGCTGATGTTTCGCCATTCGGTGCGGGCTTCATCCAGATTTCTCGCATAATGCTGCCGTAGTAACCGAATGCGATCACCGAGTTGATGGCACCGATCACTGCGATGCCATAACCCCAACCGCCGCCAGCTTCAAGAACTGCACGGAAAGCGGTGAACTTAGCAATCCAACCACCGAGCGGTGGAATACCAGCCAACGATGCCAAGAAGATTGTCATCAATACACCAAGACCAGGCGCGTACGAGAACAAGCCACCGAAGCTACTGATCTCACCACTACGCGTTGTGCGTGAGGCGGCGATGACAACAGCAAACATTCCGAGGTTCATCGCGGCGTACACAATCAGATAGACAACAACCGACTGCAATGCGGGTCCGGCGGCATCGCCAGTTCCGGCAACTGCAAGTGGCATCAAGATAAATCCGCCCTGGCTGATACTCGAGTAGGCCAACATACGAATGATGTTGGTCTGACGTAACGCAACCAAGTTGCCCATCGTCATCGTGACGGCGGCGAGCACCCAGATGAATGGTTGCCACACATCTTTTGCCTGCGGGAAGCCTACATAAATGAGTGTCACGAGCGCAACAAATCCAGCGGCCTTACTGGCCACCGACAAGAACGCAGTCACCGGTGTCGGTGCACCTTCGTAAGTATCGGGTGCCCACGTGTGGAACGGAACAGCTGAAACTTTGAAGGCAAAACCAACAATGACAAAGGTGATGGCAAGGGCTTGCACTCCACCAAACTTGCCTTCAACTGTTAGCTGACGACCAATTTCGCTGAGCAAAGTACTTCCGGTCACGCCGTACAGCAAGCTCATGCCGTACAACATGATTGCTGAAGCGAAAACACCGAGTAGGTAGTACTTGACACCCGCTTCGTTACTCTTGCGGTCACGCTTGCGCCAGGCAGCCAACATGTAGGCCGGGATGCTGAGCATTTCGAGTGCAACAAAGATGCTCACCAAGTCGCGACTTGAGGCCATCATCACCATTCCGGTCACTGAGGTCAGCAACAACGTGAAGTATTCACCTTGGTAGTAGTCGCCTTCTTCAACATGGTTTTGCGAAAGCAACACCACAACATATCCAGCGATTAAAAACAGTGCTTTCAACGTCAGCGCAAACTCGTCAATGACATAGCGACCATCAAATAGTGATCGCACATTGACATCACTCACTGCCAAAGTGAGCACCGGCACTAAAGCTGCCAACATCACAAAGCCGGTCAGTGTTGCGGTAATCCATTTCTTGCTTTCACTGGTGAACAGATCAACAAGAATGATGAGGCATATGCCACCAGCCAACACGATCTCGGGCGCGATGGCGTGGTAGTCGACAGACGGTGACTGCCACGGAATCTGAGCGAGGATCGAAGAAAGCACGAATCAGCCTCCGAATGCCTTCAAGGCCACATGCACTGCCGGATCGATGATCTTGAACATCAGCTGCGGATACACACCGAAGACAACAATGGCCAACAAGAACGGAGTCCAAGCAATCCATTCGAAAACATTCACATCATGAATGTCGCTGCTGTGATCGTCGTGACCGTGATCAGCATGACCATGACCGTGATCATCATGTGATGCACCAGCAAATTCTGCCTTGGGTTCACCAAAGGCGGTGCGCTGGAACAGCCACAACAAGTACGCAGCAGCAAGAACGGTGCCGAGTGCAGCAATCACCATGTACACACGGAAAGTTCCTTCAGACAAACCCTTAGCTGGAGAGTACGTCGACAAGATCGCGGGGAACTCACCCCAGAATCCGGCAAGACCTGGCAAACCAAGTGACGCCATCGCACAGAAGCCCAAGATCCAACCGAGACGAGGCATCTGCTTGAGCATGCCACCAAGTCGTGCGATTTCGAGTGTGTGATAACGATCCTTCACTGAGCCGGCAACAAAGAACAACATGCCGGTGATGAGACCGTGAGCAACCATTCCGAAGATGGCGGCGTTGAAGCCCATTGGAGTAAGTGTTGAAATACCCAACATCACAAATCCCATGTGAGCAACTGATGAGAAAGCAATCAATCGCTTCATGTCGGTTTGCGCCAAACAACCAAGCGCACCGTAGATAATTCCGATGACGGCGAGAAGGCCGATCCAAGGTGCCCATTCTTTAGCAGCAGTGGGAAGAATCGGAATTGCGATGCGCACGAAACCGTAGGTACCGAGCTTCAACAAAATTGCAGCCAAGATAACTGAACCTTGGGTTGGGGCTTGTGTGTGAGCATCGGGCAACCATGTGTGGAATGGGAACATCGGAACCTTGACGGCAAAGCCGACAAACATTCCACCAAAGATCCAGATCTGTGCCGAACGTCCAAGCAATCCACCGTATTCAGCAAGTTGTGGAATCGAGAACGACGGCTCGACACCAGCCGGCAGTTGACCACGAACTTTGTAGAACAACGCGATGAATGCAACGAGCATGAGAGCCGAACCGAACATCGTGTACAAGAAGAACTTGAGCGATGCGTACTGACGATTTTCGCCACCCCACACACCAATCATGAAGTACATCGGCAACAACACCACTTCGAAGAACACGAAGAACAAGATGAGGTCTTGTGAGATGAAAGTTCCGGCCATACCTGTCTGCAAGATGAGCATCAAGATGAGGAATGCCTTCGGGTTACCCGGTGACGGAACGTGGTTCCACGAATAAACCATCACCAGCACCGTGACCACCATCGACAAGAAGTAGAGCGGCAAGCTCATTCCATCGAGACCAATCGTGTAGTTACTGGAAATGACTTTGATCCACTCGGCGTTCGCGAAGAACTGCAACTTGCCGGCTTGACTGAAGTCGAACTGGGTGAGTGTGTAGATACCCACTCCCAAGGTTGCGAGCGCGGTCACAAGAGCTACCAACTTGTGGAGCTCTTCTTCTGCCTTGGGGATGAACAACATGACAATCACGCCGACTAGCGGCAAGAAAGTGCCAACGCTGAGCACCCAGTTTGAATTTTGGAGTACGTCCATGCCGTATTGCTCCTCAGGTGTTGATGATGACGAGTATGAGAGCGCCGATGGCGGCCGCAGCAAACAGCAGCGCTCCGTATTGATTGACCTTGCCCGACTGCACTGGGCGCAATGCTCCGCCTGTGCCCCGGGCTGCGGCGCCCGAGCCGTTCACCGCGCCGTCGACGACGCGCTGATCGATATTTCGATAGACCCAACCGGCCACCCGGCGGGAAACCTTGCCAACACCATTTACGATGCCGTCAAGAATGTTTTGATTCACCCAATACGCAGCAGCTGCGATTGGGTGTGCAATCGAACGAACGATGACCTTTTCGTATAAGGCATCGAGGTAGTACTTGTTCCACAAGAAGGTGTAACCACCGCGCAACACTTTGCTGCGCTCGGTGAGACCAACAAGGCGCTTGTTACGACGCGTGTAGTACTGCACGCAGAACATCCAGCTTGACAACAAACCAAACGCCACGATGATGAGGGACAGTGCAGCCTTTGACCACTTGAAGGGCGCATGGTGAATCGTTGGGAAGTAACAAGCCATGCCGGCTTCGGGTGCAACGACCGCGCAACCTTCTTCGGCTACTGCTTCTTCTGACGACACATTCTGAGCGGGGACAACAACAGCCTCGCCCGGACCAGAAGCCATGGTTCCTTCGATCGCAACATACTCGGCACTTGGTTCAACGTACTTCTTGAAGCGTTCCCAGTTTTCGCCAAAGGGAGTTGCGTTCGACAATCCAGCAACTAACGCCAACGCCGCAAGAATCATCAACGGAATCGTGATGAGCTTCGGACTTTCGTGAGGACCATGAGCAACATCGTGTGCGCCATGAGCATCATGCGAGTCGTGTGCATTCTGGGTTGCGTGGGCGTCATGAGAATCGTGAGCATCGGCATGCGCATCGTGTTCATCATGATGTTCGCCCGCAGCTGCGCCGCGAGCCTTACCAAAGAAAGTCAGGTAGGTCGCGCGAGTCATGTACGCAGCAGTCAAGAACGCACCACTCAAACCAACGATCATGAACGCGTTGTAACCGTTATGTCCAACGTTGTCGATGATCTCGTCTTTCGAGAAGAAACCAGCCAATGGGAACACGCCAGCCAAAGCCAAAGTTGAGATGATCCATGTGGTGGCGGTAATGGGCATCTTCTTGGCCAAACCACCCATGTCTTTCTTCATGTCGAACGAGTGATGCGAACCTGAGTGGCTCACTGAACCAGCGGACAAGAACAAACATGCTTTAAAGAATGCGTGGGTGAAGATGTGGAACACTGCGGGCAACCAAGCGCCGGCACCAAGACCCATCATCATGTAACCCAACTGCGACACCGTTGAATACGCCAACACCTTTTTGATGTCGTGTTGAACGAATGCCAAAAGTGCTGCGATCACGATGGTGATACCGCCAATGAGAACAATGAAGTTGATGTTGGTGTCACCGATCTTCATGCCTTCCCAGAACACCGGGTACAGACGAGCGACCAAGAACACGCCGGCGACAACCATGGTGCTCGAGTGCAACAGAGAACTGACTGGTGTCGGTCCGGCCATGGCGTCGGGCAACCACGTATGCAATGGGAACTGACCGCTCTTGCCGATACAGGCTACGAACAGAGCAACGGCACCCCATGTGAGAGCACTATGGCTTGCTTGACCCGACATGGCCCAAGCTGACAAACCACTGATGTTGAAACCAGAAACACCGAGATTCTTTTGGGTCCAACTATTAGCCGAGAAGAACAAGATGGCAGTTCCGATGAGCAAGCCCATGTCACCAACACGCACAGTGAAGAAAGCTTTGAGCGCTGCTCGCGAGTTGGCTTCTTCTTCCCACCAGTGACCGATCAACATGAACGAGCACAGACCCATGATTTCCCAACCAAGAATCAACTGCACCATGTTGGGAGCCAGAACCATGCACAACATGCCGGCCGAGAACAATGTCAGCGCAGCGAAGAAATGCGTGTAACGACGATCGCCACGCAAGTATTCGAGCGAGTAGATCTGCACGAGGCTTGAAATGAACGCCACGACCACCAAAAGGGTGAGGGCTAAACCATCAATGTGTTGACCGATACCAAAATGGAATCCACCACTTTGCCACCAGGTCCATTCGTGAATGACCGGCGAAACAAACGGCGCCACATGATGAGCACCTTCAGCGACAGCTTCGTGTGCACCGTCGACGACGCTGTTCACTCGTTGAATCCACTGCCACGCAGCGCCACCAGCAAAGGCCAGTGATGTGAGCATTGACAACACGCCAAGTTCGCTGCCCTTCATGGGCAACTTCTTGCCAAAGAAGATGATGAGGACGAACGCAACAGCTGGGATGATCGGGATCAACCAAGCGTGGTCTAAGAACCAGCCCGATGAAGCCAGAACTTCTGAGGTCATTTCGTGAGCCAGCATCGGTTAGCCCTTCATCTCTGACAAGTCATCGAGCGCAATTGTGCGACGGTTGCGATAAATCAAGAGCACGAGGGCCAAGCCCACACCGACTTCAGCAGCAGCGATGGCGATGATGTACAACGCAAATGTGTTGCCATCAACTGAACCGTGGCGAACTGAAAAGGCCAACAGGTTGATATTGACCGAGTTCAAAATGAGTTCGATCGACATCAACACCATCACGGCGTTCTTGCGTGCAAGCACGCCATAAACGCCGATGCAAAACAGCACGGCACCTAAAAGAAGGAATTGAGTAGTCAACATGGTCGGCCTCTCAGTCTTTCCGCGCCAAGACGATGGCACCAATGACGGCGACGAGTAATACAAACGACAACGCCCAGAAAGGCAACAAGTACGGTCCGAAGATGTCATCACTAATGACCTGAACCGGAACCTGAGTCATGTCACCCGGATTCTCGATGAGGCGTTCGCTACCGAAGCCATCAATAATCACGTACGACATCACGCCCAACATTAAAAGTGCGACGGGGATACCGAGCGCCCAGTTCTTGTTGTTGAGATCTGATTCGGCACCAATACGTGCTCGGGTGAGCATCGTGCCAAACAAGAACAGAACCATCACGGCACCGACGTACACCAAGATTTGTGTAATAGCCACGAACTCGGCCGACAGCAACAAGTACTGCGCAGCGGCACCCGACAAAACAATGACGAGCCACAACGCGGCATGCACCACATTCTTCACGGTGACGACGCGCAACGCGGCAACAATCATCAATAACGAGATGATGCCGAAGCCCACGTTCTGGGCAACAAGAAGATCGGCCGCGATCATTACTTCTTACCCTTCTTTTCGGCGCCAGCTTCGAGAGCCGGTGCTTCGGGAACAGTTTCCATCCACTCACTCAACTTGGCCTTGTCATGCAACAAGTCGGCAATCTTGGGTTCGCTGTATTCGTATTCGGGGCTCCAGAACAAAGCATCAAACGGACACACTTCAACGCAAATACCGCAGTACATGCAGAGTGCGTAGTCAATGTCGAAACGATCGAGCTTGTTGACCTGACGCGGCTTGCCACCGGCACGGCGAGGCGGTGCCATTTCTTTGTGACCTTCGATGTAGATACACCAGTCGGGGCACGAACGAACGCACAACATGCATGAGGTGCAGTTGCCTTCGTGCAACGCGATTACGCCACGAGCACGAATCGGTGGGGCTTCTTTTTCGTGCGGATACTGCACGGTGTTCGCACCATCAATAGCGGTGCGCTTCAAGGTGTTCAGCGTGACGCCGAGACCTTTCAAGAGACCAGGGACCTTGGGCATCAGAAAGCCACCTTCAAGATCGCGGTGATCATAATGTTCACCAATGAAATCGGAATGAGAACCTTCCACGCAAAACGCTGCAGTTGGTCTTCACGGAAACGTGGGTAACTGAAACGCACCCACATGATGACGAAGGCCAAAACCATCATCTTCGTAAACATGATGAGTGGTCCGACAACATTCATCCAATCAGAGATGTCGTCGATGCTCTTCCAGTCGAACCATGCGAAGGGGACTCCCCAACCACCAAGGAACAAGACCGAGGCAATCAGTGAGAACACACCAGCAGTGGCGAATTCGGCAATAAAGAACGTCAAGAATCGGAAACCCGAATACTCGGTCATGTAACCAGACACGAGTTCTGATTCGGCGATCGGCATGTCGAAAGGAGTCTGGGTGAGTTCTGCTTGAACCGCGATCATGAAAATGATGAAGCCCGTGAACTGCGTGAGGATGTACGGATTACCTAACCCGTTCCAACCAAAAATCTCGCCGCCGTTCTGCGCAACAACAATTCCCTGCAAGTTCATCGTGCCGGCCTGAATGATGACACCAATGACGGCAAGCACCATCGGAAGTTCGTAAGCGATCAACTGACCAGCAGCACGCAAACCACCGAGCAACGAATACTTGTTGGCACTTGACCAACCTGCGATCAAAATACCGAGCACGCTCACCGACGAAACGGCCAACATGTAAAACACGCCAGCTTCGAAGTTGGTGAACCAGGCATCGGGACCAAACGGAACAACTGCGACTAACAAGAATGTGCTCGCCAAAACGACGAGCGGCGCAATCTTGAAAATAGTCCGATCAGCACGCGCTGGTGTGATGTCTTCTTTCTGCAACCACTTGCCAACTTCGGCAAACAATTGCATTGAACCGTAGGGACCAGCTTCCATCGGTCCGAGACGACTCTGCATGAACGACATCATCTTGAACAAGAACAAGTACACGATGGTGCCGGCGGGCAACAGAACAGCGACGAGTCCACCAAGGACGCGCAGCAACGACTGCACCCAGTACGGCAGATCGGCGGCAAGCAAAGCGTTCATCGATCGATATCTCCGAGAATGAAGTACAGCGACGCGAGGATCGTGATGATGTCTGGAACATAGACACCCTTCAAGATCCACGGCACGATCGAAATGTTGTTGAAACTTGCTGAACGAATCTTGGTACGGAAGGGACCGAGGTCGCCCTTGCTCACGACGTAGTAACCCATTTCGCCGAGTGGGTTTTCGGTTGATACCCAAGCTTCGCCTTCGGGCACCTTGATGATGCGCGGCACCTTTGCCATCACCGGACCCGACGGGATGTTGTTCAGTAACTGATCAACAATGAGCGTTGATTCGCGAACTTCTTGCAGACGAATCCAGCAGCGAGCAAAACTGTCGCCATCAGGGTGAGTCCAAACTTTCCAGTCGACCTTGTCCCAAGCCATGGGAAGCGACTGATCGCGACGCAAGTCCCAATCAACACCACTCGCGCGCAAGTTGGCACCCGACAAGCCGTACTGCATGGCGATGTCTTTTGGAATCACTCCGATTCCGCGAGTACGACTCTGGAAGATTTCGTTGCCGAACAACAGATCTTCCATTTCGGTACAGAAGTTACGCAGGGTCTTCATGACTGCGCGGGTTTCATCAATGAAGCCAGCGGGCAGATCGTCCTTGAGTCCACCAATGCGGTCGAAGTTGGGGTGGAAACGTCCACCCGTTGTTGCTTCAATCAAGTTCAGAACATGTTCGCGATCGCGGAACGCCATGAATACTGGAGTCACAGCACCCAGTTGCACACCAAGGTCACCCAAGAACAACGACACGTTGGCAATACGCGACAACTCAAACAAAATGGTGCGAATCCACTGAGCACGCGGCGGTGCTTCAATTCCCATCAACTTTTCAGCAGCCAAAATGAACGGCACTTCATTGGCAAAACTTCCGAGCCAGTCGATGCGGTTCACGAGTGAGGTCACTTGTGGGTACGTACGAACTTCGGTGAGTTTTTCGTAACCTCGGTGCATGTAGCCGCACGACGGTTCGGCCCACACCACTTGTTCACCATCAAGGTGAGCAATGATGCGCAACGTACCGTGAGTTGCGGGGTGCTGCGGTCCGATGTTGAGAGTCATGCCCTCGGTTTCGAGTTCAACGTTGAGACGCGCATCGGCGGCTTGCGACGCGATGTACGCCAACTGGCGACGATCAATCAGCGATTCAGTAGACGTCATTCTGCGTCACCTTCTTCATCAGCAGAGCCACCAGGCATGGGTTCAACATCAACAATTCCGGGCCACGGCTTCACCATGCGTGCGAGCAATGGGAAGTCTTTGCGCAACGGATGACCTTCAAATTCGGTTGGCAAATACATGTTGCGCAAATCGGGATGACCAGCAAATCCGATTCCGAACATTTCATGTGCTTCACGCTCGTGCCAATTCGCACCAGCAAAAACTGAAACCCATGATTCAACAACCGGCTCAGAATCTGAAACATCGCACTTGATGTTCACGCCAACATGCAATGTCGGGTGCACTAAACGAGCAAGAACCTGCAAACGAGTAGCGCCACCGGCGTAACCCTGTTTCACAGTGTCATCACGTTCGGGCGGCGGAGCAGTCGGGTCATCTTCACCTTTGCCAAACGGTGATGGCATCCAGTCAATGGCCGACAAGAAACAGAAGTACTCAAAGCCCATGTCACGCAAAGCAACGCCAGCACGACGCCATGCATCGGTGCTCACTCGCACCCACACATCGTCGCCAGGCTTCACCAAACTGTCAACGAGATCGGCACCAATATGCGCACGAAGATCGTCAACAATGCGCTCACGCAAAGTGTCGC
This sequence comes from Actinomycetota bacterium, assembly GCA_947454105.1. GTDB lineage: Bacteria > Actinomycetota > Acidimicrobiia > Acidimicrobiales > Ilumatobacteraceae > Casp-actino8. The sequence continues at coordinate 51,621 of CANGIP010000012.1, read as the reverse complement.
CAGGAATCTCAGCGATCGGAGTATCAGTTGATGACATTCAACTCACCTCGCTTCGCTGCAGCTTTCTTCGACTTCTTGGTTTCGCCAACGATGATCGGCTTGTAACCCTCGCCGCGCCAACGTGCACCCATGTCTTCGTTCAAGATGCGCTGTTGTAACAACACAACACCTTCAAGCAATGCTTCGGGTCGAGGCGGGCAACCAGGTACATACACATCGACCGGAATGATTTGGTCAACACCCTTCGTGACCGAGTAACTGTCCCAATAAGGGCCACCACTATTGGCGCACGAACCCATTGAAATGACGTACTTCGGATCGGGCATTTGTTCGTACAAACGCTTGATGGCCGGAGCCATCTTGTCGGTGACGGTTCCGGAAATCACCACAAGGTCGGCTTGACGCGGACTTGCGGGAAGCGGAATCACACCAAGACGCATCACGTCATATCGCGGGGATGCAAAAGCAGCGCCCATCTCGATGGCGCAACACGCAAGGCCCCACTGATACACCCAAAGGGAGTACGAGCGACCCATGTTTAGTAATGAATTCAGCGGCTTTGGCAGCCGCCCGCGGTCAACGAGACCCATGTGACTCCTTGTCCATTACACCCAGCGAAGGACACCCTTGCGCCAGGCGTAGACGAGACCCAATAACAACACACCCACAAACACACCCATTTCAACTAAACCGAAACCGGCGTAGCGCTCGAGCTGAGTGGCCCACGGGAAAATAAACACTGCTTCAACGTCAAACACGACGAAGAGAAGTGCGAACACGTAATAACGAATCTGACTTTGCGACCAACCTTCGCCAACGGGATCAACACCGCTTTCGTAGGTGAGCAATTTTTCACGCGTCGGATTTGAGGGGCGGATCAAAACAGAAATCCCCAAAAGCAGGGACGCCAAAAGAAGGGCGATCAACCCGAACCAAAATACGACGAGGTAGGACCTCAAAAACTCCGACATCGCCCAAGACGCTACTACGGGCGACCCAACCACTCCTAACTTCTCTCCCTGCATATGGCTGGAAGTTCAGTCACGCCCGAGCGTCGCCGAGGCGACCGACTCGACAAACCAGTCAACGATTCGGTCGCTGTTTTTGCGACTCACACCGACGTTGGCACGGGTATCAGCCATGACCTGTTCAGGGGTCAGGCCGAGTCGGCTCAATTCATCGGTTCCCCCGCCAGCGGTCCAACGCGCCAACATCGACTCAGTGGCCTCGGGGTGGAACTGGCTGGCGAAGGTCCGGCCGGCCACAATGGCCTGCGGACCCGACTCGCTGTGGGCCAATTGGGTGAATTCGGCCGGCTTTTCAAAGACATCAAAATGCCACTGCAACCATGGTCCCGAGGCTATGACCTGCGGAAATGTGGTTTCCACCTGGTGCCAACCGACCTCCGGACGGGTTGCGCGATGGACTCGACCCCCCAAAGCATGGGCCACCATTTGCGAACCAAAACAGATACCAAATATCGGGATTCCGGCCTGATGGGCGGCTCGAACAAGGGCCGATTCGGCGGCCACTTCACCCGAAATATGATCCCAATAGACGCTCCACTCTGATCCGAGGAGCAAAATCAGGTCGTGACCAGCCATTTCTGGCCATTCGGCGGGATACTCGCGATGAGCCTCCGAGAAGGCAAAGCCGTGGTGGCGGAAACGCTCGCCCACAAATCCGGGGTCGGCATCATTTGAATTGGCAACCACGAGCGCACGCATATGTGCCCCACAATATGGGGATCACCCTGAGTATGGTGAACCATGCATGCCCGCCATTGAGATTTCTGCTGCCGATATCGCTCGTGCCCACGCCGCTGGCGCGGGGGTCGTCAAGCACACCCCCGTCACGGCGTCAGCCGCGCTGAGCGATCGGACCGGAGGCGACATTGTGCTCAAGGCCGAAAACATGCAACGCACCGGAAGTTTCAAAATCCGTGGTGCGATGAGCAAGCTCTCTTCGCTGGGCGAGTTAGCAAAAACCGGAGTCACCGCCGGAAGCGCTGGCAACCATGCCCAAGCTTTAGCATTCGCGGCGCGCACCTTTGGAGTTCCGTGCGAAATCTTCGTTCCGAAAAATGCACCCATTGCCAAGATCGCGGCATGTCGTGCTTATGGAGCAACAGTCGTTGAAGGTGGCGATTCATTAGATGAAGCGGTTACTGCAGCGCGCGCCCGCGCCACCGAAAAAGGAATGCAGTTTTGTCATCCCTACGACGATGCAGTTGTCGTAGCTGGTCAAGCAACTCTCGGACTCGAACTCATCGTTGATATTCCCAACTTGCGTCGCGTGCTAGTGCCCTTAGGTGGTGGCGGACTTGCAAGTGGTGTTGCTATCGCAGTCAAACAACATGATCCAACGATCAAAGTGATTGGTGTTCAAGTTGAAGCGTGCGCACCTTATGCGAACAGCACTCCCCCAACTGGTCCGGTGTTCACATTGGCCGACGGTATTGCTGTCAAGAAACCTGGCGAGATCACTCGACCACTCATCGAAAAATGGCTTGATGACATTGTTGTCGTTGACGAAGATGCAGTTGCCGATGCGATGGTGTTGTTAATGGAGCGTTCAAAGTTGTACGTCGAAGGTGGTGGCGCAGTTGGCGTGTCGGCTTTGTTGAGCGAACGTGCAGCGCCATCGCGCAGTGGTACTACTTGTGTTGTGTTGTCGGGTGGGAACGTGGATCTGGGTGTTGTGCCTGGACTCATTCGTCGTTTTGAAACTCAAGCTGGCCGTCGTCTCATCGTGTTCGTCAAAGTGAGCGATCGTCCAGGTGGACTCGCCAAGTTGCTGACGATTTTTGCCGAAGTCGGCGCGAGTGTGATTGACATTGATCATGTACGCGATGGTGTTGATTTACACGTACGTGAAACAGGGGTTAACGCAGTTCTTGAAGTTCGTGGTCCCGATCATGCCGAATTGTTAATCGACACTGTGCGTGATGCTGGCTACGAGATCAACGCCTTGTGATTCTGGTGTTGTTTTACTTGGCTATACCAAATTAAACGACACCAGAAGCACAATGGATTATGACTTCCAGAAGATGGTTTTGAGTTCGCTGTAATGGTCCATTGCGGTCATTGATAATTCGCGACCGATTCCACTTTGTTTGAATCCACCAAATGGTGTGGAGAATCGCACCGATGAATTTGAATTCACACTTAACGTTCCGCCTTCGAGTCGACGTGCAACTCGCATTGCTCGCTCAGCATCTCGGGTCCATACCGAACCAGATAATCCGTATTCAGTGTCGTTGGCCATTCTCAAAACATCGTTCTCATCGGTGAAAGGAATGATCGTGGCGATTGGCCCAAAGATTTCTTCGGTACATACTCGGCTTGTTATATCTGCAGTAGCGATGATGGTGCACGGGAACCAATAACCATTTCCGGTTGGCGCCGATCCGGACCAGGTTGGTGTGACACCTTCAAGATACGACGACACTCGATCATGATGTGCCCGCGTAAACAAAGGCCCCATTGCTGTTTTTGGGTCCATCGGATCGCCGACCACAATCTTTTGTGTTTCGGCAATCATCAATTCAACAAACTCATCAAAAATTGGTCGTTGTACAAAAATGCGTGAACGTGAACAGCAGTCTTGGCCACTGTTATCGAAGACCGCACCTGGAGCCGATGCCGCAACTGTTTCAATATCTGCATCAGCAAAAATGATGTTGGCGCTCTTGCCACCAAGTTCAAGAGTGACTCGCTTCAAATGCTCAGAACCGCCAGCCATAATGCGTTTGCCCACTGCAGTACTTCCGGTGAAACCAATTTTGCGCACCACCGGATGTTCAACTAACCGCCATCCTGCTTCTGGGCCCGTTCCGACAACAACTTGCAACACACCTTCAGGAATTCCGGCTTCGAGTGCTAACTCACTAAGTCGCATCGCACTTAATGGTGTTGTTTCGGCAGGTTTCAAAATCACGGTATTGCCGCACGCCAATGCTGGCCCAAGCTTCCAACAAGCAATCAGTACGGGGAAATTCCAGGGCACAATGAGACCCACCACGCCAAGCGGCTCGTGAAAAGTCATCGTGACTCCACCAGCTACTGGGTAGGTATGACCAAGGTGCTTGTCAATCGCTCCGGCATAGTAATGAATGACTTCGGCAGCAGTATCGGCACACCACTTACTTGAACCAATTGGCATGCCCATATTGCGCGTATCAAGTTCGGCCAACTCTTGTGCATGAGCCGCAATTGCTTCTGCGAAGCGCCGCATGATCTTGATGCGATCGTTCGGTGCCATATCGCGCCACGCTGGCAGTGCGGCTTGCGCGCGAATAACTGCCTGATCAACATCGTGCGCCGTCGCTAAGGCAACGTCTTGTATCACCGAGTCGTCGGCTGGATTGCGAAGCGTGATGGAGCGATCGGACATGTTTTCCACTCTAGGCTTCGGCAACAAAACCTTTGAATGCCTTCATGTATTCAATGAATCCATCCGAGAGACCTTCGGCTTTGAGTTCTTCTGGATTGATGGGCAAAGGTCGCATTGTGAATTCGGGATCGGCACCAGCCAAACGCGCAAAATCATGATGAGCAATTGCTGCACGACCAATCACTGCGAAATCAGCGCCGTTGTCAACCGCCCACTGGGCGTCGGCTGCCGAATAAATCTTTCCGGCCACACCTAGTCGGGTATTTCCACGTTCGGCTCCACCAAAGATCTGCATCAATGTCTTGCCAGCAAAATCTTCATCAACGGCATCTTTACGAATATCCCACATTGACATGTCGATGAAGTCAAGCTTCTTTGAATCAACGAGCCAGCCAAAGAGTTCAAGCATCTCTGAAGTCTTCAAACCAAAACGTTCAGGTGACAGTCGCACCGACAAGTTCAACGAGTCGCGACAGTCGCGTCGAATGCCGTCGATGATTGCTAACAAGAATCCGGCCCGATTATCGAGACTTCCGCCAAATTCATCAGTGCGCTGATTGATTTCTGGCGACAAGAACTGGCCGATCAAATAACCATGTGCTCCATGAAGTTCAACGCCCTCAAAGCCAGCCTTCTCGCAGCGAACTGCAGCGTCAACAAAGGCGTTGATGGTCTCATAGACCTCGGCGTTGGTCATCGCTTGAGCACCTGTTGCCGCATCATCAGATGGGCACATAGGAGCGCGTCCGATGAGGTCGGCTGGCGATTTTTGACCAGCATGATGCAACTGCACAATCGACAAACTTCCCTGGCTCTTGATATCTCGAGCGAGACGCTTGAGTCCAGCAATGTGCTCGTCACCAAATGTTGCCAACTGCCCAGCAAACCCCTGGCCAGTCTTTTGGACATGGGCAGCACACGTCATGGTTAATCCAAATCCTCCCTGTGCACGCATGGTCAACCAATGGTGTTCCTCATTCGAGAGCGTTCCGTCGGCATGACTTTGCTGATTGGTGAGAGGAGCCAACATAAAGCGATTGGTCATTTTTGTACCGCTGGCAAAGGACACTGAATCGAGCAACGAGGTCATATACCCATCTTTACCGCTGGCACTGCTGGCAGAATGATTTTGTGAAGAATCCCGTTGTATTAATTGTTGGTCGTGAGATCACTGACGCCACGGGCGTGCGCGGTCCCGCATTTGGTATTGGACGCACATACGCACATGCCATCACTCGGGCAGGTGGAATTCCGATCATTTTGCCGCCCATCGCCGATCTTCATGATCAGATCGAAACATTGTTGTCACGATGTGATGCAATCGTTCTTCACGGCGGCGGTGATATCGACCCGAAACATTACGGACAGGCCGCAACGACACCCGCGTTGTACGGCATTAATGCGAGTCACGATGAAATCGAATTAGCCGTGGCGCGTCATGCCATAGCCGAAGACATTCCTATGCTTGCCATCTGCCGTGGTCTGCAAGTGGTCAACGTTGCCCATGGTGGAACTCTGATTCAAGATCTCGGAACCGAAGATCATCGTCAGAACTATCACCCTGTCAATCTCACACCCAATTCAAAGGTTGCCCAAGCAATTGGTGCACCGCAAGCAAAAGCCTGCCATTCATTTCATCATCAAGCCATTGACGCCCTGGGTCACGGATTCGTTGTATCTGGTCGAGCAATTGACGGGACAATCGAGGCAATCGAAAGCACAACGGCGACATGGTGTGTGGCCGTGCAGTGGCATCCCGAAGACTCAGCAACCGAAGATCAACAGCAACAAAATCTATTCGATGCGTTAATCGCATCTATCAAATAACCCAAGCGTTACTGATGTGCCGGGCAATACGGCTTGTGGAAGCACCAGTCGCATAATTTTGTCTTATTGCAGGCAAAGTTTTCAGTCGCACACGCCTGATCGATTGCCTCCTTTGTTTCAACGATGACACCGCGAGCAATAGCAAGTTTGACTGGTGTCACAGACATTTCATGATTGGCGCTGTGCTTCAAATACAACAACTGCAACTTTGACGTTTCTTCTTGATCTGCTGATTCAAACATGAGTGCATAAGCCAGAAGCTGGAAATACTTGTCATCATCTGATTTGAATCGCGGATTTGGAATCGCCCCAGTTTTGTAATCACTAATAATGATTTTTCCGTCGTCGTCAAAAAGAAAACGATCAACAAAACCCTTCATACGAACACCTTCTACATCAGTGAAGAGTTCGTATTCCATGCCGATGAGTTCGGTCTGCTGCGGATCTTCGATTTTCCACAAGTTAGTCATACATTCAAAAGCTGACTTTTTGAATTCAGTAATCGTTCCGAGCTTTTTCTCTAGCTCATTAACTTTTGCTTCCCATTCGCCAACGGTCCAACGCTCAGTTGCAGTTGCCTTCACTGACTCAACCGTTCGAGCATCGCCATCAAGTTGGTAAAAGTGTTCAAGAACTTCATGAACAAAAGTGCCGAGGTGTGTTTGCCAAGTGGGAGGCTCAACAATTCTGTCAATGCGCGAGAACTTAAATTTCATCGGGCAATCGCGATACGTCGAAATAGACGATGGCGAGAGGTACTCCGGCGTTTCTAACATGACATCAGTCTGTCATGGGGCTACCGCAGTTTCGGGGAGACCCCCACACTGAAAAGAATGTTGCCTATTTGGCGAGTTGCAATGCGGCTTGCGAAGCGTCAATCAGCCATCCTGGCCAGACACCCACGAGCAACGTGAAAAAAGCAGATCCGGCAACGACAAAACCAGCGGTGAACGGCACCTTGATGGCTTCGCGCTTGTCGTCGCCCGACTCTTCATCGCTCAACCACATGCTGATCATGATGCGCAAGTACAACAAGGCCGCAATCACCGAAGCAACCATGGCGATAATCGCAATGGCGTAACTGTGATTCGTAGCGGCTGCCTTAATGACACCGAACTTGGCAATGAAGCCCGATGTGAGGGGCATACCAGCCTGGGCCAACAAGAACACTGTCATCGCCAATGCCAACGCCGGTCGTTCTTTTCCGAGTCCACGGAATGAACCGATGTCGCTGCCGTTGTCACCAGTTCGAGTCACGAGTGACACCACGGTGAAAGTTCCGATGACCAAGACCGAATAGATCATCAAGTACATCAAGGTGGCGGGTAATCCATCAACGTCGCCACTGTGTCCGATCGATTCAATACCAATCATCATGAAACCAGCATGGCTAATTGACGAGTACGCCAACATGCGCTTGACGTCGGTCTGCACAACGGCGAGGACCGAGCCCACAACTACCGACAAGATGGCCAGCACCCAAATCACTGGGCGCCAATCTTCAGCACGGCTCGGTAATGCAGTTGCGACAACTCGAAGGAGGGCAGCGAAGGCCGCAAACTTACCGACCGATGCCATAAACGACGTGACGGGTGTTGGTGCACCTTGGTACACATCGGGAGTCCAGAAGTGGAACGGAACGACGGCAACTTTGAAGGCCAGACCAACGATGAGAAGTGCAATACCAGCAAGCAGCATCGCGTCGTCACCCTTGATGAATACTTCGGTCGACAACACGTTGCCGATACCACTGATGTTGGTGGTGCCAGTTGAGCCGTAGATCAACGCAATGCCATACAAGAAGAAGGCTGAAGCAAAGCCACCAAGAATGAAGTACTTCAAGCCACTTTCTTGACTTTCGGCACGACGACGATGACTTGAGGCCAACACGTACAACGCGATTGACAATGTTTCCAGACCCAAGAACAACACAATCATGTCGTTCGATGCCGTCATGATCATTGCACCAAGGGCCGCACAGATGTACAACGCGTACACCTCGGGACCTTCAAGCGATTCACGACGCAAATATTCGGCAGTTGATAGTGACACGAGCGCTAAGGCACCTGCGATACCGATCCAACAGAACATCGTGAAGTGATCAATTGAGATCGCATTATTGATGATGATGCGTGCGCCGTCTTTATTGATGTCGTGCCACAAAAACATTTCTACTATGAGTGCTGCGACCGCAAGTTCAACCGTTCCGATGGCATACCAGGCGCGTGGCCAAGCCCGAGTGAGTGCAGCAATGACCAAGTTGATCATCATGCCGCCGAGCAGAATGATGATCGGCGTAATGGCCAACCAATCGATTGACGGATAAGTCATGGTTTGAGCGCCCATCAGCCCTCTTCCCCTTCAGTTGTCAGAACCACAGGTTCTGGAGCAACGTAACCAGTCTTTTCTTCAACGCGAACCAAGATTGCTTTCACACTTGGTTCAATGCGATCAAGCATTGGCTTCGGATACACGCCACAGAAAATGATGAGTCCGATGAATGGCAACAAGACCAAGCCTTCGCGCAGACGCAGTTCGCGGAAAGTTGAGTTGGCTTCATCGGGTTCGCCGTGGAAGACCCGCTGGTAAGCCCAGAGCAAATACAACGCTGCCAGGATCACGCCGGTCGCGGCAACGACAACCCACCAACGTGCAGTCGCGAAACTGCCGATCAATACCAAGAATTCGCCAACAAATCCGTTGAGGCCAGGCACACCGATACTCGACAACATCACGACCATAAATGCCGCAGCGAAAATTGGTGCAACTTTCTGCAGGCCCTTAAGTTCTGAAATGAGGCGCGTGTGACGACGCTCGTAAATCATGCCGACCAACAAGAAGAGTGCACCCGTTGAGACACCGTGGTTGATCATCTGCATGACTCCACCACCCATGGCCTCGGCTGTGAAAGCAAACGTTCCGAGCACGATGAAACCAAGGTGAGCAACTGACGAATACGCAACAAGGCGTTTGAGGTCTTTTTGCATTGTTGCTGCAACTGCGCCCCAAATGATTCCGATCACCGCAAGAGTCAAGAAAATTTGACGGCTCCACAGCGCAGCCTCAGGGAATAAGTACACGCCGAAGCGCAACAAGCCATACGTACCGAGCTTTAACAACACACCGGCCAAGATGACCGAGCCACCCGTTGGTGCTTGAGTGTGAGCATCGGGAAGCCACGTGTGCAACGGGAACAACGGAACTTTCACCGCAAATGCAATGGCGAATGCAAAGAACAACCAACGACCTGTGCTGGCCGCGAAGTTGGCACTTTCGGCAATTTCGACGAGATCGAAACTGATATGTCCGAGATCTTTCTTTGCCAGCAGTGCCGTCGTGACAATGCCCACCAACATGAAGGCCGAGCCAACCATGGTGTACAAGAAGAACTTGGTTGCTGCGTAGATGCGCTGGTCGTAACCCCAACCACCGATCAAGAAATACATCGGTACCAAAACGATTTCGAAGAACAAGAAGAACAAGAACAAGTCAAGGCTCAAGAACGAACCCATGACTCCGGCTTCAAGTAACAAGATCCAGGCCAGATAACGCTTCTCATCATGGTGTGGATCGCAACCAACAATCACCAACGGGAACAAGAAGCCCGTCAGTACAACTAAGAACAATGAGATTCCGTCGACCCCGACATGCCAGCCGATGTGCCACGACGAAATCCACTGATGTTGCGACGTGAATTGGTAACTGGCTTCTCCGGTCTTGAAAGATGCGAGCATCCACAAGCCAAGTGCCCCAGTGAATACCGACGTCAATAAGGCAATCAACTTGGTGATTTCGGGACGAAGGTTAGAACTAATCAGAGTCAAAATTGATCCGGCAGCCGGAATCAAAATTAATGCAGTCAGAATTGGGAACGGTAGCGAACCGTGCATTTCGCTGGCCAGCAACGACATCACAGCACCACTCCTCGAACGAAGAACCAGACAAGTAAGGCGACAACGCCTAAGCCCACAGCAGCTGCGTAACTACGCACGGCTCCGGTTTGTCCTTTACGCAAGAAACCACCGGCTCCTTGAACAAGTTTGCCCACGCCATTGACTGCACCATCAACAATGGTGCGATCGGCCCAAGTGATTGCGTCAAAAGCTTTGCGACCAGGTCCGCCCATGAAATTTGAGATGCCCTTGTCGTAAAACCAACCTTGAGCCATGACATTGGGTTCAATTGCCGCGAACTTCTTTTTTGAATACACCAGATACGAAACAGCGATACCAGTCAAAGCCACTACGACCGCGACAGCCAACAAGATGTACTTGTTGTTGTCGGCCCATGTTCCAGAAATATTCTTCTCACCAAACTCGGTCACCGGAGCCAACCACTTTTCAAGGAACTTGGTGTTGTGGTTAAAGGGAAGCTGCAATGCTCCGCCAACAATGGACAATCCAGCAAGTACAACGAGTGGTGCGAGCATAACTTTGGGGCTCTCATGCGGTTTGAAATCGCCGTGGGCGCCGTGCTCTTCGCTCTGATCTTTCCAACGGGCTTCGCCGAAGAAGACCATGATCACTTGACGAGTCATGTAGTACGCCGTGAGCAGTGCAGTAATCATGCCGACGACATACAGAATTGGGCTCTTGGCAAATGCGAACAAAAGAATTTCGTCCTTGCTCCAGAATCCAGCAAACGGTGGTACGCCAGCAATGGCCAACCAACCGACGATGAACGTGAGAGCGGTGATCGGCATCAAGATGCGTAGTGCCCCCATCTTGCGCATGTCTTGTTCGTGGTGCATTCCGTGAATCACTGAACCAGATCCCAAGAACAACAAGGCCTTAAAGAAAGCATGGGTGATCATGTGGAAGATTGCGGCGACATATGCGCCTGAACCAATCGCCAAGAACATGAAGCCAAGTTGGCTAACAGTCGAATAAGCCAAGACCTTTTTTATGTCTGTTTGAGCAACTGCAATAGTGGCAGCAAACAACGCGGTGGCAACACCAACAACGGCAATGATGGTTGGCGCCCACGAGTATGCAATTGACAACACCGGACTAATACGAGTCATCAAGAAGACGCCTGCAGTCACCATGGTTGCCGCGTGAATAAGAGCCGAAACTGGCGTCGGACCTTCCATGGCGTCAGGCAACCAGATGTACAACGGCAGCTGTGCACTCTTGCCGCATGCACCGATGAACAACATCATGGCGATTCCCGTTGCGGTGGCTACAGATAGGGCACCTGATTCGGCAGCGTGATTAATTCCCGCGTAACTCAAAGTTCCAGTTGCACCGAAAGCCAAGAACATCGCCATCATGACGCCCCAGTCACCAACACGGTTAGTGACGAATGCTTTCTTGCCAGCGGTTGCGGCACTTTCACGGGTATGCCAGAACGAAATCAAGAAGTACGAACACGTACCCACGCCTTCCCAGCCGAGGAAGGTAACGAGCAAATTTTCGCCCATGACCAACATCAACATCGAGAACACGAACAAGTTGAGATACAAGAAGAACTTTGAGAACTTGGGGTCACCATGCATATAGCCAATTGCATAGAGGTGAATCAGTGAACCAATTCCGGTCACGAACAAAGCCATCGTGATGCTGAGCGGATCAGCCAAGAAAGCTAAGTCGACATGCAACGAACCAATCGGCACCCACGAGAACGCCTTGAGAACATGATGACGCTCTTCGGTTGTTTTTGATAACAACTCAAAGAACACGCCAACCGTGACAGCGAAAGATCCAGCAACCATTAATGCTGCCAAGATTCCGGACTTCGGTTCGCCCAACAAGCGACCGAACAACAGAATCAAAATAAAGCCAGCAAGCGGTAGCGCTGGGATTAACCAAATGAGATCGAGCATCGTTTTCCCCTCAGCCCTTCAGCGCCGAAATGTCGTCAACGTTTGCACCTGGGCGCTTACGCATAATGGACACGATGATTCCGAGACCCACAACAACTTCGGCTGCAGCCACAACCATCACGAAGAACACCGTGGTTTGACCACCAATGTCACCGAGTCGCTTGGCGAGGGCCACGAACGTCAAGTTGACGGCATTCAACATGAGTTCAATACACATGAACATCACGAGAGGGTTGCGGCGGACCAAAACACCGACCGTGCCAATTCCAAACAAAACAGCCGCAAGCACCAAATACCACGTCGTGGTAGGTGTCGCCGCAGCGATCAAAGCTGACATCACTGAGACTCCTTTGACGTCGGCTTCACTTTGCGAGTGAGCAAAACCGTGCCGACAACTGCAACAACCAATAACACGGACGTCACTTCAAAGGCCACGACATAATCACCAAACACACTGCGTGACAGTTGACGGATATTTGAATCTGGATCAGTCATGGCCGGCTCGATAATGCCCGCACCACGAGTAGCAACAACATCACGCGATGTCACAACAGCCGCAGTTACTAAGCCCACAACTCCGAGCCCGACGATGACTGCGAGGGGACGTTGTACCTTGAAGGGTTCGGTTTTGAGATCTTCAGTTCGGTCGACGCCAAGAAGCATGATCACGAACAAGAACAACACGACAATTGCTCCGGCATACACAATGACTTGTACCGCCGCAAGAAAATGAGCTTGTTGCGAAACGAACATTACTGCAACACCGAACAGAGTCAAGATCAGACTCAGCGCAGCGTGCACTGGATGACTACGAAGGACTACTCCGAGTCCGCCAACCAAAATCATGGCGGCAGCAAGTACGAAGACCACTAGTTCCATCAGTGACCAGCCTCGTCTCTCTGATCTTGAGCAGGCTCGGGCGCGCGAACGCCGTAACCCAACTCGCCACTCCATCCAACGACACCTTCAAAAGTTGCATCGCCCGATGGCGCGGTGGCGCGCAACCAACCCGATGTCAAGACATCTTCACCTTCGCGCCAGTCTTCCCACGGCATTTGCTGGGGTTTGCCATCGTCTCCGACAACCAATTCAACCTTGGTGTAAATCGCGTCTTTGCGGTTCGTGAATGAGAATTCAAACAACTTTGACTCGGTAATTGCCTCAGTTGGGCAAGCTTCAACACAAAGATCGCAGTGGATACAACGCAAGTAGTTGATTTCGTACACGAAACCAAAGCGCTCACCTGGCGATGTGGGATTCTCGGGATCGTTATCGGCACCGCGGACATAGATGCACTTCGCTGGGCAGACGCCGGCGCACAACTCGCAGCCGATGCACTTTTCCATACCATCTTCGTAGCGGTTCAAAACATGGCGGCCGTGCAAACGTTCGGGCTTGGGAGCCTTCTCGTCCTTTTGCGGTTTGCCCTTTTTGTTTTGACGTCCACCTGAATACTCAAGTGTCAGTTTGTTGCGACGACCGACCTGAGCCAGCGTGACAAGAAATCCTCCGAGGTAACCCATCAGAACATCGCTCCTTCACGTTCGCGATTGGCTTTACTAACTTTCACAGCGGTCGACATCAGTGCGACACAACCAAGAATGATGACTGCAGCGACGATGGCGACAAGACCACGGTTCCAGTTTTCATCGCGACTTAAGCGCAAAACTGCCATCAACATAAACCAACCGAGTGAAGTTGGAATCAAAATCTTCCAACCAAGATCCATCAACTGGTCATAACGGAAGCGAGGCAAGGTTGCTCGCATCCAGACATAGATGTACAAGAACACGAGCACTTTGGCGATGAGCCAAATTGAGCCTTCAATCGCGCCAGGAATTCCGGGGATGTTAAACAATCCTTGCGGGCCACCAAAGAACAACGTCACGATGACTCCACTCATAGTGATGGTGTTCATGAATTCGGCTAAGAAGAAAAGTCCGAAACGAATGCTCGAGTATTCGGTATTGAATCCGCCGACGAGCTCTTGTTCGGCTTCTACCAAGTCGAACGGCGGGCGATTCATTTCTGCAGTTGCCGCCAACATGAAGATGATGAACGGAATGACACCGGTTGACACAACGTGCCAATCGGCGAAACTCGATTGGTGTCCAACGATGCCACTCGTTGACAAAGTGCCTGCCAACAAAATCACTGTGGCGATGCTCAGACCAAGTGCTGCTTCATACGAAACCATTTGTGCCGAAGCACGCACCGATCCGAGGAGTGGATACTTAGAACCACTTGACCAACCAGCCAACATGATGCCGTACACGGCAACAGACGACAGTGCGAGCAGCAACAAAACTCCAACTGGCGGATCGGCTAACTGAACACGCGTTGCATGACCGAACCAGGTGACAATTCCACCTTTGCCATTCGAGAAATCTCCACCGAGTGGAATGACCGACCACACCAAGAAGGCTGGAACGAATGCCAAATACGGGGCCAGTTTAAAAACAAATCGGTCAGCACGATCGGGCATCAAGTCTTCTTTGAAGAACAACTTGATTCCGTCGGCCAAAGTTTGCAGCAATCCCCACGGACCCGCTTTGTTTGGTCCGATGCGGTTACCCATGCCAGCGATTGCTTTACGTTCGAACCACACCATCAACATGGTCGCGACAAGTCCAAGAACAAAGATCACGACGACTTTGAGCAAGATAATGACAAGTGGTGCCCAAATCAAATCGCCAATAGCGATTGGATCGAGTCCCAGAATTGAAGTCGGGTTGTTCACAGTGTTTCCACCTTCACATCGTTGACCGAACGTAACGAATCAATGAGTTCGCCAATGTTTGAACCGCTTTGAGCCCACGCGGCCCAAACAGTTCCGCGCGTCACTGATTCATCAGCAACGATCGGCATCACGATTGATGTGCGATCGTTTGAAACCTTGACCTGCGCACCAGCCGAAGCACCGAGTCGATCAAGATCAAGCGGATGCATGTGCAATGACGAACTTGTCGCTAATGGGGCAAGCGACGGCGAATGCGCAACGTTGCTTCCGTTGTCATACAACTTGCGACTGACGACTAATCGATAACCAAAACCAGGACGATCAGGCACAGCTGGTGCGGTGACTGCAGAAGCGTTACCGGTTGAACGTCGCAACAAAATTCCGTCTGGGTTGATCGCAAGTGCAGCACGAGTCGCATCAGCGAATGCCGAAACTTTACTCACCAAGTGTTGGTGAACTTCTTGTACCGAACCAACTCCCAAGTCGTGGCCTAAGTAATCGGCAAGCTCAAGTGCAATCATCCAGTCGGGGCGAGCCGTGCCATGCACATTGACCTTGCGGTTGAGTTGCGTGACTCGTCCTTCAAGGTTTGTCGTGGTTCCATCTTTTTCACCGAAGGCAGCAGCCGGCAACAACACGTCGGCGCGCTGTGATGACGTCGAAGCAAAAGTATCTACGGCAATGACATGTTGGACAGCAGCCATGGCCTGTCGCGCAAGCTCGGTGTCGCGCACGTCAGCAATCGGGTCGGCACCAAGAAGAATCAAACAGTTGATTTTTCCAGCAGCAGCTGCACGCAAGATTGAAGATGTTGATCCGGTGACCAAACCACTTTCAATAGCACCCCGCACATTGCCACGGCGCACGACTGGCAGAACCGACGCATGAGGAGCAACAGCCATCACTGCATCAAGTGCAGCCATCGTGAACGAATCGTCTTCGGCCAAGTTGGCACGACCGACAACTACGACAACTGAACCCTTGGCAACTTGAGCTGCGATTGTTGCTTCAGCCAAAGTGCCAGCAACAACGGCAACTTGGCTGCCTGGTTCGTAAGCAACCGATTTCCATGCATAACGCGTGATGCCGGTTTGCTTGGGTGCGAATTCGATCAGCTTGCTGCGCTTCTTTTCAGAAGCATCGCGCAAGCGCAAATACAAAATGGGCAACTCTTCTTTAAGGTCTGGCGACAACAAGATGACCGTTGTTGCGTTAGCCGCTTGATCAATGGTCGCCTGGTTGTATGCATAGATCGAGGCGGGCAAACCATCATCGAGCTGTGCATCAACGTTGGTGACGCCTAAAGCCTGAGCAAACAACGACCATGCGTGAGCATCTTCGTTGGTTCCGCGAGCGCCACCAAGAATGGCGACACTTTGTGCTCCACCTTCTTTGATTGACTTCGAAATCAGATCAGCCGCAGTTGACAACGCAGAGCTCCACGATGTTGGAACCAAAGCGCCGTTGTGCTTCACCATTGGCTCAGCCAGACGCTGATCGCTCTTCACTGATTCAAAATTGAAGCGACCCTTATCGCACAACCAACCGTGGTTCACCGGATCGCTGTCGACGCCTTGATAGCGCAACAACTCATCGCGGCTTGATTCAAGTGTGATGCGACAACCTACCGAACATGTGGTGCACGTGCTTTCGGTCTTTTCAAGGTCCCACGGACGGGCCTTAAATCGGTATGGCTGTGCGGTGAGTGCACCGACTGGGCAAATCTGCACAGTGTTACCCGAGAAGTACGAACTAAATGGTTCGTCGGGGAAAGTCTGTACTTGCGTGTTATTGCCACGTGACGTGAAGTGAATCAACGCATCGCCGGCAACTTCATCAGCAAAACGCGTGCAACGATCACACAAGATGCAACGCTCACGGTCAAGCAAAACCAGATCGCTGATCGGGATCGGCTTTTCGTAGTGGCGCTTCTCTTCGATATAGCGACTTTCGCCAGGACCATGACTAAACGCCTGATCTTGCAATGGGCATTCGCCACCCTTGTCGCACACTGGACAATCAAGCGGGTGATTCGCCAACAACAATTCGACGATGCCTTCTTGTGCGCGCTTCACTTGATCGGTTTCGGTGCGAACAATTTGGCCTTCGGCAACTGGGGTCATGCAACTGACCACCATCATCGGTCCGCGTGGACCTTCGACTTCAACCAAACACTGACGGCACATACCAACAGCACTCATACGCGGGTGGTAACAGAAACGCGGAATGTAATCGCCACTGCGATCAGCAGCAGCAATGATCAATTCGCCTTTACGCGCCGCAACGGGTTTACCGTTGATCGACATCGTGATGGCATTTGGGTCAACCGGTGCCGCGTTTTCGATGTTGGGTTCAGTCGTGGTCATGACGCAGCTCCAACGGCGGTAACAGGGATCGTATTGCGCTTGACGATCTTGGCTTCGAATTCTTCACGGAACAAAACAAGTGCCGAGTTCACTGGTGCATATGCCGACGGTCCGACGAAACAAATGGTGTTCATCTTGTACGGGAATGGAACGGCACTAATACCTAACTTTGCATTTGAGGCGTGCGGAAAATCTCCGGGACAAATTGATGTACCGACTTCAATGAGCTGATCGAGATCGGCCATCGTGCCTTTACCGTCAACGACTCGACTGAGAATTCGCTCAAGCCAAGTTCCGCCTTCGCGACATGGAGTGCACTTACCGCATGATTCGTGCGCATAGAAACGAGTCAGGGTGAGAGCAGCGGCGGGAATGTCGGTTGTCTCATCCATCACCATGACGGCACCTGATCCGAGCATCGAACCAGCAGCGCCAGCTTGTGGTCCTTCAAAAGGAATATCAAGTTGATCTTCGGTGAACCAAGGTGCCGAACCGCCACCAGGGACAAACGCCTTCAACTGGTTGCCGTTACGAATACCACCACAGAATTCTTCTTTGTACAACAAGTCGCGGAAGGTAGTCACACCGTTGATGATTTCGTAGACACCGGGACGATTGACATGACCGCTCACTGCAACCATTCGTGTACCTGGTGAAGTCTTAGTTCCGATTGCTGTGTAAGCCTCGGCGCCGTTACGCAACAACCATGGCAAGTTCGCCAGAGTTTCAACGTTGTTCACGATCGTCGGCTGACCGTACAGACCAATCGCTGCGGGGAAATACGGGGGCTTCAAACGCGGCATGCCGCGATTGCCTTCAAGACTTTCGATCAACGCAGTTTCTTCACCGACAACGTAAGCACCAGCACCCCAGTGCAACACGATGTCAACAGAAAACTTTGAGCCCAAAATGTTTTTGCCGACATATCCAGCGGCGTAAGCATCGTTCAATGCAGCAGCAACACGCTCTTGTGCCAATGCCATTTCGCCACGGATGTACAAGAAGCACTGCGACAGTCCGGCCGCGTAACACGCGATCAAACAACCTTCAATCAATTGGTGTGGGTCGCGTTCCATGAGCAAGCGGTCTTTGTAGGTACCAGGTTCGCTCTCGTCGCCATTGACAACTAAATAACGCGGGTACACACCTTGTGGTGTGAGTCCCCACTTTGTGCCAGCGGGGAAACCAGCTCCACCACGACCAAGAACCGTTGCGCTCTTGACTTCGTCGTGCACTTCATTAGCCGCACGACCAAGTGCAGCGCGCAAACCTTGATAGCCATCGGTTGCCAGGTATCGCTGCAATGTGTACGAATCTTCGTATTCAAATCGTGATGTCACGATCTTTGGACGATCTCCGGCAATAAAGCCAGGAGCGTGGGCGTATGTTCCGCTCATAGCGCAGCCTTCCCATCGAGCCATGCCGGCGCTTCAGTCACAGATTCGGGAGGCACTGCACCAACACCACGATCGGCAGGAATGTGCTGACGAACTTTTGCAACCGTTCCGTGATCTGGGATTTCGGCGGTCAAACGACCGGCCGACAAATCATCAATCAACGAGTCAAAACTTTCTGGCGTGACCCGGAAGCGATAGCGATAGTTCACTTGCAGACATGGAGCTTCTGTGCAAGCGGCCTGACACTCGGCATGTTCAAGAGTGAACATTCCGTCGCTCGTTGTTCCGCCAGCCTTGACGCCAAGCTTGTGTTCCGCATGATGCATGAGTTCTTCAGAACCCATCAAGGCACACGACATTGTTCCGCAAATGTTGACGAGGTACTTGCCAACTGGTTCAAACTTAAACATTTCGTAGAACGAAGCAGTTCCGTACACTTCGGCCGATGTTGCACCAACGAGTTCACCAATATGAACCATTGCATCGTTAGTGACATAGCCGTCTTGTTGCTGTGCGAGATGCAACAACGGAATCGTTGCTGAACGCGGTCGCGGATAACGACCGATGATCTCTTTGGCGAGACGCACGTTGTCTTCTGTTAAGCGGGCCATCAGCGATCGACCTCTCCTAGAACTGGGTCAATAGACGAAATCACTGCAACCGCGTCGGCAACTAAACCACCGCGCATCATGTGCGGTAAGGCCTGAATGTTGACGAAGCTTGGTGCGCGCATATGGATGCGATAGGGCTTCGGGCCACCATCGCTCACGATGTAGCAACCAATTTCGCCACGAGGACTTTCGATTCCTACATACACTTCACCTTCGGGAACTTTGAAACCTTCGGTGAAAATCTTGAAGTGGTGAATCAAAGCTTCCATTGATTCATCAATGCGAGCACGCGGCGGAGGCGTGACTTTCTTATTTTGAATGCGATAGTCACCAAGTGGCATGGCATCAAGAATCTGGTATACGATGCGGATTGATTCACGAATTTCGTTAATACGAATGGCGTAACGGTCAAAGGCGTCGCCGTAAGAGCCGACGATGACATCGAACTCAACTTTGTCGTAATGCAAATACGGCTGATCGCGACGCAAGTCCCAGGCGACACCAGTTGAACGCAAGATCGGTCCGCTGGTTCCGAGTGCTAAAGCTTCGTCGGCAGTAATCACACCAACACCTTGCAAGCGCTCACGCCAGATGGGTTGATCGGTCATCAAGATGTCGTACTCGGCCAAACGACCCGGCAACATTTCAAGAATTGCAAGAACATCATCGCGCCAACCGGCTGGCAGGTCAGCGGCAACTCCACCGGGGCGAATGAAGTTGTGATTCATACGTAGGCCGGTGACCTTTTGGAAGAAACGTAAAACTTCTTCGCGTTCACGCCAGCCGTACAACATCATCGAAACTGCACCGAGGTCCATGCCGTTGGTGGCTAGGAACAATAAGTGACTGCTCATGCGGTTGAGTTCTGACAACAACATGCGCATCCAAATGGCGCGCTCTGGAATGTCATTTTCGATACCGAGCAATTTTTCAACTGCCATCGAGAAAACGAGTTCGTTGTTGAGTGGACTCAAGTAGTCCATACGAGTGACGTTGGTGCCACCTTGCATGTATGTGAGTTCTTCACCCGTCTTCTCCATGCCGGTATGCAAGTAACCAATGATGGGCTTGCAACGTAAAACTTTTTCACCCTGAAGTTCGAGCATGAGTCGCAAAACACCGTGAGTACTTGGGTGTTGTGGTCCCATGTTGATGATCATGGTTTGATCTTCGTCGGCGTCAGCCGGAATCTGTCCGAGCTTGGCGGCTTCGGCTTCACTCATGCGCAGTACCGAGCCAACTTCGCGCAAAATTTCTTTCGCACTGATTTCGCTACGCGCCCGCATTTCTTGCGCGCCTTCGTTGGTCTTGAAAATATTTTCAACCGATGTCATGAGTTCGACCCCTTGAATTGCACCGGAATGCGACCGATCGAATAATCCTTACGAAGTGGGTGACCATCCCAATCTTCGGGCATCAAGATACGCGTGAGATCGGGGTGTCCGTCAAATGAAATACCGAACATGTCAAAGACTTCGCGTTCCATGGCTTCGGTTCCGGGCCACAAATCAAACATTGAAGCAATGCTCGGATCAGATTCGGGAACTTGTACTCGAACTCGAATACGATCGCGTGTAGCAATCGCTGTGAGGTTGACCACAATTTCAAATCGTTCGGCTTCAATACCTTCGGGCAAGGTGCGACCCGAATGAGTTAAGTAATCAGCAGCGGTGAGGTCGCTACACATGACAAATCCGCCATCGAGCAACTTCTTCATGAGCGCTACATATTGAGCACGAGTTGGGTGCACAACTTGCTGACCGCGCGAATCGCTCAACAGGCAACCATGCAATTGTGGTTGCGGTTCTGGCGTTACTTCAACATCACTCATGACGACGTCCATGAAGTTGCGGGACGACCAAGCGATACGGGCACTGGTGAAGTCTGAGCAGGAATTTCGGTGATGTGAATATTTGCACCTGCGCCACTCGTGGCACGACGGCGCATGATTTCACCATCTTCAATCTTCTGGTGCAATGTTTCGATGGCGTGAATCAAAGTTTCAGGTGTTGGCGGGCAACCTGGGGCATACACATCAACGGGCACGATCTGATCGACACCTTGAAGAATTGCGTAGTTATTGAACATGCCGCCACTCGAGGCGCACACACCCATCGAGATCACCCATTTGGGTTCCATCATTTGGTCGTATACCTGTCGCAATACGGGAGCCATTTTCTGACTCACGCGACCAGCAACGATGATGATGTCGGCTTGACGCGGCGAGGCTCGGAAAACTTCCATTCCAAAACGCGCGATGTCGTAGTGCGGACCACCGGTGCCCATCATTTCGATAGCACAACAGGCCAAACCGAAAGTTGCGCCCCAACTCGAACGACTACGTGACCACTTCACCAGATCTTCAATGCGACCAGTGATGAAGTTGTGTTCGAGACCACCAAGTCCATCGTCGAGTACGTTGCGAACTACACCCATATCGAATCCCCTACTTCTCAGGCAGCCTGGTCGTTATCGGAGCGGCCTTCAAGACCGACGCGACGAATTGTTGACGTTGACGTGCGAGTTGCCGAAACACCATCAACGAGGCGACGAGCTTTGGCAACTGGACCCCAATCAAGGGCACCGCGAGCAACCACATAGACAAAAGCCAAAAAGAACACGACGCTGAAAGACAACATCTCCCAGAACGCAAAAGCACCGAGCTCTGCTCGGTTGACTGCGTACGGATAAATGAAAATGATTTCAATGTCGAACATGATGAACAACATTGCCACGATGTAGAAACTCACCGGAAAACGTTCAGGTGGTTCGCGCGTTGGCACAATGCCACATTCATAGGGAGCTTCTTTAGCTGACGATGGCCGGCGAGGCGCCAACAATCGTGAAGCAACAAAGCTCAGTGCACCGAACAGAATTCCGAGAACTGTGAGAGCGAAAACTGCGAGGTACTGACCCATGCGTTATACCTTCGCAGGAACGGACGAACCCGAAAGGTGCGCCGCAACTATTCGATCACGACGGTGCAACATGAGGCAACACAGCAAGAAGATGATTGCTGAGCCAATCGTGATGAACAGCGCCGGCTGACGCTTGGTACCAAGATCACGAATCATGATGACGTACTGGTGAGGCTGACTGCTGTCGACGACCGGGCGAGCAGGCGCACGACCTGGTTCATCGCGTTGTGGCAGCAAAGGTGCTATCTCTACGAGTGAATAGTGTGGCTTATGCAAGAAAGCTATGAAGTCAACTGAGTCACCAAATTTCGGGTAGCGCTCGCCACCACGTTCGTACACAGCTACTGCTTCGTACTCACCCGCTGCATACATCTTTGATTCGACTTCAATAATTTCAGTAGCTGCAGCAATGGCCTGTCCACGGCCCTGATCGTCGGTGGGAAGCAATTTCCACTTTTCATTTTCAAGCGCAGTTGCCGCAGTTGCCGCAATTTCTGGATACGTCGCATCTGCCGACACCGTGACCGGTCCATCAATGACACCAGCTTCGTGCAACAACTTCGCATCACGAACAATGGTGAAAGGATCGGCCGGCTTCCACGAAGGTTGCGTTCCTTTCAGACCGATTCCGTAGCTCATCCAGATGATTCCCATCATCATCATCCAGCCAAACAAGCCAGCCATGGCAACCAAAAATCCCAAGCGGGCACCAAGGTTCGTGCCAAGAAGTAGATAGACGCTGCCGCATAGGGCAACTGCTCCAATGATGACTGTTAGTAGACCGCGAAGTTCGGGTTCCCAACCAATACTCAGAAGTGCGCTCATAGTTCGTTCCGGACGTAGTTCACGATCTGTTGGATCTGTTCATCGGTGAGAAGGTCACCGAACCCAGGCATACGTCCAGAACCTTGGCCCTGAATTCCGTATTTGGCGCCGTACTTCGAACCAGCTTTGATGAAGTTGATCATCTCTTGCTCAGTTGCGAAGTGTGTGTTGGTTGCTCCACCAGTGAGGTTCCAACCAAATGCACCCGAACCAGTTTGACCAGGTTCGCCCCAACTCCAGCCAGGTGTGTGGCAACGAGCGCAACTGTAGGCACCTGAACTGAGTTCAAGATTAAACAACGCTTCACCGATTGAACCATAGGTTCCATCGTCCACTGTCTTTTGTGCAGCCGCTTGAATTTTCTCTTGTTCGGTCACGGGCAAGTGGCCGCCTTCGCAGTTCAACGGATTGGCGTCGGCAACGACGCAATCTTCACGTGGAATCTGAATGCTCTTGAGGTAGGCAAGCAAGGTATCGATCTGTTGCGCGTTCATTGGTCCACCACCGTCAATACCCCACGGAGACATCGGCGAGAACGGGCGACCGTACACAAGGATGAAACGTACTTCGCTTTCATCGAATCGGTAGAACACCGTGTTGAGGGCCGGCGCTTTCCACGTGACTGCCTTAACTTCACCAGTCTTTGAATCGGTCACGGTGTACGGAGCAGCACCACCGGCACCATTCATTCCACCGTGGCAACCTGCGCAGTTGAATCCACCTTCGGCGGTCGGTGCGAAGAGACCCGATCCCCACGAAATGAAACGATTGGCTTTACCTTCAATGGTGTTGTGTTGACGGCTTGGTTCAGCAAGCCAATAAGCCGGCAGACCGATAGTGATCGTGGCAAGTAAAAGCACACCGAGCAACTGCATACGCTGCAAGCGATGACCTTCGAGTTCTTCGTCGTCGTAATACTCCTTACGGTTGGCAGCAAGTTCGATTTCCGAACCGATCTCGGCTTTGCCGGCCGATCGATTCATCACGGCATAGACAATCCAGCCGACCACGAAGATCAACGAGATAACAATGGCAATGGTGTTGGTAGCTGATGCGGCAATCATGATTAGTGGTGTGCTCCTCCGGAAATGCAGTGCGGCCCTTCGGCTTCCTGCCCGGTTGTGTTGGTACCAATTGCTGGACCGTTAAAAACTGTTCCAGTGTCGACTATGACGTTTCCGTTAGCGACTGTGACTCCGAAGCGATCCATTCCGCGAGGTGCGGGACCGGCTTTCTTTTCGCCAACACGGTTGTACTGCGAACCGTGACACGGGCATTCAAACCATTGCGAACTCTTGCACTCGGGAACACGGCAACCAAGGTGCGGGCACTTCTGGTACAACGCCACAATTCCGGCTTCCATTCCGGCGAGCACTGGACCTTGCTTGGCGTAAGCCTTACGAGCTTTCGGCAAAGCATCGGCGGGATACGCGGTCAGCCATGTACGCGCTTCGGGCTTGTACACGAATCCCTTATCGCTACGAATCTGCACAATCAAATCCTCGAGGCGACCAACGGTGACCTTTGAACCGAAGCCTCCACCAGCGCGTGGCCACAAGAAGGCGATGCACGCAACGCCAAAGGTCGCGATGCTTGTCGTCATCAAAGTAATTGCAGCACGGTTAAAGAACTGACGACGCGAAACATCGATTGCATCTTGATCGGGCGCTTCCCAGGCAACGGGTGCAACTTCGGTGGCCTTGGCAAGTTCGGATGAACGAGTTGCAACTTCTGTTGATTCGTACGCTGCACCAGTGGGACCAGCGCCCGACTCGGCCTTGATGGACTTGTCGCGCTTCACGGTTTCACGTGACAACGCGCCAGCGCCGCGAACATCGGAGCGACGGGCCGACGTCACAAGGACGACAGCGGCCAACACCACGATGGCTGCGATGGCAATAATGATTGTTGCTAGGGGTGTCATAAAAGTTTGATCCTCACAACTCGAAGAACAGGCCGTCGCGCCATGGGAAGACGAAGTTGAATCCGGGACCACGGAAGAACGAACCGATCATCACGAGCACTGCCCAGAACATGAGGTGCACTGTCATGATTGAAGTTGCGAACTTGCGATCTTCGGGTTTGTTCGATGGGTTCTTGTCGATGTACGGAGCAAGAATTAACGCGAACAAAGCAATACCTGGAACTGTCACACCAGCGACCATGGGGTGGAACATGGTGAGCAATTCCTGCAAACCGAGGAAGTACCAAGGAGCCTTTGAAGGGTTCGGTGTGCGGTTGGGGTTAGCCAACTGCAACAGCGGTGCGTTCACGAAAATCGAGAAGAAGAACAAGAACGCGGTACAAGCCAATGCCGCAACAAATTCAGCGGCCAACAAGTGTGGCCACGTGTGCACTTTGTCAACTGGTGTTGCTTTGACGTCTTGGATTGACCCCGACTTAACGACAGTCAACAAACGCTGAGTGTGTCCACCAGGACCAGCACCAACAGGAATTCCACCAGCGGCTGGAGCAGCAGCAACGAGAGCGCCAACTTTTTCGGCAACAGCAACTGCGCCACCTTCGCCATCAGCTTTTGTCTTGGCAGCTTTGCTGCGCTCAAGCAGATGTGCAGGAATACGCGGATCAGCAGCAGGTGCATCACTTGCAGACGGCGTACCGGCATCGGCAGCAGCCTTATCGCGAGCAGCTTGTGCTCGCTTCAGGAGGTGTTCGGGGATTTCAGTCATGTTGAGTCAGGTCCTTTCAAGCACCGGTCACAAAGGACCTGAGATGCCGCCGTCCTTACGGACACGCCAGAAGTGGATAGCCATGAAGATCACGATGACGAAAGGAAGCATGAGTACGTGCAACACGTACCAACGCAACAAGGTTTCAGAACCAATTTCGACACCACCGAGCAACACGAAGCGCACTTGCGAACCAAACACTGGCGTATAGCCCATCATGTTTGTTCCTACTGCCACGGCCCACATGGACAACTGGTCCCATGGCAACAAGTAGCCGGTGAACGAAAGCAACAAGGTGAGCGTCAACAACACAACGCCGATGACCCAGTTGAATTCGCGCGGAGCCTTGTATGCACCGTGATAGAAAACACGAGCCATGTGCAAGAACACGGAGAGCACCATCAAGTGCGCGCCCCATCGATGCATATTTCTCACAAGTAATCCGAAAGCCACCGAAGTCTGAAGACTGCTGATGTCGTTCCATGCAGCCGTGGCTTCGGGTCGATAGAAGAACATCAAGAAAATGCCCGTCACGGTTAACAAAATAAAGAGGAAGAAGCTCAGGCCTCCGAGACACAAGGTGTAACTGACCTTGACTGCATGGCGCTTCACCTTCACTGGGTGCAAGTGATATAGCACTGAGTTCATGATCACGTATGAACGGTTACGCGGACTGTCGGTGTAGCCCTTACGGAAAATAGAACCAGGACGGAAGATTGAGTTCCAGGCTTGACTGCCTTGTACTCCATCTACCGTTTTATTCAGCCGCTCTTTTGCGGTGGGTCGGGGATCTTCGATGACCTTAGCCATGTGCTTGTCTCCTAGAAACGCATTCCGTAGGCGTAACCGTGGTTTGCGGTACGGGTGTGTGTGTCACCGGTTGCAAGTGCTGCACCGGCCTTGCCGAGAATGATGACGCCGGTCGGACACCGATCGACGCACAGTGCACAACGCGTACACACATCATCATCAATAATAAAAAGAACATTGTCGTTGGGATCAATTCCTGGACGCTCTGTTCCTGTGGCTTCGACCACAGCATCGGGCGTCACCATGTGAATGCACTTCCATGGACAGATATCGACGCAACCCTCGCACATGATGCATTCAGATTGATCAATATGAATGAACTGCTTGGGTTTCACCGCCTTGGTGAGATAGTCCGCGTCCACCTCAACCAGTTGGTACTGGTCGGTGAATGGCATCATCGGCGGATTGGCGTCGGTACGGGCCATGAGTTATGCCTTTTTCACCAAAGGACGACCATAAGTTGATTGCTCAACCTCAGTTGACTTCTTTGTTCCACGCTTTTGCCACCATACCCAGGTGTAAATCTGCACGCCCAAGAGCACGCCGTAGATCCCGGTGACAAGAATGTCGCCAATCTGCAGGTAGTTGATGTCAAAGGGGAAACTTCCGCCCTTTGCCTTTGATTTGAAAATCGAGCCCGGTCCGAGGAACGGCTTGTCAGAACGCCAGCCGAGTTCGTTTTGCACATGTACGAGCCACTGGTGAGGCAAGACGCCATACGCAATGAACATCACGAAGAATGCGTAGACCGAACCAATCATCGCTTCGCCCCATGACACTGGTGTGCCGATCGGACGACGTTTTCCGTACACAAAAATCAGACCAGTCAAAATAATGGTCAATACCAAGGAGAATAGGAAAGCCTGATTCATTCCCGGCCATTTCAGAATGTTTATAGCCAGCATGCAGCCGGTCATCCCTTCTATGCCCTGTAACGAGTTCGATACATGGTCGTTGCACGTAATGGTTGGTGGTTTTGTCACTACTAAATTTGGTACCGATTATGGATCTGACAGCTTGCGCTACCAGGACCACTATGAACCTTAGTCGCCAAGGGTCACGCGCGCCCCAACTCCTTGAAGTTGGACCGAACAAACTTTCCTGACGGCCAGTGACCGCCTACGAGTCACCGAGTAGAGGTCTATCAGCACACCCACCCTGTTCAGCGTGGTTGTGCGCAAGTTCACGGTACTGAAATCGAGCAACGCGTGACGGGTTTCCTGAGAGAAAATCACGAGGAATTCCGTCATGGGGTCGCTCGCCCTCTAGTGTTCTTACCGAAGTCGGTCACCAAATGGTGTCCGTCAACTATTTGTCGTGCCCCACGCCCGAAAGGACTGGCCTGTGACCGAGATTCCCGAGCACCTATTGAAGCGTTCCCGCGAGCGTAAAGCTGCGGGTGGAGACGCATCCTCGAGCGAGGCTTCTGCGTCAACGCCAGCAACCACTGCCGCAGCCCCGGTTGCTAAAGTTGTTGCAGAAACCCCAGCAAAAGCTGCAGTTTCGAAGCCCGACCCTGCCTACATCAAGGCTGCCAAGACCCGTGGTCGCATCCCGTCATGGGCGATGGCCACTTTGGCCCTGATGCCGATTTTCTTGTTCATGTATGTCCGTGGCTTGCAGCCCCAAAAGGCCGAGGCCAGTGGACCGATCGCGATTGGAATGGCTAACTACAGCACATGCGCCAGTTGTCATGGTGCCGATGGAGCTGGCGGAGCCGGTCGAGTACTGAAGGGTGGCGAAGTTCTCAAAACTTTCCCACACATCGAAGACATGTTGAACTGGGTCTATAACGGCACCGAAGCCTTTGAGGCCGCGGGCGTCAAGAGTTACGGTGATCCGAATCGCGAAGGTGGGGCTCATTACCCCCGTTCGTACAACGGCAGTGCGATGCCCGCTCAGGGCGCCAAAAATGGCGGAGCGATGACCGAAGCCCAGATTTTGGGATTGGTTTGCCACATTCGTTATGACATTTCAGGTGCTGATGCCACTGGTACTTGGGCGACCGAGTATGACAAGTGGTGTGCCCCAACCAGTGCAATCTTCGCTGGTCTTGAAGGTGGAACTTTGACTTTCGACAGCCCTGAGCTGAAGATCGGAACTGCACCCCGACTCGGAACCACCGCTGGCGCCGAAATCATGGCCGCCGGCTGAGTTGAGTTGATCGGCCTGTCGAGGTCTGTCACTCATCCAGCTTGACCACGGGCAGAACCGTCAATCGGCGATGACCCTGACACCATGAGCAACCATCACGACGTACTGATCATCGGAGCTGGTCCCGCTGGCGCGGCCGCTGGATATTGGCTTGCCACAGAAGGCCTCGATGTCGTCATGGTCGACAAGAAAGTCTTTCCTCGCGAGAAGACCTGTGGAGATGGCCTCACGCCGCGCGCTGTGAAGCAGATCAATGACATGGGACTTGGCGACCAGTTGGCGCAATTTCATCGCTATGACGGACTGCGCGCCACGGGTCATGGCAAATCACTTGAACTTCATTGGCCCTCGCATCCGATGTACCCACAGCACGGTTATGTCGTGCGTCGTCGCGAACTCGACACGATGGTCGTGCGCAATGCCGTTGCTGCCGGTGCACAGTTATTAGAAGGTCACGAAGCACTTGCACCAGTTCTTGAACGCGGATTTGTTCGCGGTGCAACAGTGCAAGCAAAAGAGTCCGAAACTCCTTTCGATATCACGGCGCGCTATGTGATTGTCGCCGATGGTGCCAATAGTCGATTCGGTAGATCGCTCGGAACATTCCGCACAAAAGAATGGCCATACGGAACTGCAATTCGCACGTACTGGGAAACTCCTCGACATGCCGAACCCTGGATTGAGTCAGCACTTGATGTGAAAGATCGTCAAGGAAATCCGATGCCTGGTTACGGATGGATCTTCCCGGTTGGTGATGGCACTGTGAACATCGGAGTTGGATTGTTGTCAACGTTCCGAGACTTCAAGAGTGTTAACACCACGCACTTGTTGAATGAGTACGCACACATGATTGCAGATCGTTGGGAAATCAATCCTGATCAACCAACTGGTAAGGCAACATCAGGCCGCATACCTATGGGTGGTTCAGTTGGACCAAAGTCTGGACCGACCTATCTCGTCGTGGGCGATGCAGCCGGCAGTGTGAATCCATTTAACGGCGAAGGTATCGACTATGCGTATGAGACTGCGCGCATGGCTGCTCAAGTTTTGACTGAAGCAATTCGCAACAATGATCCGACTGCATTGCAGCGCTATCAAACCATGATTGACGATGAATACGGTCAGTACTTCAAAGTAGCCCGTTTGTTCGCACGCATCATCGGTCGACCAGCCATCATGCGTGAACTATCACGCGTCGGAATGAATAGTCGCACTCTCATGGAATGGGTGCTGCGCATCATGGCTAACTTGCTTCGCCCCGACGAAATTGGTCCGGCAGAAGCCGCATACAAAGCAGCCGCGGCAATAGTGCGACTTGCACCAAACGCGTAGTTAATACTTGAATTATTGGCCGATACAACGCACTGCTGAAACTTGTGATTGCGCAAGATCAACAATCGTGACATGTCGATCGGCAAACTTTTGCACGAATGCCGTGAGGTTTGGAGTTTCTTCTTTGCAACGTCGCACGACTTTGTCGAGCAACGGAACTTCCCAACCATTCGTGAGTTGCGCATAGGTCACACCGTCGAGCAACGTTTCAATGGCCGGCAATTCAAGTTCGGTTGTTCCTTCTGCCGGAGCAGCTACTAAGGCAAACCACACCACTCCATCACCAAGAGTGTCAGCCAATAACACGCAGGCATTCAATGCATCAGGAAACAAACATGATGATTCGGCCAGCGTGCCGTCGGCCAATGTCAATACTCGTCCGTCTTGCAGAACTGCCGTTGCATCACCGTGAGTCATGCCACCCGAAATTGACCAAGTGCCGTCAGAACGAATTGTTGAAGTTTGTGCAATCAAGTCAATACGTCGTGAACTGGCGTTCATCACAACTTCAGTTGAACTGCTACCGCCCTCACACGCCCACAGCAGCGCAGTCATTGCAAAGAGCACACCTAACGCGGCCCAATATCGCCAACTGAGAAACTGTCGCACCCTCTGATCGTACGGCTTCAGGCAGTCACTGCGCGGGCAGCTCGATGGAAACGCTCTGCCAAATCATTCATCACTACGTCGGTATGGCCGAGCCCGACGAAGATTGCTTCATAGGCACCTGGCGCCATCGCAACTCCCTCGTTTAACAATGAGTGAAAGAAGCGTGCATATAACGCTTCATCGGTTTTTTTCGCTTCATCAAAATTGATGGGCAACCGTGATCCACCAAGTGCATTGCCTAAATAGATACCAACCAATGTGCCGACGCGTGATGTGGTGACTGGTAAGCCCGCTGCACTTGTGGCGTCAGCAATCAGACTGGCGAGTCGCGTGGCTCGCGATTCAAGTTCGGCGTACACGTCTGGTGTGAGTTCGCTCAATGCGGCCAAACCAGCTGCCGTTGCCATTGGGTTACCTGCCAAAGTTCCGGCATGAAAAACTTTGCCGAGCGGTGTGAGATTTTCCATGACATCGCGTCGGCCACCAACAGCGCCAATCGGCAATCCACCGCCAATCACTTTGCCGAAGCACGTGAGGTCGGGCTTCACATTGAATCGACCTTGAGCACCGTCGGTACCTAAACGGAACCCGGTGATGACTTCGTCGAAAACCAGAAGTGCGCCGACGCGATCGCAAGCTGCCCGTAAACCTTCGAGGAATCCAGGTGCCGGCGCAACCACGCCCATATTTGCCGCAACTGCCTCAACAATGACGCAGGCAACAGTTTCGTCTATTTCGGGAACGACGTTGTAAGGAGCAACGATGGTGTTCGCAACCGCTTCAGGGGGAACGCCGGCAGTGCCAGGCAATCCAAGTGTTGCAACACCACTTCCGCCAGCCGCCAACAACGCGTCAGTAGCACCATGGAAGTTGCCATCAAAGATGATGACTTTTGAACGACCAGTCAGACCACGAGCCAATCGAACAACGGTCGATGTTGCTTCGGTGCCCGAGTTCATGAAGCGAACACGTTCACAAGACGGCACACGCTCACTAATTGCTTCAGCCAATTTCATTTCACGAGGTGTTGGCGCACCAAAAGACGTTCCGTCGGGAGCAGCATCGCGCAATGCGGAGGTAATCGATGGATGGGCGTGACCCAAGATGACTGCGCCATAACTTTGCACTAAATCGACGTACTGCTTGCCTTCAACGTCATACACGTGCGCACCCGCGCCACGAGCAACAACATAAGGCGAACCGCCTACTGCTTTAAATGCGCGAATCGATGAGTTGACTCCGCCAGGAATGACACGAGTTGAACGCTCGAATACTTCTTTGTTTGAAGGAGTTCCGGCACCGGTGCATACGATCGGATTGCACCCAGCTGCAACGCATGCGGTGGCATCGCAATACGGAATGACTTGCTTGTGTTCAATGTTCATGAATTTCAGCCGTTCGCTAATTCGGCATACCAACGTGCGAGGTACGTCAAAATAATGTCGGCACCAGCACGCTTGATGGCCGTGAGATGTTCAGTTGCCACGACATCGTGATCGATCCAACCATTTGCGCTGGCTGCCTTAATCATTGAGTATTCGCCACTCACGTGATACGCAGCAACAGGAACATTCACGATTGAACGAACCGCGGCGATGACGTCGAGATATGCCAGTGCTGGCTTCACCATCACCATGTCGGCGCCTTGTTCAATATCGGCTTCAACTTCGGTGAGAGCCTCGCGAGCGTTGCGCCAATCTTGTTGATAGCCCTTACGGTCTCCACCACCAACGATTTGCACATCAACTGCATCACGGAATGGGCCATAGAGACCTGAGGCATATTTGGCCGAGTACGCAAGAATTGACGTTTCGGTATGTCCAGCACCGTCGAGTGCGCTACGAATAACGCCGACTTGTCCGTCCATCATTCCGCTCGGTGCCACGATGTGCGCACCGGCGTTGGCTTGAGCAACAGCAGCCTTGGCGTAAATCTCGAGAGTCTTGTCATTGTCAACCGAACCATGGCCATCAAGAATTCCGCAGTGTCCATGACTGGTGTATTCATCAACACACAAGTCCGACATCAACACGACGCGGTCACCGAGATCGGAACGTAAATCATTCAGTGCAACTTGCACAACACCATTTGGATCAAATGCTCCAGATCCGATGTCGTCTTTCTTGGCGGGAATGCCAAACAAGATGACTGACTTAATTCCGAGATCAGCAAGTTGACGAACTTCTTCACGCAAACTGGCTTGCGAATGTTGCACAACACCTGGCAACGAAGTGATCGGAATCGGTGAATCAATCCCTTCGCGCACGAACAAAGGCGCAACGAGATCATTGACATCAAGACGAGTCTCAGCGACGAGATCGCGCAAAGCCTGAGTGCGGCGCAAACGACGCGGACGTGACACGGGGAAGCGTGCGGACATAACCCCAGCCTACGGTCGGTCGGTGCTTAACGACTCCCCAGTGCCTGAGCCGTCGCGTTGACAAGGCCTGTCAAAGTCTGCTCAGAAGCCACTACCACATTCTCGAGACCTAATTCGTTGAGCGCATGTGCGGTCATCGGACCCATGGCGACAACAACTTTGGGCATGGTGATACCAAAAACTTCGTGCCAAGCATGGACCGACGAGGCTGACGCAAAGGTGATGGCGTCGGCGTGAGATATATCAGTACTTCGGTCTATGGAAGGGGTGACGGGTACGGTTTGATACGTCGTCACTCGATCGACAGTCCAACCTTTTTCGCGCGCTGCAACTTCAAAATCGGTACCAGCCGATTCGGCGACCGCCAAAAGAACTCGCCCCGAACCAGACGGGAAACTTTCTCCAAGCGACCGACCAGTTTGTACGTGTGGCACCAAGTCGGCTCCGCCAACTGCGTTAGCAGTTGCAGTACCAACAGCAGCAATTTTGAAATGTTGTTGTGAGGAGTGGATACGAGATGCTGCTTCGCGAAATCGATGCGCACCCTCGGGCGATGTCACAACTACCCAGTCATATCGTTCGATGTTGTCAATCGCTTCTTGTAATGCGATGCCAGCATCTTGTGCATCAACTGTTGTGGTGACCGGAATCTCGAGAACCGTCGCGCCTGCATCGATCAACAAAGAAGTTAAGCCGCCCGCCCGCTCGGCGGCGCGCGTCACGATGATGGTTCGACCAGCAAGCGTGGGCGAGTCAGTCGTCATATCTCAGCCGGCGACAGCATCTCGGGCGACTTGCGCGGCACGTCGCGCCGCTACTAGTAATTCCTCATGTGACGCGGTTCGACCAGTTGGCACTGTGGCGAAGTAATGCTTCGTTCCATCGTCAGATGCCAAGTACACCAACATTCTCTCACCATCGTCGTACGCGCCAACTGGTAACGAACATCCACTTCCAAGTTCGGCAAGAAACGCTCGCTCGTGTTCAACTGCTTGACGCGATGGCGCATCGTCAATTGCCGCCAAGAAATTTCGCGTGTGATCGTCATCCATGCGGCACTCAATTGCCACGCAACCCTGGCCAACTGCTGGGACCATCACATCAACTGCGATGTATTCGTTGACACGTTCAGTCCAGCCCAAAATCTCGAGTGCAGCGGCAGCCATCACGATCGATCCATCGGTCGGAATTTTCTCAAGACGCGTGGGGATGTTGCCACGTAACTCAACAAATTGAAGATCGGGGCGCACCGCCGATAATTGGGCGCGGCGACGTACCGAGCCGGTCGCGATCGTTGCACCTTGGGCTAAGTCGGCCAGCGAACGGCCCACTAATACATCACGCGGATCACGGCGCTGGCCAAACGCCCCAATACACAAACCATCAGCAGGTGTTGAGGGAAGGTCCTTCGCACTATGCACTGCGATATCTGCGCGACCAGCAAGAACCGCTGCTTGAACTTCTTTAACGAATACGCCCTGACCGCCGATGGTGTGCAACGGAACATCTTGTTTTTGATCACCAGTGGTGTCAACAAAAACGAGTTCAACCGTTAAACCGTTATGTGTGGCTTCAAGCAATTGAGCAATGGCCGTTGCTTGCGTGCGAGCCTGTGCCGAACTACGAGTCGCAATACGAAGCACGCTCATCGTGTCACTACGATCATTACGAAAGGTCAAAGAGATCGCGAACGGCCGCAGAATTGCGCTCGCCACGTGGCGTGCCGGCATCGTCTTTCAGTCGCACCGACATGTCATGCAACAACTTGGCCACGATTCCTTTAGTGACCGCATCAACTGCGTCTTGTTGCTCTGGGGTGAGTGATGACAGTTTCTTGTGTTGACGATCAATTTCAGCGGCGCGCACAGCTTCGGCGCGTTCGTGCAATTGGGCAACAAGTGGAGCAGCCTGACGCGCAGTTGTCTCCATATTGAATCGTTCAATCTCTTGCACGATGATGTCACGAACTGCGAGTGCTTCAGTCGCTCGCTGCGCTTGACCACGGGCGGCCCAATCGCGCAAGTTGTCGAGATCGAACAAAGTAACGCCATCAATATGGGCCACATCAGAATCAACGTCGCGCGGAACAGCAATGTCAACAATAAACAATGGACGATTCGCCCGTTGCGACATCGCGTTCTTCACCATGCCGGCGTCAATCACTGTTGAACCTGCACCAGTACAAGTGACAACTACATCTGCGTCACTGAGTGTTTCAGCCAAGCGATAGAACTCGGTAACCGAACCTGAAACTCGATCAGCCAATGCCTGTGCTTTAGCAATCGTGCGATTAGTGACAAGTACTTGTCCAACACCAGAATCTGCCAAGGCAACAGTGACACCTTCACCCATATCGCCAGCGCCAACAACGAGAACAGTCATGCCGTCAATAGCACCAAGATTTTCGCGAGCCATATCGACAGCTGCGTGACTCACGCTCGAGGTGTGACGTCCAATTGAAGTTTCAGTGCGAGCGCGCTTTCCGGTTTCAATTGCGTGACGGAACAACAGATTCAAAGTTGACAGTGCGCCGCCTTCGCGTTGCGAACGTTCCCAAGCGGTACGTACCTGCCCAAGAATTTCACTCTCACCGAGCACGGCTGAATCAAGACCCGAAGCAACTTCGAAGAGGTGACTGATTGCAGCATCATCATGCTGGCTATATACGTGCGGAATTATTTCGTCGGCCGAGAATCCACCGAGGTCGCAAAAGAAATCGCGCAGGTCACCGTACGCTCCGTGAAACTTTTCGGCGACTGCGTACACCTCGGTGCGGTTGCACGTTGACAAAACCACGACTTCACGAATGTTGGGCCGCGACATCAGGCTGTGCACAGTCTTGGCAATTGCGTCGTCGGCAATAGTGACCCGCTCAAGAAGGGCGAGGGGCCCAGTACGGTGATTCACCCCGAAGACGACGATCGACACAATGATTACCTTATTCCCTGAGACCTTTTGTGGTACCTATGCGCACAGAATCTTGGTCAACTTCTCGACTACGCGCTGGCACTCTTGGACGAAACGATGGCGGCTTGACGTGTCTGGCGTTGCTGCTCGTGGTAGCTCAAAATCTGTAATTCAAGAGCTAAATCCACCGTTCGGACCGTAATTCCGAAGGGAAGAGTCAAAACCACGGGCGAAAAGTTCAAAATGCTGGTGATTCCGGCTTTGACCAGACGTTCGGCCGCATCTTGGGCGGCATCAGCAGGCACGGCAACAACGCCGATCGACACTTGCCGGGCAGCCACGACTTGGGAGAGTTCGTCAATATGGCGAACCCTGACCCCGCCGACCACACCACCGATTTTGGCCGGGTCGATATCAACGACACCGGCGACGGGGAACCCCTTTTGACCAAATCCGCCATATCCCGACAAAGCCTGACCCAAGTTGCCGGCGCCAACAATGATGACGGGCCATTCATGATTCAGACCCAACTCACGTTCAATCTGAAAAACCAGATACCGCACTTCGTATCCGATGCCACGAGTTCCGTAACTTCCGAGATAACTCAAATCTTTGCGAACTTTGGCAGCATTCACTGCAGCCAGTTCGGCGAGTTGTTCAGACGAAATACCGGTGGTTTCGTTTTCGACGAGGTCATGAAGTATCCGAAGATAAATCGGCAATCTCGCAACAGTTGCATCAGGAATTCGGCGTCGGGGGCGTTCGGCCATAGAGAAAACGCTACGCGTCATCACGGCCGATGGTGAACTCTCACCACGTAAACCTGTTGATAAACGATGGTCATCGGTCACCGCCACGCTGTCAACTTTTGTGACGCCTCCTCGCGGGACGTCCGCTCTGCTCTAACCTCACACTGTGACACTGAATGCTGCTCTCGCTGCTGCCGCAACAATGGTGGCTCTCGCGTTCAGTATTTCAACTTTCGATCGCTGGTTACGACGACGACGTCCTCATGACGGCGCGTGGAGTTTTTCACTTTTTCTTTTCGCACTCGGATCGCTCGCGCTGTGGTGGGCTGAAGCTCGCGATTGGAGTCTCGGATCATTTCGCATTTTCTTTTTAGCTGGTGCTGTACTCAACGTTCCGTGGCTTGCTCTTGGAACGGTGTATTTACTATTCGGTCCGCGCATCGGATACGTCACCAAACAATGGCTCATCGGATTATCAGGTGTTGCAGTAGGTGTGGTGCTCATCGCCCCCACAAAAACTCAAGACCTCGGTCAACAAGCTTTGCCGCAAGGAAGCGAATTGTTTGGCGTGGCACCGCGTGTTTTTGCCGCGGTCGGATCTGGTGTTGCTGCAGTGGTGATTATCGGTGGTGCCGTGTGGTCAATCATTCGTGTTGTCCGGGGGCGTGTACCTGCAGTCGGCGAAGCGCAGCGACACATCACGAACGCTCGACGGCATGCAACAAGCAACACTTTGATCGCGCTCGGCACGTTGGTTTTATCTGGTAGCGGAACCTTGGCTGGCCGTATGGGTGAAGATCGAGCCTTCGCAATTACCTTGCTCGTCGGAATTGTTGTTCTGTTCAGTGGATTTTTGGTTGCTTCAACTCAAGCAAGCAGTTCACAGCGAACGGCGCAACAACTTGCCGAAGGTGTTGCGCGGTAATTCGTCAACAATCAATACCTTGTTGGGGCACTTATAACGTGCAACATAATCATGGCAATGATCAATAAGTGCATCTTCGTCAACTGATGCACCTTTTTGCAAAACAACAAAAGCCTTAACGGCTTCGCCAGTTGTTGGATGTGGAACACCGACCACACCTGCTTCAAGTACTGCGGGATGACGCTTTAATACTTCTTCAACTTCGGCCGGATACACATTGAATCCCGAGACGATGATCAAGTCTTTGGCACGATCGACCAGATATAGATAACCATCATCATCAACCATTGCCACATCACCGGTATGTAGCCATCCATCTTTGTCGATCACTCGTGCAGTTGTCACCGGATCATTCCAGTAACCAACAAAAACGTTCGGACCCTTCACAAGTACTTCGCCGCTGTCACCAACCGGCACATCGTCGCCTTCAGAATCGACAACACGAACTTCAAGACCTTCAACTGCACGACCAACCGAACCTCGTCGCGGTTCAATGCCGACTGAACTCGTGACAACAGGTGCTGCTTCGGTGAG
Source organism: Actinomycetota bacterium (assembly GCA_947454105.1). Classification (GTDB taxonomy): domain Bacteria; phylum Actinomycetota; class Acidimicrobiia; order Acidimicrobiales; family Ilumatobacteraceae; genus Casp-actino8. The sequence continues at coordinate 13,628 of CANGIP010000012.1, read as the reverse complement.
ACCATAACCCTCACGTAATTCAATATTGAATTTTCTCTTCAATCGTTCAGTCGCGTCTTCGGGCATTCGGGCCGCGCCGGTTAATGCCATGCGCACAGTGGCAAACGCCGATGCGTTGACACCTTCCATCAACGAGATCGCGACCCATACAGGTGGAGCACCAGGAACAATGGTGATGTTACGTTCAATAATCGTTTCAACCGCAGTGACTGGATCAAAGCGTTGAACTAACACGACACACGCTCCGGCCATCAGTGACATTCCTAAAACCACATTCAGACCAAAGATATGGAACATCGGCAACACGCCGAACACCACGTCTCCTTCTTTGATGTGATCACTTGTTGAATTGTTCTGACAAATATTCTCGAGCAAGTTGCCGTGCGACAAGGTGGCCGCACGAGGTGACCCTGCGGTACCACTCGTAAAAATCAACACTGCCGGCGTCGGTGCAGGAAGACTCACCCATTTCGTTGCTGGACCATTGAGCAAATCATCAAATAGATGAAGGTCGGTTGCGTCACCTAAAGAAGTTGAACTCAACTGATCGGTCACGATGACATGCCGCAATGAGATTAAACGCGAACGGTTGATTCCTTGGAAAGAAGCAACGCCCGATGGCTCAACGATGACCGCGATCGGATCAACACTGATGAGTTCAGATTCAAGTTCGGGACTTGGGCTGAGGGGATTGAGCGGAACTGCAATCGCACCGGCACCAATTGTTGCCAAGTAGGCAATCACAAATCCGCGACCATTTCCGCACACCATCGCTACGCGATCGCCAGCTTTGATACCGAGATTCATTAACGAGCCGCGGAAACCTTCAACTTGATCGCGGAGTTCTCCGTACGTGGTGGTGCGACCCTGACTAATGAATGCTGGGACTTGGGCGTCATGTGAATCGATGATCGATGCCAAGTTCATTGCAAGCTCCTGATCTACAAACGCATCAGCGAAACGATCCCGGCAAGAAAGATTGCACCTAACAAGATTGCAACTGTCAATGTGGTGGCCGGACGCATGCCATAACCATAGTGATTCTGGTGTGGTTTTATTTGGCTATAGCGAACAAATCCACACCAGAATCACAATGAGATGTGAATTAAAGGGTGGGTCGCAGCGCAACTGGGGTTGAGATGGCTGGTTCGTCGCCCCCAGGTTGCAATGTCACTTGCTGACCTTCGCCCAGACCTAGTTGCTCAGTGGCCGAACCGCTATCGACTGCCACACACAACAAGCCAGATGAATCAACGACCAACCCGGCAGCACCCTGGCCCAGTTCGGCGTACGACCGCGCCACCACAAAGTTACGTGTGGTGTCACCAAATGAAACTCGGACGCGCTCAACAGGATTGACCCACGAAGTTTCCAGATCATCAAGACTCACATTGAGTTGGCAGTTGCCAAAGCGATCGACCCACAACACTTCACCCTCGAAGCCACCATTCTCTTCGCGTGGGATCGGAATAATGCCCGGCAACAACAACGACGGATCAATTTCGGTGCCGACATCAAAGAGATCTTCGCCATTTGCCAACAACGCAGCGATTGGCGCAAAGACATCGCGCGCAACAAAAGTTGTTCCGGGCGTTGCTAAATGCAACTCATCGCGATCAAGCACAACTGCCCGTTCAGCCCCACCAGCAAGTGCGACTCCTGGCGCTAACACTCCGTTATCGGGACCAATGAAAATTCCAGCACCACCGGCAACTTCTACCGCAACTAGACGACGTTCGTTACCTGCACCCGGATCAACTGCGGCAATCACAATTCCTTCGGTGAGATAGGGAACAGCTCGTGCTAACGACAACGAAGCACCACGCGTATCAAACGGTGCAATGCCGTGAGTGAGATCAATGACCACTACTTGCGGTGCTGATTCACGAATGACGGCCTTCACGACACCGACGTGCTCTGACTCATAACCCAAGTCAGATAAGAACGACACGGTGTCATAGGTGCGACTCACGAACGACAGTGTGTCAGTGGTTCACCAGAAAAATGCGATCAAAGAATGCGGCCTAAAGATGTGGCCCGAGAATGCGACAGGGCCGGTGTCAACCCCCCGATGACACCGGCCCAGTCGGCGCTGCTCTTTCGAGCGCGTCTCCCAGCTTTTCAGCTAGCGGTCATGTGACCTGCGACATACCCTAGACCCGCTTTCCACCAAATGTGAAAATTTGCGCAGAAGTTTTTTCCAAAAAATTCTGCCCTGATTTCGGGGGTTTTGGCGAGGGTTCTAACGGTTGCCCAACTCACGACTGCGGTCTGTCGCAGCTTTGACCGCCTGAATGAAGGCAGCCCGCACGGCTTCAGACTCAAGAACCGAAACGCCAGCCGCTGTGGTGCCACCGGGCGAGGTCACACTTGCTCGAAGATCAGCCGGAGCCTCACCTTGGGCGAGCAATTTCGCTGAACCGACAAACAACTGCCGCACCAGAGTTTCGGCCGTCGCCCGAGGCAAGCCAGACGCCACACCAGCATCCATCAGGGCTTCGGCAACCAAGAACAAATAAGCCGGACCACTGCCCGCCAAGCCCGTCACCACATCAAGTTGAGTTTCGGGGACCCGCACAACCAGTCCAACCGAACCAAGCACAGCCTCGGCCCACGCAATATCGACCTCGGTGGCATGTGCCCCACCAGCAATTGCCGAAGCTCCTTCACCTACCAATGCCGGCGTATTAGGCATCGCACGAATCACTGCAACGCCAGCACCGCACGCAGCCTCAAGCGTTTTGATCGTGACACCAGCGGCAATTGATAACACGCGACTTGCCCCTGCTGTGACAGCCGATTGCGAAGCAGCCGGAACATCGGGAGGTTTCACGGCAATCACTGCCGAACCACATGGAGTAATCAGAGGAGAAATCGTGACGCCAGGGAACATCGTGGTGAGTTGTTCACGGCGTGCCGCAATCACTTCGACGATCACCAATTCGGAAGGTGACACGAAACCCGAAGCCAACAAGCCGCCCGCTAAAGCTGCGCCCATATTTCCGCCACCGATAATGGCCAGAGTTGAAGAACCCGTGGTGTTGCTCATACCTTCACGCTAACGCGATTGGCGGTCTCGCCGATGCCGACTTCCCGATCAACACCAGCGAGACCACTGCAGTGTGGGATGTGGCCGCGCCGTGACGGTGATTATTGGTTCTTAAAACGCGATGCAAAGCCAATCGACAGCAGCGGGCGAAAACAGTGTTCGACGTGGGCATATATCGAGCCAACTATGCGATCAACTTCAGATTCAGTCAGACCTGACAGTGGTAACTCACCACGCAAGTACACCGCGTCTTCAAGACCCAAAGAGAAATGCGCACCGATCAACTTGTCGTTGCGTCGCAACAAGTTCTCATTGAACTCGGCAATGTTCTCTTCTGGTGCAGGCATCACGTAGGTCTCGTAACGCAAGGTGCGTTGACCGAGTGTGAGCCACACTGTGATGAAGTCTTTGGTGTCGCCCTTCATGCGTACATACCACCGCGCGCGATAGGCCGGATCGGGGTCACCGTGATCGATCGCCAAAATGACATTGTTGTCAATCTTCATATTGGCTAACCACTCATCGATCTGACGTTCGATGACGGCAAGTGACGGGTCGTTAAAGAGGTCGCTCACGAGCAATTCACGAGGGCGCGTGATGTCACGTCGGTGTACACGCGACGCAATCGTGCCGCGGCAAAGCTCCAGGTATAACGACGACCACGTTCGGCCGCAGCGGCACTCATCGATGATGCAAGCCCTGGGTTGTTCAACAGTTCAGTGGTGTATTTCGCGAACATCTCTGGATCGCGATCGGCAACCAGATAACCCGTGAGTCCGTGATCGACCAATGACAACAATCCACCGACAGCATTTGCAATCACCGGGATTCCACAAGCCGCTGCTTCAAGAGCAACAAGTCCAAAACTTTCGGAACGACTTGGTACCCACACTGCATCGGCCGCACGGTAATACGTTGACAACATGTGGTGAGCCTGCGGCTCTACGAAATGCACTTGTTGGGTGAGGCCCAGTTCATCAATCAATGCATTCACTCGGGCAACTTCGGTGTCACCTTGCATTCCGCTGGCTCCACCAACGACATACAACGACGCATCGCGGCGATTCAATGCAGCCAACGCTCGAACCGCAACATCGACGCCCTTCAGTGGCTGAATGCGACCGACAAATAACAACACCGGGCCGTCATTCATACCTAAAGCAAAACGCGCACCGCGCTTATCGCCAGGTGTAAAGAAAGCGTGTTCGACACCGGGTGCAACAATTTCAACAAGTCCCGGAGGATTGCCATACAAACGACGGAATTGATCTTCTTCTTGATCGCAGCTGACACAAATCGCGTCCGCACATCCGATGATTTGCGCTTCGGCACGTTCACGACGTTCGGGTTCGGGGTCTCCGCCTTCGGCCTTCACTCGCGCCAAGGTATGGAAAGTTGTTACTAACGGAATACCGAGTTCGTGTTTGATGGAATGTCCGGCAACGCCCGACAACCAGTAATTGGCATGCACCACATCGGCTGCATGAGCATGCCGAATATCGTCCAAAACAAAATCGGTAAACGTCGGAACCATGCCTTCAAGCTCTTCTTTAGGCAAATCAAATCGACCGGCTGGCACATGAACGACACGGTGATTGGGCTCGACCAAAACCTCTCGCGGCAACCCACTGCGCCACTCACGCGTATAAGTAGTGACTTCCACGCCAGCGTGAGCAAGACCCGCAACAAGTTCGCGCACGTACACGTTCATACCGCCCGAATCACCAACGCCTGGCTGAGCCAGTGGCGAGGTGTGGAAAGAGAGCATGGCTACACGCGTCACAGAAGACAAAAACTATCGGTGGTCAGCGAACTTTGCCTGAACGTGCCCCAAGAAGGGACTTAAGTTGATGCGTTAGTTCTGTAAAAGAGTGTCGACCGAGGCATCGCCATCGCGATAGCGACGTACTAATTCGGCGGTCAGGGCATCAATACGGTCAAACAACTGCCGACGAATCTCAGACTGCGTTGACTCAAAAGCCTTCAGGCCTGACTCGAGCGCCTGCAAGCCGGCATCGTCAAGGTCGGCCATATTGTCAAAACCCAACTGATCGCACAACGCATCAAACTCGGTGAGCAACGGATGATCGGCGCTCACTTCGGTGTCACGCGGAGGGCGTGCCGAGCCAGTACTGGGAGCCGGTCCAACGCCCGAGCGAACGATTTCGGCAACTGACACTGCGCCAGTTCCATCGGCCTGATGTTGCCGAACAGCAATCACCAAGTCGACGCGACCTTGAGCAAGTCGACGCACAAATGACACCGCATCTTCTTGTTTGCGCAGCGCATCACGTTCGGCGCGTAATTCGGGCAAAGCCAATGACGCGGGATCACCTGATGATTGATCCCCCATATTCTTTGGCATATTCATTGGCATCCTCCAGAGACGGGTGGCAAAACCGCTACTTCATCTTTATCGCTCACGGTGGTTGAAGCCGGTACCGCTTCACCATTGAGCCAAATTCGGCAAGTCGGTAGCAAGTTGGCGAAATTTTGCCCATAGCGAGCAACAGCGTTAGCAATCACTTCATCGACAGTGGACCCATCGACGGTGTCGCTCGAGGTTCCAGCCACTTCTCGGGCTTGAGCAAAGAGACGCAGAGTTGCCACCTCGCCGAGCGTACCCGCACTACCCTCGTTGGTTGTGCCAGTCGAACCCCTCAACCAACTTCGAACCCGAATCTTGGTTCTGCGCCATGGCCAAAGCACTTGGAATGCCAGTGGTCGTTGGCAGGGCCGGGCCGACCCACCGCTGACAGCACTCGGTGTCGAACAAGCTCGACTCGCCGGCGGACTCATAGCCACCGAATGCCCCACTTTTGACGTCGTCGTCACGAGCGATCTTGAACGCGCTCGAGTCACCGGACAAACCATTGCCTCTGTCATCGGTTGTTCGGCCCACCGACTTGATCCGCGTTGGCAAGAAAACGATGCCGGTGAATGGCAGGGTCTGACCCAATCTGAAATTCGTACCCAATGGCCTGGCTACCTCGAGTCCGATCGCCGTCCGCCCAATTTTGAATCGGTTGCCTCGACGACCTCGCGTGCTCAAGCAGCCCTGAACGACATCGTGACGCAAAATGCCGGCGGTTGTGTTTTGGTGATTTCGCACGGTGGTGTCTTGCGACTGATGCACGAACACCTCGGTGGCGGCGAACAACGCTTTCCCAACTTGGCGGGTTCATGGTTTGAACACACACCCACCGATGGTTGGAAATGTGGATCGTTGTTATTTCCGTTACAACTCATCGCCGATGAACTGCGCAACACCGGTGCGGTCGAATGAGTGACATGACAAGCAACGCCGCATCAGAAAATTCTGAACTCAAACTTTTTGACGACTCACCCGTTCAACTCGAACCATTTCAGGTTGAAGTCGTTCGCTCAAAAAAGCGTCGTCGTACCGTCAGCGCACAAATGCACGGCGATGTATTGCGCGTTTCAATTCCGAGTTGGATGAGCAAGAGCGAAGAAGCGAGCAACGTCGCCGAAATGGTGCGTCGCTTTAAACGCAAAATTGCGACCCAAGAAGTTGATCTCACCGATCGCGCTCGCATTTTGGCAAAGCGTTACTTGCTCCGTACACCCGACAGCATTGAATGGGCAGAAAATCTCACATCGGTATGGGGGCTTTGTACACCCTCAACAAAAACAATTCGTATGTCCACTCGCCTAGTCGGTTTTCCTTCATGGGTCCTCGACTACGTGATCGTTCACGAATTAGCGCACCTACATGTGTCAGGCCACGGTCCTGATTTTTGGGAAATCACTCGGCGCTACGAAAAGACCGAACGTGCCATCGGATATCTCATCGCGAAAGCAGGAGACACCGAGGATGACAATGATGTCATTGATTCACGAGATGCAGCCACGCCGTGACAACCAAGAAATACCTTGCTGATCGGTTTCTAGACGACACGTATTCTGAAGAAACTCGACGCCATGTTTTGACACTCACTATTGCGCGACTGACATCAAACGCCTGTTTCCGCTACGCCCCACCATTTCTTGCAAGCATTTCTGACGATTTCCATATCAGTTTGTCGCGACTTGGACTCGCGCTCATGATCACTGAGATCGCGATGGGCATCTCGCCCGTACTTGGTCGACTCGTCGATCGCCTACATCGTCGTACTGCGATGGCCGGTGGATTACTCGCAATTTCTGGTGCTGCCACTATCGCAGCGGCAAGTCCATCGGTATGGATTTTTGTTCTTGGCATATTGCTGATTGCCATCGCCAAATTCATTTTCGATATTGGTCTCGCGTCGTGGGTGAATGATCACGTTGAATACGAAAAGCGCGGCCGTGTTATTGGCATCACCGAAACGTCATGGGCACTCGGTCTACTTATTGGTGTGACTGCAATGGGTCTGGTGGCTGCCGCCAGTTCATGGCGCTGGGGTTATGCCGTTGGTGCGATCAGTGTTGCCGTCATGGCCCTCATTGTGATGACTCGCCTTGACGGTCACGATGTCGCTGGTTCGCAACGATCGCGAGAAACCGTTAAACCCAAGATGCCGCTCAATGGTTACTGGATCTTTGGCGCGATGTTTTTCTTAATGGCCGCGAGCCAAACTTTGTTTGTCACCTTTGGTTCATGGCTCGAAGATCAATTTGGTTTTACCGAAGCCGGTATTTCGGCAGTGGTCTTTGGTCTCGGAGCATTTGAACTACTCGCGTCGGTAACAAGTGCTCGCCGCACTGACACCTGGGGCAAAGAGCGCAGTGCAATATTCGGTGCCGCACTCATTTTCCCAGCGGGCCTTTTGCTCACTGTCGGGCACAACAACCAAGTCACCGGCTTGATTTTGTTGGGCATTTACTTACTTGGTTTTGAATTCTCTATCGTGAGCATGCTGCCATTAGCCGCCAACCTCATCCCGGCTTCACCTGGACGCGGATTAGGAATTGTTTTAGCCGGCGGAACTTTGGGCCGTGCAAGTATGTCGCTCATTGCTACTGCGGCCTACGACAAATTCGGTATCAATGTTCCGGCTTTCATTGGCGCAATCTGCGCGGCCGGAATGATTGGGTGCATCGTTGCGTATGGGCGTACAACTCAACGCGCAGCTTGATTAACCGCGGTAACCATTCGTAATTGGTAGTCGACGATCTTTGCCGAACGCCTTTTCAGAAACGCGCACACCTGGAGGGCATTGACGACGTTTATATTCATTGATGTCAACAAGTCGTGCAATGCGTCGCACGATGTCTTCGGGGTGGCCGAGTTCAATAATCTCGGCCGCGGTGCGATCTTGTTCGACATACAACGCCAAGATCGGATCAAGCACGTCGTAGGGCGGCAGACTTTGATCGTCGCGTTGATCGGGACGTAGTTCAGCTGACGGTGGCTTGGTAAGCACCGACTCGGGAATGATCTCGCGACCAGCGCGCTGATTGACATACCGACTCAAACCAAACACATCGGTCTTCAATAAATCTTTAATGACTGCATAGCCACCAACCGAGTCGCCATAAATCGTGAAGTATCCGACCGCAAGTTCGCTCTTGTTGCCCGTTGTCAAAACCATCCAACCAAATTTGTTTGACAAGGCCATCAAAATTTGTCCGCGGCAGCGGCTCTGCAAATTCTCTTCAGTGAGGTCGGCCGGCTTACCCGCAAAACTTGGAGCAAGCATTGATAGATACGCCTCAAAGACTGGCTCGATCGAAATCGTGCGACAGTCAATACCTAAGGCTTCCGCCAATGCATACGCATCAGTCTTTGAACCATCAGATGAATAACGCGAAGGCATCGCGACACCATGTACATGGTCGGCACCTAAAGCATCAACGGCAACAGCCGCCACAATTGATGAGTCGATTCCGCCAGAGAGACCAATCACCACATCGGTGAACTTGTTCTTGCGCACATAATCGCGCGTACCTAATACGAGGGCCCCATACATTTCGGCATAACGATCACTGATTGGTGCAACAGATGCAATTTGAGGTTGATCAACGTTGATCTCAACTACTGTCAATCCACTTTCAAATTGCGCCGAACGACTTAACAAAGTTCCGTCGGCGGCAAACACCATTGATGAACCATCAAAAATGAGTTCGTCTTGTCCACCCACTTGATTGACATACACAATCGCGCATTTGTTTTCAGTAGCACGCGTGCGCAACATTTCTTCACGTTCAAGCAACTTGCCACTATGAAAGGGCGAACCATTGATATTGATGTTTACTAGTGCACCCGCACGAGCTTGCTGACTGACAGGACCATCGGCACGCCAGATGTCTTCACAAATTGACACGGCACACTTCACGCCAGCCACATCAAAAATATGGTGCTCACCGCTACCTGGTTCAAAGGTGCGCTCTTCATCAAACACGTCGTAGTTCGGTAACAACCGTTTGTGATACACGTGTTGAATCGCGCCGTTTGCACACACGGCCGCGGCGTTATAAATCACAGGTCGACCCGAGGCCACTTGATTACCAACGCCGCTGTCAACAAAACCAATCACTGCAACACACGAGCCGGTCAATTTCGCGAGGTCTTCAACCACAATGCGGTTGTCGCGTACGAAGCCAGGTTTCAACACCAAGTCTTCGGGTGGATAACCCGTCACCGACAACTCACTAAACGCCACGACATCGCAGTGGGCCGCAACAGCTTGCGCATACAAGTCGGCAATCAACGTTCGATTACCCGCCAAGTCGCCCACGGTGGGGTTCATCTGAGCCAAGCCGACGCGCAAAGTTGCCACATCTGCGAGGCTAACCGCACCGCCAGTGTGGGCGTTCGGAAGGTTTGCGGTTACCGTTACGACTGCGGTTTGAGTTCGTTGTTGCGCCGTGAACCAAAGATGGTTCACACAGCGTTCACAATTGGGCAACGACCGAGAAATGCCCCCCTGCGAACCTTTCGCTGCCCCGTACAACTAACCCGGCATCGCCGGACCAAATCCCTGGAGGACCAAGTGGCCTATCAAGCCGAATACATCTGGATCGACGGCACCGAGCCGACACCGTTGCTCCGTTCAAAGACCAAGATCTTGGCGGACGACGTCACCACCCCTCCAAACTGGGGTTTCGACGGATCGTCAACCAATCAGGCATCGGGCGACAAGTCCGACTGTGCCCTGATCCCCGTGTTCACCTGTCCCGACCCCATCCGTGGCGGCGACAACATCCTCGTTTTGTGTGAAGTTACGTCGGCAACCACCGGCAAGCCCCACGCAACCAACACCCGTGCCGCGTGTGCCAAGGCTGCCAAGAAGTACGCCTCTGACGAAATGATCTTCGGTATCGAGCAGGAATACACCATGCTTCGCCCAGACGGTCGCCCCCTCGGCTTCCCCGTCGGTGGCGGATTCCCCGAACCGCAGGGTCCGTACTACTGCGGCGTCGGCACCGGCCGCGTCATTGGTCGAGAGATCATCGAAGAGCACACGCAGGCTTGCCTCGATGCTGGTCTCATGATCGAAGGCACCAACGCCGAAGTCATGCCCGGTCAGTGGGAGTTCCAGATTGGTGCCGCTGACGCACTCACCGTTGGCGACCACATGCATGTCGCTCGTTGGTTGTTGCACCGCATCGCCGAAGATTACGACGTGGTCATCACCTTGGCCGCCAAGCCGCAAAAGGGTGACTGGAACGGAGCTGGTGCTCACACCAACTTCTCGACCAAGGCCATGCGTGAAGACAAGGACATGAAGGCCATCACTGCTGCATGTAACGCCATCGGCAAGAAGGTCATGGAGCACGTCACCAACTACGGTCACGACATCGAAAGCCGCCTCACCGGCAAGCACGAAACCGCTCCGTGGAACAAGTTCAGCTACGGCGTTTCCGACCGTGGTGCTTCAATCCGTATTCCGTTCCAGGTTGAAAAGTCTGGTCGTGGCTACGCCGAAGACCGTCGTCCGAACGCCAACATGGATCCGTACACCGTCTGCCGTCTCCTTCTTGAGACAGTTTGCGGCTGAGGCCACACACCTTGCCTCGACTCATCGAGGTGCAAGCAATCTGAACTGGGGGCTGGGGAAACCCGGCCCCTAGTTTCATTTTTTGGGTCATTTATCAAAACAGCAAAGGCAGACTGAAACCATGAACATGCTGAATCAACAGCGTGACTACGTGCTTCGCACCGTCGAAGAGCGCGGCGTCCGACTTATTCGATTGTGGTTCACCGATGTCTTGGGCAATCTCAAGAGCTTCGCCATCAGTCCGGCCGAACTTGAAAATGCTCTCGAAGATGGCATGACCTTTGACGGTTCATCAATTGATGGATTCTCACGCGTGCAAGAAAGTGATGTGCTCGCGATTCCCGACCCCAACACATTTGTGATGTTGCCATGGGCCGACAACAAGGCGCCCGAAGCGCGCGTGTTCTGCGATATCTACAACCTTGATGGTTCACCATTTGGTGGCGACCCCCGTCAGGTATTGCGCCGCAACTTGCAGCGCGCTCAAGCAATGGGACTCGATTTCTTGATCGCACCCGACATGGAGTTCTTCTATTTCGCTCCTCCCGAAAATGGTCAGCCACCTAAGCCGCTTGATGAAGCATCATTCTTTGACCTCACAACGACCGATGTCACGGGCACGTTACGCAAAGAAACCATTCGCACACTCGAGACCATGAGTATTCCGGTGGAGTATTCGTTTCACGAGGACGCTCCGTCGCAACACGAAATCGATTTGCGCCATACCGATGCGCTCACCATGGCCGACAGTGTGATGACTTTCCGTTTGGTCGTGAAAGAAGTTGCTGCAGCGCAAGGTGTGCATGCAACGTTCATGCCCAAACCGCTTGAAGGTGTGCAAGGTAGCGGAATGCACTTGCACTTGTCGTTGTTCAACAACAACGGCACCGACGACAGCGACAGCAACGCTTTCTATTCACCTGATGATGCATACAACTTGTCCGACACTGCCAAGAAGTTCATGGCGGGCTTGTTGCATCACGCCAGTGAAATCACCGCAGTCACCAACCAAACAGTCAATAGCTACAAGCGTTTAGTGCCTGGTTTTGAAGCACCCGTGCATGTGTCGTGGGCTCGCAACAACCGCAGTGGACTGATTCGTGTGCCTGTTCCCAAGAAGGCCAATCCGTCGGCGACTCGCATCGAATATCGTTCACCCGATCCGGCGTGTAACCCATACTTGGCGTTCTCGGTGATCTTGGCTGCTGGGTTGCGCGGTATCGAACAGAATTACGAACTTCCCGCAGAGGCCGATGCCAACTTGTTTGAAATGCATGATGGCGATCTCGACAAGTTAGGTATTGCACAATTGCCGCAGTCGTTGTCTGATGCGCTCAACGTGATGGAGTCATCAACGTTGGTGCGAGAAGCTCTTGGTGAACACATCTTCGAATGGTTCTTGCGTAACAAGCGATCTGAATGGCGCGGTTACAAAACGCAAGTCACCCCATTTGAACTTCAGCGATACTTGAAGAGCATCTGAGCACGAGCATGGTCATGGATCTCATCGCAGTCTTCCCCGAGTCACCGTCGCCCGAACTGGCGCGCACTCTTGACATGGCCGGCTTTCGTTGGAAGTCGTTTGCCTCTGCTGATGCCGTGATCAAAGCCGAACCGACCGAAGGTTGGCTGGGCGCCATCGTGATGGCCGACGAAGATATGGAAGGCGCATGGGCAGTGTGTCGCGCGTTGCGCAAGCGCGACGGAATTCAAGTGCCACTGATGTTGTTGGTCACTGGTGCGCAGCTCGACGATCTCACATTGCGTGATGAGTTGTTTACTGACTTCTGTTTGTTGCCGTTTCATCCGCGCGAACTTGAAGCACGCCTCAAGCATGTGTTTGCTCACATGTCATCGAGCATCAAACCCGATGTTGTTGACTACGGTGGACTCGCCCTCAACCTTGAGACCTATCAGGCGTCGATTGACGGTCGCCCGCTCGACTTGACCTACATGGAATATGAGTTGTTGAAGTTTCTTACCCAGAACCCCGGCAAGGTTTTCACTCGTGAAATTCTGTTGTCTCGGGTGTGGGGATACGACTATTACGGCGGCGCCCGAACCGTTGACGTGCATATTCGTCGACTTCGAGCCAAGTTAGGTGAAGAGCAAGCAAACCTGATTCAGACAGTTCGCAGTGTTGGCTATCGCTTCGGTCAATCCCGCTGGGGAAATTAGAAATAGTTTCTAAAAAGTTTAGTGTATATTTTGCACGTAAATGGTGTATACGGTGCACTTGTGTGATTGACTTTCGTGCATATGATGCACGCCACTTCGTTTTTCACTTCCCACAATGTTCGCAAGAATCTCAAAGTCCTGGTTTCAATGGCCGCGATTGTTGGGCTCTTATCCACTGCGTATATCGCTTCAAATTCGTATCTCTCGGCTGCGCCTGCCCACGCCGCCTCGACCAGCGGTCCGATTTCGAGCATCGATTTTTCGAACTCAACGTTGACCGAACGACAAGGACAAGAGCGAATTTTTAGTGGCACGCTTATTCCTGGGGATGACGCAACGAGCGGCGTGACCGCAACGTTTGCAACTGGCACCGCAACATGGGCTCAAGGAGCCAACAGCGGATCACTCACATCAGGTGTGATCTCACAAGTTCCAGTCAAACGCGGCCAAAACACCAT
>CANGIP010000011.1 GCA_947454105.1 Actinomycetota bacterium | reverse complement strand
TGTGTCGCTGAGCGAATCGCGTCAGCGCGATTCTTCTGCGAACAATTGATGCCACCAGTTGATGGACTTTTGCCAGCAATTACAGGCGATTCTGCGTTACTGATGTCGGCTATCTAGTACTGCTGAGAGGTTCGTTCACAATCGTACGTGAGAAGCCTTCGGCGAGCGGCTTGTAGATATATCTCAGATCTCGACCGTTGAGTGAATCAGAAATTTCTTCAAGAAGTAATGAACCTTGCACTAATAGTCGAGCCATGCGAACTGTAGGCGCGGCCAGAACGATGGGTATCCCGAACGAAGTGTTGAGCAGATTGGTCGCGTGTTCTGTCGCCATGATGTCGGCCTTGAGCAGAGCATCTTTAATGACCGGATCAGTGATTGCGGCTAGGTGGAATTCAAGTCTGATACGTCGCTGCTCTTTCGCTGCTGGTGAAAGCAAAGCCATACTGGTGGCAGTCCCTCGTTGCGTCAGAAATTGCCGGTGCATCACAAGGCGGGGGTCATTGAAATCTGTTGGTGTTCCGATGTCGCTTGATAATTGATCTGGAGTCGGCAAAATATCTTCAGCGCGAGCTCCGCGATAAATCAGGTGTAACAATTTTGCGGCAACGTCGCCGAAAAGTGCTTGTCGGGTTCGGTATTCAGAAAAGAGTGCACTTGGTGGCAACGCGGCAGCACGGGCAATTCGTTGTGTGGTGGCGCGTTCAACTCCGCCACGAGCAATGACTCGTGCAGCACCGTTCACAAGTGCATCACGAATCTCATTGTCGGTTGTGACGGCAATCGACGGGGGAGTGATCACTGGAATCTCGCCGACACCTTCGATGGATTGATGTTCGAGGACATAGTGCGCCAGAGGTTTGATGGTCTCCCAATCGTCAAAGTCAAACATGTCTGCCGCAGCGAAATAGAGACACCCAAGGACGAAACTGATGATTTCGAGTTTGTGCAGCGACGCAACATCGGAGCGATCGTCAGAGATCCCCATCTCACGCAACCAACCCTGAACTTCGGGAACGATGATTTCATGTAGTTCGGGAATACGGGCCGAAGCAATCAGCAAAGAGACGCCGGGTCGTAATGGGCCATGGGGGTTGCTAATTGTTTTTGCGATAATTGCTTGAGCCTCAGCACGGTGTGGCCCAGGACTGATGGCAGGTAACGCTGCTTCAAAAAAGGCGCGCATCGGACCACTAATCCGGTGTTGCCAAAGGCCCACCAAGATTTCTTCGTTGTTTTCGTAACGGGCGTACACCGCGCCGGTCGTGAGTTTGGCAAGGCGAGCTAGGTCGAGAGCAGCAATTCTGTCAGGACCTTTTTCGCGGAGTAGCTCGAGGGCTGCGTCAAGTAGAAGATCATCGTTGCGCGCCGCATCGGCACGGCGGCGGGGCTGAGACATGCAAAAAAGTATAGGCAACTATCGTTACTATTTATAATTCTTCAATAAGTAAAGTGCGTTTTTCTGTCTCACTTAGGCAATGGCATGGGCCCGCAAGTCGGCCAGATTGCAAAATTCGAGAGCCAACATGTGCGTGGCCTCAAGTACGACCTTTGGTGCGACGCCGGCTTCAAAAGCCTCTTGCCAGCGCGAGGCACACAAACACCACTGGTCGCCATCATTAAGACCAGGAAATCCGTACTGTGGCATGGGGGTACTGAGGTCATTGCCCTGGCCTTGACTGAATGCCAAGAAATCGCTAGTGACCCGCACACACACAACGTGGACGCCGGGGTCATCGCCGCGTGATTCGCAACATCCGGTGCGGTAGTAGCCGGTCATGGGATCGAAAGAACATGAAGCGAGTTCGCCACCGAGAACATTGCGTTGAGACATGCGGGCAACGCTACCCGTGCGTGAAGGTTGGGGCTTGCTAGAGCGTGAGAGCCCAGACCAGAGAACTAGTGCCCATATGACCCCGACCCCTGCGAGATAGCGTGACAGGGTCATGTCATCTGCTCCGCGTTTTCGTTTTGCTCCTTCTCCTACCGGCTTTTTTCACGTAGGCGGTGCTCGCACGGCGCTGTACAACTGGGCTTTGGCTAAACGTCTTGGCGGAACCTTTGTGTTGCGTATTGAAGACACCGATGAGGCCCGTAATCAGCCCGAATGGACTCAGGGAATTATCGACGCTTTGGCCTGGATTGGCGTTCGCCAAGACGACCCCACTTTTCAGGGTCCGTATTTTCAGAGCCAGTACGCCGAAGCGCACGTTGAAGCCGCCCAGCGTTTGTTTGCCGAGGGAAAGGCGTATTACTGCGACCTGACCAGTGAGCAGATTCAAGAACGTTCAAAGACCAACGGCAAGCAGGGCTACGACGGCTACTCGCGCGATCGTGGTCTTGAAGCCGGCCCCGGCCGAGTATTGCGTTTTCGAGTTCCTGAAGGCCAAACGATTGTCAATGACTTAGTTCGTGGTCGTGTTGAATTTGCGAACGAAACCATTGAAGACTTCGTGTTGTTGCGTGGCAATGGATCACCGATGTTCTTGCTGGCCAATGTGGTTGACGACATCACGATGCGCGTGAGTCATGTGGTTCGTGCCGAAGAGCACTTGCCCAACACGCCGAAGCAACAAATGATTTGGGATGCACTTGGTCAGACCCCGCCAGTGTGGGCGCATGTTCCGGTGCTCGTGAACGAGCAGCGTAAGAAGTTGTCAAAGCGTCGCGACAAGGTTGCGCTTGAGCAATTCCGTGATGAGGGCTATTTGCCCGAAGCAATGATCAACTATTTGATGACACTTGGTTGGGCGCCGCAAGGCGAAACCGAAATCGTGCCGTGGTCAACGATCGAACGCGACTTCAAGCTTGAAGATGTGAATCACTCACCGGCATTTTTCGACTTGAAGAAGTTGGCAGCGTTTAATGGTGAATACATCCGAGCAATGTCAACTGATGAATTCTTTGAAGCCGCACAACCATTTTTAGTTGGCGAAAATATTCCGTGGACGCCGGCTCAATTTGATGAAGCAAAGTTTCGGGCGATGGCTCCTTTGGCCCAAACTCGCTTGGTTTTAATGACCGAATTACCGATGTTGGTTGATTTCTTATTCTTAGATGAGCCACTTATTGACGAGGATTCGTGGAATAAAACGTTCGGTTCAACTGATGGTGTTGAAATGTTGAACGACGCGATTGCTGCGCTGTCAACTGGTCTTGACTGGAATCACGATTCACTGAAGTTGTGCATTGAGGCAACTGGCGCTGCACGAGGATTGAAATTGGGTAAGGCGCAAGCACCGATTCGTGTTGCGGTGACTGGTCGCACAATTGGGCCACCATTGTTTGAAGCACTCGAGTTGATGGGTGAAGAACAAGTCATGAAGCGTTTACGCGCTGCTGCGGAGCGACTCGCGTCGGCATGACCGAAATAGGTTCTGGCAGCGCCGAATCTTCGGGTATGTCTCGTGATGAGACTCCGGTCGGAGGAACTGTTGCAGCGACTCTGCAACGCCGCATATTCAAGGCACCGAAATGGTGGCGACGTGGCGGATGGCGACGAGTCTTTGGTTGTGTTGCTGTTTTCCTGTCGTTGATTGTTGCGTACTTTGCGATCTCGCTTTTTCAAGTGTGGTCGACTGGTCGCAGTCATCACAGCGGACAGGTTGATGCAATCGTTGTGATGGGTGCGGCGCAGTATGACGGCCGACCGTCTCCACAGTTACAGGCTCGACTTGATCACGTGATTGAACTGTGGAACGAGGGCGTTGCGCCAACGATCATCGTGACGGGTGGCAATCAGCCTGGTGATCGCTTCACCGAAGCTGAGTCGTCGACTAAATACCTTGTGAAAAACGGAGTCCCCGAAGAAGTGATTATTGGTGAAGACTCGGGACATTCGTCGTGGGAGTCGTTGCAACATGTGGCTGACTTGGCTCGAGATCGTGGAATCGGCACCATCGTGTTGGTCAGCGATCCGTATCACAGCCTGCGCATTCGCTTAATGGCCGAAGAGTTGGGCTTTCGGGCCTACACATCGTCAACTTCAACAAGTCCAGTGCACGGCTGGAATAACTTGAAACGACATGTTGAAGAGGCCGCCGGCGTTGGACTCGGACGAATCCTTGGTTTTGACCGAGTCGAATCTTTACTGGGTTAAATCCTTACTGGTTGAAACTTTCATGGGTGATCGTTCTCAGGTTTTGCCCACGCCCTTGCGCCCGTAGCATTGTGGTTCTTATGAGCCTTCGGGTTCATTGGGGAGTGGTGTAACTGGCAACACAGCAGATTCTGGTTCTGTTATTCAGGGTTCGATTCCTTGCTCCCCAGCCAAGGCAAACGATGTTTGTGGAATGGGCGATATCCTTTGGTCTCGCTACTTGGCCCCATCGTCTAGTGGCCTAGGACACCACCCTCTCAAGGTGGCGGCACGGGTTCGAATCCCGTTGGGGCTGCTCAGAGTTGACTTTATAAAGCTTGTGCCAGACGGTCATACTTGAGAATGAGTCACATTGCCGTTGGCATTCTTGGTACAGCTGTCATTGCAATTTACGCTGTTGGTTCCGGTCGCTTGGTTGCTACAGATTCGCAGTGGTATCGCTCACTGTCAAAACCTGCGTGGCAACCACCCCGAATCGTTGTTGGTCTCATCTGGCCCTACAACTTCGCAATGCTCATCACCGCATCCTGGGTTGTTGCGAGCCGCCTCTCAAGCACTCAGCAACTTGTGTGGCTGGCGTCGCTCACACTGAGCGTATTGGCCGCTCTCGCATGGGCCTGGTTGTTCTTTAATCCACACGCAATAATCGCGTCAGCTGTCGCACTCGTGTTCGCGACGCTGTTTGCTATCCCGCTTCTCGTTCTCTCGTTTCGCGCATCGCCCGCGCTCGGCTGTGCATTCGTGCCGTATCAACTCTGGTTGGCTCTCGCCACATCAATCGCATTCGGTTATTCCGCACAATGAAGCCGAAGGTTCGTGTTGAACTGATTATCCGCACAACCCGACCCTTTTGCATTTTCTGAATTAGGGTCCAAAGATGAAGCCGAAACTAATTTTGCAAATAAGTGTTTTGTTGGCAGCAGCCTTAAGTCTTGCGCTCAGTATCACGTTGTACTTTGCTGGCAATGATCAAAGCGACAAGTTGAACGGCATCTACGTCGGAGTATGGGTTCCGTCGATCCTTGCATTAGGGGCCTTCATTTTGGCCGGAAGGAAAGGCGAATAATGTCTGAGGGCGTACTTTTCACATTTGGTTCCGTCATTTTCTTGATCGTTTTTGGCGGTGCGACATTGTTCGGTATGGCGAGCCTTCGTAAGTTCGAAAAGAATCAAGAGTCGTAGATAGATCTACGGGTCCATCAAATGGATTCGATGCTGTCGACCTGCGGCACCTAGTCCTCATAATTGCGCATTCTGTTTACGTTAAGAAACCAAACACCTGAGAACAGATCTGTTTAGACGGGGACGAGTTCTTTTCCGTCTGATGTGTGGACATGGGTGACACCGGTGGTGTGGTCGATGCTTGTGGAATATCCCGCAGACGCTTTGTAGCGGTTGTGTTTTCGACATAACGGGTCGCCGTTGTCGGGTGATGTTGTTCCGCCTTCAGCCCATGGTGTGCGATGGTCGGCTTCGCACGTCAATGCACTGCATCCTGGCCAAATACATTTTCTTCGACGTAAAAATATTGCTTCTCGTGACGAACCAGTGAATAAACGTGATTTGCGACCAAGGTCGATCACCGTGCTCGGTGAACTCATCACAACGCGTCGCACTTGACCGATCATGGATGCGACGATCGCATCGAACGGATCGATTGCTACACCGGCGGTGGTTTCGCATCGTCGTGAACCAAATGAATCGGGTGAACCCAACAATGACGGTAGTGGCGTGTCATTGAGTAGCGCGGTGAGAGCGGTTTCATATGTTGCTGCGTCGATGACAATGTTGACAACCGGTTCTGCTGGCGCGAACCGGCCGTTGCCCGCTGATGCGAAGATCGCATAGAGGGCGTCGGCTCGTCGTTGTTTGGCGGTGCGAGCCAAATCTGAATACAAATCCAACCCTTTAGCGTCACGATCAGCGAGATCTTGGGCGAGTTCGGCTTGAACATACTTCTCGAACACTTCCAGTATGAACGCACCTTGCGCGGTGCCAACTTTGGCGTCCACATACACGACGTCACCAACCGGGTGAACGGTGGCGTCGCGGTCTTCGTGAACACGTTCGCTGTCGCGGTGCGCGCCGTCGGCGTCTGCATAATGTTCCCAGCGGATCATCACTGAATTGAAATCTTCATAGGGCATGTCTTGAGCGCGATCGGCCAACATGTCCATGAAAGCGGGAAGTTCATTTGTGACTCGTTTGTTGGCGTGAGCGGCCGCCAGTCGGCGCACTTGGGCGACACCAATCGAGCCAGCCTGCAAACGTTCCGAGATTTGTGGGAATTCGACGACCATGCGCGCGACTTTCACATGATGTTTCGCATCACCCGCACTGTACGAAATACCGGCTCGCAACCAGCCGGCCATGGTGGTGTGGCCGTGATCGCGAAATGCACCCGTGCGATCAACTTCGGCAAGCACTTCAGCACGAGCAGCTTCGATAAACCGTGACACTTTTTCAAGCTCAACAAGACGAGACATTGCATCGTCACCATCAACAATCGAAGACTGCGACGACCATGCAGCACGCAAACCTGCAACGAGAAAACCACGACTACTTTCAGCGGTTTTTAGTGTCAGATCACGTGAGAACATATGTTCTTAGTATGCCAGTTAGGTGTGGCAAAAAGCAAATGAAATCAAGGGTTTTTTGAAAAAAGTTTTCAGCAAGATTGCTATGGAAAATGACGGTAGAAATCACGACTAACTCTCGATTCCGAGGCACTAATAATTTGCTAGTTGAGTCGCTGGGGCTCTGAATTCGTGACGGGATGCGCAGCTGGTCGGGGGAGACGAACATTGACTGAGCCCACATCACCGACCTGATTCAGAACTGGTCGAGGCATCGGCGGTTTTCGACCGACGACGGGCCGTATTTCGTCAAAAAAGGAAAAATTTCTTACAGGGCTGTCACAAATTTCGGAGTCACTCGTTATTGAAAGTTATGACGAAAAAACTTCACAATTCAAAGAAAATTATTGTTGCATTATTAGCGTGCGGACTTGCCTTCGGCCTTCCCACTCGGACGTTTGCAGCCACCCCTGCTCGGAACGATTCGAGTGGTGTAGTAATAGCTGGAACGAAGATCGGAATCGCTCCTCAGATCAACATTCCATTTACTTCAGATGCGAAGGCATGTACCGCGGGTGTCAAATGGAAATTTACCGACGGACAGATTGTTTTTCTCACGGCGGGGCACTGCAACGTGAGTGGTGCGTTGGAAGTTCGTTGGGGCCGTGTCACAGGTAATTCGATGACGCCTGTTAAGGCGTACGGAACTCAATATAAGGCGCCAACAATCGGTCTTAATGGAGACTGGTCAATGTTGAAGCCAGACAGAGCGTCCGATATCGCAGGCAACTTGGTCTACAACGCCGGTGCGACATCAAATGCAACTAGTCCAATTACGGGACAAGGTACAGATAATTCAGGGTTGTCGGTATGTGTATCAGGAGGATCAAGTGGACTGGTTTGTGGCTACACAACAGGTTCGCTCATTGCAACCAGTGCTCCAGTCACTATTGAAGGGAAAAGAATCGCGACGGTTCGGAAAATGAGTCGTTCGGGCGCTTGCCTCAACGGAGGAGGGGACTCGGGTGCTCCAGTGATTTTGAAATCTGGTAACTCCTATTTGGTTTTGGGAATACTTTCAGGGGGCAGCGCCAGCGGGACTACCTGTAATGCCTATTACACACCTCTCAACAAGATCCCGGGCTCGCTCGTTCTTTCATAATCTGCTCAATTTTTGTGAGAAGAAATAATTAGTTGGTGTAATTGGGGGACTACTTTCTGATTTGAAAGTAGTCCCTACTTGCTAACTGGATGTTGGTGGGATGCGCAGATGGTCAGTGAGTTAACCACGAGCCAACGGCGAGTATCCCAACGAGTATCAAAACCAGCAATAAAAAAGTGGAGCGAAACTGATGGTGAAAACTAACGACAAAGCCTCCATTTCTGCCACCAGAAAACCTAAGGATTGTCGACAATTCGCTCTAAGCGTCGCACGTCTTTATTGAACAGCGACGCACAGGCCATCACGATCGCAATCACACCAGCGATATACAAAGTCTCGCTCGTGCCAATCCACTGAGCGATTGGCCCAGCCAAGAACAATCCAAACGGCGCAAACACGGTCGAACCAAGAGCGTCATACGCACTCACTCGAGACAAAGCCTCTTCGGGCACGTGCGTCTGGAACATGGTCATCCACATCACGAAGAACAAGTCCATGGCAATGCCCGATACAAAGGCCAAGATCATCAGGACACCGATGTGAAATGGCACTGCGGCACTCAGCATCCACACACCAACGATTGGCATTCCACCCATCGCGATAATCAATGGGTGTTTAGGTTTGATGCGCAACGACACCAACACTCCACCAATATTGCCGGCACCAAAAGCGAACAGCATGAGGCCCATATCACGAGCGCCACCGAGTGCTTCTTTCATCTGCACCGGAGCAAGGACTCCTAAAAATCCTTCGAAACACATATTGATAAAGGCGAAGCAGATCACGACGACAACAATCCATTTACGCGAGTAAAACTCGGTCCAACCTTGTCGTAGTTGAGAAATCATTGAAGGGTGCTCTTCAATTTCACCCGTTTGCATTTTCGTGGGAATTTGGAGTCGTAGCACCAAGATTCCTGCGATTAAGAACGATGCTCCGTCGCCGATGATTGCCCAGCCTGGGCCAAATGTGCTGACGATGCCTGCGCCCAAAGTTGCACCAAGTGTGAAACCAATGTTTGCGCCAAGCCCTACCAACGAGTTGGCAGCTTGCAAGTTTTCGCTCGGCACAACTTCAGGAAGGAGTCCAGCAAATGCGGGCCACCACAACGCATTCAGCACTCCGAAAATAAACGCGTTGATGCACAGCAGCGGAACAGTCGCGTGGTGAGTCAAGAAAAGGACACCACTTGTTGCCACAACGAAGCTGCCGATGATGTCGGTGATCCCAACGACACGAGCTCGTCCCATACGGTCGGCGACAACTCCGCCAAGCAACAAGAATAAAACGATCGGCACCATATGCGAGGCAGTCACCCAACTCAGTGATGAAGCATTACTACCAGGGAGCGAAAGCACTCCAAAGGCCATGGCAATGGGCGACATGCCGTTGCCGATATTCGACAAGGTGCGCGCTGTCAGCAAGATGCGAAAGCGTTTGATTTTCCAAAGGGTTTTAAGGTCGTGCAGCACAATGATCGTGTGTCAGGTTAGTGAATTTTGAGTGTGAAATCTGCCGTGTTATCACCCGTGATCTGCGCACCACCCCAAATTGTGTCTACACTCACGCCATGTCACGACCTCCCGCCTCACTTCGAGCCCTTGCCGTTGCCCGCGGTGATGAGCCTGCTGATTTGCTCATCACTGGTGGACGAGTTCTTTCTCCGATAACACGTGAATGGGTATCAACCGACCTCGCAATCGCCGATGGTGTTGTCGCCGGATGGGGCAAACGTGAAGCCAAAGAAACAGTTGATGTTGGTGGCGCGGCATTAGTCGCTGGGTTTGTTGACGCACATATGCATCTTGAATCAACCAAGTTGTGGGTTGATGAATTCGTTCGTGGAGCCTTGCCATGTGGAACGACTGCAGTTGCCTGTGATCCGCACGAAATTGCCAACGTTGCCGGACTCGAAGGTGTTGGGGCAGTCGCCGAAGCCGCTGAAAGGATGCCGTTCACTTTTGGACTCGCCGCATCAAGTTGTGTGCCTGCATCGAGTTTTGAAAGTCCTGGCGCCGCTTTTTCACCAGCCGATATTCGACATTTGATTTCTGAATTCAAAGCCATTGGTATCGGCGAAGTGATGAACTATCCGGCTGTTATCAATGGCGATCCGACGTTCCGCGAAATCATTGCAGCTGCGGGTTGGCGAAGTGTTGATGGTCATGCCCCTGGTCTGCGTGGTCCACAACTCGATGCGTACTTGGCTGCAGGCGTTGAATCAGATCATGAATGTTTCGCTCTGGATGAAGCGCATGAAAAGCGTCAAAAAGGCATGTGGGTCTTTTTGCGTTATGGATCGGCTTGTAAAGATCTCGTTGAATTACTACCAACTGTTTTGCGCACAGGAGTCACGCGAACTGCGATGTGTACCGACGATCGTGAACCGCACCAGATTCGCACGATCGGTCATATCAATCACTGCGTGAGCCTTGCGGTTGAAGCGGGTTGCGACGAAATTGAAGCGCTGATCATGGCTTCGTACTTGCCCGCGCAATTTCATAACTTCTTCCATCTCGGTCAGCTTGGGCCCGGATATCAAGCCGATGTCTTGGTGTTTGACTCCATGAAGGAATACCGTCCTGCAGCGGTGTATCAGGCGGGCAAGTTGGTGGCACGACATGGTTACATTCTCGATGGTGCAGTGCCAGCGACGCCTGCGCCTGCCTCTTTGCGCAATCGCGTGCACTTGCATCACAATCCAACCGCTGCTGAATTGACTGTTGATGCTCCGGCCGATGGCATGGCGCGAGTCATTGGTGTCACTCAAGGAACTGTGCGTACGACTGCTCTCGAACTTGACATCAACGACCCGAACAACGACATCGCGCGTATTGCAGTTCTTGAGCGACACAAGAAGACTGGTCGTATTGGTCTTGGTTATGTTGCCAACTTCGGATTAACTCGCGGCGCGATTGCATCAACCGTGTGTCACGACGCTCACAACGTGATGGTGATTGGTGCTCGCGACGAAAGTGGTCCCGCCGACATGGCTATTGCTGTGGAACACCTTGCCAAAATTGGCGGGGGACAGGTGCTCGTGCACGAAGGCAAGATTTTGGCCGAGGTTCCTCTACCGATTGCTGGTCTGATGAGCGATCAGCCCCTCGATGTGGTGGCTGATCAGATCGAACTCATGGAGCAGACCGCCCGTGATTTCGGCATTTCCATTGACGCACCGTTTATGTTGCTGTCGTTCCTGGGGCTCTCGGTCATTCCCGACCTGCGCATCACTGACCACGGGTTGATTGACGTCAACCAGTGGAAACAGGTCCCGGTCGCCCTCTAAAGGCTCAAATCTGGGCTTGGCACCGGACTTTTACTTTTTGCCCAAAAACCGAATCGTCACACTTTGGAAACATTCGTCTAGACGAATTGTGTCTATAGTTCCCACATGGCCAAGAGGGAGACCAGCGCTCAACCTTCTGAGATTGACATCGTCTCTGACGCGCCGCTGTACGAACAGGTCCGCGATCGGCTGAGCCAAATGGTTTTGGACCGCGACCTTTCAGATTCAACACCACTTGCGACCGAACCCAATTTGATGGAACTTTTCGGCGTGAGCCGCGGAACTCTTCGTCGAGCGATTGAAGAATTGGTTCGCGACGGATTGTTAAGCGCCGAACAAGGCCGCGGCACATTCGTGGTTCAAGAAGAACGAGTACGACGAGTCGTGTGGCAACGGTTATCTGAAGTTGCGCGTCCAGATTCACGATTTGATCTTGATCTCAGTCAGTACGTCCCCGATTTCGCTGGATCTAACCTTGCGCACAAGCGAGTGATAAAGCGCACCGAGTGGAAAAATGCAGATGTTGTTTTCTGCGCTCCCGACAACAGCATCGAACTTTTGAGACTTGCAGCGCTTAACGCTGGCAAGAAAATTCTTGTTCCGACCTACGGCCTACAACGTGGTTTTGTTCTCTTAGATGGTTTGAAGATTCCAAAAACTGATCATGCTCTAGCCGCCACTCTTGATGGCATGGAGCGTTTCGGCAAGCGCCTTGGTCTTGGTGATCTACGTAAAGCTGGCACGATTGATCTAGTAGTTACTGGTGCAACTGCTGTAACAACCGATGGTCGCCACATCGGTGGCGGACAGCGTTATCTCGCACTCGAGTGGATGATGATGAAGCAACTCGGTGTGTTGTCGCCAAACGCTTTGGTTTTTGCAGTCGTGCACGATTACCAAGTCGTTGACGAAATGGTCGAAGCTGAACCAGATTGTTTGTTGGATCTGATTTGCACGAACACTGATGAAATTGACGTTTGGGAGCCCCGTGATTCGGTTCCTGCAAAATTGAGGAGAATTAAGTGAGCAGCGCTTTGTCAACCGATCAATATCGCGAGCAGATATGGGCCGAATTGGCCAAGGTGGCGCGACCCGATTCACGATTTCATTGGGACTTCTCAAGTTTCATCTGTGACTTCGTCGGAAGCGAAAAGTGTTCAGATCGAGTCTTAGAACTTGATGCATTGAAGAATCGCGGAAATCGTCAAGTCTTTATTACGCCTGACAATTGTTTGGAAGATTTGCGTTACAAACTCATTCAGCGCGGAATTCCATTCGTGATGACCACGTACGGAATTGTCCGTGGTTTTTATCGCCTTGATCCCGCAACGATTCCGGCAAGCGATCATCATTACGCTGCAACGCTTGACGGATTCGATCGCTATGCCGTGGCAATGCCATTGGCTGAATTGCAAAAAGGTGAAAAATTCGCCTTACTCGTCACCGGTGGAAGTGCCGTGAGCAACAACGGTGTGCGCTTTGGCAAAGGGCATGGTTATTTCGATTTTGAGTGGGCCGTTCTTTCCGAACTTGGACTCACCGATAGTTCTTCAGTTGTGGCCGATGTCGTGCACGACTGTCAGTTCGTCAACGAAATTATGCCTGCAGAGAAGCATGACGTCGTTGTCGATTGGGTGGTCACTCCCACTCAAGTAATGCACATAGATCAGAGCTCGCGTCAAAGTGGACGAGTGTTCTGGGAATTGGTTCCAGGAACAGAATTCGAACATCTCGGCATTGTCGCCGAGTTGCGCGCGATTCAAAACTTGGGCCCGTTATGACTCTGCGCCCAGTACTTCAACCGTGACACAACCCATACGACTAACAACATGAAAGGTCAACAATGAATCCGATTTCACGACGACAGATGCTGATTCGAGCATCCGCAGCCGGTGTTGGTTTAGCAGGCTTGCCTGCATTCCTCGCAGCATGTGGAGGCGATGACAGCAAGTCATCAGGCTCAAGTTCAGGTACTTCGACCAAGTTCACGATGCAAGCAGCATGGGTGAATGACGCTGAATTCACTGGTTACTTTGTGGCATTGACCAACGGTTATTACACCGATCAAGGTCTCGACCTCAATTACCAATCAGGTGGACCTGATGTCATTCCCGAGAGCACCTTGCTCGCTGGTACGTCACCACTTGCATTGACAACGCCAGACAGCACTATTCAAGCCATCGTCAACGACAATGCTCCATTTGTGATCGTTGGTGCTCAGTACCAAAAGAATCCGTTGGGTGTTGTGAGCTTGAAGAAGAACCCCATCAATTCGCCCGCCGATTTGGTGGGTAAGACGCTTGCAGTTCCGCCATCAAACACTGTTTCGGTTGAAGCAATGTTGTCAATCAGTGGTGTCAATAAGGCCGATGTCAATATCGTGCCGTACGAATACGACCCAACACCGCTTGTGAAGGGTGAAATTGATGCATCGGTTGACTTCACAACCAACGTACCTTTCACCATTCAGCAAGCTGGCGAAGAAGCAACATCATTCTTGATGTACGACTACGGCTTTACAATTTTCAACGACACGGTTGTTGTGACCAAGGATGCCTTGAAGAACAATCGTGCCGAAATTGTTAAGTGGTTGCGTGCGAGCCGTATGGGTTGGGATGAAAATTTCAAAGATCCCAGCAAGTACCCGCCGATGTTTACCGACACCTACTTCAAGGGAACTGGCCGTACCATCGAAAACGAGTTGTACTTCAACAATGCGCAGATGCCGTTGATCAAATCAGACGGTGGCATTTACTCAATGTCCGAAGAGGCAATTGCCGCAAACCTCGAAGCACTTGGTGCTATCGGCATCAAGGGAACACGCGACATGTTTGATACGACTCTTCTCGAGGAAATCTAAATTTGTCAACGTTGCAAGAAGTAGCCGGTGGTGCGCTCCGCGTTCAAAACGTGGAGCGCACCTTCGCGCTCAAAGACGATGTAGTTCGGGCGCTTGACAAAGTGTCTTTAGAAGTTCCGGTCGGGTCGTTTATTTCGTTGATCGGTCCCTCAGGATGTGGCAAGTCGACCTTGTTGCGATTGCTCGCCGGCCTTGAGTTGCCTGATGCTGGTTCATTGCTCATCGGCGAGAGGTCGCCCGATGAAATGCGTACGGCAGGTCGGCTCGGTGTGGCTTTTC
The DNA here is from genome assembly GCA_947454105.1 of Actinomycetota bacterium. GTDB lineage: Bacteria > Actinomycetota > Acidimicrobiia > Acidimicrobiales > Ilumatobacteraceae > Casp-actino8. The sequence goes on along the minus strand of CANGIP010000011.1, from coordinate 61,315 downwards.
AAGACCCGGCTTTGTTGCCGTGGCGCTCAGTGTGGAAGAACATCACTTTGCCCTTGCAGGTGATGGGCAAATCTGTGAAGGAATATCAATCAGCGATTGAAGAACTGATCTCGCTCGTTGGCCTCAAAGGTTTTGAACAGGCATTGCCGGCGCAATTGTCAGGTGGAATGCGTCAGCGCGTTGCAATCGCGCGGGCATTAGTAACCGAGCCCGAAGTGCTCTTACTCGACGAACCTTTTGGTGCGCTTGATGAAATTCTTCGTCGCACCATGAATCTTGAATTGCAGCGAATTTGGTCGGCTCGTCGTCCAACCACCATTTTGGTGACACACTCGATTGAAGAAGCCATTTTTCTTGCGGACAAAGTTGCTGTCATGTCGGCGCGACCAGGTCGCATTGTTGAAATTGTGGACGTGCCATTTGAACGGCCTCGAGTTCCCGAGATCATGCGCAGTTCTGAATTCCATCATTTGGCGGATCACTTGTCCGAGCTGTTGTTCGCTGGTGGCGGACACTGAAAAGTGTCGTCAAAATGAAGAACTTCAGTCGTTTCGCTCGCGGCACTGGCGTTGTGCTGATTGTCCTCGCCATCTGGGAAGTATTGGGACGACTCGAACTCATTGGCCAAGGTGCGTTACCAGCACCGACTCAAATTTTGGCTCAGTTATGGAAAGACCGCTCTGATTATCCGCCACATTTGTCGGTGACATTGAAGTCAGCAGGCACTGGTTTTGTGATTGGAAATATCATCGCAATCATCGCTGGTGCGATTTCTGCACGATTTCGAATCGCCGAAACCTTGTTGCGCGGACTGGGTATGTCTCTATTTGCAGTGCCGTTGATCGCGATTGTTCCGGTGTTGTTGTTGGCATTCACGGGCACAACACCGCGAATTATTCTGGCTGCCATGGCGGTGTATTTTCCGACCTACATCGCAACGATGAATGGAATGCGCAACGTTGACCCACGACTTGTTGATGTCGTGATGGTCGCTGGTGGCTCAACCACTGATGTTTTGCGCTGGATTCGGGTACGCAGCGCGTTGCCACACATCGTGAGTGCATTCAGAGTCGCTGCACCAGCGGCGTTGCTCGGAACTTTGCTCGCTGAGTTTGGCGGAGGAACTCGATGGGGACTCGGAACATATCTGCTTGGTTCATTAGGTCAGGCAAATCCGTCTCGTTTATGGAGTATCGGTTTAGTTGCAACTGCAGTGGCCGCTTCGGCGTACATGTTGTTCGCCTTGTTGGGTTCTCGCCTCACGCGCTCGTCAATGTCGGCCACGGTCCAAACAGCTTTGCCGATGGGTGGAGCAACTGGTCCTTGGTGGAAACGATTAGGCGGGGGAGTCATATCGGCCGGAGTTGTCTTAGGTCTTTGGGCGTTGGTGCTGAGTATTTTGGATATGTCGCCAGTTGTCGCCAAGTCTCCGTTTGCAATCGTGAGATATCTCACGACCGACCCTCGCGCTTCACTTTCACGGTCGCGGTTGTTTCATGCCTACAGTGAAACCCTGCCGTTGGCTTTGATTGGTTTGCTGTGTGGGCTCGCTGCAGCTTTGTTGCTCGCAGTGATATTTAGTTTGCGCCCTGCGCTTGGTCGAGCAGTTTTGCCATTTGCATTGGTTTCGCAAACAATGCCGCTGCCAGCACTGACACCGTTGATCGTTTTGGTTTTTGGCCGAAGCATTTTGGCAACAGTTGTGGTGTGTGTTTCAGTGACGTTCTTCCCCTCGTTTGTGACGATTTCACAAGCGCTAGCAACAACTTCGACCGCTGCTATTGATGTTGTGCGCGTGAGCGGTGGAGGACGTTTTAAGTCATTGCGCTTTGTCGGATTGCCAGGTGCTGTTCCGGCGATGGCTACGGCAGCTCGACTGGCCGCACCGCGAGCATTGCTTGGTGTGATGATTGCCGAGTACTTGGCTACGGGTAATGGACTCGGGAACTTATTGAACGAATCGCGTGGTCGACTTGATTATGGAATGATCTGGACCGTCGCGACCACGTCGGTATTGGTTGCCGTTCTCATCACTCAGCTGTTCGGCCTTGCCGAAAAACTCACCCGCAAATAGTCCTGTGCTTACGAGAAGTTGAGCAGCATTCGTAGGGCACGTCGAATCTGAAAACGCGACTCGCTGTCAATGACACCGAGCGGATGCACGAGTCGACGTTTGCTGATGGAACGTAATTGTTCGCATTGGGCGTAACTGATTTCAGAAATGCCCGAGTCAACACTGGGTTCAACCTCTACATGAAAATTCAATCCACGTTGTTTTGTGGTGAACGGAACGACGAAAACATTGCTCAGAAAATCGGCGAAGCCATCGGTTGGTCCAACAACAAGTGCTGGCCGTTTGTGTCCAGGTTCGGCCGGTAAGTTGGGTCCGAAGTCAACGAGCCAAATGCTGTCGATGAGATCCATCAATTGATCCCATCGGCAACTTCGGTCAACAACGATTCGCGCAAGTAGTCGGCCCAGGCTTGAGGATCGGCCTTTAGCTTCTCGATTTGTGCTCGGGCTTCTCCGACAAAGAGTTCACGGTCTAAGGCATCGGTGGCTCGGCGGAGCACCTCGATCAAAGACAGCCCTTGCTGCTGACTGAAGGCGAGAAGTCGTTGGTGGGTGTCGCGGTCAACGCGAATTGTTGTCGAGTCAGTCATGAGCATGACTCTAGGCTTCCAACCTGGGTTTGTCTACAAATTGTCTACACAGAATGTGGCTGATATTCATGCTGGTAGTGAGGCTTCACGATCGCAACCGACGGCGGTGAAGCAGGGAAATACTTTCTGACACGCCATCAGAAAAAATGCCGCCAACGCCTAAGGTGTATCGCATGACTCGGGGGATGTTCACGGTTCCGCAAGGACGCCGTATCTATGGAATGCAATTACCCATTCAGGCCCAAAGCGCCTACTTCGTGGCCGACTGGGAACGCACAGCCGGACCCAACGAACTCGGTCGCCTGGCCAAGGCGTGCGATGACAATGGCTATGCCTATGTCGGGGTGTGTGACCACGTGGCACTTCCCGAATCGGTCGTTGGCGGAATGGGCACCCACTGGGCTGACCCGATTGCCACCCTTGGTTGGATTGCTGGCATGACCAGCAACGTGGGTTTGCTGACCCACGTATATGTGTTGCCCTATCGCAACCCGCGAGTTGCCGCGAAACAGTTCGCCACACTCGATCACCTCAGTGATGGTCGTGCCCTGATTGGTATCGGCGCCGGACATGCGCAAGCCGAATTTGAATTGCTCGGCGTTGATTTTCATAGCCGCGGTAAAGCTCTTGATACTGGCGTTCCTGAACTTGCAAAGTTGCTCGAGAACGAATTCGTTGACGGATTCGGTGCCCGTCCGTTGCCAACACAGTCGCCACGTCCGCCCATTTGGGTGGCAGGCTCAAGCCCAGCAGCAATCAAACGTGCTGCGCGGGTTGCCGACGGTTGGTTGCCACAAGGCCCATCAGACGCATCAATGGTGAATATGTTGAACGAAGAGCGTGCTCGTGTCGGTCGCGCAGCGTCAGCGAATGATGGCTTCATGATTGGCCACATCACGCCGTTCTTATATGTCGGCAAGCCCTCGTTTGATGTGGGTGAAGCAACACTGAGTGGTTCTGCTCAATCAATCGCCGAACGAATTCTTGAAGGAACTGCGTCTGGTGTGAATCAACTTCAAGTTCGCTTCAAAGCGCAGAGTTGCGATGAACTATGCGATCAAATCACTGCGTTTGCCAGCGAAGTCGCGCCACTCGTGACAACAATCTAAGAAATAGTTACTTCACTAACGGAGCCATCATGCTGTCTAATCTCGACGACTTCCCGATTCACCAAACATCTGAGCCGATGCGCCATGTCGCAACGAGCGATCGTAATTTTTATGATCGCTATTACTTCAATGGTTTCAATCACGATGGAACAGTGATGTTTGTCTGTGGTTTGGGCGTGTATCCAAACCTTGGCGTGATTGATGCGTACCTGTTGGTCTTCCATGAAGGTCAGCAGCAAGTTGTTCGCGCATCGGGCGCTCTTGATAATGCGAATCGTATCAACCCTGGCGTTGGTCCGATCAGCATTGAAGTCATTGAGCCATTGCAAAAATTGCGCGTACGTTGTGATGACAATGAATGGGGTATCACGATTGATGCCACGTGGACTGGTGCAATGCCAGCTTTCGAAGAACCTCGCCACTACATTCGCGAAAATGGCCGCGTGATTTTTGATACCTGTCGCCTCGCGCAAACTGGAGGTTGGGACGGAACCTTGACCGCGGGTGGACACACGTTTGAGATCAACTCAAAGACCTGGTGGGGGACTCGCGATCGTTCGTGGGGTGTGCGCCCGATTGGTGAAAGTGAACCGGCCGGTATTCGTGCGAGTAATCCGTTCAGTTGGTTCTGGATTTACACGCCAATTCGTTTCGTCGATCACTCGCTCATGATCATCATGCAAGAAAATCCTGATGGAACTCGTGTGATGGAAGAAGCAACACGCATTTGGCCCGATGGTCGTATTGAACATCTCGGTCGCCCCGAACATGATCTTGAATATCGCGAAGGTTCACGTTTCTCAACCGGTGGTGTGATTCACGTTGTCGCAGACGACGGCCACGTAATAACCCTAGATATCGAACCGTTGTTGCCAGTGCACATCGGTATCGGAACTGGTTATGGCTATGACGCCGATTGGCGCCACGGAATGTGGCAAGGCCCGTTGAAGGTTGAGAACTTCCACCTCGATACAACGACTCCCGAAGGTGCCATGCGTTTGTTCGGCATCGTTGATAACTCGGCCAAGTTTGCTTACACCGATCGTGATGGCAATCGTCATGAGGGTTACGGCTTATACGAAAACATGGCCATTGGGCCACATGAGAAGTATGGCTTCACCGACATGCTCGATGGCTTCGTGAAGAAGTAGAGAGAATTCCATGGCCCACAAGACTTACCCCCGCTCAATCCAACTCGGCGACTTGTTTGAAGTTATTGCTGATGCGATTCCCAATGAACCTGCACTGATAACGAATGACGTCAAGTTTTCGTACGCCGAACTTGATGAACGCATCACTCGTTTGGCGAACCACTTGCTGTCAATCGGCATCAAGCGTGGAGAGCACATCGGCGTACACGCGCAAAATACTCATGAGTGGGTCGAAGCCTTTTATGCGTGCGCCAAGATCAGCGCAGTTGCAATCAATGTCAACTATCGCTATGTCGAAGCCGAACTTCGTTATTTGTATGACAACGCTGATTGCGTAGCAGTTATCGCTGATCCCGAGTATCTCGGTGCAATCAACGATGTGCGTGATGCCTTGCCGAACCTTCGCAATGTCATTGTGCTTGGCGAAAATTACGAAGATGCCTTAGCTGCCGCATCACCCGATCGTGACTTTCCGGGCCGTACCGCTGATGACGTATATGTGTTGTACACGGGTGGAACGACCGGTATGCCCAAGGGTGTGATGTGGCGGCACGAAGATGTGATTCTCGGTGCCATGAACTCGGCCCGTGGTAATCGTCCGATTGAACGAATTGAACAGTTGGGTGAAGAAGCAGCAGCCTCGGCGTTTCGTGCTCGTCTGATGTCAATTGGTCCGATGATGCACGGTGGTGGTCAATGGATCATGGGCAATGCCATTACATCTGGTGGTTGTTTTGTTCTCTACACAAAAAAGCGATTTGATGCACATGATGTGTGGCAACTTGTTGCCGACGGTGTCGTGACTTCGGTATCAACAATTGGTGATGCGATGGCTCGTCCACTTGCCGAGCATCTAGTTGCTGAACCGCGCCCGACGTATGACTTGTCAATGTTGTTTGCCATCGGAAATGGCGGTGCGCCATTGTCAACTGGAGTGCGTGAACAGATTCGTGCAGCATTGCCGAACGTCGCGATTCTCGACAGCTTTGGTGCTTCCGAAACTGGTGCCGCCGGCGCTCGCGCCGATGATGGTTCATCAATGTCGTCGCCTAAGTTTGCAATGAACGATGACACCACGGTGTTGAGTGAAGAGGGTCGTCAATGCGTCGCAGGCGAAGTGGGCAAGTTGGCCCGCAGCGGAAATATTCCGTTGGGCTACTTCAAAGATCCGGTGAAGACGGCCGAGACGTTCCGCACATTTGATGGCAAACGCTGGGTGATTCCGGGCGACTTTGCTCAGATCGAAGACGATGGCCAGATCACATTGCTCGGACGCGGTTCAGTGTGCATTAACTCCGGTGGAGAAAAGATCTATCCCGAAGAGGTCGAAGCGGCACTGAAGCAACATCCAGCAGTGTTTGACGCAGTGGTAATTGGTACGCCGAACGCTCGTTGGGGGGAACAGGTCACTGCGTTAGTTCAACTTCGCGAGGGCACGAGTCCAAGCGTCGAAGACATTGTGACTTTCTCACGTACGTTGGTCGCCGACTACAAGAGTCCGAAAGCAGTGTTCTTTGTGCCTGTGGTTGAGCGCACGCCGGTGGGTAAAGCTGATTATCAGTGGGCTAAGGCCGAAGCCTTACGCCTGATTGGCTGACGAACTACTAGCCGCGGATGCGGCCCCATTCGCCGGGGTCGCGACCAAGCTTGTCGAGTCGACGAGTCACCGACAACGGTGCACCAATATCAAGACCTTCACGAATCTTGCGAACTTGTTCGCCTTCTTCGTCCCAAATGTGACACGTATTGAGGTTTGACTTGAATCCCATTTCGCGTTGTTCGGGAGTCATCTCTGGTCGTGCTGCGCCTGCTTCAAATGCTTCGTTCATTTTGATGACGCGCATGCTCCAACCACATTGAATGGCAACTGGGCCCATCGCTTGCAACAACGCTGTGGTGTGAGTGCAACCACGTGGTCCGCCGAACAATTCGCGAACCTTGTGGGTGAACCCACGAGCGATTGACAAACCGATGAGACCTTTGTACTTGATGCCGATTCCGGGACACTCGTGATGCGGGAACTCTTTGAGTTCGGCCGATGCATCAAGAATTTCCATCATGGGGAAAGAAACCCGCAACTGCACAACCATGTGATGGATGGTGAGAACTTCATCGTCGTTCTGTACGTACATGCCAGCGGGCTTGTCATCGCGAACGGCACCCCACAACAAAATTTCGTTGTCGTTCACTTTGAATGCCCGCACTTCGTAATTGCGCGTATGAATGGGCAAGTACTCAGGGTTGTCAGGAAGTATTGGATTGGGATTAGGTAATGGTTGAGCCATGGCGTTAACTATTAACCAAGATCTGGCCCAAGCGTGCCAGGCTCGGCTGTGTTGATCCCAATTGCAATTCAAGTTGCTTGTGCAACAAGAAGTAACGGTGCAATGGATAATCACGATCGACTCCGACACCACCATGAACGTGGTGTGATCCATGCATCACGCGCCAGCCACCTTCAGCGGCCCAGAACTTGGCTGACAACAGTGCCTCGTCAGAGGGGAGTCCTTCGCTCAATCGCCAGGCTGCTTGCCATGCTGTTAAACGAACACCTTCAGTGTCGATGTACGCATCGCCGGCACGTTGACTCACAGCTTGGAAAGTCGCGATCGCCTTTTCGAACTGGAAGCGTCCCTTTGCATATTCGGCCATAAGTGCCAAAGCTGATTGGCAAGCACCCGAAGTCATAATGCACGCCGCAGCAATTCCGCGGTTAATCAGATCTGCTGTTGCGCCCGGGTTGCCGAGGCACTTTGCCGTTGCATTTTTGAATTCAACAAGCGCGTCAGGGACACCGCTTGTCGTGTCTTGACGAGTGATCTTGACGTTGGGGTCGTTTGCTTCGACGCAATACAAACCATCAACGGCGCTCACGACGAATCGCTTGGCAAGCAAACCGTGAGGCACACACACTTTTGTTCCGGTGATTTTGCCGTCAACAACAACAGTTGCCGGGTTGAAAACATCGCCAACTGCTTCGTGGAGAGCAGCAGTCACAATGGTTTCGCCACTTGCAACGCCATCAAGTAGTTCGGGGTGAGCCACGAGTGCATTGGCGGCAAGTCCCATGACTGCGAATGCCGGAACCGGTGCAGCAACTCGACCGATTTCTTCAAGAACGACTGATGTTTCGATGATGCCAAGACCGGCGCCACCGACAGATTCAGGTAACCCGATACCAACAAGGCCGGCATCAGCCAGCGTGCGCCATAACGCAAGATCGGTTGCACTGTCGGTTGCGCCAATTTGCTTGAGATGTTCTGGTGTGCAGACATCGGTCAAGATCTGACGAGCGAGTGAGCGCAATTCGTTTTGGTCTGAGGTAAGTGAAAAATCCATTAGCGGGCCGCCCGGGGGAATCCAAGAGAGAACATTGTGATGAGGTCGCGTTGCATTTCGTTTGTTCCGCCACCAAAGGTGAGGATGAGCATGCCGCGGTACATGCTCTCGAGTCGGGCGCGAATGACTCCGCCTGGTGTTCCTTGAACGAGGTAACCCGTCGGTCCAAGAATTTCAAACAAGAGTCTGAATGCTTCAAGGTAGAACTCGGTTCCGTACACCTTGATTGATGAACAGTGACCAATATCAAGTTTGCCTTGAGTGGCTTCCCATGCTGATTGCCAGTTCATGAGACGCAAGACATCGAGCTTGGCGTGCACTCGTGCCAAGTTCATTTGCACCCACTCTTGATCGGCGATACGACGACCGTCGGGTAGGCGAGTGGTCTTAGCGTATTCAAGCGTGTCGGCAAGAGCACGGTCGATGACACCAGTCGAACACAATGTCACGCGCTCGTGATTGAGTTGATTGGTGATGAGGGTCCAACCCTTGTTTTCGCCGCCGACACAGTTCTCAACGGGAATGCGCACGTCATCGAGGAACATCGCATTGATGTCGTGTTCGCCGATGAGGTTGAGCTTTTGCAATGTGATGCCAGGCGTGTTCATCGGCATGATGAGGATGCTGATGCCTTTGTGCTTGGCCGCATCGGCATCGGTGCGAACTGCAAGCCAGCAGTAGTCGGCATCGCTTGACAGCGAAGTCCACATCTTTTGACCGTTGACGACATATACGTCGCCGTCACGTACGGCGCGAGTCTGCAACGATGCCAAGTCGGTGCCAGCGCCAGGCTCGCTGTATCCAATACAGAAGTGCAGATCACCTTTCAAGATTTTGGGCAAGAAGAATTCTTTTTGCTGTTCAGTTCCGAAGTTCATGATGGTCGGTCCAACAGTGTTGATACTCAACATCGGAACCGGAGCACCGGCGCGCATTGACTCATCAAAGAAGATGAATTGTTCGATCGCGCTGCGACCCTGGCCGCCAAAGTCCTTCGGCCAGCCGATACCGGCCCAACCATCAGCGCACATCTGCTTCCAGACTCGACGAGGCGTCTCGCCAATTCCGTGGCTCGTGCTCAGGTCTTTGACCGTCTTTTCGTCAAGAAGTTTCTCGTAGTACGAGCGCAACTCGGTGCGCATCGCCTGCTGTTCGTCGGTGTACCCGATATCCATGTTTCCCCCTGGGAATCCCCTGATAGTGCCCTCAAGTTTCTAGCAGAAGACACGCCGAAATGTCGTTGCCAACTACTGTGAAATATCTATGACAACTGATCTCAAACTCGGCTGGCACATCGGATATTGGGGTCGTTCGATGCCCACTGGCGTACCCGAAACATTGAAGATGATCGAAAGCCTGGGCTACGAGACGGTGTTCACCGCCGAGTCGTGGGGAAGTGACGCGATTTCTCCCCTCGCGTGGTGGGGAGCAGCCACGAGCAAGTTGCGTTTAGCCACAAACATCGTGCAGTTGTCAGCCCGCACACCAACCGCGACTGCCATGGCCGCGATCACCATGGACCATCTGTCGGGTGGACGCTTCTGTCTTGGGCTTGGTGTCAGCGGTCCGCAAGTTGTTGAAGGTTGGTATGGCCAACGATTCAACAAGCCACTGGCGCGTACTCGTGAATACGTCGACATCATTCGCAAGATCTTGGCACGCGAAGAACGGCTAACAAACGCCGGTCCCGAGTATCCGATTCCGGCAACTGACGGACTTGGTCTTGGTAAAGCGTTGAACGTCATGACGCATCCGTTGCGCGTTGACTTGCCGATTTTCATCGGAGCAGAAGGCCCGAAGAATGTGGCACTGGCCGCTGAAATTGCTGATGGGTGGTTCCCCATTTTTTACGCACCGCGTCATGAAGAGATGTATGCCAAGCATCTCAATGAAGGGTTTGCCCGACCGAATGCGCGCCGCAATGCCGACAACTTCGAAATCTTGGCGATGGCCAATGTGGCGATCGACGAAGACATGGATAAGGCGTACGACAAATTACGTCCGACTATTGCCCTGTATGTGGGCGGCATGGGTGCTCAAGAAATGAACTTCCATGCTGATGTGTTTCGCCGACTTGGTTACGAAGAGGCGGTCGACAAGATTCAAAGTCTTTTCTTGAGCGGTCATCAGAACGATGCAATTGCTGCTGTGCCGAAAGCGATGATTGACGAAATTTGCTTGGTGGGTTCGCCGGCAAAGATCAAGGATGATCTTGCGGCGTGGCGCGAAAGTAAAGTGACAACCTTGGTTGTGGGTGGCGCGCCAGAAACTTTGCGCACGATGGCCGAATTGCTGTACGGCTGATCGCTACTTACATTCAACGACAAGACGTGACGATGAGAGACGGGGAAAAATCATGACAATGCCTGATTACTTACGTGAGTTAGCGGCCAACGTTTCAAACTGGGGACGCTGGGGTGCGGACGATCGCCGTGGCACTTTGAATCTGATTGATGATGTGGCGATTCGTCGCGGCATGGCAGCGGCACGTCAAGGCAAAGTCTTTTCTCTCACTTACCCATTTGATGAAGACGGTCCACAACTCGGATTCATTCCTGGTCGCATCAACCCCGAGCGCACCATGATCTCGCTGAACCATTCAATGACGGGTGACCCTGGTGATTTCACGTCAAGTGATGACGCAGTGAGTATGGGAGTTCAAGCATCAACTCACCTTGATTCTTTGGCCCATGTCGGTTACGACGGACTTTTATACAACGGCCTTTCGGACACCACTACCAATGAAACGGGATCTACAGAACTCGGTATTGAAAAGGTTGGGCCAGTTGTTTCGCGCGGAATTCTTTTAGACATAGCCCGCTTACATGGGGTTGATTATTTCGATGAGGCATATGCAATTGGTGCTGATGATCTTGATGCAGCGGCCAATAAAGCGGGTGTGAAAGTGATGCCAGGTGACATCGTGTGTGTCCGTACCGGACATATGCATTGGTTGCGCGAAGGCAACAAAGTTCATTACTCCTATCCAACTCCGGGTCTCGGTCAAAAGAGCATTCAATGGGTGCGCGATAACGATGTCGCCATCGTTGCGACTGACACGGTTGTGTTTGAGTGTTACCCACCCGAAGACCCAGCCGCGATGTTGCCAGTTCACATGATCAACATTCGAGATATTGGATTGACGCAAGGTCAGAACTGGTTACTTGATGATTTGGCAGCAGATTGTGCAGCCGATGGCCAATATGACTTCATGCTCACTGCAACACCCTTGCCATTTACGCGTGCAGTTGGTGCACCCGTTGCACCGACAGCTATTAAATAACTAGTTCTTCTTGTCCCGCGGTGGATTGGTGAAGACATGTTGAATGTCGATTCCATCTGAAACTGATGCCGCAACAGCACGTTCGAAGGCCTCGGTCAATACTTCAGCATCGCTCACAGTTTCGCTGACGCCGCGTCGGGCAGAGCGATACGAGATGACGATTGGCCGATCGGGCGATTCGTTGTTTGCGCGATTAATCACCATTGTGGCGCGTTCTTGCCAACGACGTAATGAATCATCGGTGATCGCTTGATCTTCGCCCAAGTCTGATCGAAACGTAATGCCAACTAAGTCAATTGACCCGGCAAGGTCAGCGAGTTCGCGATCGGCACGACCAGGTATAACGATGTTGCCATCACGAATTCCGCGCAAGAAAGTTTTCCAACGAATGTGATCTTCACGTTTGGCAAGATCGATGGCAATTTGTGATTCGTCAATCGCACGCACCATGCGCACACCAAACGAACTTGCAACTGGTGGTCCGCCGCGCAAGATGCGCCAGGCATCACGCCAGGCCACAATCATCGTGTCAACCATTTCTCCGTGACGGGTCGCATCATCTGGTTCGTGACGTGTTGCGTAACCAATCGGGTCGTCAATTGGAAACCAGCCAGCAACAAGATCACCAAATGAATCAGCGGCCATTTCAACAAATCGAGGCCAATAACGTCCAGAATTTTTCGCATCGCTGAAACCTCGTTCGTCATCAAACCAGTGCGGGGCTTCGCGTTCGAGCAACGATGCCCACACTTGAATACCAACACCATTGGCGGCATTGATCACATCGCGGTACCACTCAACCCATTTGCCATCAAGCCCGCCAGCACGGGGTTGTAGTTGCGACCAATCAAAACCCAAACGCAATTGTGTTGCTCCGGCAATCGCGTACGAGTTGATGATCTCTTCGAAGTGTGTGCGAAATGGTGCTTGACCATCGGGACCAACAGCAAATTGAGCGGGTAGGTAAAAACCCGGAGTTGGATCTGTCATCGCGGCCTTGAAAGCGAGTGCACTTGGTAATTACGCAACAAAGGGCGAGCGAGTCCATAACTCACCCGTGTCGTTATTGCCACCAATTTTGTCTTGGGCAGTCAAGTTGACCACTTCAACTTCACCAAGTCCGCGCAGCACAACATTGTCGTGATTGTTCTCGGTGACACCGGGCGGCAAACGACGCAAGTCGGAGCGAGGCATCAGAACTTCGTTGTGCTCGGCGACGTCGCACAAGCGCGAGGCCAAGTTAACCGATGTGCCGATGTAATCCTCACCCTGGAACATCAAGACTTCGCCAGTAGCCAGTCCGACGCGAACGGTGAGGGGTCGACAGACATCTTCGCAACGCTTTTGCATGTCAAGGGCAAAGCCGATGGCCATGTCTTGTTCGACTGAGACGATCATGCAGCCGTCACCGAGCCACTTGTCGACGCGGATACCCCACGAAGCCGCGACATCGCGAACTTCGGCTCGGAATTTGGTGAGGATGTTTCCGGCTGCAGAGTCGCCATTTGCCGCGGTGTACTTGGTGAACCCCGAGAGGTCAACAAAAACGAAGGTGCGTTCAACTTTCATGGCTGTCGTCAGACTACCCCCTTGCTTCGACGGGTCAATGGCGCTATTTGGGTACTAGCGTGCGCATATGACTGCTCGGTCCACATATTCACGTTGGGACGGAACCCAGACTGGGTTCGACCTCGAGGCCAGTGATCTCTTCGACGAGATGTCTGACGATTTGTTGCAAAATGGCGATCTGCGTGGGGCTTTACGACGTTTGATGGAGCGTGGGGCGACCGACCCGAACGGTGAGCGGATGCAGGGATTGCGCGAGATGCGCCGCAAATTGAAAGAAGCTCGCCAAGATTTGCTGGAAAAAGGCGACCCGAACGGGGTCTTTCAAGAAATCGCCGACGCACTTGACGACATCTTGGATGAAGAGCGCCATGCCGTTGAACAGTCGGTCATGGACGCCGACAAGAGTGGCGACGAGCGCCGGGCTGAGAACGCTCGCAATGCCGCGATGGAGCGCAACTTCAGACTCGACATGATGCCCGACGATTTGGCCGGCAAAGTGCGTGAACTGCAGTCGTACGATTTTGAATCATCGGAAGCTCAGCAACGATTTGAACAGCTCATGGAAAAACTCCGTGATCAGTTGATGCAGCAGAACTTTGACAAAGTTTCTTCAGCAATGAAGAGCACGTCACCCGAAGACATGCAGCGCATGAAAGAAATGATGAAGGCGCTCAACGAAATGATCGAGCGCCACAACAACGGTGAAGACGAAAAGTTTGAAGAGTTCATGCAAGAGCATGGTGAATTCTTTCCTGAGAATCCGCAGTCGTTTGACGAACTCATGGAACAGATTGCGCGCCAAATGCAAGCTGCTCAAGACATGCTCAATTCAATGTCGCCCGAACAGCGCCAGCAGTTACAAGAGTTGTCGCAGATGCTCATGCAAGATTCAGATATGCAAGACGAAATGAATCAGTTGTCGCAAAGCATGATGCAGATGTTTCCGGGCCTTGGTCAAGGTCAGGGCTACGAAATGCAAGGCGAAGATCCGATGGGCTTCGATCAAGCAATGCAGACGATGAAAGATCTTGCCGAACTTGATCGCCTTGAAGATTTAATGAACAACCCAACGTCCCCACAGCAACTCGCTGAAGCCGACATGGATCGTGTGCGGGAACTGATGGGTGATGACGTGGCGCGTTCGATGGAAAAGCTCGCCAAGTTGGTAAAAGAACTTGAGCGTGAGGGTTTGATTCACCAAAAAGATGGCAAATTAGAAGTGACGCCGAAGGGAATGCGCAAAATCGGCTCAAAATCGTTGCGCGACTTGTTCTCAAACTTGTCTAAAGACAAGCAGGGCCAGCATCAACAAAACCGTTTTGGTCAAGGTCACGAGCGCACGTACGAAACCAAGCAATATGAATATGGCGACCCTTTCAATCTTGATTTACAGCGCACGATCCGCAATGCATTGCGTCGTGGCGGGCAGGGGACCCCGGTCAAGTTGTCGCCTGAAGACTTCGAAATTGAACAGACCGAACATCTCACTCGTTCGGCAACAGTATTGATGCTCGACGCGTCATACTCGATGGTGCGCGACGGACGTTGGGGACCGGCGAAAAAAGTTGCTGTGGCGCTGCAGTCCCTCATGGCTTCGCAGTACCCGCGTGACTACCTGGGTGTCTTGATGTTTGGCCATGTGGCTTGGGAAATTAAAGCAGATGAATTGGTTGAAGCATCGCTCACCGGCATGCAAGGTACCAACATGCACCATGCACTTGGTCAGGCCCGAAAGATGCTGAGTCGCCAGACTGGTAATAAGCAGATCATCATGATTACTGACGGCGAGCCAACTGCGCACATCACTCCGCAGGGTGATCCGTGGTTCACCTACTTTGATGGATATGAAGCCCAGCAGTTGACGGTCGAAGCAACGTTGCGCGAAGCGATGCGTTGCACGAAAGACAACATTCGCATCAACACGTTCATGCTTGACCCCGATCAGTACTTGCAACATTTTGTTGAACAAATGACAGCTCTCAATGGTGGCCGTGCGTTCATGACGAACAGTGACAACCTTGGTGATTATGTACTCGTTGACTTCTTAGACAACAAACGACGTACAAGTCGCGGTGGCCGAAGAGCTTCATAGGAGTCAACAAACATTTCGGTATATGAGTACTTCGGTACTCGATCATGAGTATCGGTACAAATGATTATTGAATCTAAATAACCTAAGGCGTTGAATGCTTGTGTGTTATCGCCACAGGTCATCGACGCTCCCGTAAAATTGGGTTCGAATAAATTCCTTTCAATTTCGTATTTATGCGCGTTAACACTTCGATTGTCGAGTTTGATTTTCCTCGTCATTCTTTTGACTATTTCATCTTTCATCAGTGTGACGAGTTGGTTTTCTGGATCTGGAAACCCAACTTTCTTTAGTCATGAAGGCCTCATTGTTCGCTCGGGGTCGATGTCCCCGGTCTTTAATACTGGTGATCTCATTGTTGTTCGGCGAGTTACTGCGGAGACTTCACATCAACTGAAAGTTGGCGACATCATCAGTTTCCGTGAACCGAGTAATGAAAAGTTCATGGTTACGCACCGAATAGCTGCCATTGAGACGAATGAGCAAGGATCGCGTTCATTTAGGACTAAAGGTGATGCAAATCAGTCTGTTGATTTATCACCAATTCCAGAAAAGAACATTGAGGGAATCTTCGTATCGAAGATCAGCAACCTTGGATATCTCTTGAATTCCATCAAGCAGCGCAACCTTTTGTTGTTTTTTGCTGTGGCAGCTTTACTCGCTCACTTAGCCGTGAAAATTATTAACGATCTCAATCAACCACTACAGAAGGAAATCCAAATATGAAATTATTGAAATTGATAAAGCCCAGAAATATGAAACACTTACTAGCTGCTATGGCACTAGTTGGTGCTGGTGCGTCGCTGACCATCGGCTCAACATTTGCTTTGTTCAGCGGAACAGAAGCTAGTTCAGCAAATACATTTACCACCGGAACGGTCAGCGTTGGTTCTGGTGCAGCAAGCACGGTGTGCGCTTTGAGTTCACTCATGCCTGGAGATTCGTCGACTAACTTTGGTAGCGGATCAGCAACTCTCACACCATGTACCTACAACGTGGTTTACACAGGATCTGCTCCAGCCTGGTTGGCAGTTGATGTTGCCATCACATCTGGCTCGACAGTCTTGTACTCGGGGATTGCGACAGGCCTTCAACTCCAAGTTGGAGTTCAAGGTGGATCAACAGTGATGAATGGTACGACCTACAAGGTTGTTGGTGGTACTGATACTGCAGTTGCCGCTGGTGTTCCAATCACCAACCTCTTGTTGTCAGCGACACCGGCTGTACCAAGTGCCGCGTTGCAATTCAACATTAACTATTTGTTGCCGTTATTGGCACCAAATGCATTGCAAGGTGGTTCAGCCACGGTGACTTTGACATTCCATGCGGTGCAAAGTGCGAATCAGCCGATTCTTACATGTGTTGCTGGACGTCAGTGCAATACCATCACCTGGTCCTGATATGTACAAGGCGCGGGCAGGGCAGTTCATAGCGCTGTGGACGATCATCGTCTGCAGCGTTATGCGCCTATACGTGCCAGAAACTTTCGCTCGATTTTCGGCAACGAAATTAAGCGCACCGAACAGCTTTGCGGGTGCAGTCTTCTCTCCGACGACTGCACCCGTAGTGTCGAATTCAATGAGTGGGCCAAAGGCAAATTTGACTTGGGATGAAGTGACGATCTCGAGCGGAGATCAGGTGTCATACATCGTCATTAGAATTGAAGCAAACGGAAATCAGACGACTATTTGCACGGGGTCCAAAGCTCCGAAAGTTTCTTTAGGAACCGTCTCTTGTACGGATGATAAGCCCGGCCGAAACCCGACATACACCGAACAGCCGTATGTCTTTGTGAACAGTCAAACGACTTGGACACTCACAACCAGTGTTGCCGCTTAAATCACTGAAGTAGGGAGTTGTCGTGGGACAACGGGCCTTGCGAGTTTTCCCAACCTGGCACGATCCAAGCACGCACCATCCATGACACCGTGTTAGTCAACGTGCCATTGATTTTTGAACACGCTTTTCCAGTGACTGATTCGTCGTAAACAACGGCAAAAGAATCGTTGACTTCGCAAGTGCCGGTATGCATATGCCACAACATGTCCTGACCAATAAAGCCAACAGGTGTTGACCCGTCACTCGTCCATGCGTTGTATTGCAATCCGACAATTGGTGCAATATCGATGGACGATGCATAGAGCAAGCCTTGGGGGACTGCTGGATCAAAGACATGATCTCGAGAATTGCTGTTGGGATCCATCAACATCTGACCCGCACCAGTTACATAACCACCAACCAAGATCCAACCAGCGGCGCGCGCATCGGCCAATGTTGGAAACTTCAGGGCGGCTTCGCGAGCGTTGACTAACTGCTGACCAAATTGCACGCGTTCATCAACGGTCATCATTGACATCATGCTGTGATCCATGCCGGGCATATTTGACGTTGAAGACATCGTGTGTGAATGCGTGTGACTTGAACCAAGAATGTGTGCAGCGTTATCGGCCCACTTACTGACTGCGAGTCCAGGTAGGGCTACAAGGACGATTGCGAACGGTGCGAGTGTGTCGAAACGAATGCCCGGTGTCCCAACGTGCTCGGTGCCAACGACCAAGGTGGCGATGGCCAAAGTGAGACTGATGATTGACAAAACGAGGACGAGCACTTCATATGGACCCATTTGCGGAGTCACTGACGACCATGGTCCAAACGGGTAACCAGCTGTTCGCGTGATGATGAGCCACGCCGCAACGAGGGTCATGAGTATCACTACGAAATACAAAATGGTTGGATGAGACGACACAACTACGGCTAGTCCGACGGCAATGAGCAACACCCCAACAGTGGCCAGCATGAGACCTTCGGCAAACCAATCGGCCGAACGACCGGGTGCAACAATGAGTAGTAGTGCACCAACGGCGCCGACTAATGCCGCCACAATTCCGCGAAGGCTGACCGCTGACGTCGGGTTCGATTTGGACATACGTTGAGTTTGTCAGCAATCGACAAGTCATGCCTAACGAATGTGGTGGAAAGTGTTACCAGCGAGTAACATCGCTTCATGGCTGAATTTTCAATGCACCTCAATGACGATCAATTGCAGATCAAAGACTGGATTCATCAGTTCGCGGTTGAGCACATTCGCCCACACGCGCAAGAGTGGGACGACCGCGAAGAATTCCCGTGGCCAGTTGTGCAAGAAGCCTCAAAAATTGGTTTGTACGGTTTCGAATTTTTGATGAACGCGATGACCGATACCACCGGTCTCACCATGCCTGTTGCAATTGAAGAAATCTTCTGGGGCGACGCTGGTATTGGTATGGCCATCATGGGTTCTGGTTTGGCTGCTGCAGGAATTAGTGGCAACGGAACTCCCGAACAAGTGATGGAATGGGTTCCGCAGTGTTACGGCACCGCCGATGACATCAAGTTGGGCGCATTTTGTGTGAGCGAACCCGACGCTGGTTCAGATGTGTCATCGCTTCGTACGCGCGCTGTTTACGACGAAGCTAAAGACGAATGGGTGATCAACGGAACTAAGGCATGGATCACCAATGGTGGCATTGCCAATGTGCACGTGGTTGTCGCTGCAGTTGATCCCGCACTCAAAGGTCGTGGTCAGGCTTCGTTCATTGTTCCTCCGGGCACCAAGGGCTTGTCGCAGGGTCAGAAATATCAGAAGCACGGCATCAAGGCTTCGCACACCGCCGAAGTAGTACTTGATGATGTTCGTATACCTGGCAGTTGCTTGTTGGGTGGAAAAGAAAAGCTTGATGCCAAGCTCGCGCGATACCGCGAAGGTGGAGCATCAAGTGGCAAGCAGCCCGCAATGGCAACCTTTGAAGCAACTCGTCCATCAGTGGGTGCGCAGGCTTTGGGTATTGCTCGCGGTGCTTATGAAATTGCTCTTGATTACGCAAAAGAGCGCGTTGCCTTCGGCAAGCCGATCATCATGAACCAAGCGATTGCCTTCAAGTTGGCCAACATGGCGACACAAATTGAAGCTTCGCGTTTGCTCATTTGGCGCGCTGCCTGGATGGCTCGTAATGGAGGCTTCAAGAATGCCGAAGGTTCGATGAGCAAGTACTACGCCTCAGAGACCGCAGTGCGCGTCACCGAAGAAGCAATTCAGATTCTTGGTGGCTACGGCTACACCCGTGAGTACCACGTTGAGCGCATGCACCGTGACGCAAAGATTCACACCATCTTTGAGGGCACCTCAGAGATTCAGCAGCTGGTGATTGCCCGTGCAATCTCTGGCCTGCGAATTGAGTAATTGCTACGAGACGTAGCCTCTCTACTATGAAGATTGCAATCATTGGCGGGGGAATTGGCGGTCTTGCGACCGCTCTTGCACTCTCTCAAAGTTCTCATGAAATCACTGTCTTTGAACGTTCGGCAGGAATCAGAGAAATTGGTGCTGGCGTGCAAATCAGCCCGAATGCTTCTCGTCTTTTGCATTCGTTAGGTCTTGGCCAAGCGTTTTCAGAAATTGCGGTGCATCCGCATCGAGTTGTATTTCGCCGTTGGGAGGATGACTCCATTCTTCGTATGGCAGACATTGACGACAGTTTCGTGGCGCAGCATCAGCTGCCGTTAGCAAATGTTGCACGGAATGATTTGGTTGAAATTCTTGGAAATGCGGTGGCGCAGCAGACAAATGTAACATTGAAATTCTCGACGTATGTTGTGGGTGCGGAGCCAGGTGAATCATCATCGGCGGTTCGATTTTCCGATGGAACAAGCCAGTCCTTTGACATCGTCATTGGTGCTGATGGAATTCATTCGGTGATTCGGCCGTGCGTTGGTGGTCTAGATAAACCCCGGTTCAGTGGCTCTGCTGCGTATCGTGCATTGGTCCCACGCAAGTTCGTGGAAGATCTACCAATTGATGTCACTAACCGCATGGGTCCAGATCGCCATGTGGTGAGTTATTTCATTGGACGTAATCGCAGTCATCTCAACTTGGTTTGTATCTCACCTGAAGATTCGTGGGAAACCGAATCATGGACTGAGCAAGGAACAGTAGAAGATTTGTATGCACGATTTGAAGGTTGGTCACCTGAGCTTCTCTCACTGCTAGCCCGGGTCGAAGAACCAGTTTTCCGCTGGGCGTTATACGACCGTGAACCATTGGATCAATGGGGAATAGGCACGACAACATTGCTCGGTGATGCTTGCCATCCGATGCTTCCTTTTATGGCTCAAGGATCATGCCAAGCAATTGAAGATGCAGTTGTGTTGGCACGTTGTCTATCTGATGAGAGCATTAGCGATGCTGCGCTTGCCCTTCGTCGATATGAAAATGCACGTCAAGGTCGCACAGCTCAAGTGCAAACCTCATCGTTGATGAATCGTGATCTGTTCCACATGCTGGATGGTCAAGAACAAAAAGATCGGGATATGTTTTTTTCGCTGACGCCACCAGGAATGTCAATTCTTGATTGGGTCTTCGAATACGACGCACTTACTGTTGCCATTTAGGGCACCTCAGAGATCCAGCAGCTGGTTATTGCACGTGCGATCTCCGGCCTTCGAATTGAGTAATTCGTAGGCCATTTTTAGCAAATTCAGTTGAGTGTCAACTGACAACTGGGTGCTAAGTCCGTAGCATAAGAGGTCTTATGTCTACTCTCCCTAACGCCGCATTTTCTATCTCTCTCGATTGTCAGCTTGACAACGTGCCAGGCACCCTTGGACGGTTGTGCGCCGCCATTGGTGAAGCAGGCGGAAACATCGGCGCTCTTGATGGTTTTGACGTTCGCGGTCCGGTTCTTCGTCGCAGTCTTGTCGTGCACTGTCGAAACGAAGAGCATCAACAAACAATTGTTGCTGCAGTGCAAAAACTCGATGGTGTCACTGTTCTTGATTGGTGGGACCGAACTTTCCGCATGCATGAGGCTGGCAAGGTTGAAGTTCTGAGTACTGCGCCAGTGAATGATCGTGATGATTTGTCAATGGCCTATACGCCAGGCGTCGCTCGCGTCTGTACTGCGATTGAAAATGATCCATCGCTCTCCCATAAGTACACCATTCGCAAAAACACCGTTGCCATTGTGAGCAACGGAACTGCGGTGCTCGGACTTGGTGACATCGGCCCAGAGGGCGCTATGCCCGTTATGGAGGGCAAGGCCCTGCTATTCAAAGAGTTTGGTGGGGTGAACGGTTTCCCGATTTGTATTAATGCTCGCACCGCTGATGAAGTTGTTGATTTTGTGCAACGCATTGCCCCAACATTTGGTGGAATCAATCTCGAAGACATCAAAGCACCCGAGTGTTTTGAAATTGAAGAGCGCCTACGTGCGAGTCTTGACATTCCTGTCTTCCACGACGATCAGCACGGCACTGCCGTCGTCACCTTGGCGGCTTTGTGGAACTCATTGAAAATCACTGGCAAGAAGATGGAAGACCTCACGGTTGTCATCGCCGGAGTTGGAGCCGCTGGTGTTGCCATCGGCAAGATTTTGCTCAACGCTGGAATCGGTGATGTCATTGGTTGCGATCGAGTAGGCGCCATTTACACCGGTCGAGGTGAAATGAACTCGGCAAAAGAATGGTTTGCTGCAAATACAAATTCGTCACGAAAGATGGGAACCATCAGTGACGTCATGAAAGGCGCAGACGTGTTTGTCGGAGTCAGTGGGCCCGATCTCATCACTGCTGCTGATGTGCGCTCGATGGCGAAGAACCCCATTGTGTTTGCCATGGCCAACCCGAACCCAGAAATACGTCCAGAGCAGGTCGATGGTCTTGCCGCCGTCATGGCAACGGGTCGCAGCGACTATCCGAACCAAATCAACAACGTGCTGGCATTCCCCGGCATCTTCCGTGGTGCGCTCGATGCAAATGCAACGGACATCACCGAAGGCATGAAATTAGCCGCGGCCATTGCCATTGCCGAGTCGGTGTCTGACGCCGAGCTTTCACCAGAATTTGTGGTGCCGTCAGTGTTTAACCGGACCATTGTTGAGCGTGTTGCACCGGCGGTTGCTGCAGCGGCAGTGAAAGACGGCGTTATCCGCAAGTCGTAGAAAAGTTATTGCCCGAGCAATCTCCGGATTTTTCTTACGCTTTAGCGCGAGTGCGTCGAAGAAGTGGATCAGCAATTCGTAACGCGTTGTCGGCAAGTCGCATGACTTTGCCGGCAGCACCAGGAGTCGTTGAATCAATCAAATTACCCATCACGGCAAGCGTGATGTCGGCCGCTGCTTGAGTTCCGACGGCGACGCGCAAACCTGGGCGTAACAACCACGGGTGACCGATGATGAAACTAAATCGTCGGCCAGTGCGCAAGAACGCATCGAAGCGTTCACCTACTTGAGTGTCGTATGACCTTGGTGCAGTTACCGGATTATCGATGAAACACTTCACGGCAAGAGTGCCCGACTCAAGTGCGTAATCGATGCCCTCACCATTCATCGGATTCACAAAACCAGCAGCATCGCCAACTGCAACCCAACCTGGCCCGTGGCGACGTATGCAACTCATTGGTAGACGCCACGCTCGTGGCTTCTCAACATAATCACCCAACGACCAAGGTTCTCGAACAATTGATGCATATTGATCAAGCAAGGTATTGAGATTGAGTTTCTTGAAACCCTTCATGGTGCTCAGTGCACCAACACCGATGTTGACGGTGCCATCTCCTGCAGGGAACATCCATCCGTATCCAGGCACTGGAGTTCCGTGTTCGTCGCGCAAACTTAAACATGCTTCAAGGTGGCGTTCGGCATGACGAGGAGTTGGAGCGTATGCACGAATGGCTAATCCAAAAGTTTCGTCGGGGTCACGAACAGCGCCAAGCATTTTTGCGGCTGCACCTTGAGCACCAGTTGCTAAGACCACAAGTGATGATCGCAAGACTTCGCCGTTAACTTCAACGCCAACAACAACGCCGTCTTCAATGACAGGTAAGGCTTCTGAACCAAATCGAACATCGGCCCCTGATTCAATTGCTACGTCAAGCAGATGATTATCAAACTTCTGTCGAGGCCACACCGCACCATGGTGTGGAAACCGATCAGTCGTTGGCCAAGACAATTCACGTTGCTTCTTGCCAGCAATCATTCGTAGACCATCAATGCGATGAGCAACTGAATGATCAATGTTTAAATCATTGAGTGCCGCAATGGCCCGCGGCGTTAAACCATCGCCACATACTTTGTCGCGGCCGTAGGAACCTTTTTCGCATAACACCACACGAAGTCCGGCGCGTGCAGCTGATATTGCGGCCGATGAACCTCCGGGTCCGCCTCCGATAATTGCGATGTCAAACTGCATACCTTGAGCCTGTCACGCCTACTTTGGCGATGCCAACATTGGCGTGGGTTATTGGTGCAACTCAGTTCACATCAACTCGGGCAGGTCGTAGTGAACGATCTTCCATTGTGTACTCGGGACATCAGTTTCAAGTTGCAAAAATCCTTGTGAATTAGCCCAAGCAGCACCAAATACTGCACCACTGGAAGCGACGGTCATTCGTGTGACGCTGCCCTCAACAGATAGCCGGTCAATGAAAAATTGCCCATCAATCAGGAGTCGCATCAGTACGTCCCCCTGATCAAGAGCGGGCATCGAACCAAACAGTTCTGGAGACTCGCCTTCGCCGTAGACGAAGGTGTTCGTTGTATGACCAGACCACGTGACTTTGACTTGGGTTGAGTCGTTTGGATTAGTCGTATCAAAGGAAACGAATTCAACGTGAGGTCGGTCTTTAATCTCTGGCACAAGACCATCAACCAGCTGCCCGTTTATCGAGACACCTTCGGGGGAGAGGTCTATCGTTGAACCAAAGATTGGTGAGGCTGGATAGCGAAGGATTGGCTCGGCGAAGTTGGTTGCTTCATAGACCCACAACTCGGCTTGAGTTTCGCTTCCGTTGCCAAATGCTCCCAGCATGATCACGTACACACGATCAGCATCATCCTTGACTGGTTGTGCCGAGGCAATCGCAGAATTAGGCCAGACAAACTCTGATGATTCGCCATCTTTCAATATCACCCAGCGATGATTGACGCCGTCGGCGATGACGATTCGATCATCACTCATTTGTACCGGTGCCCATGGAAGTAATGGTTCGCAATCAACGCATTCTTCAAAGGCAATTTCGCCAGGACCACTGCCGAGTCCCAAAGTAGCAATGACTTTTGTCTGTGCCTCCACAGTCGTAATCACCTGTGCAACATCTATTGATTGCTCAGCAATTATTGGCGAAACAGTAGTAGAAGGTGACTCGCTTGTCGAGGAAGTTGTTGCCTCAGTTGATGTAGTGATTGAGGCTGCCACTTGGGCGCTATCTGAAGTGTTTGCTTTTAGTGCGATGAAAAGCAGTACTGCGATAATTATGACGGCCGTAACGAAAGATACCTTCTTCGCCATCTCTGGTCCTCCGATTCATCACTGATGAATGGATGCTACTGCTATTCGGGCGACTCGATGAATGAACGCGTTCACGTCATCAATACCTTCAAGTTTCAACTCAAGCGGGCCATCAAGTAGCAACGTTGCCAGACCATGACCAACTGACCACATGTATGCAGTCTGTGTCTTCACAATTTCGTCACTGGCACCTTCTCCGAGCAGTGACTTCACCTCATCAACAAGAATGTCAAAGGCACGATCGGCTTCCATTCGAGCGCTTGGATAGTCAGCAAGTTGACATAAGTCGTTGCGCATCATCACTCGAAAATGCCCAGGATGTTGCAATGCAAAGTGCACATACGATTCGCACATATTTGAGTCAATCGAGGGGCGTGGAGCGAGCAAAGCTTGAGACAGTTGGCGGAAACCTTCATCGCAGATCGCAGCAAATATTCCCGAGCGATCGGTGAAGTGGTGATAGGGAGCCTGGTGAGAAACGCCGGCTTCGCGGGCAACTTCGCGCATGGAAATGGCGTCGGGGCCACTAGCCGCTGAGATTGCGACGGCCGCATCAAGGACCGTTCGACGCAAAGACTCAGATTTAGATGAAGCCATAACTTGACACTATCTAGTTTCTGCTGGACATTTTCAAGTATGAAGATTCATCCCTCTCCTGATGTACGAAAACGCGTCTGGATGATCTTGAGGTACATGAGAATCGTGGCCTTGACATTCTTGGTGACACTGAAGGAGCACGAAGGTGAATTACAAATTTGCAAGGAGTTCCACCAACGCATCTTTGCTGATGCCGCCCAGTTTGGTTTCGAGAATTCCATCTTGGTCAAGAAAAACCCACGCTGGTTGTGACGGAATTTGATATTCACTAAAGATCAGCGCAGCGGTGTCATCAAGGCTATCGAAGGTCAAAGAATGTCGATTAATGAAATTGAGGTAAGAACTATCGGTGCCATTCCAAGCCACGCCGATGATGCGGACCTTGCCGCTGAACTTTTTGCTGACCTCCTCGACCGAGGGGGCTTCTTGATTACATGTAGTTCAACCAGGCGCCCAAAACCAAAAGGCCACGGGGCTTTCGGCGAGCGCAGCAGTCAGAGAGAAGGTTGTTTGTGTGCCGATGATGTTTGCCGTCACTTCTTGCACTGATGATGGCGCCGTAGTGTCTGAAGTCAAGGGCTCAGTTGTTTGAATGACTGGCGTTGAAGAGGGTGTCGTTGCAGCCTCTTGAGTTGTGTCATTTGATTCGCAGGCCACAAGTGCCGACAGACCCACGCTCAAGAGCACTAAAGACACAGAGCGACGCATGCGTGAACCTTAGCGAGTCGTCTAGTTGGCACGACTGCGCCTCTCAGAGTTTCTCTGACACAATGAACCTGTGAACATGCACTCGTCTTCGTCGCCTCTTTCAACGACTGTGAGTAAAGTTCTTGACTTCGCAGTTGTTCCAGGCTTCTCCAAGATCGGCTATTTGGTTCGCAAGAAACTCGGTGGGTGGTCTGATATTTCGGCTTTTGACCTGACCGGGAAAACGGTGGTGATCACTGGTCCAACGTCGGGTCTTGGAGCAGAAGTTGCGCGCTTGCTTGCGCCCACAGGTGCCCGGTTGATTTTGGTGGGACGAAATCCCCAAAAGCTGGCAGCCATGATTGCCGAAATCGAACCCAAGTGTGTGGCAGGAAAGCCTGAATCTGTGATTGCTGAAATGGGTGATCTCTCCGCGGTACGTCGGGCGTGCAAGCACATTCGAAAGTTGACTGGTCATGTCGATGTCCTCGTTCATAACGCTGGTGCACTTCTCAATTCTCGTGAGCTTTCGGCAGAAGGTATTGAACAAACCATTGCGTCACATGTTGTTGGGCCGTACTTGATGACCTCATTGTTATTGCCAGAACTTCAAGGCGGACGTGTTGTCACGGTTTCATCGGGCGGCATGTACACGAAGGGAATACCTGACCTTTGTAATGGTGCTTCTCTTGAGATGTCTGCTGACAAGTACAACGGCAGTCAGCAATATGCGATTGCGAAACGAGTGCAGGTAACACTGAACGAGATGTGGGCTGATCGGGTTCCCGAAACTGAATTTGTTGCGATGCATCCAGGCTGGGCCGATACGCCTGGTGTTCAAGAAAGCATTCCCGGATTTCGTCGTGTGACTGCACCAATTTTGCGCTCGGCACGTGAAGGGGCCGACACAACTGCTTGGTTAGCAGCGATTGATACATTGCCCAGTGCCTCTGGAACCTTTTGGTGCGACCGCGAGACTTGGCCGATTCACAAGTCATCAGCAACAAGAAAAACCGACACGCCCGAAGCTCGGCAACTGTTGTGGGAAGCACTAGAGCAATATTGTCGTTTGTAGGTCTGTTAGGTTTTCGCCTATGTCTACTAACACTTCAGTTTCGGTTACTCGTGAGATTTCAGTGACTCCAGAGAAAATTTGGGCCATGGTGTCCGACCTGCCTCGTATGGGTGAGTGGTCTCCTGAAAATCGGGGAGGCGAGTGGGTTGCTCCAGCGACCGGTGCAGCAGTGGGCGCAACTTTTAAAGGTCGTAATCAGAACGGCAAAAAATCATGGGCAACAAAAGTCAACGTCAACGCCTGTGAGGTGCCAAAGAAGTTGTCATTCGGTCTCATGGTTGGCGGCAAGAACTGGTGTGACTGGGTCTATGAAATCGAACCAACCGCTACTGGCTGCAAGGTCACCCACAGTTGGATTGATCACCGTAGTGCTCTCGCTAACTTTCTTGGCAAACTGGTAAGCGGAGTCGCTGATCGTGGTGCACATAACTTAAAGAACATGGAAGTCACCATGGACAATTTGGTGAAGGCAGCGAGCTAACAAGTTTCTTGCCTGCCAGACCAGATTTTTTATTGACCGATCTTGTTAGATAACGCGTTAATAAAAGGAATCGCAAAACTGACGCGACCTTTGACCTCGGAGGCTTTGCCAGTGATTAAAACCTTTGAAGTATTGAATGTGCACCCGAGTCTTGATTCCCTAGTTCTAATTCTGTATCGGGGATATGTGCCGGCGTGATCAATTAGATTTACATCATGTTCGTGAGCCTGAAAGATCACACAAAACTCTGGTTCGACACAGAAGGGCTTACGTTGGTCCCAGATGGTGACGCCATGCGGCAGCGACCAACCCTTATTGTCATGCACGGTGGACCTGGTGGTGATCACAACGGATTCAAGCCAGCATTTTCGACGATGACCGATACCTGTCAGGTGCTGTACTACGACCATCGTGGACATGGACGAAGTGATCGCAGCACACCAGATCAATGGAACCTCGATCGTTGGGCTGACGATGTTGTCGAAATGTGTACTGAGTTAGGTATCCATAAACCATTTGTTCTTGGCTTAAGTTTCGGTGGTTTCGTTGCGCAGAGATTGGCGTCTCGGCACCCGGGATTTGCATCGGGACTTATCTTTTTGAGCACCGCTGCTTACAAAGATCGAGTCGCTATTTATGCCATGTTTCAACAACTTGGTGGCGACGCAGCCGAACGAGCCGCCCGCGAATTCTGGGAGGCTCCCGATGAACATGCCATGGCAGCATGCATCGTCAATTACGTCACGGTGTGTGGTCCGCTGTACACGCAGACACCCGGAAATCACTTTCTAAATAAGCGAACCATTAACAACAACGATGTCTTGACTCATTTCAATCATCACGAAGGCCCCACGATGAATTTGCTGCCCGAGTTGTCAAAAGTGATGGAACCCGTATTAGTTGCGCATGGCGAACTCGATCCGGTGACGCCGATGGTTGGTGCTGAACGCATCGCGAAAGCTTTGCCAGATCGTCTCGTGCGATTTGAGCGTTTTGCAAAATCGGGTCATGGAGTTTTTCGTGACGAACCCGAAGAATTCTTTGAAGTTTTGCGATCGTTCATTAACGAACATTGCGCCTGAACTACTCCGCACTGGAGTTTTTATGCGGGCTTAGAAAGCGCTCATGACCTCGGATGCAATGAGATCAAGTTGGTCAAGGTCAGTTAGGTCGAGAACTTGTAAATAGGCGCGCTCGGCCCCGACTGCTTTCCACGATTGCAGTTTTTCAATGGCTTCGGCAGGGGTGCCGCAGACACCGTTGAGTTTCAATTCGTCAACCTCGCGACCGAGAAACGCAGCACGACGTTTAATGTCTGCATCAGTCTTGCCGACACACACAATGAGCGCGGTTGAGTACACCAATGAATTGGGGTCACGTCCGATGTCGTTGCAGGCGGCTTTCACGCGGTCGCATTGTTGAACGAAAAATTCCTGAGAAGAAAATGGCAAGTTGAATTCAGATGCGTAACGCGCAGCGAGTGCCGGAGTGCGCTTGGGTCCGCCACCGCCGATGATGATCGGTACAGGAGATTGCACAGGCTTAGGAAGTGCTGGTGAGTTAGTGAGTTGGAAATACTTACCAGCGAAATTAAATGTTTGATCGATAGGTGTTTCCCAAAGGCCAGTTACGATCGCGAGTTGTTCTTCAAGTCGATCAAATCTTTCGCCAAGCGCGGGGAAGGGGATTCCGTAACTGGTGTGCTCGTCATTGAACCAACCTGCGCCAAGCCCAAGCTCAACACGACCGTTTGACATGTCGTCGACATTGGCAATGCTGATTGCTAGCACTCCGGGATAACGGAACGTTGATGAATTGACCAAAGTCCCGAGGCGAATTGTTGAAGTTTCGCGAGCGATTCCTGCCAAAGTGATCCAGGCATCGGACGGACCAGGCAGGCCAGAGGCTTGATCGCCCATCTTCACGTAGTGATCACTGCGAAAGAATCCATCAAAGCCCAACTTCTCGGCATGCTGAGCGACAGCGAGAAGGTCTTTGTAGAGGGCGCCCTGTTGGGGTTCGGTGAAGATGCGAAGTTTCATACGAGCACGATAACGAGTAGTTAATGTGATTAAAGAACAACGAGGAGAAAAACATGGCTGCACTCGGAACTCCGTACCCACTATTTCAACAGGCGTACTTTGTCAACGACATCGAAAAGTCAATCAAGCATTGGTACGACACATTTGGCGCTGGCCCGTTTTCAATCACCGAACATCATCGGTGTGATGAATTCACATATCGCGGCACGAAACAAGAAGCCGATGTTTCGTATGCATTCGGTTACTTAGGTGACACGATGATTCAGTTCATTAAGCAACATGATGAGACTCCATCAATTTATCGCGAAATGTATCAGGCCGGACAAGAGGGCTATCACCATTGCGCTTATCTCGTGACTGATTTTCAGGCTGAGCGTCAACGTTTGATTGATTTGGGGCTTGAGCCAGCGTGCGAGTTGTACGCCGATGGAGTGAATGCGTCGTATTTTGATACGCGCCACATCAACGGTGGATTCACTGAGATCCATGGTGACCCGCCGCACATTTTGCAAGTGTTTGCTCAATGGCGTCGGGCTCATGAAATTCATCGTCCCGGTGATTCGCTGATATGGCGTCGCAAGACTGGTCAACAAGCGTCGTAAAACTTGCGATTAGGCCCAGCCGATTTGCTTTTCAACTTCGGGTGCATTGCCGTATTCAAACAACATCAAGGCCTGAATGTCATCTAGCTGTTGTTTGGAAATTTCGACGTGAGGTAGCACGGTGTATTGCGCATATGAGAGTGCGTAGGTTTTCATGGCGATGGTAAATGCCATGCGTTCGCTAATGCCAGTCTTTTGATAGTTGTGAGCCATTGCTTGCAAGATTCGCAATGAATCGCTTCGCAAAACCGAATCATCAGAAATGACTTCAACTAATTCAGAAATCAAGATAAATCGTTTGCGAATTAAAACGTGGGTCGGTACTCCAATGATGATTGCGTTAATCACAGGATTGTCGGAAAGGTCGTCTTGTGGGGCTTTCAGCATGGCGATGATCTGATCGGCCAATTTAGATGTTGCCGCAAGAAGAAGGTCTTTTCGAAAACCGAAATAGCGTTTGACGAGAACATTGCCCGACCCGAGACCAGCTTCGTTGGCGATCTTGCCCACAGTCAATTCGCTCATCAAAGTGTCGCCCGCCAGTTTGATAGTCGCATCAATCAGACGCGACGATGCTTCAGCCTGGCTGACACGGTGTTTGCCGATTGACTTTGATACAAGTGGCACAAGATGAATTTACTTTGAATTTATGCCGAATTGTGGGCAGGGACCAGATGTAGTGTGATTGAAAGTAGTACGTCTCAGAAAATAATTGTTATTAAAACCTCAATGATTGGAATGGTCATGGCCAATAAAGAACAAAAGGCAAAGCCCAGCGGTAAGCGCGAGCCCCAGTTGACTCTTAAAGAGAAGCGTGCCAAGAAAGCTGAAAAGAAGAAGAGCTGACTCGCCTGTTGAGGCGCTGATAGTGCCAAATACGGCATGTTTTCGCGACCAACAGAGTTGTTGAAGCTAAATAGCCAAGTGGTCAAAGGCTTGTGCGCGTAGGCTTGACAAGTCCGTAGTCCACTTGGAAGTGTCCCATGCCCAACGAAATCCATCAATCTGACAAATTGGCCGATGTCTTATATGACATTCGAGGTCCAGTACTTGATGAAGCCAAGCGACTCGAGGCAGCCGGCCAGCGGATTCTGAAGCTCAATATTGGTAATCCGCACCCATTTGGTTTTGAAACACCTGCCGAGATCTTGGTTGAAGTCTCTCGTAGCTTGCAGGCATCGCAGGGATATAGCGATTCGCAAGGTATCACTGCGGCTCGTACAGCGATCGTGCAGCACTACCAAAACCAGGGCATTGACATCACCAATATTGATGACGTGTGGTTGGGTAACGGAGTCAGTGAACTCATTCAATTGTCGCTTAACGCGTTGCTGAATGAGGGTGATGAAGTCTTAATTCCTGCCCCCGACTATCCGTTGTGGACTGCCTCGACAACACTTGCTGGTGGAACTCCTGTTCATTATCTCTGCGACGAAGAGAATGAATGGAACCCTGATATTGCTGATATTGAAAGCAAAATCACCAGTCGTACAAAAGCCATTGTTGTTATCAACCCGAATAACCCAACCGGTGCTGTGTACAGCCGCGAAATTCTGCGCAAGATTGCCGATCTTGCAATTGCGCACAATCTCATTGTCTATGCCGACGAAATTTACGACAAGATTTTGTATGACGATGCTGTACACCACACGTTTGCCGAAGTTGCTCCTGATGTCTTCACGATCACTTTCAACGGATTGTCAAAGGCCTATCGCTTAGCTGGATTCCGTTCGGGTTGGATGGTCATGACCGGCCCACGTAAACACGCCGCGAGTTACATCGAAGGCGTCCAAATGTTGACGAACATGCGTCTATGCGCCAATGTTCCGGCACAACATGCCATTCAAACTGCGCTTGGTGGACGCCAAAGCATCAAAGACCTCATCTTGCCTGGCGGACGGTTGCTTGAACAGCGTGATGCAGCGATCAAGGCCTTGCACGAAATCCCGGGTGTCACATGTGTCGTACCTAAGGGTGCTTTGTATGTGTTCCCCAAGCTCGACCCCGAGATGTATCCCATCGTTGACGATCGTCGATTTGTTCTTGATTTCTTGCGCGCTGAACACGTACTTGTTGTTCAAGGAACTGGTTTCAACTGGCCGCGTCCCGATCACTTGCGCATCGTCACCTTGCCATGGGCGAAAGATTTGACCGAGGCGATTGGTCGCTTGGGTCGATTCTTGTCGACCTATCATCCGCCCAAAGATTGAGGCGTTGCTCAGATGATGTTGAGCGCGTCCAAGAATTTGGTGACAACTGCTTGATCGCCAGTGACTTTGCAGTGCTCGCTCCAATGTGAACGCTGAGTTCCCCAATTCACAAATGAATGTCCGTTACTGCTGACTTCGGCGACAGTTCCACTTGATTTGCCTTCGGTGACAACAATGTCTTTGCCCGAAGGGGAGACAGTCCACGAGCCACCACCAGGACCAGTCAATGTCAAGACGATTGGGGCTGAAAGTGACTGCCCGAGATTGACCTGCATTTGAGGCATGCCAGTAATCATCCAACGAATGGCCGGTCCGAGCCGTGTTGCATCGGCATCGGGAAGGCGACGTTCAACGGGACCCTCGGGGGCGAGAAGGTCAATGCGCAGGTGACAGTAGTGGTCGAATGCGTAAGCGTCGGCGAGCTGATTCATGGGGTACGAACCCAAGTCGGCCAACGGGATCACTGTTGACGCCAGTGGCTCTTCTTGCATTGAGGCCAAGACGGCCACCGCTTGATCGCAGAACGCCAAGTACTCGTCAAGAATCTGTTGGTTTGACCAATCTTTGCGGGGCTCAACAAGTAAATCCATCATGCGTTCAGCGGGAAGATTGATGGGTTCTTCGGGGGCGGGCGACGGGTCGACGGTTTCTTTGTAGTTCGAGCTCATATGGGCGACCAGATCGCGGACCGACCAGCCCTTGCAACCGCTGGGTCGTGTCCACTCTTCGTCGGTCAACGTGGTGATGACTGACTTAACTTCATCGACGGCAATTCGGAGGGCTTCAATTCCTTCGCGTGACATGGCTATAACTCCTAGGTCTTTAGTCCCTTCAGCGTACGAAAATGATCATTGTTCGGGCGAAGCGGACTCAAAAATAGTTATTCGTGGCAGAGTATTGACATGGATTTAACTGCTGCGCCGCCATTAGAAGCACCCAAAAACGTTGTCGGGCATCACTCAACGTTGTTGGTCGACGAATCGAGAAATAGTCGAATGCTTGGCATTGAAATTTGGTACCCCGCAGTTTCGGCTACGGAGCAAAGTACGTATGAGTTGTTTCCTGGTATTTCATTTTTTGCGGCCTCGGCTCAGGAAAATGCTCCAGTTTTGGAAGGCACCCATCCGCTCGTTATTTGGTCGCACGGTCGTACTGGAATGCGACACAATTACAGCTTGCTATGTGAAGCCTTGGCGGCTCGGGGGTACATCGTGATTTCGTCAGATCATCCTGGTGACACTTTGTTTGATTGGGCACTCGGAACAAATGTCGACGACATCACAAACGATCGTCAGCGGTTAGGTGATGTTCGGTTTCTGATTGATTGCGCATTAGGTAGTGGCCCCGAAATGACTCCTTGGCTTTCCGGAAGTGTTGACCAATCGCGTATTGCAGTTGGCGGACATTCATACGGTGGACTGACTGCATTGGCAACCGTGTCAACTCTTCATGAGTTCACGCCCGATATTCGCGTTCGAGCAGCAGTCATGGCTCAGGGATATACCCGAATTCTTCCCGATGAACTTTTTGCTACTACGGCATCGCCAGTGTTGATGGTGGTTGCGAACCAAGATGTCACGACACCTCCAACCACTGATGCGGAAAAAGCCTGGAGTTTGTTGTCGGCGCGTGCTGGTCGTGTTGGTGCATTGTCACAACGGTTTGATATTGACCATGCCGGGCATCAGGCTTCGAGTGATTTTGGTTTATATGCCGAACTCGCACCGCAGGTTGAAAATCTTCCCGACATGTTGCGTGATTATTTGAAATCGGTTGTCGATGAATCTCCGCCCGAGTGGATTCACAAGTGGCGAATAACGGTGTTGCGCCACGTCGTCCTCATTGACGAATTCTTAAACTCCCTGTAGCCCCGTGATTCTGGTGTCGTTTTAATCGCTAATAGCGAATTAAACGACACCAGTTTCACAGATGTTGCCGAAGTTTTGAGTCCGATACCCACATTGAGGCATGGATCTCAAAGTCATACATGAAAAAGCGGCGAAACAACACGGTCTAGTCACTCGCTTTCAAGCACTAGAAACTGGAATCAGCAATTGGCAATGGTTTCGACTCCACGAGCAAGGACTATTGATTCATGTGCATCCGAATGTGTCTTCGGTATTTGGATATGAACCAACGTGGTTGCAAAAGGTACATGCAGCAACTCTTTCTGGTGATGGTCGGGGTATTGCATCTCACAAGACCGCGGCCGCGCTTTGGAATGTATGGAAGCCTTCAGAGAGTGATTTCATTGACATTATTCGAATAGGAAGAAAAAAGACTTCAGCCCAAGGGGGAGTCAAATTCCATCATCCGCGTGATCACTTGGATATTGCTCCAGTTCGGCGAGAAGGCATTCGCGTCACAACTGCTACTCGGACATTGCTGGATTTTGCAGCAATTGCTCCGCACCTTCTTCCTATCACGACGGAGCGGATGCTGATGGAATCTCACATTTCACGGGGTCATCTCGTTGCTGCAGTTGCACGACATTCGAAACGAGGACGAGCGGGCATCGGTCCTGTCCGAGATCTCCTTGCAACATGGCCCTACGCCGATAAACCTGCAGATTCGGTCTTGGAACTTGAAATGCAACGGTTGTTATCAAAATATGACTTCCCAAATTTTGATACTCAGATTTCTGTTGGTCCATATGTCGTAGACCTTGGATGGCCAGAGTGGAAAGTGGCTAGCGAAACTGATGGCTGGGGCAAGTATGAACAACGTTCAGATTTTGAACGTCTTGCAAAGCGTGACATTCATCTTCAAAAGCATGGTTGGTTGATCGCCCATTTCACATGGCGTGATGTGAAATCTCGACCGCGCTATGTCGTCCAATCGCTACGAGATCTTTTGAAAATCCGTGGATATCCGGGCTTTGCCTACTAGTCAATTGTGCTTCTGGTGTCGTTTCAATCGGTAATAGCAAATTAAACGACACCAGTATCACAAGGGGGGTTAG
This sequence comes from Actinomycetota bacterium, assembly GCA_947454105.1. Taxonomy (GTDB): domain Bacteria; phylum Actinomycetota; class Acidimicrobiia; order Acidimicrobiales; family Ilumatobacteraceae; genus Casp-actino8. The sequence goes on along the minus strand of CANGIP010000011.1, from coordinate 26,135 downwards.
ACCTTGTAGGTGCGGGCGGCAGTGTTGTAGAACAAATCGGCGCGTTCGCTGGCTGAGAAACTACTCGTCATTTTCTTGTACGCATTCCACAAGACTTCATACGACAATGACAACCGGTCAACCGGAAAGTTTGATTCGAGCATGCATCGTGACGGACCAAAGCATTCGATCGCGTGTAAGTAATAACGCGATTGTTGCGCATTGAATTCATCCGATGTTGGTGGGCGAGTGGCGGTATTCCAGCCAAACCCGTTATCAGGCATTGCCAGTCCGCCGATCTTGGCGACAACATTCGGGCACTTTGCAATCTCGGCAATATCTTTCTTCCACTGCTCAAAGATTTCGTCGCGTTGCGTCACGTATGGTCCAACGCCCACTGGTGTTCCGAAGTGATCAAGAACCATCGTGGTTCCAGGTGTTGCTCGAGCGAGTTCTAAGAACTCACGATTTTGATGGTGATAGTGCCATGAGTCGTACGTGAATCCACGCTCGCCAAGTCGTGCTACTCCGCGACGAAAATCTGCATCTAGATACAAATCCTTCATTGCATGTCCGGGAATCATCATCGCTTCGGGATGAGTTGCGAGAGCGAGCGCATCACGAATACCACGGAACAATCCGCGGCTTGCCTCAACATGCATGTCAAGCAACTCATCGCGATCATCACGACGAAGATCAATATGACTGACGATTCCAGCGATCAGCGGATTGGGATCGCTCAGTGCCTCATCGGCGATGTACTTCGTTTCGCCAAGCGAACGTAGGTGTTCGGGGGCTTCACGGTTATACGCCGATCCACATTCCATAAATACTGTCTTGACAACGTTGTGTCCGGCGCCAGCATCACGATGTAAATCGTTGCGTGTGTACGGCAAACCTTGGCCCTGAGGCCACATGTGGTGATGGGGATCGAGAATTGGTAATTCGGGTTCGACGATGTCTTCAACAACTTGGTCGAGCCACTCTTGGGTTCCGGGGGTCAGTTGGGTCACGCCAAAATCATGCCACGAATCGGGCTATGTATTTTGAGTCAGCGAACCGAGATGCGAGTAATAGTGGTCATGCTGCACCAATAGATATCGCCACGTGGACCAATTGCTGGAAAAACAGCCGACTGAATTGGACTAGTTGTCGAGACTCGCGCAACCTCGGCGCCAGTAGTGATGTCAAGCACAACCACTTGTTCGCAACCCAAATCGGGTCGGTAATCAGCGGTAACGATTTGACCGGTCTCGGGGATGAGCAACATATGACAGGCGTGATTTTGCTCACGACTCCAACGAAGCGTGACTGAATCTTCGTCATAGTCGAAGCCGCTGATGACGCCATTGCCACTGTCAAACCCAACAACGATTTGTCGTTTGGTATCAACCACTGGCGGATTAGCGACAATGCCATTCGGCAAACCACAAATCTCGGTCAATATGACATGAGCGGTTTGTTTGTTCACGCGCACGAGATGAAGTGGTGCTGTTGAAATGCCCACACCACGAAACGAGCCAGTAAATAACTGCGTGCCTTCGCCGTTATCTAAGAACCAAGCATCGTCATCGGTGATGACTGTGTCCCAACCGAATGTTTGACCATCGAGTGTGCGATAGCGAGCATTGAATGAATGATCAACCGATAACGACTCGCCATTCCAAACGACACGAATCAATGTGTGATCGCCAACAACATAAATATTGTTTCCATCGGCCGACAGACGGGCGATTGAAGGTTCGGCAAGTTCAAGTCGCGCGACAATGTGTAAATCTTCGGGATCAAGAATCAATAACTCGGTGTTGTCCATTGGTGCGCCGTTGGGTTGCCCTGGAAGTGGACCAGAAAAATCCTTCGTTGCGATATGCCCAGTTGGCAAAATAACGAAACTGTTATACGGACGAACTCGAGGTAACTCAAGAGAAGCGATAACGGAAAGTTCTGTTGATAATCGATGCGCATGATTTCCGAACACCACATATAACGAGCCATTGGCGTGAGCGGCCATACCGCCTGGCCACATCGGGCCACCCGCAAGTTGTTCAGATTGAGCGAGCGGTTCAAGCGTCAGAGGATCGATCTTCTCGACCCATGCCACCGAATTTGGACCAGGCATGACTCTTTGCAGAAACAACTCATCGTTAGGTCCAACAATTGGCATGGTCATTGCCAATGCATCTCGTGAGACCACTTCAAGCTGTTTTGCATTCAAAATGCGTGGAATGGACACATTTGTGGCGATTTGTTGTCTTTTTGGCCCGCCATCTTCGCCAGACCACGAACTGGACCAGTATTCACTCATTCACAAACCCTAAACGGTCAAGGTATCAATACTGAAAAGAATGGCCGATCGCACTACCTATTTGCAGGTCCAGCGTTTAGGTTGTAAGAGTGACCGACGAAACGATTTTGCTTGAACTTGAACCAGAAGCAGAACGTCTTCTCAATCGGCACCTCAGTTCGGCCGAAGAGTGGTATCCACATGAGCAAGTTCCGTGGGATCGTGCCGCACGTTTGAATAATGAAGGGTTCACATTTGGTGAAGAACCTCTTCCGCAAGGCGTTCGTTCAGCATTGTTGGTCAACCTCTTAACCGAAGACAACTTGCCCTGGTACACGCGCACAATCTCGCGAATGTTCGGAGGCGACTCGGCGTGGGGTGCATGGGCGCAACGCTGGACTGCAGAAGAAGGCCGTCACGCCATCGTGATGCGTGACTACATCACTGTCAGCGGACTTGTTGATCCCAAGACTCTTGAAGATGGTCGCATGGCTCAAGTAAGCAGTGCCATTGTTCCCGAGCCCGATTCACCCGTTGACGGCATGTGCTACGTCGCGATGCAAGAACTCGCGACGCGAATTTCGCACCGCAACACCGGCACACTTTTGAATGATCCGGTCGGCTACAACGTGATGATGAAGTTGTCAACCGACGAAAATCGGCACCACCTCTTTTATCGCGACCTGGTGAGCAAGCTCATTGAGCTCAATCCATCGGCGGCCATTGAGGCTCTCAAGCGACAGATCACGTCGTTCTCGATGCCTGGTATCGGAATTCCAGGATTTGTCGAACACGCCAAGGCCATTGCCCACGTGGGCATTTATGACTTCGCGATTCACCACGAAAAAATCATCATGCCACTCGTCTTTCGCCAGTGGGCGATTGACAAGGTTGAAGGTCTTTCCTCGGTGGCAGAAGAAGCTCGTGATGCGATGTTTAAGTACATCGAGCGCGTCGGCAAAGTTGCTCGTCGCCAGGTTGAGCGCCGAGAAGCTTCTGAAGCAGCCGCTATCGCAATCCTCTGAACCAGATTTTTCCTAGCCTTACCCGCAAAATCGTTGTAGTTTGCACGAGAGGGGGAAAGCATGGCTTCGACATATGCCGCTGGTCGTCGGATCGTAGATATCGACGCTCACATTCTTGAACCAAAGGGTTGGTTGCGCTCGTATGCCCCTGCCACGGTCAAAGATCTGATCCCCGAATTGGGTGAAGGTGATCCCGACTTCAATCGACTTTTAGATGATTCGTATCGCGATTATCTAGGACGAATCGACGATGAGAATCTTCAGAAAGAAATTGACCGCAACTTCATGACAATTCCACGAAAAGGCTGGATGTCACTTGGTGGTTGGGATCTTGATGAACGTCGACGGGCGCTTGACTTGTTGGGCTTTGACTGCCAACTTATTTTTCCAACTGGATCATTTGAACAAATAATGGTGACCCCAAGGTCTGTGCGCGTTGAAGCAGTGCGGGCAATGAATCGCGGAATGCTTGAATTCTGTCAAGATGCTCGATTGCTCGCCACTGCCTATGTTCCTTTTGAGTTTGGTCCAGCGATTGCGCTCGAATTGATCGCTGAAGCGGTGACCAACAATGTCACTGCTGTGTTGATTGATTCAATACCTGCTTCGCATCAACACTCGTTTACTCATCCAGATTTTGATGTTGTGTGGGCGGCGCTTCAGGAAGCAAATATCGCAGTTTTTCTGCATGTCGGCGCTGATCAGAATTACAGACCTGTGCCGAAGGTATTTTTCGATAACGGTCGCGACATGAGGCATTTTCGCTCTGATGCGCCTGGGGACCCTTTGTCGTATATGGCAATTGGTTATCCGGGTGAACTCTTTTTGGCTTCACTGGTGTACGACGGAGTATTTGAGAAATTTCCGAAGTTGCGGATCGGTATTACAGAACTCGGGGCGACCTGGTTGCCTTCGTTCTTGCACTTCATCGACACGGGTTTTCGGGCGTTCAAAAACATTCAAGATCTGTCTCATTTGTCGATGCGACCCTCCGATTACCTGCGACGACAAGTCATCGTGAGCCCATTTGCTGGAGAAGATGTGGGTTGGATCATCGAGCAGGCAGGGTCGCAGATGGTGGCCTTTTCTTCTGATTACCCCCACCATGAGGGCACTGACGACCCGATACGTCGCTTTGAGGCGAGTATGCCCAATGTGGGTCAAAGCGAAATTGACGACTTTTATTTCGGTAATGGCGCTCGACTTTTGGGTCTCTAAGCAACGTCTCCGACGAACAAAGCCCTAATCTGAAGAAAGTTCAGTCATTGGGGGACAAATGAATTACGACTTGATTATTCGTGGTGGCATGGTTGTTGACGGCACCGGCAAGGCGGCCATTCGTGCCGACCTCGCAGTGTCGGGCGATCGCATTGCTGCCATTGGCGATTTGTCATCAGACACCGCTACCCGCGAAATCGATGCCACCGGCAAAACTGTTTCACCTGGCTTCGTCGACTTGCACACTCACCTCGATGCGCAAGTTGGTTGGGACCCGTATATGACATCAAGTTCGTGGCACGGAGTCACAACGGTACTAATGGGTAACTGTGGCGTCACCTTCGCTCCAGTTGTTGAACAAGATCGCGAATTCTTAGCCGAGATGATGGAAAGTGTTGAGGACATTCCACGTCAGTCAATTCTTGAAGGTCTTCCGTGGGACTGGGAGACCTATCCCGAGTATCTCGACTCGGTGCAACGACTGAAGCCAGCGTTGAATGTTGTTGGTCTAGTTGGACACTGCGCGATCCGTTCACAAGTCATGGGCGATCGTTCATTGAGCGACGAAGAGCCAACACCTGAAGAACTTGGTCGCATGGCCGACATCGCTGAAGAGTCAGTTGCCGGTGGTGCTGTTGGATTCTCAACATCACGCATTTTGTTGCACGTCGTTCCAGACGGACGTTGTGTTCCCGGTACTTACGCAAAGATCGACGAATACAAAGCAATCGCCGATGGTATGAATCGCGCGGGCGGCGGAATCTTCCAAGCAGTCAATGATTTCGCGACTAAAGCCGAATATGAATTCACATTGCTGCGCGAGATGGCACAACACGCCGGCGATGTTTTGTTCTCGGGTGGTGCAGGCGACGGAGACCTTCGTTCGGTTGAACGAATGAATAGTTTCTTCACCAATATCAATGACAACTTGGGTCGCATTTCTTCAGCAACGCAAACCCGCCCCGGCGGAACCTTGATGGGTCTCAAGCAAACTCCTGTCGTTGCCGGCAAAGTTTGGAATGAGATGATGAAGTTGCCGACTGTTGAAGATCGCTTGAAGGTTTTGCGTGATCCAGTACGTCGTGCCGAATTGCTCGAAGAAGGAAATCGTAAAGGTACGTGGTACGACGCGGCCAAGATTTTCCCGTTAGGTCTAGATGAGTTGCCGAACTACAACGTTGACAATCCGAAGTCGGTTGCAGTGCTCGCCGCCGAAGCCGGTGTGACACCAGTTGAACTGATCGTTGATCGCTTGCTACAAAGCGAAGGCCGTGAGTTGTACAACGCGTGGTTCTTCAACCGCAATACCGAATCGATGGAAGTCTTCTTGCAACTTGATGCAGTTGTTCCTGGTTTGGGTGACGCGGGTGCGCACGCCGGTCAGATTTGCGATGCCGACAGCCCGACCTTCTACTTGTCGTATTGGTATCGCGATCGCAAGGCAGTGACTCTCGAAAAGGCGATTCACCAATTGACCGCCAAGCCGGCCGCTGTTTTGGGATTGGTCGACCGAGGAACCTTGAAGGTCGGAGCATTCGCGGACATCAACGTGTTTGACCCGGAAAAACTGCAGACCGAGTATCCCGAATATGTCCATGACTTCCCGGGCGAAAAGGGCCGTTTCCGTATTAAGGCTCGGGGCTATGCCGCAACCATCGTGAACGGCGAAGTCGTGACTGATCAGGGCGAACATACGGGTCACCGACCCGGTCGGGTATTGCGCGAGTTCGCCCGTTAGGTGCCTTTTAGGCACGGCGAACTAATGTTGCCGTATGCCTAAGCCCGGAATGCACTCAGGAATCAGTACCGACGACGCAATGAACTTGGCCATGTCGGCCAAGGTTGTTCCGCTGTACGAAGCAGTCGTCAAATTCATCGCCGAAGAAGTTGAGCCGGTCACGGCGAAGTTCTACAAACTCGCCGAAGGTCGCGCCGACCATTGGGGTTACGGTGAGGGTCAGCTTGAACTGCTCGATTCTTTGAAGGCCAAAGCCAAGGCTCGCGGTCTCTGGAACTTCTTCTTGCCCGACGCCGAAACTGGCGAAGGTTTGTCGAACCTTGACTATGCATACATCGCTGTTGAGTTGGGCAAGAACCCACTCGCATCTGAGGCAATGAACTGCAGTGCTCCCGACACCGGCAACATGGAAGTTCTCGAGCGCGTCGGAACACCCGAACAGAAGAAGCAGTGGCTCGAGCCATTGTTGGCTGGCGTCATTCGTTCGGCGTACGCAATGACCGAACCCGATGTTGCGTCATCAGATGCAAAGAATCTTGAATGCCGAGCCGTTCTAGACGGCGAAGAGTGGTTGATCAACGGTGAGAAGTACTACATCTCTGGTGCTGGCGATCCGCGCTGCAAGATCATGATTTGTATGTTGATGACAAGCCCCGATGCATCGCCGCACCGTCGTCATTCGCAGATCTTGGTTCCGATGGACACCCCCGGCGTTGAAATTCTTGGACCGATGCATGTGTTCGGTGAAGACGAAGCTCCACACGGCCACATGCACTTGCGTTTCACTGATGTGCGAGTGCCAGCAGCCAACATGTTGCTTGGTGAAGGACGCGGATTCGAAATTTCGCAAGTACGTCTCGGACCTGGCCGTATTCACCACTGCATGCGTTCAATCGGTGCCGGTGAGCGTGCTCTTGAATTGATGATTCGTCGTGGCTTGAGCCGCGAAGCTTTCGGTAAGCCGATTGCTCGCTTGGGCAAGAACACTGAAGTCATTGCCAAGGCACGTATCGAACTTGAAGCAATGCGTTTGATGGTGTTGCGTGCGGCAAAGGCCATGGACACTATGGGTAACGCTGAAGCCCGAATTTGGGTAAGTGCTGTGAAGGCTATGGTGCCGATTCGCGTGTGTGCAATCATCGACGAAGCAATTCAGGTACATGGTGCAACTGGTGTGTCGCAGTGGACTCCGCTAGCTCGTTTGTATGCCGGTCAGCGCACATTGCGTTTGGCTGATGGTCCTGACGAAGTGCACTGGCACGTTGTTGGCCGTAACGAAATTGCTCGTTACGAAGGCGAAGACAACGACACCACTCGTGCAGCTCGCACGCAAGAGGGATTGTTTTCGGGTCCTGCCTGATCATGGAAGTTGAAATGATTGTGGAGATTCCGCAAGGGTCTCGCAACAAGTACGAAATGGATCATGAAACTGGGGCCATTTGGCTTGACCGTACGTTGTTTACTGCGACGCAGTATCCGCTCGACTACGGATTTTTCCCCAACACATTGGGTGAAGACGGCGACCCGCTTGATGCGTTGGTCTGGTTAGGTCAACCGACCTTTCCGGGTTGTCATGTGTACGTGCGACCAGTTGCAGTGTTCTGGATGGAAGACGAAGCTGGCGGCGACGCCAAGGTTCTGTGTGTTCCTTCGCATGATCCACGCTTTAAGAATTATGTCGACATCGAAGATTTGCCTGAGCACATGCTTGATGAGGTAGGCAACTTTTTTGAGACATACAAATTGCTTGAGCCAAATAAAGAAACGACCGTTCGCGGTTGGGAAGGTCGTCAAGCGGCCGAACAAGAAATCGCCGACGCGTTCGCGCGTCTTCAACCTCACTGATTATTGAGGCGTCTCGGTTTAGATACTTGTCAGCAATGTCGCGATGCTCAACATGCATAGCGTCAAAGCTGGAATGGTGTTTGCGGTGGTGTCATGAACCCGCACGTGGCACCATGTGGCCAACACGAAATATACGGCCAAACAAAATGCGGCGTAGATCCGTAAATTGTCGTTGCTGAAACCAATCATCAATCCTGCAGCACCAGCAAGTTTGGCGACACCGAGTGCTGGAATAATGCGGATTGGCATCTTCAAAGTTTTCATACTTTCAACAATCTGCTGCATCATCGTGAGATCGGCATAAGCCGAAGCAACACAGACCAGGGCCAATAAAACCGACAAGACATTTGAAGCAAGCGACATGCGCTCAAAGTTAATCGCCAACTATGGGCTACTCTCGGTATTCATATTCGGTATGCGCATCCGATACAAACAGTGACAAACAACGGGGGTCATCGTGGGGGCACAAGAACAAGCCAATAAGGCAGTCGCTGAGGCGCACTGGAATTCGATGTATGCCAAAGACTGGGCCGACGTCGCTGGCCGCTTCGCTGATGACGCCGAATACATGGATGTTGGCGCAGTACCGCCGGTCGTGGGCGGACGCGATATCGCCGAGCGCTTAAAGCTTGGTCTTGGGCCAACCTCGAAGATGGTTCATCAACCCGGCAATGTGTTGGCCGAAGGTGATGTGGTGATTACCGAACATAAAGAAGAGTGGCACTTTCCGACTGGTGAGGTCATCGTGCATCCATTCACGTCAGTGATGGAAATTCGCGACGGGAAAATCTGCCGTTGGCACGACTATTCACACTTGGGCAACTTGCTCGACAATGCGCCGCAGTGGTGGCTCGAGTACATCATGAGCGGCGGAACCACCCCAATACCGAGCTAATCACTGTGGTTCTGGTGTTGATTTCTTCGTTAATACCAACGAATATGACACCAGAAGCACAAGGGGACTAGAGCAGTTTGCGGAAAAGCTTGGCCTTCTTATCGGTGTACGGCGGGTAGGCGAGCGACGGATCGAGTTTGGTGCCTCGACTCAGCACTGGCTTCATGTGCTGGAACAAACGAACGCCTGACTTGCCGTGATATCCGCCCATGCCACTTTCGCCAATACCGCCAAACGGTAAGTGCGGGCTCGTGAGGTGCATCAGGGTTCCGTTGACGGTCATTCCGCCGGCAGTTGTCTTGGCGAGCACTTCATTCACAACTGACTTATTCTCGGCAAAGACGTACAACGCCAATGGATGTGGGCGCGCAGTAATGAAATCAATGGCTTGCTGTGTTGAGTTGATTGAAAGAACGGGTAACAACGGTCCGAAGATTTCTTCGTTCATCAACGCCGAGCTCATGTCGACATCAGCCAACACAGTTGGTGCAACGTAACGGCTCTCGGCATTGGTCTCGCCGCCGATGACGACTTTGCCACCATTCATCAATGACTTCAAGCGATCAAAGTGGCGTGGCGAAACGATGCGTCCGTAGCTTTCGCTTGTTTGCGGATCAGCTCCGAAGAAATCGGTGATTGCTTTGCCGAGTTCATCCAAGAATGGCTGACGAACTTTTTCGTTGACCAAGATGTAATCGGGAGCAACGCAGGTCTGACCAGCATTGAGCCACTTGCCCCACGCAATACGACGAGCAGTGACACGGATATTGGCCGATTCGTCAATGATGACTGGGCTTTTTCCGCCAAGTTCAAGGGTGACCGGCGTGAGGTTATTTGCAGCAGCGGCCATCACAATACGGCCAACGGTTCCGTTGCCGGTGTAGAAGATGTGATCAAAGTGCTCGGCGAGTAGTGCAGTTGTTTCGGGTACTCCGCCTTCAATGAGGGTGATGGCCTTCTGGTCGAGATACTTCGGCACTAGTCGCGCGAGCACTGCTGATGTTGCTGCCGAAACTTCGGATGGCTTCATGACCACCGCATTGCCAGCAGCGATTGCACCAGCGGCCGGAACGAGCAACAACTGAATGGGGTAGTTCCACGGAGCAATGACAAGCACAACGCCCAGCGGCTCGGGAATGAGCTGAGACTTCGCCGGCATGGTGACGAGCGGGGTTGGAACGCGCTGGGGCTTATTCCACTTCTTGAGGTTCTTGAGCATCAACTTGATTTCGCCGGTGATGAACGCGATGTCGGTGATGAAACCTTCGACAGTTGGCTTACCAAGGTCAGTTTTGAGTGCAGCCAAAAATTCGGGCTCGTTCTCTTCGAGCATTTTGATCATTTGCTCGAGTTGGTGTTTGCGCCAGGCAAGTGGGCGAGTGTGCCCCGAGTTGTAGGTGGCGCGAAGGTCTGCTGAGTATGTCGACATAGTCACCTATTCAATCGTGAAACTGGTGTCGTTTTATTCGGTATTACCAACTAATACGACACCAGAATCACAAGGGTTTAGGGTTCAATGATGGCGAAGCCGGGAGCATTGGTGTCAATATTTCCGAAGACGTTCAGTAATGCCTCGGCATCGCCTTCAAGAACTATGTTGCCGGCGGTGATTTGATCAACGAACGTTGTCTGCTGCGTCAAGATGTCAATGAGTAACGCACGATTGATGCTGATTGACGCAACTGCTTCAGAATCATGTCGACCCTGTACGCCGTACAGCGTGCGATGCGATAGGGCGAGTACCCACTTCTCATCGGCAGTTCCGGCCATGTCGGGGAATGTCCAGTTGAGCTTCAGCGATAATCCACCAACTGCTTCGCTGTTCAAGCGCACCGAAATCGTGTCAAAGATTTGTTCAACGGTCATTGCGACCAAAATACCGCGAGCACGTGCTGGGCTAGCCGGCAAATTAGGTGTGCCATGACGTAGTTCTTGAGCGCCCATCAAATAGGCATTGCGGAATGTCGATGATTCGCTTTGATAACCGAGCTGTTCAAGCAGATCAGCCTGCAGTGCACGGGCCTCGGTGTTGGTCGGATCGGCAAACACTAAATGGTTCACCAATTCGGCACCCCAGCGATAGTCACCGTTTGCCAGAGCCTCTTGGCCAGCAGCAATTACTTTGTCAGCGCCACCGGCTAATGCGACATATCGCTGACCGACTTCTACTGGAGGCAACTTGTTGAGATTTGCTGGGTTGCCGTCATACCAACTGAGATAACGCTGATACACAGCCTTGCTGTTATGAACAAGATCGCCATAATAACCATGCGTATGTTCTTGCGCCAAGAAATCATCGGGCAACTTAAGAGTGCTCGCGATTTCAGTAGGGACGAGACCCTGATTAGCGAGACGCATCGTTTGATCATGCATCCACTTGTACAGATCGCGTTGCAATCCTAAAAATTCGACGGCGTCTTCATGACCCCAGCGCGGCCAGTTGTGCGATGTAAACAGCACTTTGGTTTGTGCGCCGAACAATTCAATGGCTTCGTTGATGTACTTTGACCAACGCAATGAGTTGCGAACTAACGCACCACGAATTGGGATCAGGTTATGCATGGTGTGCGAACAGTTCTCGGCCATACACAATGCATCAAAGTCGGGGAAGAAGAAGTTCATCTCGGCTGGAGCTTCGGTTTCGGGTGTGAGTTGATAGACAACGCGCACGCCGTCAATCACCATTTCTTCGCCAGTGAATGTGATGTCTCGATTGGGAGCAATCAGCGTGTTCGGACCAATGGGTATTGAGTTTCCGAGTCCGCAGTCAACATGTCCGCGTGGTCCAGGCGGTAGCAATGGACCGAATTGAAAGAGGGCGCGACGGCCCATTGCCGGGCCAGCAATGACATTTTCGCCAACCACTTCGTGCAAGAAACCAACTGGTGCAATGACCTGACATTTGCCAGCATCAACTTCGGCTTGTGATGTCACTCCGAGCACTCCACCGAAGTGGTCACCGTGCGAGTGCGTGTAGATGACAGCAACGACTGGGCGGTGGCCGAGATGCTTGGTGATTAATTCATAGCTAGCTCGAGCAGTGGCTTCAACGGTGAGTGGGTCAACAACAATCCAGCCGGTGTTGCTCTTGATGAACGTGATGTTGGAAATGTCGTAACCACGAACCTGCCACACACCTTCGGTGACTTCAAAGAGCCCGTGATTGACATTGAGTTTGGCGTGACGCCACAAATTGGGATGCACGGTGTCGGATGCGTCGCCTTGTAAGAAGTCGTAACGACCAATGTCGCCAGCCTGGCGACCTTGCTCATCGGTAATTTTGGTGTTTTCAAGTGACGCGATAAACCCGCGTTGCGCCCGCGTGAAGTCCTCGGGGTCAAGGGGTGTGGCAGCCGCACTGTTGAAAGCACGGGTGTGTTCAGATGCAGGCTTAGATGTGTAATCGGGCGAGTTCATTGAGTTCTCCTATGGGTAGAACCACAGTACCCGTTCAATCTGGCGCCTCAAAGAATTGAAGTCTTAGTTGCTCACAGTCCGAGACTCTTGAATGACTTCAGCGCAGAGTGCCTCCACATGTTGCACATCAACACCAAGTTTGTGGGCGATGTGTACTGACCAAATTAACGATTGAAGGTTTGATTCAAAGTCAACTTGCGAACGAGTCTCCGAACGTGCCGCTTGCCGGTTCTGACTCACCATCACAAATGTCGAAAGAAAAATTGCCTCAAGGCTCACGATCATTGTGAGAAGCCCGAACGGAAATTTGTCAAATTTGGCAGAAGCCCCGATTAGCCCAACGTTGATTGCGATCCAAACGACGAACCAAACAGAATGCAGATACACAAAATTCAAGGAGCCAGCAAACTTTGTCACTCTGTCGGCGGCTATATCTTGAGCGGTGTAAAAGCGCCTGAAGTGCATGCGCTCATTACTGACGCCCCAATGGTCGAGTTTGAACATTTTCCCGTCAACGGTGCCGTCAGCTTCGTCGATAATGCGACAGGCATCGCATGAATGATGGCTTGATTCGTGAGTCTGGGTCATGGGCAAACTGTAGGGGAAAAAAGTAGACCGAAAGACGAAGTTGGTCTATTGTCGTTCTCACTCTTTATTGATCGGGGGATCATCGTGAAGATTCGTGGCTTATTTATCATTCCAATTTTGACCGTGGGGTTGGTGAGTTGTTCAAGTGACGATTCCACGAGCGATTCTTCGGTTGCAAGTGGTGACTCAGTCGTCAGTACTGAAGCGCCTGTTACCGAAGCTCCGACCACAACTATTTTCGCTCCAGAGCCAACGGCGATGACCGATGTTGGCGAGACGACGGTTGAGGGTCCAGTCACTGGTGGCGGCGGACAAATCATTTTCGGTACCTCGGCCTTTGACGGCGCGGCCTATGGATATACCGAAGAAGAATATTTCATCGCCGGAACCGCCACGAGCTTCACTTCTGCCGAACCTCTGTCGCAAGATGGCATGTGGAATGTGACCCCCAAGGACACAGCCGAATACAAAACTCGTATTTTGGTCCGTCGGCCAACAACGGCTGCGAAATTCAGTGGCACGGTGTACGTCGAATGGCTCAATGTCACGGCTGGATTAGACACTGGACCAACTTGGTCGTTGTCATGGGTCGAGATGCTTCGACAAGGAGCAGCGTGGGTTGGAGTCTCGACTCAGCGTGTTGGCGTTGAAGGTGGCGGAAACAAAATGGGCGAGTTCAGAGTCTTGAAGATCGCCGACCCAGAGCGATATGGATCTTTGAATCACCCTGGTGACAACTACAGCTACGACATTTTTAGCCAAGCGGGAGCAACAGTGTGGCGCCAACCAGATGTCATTTTGGGGGGCCTAGAGCCGACTGCGGTCATAGCTGCTGGCGAATCACAATCGGCATTTCGGATGACTTCGTATCTCGATGCAGTGGCACCGATGCACGATGTGTATAGCGGCTATCTGGTTCACAGTCGTGGCGCACGAGCGGCAAACTTGTACTGCGCGACCAATTGTGCCGACCCCGGCGATGCATCTGACGTTAAGGGTCCTGATGTTGCCCTGATTCGTACTGATCTAAAGCGACCGGTTTTGAACTTCTCAACTGAAACTGATGTTGTCGGGACCAACCTGGGCTATCGCAAAGCCGAACAACCCGACACTGACTTTTTCCGTAGTTGGGAAACTACAGGTACGGCACACGGTGATGCCTACAGCCTTGGCATTGGTGATTCTGATACGGGAACCGGCAACGGTGACATGGCCCTCTTTGATGCTCAATCCGGCGCACCGACATCGGTGTACATGGGAATCATTGAGTGTGGATTGCCGATTAACGCCGGCCCTCATACATACGTTTTGCGTTCGGCAATTCATTCGCTTGACCAATGGGTTCGTACCGGCACTCCACCAGCATCCATGCCAAAACTTGAAAACAACGCTGATCTGACGGGCTACAACCTCGATGCACAGGGCAATGCTCTTGGCGGAATTCGTACCCCCTACGTCGATGTCCCCTTAGCCGCTCTGAGTGGGCTCGGACAAGAAGGCGGAAGCTTCTGCGGACTTTTCGGAACGACGCGAAGTTTTACAGCAGATGAACTCTCGGCTTTGTATCCAACAGCCGATGATTTCATTGCGAAATGGAATGCAGCAACCGATGCAGCAGTTGAGAGTGGTGCGATCCTCGCGGTGGATGCCGAAAATATCAAGGCAGCGGGAGCAACATACGCCGCTCGGTAAGGATTCGTTTTGTTAGGTTGAACGAGTGAATTCTTCTGTTGAAACCAAATCAGCACGTAATCCGATGCTGGCCATTTTTACGACTGTCTTTATTGACATGCTCGGTTTCGGAATCTTGATTCCGGTGTACCCACTGTTGATTAGTCCAGGTTCGCCATTTCGTGTGACTCCTGAAGGTTGGTCCTTTACTCAGGGTCTCATCATGCTGGGTTGGTTGCAAGGAATCTTCCCATTGTGCATCTTCTTGGCAGCCCCAATTTTGGGTCAGATGTCTGATCGCTATGGTCGCCGACCGGTCTTGGCATTTTCGATTTTCGGAACAGCGATTGGGTATGCAATCTTTGCAATCGGTATCAGCACTGCGAATATTCCCCTTTTGTTTGTCGGTCGCGCTCTCGATGGAATCACGGGTGGCAACCAGGCTGTAGCGCAGGCAGCAATCGGTGACGTGAGTACCAACGAAAATCGCGCCAAGAATTTTGGAATGATCGGCGCTGCTTTTGGTCTTGGATTTATCTTGGGACCGTATATCGGCGGTCGATTAAGTGGCCCGAACAAAAGCTTTTATGGTTTGTTCAATACGCCTGACTGGTTTAGCGCAACCACGCCATTTTGGTTTGCAACGATTCTCTCGCTATTGAACTGTGCTTTGATTTTGGCGTTGTTCCCCGAAACCTTGAAGCAAAAAGTTCATAACGGGCGACTTCACTTTGGCAAAGCAGTGAGCAATGTTGTTGACGGATTCAAATCGGATCGTTTGCGAGTCGTCCTAGGATCTGCGTTTTTGTTCAACGCCGGTTTCACATTTTTCACCACATTTTTTGGTGTGTATTTGCGGAACAACTTTGGCTTTGACGAAGGAAAGACCGGTGACTACTTCGCAATAGTCGGACTCTTTATTGCCTTCTCGCAAGCTGTCTTAGTAGCTCGCGTTGCGAAGACTCTCGCTGACTGGAAAGTACTTCGATTCAGTTTGTTCGGTACGAGTCTGGTGATGTTTATCTATTTCATTAGTCCGACTGACACCACGCTTTGGCTGTATATGACGATTCCTGTTTTCACCTTCTTCAATGGTTTGTCGATGGCGAATATGGGAAGTCTGGTTAGTCGTTCGGCTGAAATGGGTCGTCAGGGTGAAGCAATGGGCATTTACAGCAGCGTGCAGAGTCTCGCTCAGGTGCCCGCCTCGGTATTGGTTGGCTACATCGCCACCAGCATCACGTCGGCAACCCCACTGGTTGTGTCCGGTAGTTGTATTGCCGCTGGCGGGTTGCTCTTCTTGCTTGCATTTAAACCGAAGTACGTCAGCAGCACTCCAGCTGCTCCAGGTTCTGCGCCCGTCCACTAATGGCTCGGTTACTTTCACTTGCTGCTGGGGTGCAACTCGATGTTGCACCTGTGGACATGGCAACAGTTGCGCACGATGCAGGTTGGCCCGCAGTTGGTATTTGGTTTGACGGTAAAACATGGACAAATGAAACATCTCGTGAAGTGCGTCAAAGACTTGATGACACGGGTGTCATTGCCTTAGATATTGAACCAATCATTCCTTCGGAAGACGGAAACGATTTTGCGGAACAACTCATTGAGGCAGCTGCAATCATCGGTGCTCGGCACATTTTGTTTACGAGTCGTTTGAAGGATCAAAGCCGGACAACTGACCGATACCAGCAAGTGTGCGAGATGGCTCGCCCGCATGGAATCAAAGTCGTTTGTGAGTTCTTGCCTATTTTCCCGTTGAACTCTCTGCCAATGGCAAAAGAAATTGTCACAACGTCTGCCGCGTCAAACGGGGGAGTGCTCATTGACAATTTGCACTTGTCACGATCGGGAGCATCGGTTGAAGATGTGCGAGCGATGCCCACAGAACTCTTTCCGTATCTTCAGATTTGCGACGCACCTGCGCAGCGCCCAGCTGAATTTGGCGGGTTGCTTGATGAGGCACTCAATGGTCGACTTTGTCCTGGCGAAGGATTGCTACCAATCGCTGAATTGTTGAAGGCAGTCCCAAATGTTCCCTTGTCCTTTGAAGTTCGTTCAAAGTTCTTGCGAGACATCAGCGACCCGGTGGAGCGAGCGAAGTATTTGTTGAAATTTGCCCAACAAACGTGTGGCGATCTTTAGTCAACGAATAGAACGCGCAAAATAGATTTCAGAGTGAGGTCGTCCCATGCTCGTCGATCTAATTGGGGAGAGCCAGCTTCTATGAATACTCGACTGTTGATGAGTCCGAGTATCCAATATGCCGTCGCCAAAGTATCGAGAGTTGGCTCGATCCAACTGTTTTCTTTAGCTCGTTCGAGGGCAACCTGAAAACCAAGGCACATACTGTTGTGGCTTTCGGTTAATGCGCTCGTCAGTTCGCGTCGACCATACGCCGACCCAAAAACTCCTTGACGACTTTGACGAATTGCCGAATTGATGGGAGCAATTTCAGATCTGACCATGCGAATCACGACAGCACGGAAATCTTCTTTTGTTTTAGATATCGCCGTCGCAACATCAAACTCTTCAATCATGGTGGCAAGGCCACGCACGTAGCGTTCGATTTGTGCCGCCCTGATGAGTGAATCACGGTTGCCGAACAAGTGAAAAAGAGTTGTGACTGCCACGCCAACATGTTTGGCAATATCGACAACTCGTACGCCGTCTTCGCCGTCGGTTTCAATAACAGCAATCGTGCGATTGAGCATGTCGCGGGCAGTGGTGTCTAATTGCATTGTTCTACTAGTTCACTCGGTTCGGTCGGGTGTGAAGTAATCGGAAAGCGCAAAGTCGGTGGGTTGGTCGAAAAATGAACGAATTCGTACTAAAAGTCCCGATTCATTGACAACAAAAATCTCAATGCTACGAATCGTGACCTTTTGGCCGTTGAGGTCACCTTCGTTGCGCATCACGACAGCAGCCTCGTTGCCAGCCGCGACGACGTGTTCGGGGTGCAGGGTCCACCTGCGCCCGGGTTTGAATGATCGGTCCCATGATTTGTACACCGCGTCGACTCCGACCTTTTCGGGTGTACCCACCGGATCTTCAAAAACCATCTGTGGAGAAAACAGTTTGACCCACGACTCGCGATCCATGGCATTCCACAATGCGACGTGAGATTGAACTGCGTGTTGAACCGGTGTCGTGGTCATCGATTCGTCTTCTCCTATGGTGCCGGGGCAAAGAAGTCGCCAACAACAGCACGTGTTCGTTCAAGCGAAACATTGAGTTCGGCCTTGATGTCCTCTGGCACTGTGGGATCGGCGAGATCACTCAATATTGGTCGAACGACAACTCCGTTCTTTTTGTCAACCCACGTTGGATAGACGACAGGTTTTTCAACTACTACTGAACCATCGGGGTTAAGCGTGATATTGGTTGTCACGATCATCCCGTCTTGAGTGTTCGGAGTGAATGCATCAGTAGTCGGCAGGTAGCTAATGAGATTGCTGAGTCCGAATACTGTCCAGACGCCGTTGACTTGTTCAATTTTTTGCACGACGTGGGCATGATGGCCGATCACTAAATTAATCAATCCAGATTTGGTGATTGCATCGGCATTGGTCAGTTGGAAATCGCTGAGATCGGTTTGTGTTTCACGTCCCCAATGCATGCTGACAATCACCACCTGTGCACCCATATCGCGAGCCTTCTGAGCATCGGCAATAATTCGGGACGGATCAATGAGTGCTGAACGCCAAGTTTCGCCGTTGGGTGCAGGTATGTCGTTGAAACCAAATGTGTACGACAGGTGGGTGACCTTGATGCCTTTAACATCAAAAACTTTTGGCTCAATTTCTTCGGGTGTTCGTGCCATGCCGGCATGCCCAAGCCCGAGTGCATCAAATTCGTTGAGAGTTGCCTCAATACCTTTGACTCCGTTATCAAATGTGTGGTTGCTGGCATTTGAACAACGATCAAACCCCATCTCTTTGATGGCCCACGCGATTTCGGTCGGAGCCGAGTACAGCGGATTGGTTGTGGGCTTTTCACCGAGGGCGACTAACGGAACTTCGAGATGACAGATCGCAAGATCGACGCCTTCAATGAGTGGTTTGACTCGAGCGAACATTGGAGTGAAGTCGTAGCCAGAACCACCAGCGTTGACTGTGGCGGCCTTCCAGACTTGGCTGTGAATCAAGATGTCGCCAGCGAAAGCAACGCTCATCGTGACTGGCGCGGGTACGACGGTCGTGGTGTCTGCTGGCAAAGTCGTTGTGTCAGCAATTGGAGCGATCGTTGGCACCAATGATGCATCGGATGAACTTGTTGCAGTAGGGCTACTTTGACCGCACGCTGTGATGCCAAGGCATAAACCGAAGAATGCGACTAGTCCAAGGCGTTTGATATGCACGGTTTGAGTTTAGGCATGAACTAGTACTTGACGGGCATGCTGTGAATACCCGCGATGAAACTGCTGTGCATCCGTTCAAATTCACCGTCAGATCTGATGTTTGGCATCAGCGTGAATAGTTCTTTGAACATGACTGCAAGTTCAACTCGGGCGACGTGCATCCCAAGACATAGGTGCGGGCCACCAGCGCCAAATGCGACGTGTGGGTTGGGATCGCGGGTGATGTCGAAAGTATTCGGATTTTCGAAAACATCTTCATCGCGGTTGGCCGAGCCATAGAACATCACGACACGTTCACCGGCCTTGATGCTCTGCCCGCGAATAATCGTGTCTTCCATGACTGTTCGTTTGAAGTGCGAAACGGGACTACTGAAGCGCAACATTTCTTCAATTGCTGTCGCGAGGTGACCATCGAGATTTGACATCAACTTGGCTCGTTGATCGGGATGATCAAACAACAGTTGTAATCCCGCGGCGAGCAAGTTGCGAGTTGTGTCTCCACCAGCGTTGACGAGTAACAAGAAAAACCACTGGAAGTCTTCATTAGTGAGTCGATCACCATCAACTTCGGCGTTGACCAAAATTGTTGCTAGATCATCACCTGGAGTCTTGCGCTTAATATCTGCCACTGATTGACCGTACGCAAGCATCTCGCCGACTGCGGCCATTTTGACTTCGGGAGGTGCGACTGCAGAATCGTTGGTGTGCATGATTTCGGTGAGGTCATACAGTCGCTCGCCGTCTTCACGAGGCATGCCCATCAATTCGGCAATGAGACCCGAGGGTAATCGACCAGCGATTTCACTGACGAAGTCCAACGAATTCTTCTTCATTGCTGACTCAAGAATTTCGCGGGCGAGTTCTTCGATACGCGGACGAAGGAGCGGTGCATTTTTTGGAGTAAAACCACGCGAGACCAACAACTTGAATCGATCATGTTGAGGTGGATCCATATTGAGCATCATCAAACGTTGCGCGTATAAGCCCATCGGATCGGGGTCGGGCAGCATGACTCCGGTTTGGTACGAACTGAAGATTTTTGGGGTCCGACTGATAGCGCGAATGTCGTCGTATTTAGTGATGGCCCAAAATCCGGGACCATCTGGTTCGTCATGCCAAAAGACCGGGGCATTGGCACGTAGCCATTCATACTGATCCCACGGATGTCCATGTTTGGAGAAGTACTCGGGATCAATGAGATTGATTGCTGGTGCCATGAATCGACTCCTTAGTTTTCGCCAGGGCCTTAATCTTCGCCAGGGAATGAATAGGTGACATCGCTGAATTTGTCGCGGGCGAACATGTACAGCAATCGCAACGGTTCCGACCCGGTGTTGTGGGCGTAGTGCTCGAGGCCTTCGGGTATCCAAACGGCTGAGCCTTCGCGAACAGATGTCGCAGTTCCTTCAATCACGACATCGCCCACACCCGACAAGATCACGTAGATCTCGGTGGCATCGTGTGAGTGACCCCGAGGCGGGGGAGTCGAGCCAACGGGAACTTCGGCGATCCCAACGGTCATTTCGTTGGTTGCGGTGGCGTCGCCGCCGAACAACTCCCACCAACGAACCGAACCCCGCGTTGGGCTGGTCCATTCCTCGGTCGGACAGTCGCTGACATGGCGAAAGACGGGAGATTCCATAGCCGAACCGTAGTGCGTCAGCGAGTTGGGCTCTCGATTATCGGTTCTCAATTATGTCGTCTCGGTTATGTCTGGATACTGGACACAATGGCAGACTGTTCGTATGAGCAACACAACTATTGACGATGCCCTGAACCCCGCCGAAGCCGAGGCTTTCCGCGCCGAAGTTCGCGAGTTCTTAGAAAAGAACGCCTCTGGCATTGGCCGCCGCAGCGAAACGTCGATTCAGATCGGCAAGACCTATCAAGCAGCCTTAGCCGAGGCTGGTTTGGCTGGTCTGGTGTACAGCAAAGAACATGGCGGAGCCGGCAAGACCCGTGCTCACGACCGCATCTATCGCGAAGAGTACGGCAAGTACCCCGATATGACTTTCGAATTGACCATCAGCCATGGCATGTGCTTGCCGATGCTCAACCAGTTTGGTACTGAAGAACAAAAGCGTCAGTTCATGCCCGACAACATTGCGGCCCGCACCATGTGGTGCCAGATGTTCTCCGAGCCAGGTGCTGGCTCAGACGTGGCAAGTTTGCAGACCAAAGCCGAACTCGATGGAGACGAGTGGGTGCTCAATGGTCAGAAGGTATGGACCACACTTGCCCACGTCAGCGATTACGGAATTGTGATTGCCCGTACCAACCCCGATGCACCAAAGCATGCTGGTATCTCGATGTTCATCATTGACATGAAGGCGCCTGGCGTTGAAATTCGCCCGATTCACCAGATTGATGGCGGCAGCCACTTCAACGAAATCTTCTTGACTGATGTTCGTACCCCGAAGTCATGGTTGCTCGGTGAGTTGAACAACGGTTGGAACCAAGCAACGGCCATGCTCATGTTTGAGCGAGTCGCAATTGGAACTGGTTCGTCAAGCGGTGTTACTCACAACTTGGCCGATCGTTTAATCGACGTTGCGAAAAACAACGGTAAGTTGAGCGATCCGGTGATTCGCCAAGAACTGATGAAGTTGTATTGCGAAGAAACCTGCAAGTCACTCGTTTCAATGCGTACTCGCGCCGAGATGAAGGCCGGAAAAGTACCTGGTCCTGGTGGATCGCTTGGCAAGTTGCACGGTGCTGTGATTGCTCGTTTCAGTCGCCCCTTGATCAACCGTCTTGTCGGTGCAGATTGTGATGCATGGGAAGGTGAAGGCCGCGGCGAGAACTGGGCGCGCTACATCTTGTCGAGCTTCCAGTCGAACATCGCCGGTGGAACCGACGAGATCCAGCGCAACATTATTGGTGACCGCGTTCTTGGACTGCCCCGTGAACCAATGGTGGACAAGAATATGCCGTTCAAAGATCTCAAGGTCGGTACCATTCGTTCATGACACAACTTCCGCTCTCACAGATTTGGGTGTATCCCGTTAAATCAATGGTGGGAGCAACAGTTGATGAATGTTCTGTGAGTGAGTTAGGTCTCGTTGGCGATCGCCAATGGGCTGTTCGTGATCTTGTAAATGGTGGAATTCGCGGCGCCAAAAAATTTGGTGGCTTAATGAAGTTGTCGGCCTCATTCGTTGGCAATTCAAATGTCGTCGAGATTTCGTTGCCAGATGGCGCTGTGGTTCGTAGCGATGATGCGCAGGTAAACGCGCTCGTCAGCAAAGCCATTGGTGTCTCGGTTCGACTTGAAGAATTGCGACCGGCCACCGACCTCGAGCACTATCGTCGCGGCGCCCCGGGCAGTGACGACATGATGGAAGAACTACGCAATGTTTTTGGTCGCGACATTGATGAACCGCTTCCCGACTTTTCTGTCTTTCCGCCTGAGGTGATGGAATTTGAATCGCCACCAGGTACTTATTACGACTGCTGGCCGTTGATGATCATGAGTACTTCAGCGTTGCGGTCGATGCAAGAGGCGTTGCCAGATTCGCAGATTGATATTCGACGTTTTCGTCCGAGTTTGGTGATTGATACGAGCGATCAAACTGGTCATCCCGAATTTTCGTGGGCCGGGAAGACCGCTCGAATTGGTGATTGCGAAATTGAATTTCAGTCACCATGTCCGCGATGCGTGATGGTGACTCGAGAAGTAGGCGATGATCTGCCTGCCGATCGCGCCATCTTGCGACACATCGTGCGCGACCTCAATCAAAATGTTGGTGTCTATGCCAAAATCACTAAACCCGGCACCATCAAATCGACCGATCAACTCACATTTCTCCCGTGATTCTGCGCTAGGCAGCCGTTAAAGAGAAGGTTGTGCCGCTAGGGATAGTTGATCCGTTATTGCCGACAGAGACGTAGTAATACCCAGCATCTGTGAAGGTACACGTCGCAGAAGAATTACTTGTTGTGCATATTGATCGGTAGTTCCAGCCAGTATTAGGAATGAAGTACACCGTGGCAGTTTTAGAGCTAGCGAGTGTCAATTTTTGTCCAGCCGCTGCGTAGAAGCGATGAAATGAATTGAAATCGGTTTCGCTCGTAAAACTATAAGTTGTGCCGACCGTGTAGGCCTCTGCTTTAGAAATGAGTACTTGATCTGATGCAGATCGGTTGGCATTGTTCTGTGCAACTAAGTAATAAGTTCCACTCACCGGCAATTTACAAAAGACGGTACAGCTCAAACCTGTGCCATCAGATTTGTAAATATCCCTGATGTCATTCCCAAATTTTTGTGGTGAAATTGCATCGCCGGCAGCGCCAGTGAATGAGAAGATTTGCTTTGTCCAACTCGGTATTGCGATACCTAGGGATGTTGGCGAGTTCAATTGAACAGAAATTGATGTTGTAGAAATCTTAAATTTGGACCCGATGCTAAAGCCTTGACCTGCTTGAACTCGAAAGTAGTACGTGCCAGTTGTTGGCGCAATACAAAAGTCGCCAGAGTTACAATCCAATGTCAACATATTTGACTTCTTAATTGTGGTGTAGGCGCCCGTAAAACTAAAAGGGCTGCCCGCGTTGATAGTGGTTGTAAAAAGAGCAGGTACATTTGGCGTGATAGCGGTTTGTGTTTCATAAATTTGATCAACACTTAGCTCGATAGGTGTACTGATGTGCGCTTTGACGCCGACCGGTATATATCCCGTTGAATTACGGAGAACTGCGTAATAAGTGCCGGTGGTGTCAAGTTTGCAGCCGTAACCACACGAGTTGGAGTCCAGGCTTGTTCCGTTCGGTAAATACAAATCAAAATCAGCTATGTGAATATTTGAAGCCGCTCCGGCGATGATCACATCGCCGGCACTTCCAGACCAAGTGAAAACCTTGGCTATTCCTCGTGGAATGATGCTCGTGACGGTATACGGACTGTCATATTGCAGTGCCTGAATCGGGGTACTAACTGCAATTGTCGTACTTGACGTTCGTTGATAAACCCCATTTGAAAGGACGATGTATCGAATTCCAGTTGTTGAGAAGCTACAAAGGCTTGTGCAATTAAATCCTCCAGTCATATTTGAGTTGTAGACATTCAAAGTTCCTTCGGATACTGAGATATTCGCTTTGGTTGGTTGCTGGATATTGATTGAGAATATTCGATTGATACCAGACGGCAGATCGGCCCCTAATTCAAATGGTGTATCTGCCGTTAGAGCAGTGACTTCATTGGCGATATACATCGATAACGTTGTGGTGGGCGCGTAACCCTCTAATTTCAAAACTGCGTAGTACGTGCCAGTTGAAGGAAGTTTGCAGATTGTGTTACATCCTGAAACCAGCACTCCTTCGGAAGTGAGAACAGAAATCGTGGAGTAACTGCTAGGTGTTGCGCCGACGGAAATAATGTCCCCAATTGTTCCGTCAAACGAATAGCCCATGACTTGTCCAGGGTTAAGGGTCTTGGCAGTGGCTAAGGTGTCGTATTCGAGGGTTCCCATCGAAATTCCATTGAAGAACTGCCAGTCCCGTTCCCAAATTGGCCAACGCTTGTCGAGCAAGGGCCATTCACGGTCGACGAGGTCCCACTTAAACACTTTGAATCTGACACCAACTTTCGGCGTGACCCCAATTCCGTATTCGGCATGAGCCGTGACGAATCCGTAAGACGAAAGCGTTCCGTTAATCGTGCCATTGATGTATCCATAGATATCAGCACTGATTTGTGGACCAATTGCGCCTCCAGCTAGGAGTTCTAGATTCAAATTCAAACCAGCTTGTGCGTCGGCACTACCAGAGAAGTTGAGAGAGGCAGATGAAGTTGTTGAAGGTTTTTGCCAAATCGTATTCCAATTACCATCGTCGTATTCAATTCCGAGACTCACCGAGATTGTTCGAGTGAGATTGACACTCAGCGCGGCACTTATCTCGCCCCTGAAAAATACTGAAGACTCAATTCGGGGGATGACTGTTAAGGGTCCTAATTGAAACGGTGGGAGGCGGATTGCACCGAGGTCTTTGCTTTCATCCCAACTCCACCCTTCTTCGCCAGTGGAAATTGCGTACTCAATGGTGCTTGAAATTGTGCCCGTGCCCTTAATCAGGAATTTCTTAACTTTCACAAAGTCCTTGCACCAACACCATTCGGTTCCAATTTCAAGGTCACCAATAACAGCAAGACTTAGACTGACTGAAACATCTACCGCCCCAAGGTCCCTTTGCCCGATCTTCAATGGGATACTGGGACCGCGAAGCGTGCGTTGCACGGCGAATATTGTTACTGATTGAGCAGAGATCCGGCCCTCTTGAACATCGGGAGTTGACTGAGCGTTCAGAGCTTGAGCCCCGCCGATATCAATTTGGAGAATGAGGTCGGTCAACGTTGCTTGTGAAGTAGAGACGACTCGACCACTTGGGGTGTCGGTAATTGCTAAGACTTTTCGTAATGCTCCGTCTTCGGCCAATGTAAACGGATCAATGTTGAGAACATCGCCAACCTCAACTGTGTATCCGGAGATGAATTTGACCGTGGTTTCGGTGACTTCAAGAATCACTGATGCAGCTTGAGTTGGATTTATTGAAATTGCATATGGATTGATGACTGTTTCAGATGGTGATGGATATGAAAAAGTCAGCGTTCGAGATGCAGATTCACTTGTAAGTCCTTGATCGTCCATGGATCGTACGATGAGAGTCCAAGTTCCGGCAGGCGGAGCAATATCAACTTGCCAACGACCGTCAGTAACTGCTGAATTGATCGCAGTATTGCCATTGATTGAGACGAGCACACTTGTTGGGGTGCCGTCGGTATCTGTCGCTGTGCCTTCAATACGCGTCATGATGTCGGCGCCGACAGTTGCACCTTGTAGTGGGCTCGTAATTGAAACCGTTGGCGCTTCATTTGCTGATTGCAAAGTCGGATCGGGGAACCATCCGTTGACGTCGGCGATGATGTTGGTGGGTGCTGAGTTGTAGATGCAGACTTTGCCGTTGCTTCCGATTTTTGTGATGACGGCGTTGGGGATGGTTTGGTTGGCGGTGTAGTTGAGGTTTGATGCGTTGGGCATGGTTGTTCCGCATGGCCAGATGGTGAGGTAGCCCTCGTCGGTTGTTCCGGTGACGGTGACGTTGAGTGCGACTGCGGCGGC
>CANGIP010000010.1 GCA_947454105.1 Actinomycetota bacterium | reverse complement strand
TTGATCGCAAACACTCGTATGAGAATTGGCGTTCCATTCGTCAAGCCCGTAATCGTTGCTGAACGGACTCCGCCTGTACTCGCAGCCGCTGCCGTCCATGTAATGCCGCCATCGAGTGACTGCTCAACGCGGTAGTCAGTGACATCAGCGCCGCCATCATTGCCTGGAGCACCCCATGTCATGGAAACCTGTCCATCACTTGGCTGTACAGCAAATGCGGTGGGAGCAGACGGCGAAGTGAATGGCTTCACCGTGAATGGCGCACTTGCCACTCCTGTGCCGCCCGCAGTGATTGCGGAAATTCGGAATTGATACGTCGTGCCGTTGGTAAGTCCAGCCTGAACTGAAGCAGGAACAGGGTTGCCCGTATTCGCTGTCACCGTTGTCCAGGTTGTTCCATTGGCCGAACGTTCAATCATGTATCCCGTCACTGGCAAGCCGCCCGTATCCGCAGGCGCCGTCCATGTCAACACCGCTTGTGCATTGCCGACAATGGCAGAGATATTCATCGGTGCAGAAGCTGGTGCGCTTGGAATTGCTGGTGCCACATTCGACGCAAGTCCGCTACCCGCAGATGTCACTGCGCTGACGCGAATCAGAATCGTGACTCCGTTGTCGAGACCCGTCAATGTGTATGACGTGGCCACAGAATTTGTATTCGCAACTTCGTCCGACCATGTTGTTCCGCCGTCAACACTTGACTCAATGCGATATCCCGTAATGGCGTTTCCACCATCGCTTGCAGGGGTCTCCCATTGCAGAACAGCCTGGCCGCTTGAAGCAGATGCACGGAGATTGGTCGGAGCAGCCGCTGCGCCGAACGGAATACCCGTCACTGATGTACTTGTTGCACCAGGTCCGGCTGCAGTCAGTGCAGTGACTTGGAATCCATAGGTCACTCCAGCAGTCAAACCAGTCACTGCGTAGTTCGGTGTTGATGAATACGAATTTGCAGTCGCTGTTATCCAGTTTCCTGTGTTATTCACGCGGTACTCCACGCGATAACCAAGAATTGGATATCCACCGCGTGTTGCTGGCGGGGCCCATGACACGAAGACACTGTTCAGTCGACCTGCAGCCAACATTGCCGTTGGAGCATCCACCGATGCAGTAGGCGTATCGAAAACAACCGACGGGCTAGAGACGCCTGTGGAACCAGCAGCAAGAACTGGCGTGACACGGAAGGCATAAGTGTTGTCCGTTGTCAATCCTGTAATTGTGTAGGTCAGCAATGAAGTGGTGACACCGGCCGGAGCACCAGCAACTGGTGTGGCAGCAGTAAACACTGCACCTGCGACACCACAGTTTGCTGCGCAGTATTCCACCAAGTAACCAGCAACGGTTGTACCAGTGACAGGAACTGGCGCGAGCCAGTTCAGCGCCATGTTTGTTGTTGACGCAGTGGAATTCAACAACTGCACACTGATCTGCGCACTTGCAACCGGCATGCCGGTAACGATCACTGCAGGACCACGTGTATTGCCTGCGCCATACACGGCACGAACACGGAATGTATAGATCGTGCCGTTTGTGAGACCAGTCGCTGTGATGTAGTTATTCGGTGTCGTGCCATTTGTTGGCGCACCAGCGATTGACGTAACCGCCGTGTAGGTGCCGGTCGTTGAGGTACATGTGCCGGTGCAATATTCAACGAAGTAACCAGCAACTGTTTGGCCGGCCGTTGTCGGCATGATGTCCCAACTGAGACTGATCTGAGAGTTGCCCACAACAGCGAGCAATGCTGTCACGGTGTTCGCTGGGCCAGCAGATGCAACAGAGAAGCTGCTAGTTCCTGCTGGAGTTATTGCGGCAACGCGATACTGGAATGACGCACCAGGCAACATTGCGGTTGTGGCGTCAGTACACGACGTAATGGCAGTACAGGAGAATCCTGAGACTGCTCCCGTGACAAATGGTGATGTGGATGTTGCGGTACCCAGCGCTGTCCATGTCACGCCGTTGTCAGCGCTGCGCTCCACTGTGTAACCCGTAACTGAGAGTCCACCTGTGACGGCAGGTGCTGCCCATGTGAGCGCGACCTGTGCTGTTCCACCAAGTGCGGTCAGCGAACGTGGTTCGCTCGGAGCCGCAGCTGTTCCGAATGGGCCAGCAGGAAGTGACGGCGCGCCGATACCAGCGGAAGTAATCGCACTGACCTGGAACGAGTAGCCCTGACCAAGCGCTGATGTCACAGCGCTGTTTAACGTGTACGACGTCGCGGTTGATCCAGTATCGGCGATCAATGTTGTCCACGCGGCACCAGTGAATCCAGCAATCGAAGTGGATGGAAGGACATAATCAATCTTGTATCCCGTGATTGCAAGACCGCCGGTGTTCGTTGGTGCAGTCCAATTCAGAGCGAGGCTCGAACCATTCGCTGTTACTGCTGGTGCCGTCTTTCCTTGGACAGCAATTCCCGATGCGTTGTAGTGGGCAACAACACGAGCGTTCGAGAGAGCCTTGTTATACACAGCGACTTCACTCAATTGACCAACAAAATGGCTGCTATCAACTGAGTAGGTGTTTCCGATGAGTAGTTCACCAACTGCCGATGTCAATCCGCCACCTGACTGCGTGACGAAAGCAGAAGCAAGCACTTGACCGTTAACAAAAATCCGAATGATTCCTGTCGGTTGATCAAACACAGCGACGACATGAGACCAAACGCTGGCTTCAATTGCGCCGGTTTGTGTTGTTACACCCTGGAATCCTCCTGCAGTATGGAAGCTAAAGGAAATTTGTGTTCCATTAATTCCCAAGCTGTAGTTGCGATTACTGGTGCCGAAGTTTCCACGGCCAATAATCGTCTGCCACCTGTTCGGCGCCCCCGCAGCTGGTCGTACCCAAGCTTCAAGCGTGAACGAACCACCAATTCTCAAGTCAGGTGTAGAGAGTGTTGAGACGGCACCTGGCATATTGATTGGCGAGACTGGTGCAGTCGTCGGATACGCAGTTGCTGATGGCGTAGTGCCTGCAAACGTTGCTGAACCACTGGTGCCGCCGAATGGTGAACCTGCGTTGCCATTAAAAGTCACCAAGGCTCCAACAATGCTGGTACGCGACGTTCCCGATGCATCGGTCACGGTCGTTGAGCCCGACGGGTTATTGAATCGGTACCACAGTGTTGGTGCATCTGCTGTCACCGAGGCGCCGTAGTTGTCTGCATTCGTTGGGTTTGCAGTGATTGTTCCTGCAGGACCTGTTGGTGATGCAGCCAGTGTGAATGGGATTGCTACTGCAAGTGAGCCAGCACCTGTTCCAATCGCGTTTATTGCCGACACACGGAAGGTGGTATTCGTACCATTGACCAAACCTGCAAGACCAGCGTTCGCAGAACATGCAGTGATGGACGAGCATGTGAAGTTCGCCAGTGCGCCAGAGACAAATGGGGTTAAAGCCGTTGTTGTTCCGAGAACTGTGAAGGTTCCATTCGTTGCACAGTTGGCTGTACACATTTCCACTCTGTAGCCAGTGATGGCTGATCCATTTGTTGCTGGTGCAGTCCAGGACAATGCGATGTTCCCTGTGTTTGCAGCAACAGCCGAGAGAGCAACCACCGCAGATGGAGCACCACCAGGAGTTGCGGTTGCAACAATGCCTGCGCCGTTACCAGCAGATGTAATCGCACGAACACGGAACCAGTACTGCGTACCATTGATTAGACCCGAGACGGCGTAGGAGTTTGTTGCAGCTGGTACTGCACTTGAGATTGTGGTGAAACCGGTGCTTGCACCTGCAACGCAGGCAGCGGCGCTTGTTGTACACATATCAAGTACATAGCCGGTGATTGCCAAGCCGCCGTTTGACGACGGAGCAGTCCACGTCACGATGGCAGTTGCATCTTGCGGTGCAGAGGTAATCGAAGCGGGGGCGGCAGCGGTTGTGAACGGACGTGCAGAGGTGACGGCGTATGCGCCCGTACCGGCTGCACTCACCACTGCAAGTCGGTAGAAGTACACGGTGCCATTAGTGAGCCCGGTATCGGAGAACGTCAGAGTTGCGCTCGTGATTGCAGAGCTCACTGTGGTCCAGTTCGTGTTGTCGGTGCTGCGTTGCAATGTGTAGGTGTATGAACCGGGCGCCGGTGAACCAAGCGAGTTCGGCACAGCCCATGTCAATGTTGTTGCACCGTTACCTGCGGCAGCAACCAAGTTGGTGGGAGCACTTGCGGTTGTGGTCACAGCTTGCTGCGGAACAACCACAGTGACAAGTCCACCGGATACTTGACGCGATGTTGCCAAACCTGTTGTTGAGTTGACTGAGGTCAACGTAGTAACCGCGAATGTCATCACTGTGGAACCTGCAGTGGGCTGAACGATTGCGCTGGTGGCGCCACCGTTATTGGAGCTCACCACACAGAATGCCGTTGTGGATGGGCACGTCGTCGTCACTACGGTCGCTGGGGTACACGTATTTTGTGTTCCGTTACAACGCTCAATTGCGTAACCGACAATTGTGCTTCCACCATTGCTTGCAGGTGCCGCCCAATTCAATGTGACAACACCATTTGAATCAATGCTTGCCACCAAGTTCTGAGGCGCCGTTGGGTTAGCAACAGGTGTTGCAGATGCTGTTGCATATGCGCCTGTTCCTACGGCCGTGATCGCGGCGATACGGAAGGTATAGCCAGTACCCAGCGTGAGGCCGGACACTGTTGTTGTCAGACCACTTGGCTGAGCTACATCGGTCCATACAGTTCCATCAGTTGAACGTTGAACCACGTAATAGGTAACGACAGAGCCACCGTTCGACACCGGTGCAGCCCATGTCAGAACAACGGCGCCTGACGCATCGACACTTGAAGCAAATGAAGTAGGAGCAGTTGCAGTCGCTACCGGCAATGCCGTTGCGGTGCTGCTTGCATTCGTTGCAAACGCCGTCACCGCAGTGACGCGGAAGTAGTACGGCGTTCCATTGGTCAATCCGGTGGCTGTGAAGGAAGTTCCCAATCCGGCATTTGCGGAAAGAACTGTCCACGTTGAGTTATTGATGGATTGTTCCACCTTGTAACCCAGAACTGGACTTCCACCATTTGTTGATGGAACCGACCAATTGATTGTTGCTTGCGCGTTACCAGCGACTGTCGAAAGATTCGAAGGTGCCGCTGCTGGTCCGAATGGAACCACTGCTGTGGTCATCGGTGTTCCGTAGCCAAGAGAGTTCTGTCCCGTGACTCGGTAGATGTAGTTCACACCATTCACGACCGATGTGTCGTTGTAGAAGGTGTAGTTCGTGGAGATATTCAACAGGGCCCACGTCACGCCATCGTCGGATGAACGTTCCACCTTGTAGCCCATGAGCGTGTAGCCACCGTTGCTTGCTGGTGTTGCCCACGTCACCATGGAACGACCATCGCCTGGAACTGCATCCAATGTCTGCGGCGCTGTCGGAGTTGTTCCCGGTGTTGCGTTTGTTGAGTAGATGTATGTCGCAGTTCCCACTCCGAACGAAGTGATTGCTGCAACCGTGTAGTAGTAGGTGCTTCCGTTTACAAGACCAGAGACTGTGTACGTCGTACCAGTGGAGTTCGTTGATGTCACGATGACGGAGTACTGCCCCGCAACGTTGCATTGAGCTCCTCCGGAGACAACAAGGCACTGGTTGATCTGATAGGCCGACACGGGAGCGCCGCCTGGATCTTGAGGTGCCGACCAAGACAGCGCTACCGAGCCATTACCGTTTACTGCGGTAAGAGATGTCGGTGCTGTTGCCGCTGTCATTGGCGTTGCGGATGCGGCGGCACTCACAACGCCCAGTCCGCCTGGGCTTGCTGACGGCCCCCCATTCACGTACGCCGTCACCCTGAAGTAATAGATGACGCCGTTTGTGAGGTTGGTAATCGTGACCGGCGAAGCGGTGACCATTGAGTCCACTACCCATGTGGATCCGTTGACGCTGCGCTCTACTTGATAGCCAGTGAGTGTGAAACCCGTGTTATTCGTTGGTGCAGTCCAAGAAACTGTGACTTGACGATTACCACGGACAGCCAACACAGATGTTGGCGCGCCGATTTGTGAATACGGAGTTCCGTACACATTGCTGGATACAGATTCACCAATTGCGTTCACCGCACGAACCGACCAGTAATAGGACGTTCCGTTTGTCAGACCAGTGACACCATTGGTATCGACATACGTCAGCGTTGCAGCCGACACGGTAGTCACCAAAACGTTGTTGCGATAGATCGCATAACCAGTGATGGTAGAACCACCATTATTTGTTGGAGCAGCCCACGTAAGCGTTGCCTTCTTATCGCCACCGGCCACAACGATGTTCAGCGGAGACAAAGGAACGCGTGCTGGCGTCGCAGAGGTAAATGTTCCCCATGCTCCGAGACCTGCCGATGTGATAGCTGCCATTCGGAACGTGTATGTCGTGCCGTTCGTCAGACCCTTCACTGTGTAGGTGGTTCCGGAGGCATCGAGTGTCAACGTCGTCCAGTTGACGGAATCAACTGAATACTCCATGCGATACGAGTCAATTGCAAAGCCACCATTAGTTAATGGAGCAGCCCATACAAGAGCGACTTGGCTATCCCCTGCCGTTGCAGACGTTGGACGAACAGCCGAAGCAACCGCCATCGGAGTTGCATGAACAATCGTTGCGGTTGCACTTCCAGCCGCATTCGTTGGCGTGATGCGAACAAATGTTGACTGACCAACGGTCAGAGCATTCGGATTACCTGCAGTACCAGTAATCGTGACGCTCGTGACACCAGCCCCAACAGTTGTTGCAGTTGTAGCCATGTTGGCAAGCGTTGCTTGGCCCGCCCATGTGCCCCATGCGGCAACATAGGTGCCGTTAGTGGCGGAGATTTCCACCTTGTACCCCGTTGGCAATGGAGCCACTGGGGTATTCCACGTCACGACAATTGCAGTTGCAGTTGTCGTCACCACTGCGCCACTCACCATGTTTGGAATCGTGCTCGTCGCAGGCAACGCAGGAGCGACAATTGATGTTGTCGACGAAGCACCTTCCCCTTCAGAGGTCAATGGCGTCACTCGGAAGGTGTAGACCGTGCCTGGTGTGAGACCTGTCAACGTCGTCGTGGTCAAAGCGGCGCCAGCGTTGTTGTTTCCAAGGTTCGAGTTCAGAGGCGTCCACGATGTTCCACCGTCAATGCTCTGTTCCAACTTATATCCATAAATGACATTGCCACCGTTTGTTAACGGAGCTGCCCAATTCAATGTAACGACACCAGAAGCTGTCGGAACGCCGTAGGCATTCGTTGCAACCGAAGCAGTAATGCTCTGTGGTGCCGACGGCGTTGTGGCTGGCGTCGAAAGAACTGTCGCACCGTAGTAGTTACAGGATGCGACTGTGTCAGTCACCGTTTCATCACACGCACCAGTCACCGCGCTCACGCGAGCTTGATACTGAGTGCCGTTGGTGAGACCAGAGAATGTGTAGGTAAACACACTGGCCGAACCAGTGTTGCGAACATAAGTCGTCCACGTACATGACGAGTAGCCGCACAGGTCGATTTGATATCCAGAGATCGGCAATCCACCAGTGTTCGATGGAGCATTCCAGTTCACTGTGACAAAACCATCACCTGATGTTGCACGCAGCAATGCAGGTGCGCCCGAAGGGCCGAATGGTGTACTTGTCAAAATCGTTGCTGCACCATCACCTTGAGTAGTGACGGGGGTAATGCGGAAGCGATAGTTGGTGCCGTTGGTCAGACCACGTACAACCATTGCAGTTGCAGTCGTTGTTCCATCCGCTATCCAGTTCGTTCCATCAGTGCTGTGATCAACGCGGTAGGACATCAATGTTCCACCACCGAGATCCGTTGGTGCGTTCCAACTCAATGAAACATTGCCATTCGCAGGCGTCACGTTTGCATATGGTGCATTGGCCGTTCCAAGAATGTTGCCACTTGCAGTTGCCCAATCGGAATACAAAGTCGTATTCGCTGCATTGACAGTCACTGCACGAACGCGCCACTGCATATTTGTGTAATACGTATTGTTCGGAGCACTCCACTGCAACGAAGTGGCAGTGAATCCTGCACCAGTGCCGGTGTAGGTACCCCATGTGCCATTCAAGTTGTACTGCACTTCGTACCCCTGAACACCCATGCCGCTGGTTGTTTCAGGCGGTGTCCACGTGAAAGTCATGCGATTACCGGTGACGGCAATCGCAGGAGTGCGCGGTGTTGCTGGATTAGCAACCCATGAAGACGTCACTGAGCTCCATGGTCCGACGCCATATTCGTTGACGGCTCGAACACGCAAGACAACGGTGCTACCCGATGGAACACCAGATACGTACTGGCTGGTCAACCTGGTGCGACCCAGTGATGTCCAGGTCAATCCACCGTCAAGACTTTGTTCCACGTCGTAACCAGAAATCACACCATTACCAACAACAGTTGGTGCAGTCCAGTCGAAATACAAAGTGCTGTTTGAGGAACCAGCACCGCTTGGCGAACTGGTAATGACCTTCATGCCATTGACTTGTGACGGCACACCCCACCATGCGGCGTACACCATTGATGCGTTCGGGAAGTTGGAGTACACGCCACCGGCTGTGCCAGTCCAAACACCAGCTGCTGTCACCGGAACGACGCGATAGAAGTCTGTGGTGTCGGCAATGAAAGTAAACGAAGTTGCATCAGGGCCAACGAATGCGATGCCCGTTAACGCATCGTTGATTCCGCGGAAAGCATGCGACAAGTAGTACGTCACATAGGCCGCATTCGACATATCGCAGTACACCGTGCCCGGGTTGTTACAACGAGAAATCATGTACCCGAGAAGTGGCAGACCACCGGTATCTGCGGGGCGTGTCCAATTCAATGTGACAGTGCGGTCAGAAATTGTTGCGGTCAACGAACCCAGCTTTGCGCTGTACGTCGCCGGGACAACGGAGATGACAGAGCTTCCGCCATCACTTTGCTGACCCAATGTGACAATGCGGAACCAGTAGGGAGTTCCATTTGTCAATCCGGTTGCGGTATATGTCAATACTCTGCCTACGTTTGTTGACAAAGTGGTGAAGTTGATCCCATCTGTTGAACGCTCAATGCGATAACCAATGAAATCAGTGTTGATGTCGTCATATTGCGGTGCGGTCCATGTCAGAACTGCAGTTGTGTTACCCGGAGAAGCAGAGAAGGTTCCCACCGCACGACCGGGGAGAACGGGAGTCACACTCACAAACGACGTTGCCCCCGCACTTCCGCCAGACAATGTCGTAATCGCAGAGACGCGGAACCAATGCTGTGTGCCATTCGTTAAGCCGCGAACGTCGTACGACAATGCATTGGAACCAGTATTTGTGGTCAACACTGTGTAGCCAGCAGTTGCACTCGTGGTTGACTGCTCAATTCGGTAACCAATGACAGTTCCGCCGCCAAGGTCAGCAGGCGCTGTCCATGTCAGCGTTGTCATCGCATTGCCAGTAGTTGCGCTCAAGTTGGCGGGCGCACTTGCAGTGGCTACCGGCACAACAAACGTACTTGTGGGAGTTCCGACGGAGGTGACACCGCTCACGACATAAATCGGCGTCACGCGAACTTCATAGTTCACACCATTGGTCAGACCACCAAGGCGGTACGACGTTGTTGCACCCATATCGGCCGTTACAAGTGTCCAGCTCGCTGCGCCAACAACGCGGTACTCCAACTTGTACGACGTCGGAGTAAATGCCGAAGATGCTCCCCATGCAAGATCAACAAAGCCACTACCTGAAGTTGTTGTAAACCTCACTCCACCGCCGGAAACGCCGCCCACCTCAAGATATGCAATTGCAGTATCGCCTGCTCCTGCACTGGTCACAGCGGAGACACGAAGTCCAAGGGCACTACCTGCGTCATAACCATCGAGTGTGAATGTGGTGTTCGTGTTGCCAGTGTTCGGCGTCACGATGTACCAGACACCGGTGAGAAGTCGTTCAATTCTGTAACCAACGATTGAAGAGCCACCTGTAAACGTTGGTGCATTCCATGACAACACTGCAGTATTGCTGTTGTTCACACGAGCAATAGAGACACCAATTGGCGCATCAGCTGCAACAACTGCTCCGATTGAAACGGTGGATGCAGCGCCTAAAGCACCCAGTGAACCAACTGCCGACACACGGAAGAAATAGCGGACTCCTGGTGTCAAACCGGCCACTGTGTACGTCAACGTTGTGCGATACCCAGTGTTGGCTGTCACCACTGTCCAGTTGGAACCATCGACTGATTGTTCAATGCGGTAACCATTGATGTAGTCGCCACCACTCCAGTCCGGTGCTGTCCATGTCAATGTTGCTGTCACTGATGCCTTCGTGCTTGAAGCAGACGGCGCCATTGTGGCATTGAGTCCCTTGACCGCCGATGGGCTGCCCATTGGGGTAATCCAGAGAACGCGCGAGTACTGAGTACAGCGAGATGTGTCGGTTGCCAATGGAGCACTGACCCCATCACGCAGGTATCCCTCACACGTAATCCATGTGTTCAAAGCTGTGTTCACGCCAGTCAATGGCTGCACAAGGAAGAGATAGTTACTTCCGTTAATCAGACCATTGACAGTCAGGGTGCGCTGTGCCGGTGAGATGTTTGCAGCAAT
The DNA here is from genome assembly GCA_947454105.1 of Actinomycetota bacterium. Classification (GTDB taxonomy): domain Bacteria; phylum Actinomycetota; class Acidimicrobiia; order Acidimicrobiales; family Ilumatobacteraceae; genus Casp-actino8. Next base: position 81,047 of record CANGIP010000010.1, on the reverse strand, counting down.
CAATGTGTAGGTATTCACCGTGTATGGGCCACATCCTGTTGCCACGCCACTGTCGGAACCACCATTGCAATAGACAAAGACGCGGTAGCCAACGACATTTCCGCCGCCTAAATCTGCTGGTGCATCCCATGACAAATCAACCTTGCGATCGCCGCTAATACCAACCAGATTCTGCACCGCAGAAGGAGTGCCGAAAGGTGTCGAAGAAGTAATGGAACTTGCTCCTTGACCGACTGTTGTCACCATGGAGATACGGAAGGAGTAATTCGTTCCGTTTGTCAGACCAGTCACGATGTACGAAAGAACTGATGGGTTGACGTTTGCGATGACGCTCCATGTTGCACCATCAAGACTCTGCTCCAACTTGTAACCAAAGACTTGGTCAGCATTAGCACCGGTCACGGCAGGCGCAAGCCACTTCAGGGCTACCTGGCGATTGCCCCACACCGACATGAATTCACGAGGGGCCTGTGCGATGGTCTGCGGGCGAGCAACAACTTCGCCGGCATTGCTGTAACCATTTGAGGTCACAGGGAAGACCCTGAATGTGTACGACGTTCCATTCGTCAAACCAAAGACTGTGTAGTTGGTCGACAACGACAACGTGTTCTCGGTGATCACCGTGGTGACTCCTGCAGCCACATAAGCAATTCGATAACCAACAATGGCCGCACCAGCGGTATCTGTTGGCGAACTCCACGACAATGCGACTCGAGAGTCGCCCACCGTTGCGCGCAAGTTCGGAACACCAGCAGAAGTTGTCATACGTGGAGTTCCGTAGGCAATACCGCTCGGCGTACCTGTGCCCGCGAAACTGATGGCGCTCACGCGATATCCATAAATCACACCGTTAGTGAGACCATTTATGCGCAAAGACTCTGAAGTTGAGAACGTGTTCGCAGCAATGGTCGTCCAAGACACACCATTGTCGGAAGTCTGCTCCACCTTGTAACCAGTGATTGCATAGCCATTTGCAGTTGCACCACTCCAGAACAAATTGATGAGGCGATTACTCGTTGTGGTGTACACAGTGTTTGGAGCAATCGGCGTCGATGTTGGGCGGCCGACTTGATACTCATAGCCATATGGATAAGAACTGATGTCCACTTCATTGATTGCGAAAACACGAACGCCATACAACGTGCCATTCGTGAGTCCGGTGATCGTGTAGCTGTTGACTAGTCCCGTATTTGCGACAAAGACACTAAACACACCCGCATTACTGCAGTAATGCGCACTTGACTCCGTACAAATTTCAATTCGGTAACCGGTGATCGCGGATCCACCATTGTCCGCAGGCGCGGCCCATGAAACAGTGAGACGACGATCTCCTGCAACGATGCTCTGGTTCAGCGGCATAGTTGGCGCAAACATCGGCGTTCCGGAAACAACAGTTGGTGTTCCATAACCAGAGCTGTTCATTGCAGAAATGCGGAACTGATACGGCTGACCATTGGTCAGACCACGTGCGTACCACTGTGTGGTGGTACCCGTATTGGCCACTGCTGTTGTCCAGTTAGTGCCATCGGTGCTCATTTCAATGCGGTATCCCACAACCGCACTACCGCCGTTATTCGATGGAGCTCCCCAGTTCACGAACAATGCATTGCGCACGGTGAGTGTTGTGGTGACTGTTGCTGAAGTTGGTGCCGATGGACCATCGACAGGAATTGCGGAGGTGAGTTCACCCGCAGATGTTGCAACACCAGACACCGCCGAGACTCGGAACCAGTATGAAGTTGAGTTATTCAAACCAGTGACAAGGAAAGAAGTGCTATTCGGATCAGACAACGAGGAAACAACGTTGAGGCCAGCAAACGCTGAGTTCGTGCCGTATTCAATCTTGTAACCAATAATGGGGCTACCGCCGTTATTGATAGGCGCAGTCCAATTCAACATCACCTGACGGTTACCCGCTGTCGCACGCAAACTGCCTGGCGATGCAGGAGCACCACGCGGCGTAAAGGTCGCGGTCACAGGTGCACTGAGACCCCATGCTGTGCGAGTCATGACACGAATTGTGTATGCCACGCCATTTGTCAGACCATTGATTTGCGCGGAGAGCGATGCTGATGCGTTGTCACGCAGATATGTCCACACGGCCGAACCAGATGCACAAGCGCTGGAGCAGATTTCGATTCGGTAACCCATGACGGACGGCGCAGGAGTTTGCGTTGGAGCAACCCACACAAAGTCGACTGTCTCACTTCCCGAAGTTGCAACAAGCCCCGTCACTGGTGCAGGAACACCAACCACATGAACAGGCAATATCGATGCGAGGTTCGCTGACGACAAAGCTGTCACCTTGTATCCGTAGACAGAACCAAACACTGGTGTGCTGTCTGTGTAAGTCAGACCAGCCTGGGATGCAACAAGTACCGTGAACGCACCACAAGTTGTACCGGTGTACAAACAACGCTCCACCTTGTAACCGGTGACAGCAGGGGTAGACGATGCAGGAGCACCCCATGTCAACGAGACACTTGTCGGAGTTGTAGTTGCAGCGAGAGCAAGCACACCAGCAAGAGTCGAAGTTCCTGTGGCGGAGACATATGCCCAATCCCCAAGAAGACCATTTGCAACTGCAGCAACGCGATAGCGAATAGTTGTGCCAATTGCAGGCGGGGTCACTTGAATGCCGCTGACGATGCCACCACTTGAGACATTCAACAAAGTCCACGATGCACCATCATTTGTGCTTTGTTCTAAGCGATAACCATTAAGACTTGCCATCGCACCACCCGTTGCACTTGTGGTGGGGGCTGTCCAGGAGAGAGTGGACTGCGCGTTTGCAGTTGCGGTGTACGTGAATGCGCCGGGAGCGGCTGCTCCGCCGTTCGGCACTGCAGCTGTCACTGACGAGGTGCCTGTTCCTGCTGCGCTAATTGCGCTGACACGGAACCAATACGTGATGTTGTTGGTGAGACCGGAGACCACAAATGGACTTGTGGCCGTGTTGTTATTGATAGTGGTAAAACCAGCCGTGTTACTCGTGGAGGAATACTCAACCTTGTAGCCGGTGACGGGGAGCCCCCCCGTCGTTGCCGGGAGGGCCCAAGAAAGTGTGACTTGTTGGTCACCTCTCGTTGACGCCAACAATGTTGGCGCACTCGGCCTACTTGGAGGCCCAGCGATACTTTGCAGTGGCACCGTTGCGCTCACCACAGCAGCAGGTCCGCTTCCGGCAAAGTTTGTCGGGGTCACACGGAACTGCACGAGCGCACCCGCCAGAGCTGGGTTTGGAGCCCACCTCTGTTCGAGAGCGGTTGTCTCATCAGTCAACGTGATCCAACTATTTCCATTATCCGAGCTGAGTTCCACCTTGTAGAAGATCGGCACGCCACTTGTTGCATTCGGATCTGCCCACGTCACGGTGAGGTATGTCGCAGTTCCCGTTGTTCCATCGGGGTTCGTGACTGTCACGGTGTTCGCAACAGATGTGCTCAATGTGGTCACCGCAGTCGGCAGGCCAATCGGGGACACAGGGATCTGTGTCTGATTGGCGGAATAGCCGTTGGAGTTCTCGGCCTCAACACTGATGTTGTACGGCGTACCAGTTGTCAGACCAGTCACCACATACGAGAACGTTGTGGGACTCAGGGAATCAGAAAGAACAGTGGTCGGATTGCAGTTGGCAGTCGCACACCAACGCACGCGGTAACCAATGAGTGGCGAACCACCATCAGTCACGGGAGGCGCCCAAGTCACCGTTGCAGTCGCCGAGTTGGCAGTGACATTCGTGGTGACAGCCATGTTTGTTGGTGAGTCTGGCGTGCTCGATGGAGTCGCAGAAATGATGGTCGGTACTCCTGCACCGAGATCGTTCACAGCTGAGACACGGAATTGATACTGAACGCCATTGCGCAAACCAGACAATCGCGCCCATGCATAAGCAACGGGGCGGTCAAAGAGGAACTGCCATGTCGCACCGTTATCAGTGCTTTGCTCAACACGGAAAGCAGTGACCGGGTGTGCATTGCCCTGATAGAACGGCCCACGAGACGAATCACCCAAACAGCACGCCCAGTTCAACTGAATCATGGTGCTGTATTGACCAGACACGTACAAACCAGTGACACCTGCAGGCGTATTGCCTGGAACTGTTTGCGCTGTCGTACTCACAGCTCCCGTACCAGCATTGTTAACGGCCGATACTCGATATTGGTAATAGCTATATGTTCCTTGCGAATAACCGTTCAACAAGCCGGTATCCGTGAACGTTGTGTTGGTTGTGCCAACCGCGCGGCCAATCTCTGACCAGCTTGCACCGTTATCTGAAGAGCGTTCAATGATGTACTGCGAAATGGCGCTGCCATTGTTCGTTGGCGCCGTCCAATTCAGAGTGATCTGTTCATTACCCGGCGTTGCAATCAAATTGATGGGTGCATTCGGTGTCGTAAACGGAGTTGCAAGAATTGTTGCGAAATCGCCGATACCCACAGCAGTCACTGGAGCAACACGGAACTGGTACGTACTGCCATTGTTGACACCGCGAGCAGTAAACGACGTTGCAGAAGTGTCAAGAGTCAACACTGTCCAGTTGACGCCATCGCCCGATTGCTCTACTCGATATCCATAAACGGTGTAGCCGCCATTATTCGCGGGGACAGCCCATGACAATGTCACGGTTCCGTCACCAGGCGCACTGGTGAGAGTGCGAGGTGCAGAAGGTGTGTCGTACTGAATGAATCCAACAGCTGCGTAATCACCATCACCCACCGAGGTAAATGGAGTCAAACGCACAAAGTAGTTGCTTCCGATGGGCAAACCATTCAGTCGGAAAGATGTTGCGTTAGCTGGGACAACTGTGTCAATTGCTCCGGTAGTTGCAGCATTCGGATCTGTTGTATTCAAGTACCGCAAGCGATATCCGGAAAGTGGAAGTCCACCTGTAAATGCAGGTGCAGCCCAGGTGAGAAGAACTGTGGATGCTCCATCAACAGTTGCACGCAAGTTCAATGGCGCACTCGCGATTGAGCCCGTGTACGTTGCACTACCCGTAGGGGTCACTGACACGTAGTTGTAGAGACCAAGACCTTGCGACGTGCGGGCAGCGACACGGAATTGATACGTGACTCCAGCAGAGAGACCCTGTATATATGTATTTGTGCTATTTGTAATCAGATTGTTCAGAACAGTCCACGTTGCTCCACCGTCAGAAGACTGCTCGTACTGATAACCAACAACCGTTTGGCCATAGAGCAATGTTGGCGCAGACCATGTGAGATACGCCTGATTCGAAAGACCTTCCCACGTCACTTCAGCAACACCTGTCAGTGCATTCGGCGCACTTACCTGCGGTGCAGTGCGGCCCAACACGGTGGCGCCATCACCCGTGCCTGCAGCGGTGACGGCACGCAAGCGGAAAGTGATACCACCTTGCTGATTCAACATTCCACTCACGGCGTAGGAAGTCGCTGACGCGGGAACACCCGAGTCAATCACGATTGAAGGAGTACAACCTGCACTAGTGCAGTAATCAAGGATGTAACTAAGAACTGGTGAACCGCCTGTGTTCAGAGGCGTCGTCCACGACAAGGCGATGGTTCCGTCCCCTGTCCCCGTCGCGGTGAGGTTACGAGGCGAGCTAGCAACGACACCTGGAGTGATGGAAACAGACGCGAATGCACCCGTCGTTGATGCAGTCAATGCAGCAACGCGGAACAAACGCGATACGCCATTTGTGACCCCATCAACTACATAGGTCAAAGCAGTCGAACCGGTGCTTGGCGTGATCGATGACCACGAGGTGCCGTCATTGGTACTTGACTCGATGCGGTAACCGGTGATGGTCTCAATCGCAATGCCAGATGACGTTCTGGTTGGCGCAACCCATGTCAATGTCACTTGATTGTTGGACGTCGTCGCAGCTGTGAGGCCCGATGGAAGCACAGGGGTACCAAAAACAGTTGTCTGTACTGGGATACTCCACTGACCCGCACCACTAGAGGAAATTGCGCGCACTCGGAAAGAGACACCGCCACTAGCCGCAAGAGTGTGAGAAACGGTTGAAGAGGTTGCAGTCGAGGTCGCAACGGTTGTCCACACAGACACATTGCCTGAAGCTCCGCCCCCGATAGCTGGAGCTGTCTGAATCTCGTAACCGGTAATCGTGCCGTTCGAGTATGTCGGTGCTGTCCAAGTCAGAGTCGCGGTTCCATCACCAGCAACAACAGTTGGTGCCGAAACAGTATTGGCAGCAAAGCCACCTGCTTGTACATGGTTCTGAATGCGAGCGTCACCTAAGGCAGTTCCATAGACGGCAACATTGCTTACAAGACCATTGAAGAAGTTGACAGCAGTTGCATTGCGTGCACCAATCTGCAGTGGCGTGCTTAAAGTCTGCAATTCAATATTTGGCGCAGCGACTGTTGAAACAACAACTCCGTTTACATACAACTTGATGATGCTGCCATCAAATGTCATTGCAATGTGTTGCCATCTGCTCGGGACAATCACACCTGACGCTGAATACAGGTAAACGCCATTCACCCAAGCAAACAACTGACCAGCGTTTGTTACTTCAATCCACCATCCAGTGCCATTTGTTGTATTGCGTGACAATGGAGAAGCGAAACTTGTGGTCTGCGTTGCACCCGGCTTAATCCATGCTTCCGCGGTGATTTCATTTGATTGCCATGCAGTATTGTCTGGAATCACAATCTTTGATGATGTTCCATTGAAGGATGCTGCCAACTGACTTGTCGCCAACGGCGAGAAGTTCGTCGTACCCCCGAATGTCACAGCCGTGGGAACGCCATTCGCACCTGCACTACCCGAATCTGCTACTGATGTTGCGCCCGAAGCGTCACTCAGTTTCCAGAATCCAGTTGGATTATCCGCAAGAACTGCAGATGTGTATGAATCGAGGTTTGATGTGTCGGAAACCGGAATTGTTCCTGCTGTTGCATTTGTTCCTGTTGGCGAAGATGCAAAGTTGCCTGCAGTGTTGCCACCGGCGACAGCAAGAACCATCGTTGGCGTGCCATTACCCGAAGCATTCACTGCATAGACGCGATACATGTATTGCGTACCTGCAACCAAAGATGCAAGGACAAATGGAGAAGTTGCAGATGTATTAACGTTTGCCCAAACAGCACCATCAGTTGATGACTGAACTACGTACGCAGTAATCGCACTCGTACCGTTATCTGTCGGGACATTCCACGCAAGTGTGAGTCCACCATTGGTAGATGTTGCCACCAATGAATCAACACGGCCAGGGACACCACCGGTGGCATATGTGCGTAAAACCGAATCTGTAGTTACAGCTAACGCAGAAAGTGCAGACTGCTCCCCTGCGAACGCAGACGTCGGCTCTGCATTGTTCTCGCTCACTGACTGGCTACGAACAGGCTGTGTATCTCGAAGTGGTGCAACAGCTATTGCAACAGTTGATTGTCCCCCACCAGCAGAAGACTCTGCTCGCACGCGGAAGTGGTATATCTCATCAACGAACGGAGACCCCGTCACTACATCTGTCATTGACAAAGTTGTCGTGTCAGCACTTGCCGATGCATAGGTACGCCAAGAATTCCCATCGTTTGAGATCTCAATGCGATAGCCAGTAATCGCAAAGCCGCCGTTGTTACTTGGTGCGGACCAGTTCAGGGTGACTTGACCAACCGAAGGGACAGTGACATCAAAGTTCGAAGGAGCCGAAGCCAAGCCGCGTGGTGTCACGGCTACTGCTTCACTCGCAGTACCAGCACCCACACTCGTGACTGCACGAATACGGAACTCATATTCCGTTCCATTTGCAAGCCGTGTTCCATCCTCCAGTTGTGTCACGAAGGCCGATGTCGATAACGAATACGTATTTGCAATCGCATCAACCCAACCAGCAGGAGTGTTCACCTGGAGGTTGTATCCAAGAATGCGCGAACCACCGTCAGATAGTGGCGGTGTCCACTCAATGATCGCAAACGAATCGCCGGGACGAGCTGACGGGGTTGTTCCGGTTCCTAGGCGATAGTTCGCAGCGGACCAGTGATCAACTACATCAGATGATGCAAGCACAGAGTCGTACACTGCAAAGTTGGCGACAGAACCATTGAATGCGAATCCTGAATCATTAGTTGCACCGATGGCATAGGTTCCACCAGTCGCTGTGGCCGCAACAGAAGCGACCTGTTCGCCATTGACGTATAAGACAACCTGACCATTGGCATAAGTGGCCACTATGTGAGACCAAACACCCGACAGCACAAGTCCACGCGCAGACTCCACTTTCGAAACAACTCCGTTTGCAAAGCCAACAAACTGCAGAGCTCCGCCGGTAGTCACGCGGATGAACGAGCCATTGGTGCTGTTCCCCACTCGCGCAACCGTTGCAGCATCGCCATTGATGGAAGATGGGTTCACCCAGCCCTCAAGTGAGAACATGTCGGCTACATCAACATTCGATGTCAATTCCATGTTTTGCAGGTACCCAGCAGTCATGCCTCCAATCGGAGCAGGCATACCGAAATACGGCACACCCGTCAGAGTTCCTGCCGCACCGGCATCAGCCACGGTGTGTGACGGCGTATCGGCGAACTGCCAGAAGCCAGCCGGTGAGTCTCCACGAACTGCATCGGCGTACGGAGTACCACCCGACGGAGTTGTGACCGAGGCAGCTCCACGAGGAGCCGACGCAATGGCCGCGGGGATACCTGACGAAGAGATACTGCCGCTGGTGCCCGACGAGTTCATCGCAGCCACCTGGACATAGACGACCACACCATTCGTCAAACCCTCAATCACTGCTGAAGTGTTGATTGATGTGCGAGCCGACGGTACAGATGTCCATATTTGGCCATCTGTACTCCAAGACACTGCGTACCCAGAGATCTTCTCCGATTCTTCCGCAGTGTTCCAAAGCACCGTGAGCTTCTTGTCTTCAGGAGTAACGACAAGACCGGTGGGTACTGATGGCATCGCAACGGGCGAAGTTGCATTGTCAGGAGTAGTCACCGGAATCACTGTTGGTGTGATGATTGGTGTTGTTGTTGGTGTGATGGCTGGTGTTGTTGTTGGTGTGATGATGCTCTTCGTACCTGAGGGCGATCCGCTTGAAGAGTTGTCGTTTGTGTTGCTTGTACCAAGGGCAACGTTGTTGTTCGTGGAGTCAGAGAGGGCGATCGATGACGGCATGAACGGAAGTGCAGTCGACACTGCAATGAATAGTGCGAGAACGCAGCGCAACGCACGTCGTAACTCACGATTGAGATGTGTGATGACCGACGCTCTGCTGCTCGCAGTGGTCGGGGTAGGTACAGACCTACCTCGCTTTAAAAGTTTCACGGATTCGCCCCTCGTGTTGTGGAAGTATTTGGTACGAGACATAAGCGGCAAGCGTTTTTTGATATGCGTTTGCTACAAATGTGATCACTACAAATGATACTTCGCATTTTTCGTCCTTATCCAAGGCACAACCTGCAGAAATCCTGTACTTGCAAGGGTCTGCGGGGATTGAGGTGTGGATAAACCCTCAAGTAACTAACCCTCAAGTTGGACTCGAGGTTGAGGTGTCTCGCCTATTCCTTATCAGCCATGAAAAATAGAGAGAGACGAGCCATAACGGTCCACAGAGGTTCAGAGAACGCAAAGTGGCGCCAGAAAACATGCCAGCGACAAGTATCCAAAATTTTTCTTGGATACGGGCCTCTTGATGACTCAAAACAAGGGTGTCTCACAAAGAAATCACACGCTTGAGCGTTCCTTGGCAATCTCAGATGAAAGACGTCGCGAGCAACTTCGATCTGTGTTGTGGCACCACGCTTCGACAACGGGTCAATTCAAAGGGAACAACCCTGCGTGGCTCAGACCTAGCACTCGCTCAGGTCACTGCGAAATGGCCCGGATGCCTTGCGGATTTCCAAGCATTTGAAAAGAAATGCAATCAGCAGAATTTCAACTTTGATGTAGGCGTCAACTTACGATCACTAATTTCAGTTATTACTGATCAATGCAAGTTCAACAATGTGGGACTTATACAACGGTCTTTTTTGGAAGAAAAGTGGCCCGCGACAAAGAAGGCAATGGAGTTCTCAACTAATTTTCTAAAGTTGAATTGTGGAGTTGCAAGTTCTGCGCTGCTCTCTTCAAATAACATCGCGCTGATACTCGCTTACATCGCACATCGGTGGGATTATTCCATCCAGCCGGAAGAGGCGGATCAATTGCGACGATACCTTCTACTTTCAAACACGATCAATTCACGCGTTCCAAAAAATGGCGTTTCGCGTTCCAAACGTTTACTGAAACACCCGCCAGTACCCCATCAACATTGGGCTTGGGAATTACGCACCAGCCTCACGAAGGCGGGGATGGTGCGAAATGTGGTGCGAAATCTGCCGACACACTTTTCGTCATTTTTGTGGAGGTTACTCAGCCTGTGGCAAGTCGGCGACATCCGCAAGATCACGTGGCCTGCCTGTCGCCATCTTGTTGGTTCGAAGATCGTCAACGGAAATAAATGGCACGTCAACGTTGCCAATTTTCACTAAGACACGATTCTTGTACGCGTCAGAAAATTGAAGCCCTGACGCGTACGTCAAAATATCGATGCGTTGAGGTTCTCGGCCGAGCTGCACCATCACATCTGGTTCTTGAAAATCTGCAGCGGTGAGTCCCAAATCACCGAACCCAAACTCTTCTATCGCGGCAAGAATTCGCTGTGCATTTTCCGGCCCGAGCCAAACCCAAACATCAAGGTCCTTGGTGTATCGCGGGTGACCATGTGCCGCTAGCGCGTATCCACCAACAATGAGGAACTCGACCTCATGAGCGACGAATAATTCGACAAACTCTTGAAAGTCTTGGTTCAGGTTCATGTGTCCATCCGTGATACTCAGCTCGAAGTTCTTCCACCATCGCCAGACGTTCAGATACGGGTCGGGTGACCCAATAGGTCCACGCAGCATCGTCGTCGCCCTTGCGCTTTCGAGTTACGACCTTCTGGATGGAATGCATTGTCTCAATTCTACCCCAAAAAGAACAGGCACCGCATTGGAAAACAATGGCGGGTGAATTGCGAATTTCGCCGCCACACCTTTCATCAGGATTGATACTGCTCATGCGATTCAACCATAGAGCGTCATTTCGGCACTCCCACCCCCTTTGATAGGTAGCTCAAAATGCGATGAACAAGACGATCCAAATAGCCGCTTCTCACGGTGAGGCCGCTCAACGCGACCGGGCTTTCTGGGCTGCTCAAACCCCACAGGCTCGTCTTCAACACGCGCTCGAACTTCGCAGGATGAACTATGGAACAGATCGAGCTTCCTTAAAACTTCGTCGAGTTCTTGAAATTACTCAACGCTAACTTTGCTCTCGATTGATATTTACCTAAATCAATCGTCTTCGACAGTTAAGGCTTGGCGCAAACCAGCGCCATCGATGAAGACGCTCAGCCACAAGGGTCGTTCTTCGTGTGCGTTTTCGGTATTCGTCGTTGCAAAGACAAGGGTGCCCGCATCTGCCACTGCATGTAAAAACTCTCGGTGCAGTGAATAACTAAATGCCACGGCAAACATTGCCTCAACAGGAGTCGTCAACCGCACACCAATAACAACCGCATCATCTTGACGAATCGCATGGGTATTCACATCGCCGACTCCTTCAACGGCATGCACTCGGGCTAGGTCTGCGATCTCGGGTGACTCTGATACGTCAATCGTGACGGTGGGCATCCACACATTTTCGTCAATGAAGGTGTGGCCAATTTCTTGGGCGACAAACACTGGCACACTCACAAGGTCTCCTACGGTCGGATCACATTGTAGACATCTCTCCTCCGCGCGTAAATCTTGTTACCCTCTCATCAATCATGATCTTTCAATACTGGGGCGCAACCGAACAAGAGATTCAAAGTTCGGTGATCGGCGACGACTTGTGTAGTGATGCAACGCTCATCGCAACTCGGTCAATCACGATTGCTGCTCCCCCAGAAAAGGTCTTTCCATGGATTCGGCAAATGGGTTTTGGGCGAGCCGGTTGGTACAGCTACGACTGGCTCGACAATCTTGGTCGCAAGAGCGCCACCACTATTCATGACGAATGGCAAACAGTTGAATCGGGAGACAAAATTCCTGCTGGCCCATCTTCATTCACTGCGACCATTGTTGACTCACCGCATCACTTTGTTCTTGAGATTCAATCGCTGGGCAAAAAATCTCCCAAACTACATTTCACCCTCGCCTATGAATTACGTGATGATCCTCAAGGAACTCGTTTAGTGACACGCATGCGATCACGCATCAAGTTGCCCTTGGGTTCAGTGATTGAGAAAGTCATTCTTGGCCCTGGCGATGGCATCATGCTGCGCCGCCAATTACTCACAATCAGAAAGAACTTGTCACTCTGAAATTGGCCCTGCGCCTTCCTGTTCTGCGCGCACGAGGGATAATCTCAAGCGATGAGTAACAGCAATATCCGCGTCGGTCTACTTGCCTATGGCGCAATTGGGCATGAGCACAATCTCGCCGTCCAAAACACCAGTGGTCTTGAACTGACCGCCGTTTGCGATATGAATCCAGAGCGCGTTGCCGCAGCTCTCGAGCTTGCACCCGAAGCCACACCCTTTGGCGATGCAACCGAAATGCTGAATTCGCAACTTCTCGACCTTGTTGTTATCTCAACCCCGCCAAACACCCATTTCCAGTGGGCAAAAGAATCTCTGTCGCGCGGCATTCACGTTGTGCTTGAAAAGCCCATGGCCCTCACTGCCGATCAATGCGACGAACTCATGGCACTTGCCTCAACCAAGAAGCTCATGCTTGTGGTGTATCAGAACCGCCGATTTGATGACGACTTTGTCACCATGCGCGAAATCATTCGTTCTGGCGAAATTGGTGATGTCTATCACTACGACAGTTTCGTCGGCGGATATTCACGCCCGTGCGATTACTGGCACTCAAACGCCGAAGTATCAGGCGGTGCAATTTTTGACTGGGGCAGTCATTTCCTCGACCAGATTCTGAACATCATTCCAGACGATGTTGCTCACGTGAGTGGACAAAACCACAAGCGCGTCTGGACTCATGCAACGAATGCCGATCACGCACACGTCACGGTTACATTCACAACCGGCAAACAAGCGACCTTTGTTCATTCCGATCTTGCCGCAGCTCGAAAACCCAAGTTTTACGTGTTGGGCACACAGGGAGCAATCATTGGCGATTGGGATCCGGCTGGCGAACCAGCGGTTGCCGACCTGCCTGCGATTCTGACGGTGCATCGCACCGATGGCACCTCACGCGTTGCGCCTTTGCAGCCACTAGCGCCTCACGAATTCCATCGTTCCATCGTGGAATTGATCAACAATGAAACACCGATGGAAGTCAATGCATTGCAATCGCGAAATGTCGTTGCAATTATGCAGGCGGCCGAACAATCAGCCATGCAAATTGCCATGCCAGTTGTGCCTGCGATTCGGCGGTCATAACAAGTGACGGTGAACTGGGGGTTTCTGGGCGCTGGTTTTGTTGCCAGTCGTGGACTTGCTCCTGCCGTGCACGCATCTCGCGGAGCGAACCTCTATGCAGTTGCCAGCCGCGATGAAGAGCGTTCAGCAACTCTTGAACCAGAGCGAGTTCACGCAACATACGACGACCTGTTAGATGATGAACGCGTTGATGCGGTGTATATCAGTTTGTCGAATAGTCAACATCTTGAATGGGTCACGAAGTCGCTTGAAGCTGGCAAACACGTTCTCTGCGAAAAACCACTTGGACTCAACGCATCTGAAACTGAAGCAATGTTTGAGTGCGCTTCACGTCATGACCGCCTTCTGATTGAAGCAGTGTGGGGCCGATGGCATCCTCGGTTCGCTCGCATGGTTGAAGTAATCGCCAGTGGGACTATCGGCGCCATTGAGCACATCGAGACTGCTTTCACTTTCACTTCGGAGATGACCGACAACTATCGCCTCAACCCAGCAATGGGTGGCGGAGCGTTACTTGACGTCGGTTGTTACCAGGCTCACGCTTGGGTTGCGCTCACCGCAGGAGCGACCGACATAGAAATCAGTGAACTTTCTCGTGTGGTCGGGCCAACAGGCATTGATTTAACAACTGACGTATCGGTTCGTATCAATAACGGGGTGACGGCCCACGCAGTGAGTTCCTTTGCGTTGCCCAGCCAACAACAATTCATTGTTCGGGGCTCGCTCGGTCAGGTCAGTACTGAAGCCGGTGAATCATTCACAACTTGGAACGAAGCAAGTTCTCTGCGAATCAATGATGTGGTTGAAGAATTCGCAGTAACGAATGCATTTGTCGAAATGGTTGAGAGTGTTAGTCGAGTTATTGATGGAGACGAAGGCTGGACAGTTTCAAGCGCCGATTCAATTCGTGTCGCCCACATTCTCGACATCATTGCACGACACCCGTCACCAATAGTTATTTAACTACCGAGATGAAAAGATGGCCTTCGACCCATCCCAATGAAGAGCCGCCTCGGCTATCTGACTAAAGAACGCGGCCATTGATTCGTTCGGGTCAACGAACTCCAAGTATGGGATTCCGTTCTGACCGCTCATATACAGAAATTCATTATCAGTTGAGGTCGTACCGCGAAGGACCACCTCTGAACCTATGTCAGCAAAATGTTCACGACTTCGTTCAATGTTTGCCCAGTAACACACATGATGCACGCCGGTTCCGCCTGCTTCAAGAAATTCTCGGTAGATAGACGGCAGTGAAAGGTCGGGTTGAATCAGCTCAATCTGTTGCCCACCAGTTTGGGCAAGACCCATGCGCGCTTTCATGGTGACTTGCTCACCGCGATACCAAGTGTTCTCTATGTTCACGTGATACAAAAACCACGGACCAACACCTTGTGTACTGGCCCAATCGTGTGCCGCCACTTCGATGTCTTCAACAACAAACGCGGTTTGACGAATTGGTCCGAGCCATGTGGGAGCAAGGTCCACTACGCTCGCTCCCCCATGAAGTAATCGAGCCAATCGTGGTAGTGCTGAATACGAACTTCTTCTTCGCTCAAAATCTGGCTTGTAAATCCGCGAGAATGCATGCCGGCTTGTACATCACGAATCAAATGCACATCTTGGTCGACTGTGATGTCCATCGTCTTGAGACCGGCAATGACATCGTCTTGTTCAAACTCGTCGTGAACCGGACGCGGAATAGGCAAGAGATCTTTTGGATTCGAGGGACGAAACTCAACACCTGCTCGCTGCGCAACTTCAGGATTGGGCTGCAACTTGAACGTGTACTTATCCCAAAAACATTTATTCGGGTCGGTCGGATGTGGACGCGCTCTCATCACTAAGGCCGATTCTGGCTGGGCGGTAAACATCATGTTTGGAAAGATGTTGTATTGCTCGATATCTGAAAGTCGCTCATCAGTCAGCTCGGTGTAATCAAAGCCAAGTTCTGGACCCTTGTCGCGACGGTACTTTTGAACGTCTAATCGAATATCAAGATTACGACCGTTGTAATCGGCAGGATCAACACCGTATTTTTCGAGTTGAATGCGTTGATAAAAGTTGGGTTCTTCCGGAATAGGAAGCCGTGAGTTAACGGTGTGTCCAAGAATATTGACGCCGGTATGTCCATTGTCAAAAAGCTCAACGAGCGCAGTCGGACAGTCAAACAACATTGCATGTTGCGGATGAATGTGTTCAACGTGATACAACTCACCGAAGTTGTCGTACACGGCCTTCCAGTTGCAGTCGAGTCGAACTGTTTGATCGCCGACCAAAGTCATTTTCTCCACGTGGAAAGGTGCAAGGCGCTCGCCTACCAGTCCGAGGTAATCACGTAGCGATACAGCATTGTTATCCATGCAGATCCATACGAGTCCGGCAAAAGTATCGACTTGGACTTTCTGCATCGAGCGTTCGTTACGGTCGACACCGCCACAGAAACGGTTGTTGTCAGGAACAACGACAAGTTTTCCATCGAGGCGATACGACCAGCCGTGGTACGGACAGACGAACTTCGCAACACAGCCGCGATCTTCTACCGCAACTTTTGCGCCGCGATGTTGGCAGGCGTTATAGAAGGCCGCGATATCTCCTTCTTGAGTACGCGAAATGATGATTGATTCACGGCCGAGATTGAAAACAGAAAAGTCACCAACGTTTGCGACGTCACTTTCAAGACAAGCAAAGAGCCACATGCGCGGCCACAGATTGTCATTCTCGCGCTGGGCATAGTCGGCCGAGATATACCGCTCGGGGGTGATGGGCATGGGTTCAACCGGAGCTGCCTTGTGCACAATCGTGGGTGTTGCTTTTACTTCTGCCATGACCCCTCACTTAACTATGGCGAACGCTGACCTTAGAGTACGACACCGCAATATCTTTGGGAATACTAGAGGAGCGCTAGTTGACCACCGTCGAGCACAATTTCGGAGCCGTTGATCATGTTGGCCGAATTTGAGGCCAGAAAAACGACCGCTTGGGCAATGGCTTGTGGGCTCACGAACTTCCCCGTTGGGTTGAGTTGTGCAAGGGCTTGGGCGACGGCCTCGGCCCCTTGAGCCACAAGCGGAGCCGACATCGCCGTTTCGGTCGGGCCAGGCGACACGGCATTGACTCGAACTCCCTGGTTCACATATTGAATCGCCGCCTGCTTCGTCAGCCCCAGCACGCCATGCTTAGCCGCGACATAAGCCGGACTCGCGCGAAAGCTTCCCCGATGACTCACCGTGGAAGCGTTATTAATAATCACGCCTCCACCGCTTGTGATCATTGACGCAAGTTCGGCTCTCATGCACCGAAAGACACCCGTCAAGTTGATGGCGAGCATTTCGTCCCACGACTCATCGTTGTAGATATGAAAGTCATTCATGCGGTCAAAGATGCCTGCATTGTTAAAGGCAATATCTAGTTTTCCGAATTCGTTGACAGCACATTCAACCATCGCGTTGATCTCTTCAGTTGAACGCATATCGGCGGCGAAGAACTTTGCCTTACCGCCCGATTGCTCAATCTTTCGCACGACATCGTTACCAAGATCATTGCGTCGACCAACAACAAGAACATGGGCTCCCGATGCTGCAAGGGCATAGGCAGTCACTTCACCGATTCCTGAAGTAGACCCAGTGACCAGTGCAGATTTACCCACCAAGGCTTGCGATGACATCAGGCAAGATTAGGCAAATGGGTGAGTGGTTAACGACCAAGTGGGGTATTTGTGCCTCGGTCAGCACTTCCGTGACGGAACTTTGGCGCATCAATGGGCATATGCGCGTCAACTACTTGGCTCATGGTGTTCTCGTGGACACAAATGCGTTCGAGAATGCGCCATTCGCCCGCGCGCTTCTCGTATTGATCGAGGTAGCGCCCAAACCAAGTATCGATGTAATGAACGTCGCCATCTTCACGGAATAGATACGTGACGTTATAGATCTCGCCTGATGCTGAATCGCCGTTTACCTCGATCGCATGGTTCATGTTGCAATGCATGGTGCCGGTAAATCGCTGATGCGTTGCAACGACCCGCTCACAAAACACCATCGCGTTACCGACGAACACTCCATGGTCGTCAGTTGCCTCTGGCCAATATGCCGACTTCATGAGATCGGCATCAAGGCGGTCAACTCCCCGCGCGTATCTTGCGACAACTTGGCGAATGGCATCGTGGTCAGAAAGCGAAGTAGTCACAATCGAACCCTAGTCACATTTCTTTGCGGAAAACAGCAACAATTGCGTTGGCATGACCATGTCCCATTTCAAACTTGTCTTTGAGATGAGCGACCTGCTCCATGTGGGTCAATTTGGACACCTTCTTGAGCTCTTTCATCCAATGTTCAATGGGCTTGCCGTACTTCTTTTCGATTGATGGAAAATACGACGCCGGACCGGTCACTTTCTCAGCCATGATTTCTGTTTATCCCAAGAATGGACGTAGTTCAACTTTGCGGTTGCAACATTTCGAACCTTCATAGGCAAGGGCACGTGCAGTTTCTAAATCTGGCGCATTAATGATCCAACAACCACTGAAATTCTCCTGCGCCGCAAACAAAGGTTGACCGGTCGTCAGGTTTGCTTCATTGCGATTATCAATCACCATCGCAGTCTGTGGTGCTGCGAGTCCACCAGCGAATACCCAATGACCGCCCGCGCGCAACTTGTCATTGAAGACATCGATCGCTTCCATTTCTTCAGGAGTGCCCGAAGCAGTGAGGTCATCAATGACCGAGATTAAAAATTGCATGTCTCAATCCTGCCAAATATTTCAGGAAATTGGGTTGTTCTGAAGTTTCTGTATGAACGAACAATTGTGATGGCTGGTTTCACCCAGTTGGTGTGAGGCTCGTCGCCTGCTCGTGACGGTCGATGTTGGGATGCGCAGCTGGTCGTGGGTGATGAACGTTGACTGAGCCCACACCAGCAACATGATTCAAAACCGGGGCATGTGGGCGACGTCAGTGAGTCAACCACGAGCCAGCGACGAGCGTCCCAACAGACATCTTCACACCAGCAACTAAGACAATAGCGACTCAGTCGATTTGTGGTTGACTGATACAGATGTTGACCGACAAAAAGATCCTTGTGACTGGTCCATCAGGGCAGATTGGTCTCCCCCTCGTACAGTTTCTCGCTCCACATAACGATGTCTGGGGCGTTGCACGATTCAACGAACCAGGGTCGCGCGAACAACTTGAATCCCTCGGCGTCACCACTCAATCAATTGACTTGTCATCAGGTGATTACTCATCGCTTCCCGATGACTTTGATTATGTGATCCACCTTGCAGCATTCAAAACCGAAGGACTTGATTACAACCACGCCATCACGGTAAACGCCGAAGGAACTGGCCTGCTACTGCAACATTGCCGAAAGGCTAAGGCGGCTCTGGTCATGTCGACACACTCGGTCTACAAACCAGTTGATGATGCACTGCATGCTTTCAATGAGAACGACCCGCTGGGTGATGTCAACTACATCATGTCCCCCACCTATTCAATTTCGAAGATTGCCGAAGAGGCCGTGTCACGTTATTGCGCTCGCGCCTACAACTTGCCCATCACCATCGCTCGCATGAACGCGTCATACGGGCCTAACGGCGGCTTGCCGACCTATCACCTTGATTGGGTTGTCGCCGACAAACCAGTCGTTGCTCGTTGGGATCCATGTCGCTACAGCCTCATCCATCAAGATGACATCAACAGTCAAGTTGAGTCACTACTTGATGCGGCAAGTGTTCCCGCCACGATTGTCAACTGGGGCGGCGATGAAACACCTTCGGTTCATGAATGGTGCGCATACATGGGCGAACTCACTGGTCACACGCCAGACGTGCGCGTCGTTGAAATAGCGAACAGTCTGCGGGGCTCAATCGCCGATGTCAGTAAGAGACTTACTATCACTGGTCCGTGCAAAGTTTCTTGGCGTGATGGTATTCGTCAAGTGTTTGACGAACGACATGGCGACAGCGCCAACACGCCCGTAGCTGGCCAATCGTCCAAACTACTCAATGAATCCCAACGACTCCTGTGAGCCAGAAGTCCTACAAAAGTTAGGTAAAACACTCATGACTACTCAGTTTCTCCGCACTCTCGATGAAAACTTTGCCGACCTTGCAGATTTTCCATTTCAACCGCATTACCTCGAAATTGCCGACGACGACGTTGATGGTTTACGCATGCATTACATCGATGAAGGTCCCATTGATGGACCGATTGTTTTGATGATGCATGGCATGCCGACATGGTCGTATCTCTATCGCACGATCATCAAAGAACTCGTCGCTCAGGGTTACCGCTGCATTGCACCCGATCACATTGGCTTTGGTCGATCCGACAAAGTTGTTGATACTTCTTGGTACAACATCGCGCGCCACACCAAGAACATGAAGCAGTTCGTTGAACAACTTGATCTACGCAATGTCACCATCATGGTTCAAGACTGGGGCGGACCGATTGGTCTCGCACAAGTTGCACGCATGCCCGAACGATTCGATCGCGTTTGCATCATGAACACTTGGTTGCATCACGATGGTTACGAATACACGCCAGGCATTCAACAGTGGATTCAACAATGGTCACCCGGTGGTTTATTCGAAGCGAATGTTCCAGAGAAATTCACGCTTGGTGGTCTCATGGCAATGGCCACAGCGCGCATCACTCCGCAAGATTCGGTTTTCAAAGCGTTACAAGGCGAGACACCCGTGTACGAAGGTGAAGCCGGCGAGGTTCAACATGCCTACGACGCTCCGTTTGCCGGACTTGGTCGCGAAGGACACGCTGGTCCCTACCGTTTCCCGATGAGCATCCCCTTTCACGACATGATTTCGGGTGATGCAGCCAATCAAGAGCAGAATTTTGCGACGATTAATGCCTTGAAAATCCCCATCCACTTCATGTGGGGTAACGAAGACCCCGTTTTCGTCACCGAATGGGGCCGCAAGTGGTCATCGCTCATTCCCCATTCAACATTTGATGAAATAGCGGGCGCTCGCCACTTCTTACAAGACACCCATGGCCCCGAAATCGCCAAATTGCTACTTCGGTACATGAGCAAGAGTTCCTAAGTAAATAGCGAGATTGAGCATGAACATCGAAGAGATCACGAAACTGATCGCCGGCAACCCCAGTTGGTCGGCCAATTGGACCCTCGGCGGCTGCGAGTTCTATGGCGAAGTGATGGATGACGCGACTTTTGGAGTGTGGCTCTCAACCGAACCGATTTCGCCCGAAGAATACGCAGCGCTCGTTGTCCCCGAGGGCTTCCGAAAATCTGGAGTTGGTCGTAGCCAGCACGACGGTGCATTATTTCGCCGTCCGCCCAACGCCGAAACCGACGGCCCCGTTGAAACAACTCACATTGGTGAACACACCTTTGCTTTGGTCGCTCGTCCTGGTCGTCCCGAAAAGGGTTTTGAAGGCGTCACCGTATTACCCGTCTTCAAAAGTCATCGCGTGTTCTTTACTGCTGGTCGAACTCTTGAAGTCATCGATACCAACGACAACTTTGTTGGTGGCACAACCCTGTTACCGCAGGCCGTTGAATCGCATTTGCATCAACGACGAAGTGAAATCAAACCAAGACGTATGCCCGAAGGCTGGACATCACGCTTCATCACGCTCACAGAAAATCTGATTGTTGATTTACCCTGTCCGGCTCGAGTTGCCATTTTCAACAACGGCGACATTTTCCACGGACCAACAGTCTTGTAAGCGAAGACCTACTTTTTCGCCTTGCCGGGCTTTTGTTGACTTGCCAAAAATTCAGCAATGACACGATCAATGTCGGCGAATTCAGCAGTTTGGCTTCGGTTGAATCGAATGATCTCCGGATAAAGCACTGCCGTGATCGCTGACGAAACCAATTTTTGGGCCATATGGTGCGCATTGATTTCGTTTAGTCCGTAGACCTTGGCATAAAACTCGGAGACGGTTTCTAGCACCATTCCCGAAGAACGGGTACGAAACCAGGCTGGCTCGTTGACCGCCAGCCAAGCGGTCAAGCGAATAATGCGAGTCAATTCTTTGCTCGGAAAAGTTGCCGGCGAACCCTCGTTCACAATTCCAGAAATCGCGGCCGTCGTTAACGGCAAAACTTCTGCCAGCAGAGGACCTTTACCACCGAAGTAATCAGGAATGTAACGGTGATGAGTTTTGGCATGGGTTGCAATTTCGCGAATCGTCAACGACTCGGGATCACGAGTGAGTAAAAGCTGGAGCGTCGTCTCAACGATGCGTTCTTTCACATCTGCTTGTTTCACATAGGTGCGTTTTTCAGGTTTCGCCGACACTTTCGATTTCGTTGGTTTTTTTGCTTTTGTAACCATGCAGACAAACTACTCTCGCAAGTATGTCCACTTCACTTTTTCAACGAAAAGCACTCATCACTGGTGCCGCCAACGGACTCGGATACGCGATAGCAAAGTCCCTTGCACAAACCGGAACATTTGTCAGTATCTGCGATAAGGACTCGCAAGTGATTGACGTTGGCGAAGAGTTACGGCAGTGGACAGATGTTGTCTATGCCGAAGTCGCCGATGTCAGCCAGCCTATGCAAGTCAAAAGTTTTGTTGATAATGCTGCCGCGACAATGGGTGGCATTGACATCGTCATCAGTAACGCTGGCATCGTTCGCCCCACCCGCCCGACAAAAGATTCGTACGAACGTGCCGTCCAAGATTTTGATGATGTCATCAACGTAAACCTACGAGGCGTGTACCTCACTGGCCGCGCCGCGATCCCCCACATGCTCGCAACCGGTGGCGACATCGTGAATATCACGACCGACCATATACATACATGTGGTTGGCCAGAATTGCTCGACCACACCCACGCCCAAGAGTGTCCGTGGAAAGACGTCCAACGTCCGCCGGTAGGCAGCAAGAACTTCGATATATATGACTCGTCCAAATGGGGTATCAAAGGAATCACCAACGCCTGGGCTCGTGACCTGGCCCCTCACAAGATTCGCGTGAACTCATTTGGTATGGGCGCCACCATCACGCCGATGTTCTTGGCTGTGCTGGGCGACCGGCCGTTGCCATCAGGAACCATGCAAGCCGATGATGTGGCGGGACTCATTGTTGAGCTCATCGCCGAGGGTCCCAATGGTCGAACTGGCGATGATGTGCAGGTTTGGGCAGGTCATCCAACTGTTTTGCCACCCATCGGCCTCGAAGGTCGTTTAACAATGATCGATCTGGTCGGAAGTAACTGAGGAAACCTGCCACTTCGCCCGACCAGATCGCCTTCCACCATGACGTACCACTGTGATTAATAACCAAGGACCAAGGTCCTCAAAGTATTGACCATAGGACACAAAATTCCGTAGCCTGCCAAAATGCGGAAATCCTCCTTGAAGTATGTCCTTGCTGCTGGTCTCACACTTGCCACCAGTTTTGTCTTTGCTAGTGGCAGTCAGGCGGCGGGAAATATTCAGCCGGCCGCAGCCAGCGGTGCACCAGTCGGTGCGCTTGATGGGTCAGGCATTCCGCTCAAAATTCGTATTGGTGGCACCAACGAAATTCCTGTGGATGCTGCTGCTGTTGCTCTCAACGTCACCGCAGTTGACACACAAGCCCCTGCCGCTGGCGGCTACGTCACCGTCTATCCATGTGGTGAACGCCCCAATTCTTCAAACTTGAACTTCATCAGCAATCAGACTGTCGCAAACAGTGTCATGACACCCATGTCAGCAACAGGTGATGTCTGTTTCTATGTGTTCGGAATCGCCAACCTGCTCGTCGACGTGAGCGGATACGTTCCTGCTGGCGGTTTTGAAACCGCAGAAATCACCCAAAATCGATTCCTTGACACTCGCCCCGAAGTCGAAAAGGTCGGAAAGCTTGACGGAACTGGTTCAGTGAAAGAACTTCAGATCACTGGGCAAAACGGTGTCCCTGCCGGAATTTCTGCAGTCGCGATGAACGTGACTGCTGTTGATACCGAATCTGGCGATGTCGGTGGTTACGTCACTGTGTACCCGTGCGGCATTCGTCCAAACACATCGAATATCAACTTCATTAGTGGACAAATCATTCCGAACAGTGTCATCGCGCCTGTCTCGGCCGATGGAACAGTATGTTTCTACGTTTATGGCAAGGCCGATATTTTGGCCGATGTCTCGGGCTACTTCCCTAACGGTTCACTCACATCGCTGAGTAAACCCGAACGCTTGTTAGACACGCGCTCATCGAGCAAAGTGGGAACTGTTGATGGTTTAGGTCTCGCCAAAGATCTCCAGGTCACTGGCACCTTTGAAATTCCTGCTGGAATCTCGGCAGTCGCGATGAACGTGACTGCAGTCAATACAGAGGCAAATAATTTCGGTGGATACGTCACTGTTTATCCGTGTGGCACTCGCCCCAACACTTCAACCTTGAACTTCATCTCGAGCCAAACTGTTCCGAACAGTTTGATTGCACCGGTGTCTGATTCAGGAAAAGTTTGTATCTACGTATATGGAAAAGCTGACATCCTCATTGACGTTTCGGCCCACATCACATCAACAAACTTCACCTCGCTCGCGACACCAGCACGTCTACATGACACTCGCAATGACACCAAGCTCGGCGCGAATGCCCTGATTTACGACTTCTCTGGTGCAGTTGCAGTTGGTGTTGCCGCCAATTCGGTCGGACGAGCATCGCTGCAAGTTGCCGAAGGTCGGCGTGGCGTTCAAGAAGTTGACGAATCAAACTTGGTGGTCATTAATGAAGATGGCACAACTGAAACTGCGGCTCTCAATGGATCGGCAAAAATCGCTCACACCCTGACCAGTCCTGACGGATCGGTGTACGTGCTGTACGACCGTCCAGCAAACCTTTACGACAATGGCACCGAGACGTGCTTGTTGGCCCGCATCGACATCGATACTGGTTTGCCGACTTGCGTCAATGCCAATCTCAGTCAAGTTTTCTGGCCTGATTATTCGCGGAATCCATCGGTTAATGATCCTGTGCAGTTCGATGCCGATGGCAATGTGTACTACTCGGGAATCGCCAATAACGACACGCAATTCAATCGTTGGGATCCAGTCACCAATACAACTACGGCACTCCTAGAAAATGCTGACTTCCCCTTAGTGACTCACGCTGATCAACGACGAAACACCGGCTTTTCGGTGCTTAACTTCCTCACTCTGCCCGACGGCAAGTCGCTGGTCACCGGAGCCGCTGACGTCTGCGACTTCACTGTGCCGAACCCTAGTGACGACGCCAAGCTCGCAGACGGCACAGTAGTTGATGATTGCTATCCCTACACCTTCTTTGTGTACGAGATTGACACCGATGGAACAATTCACCGCGAAGAAGCGGGTAACGCATCCTTCTTTATGAAGCGTTACCCCGATGGTGCTGTTCACCTAGCGTTTGATGATCAAAATCGTTTCGGTATCTACACCTGGAATGAAACTGACAATAGAGTTGATAGTGCTCCATACATGATTGACTATCGTTTCGAAAACCCGACCGGTTCCCCCGGTTGCAACAGTCAACGTGCAGTCTGTACTGCTCCTCATCAGTCCTGGGCTTACTACGATGTCGGTGGCAAGGTTGTCAGCGTTGCGCCATCTGAATGCAATTCAAACCAATGTCCTAACCCGTTGGCACCACTAGAGGTCAGCTACATCTATCCCAACACCCGTACACGTTGGGTGACGAGTTACCTCGGTCAGAAACCAGACTTCGCTCGGGTTATTGGGGACAAACTCGTTCTCTACGGAACCAATCAAAGCGGTGGCCATATCGTCACGGTCGTCGATGTCTCAGGCGCGACACCTACTGGCCAAATCTTGATCGGTCCTGGAGCAACGAATCCTGCTAATCAAACAGATATCACGATGTACGACGCGGACTACTTACCCGAAACGAATCAGGTCATCTTTAGTGGTGCGCTTGGCTCTGGCCAGCTAGTCACCGGAACCTACGATCTCGCGACGGGCACATTGAGCATTACGAACATTGGAGCGACGGGCGCCATTAGCGACATTGAGGCAATCGGCCCCGAGCCGCTCGTGGGCTGAATAAACCCAAATTAGATACCTGAATCAAGGGTCTTGATCAGTCGAGTCATCGACTGATCAAGACCCTTTTTCAATTGCGCTGACAATTCATTCATATAGCGATCTTGAGTCTCGACAACAATTTCGATTCCCCGATCAGCAACCCGCTTCCCAGCCGGCGTGATCTTGATGAGCGCACCGCGACCATCACGCGGATCCACCTGGCGATCAATGAAACCCATCTTTTCAAGTCGTGCGAGTCGATGAGTCAAACCACTCGGCGTGACAAATGTTGCCGCGGCAATTTCTTTCGGAGTCAACTTCGCTCCGCGCCCATGGCGACGCAACGTAGCCAAGACGTCAAACTCCCCCAAATTGATTCCGAGATCGTCAAGTTGACGCGCCAATTGATCACTCACGGCCCGAACAATCGAGTTCAATTTGAGCGACAACTCCATCGATGCAAAGTTGAGGTCCGGCCGTTGCTCTGACCAGCCTTGAATGGTCTCATCAATCAGGTTTTCTACGCCCATCCCGTCACCCTAATTGCCGATCTGCCTGTTGCCAAGAAATAGTTTGATGTCGTACTATCTCATCTATGAGCAATCCGATCATCAAAGTCTCCGATATCGCCTTCCCTCGATTTCGGGGCCCCGACCTTGACGTGATGGAGACCTACCTCACGAACTTCGGAATGGTGCGTTCGGCTCGCACTGAAGATGCGTTGTACATGCGCGGCACTGACGCCGATCATCACGTACATGTGACGCATCTTGGCGAAGTTGCCTTCATCGGACTGACATTCAATGCAACTCGCGCCGACCTCGATGCCTTATCACAAGCGACTGGCACACCGATCGAAAATTGCACCGAGCCAGGCGGCGGCTTGATTGTGCGACTCACCGACCCTGACGGAAATCGCATTGAAGTCATCGCCGATGCCGAACGACTCACACCAATTGAGGTTCGCCCACACGCCGCCTACAACAACGGACAATCACGTCCACGTGCGGTCGAACTTCAACGTATCGCTGCCGGGCCATCACAAGTCAAAAGATTTGGTCACGGAGTAATTAAGACAACTTCACTTGCTCGACTTGTCGACTGGTATTCAAGCACTCTCGGTCTTTTGGGATCAGATGACATGTACGTCGAAGATCCCGAACAACCCATTGGTCGCTTCATGCGTTGCGATCGTGGTGACATTCCGACAGATCATCACTCACTACTGATTTTGGAAACCGGCGAAACGCGTCTTGGCCATTGCGCGTGGGAAGTCGCCGACTTTGATGACCTCATGGCCGGTCGCGAACCACTTCTTGCTTCTGGTGCTCGCCAATACTGGGGAGTCGGTCGCCACATTTTGGGTGGGCAAATCTTTGACTACTGGAAAGACCCGCTCGGATTCACGCTTGAACATTGGACCGACACCGATCTACTTGTTGCGTCAACTCCACTGAACAAGCATTCAATTTTTGCGGGCATCAACCAGTGGGGCCCCAATCCTCCGGCCGACTTGGACTTCTAATGGATCTCGGAATTACTGGAAAGAACTCAATCATTGCAGCATCAAGTGCGGGCCTAGGTTTTGCTTGTGCCGAATCGCTTGCCAAAGAAGGCGTCAATGTCGTCATCAATGGACGCGACAAAGATCGTCTCGATGCCGCAGCCGAAAAACTGCGACTCATTGCTCAGGGAACGGTCACTGGTGTTGTCGGTGACATTGCACTTGACGAAACACGTGCCGCGCTGCTGCGGGCCTGTCCCCTCCCCGACATTTTGATCACCAATAACGGCGGCCCACCGCCAGGACGCTTTCAAGACTGGGGTCGTGACAATTGGTTGAGTGCTGTTGACAGCAACATGCTGGCGCCCTTGCTGCTGATTCGTGATGTGCTCGACGGAATGGTTGAGCGCAAATTCGGACGCATCATTAACATCACCTCGGCGATGACCAAAAGTCCGTTATCTCCAATGGGATTATCGTCAGCCGCACGTACAGGATTGATGTCGGTCGCCAAAGGTCTTTCAAAAGATGTCGCTTCGTCAAACGTGACGATCAACAACATTTTGCCCGAGCGCATCAACACCGATCGTCAACTCGGCATGGCCAAACTTGCCGTGCAATTCAAGGGCATCACGCTCGAAGAAGCGTATGAAGAAATGGCGCAAACAATTGCCGCCAAACGACTCGGACGTCCAGAAGAAGTTGGCGACACCTGTGCATTTTTGTGTAGCGCCCAAGCCGGATTCATCTCGGGTCAGAGCATTCACCTTGATGGTGGCTCGTACAGCGGTCTGTTCTAATGACATCAACTTCTGAGATTGATGTCCTCATTGTTGGGGCTGGGCCTGTCGGCATCAGTGCGGCAATGTTGTTGCACAAAATGGGTCATTCAGTTCGCATCATCGAAAGACGCGAAGGACCACAACGTGCACCTGCCGCCCATGTCATTAATGCCCGAACTTTTGAAGTGTGGCGTCAAATCGGGGTCAACGTCGATCACTTACGATCACTCGCCCAAGATCCTCGGGCTGCCGGGCAAGTTCATTGGGTGACCAAACTTGGCGGAACTGTTTTGGGTTCGCTTCCATATGAACGTCAAGGCGACGAGATGTTGGCCCTCACTCCAACTCCGTTACGCAACTTGGCGCAACACATACTTGAGCCAGTGTTGGTTGATGAACTCTCAAGCATGGGCATCGAAATTGAGTATTCAACACAGTGGTTATCAATGGTTCAAGAAGACGAAAACGTTGTTTCAAAAGTGAGTAAAAACGGAAACGACGAAGTCATCGTTGCCAAATATCTTCTCGGATGCGACGGTGCTTCAAGTGCTGTTCGCCGAGCATCTGGGATCAACATGGAAGGTCCTGACAACCTGCAAAGTTTCGCAATGATCCACTTCACGGCCGATCTGTCGTCACTCACACGCGAATGCCCCGGAGTGCTGTACTGGCTTTGCGATCAAGGCATGGGCGGAACTTTGATATCACATGGCGGCGACAACGAATGGGTGTACATGCACCCCGTTGACGCCAACTATGTGGTTGATCAATCACCCGACGATTTTGAGTCCTTGGTTCGATCAGTTCTGATTGACGTTCCAGTCGACATCAATATTCTGAAGACATCATCGTGGACGATGACTTCGCAAATTGCCGATCGCTATCGCGATGGTCGAGTCTTTTTAGTGGGTGATGCAGCTCACCGCTTCCCTCCTTCAGGAGGTATGGGGCTGAATAGCGGAGTACAAGATGCTCACAACTTGGCATGGAAACTTCATGCAGTCATCACAGGTCAATCACCTGACTCCTTGCTTGATACTTACGAACCTGAGCGCCGCCCCATCGCCCAACGCAACGCGCAAGCCAGTCTTGAAAATGCGTTCAAAATGATTGAGGTCTTTGAGGCTTTGGGTAAACCTGACCAAGATGGCCTCAAGCAAGCCATCGACAATCAACAAACCCACTTCGACATGTTTGGGCTGCAGATGGGTTTTCGTTACGAAATTGAAGGCTCAACGACCCCCATCCCGCCTCTCAGCGACGACGTCATCCGCAACTACCTACCCTCAATCGAACCTGGCTGCCGGCTACCCCATGGCTGGCTTGTACGAAATGAACAGACCATTTCTTCACTCGACCTCATCGACTTGACTGAAGCAACGGTCATCGCCGGACCTTCTGCCACGGCAAATATCAACTATTTGCAGGTAGGGCGCAACTTTGAGGATCCCGCGAATTGGTGGGGCACAGTCCTCGGGCTCCCCGGCGATGGCTACATCACAGTCCGCCCCGATCAGCACATCTCCAGCTGTACCACTTCATAAAGCGACTTCTCAGCGCTTTATAAAATGTCTGCTAAATCAGTCACATTGGCGCTTTCAGGGGTTCCCAATCTCCCACCCGTAGGAGTAGGTTTACTTCGCTGATCAGTCAGCGACCTATGGCTTCCATTAAAAAATTCCTCATCGGCAAACCCCTCTCGAGTGCTGATGAACAGCATCAACGTTTGAGTCGCGTTATCGCCTTGCCCGTATTCGCTTCCGACGCAATTTCATCAACGGCCTACGCCACCGATGAAGTGATGGCAGTCCTACTCCTGCAAGCCGGAATCGGCGCTGTTGCGTTTAAGACCCTTATCCCCATCGCCATCATCGTGTGTGTCTTGATGGCCATCGTGGTGACGTCGTATCGCCAGACCATCATGGCTTACCCATCGGGTGGTGGCGCATACATCGTGAGCCGCGAAAACCTCGGCACGATTCCAGCGCTCGTTGCAGGATCATCTCTGTTAGTCGACTACATCTTGACCGTCGCAGTAAGCGTGGCCGGCGGTGTGCTTGCAATTCGTACTGCTGTTGGCTTCGACCACAAGTGGACTGTTCCCGTTTGTTTGTTATGCGTATTCATCATGACCGTCATGAACTTGCGCGGCGTCAAAGAATCTGGCGCTGCCTTCGCCGGACCGACGTACTTCTACATCATCATGCTGATCATGCTCATTTGCACGGGTCTATATCGCATCTTCGTGCAACATGTCGGGCCGATTCCTATTGACCTACTGAGTCCGGAAGCTCAAGACCTTCGCAATGGGGCAAAGTCACTCGGATTGATGATGTTGTTACGTGCTTTCTCTTCAGGCGCTGTTGCACTTTCTGGTGTTGAAGCTGTATCGAACGGTGTCCCTGCATTCCGCAAGCCCGAAAGCAAGAACGCAGCAATCACTCTCATGTGGATGGGTGGAATTCTCGGAACCTGTTTCTTTGGCGTCTCTGTACTTGCCGCACATCTCAAACCATTCCGAGGAGAAGCTGACGGAAACGGTCTCGGCTTGATGGCCGAGTATCTATATGGCGGCAAGGGTGTTCTCTTCTGGATGACCATGATTGCCACGTTCTTGATTTTGATCTTGGCCGCGAACACGGCGTATGCCGACTTCCCTCGACTGGCATCAATCATTGCTCGAGACGATTTCTTGCCGCGTCAGTTCTTTAATCGTGGCGCCCGTCTTGTTTTCTCCAACGGTGTCCTTTTCCTTGCTGCAGTTTCGAGTGTGTTAATCGTCGCCTTTGATGGAGATATCTCAAAGTTGATTCCGCTCTACGCCTTCGGCGTATTCACCGGTTTCACACTCAGCCAAACCGGCATGGTGAAGCACCATTTACGACTCCGAGAACCCCATTGGCAAGTTGCACTAGCGGTCAATGCCGTTGGCGCTTTCACAACCGGACTCATCGCTGTGATCGTTGTAGTTTCAAAGTTCACCGAAGGTGCTTGGATCCCCGCATTCCTGATTCCGTTCATGGTGTTGACATTCCGTGCCATCGGACGCCACTACGCCAAAGGTCGCAAAGTCGTGAAAGCCGAGCCTGGCTTTTGGCCAAGCCGCGAAACCCACACCATGGTGGTGCTCGTTGGCGGTATTAACAAGGGTGTTCTACAAGGTCTGCAATACGCCAAATCGCTCAACCCCGATCGCCTTGTCGCCTTATCAGTAGTGAGCAGCCCAGAAGAACAAGCACAGCTTCAAGAACAGTGGGATTCCTACAACATTCCTCTTGAACTGACCTTTGAATTCTCCGAGTTCCGAGAGCTCACGAACCCAGTTATGCGATACCTTGATGAACTTGATTCGCTGTACAGCGATGACATCATCACAGTAGTCATCCCCGAGTTTGTCACATCTTGGAAAACCCAGTGGCTCCACAACGGAAGCGCATTCGCACTGAAGGCTCGTTTATTACATCGTCCCCACACTGCAGTTGTTTCGGTGCCCGTGCATATGCATCACGGCGTCATCGAGGAAGGTTGATTTATATGCACATGATCATCGTCGGCTGTGGCCGAGTTGGTTCAACGATTGCGAAAGAGTTGCAATCTCAAGGACATGACGTTGTCGTCATCGACCGCAAGAAAGATGCTTTTCGACGCCTTGGTGAAGACTTTGCCGGCCGAACAGTAACTGGAATCGGATTTGACCGAACCGTCCTTCAAGAAGCCGGAATCACGTCCGCCAGCGCAGTCATGGCCGTGACAAGCGGCGACAACTCGAACATCATGATTGCTCGCGTTGCCCGCGAGATGTTCGGTGTTCAACATGTGGCTGCTCGTATTTACGACCCGAAACGTGCTGCCGTTTACCAGCGTCTTGGCATCCCCACCGTCGCGACTGTTGCCTGGACGAGCAACCAGATCTTGAGCATCGTGATGCCGCAACAAAGCGCACCAACCTGGACCAGCCCAACGTCAACCCATTTCGTGGTGGAACGTCACGTTCAGGCTTCGACTGCGGGACGTGCCATTGATGAGTTCACAACCGATGAATGTCGAGTTGTATTGCTCGGTCGCAACGGCGTCAGTCAGATTCCTCCAACCACCGTGTTGCTGCAAGAAGGCGATGTGTTGCACCTACTTGCAACATCTTCTGGAATCGAAACTTTTGATCATGCATTCACTGCTCATCAAGGGAGCCACTCATGAAGATCGTTATCGCAGGTGCCGGCAGCGTCGGTCGCTACATGGCCGAACAGTTGTCATCAACTGGCAATCAAGTCACACTCATTGACTCTGACGCCAGTGCCGTTTCACGTATCAACGTTCCTGGTGTCACCACAGCCGTTGGCGATGCGTGCGAACTTGACACGCTCGCCAAAGCCGGACTCGCTGACGCCGATGTTGTTGCCGCAGTGACTGGTGACGATGAGGACAACTTGGTGATTTCGTTGCTCGCTAAGCAAGAGTTTGCGGTCCCCCGCGTCGTTGCCCGCGTGAACAACCCCAATAACGAGTGGATGTTCAACGAAATGTGGGGAGTCGATGTTTCGGTGTCGACACCACACCTTCTCACCGCAATGGTTGAAGAGGCAGTGAGCGTTGGTTCATTGGTTCGCATCATGAAGTTTGAACACGGCAAGGCCCATCTTGCCGAAGTCACACTGGCTGCGGGATCACCAGCGGTCAATTGCCGCATTACCGATCTTGGTTTGCCCCGCGAAACGACGATTGTCGCAATCATGCGCGACGGACATGTCGTTGCTCCTCAAGCAGACACACCTCTTCACCAAGGCGACGAAGTTGTGGTGTTAATGACGGGCGATTGTGAAGCCGACGTACGCCGCATCCTCATTGGCGCGTCGGCCTCATGAGTGTTTTCCGCCGACGCAAAGGTGAAACACCTGTCGGAGAAGAAATCGCGTATCCATCAATTGCATCATTGAGTCCGCGAGCCCGGGCCGCTGTTCGAGGTCGCGTGGTGCGCATCGTGAAGCAGCCTGCGCAAGGTTTGCCGACGCTTCTTGTACGTGTTGAAGATGAATCAGGATACGCAACTGCGGTGTGGTCAGGTCGACGTTCAATTGGCGGCCTCGACCTTGGGCGCAAAGTTGTGATCGAAGGAGTGCCGATGGCTTCGCCAACCGGCTTACGCTTCTTCAACCCCGCTTACACCCTCCTCCCCTAAAGCGATCTGGCCAAAGCGATCTGGTCGTAAATAGCTGAGGAAATCTGCCACTTCGCCAGACCAGATCGACTAGATCACGGTGAGGTTGGGCGTACGCGAAGCCTTCACTCGACGAATCACAAAGTCCGCACCTAACATAATGAGGGCGCTCATTCCCCACAGCGGATAAATGATGCCTAGTACCACCGCAATAATGCCAACAGTTTTCTGAGTCCTATATTCGACAGGCCGACGAGGAACACCCAACGTGCCCTTTCGACGGCGACGCAACCACATGCTGAGTGCCGATGAAATACTTACGATGACCATGGCACAGACAAGAGTCAAAACGATGCGGTTGATAACACCGAACTGAGTTCCCATGTGGGTCTGTACACCAAGTTCGGCAACCCGTTGAATTGCTCCCCAGGTGTCGGCATCACTTGTACCTAACGTCTTGGCACTGAACTGATCAAGATATAACGCACCTTGTTGACCAAGTGAAGATGGCCATGGGTTCATGACGACATACGCGCCATACGAAGTTGATCCATCGTCGTTCACCGTGTCGGTCGGTGGAGCGATTGAGAATCCGGCCAACATCTTTTCTTCTTGCGCGGCGCGATAAATCGCTTCAAGACCAACTCGCTCGGCGGGTGCTGGTGCCGGCATCGGATCCATGTCGTGCGTTCCATCGTCTGGCATATCCATACCAGGCATATCGTTCGATCCATCAGAAGTTGGGACCGAATCACCTTGTGACGCCCAGGGAATCTTCATTCCGTTACGCGCCAAATCGCCGACCTGAGGAATATTTGAGGGTGGTCCCGAGATCTCCCAGAAATTCTCAGTATTCGGAGTCACTTTTGCAGCAACCGCCTGAAATTCATTTCCCCAAAAAGTGGCCCACGGCAAACCAGTCACTACGAAGAAGATTAAACCACAACCCAAGACGACCCCCGATGACGCATGAATATCGCGCCACATCGGACGTCCGCCCTCTTTGAATCGTGGAATAAACAAACGCTTCTTTGAGCGCTTGCGAGGCCACCACATATACAGACCACTGACCGCGAGAATCAGACCCCAGCCAGCAATGATCTCAACCGCGACTTCACCGATTTCAACTGTACGAAATGCTGGGCCATCTCCGAAGATTCCATTCAATGATGGAATAGGCATGGTGAATTGACGCGGGAGGATCGAACCGTGTGTCGAATTAGCAAAGGACACCAAACCTTTATCGGGTCGCAATGTTCCAAGAACTTCACCGGTGTACTGATTCACATACACATTGTGCGGAGTGCCATCTGCATCACCCATTGCAAACGTAGTCGAGAGGTCTTTTTCTTTAGCAGGAGTCACCGACCAGAACTCATAGTCGGGATATGCAGCTTGCACCGCCTGCATCTGATCGTCAAGCGACACCTCCTCACCTGACGGGTCGACCGTGTAGAGCGAATCGTGTTGCACGTGATTAATCGGTTCTGCATACAACACGACGAGGCCAGTGAAAGCCATCCACAGGAGGGCGGGCATAATGATCAACCCAGCCAAGAAATGGAGCCTCCACAAACGGCGCCACAACGCCCCTTTGACTGAAGGTTCACCAGCGATTTCAGTTGCGGTCTGATCAGGTTCGGTACTTGTCATAATGCATCAGTCTCTCACCCCACCAAATAGTTCCCAACTCCCCGATCTGGTCGTAAAAAGCTGAGGAAATCTGCCACTTCGCCAGACCAGATCGGTCAAGTACGGTGTGCGTGTGACCCATTACGAAGGAACCCTTGAGTCGGTTCAGCAACATCAATTGCCTCAGTGGTTTGACGACGCAAAATTCGGAATCTTCATTCACTGGTACCCAGCATCAGTCCCGGCTTATGCACCACTCACTGAAGATCTCTTTGCTCAGACCGCCAAATACGGGGATGTTGTGGCGTTCACCGAGTCGCCCTATGCCGAGTGGTACGTGAACTCGCTCGCAATTGAAGGCTCGTCAGTTCAAAAACATCATGCCGAGGTGTACGGCGATAAACCCTATGACGAGTTTGTCGACGAGTTCTTTGAGGCCGCACAAAAATGGGATCCAAATTCATGGGCTGATGTCTTTGCTCAATCACATGCCAAGTACATCGTGATGGGAACCCGACACATCGACGGCGCTCTGATGTGGCCGACCGAATTACATAACCCATTCAAGGGTCCGCGGTATACATCAACTCGTGATTTAGTTGGAGAAGCGTGTGATGCTGCACGCCGTGTCGGAATGCGCGCTGGCTTGTATTACTGCGGTGGACTTGACCTGACCTTTCAAGGGCTTGGCTATAACGGATGGCTCAGCATGTTGATGGCAACTCCACAATCTGATGAATACAAGCAATATGCCACTGCTCATTACATGGAACTCATTAATCGTTATTCACCAGATTTACTGTGGAACGACGTCGGTTGGCCTGGTGGCGGTACTGGTGCACTTCAGCTGATGGCCGACTACTACAACATCAACGAAAATGGAGTCATCAACGATCGCTTTGACATGATCGGTGTTGTGCAAGGTAGCGCACATTGTGATTACATCACTCCCGAATATTCATCGGGGCTGACTGCACCAGGACGCAAGTTTGAAGTGTGTCGCGGAATCGGTATGAGCTTTGGCTACAACCAACTCGATGACGAGACCACTTATGCATCGTCAACTGAATTGATTCATCTATTGATCAATAGCGTCGCCGACGGTGGCAATTTGTTATTGAATATTGGGCCGAAGGCCAACGGCGAAATTCCCGACATTCAAAAGCAGCGCTTGATTGATATCGGACAATGGCTAGAGATCAATGGTGAAGCGATTTTCGGTTCGCACAAACTTGAGATTAATACCCTCTCAGCATCTGATGGTTCGACCGTACGACTCACGCACGGAGCCGATGGTTCAACATATGCAATGATCCTGGCAACGGCGCTTGACTCAATCACAATTCCAGGATTGCCAAGAGGAACTGTTGAACTACTCGGATCACGCGAGGCGGTTCAACGCGACGGCGACACCGTTACTCTTCCAGCGCAACGCCCACAGCAACCAGCCTTAACTTTGCGTATGTCATGACCGATCTGGTCTGGCGAAGTAGCAGTTTTCCTCAGTTTTTCCCGACCAGATCGCTTACGGCCAGAGGGGTTTGTCGACGCTCCACGAAACTGGATTGCCCCAGGTTTCTTGAAATGCAACTTCATGTGGTTGCTGACGCTTGGCGACTCCCCACTTACCGGTCGGGTAACCAAGGGTGATCATCGCCATCGGCACCCATTCACCAACTGCAGGAGCACCCAACAAATCGAGCACCTGTTGAGTGTGCTTCTTAAACAAAAGTGTCGTCAAAGAAGTTCCAATACCTTCGGCAGTCGCGGCCAACTGCAGGCTCCACAAGGCCGGAAATATGGAACTCTCTCCATTGGGCTTGCCCCAGGCAAACAACAGCGTCGGTACCTTGTCGAGGTTGTCAGCCAACCAACGACCCGATGCATAGGTCTTCTTCACTTGAATCACTTCAGGATCATTGGGATCACCATTGGCGATGAGATCCATCATGGGTTTATATTGCGTGGCATTCAAATCGGTTAAGGCTTCGCTGTAGATCTTCTGCAACGCTGTCTTCTTTGCTTGATCGGTCAAGATCAAAAAGCGCCACTTTTGTGTGTTGCCGCCCGATGGGGCACGTACTGCTGCATCTAACAACTTGGCCATGATTTCGTCAGAGATTGGCTCAGTTGTGACGCGGCGCATGGCGCGAGTTGTGTAGAGGGCTTGCGAAAGTTCCATGACAAAACTCTACTCAAATAGCCCAGTTCACCCGCAGTCCCCTAACCTCACCCTTGTGAGTTCATCCCCCGTGACATTTGAAAACTCATACACAAGCGCGTTACCAGAGTTGGCCATTACTTGGAACTCTGATGTTGCACCGTCGCCAACGGCACTCATCGTCAATGAAACGGTTGCTCAAACTTTCAATCTCGATCCCCAGTTCTTGAAGACCGAAGCTGGAGTGCGATTCTTACTTGGCAACGATGTGGTTGACGGATGCACGCCCATGGCGCTGGCTTACGCCGGTCACCAGTTCGGTGGATACTCACCGCGACTCGGCGATGGACGCGCCTTACTGCTTGGCGAGATACTTGATATTGAAGGTCACCGCTTTGATCTCCACCTCAAGGGTTCGGGTCGAACAACTTTCTCTCGCGGTGGCGATGGCAAAGCAGCGATCGCTCCCATGATGCGCGAGCACATCGTCAGCGAAGCGATGCATGCTCTCGGCATACCAACAACTCGTTCGCTTGCGATTGTCGCAACCGGAGAACAAATTGCTCGCGAAACATGGTTGCCTGGCGCAGTGCTGTGTCGAATCGCTTCAAGCCATATTCGTGTTGGAACATTTCAGTATGCAGCGCATCACGAAGACCCCACGTTGGTTCAGCGACTTGCCGACTACGCGATCGGTCGCCATTATCCCGATCTCTCTCACGTTGATAACAAGTATCTGGAGTTCTTCAAAGCTGTTACGCAACGCCAAGCTTCGCTCATTTCAAAATGGACGCTTGTTGGTTTCATCCACGGAGTTATGAACACCGACAACATGACAATTTCTGGCGAGACCATCGACTACGGCCCGTGTGCATTTATGGATGCATATGATCCCGCCACTGTTTTCAGTTCGATTGATCACAACGGACGCTACGCATTCGGCAACCAACCCAATATCGGACAATGGAACCTGGCTCGCCTTGCCGAAACCTTGTTGCCACTCATTTCAGATGACAAAGATGAATCAGTTGCTATCGCAACCGAAGTATTGATGGACTTCCCGAAGCAATATCAGGCTTTGTGGGATGCGGGCATTAGTGAAAAACTCGGACTCAAGAATGCGCCCACAGATCTCGTGAGCGATTTGTTACACATGTTGCATACTCAATCAGTTGACTACACCCAATTCTTCCGATCCCTTTCATCGGTAGTCAACGGCGATTCATCGGCCGCTCGCAATTCGTTCATGAACATCGAACAATACGATGCGTGGGAATCACGTTGGAAAGAACTCATCAGTATCGAATCACAATCGTCAGCCGACATTGCAACGTCAATGAATTTGGTCAACCCGAATTACATCGCGCGCAATCACTTAGTTGAGGAGGCACTTGCGGCAGCGACCGAAGGCGATCTTGGCCCCACGCTGACGCTCCTTGAGGTGATTCAGCAACCGTTCAATGAACGCTCTGGATTCGAGCGCTTTGCTCAGCCCGCACCATCTGAATATAAGAACTATCAGACTTTCTGCGGAACCTGAATCGGTTAACCGACAGTCGCG
The DNA here is from genome assembly GCA_947454105.1 of Actinomycetota bacterium. Lineage (GTDB taxonomy): Bacteria > Actinomycetota > Acidimicrobiia > Acidimicrobiales > Ilumatobacteraceae > Casp-actino8. The sequence continues at coordinate 42,826 of CANGIP010000010.1, read as the reverse complement.
CCAAACAAACTGCCAATCGCCATGGTGAATGCCATTGCAGCACCGCCGCCCAAAACAATGCGCAGGACTGGCTTGACCGGGTGAGCTCCACCGAATGTCGCTGAGCTAGCGCCAAGGCCCAACAATGCGACGAAGACCACCACAATGGTGAGCCAAATTCGATTTGCATCACTTGCGAGTGAGGATGCCAACAACGGGATACCAGCACCGACCGAAAAAGATCCGGCCGAACTTAAAGCGGCTTGAATTGGGCGCGCCATATTGTGCGCCGAAATCCCTAACTCTTCAGCCAAGTGAATCGTTAATGCATCGTGCTTGGTGAGTTCTTCGGCAACTTCACGCGCCAACTCTGGAGTCAAACCTTTGGATTGATAAATACCAGTGAGCTCGGCCAATTCACGTTCGGGGGTATTTTCCAACTCCCAAATCTCTTTCTTGATATCAGCTTGTTCGGAGTCGCGTTGCGAACTCACCGAGACATATTCGCCAATTGCCATTGACGCCGCTCCGGCGACAAGGCCAGCAGTTCCGGCCACAAGAATCGCGTGTCCGGTTGCATCAGCGGCAGCAACACCCAAAATCAAGCACGCCGTCGAGATGATGCCGTCATTGGCACCAAGCACCATCGCTCGCAAAAGTCCGATGCGATGACTGAAATGGCGCTCACCTTGTTCGGACATACCAACAACTTAGCCGCCAATAACGAGGGGAATTCCTACCATTGATCCCTAAAAGCTGTTACAAACGGCTCACGAAATCGCCAATGAGTGACAAGGCTGTATCAATTTCCTCAACCGTGTTGTAGTGAGTTGGGCCAATTCGCACGACTCCCCCACGATCTTGCAGTCCAAGCCATTCAATGACGTCGATTCCGTACGAATGTCCGTCCCAGACATAGACCCCATGTTCATCTAAAAACTTGGCGAGTTCAGAAGGAACAAGGTCGGGTCGGGTAATGGAAACGGTTGGTACTCGGTGAATGAATCGCTCGGGGTTGGTGATTCCGCGCACTTCAATACCGGGCAATCGCTGCAAGCCAGTGATCAGATGGGCAACCAGCATGCGGTCATAGATTGCCATCGCCTTTAAGCCCGCATGAATTTCCCTGGTGCGCTGGCGATGATTGGGATTGTCATTCAGATGCTCTTGACCCATCGTCGTTCCGACCCACTGCATGTATTCAAGTGCGCCGTGCGTTCCGGCTTGTCCTTCTAATGACTGCGTACCTGTTTCGTACCGACCAGGCGCTACATCTTTCACAACACGCAATTTGTAAGCCGGCAAACGATTCAAGAGTTCTTCACGACCCCACAACACCCCTTGATGTGGTCCATAGAACTTGTATGCCGACGTCACCAAGAAATCACAACCAAGATCCTGTACATCGATCGCACCATGTGGAGCAAACTGAACTGCATCGACGTACGTCAGAATTCCGGCGGCACGATATTTCGTACACATCGCTTTCACATCGTTGATCGTTCCGAGAATATTGCTCGAGTAGTTAATCGCAGCAAATTTCGTTCGTGGAGTAATCAGTGAATCCAGCAAACCAAGATCTATCTCGTACGTGTTGCGATCAAATTCAAGACGCTTCACAATGAGTCCGTTTTCTTCAGCCATGATGCGCCACGGTGAAGCATTACCGTCGTGCTCCATTTGCGTCAGGATGATTTCATCACCTGGCGAAAACTGCGAAGCCAAAACCCGAGTCATCATGAAAGTCAACGACGTCATATTGGGCCCGAAAATCACTTCATTTTCCGACTTGGCATTGAAAAAATCGGCCATCGCGAGATGTGCTTGCCGTGAGATATCGGTGGCTTCACGCGAGGTTCGGAAATTGCCGTTCATGTTGGCGTTCGAATCAACAAGTGCCGAGACCATTCGGTCAACGACAATCTGTGGCACCTGGGTTCCAGCAGGATTATCAAGATAGACCCGAGGGCCACCACGGTCGGTGAGGGCTAATGCGGGAAATTGAGCCCGTACTTTGGCGATATCAAGAACCATGGGAACACCGTCTTTCTGATGCAATCTCAATTCAGAGTAGTGCGCGCTACATGGCTATTGTGGTCCTCATGAGCGGTGCTTCGATTCACAAACTTGATGGACGCCACGAGCGCGTCCGCAAGGGCAAAGAAGCGGCCATCAACGCCATTATCGATCTTGTGACTGAAGGGCGAGTCAATCTCACGGCCGCCGATATCTCTGCTCGGGCCGGAATCTCAGAACGAACATTTACGAGATATTTCGAATCACTTGGCGAACTCATTTCTGTTTCGTATCAACAGATTCAGCCTCACGTCGAACACATGCTCACATTTGAAGTGCCATCGGGCGATCTATCGAGTCGCATCAAGACACTCGTGAGTCTCCGCATCAGTTTGATTCGTACTTATGGCCCGCTTGTTGATGCGGTCGATCAATTGAGTTCGAATTGGGCGGTGGCCAAAGAAGTCATGCGCGAACGTGACCACGTCCTTGAGGTTCAGTTTCAGCGTTGGTTTTCTGTTGAACGCACCAAAATGAACGAAGATCGATTTACCGCCATCGGAATCTTCTTGTCATATAACTCGCTCCGCCAACTCTTTTTTGCCCTCGGCTCACGAACCGAACACGTCGTGACGAACCTGGCTTCAGAAATGTTTGTCGCAAAATCGGCCTAGGCCATCGCCAGTTCACCTAAGACTCACTCGTCTGCCTGTACCCTCGTGATGCCATGGAAAACGGTGCCAACATCTCAGAAGAAGCCCTCAGGCGCCGAACTTTCGCCATCATCAGCCACCCTGATGCCGGCAAAACCAGCCTGACCGAAAAATTCTTGTTGTATGCGGGAGCTATTCAAGATGCTGGTTCAGTTCGGGCTCGCGCCGGTCAGCGTTCGGCCACATCTGACTGGATGGAAATGGAACGCCAGCGCGGCATCTCCATTTCATCGACTGTTCTGCAATTTCCCTATGGCGACCACGTCTTCAATTTGCTCGACACTCCTGGCCACCGCGACTTCAGCGAAGACACTTATCGAGTTCTCGCGGCCGTTGATGCCGTCATCATGGTGCTTGATACTGCCAAAGGAATCGAAGCCCAAACTTTGAAACTCTTCAATGTGTGTCGCTCGCGCAATTTGCCCGTGCTCACATTCTTCAACAAGTTCGACCGCCCTGGCCGCGATCCCCTTGAACTACTCGACGAAGTTGAACAACAAATCGGATTGCGTGCAACTCCGGCAACATGGCCGGTCGGACAACCTGGAGACTTTCGCGGAACGATTGATCGCCGCACCGGACTCTTCACCAAATACACGCGTACCGCTCGCGGTGCTGCTGAGGCACCTGAAGAAATCATTGATGCCGAACGTGCCGCCGCCGAAGAAGGCGATGCATGGAAAGTTGCACTTGACTCATGTTCGTTGCTCGATGCAATTGAGGCCAACGTCGATTTGCCATCGTTCTTAGCAGGAAAGAGCACACCGGTTTTCGTTGGATCTGCACTGACCAACTTCGGAGTTCGCGCACTACTTGATGCAGTTGCCGAACTTGCTCCCCCGCCGTTACCGCGTTTTGATATCGCAGAGAATGAACGGGTTCTTGAAAGTCCATTCTCAGGTTTTGTTTTCAAAATTCAAGCCAACATGGACCCGAACCACCGCGACCGCTTGGCATTCGCTCGAGTTTGTTCGGGACATTTTGAACGCGGCATGGATATTGAATGCACCCGATCGGGTCGTGCAGTTGGAACCAAATATGTGACGACTGCTTTTGGTAATGACCGCGAAACGATTGAAGAAGCTTTTCCTGGCGACATCATCGGACTTGTCAATGCTGGCGATCTGCGTATTGGTGACACAATTTATGCCGGTAAAAAAGTTGAGTTTCCGGGCGTTCCGCGTTTCGCACCTGAAGTCTTTGCCAGCGCACGTCCCCTTGATCGCAGCAAGATCAAACAGTTCCGTAAAGGAATTGAACAGCTCGACCAAGAAGGCGTTGTTCAAGTGTTGCGCGACCTCGACTTTGGCGATACCGAACCAGTGCTCGCGGCCGTTGGTGTTTTGCAGTTCGAAGTATTTGCCTACCGATTGTCGAGCGAGTTCAGTGCACCGACCGAAATCATCTCGTCGCCGTATCAAGCAATGCGAATCACCGATAAGGCCAGCGCTGATCGCTTGCGCCAAATCGGCGGAATCCGAATTTTGTATCGCAGTGATAACGAAATGGTTGCGCTGTTTGAAAACAAGTATCGATTGCAACGACTCGAAAAAGATGAACCCGAGTTGACGCTCAAATTAGTGTTTGACGGCCAACCCGACTCGTAAAAAATCCGCATTCCATTGTGATTCTGGTGTCATTCTCTTCGGTATTACCGAATAAAACGACACCAGAATTACAGGGGGATTTAGCGGCGAGGACGTCCGCCGTTGCCGCGAGCAGTTCCGCTACGAGCACCGGGACGACCACCTTGACGTCCATCGGCACGTACGCCACCACGACCAGCCGAACGACCAGACGGACGACCCGTCATATTCGAAACATCGATTCCCGTCCACGTTGCAGTCACACCAGCTTTTTGCAGCAACTGCTTCACTTCACTCACTTGTGATGTTGAAGCAACAGTGATTACGCGACCAGCAGCACCGGCACGGGCAGTACGGCCCGAACGGTGGGTGTACGCCTTGTGCTCGATCGGCGGATCGGCGTGGACGACCAACGGCACATCATCGACATGGATTCCGCGAGCAGCAATATCGGTCGCAACTAAAGCCGATGCAGCACCACTGGCAAAGGCTGCCAAGTTACGCTCACGCGCAGTCTGTGACAAGTTGCCGTGCATATCAACTGCATTGATTCCGAATGTCTGAAGTTTTGCGGCCATCTGCTTGGCACGGTGCTTGGTGCGAGTAAAGATGACAACACGTTCTTTACGAGCCAATTCAGCAACGGCTTCCAAGCGCTCAGCATCATCAATCACCAAAACACTGTGGTCCAACAACACTGGTGCTTCAACTTCTGCTGCATGCGATACGGGGTTGTCCAAGTATCGCGACACAATTGCGTCAACGCCTCCTGCAAGAGTTGCCGAGAACAACATGCGCTGTCCAACCTTTGGAGTTGCATCAAGAATGCGCTTCACCATTGGCAAGAAACCTTGATCGGCCATATGGTCGGCTTCGTCAATGATGGTGATTTCGATGCGATCAAGCTTGGCGTCGCCTTCACCCATGTGATCGACTAAACGACCTGGACAGGCAACAACAATTTCTGCACCAGCACGAAGGCCGTCGCGCTGTGGTCCATGACCGACACCACCAAAAACGGTGATGACGCGCAAACCACAAGCAGTTGCTAACGGATCAATCACTGCAGCAACCTGTGTTGCTAATTCACGAGTAGGTACCAAGATCAATGCCCGTGGACGATTGGCCTGACGCGCAACTTTGGTTGCAGCTAAGCGCGCAATCAAAGGCAATGCGAATGCAAGAGTTTTACCCGAGCCAGTTCGACCCTGACCAAGTACGTCACGACCAGCCAATGAATCGGGCAAGGTCACGCTTTGAATCGAAAAAGGTTCGGTGACTCCAGTTGCCGCAAGGATGCCAGCGAGATTTGCAGGCACGCCAATTTTGACGAATCCGTTATCGGGGCCAACTTCGATCGGAATAATCGTTGGCTTCTTGGGAGCAAAATTAGAAGCAGTCGCCGAACCATTTTCGGAACGGAAACCGCGACGATCATCGCGACGCGATGCCGACTTGGCCCGTGATTGATTGGTTGATTTGCTTCGGGCTTTGCCAGCTGAAGGGCGGCCACCAGACGATGGACGTGCTGCTGAGGACGCTCCACCAGCAGGCGAACCGCCTTCGGGGCGTCGTCGGGGCGTGGTCGAACGACCAGTTGAAGTGGATGGGGACATGATGGGGTGTTTCCTTTGACAGGTGCCGCGAACCTGTCTGGGATGACACGCATCGCTCGGACGAACCATCGTCCCGGCTCGGTCACCCTACCCACTCACTTGTCACAAACGGGTGGATGTGACCTAAGCAAGGCAATCGCAACGTGATCAGGGACGACGAACTGGACCTTCAGCTGGCAACAACGCACCATACGGGGCAAAAGCTGCGCGATCTACAAGTCGACCTTGTTTGCGCATTTCATCAAAGAGTGCAGTCACAACATGAGACATTGAAATGGATTTCTTTTCATCAGCCGCTCTAAACGCTGCACCAAGAGACACCGACCGAATGTCTGCGCCCGACAATTTGAATTGAGAACAGAAGTCAATGTCGACATCATTTTGTGGAGCATCGCTTGGTAAGGCTTTCAACCACAAAGTACGTCGCTCGCCTTCATCGGGAGCTTGAAAATCAACGACGACATGAATACGTCGCAAGAATGCATTGTCGATATTGCTACTGAGGTTGGTTGTCAAGATGACCAACCCATCAAATCGCTCAATACGTTGCAATAAGTACGACACTTCTAGGTTTGCGTAACGGTCCTGCGCATCAGACACCTCACTACGTTTTCCGAAAATACTGTCGGCTTCGTCAAACAACAGAACAACGTTTCCAGTATCAGCAACATCAAAAAGTTGTTCGAGATTCTTTTCGGTTTCTCCAATGTATTTTGAAACCATCGTGGCGAGGTTGACTTTGAAAAGATCAAGCCCCAAGTCGGCAGCAATTACTTCGGCCGACATCGTCTTACCCGTACCGGGAGGGCCACTAAACATTGCAACAACACCAGCCGATGGAATTGGCTTAAAGCCCCATTCATCTAAAACTGTGTCACGATGGCGGTAACGCGCCGCAACCATTCGTACGCGTTCAAAATCTTCAACAGGCAAAACCAAATCGTCCCACGAGCGAGTTGGACGAATGCGTGTTGTTAAACGATCAAGATCTCCGGTCACTAATCGTCGCGCCGCATGACTCGGATCTCCACCAAGTGCTGGCAACGACTTGCGAATCTGGTCAAGTTGCGTAAACGTCAAACGGTGACCTGCACCTAAGGCGCCGCCCATTTGCTGAAGAACCGATGATGCGCTCGCAACTCGATCAGTGATCTGATCGTCAACCCACGCACGATCGGGCAGTTGTTCTAAGGGGATTTGGTTTTCGGACAGGATTCCCCAACGCAAATGATCGGCCCGCTCAATCCACCACTTAATTCGAGCCGGAACAGAATCAACAATGTCAATCAGAATTGCAGCACCACACAGCGTGGCTTCGCGAACGACTGCCGCCCAATTGGTTGATTCATCTGTGCCCTTCAAAGCAATGGCTCGTTCGGCACCGAGTCGAACCAATGCTCGCTGTCGACGCGCCGAACGATCGGGACCGGCAACTAAGACAACTTGAATGTCACTCGCCCGCGACACCCCGTTGAGATGTTCAATGTCGATGGGAAGTTCGGGATCACGGTCTTGTGAACCAAGCATTGACCACACCAACGACGGTGCAAGGTGAATTTCTCGGGTTGCCCAAGGCCCCGTATTACTTACTTGGATAAAACCCGATCGATTCAAACGACTATCGGGAGCAGCAGACGAAAGTGATTCGGGCAAAACATGAGCGATGACACCAAGCGTGACAGTGCCCTCGGTTTTCCCGCCCAATCCGACGACAACTCGACGGCGTTCTGGTCGGATTTCAACTGCGGCGAGTAACGCGACGAGAGCAGCGTCATTCACATCAGCGCGGGTTAAACGCATTGCTGAAGCAAATATGGATTTACTAGAAATCTCATTTTCTAATAACTTCCAAGCAGCAACAAGATTCTTTTCAGTCTCTTTGTTGATTGAATCTTGCGACTTGAAGCCTGGCAAGAGCAGACCCTGCTTTGCTAAATCATCACCGACTGGCCCTTGCTTGACAATACCGAAGCGCAAAATTTCATCGGCAAACAATTCCCATTGATTGGTATTTTTTGACGATCCGAATTTCATGATTAATCCAATAATTATTGATCGATGAATTGGTGAAAACGCAGCGAACGGGTGATCGCTTCAAGGTTAGTGGCATTGTTGCCTTCGGCTACGACCCCGAAAACTTCCGAGGCATGAACAATACGCGCACTATGCCCCTCCAGTCCTGGGCTCATACTCACTTCAATTCCGCCAAGCGTTTTTAGAGCCGAACCATGGTCTTTTACTTGTGGCAATTCGTCGTCTTGACTGGGACGTAAAACCCAACTTCCCCCATCAATCACTATCCGGATGAAGTCTTCAGTCATTTCCACTATGGCATCGGCTGGATGCCAAACACTCATACGAAATCCCTCATGACAAGAACTCGTCTTTCCTTCGACATCTTCAAAAGGAACGAGGATTCTGATTGATTCGGTTATTGCGCACATTTCATCAAATGCCGATTCGTCTCGCGGCCATTCTGCTCGAATGACTAATGGGAAATCGGTTGGAACAAACAAGACAAAACCCTGCATCGAACCACCAGATCCGTTACTAGAAAAACTTCGTCCTGCGCACTGGATTCCGTCAACTATCACAGACAACCACTCATCCCATATTGATGTTCTGCCCATGCGCTGGACGCTCAGTTCAACGGCTGCGCCTGGTCCCGCATTCATCCAGCGAACTTCAAAAGTCTTTGAATCCATTTTTCTGGCTTCGGTGTCCGACGACCAGAGCACCGCCAACTGATCGCTTTCCTCAATGGCCAAGTAGCCAAACGGTGCAAAGAGAGAGACCCTCACATCATCTAAAGAAAAATGCAATAACTCGGGTTGATCACTCATTGAAGTGTCGTAGGACTACTTTTTTGCAACCATTTGCGCAACACGCGCACTACGATCGGACGTTCCTTTGTCGGCATGCATCGGATTGACGAATGAAGTTTCGGCTGGCGCTTTACTAGTGTCTTCTGCTTTTTTAGGTGGCGCCACCATATTGGGCTTTAACGCAAGAGTGATCTTGATTGCAGTGTTAGTGAAAGTGATCCTTGTTTCCGCGACGTTTATCTCTTTTCCATTTGACCTCAGACCAGCGAGCAAACGCTTCACTTCTAATGTGACCATGTCATTCATCTGTTCTCGACGACCGACCGACTCTTTTGGAATGAAACGTGCGAGAAGATTTGCATATGGTTTTTCTAAAGCTTTATTAAGTATTTTCTCGGTTACTCCGACTCCCGGCTTCACTTTTGCCCTGATCGGCGCTAACGCGCTTTCAACTGCAGTCTTGACTTCTTTCTCAACATATTCATATTTGGCATCGGATTCGAATTTGGGGGGAGGCTTTGATGTGAAGAACTCAACCGCGGCACGACCAGCTGTCACAAATGGTCCAACTACCCCGCCTACTATTCCTCCAACCACTGCCCCCGTCGCGAAACCAGCGCCACCGCCCGTAGCACCACCAGCGATCGCCCCGAGTGGGCCTGCGACTGCAGCACCAACTGCCATACCACCCACAGCCCCCACTGTTGTTCCTACTGCCTTGCCGATATCGCTACCAAGCTCTGCCCCATCTGCTATCGAAGTCCCGAGTGCCTTCGCAGCGCCCACAACCATGTCCTTTGCCTTCTTCAAACCAGCGCCGAGGGAAGCGCTCCATTCACTCATTCGCTTTTGCATCGTCTTGGGTTCACCAACTGCGATCAACTTCCCAACTTCGACTAACGCGACTTCACTGTCGATCTGAATCGTCTGTCGGCCTTCTATCGCGGTGCTTCGGAATAGTGCTTCGGTATCGGAGATAAATGCTTCAGTCACGCCATAATCCAGTAGCAACTTCCTCATACTGGGTTCGCAAAAATCTTCCCCGTTGCGCATGCCCTGGAAAGCAGCTTCAAGAAGTTGCTTAAATGCAGTACGCGTGCTCTTCGACAAAAGCACTTGATACGCCGCATCATGTGCTTTTTGAGCCGTATCAATATCGCCCGTATCTCCTGATTCTTTGGCCGCTTCCAAGTTCTTTTTTGCCGCGTCATACGCAACTTCTGCTTTTGCCGACTTATGTTCAGCAACCCAATTTCCGACAGTGTCAACGGCGCCAACAAAAACCTTTGAGCCAACAGCAGCGAGGGTCATCACCACTCCTACCGGTGCTCCCACAACCGAGAGATTGGCAATCTGCCCACCAATAGCAACAGCATCAAGCACTGCCTTGGTGATGACAATGCCTAATTTCCACGACGATTCTTGAATCACGCGTTTGACCGCAGAAATATTGACCTTCACATTGATGTCTTCTGGCGAACCAGGACGGAAGCCTGCTGCCTTCTTATTGAGTTCAACGAGAGTTGCATTTGCAGTTTTTCGCGCGTTTAAAAGTGGCACGGTCTGCGTCAGAAGGTTTTCCATCAAACTCATGAACGAGACGATTAAACCGATTCCAGGAATGGCCTGCGTAATCGCTCCGGCCATCCCTCCACCAGCAGCAACGACTATTTTCAAACTTGAACTTGTGATGTCCGAACTATTTCTCAGAACTTGACAACTCCGTAAGAGTTTTTCACTGTCAGATTTCTCATCTTTCAGACTCATAAACAAATCTTTAGCAGCGGTGAGCAATCCGTTAAACGCAACGAACAACCCACCTGCAGAGGTGGTCATGATTGCTTCCTCAGAGGAAATGCTGCGATGAATCACACCGTTGCCTATAGGAGATCTAGAAATTCGCACAGCATCTGGGTTGATTCGTCGGTTGGCGCCACTGCTCTGTTGAACCACGTGGGTCAATTCGTGCGCCAACAAATTATTTCCCGAGTCATTGCCGGGAGAGAATTTTCCAGCACCGAAAAATACGTTGCTGCCAACCGTAAATGCATCAGCCCCCAATGTGCGACTTAATTCAGCGGCTTTGGCATCTGCGTGAACACGTACATCACCCAGGTCGGTGCCAAAGAAACCTTCAAACTGCTGACGCGTCGAGTCCTGCAAGGCCTGACCACCGTTTGCCTCGCGTCGAATATCTTGTTCAACGTCGCCACCGACTCCAAAACCACCGGTCTCCATCGTGCCCGAGGATGACCGGCGGGCCGATGTTGTTTGGTTCGAAACCATCAACTGGTTTTGATCAGCTGATGACGGGCCAGAGCGCGCCCATTTCAAAAACTCAGCGGCAGTCTGGTCTGCTTCTAATTCGGCTGGATCATTAACTCTGCCAACCTCGAGTCGCGCTTGCGCCAACAACCCAAGACCAGTCATTGATGAATTGATTGGCTTGCTGTTTTCAGCTACCAATTTTTCACCCGCGACAAGTTCAGGGATCTGCGGAATTTTGTGATTACTTTTGGTGCGATTCATATCAATCAAAATCCTGAGTTAGTTGTCGAGTAATTCTGCTGAACAGTTTGAAGCGCGTCATCCACTTCACAATCCAATTCATTCACAGCGATAAATGCCGGGAGGTAGGCAACATAATTTGCAGTAACAGTGCCAAGAAGTGCCAACACTTTTTGCCCAGTAAGTTCATGAACCGCTTCAATATGCGCCGTCGTTCGGCACACGGGGACTTTCAGCACTGCATCGATTTCAAATGTGACATCGAGGAGACCAGAATTCAGTTTTCCGCACAATTCGTACAACTTCGGCCGAGAATTGACGGGAGCATCGGCACTTCCGAAGGCAATAATGCGAATGAGACCTACGTCTTCATACGGCTGGATTGATCCTCCAACGACAGTGTCGCCATAGAAGATTGATGTTCCGATCGCCGAGGGCGCACCATCGTCGCGATAGGGCCAGTCGGCGTTCGCCAAAGCCTCAGTGATCAACCCCCGCAGCCCGCTCATGTATTGACAATATCACGACAATACCTACCAACTCTCGGACGGAACCTAGATGCGGTACCCTTCGCACATGCGCATCACTCCTCCCGCCGCCTGCCTATTAACGGCTATGGCCACTGCCGCTTCGGTGTACATCACCCGATCGATCACCAACGAGAGCGTGAGCCAAATCAATCCGCTGTTTGCCGCCATCGGGGGTTTCGTGATTCCGGCCTATGCCATCAATATTCTGAAAAAAAGTCGCGTGAAACCCAAGAACCCCCAAAAGCTCGTCACGATTTTTGCCTGTGCCATCGTCGTGCCGGTGATTGCCATTTTGTGGATCGGCAACCGCGACCACGCCTACAAGGTGCAGATGGCCACGATGTTCATCGTCCTCGGTGTCTGTGCCATCGCGTTCATTCCTGCTGCTTTGAAAGCAAACAAGTCCGACGAACTATGAAGTAATGAGTCCGCGCATGCCACCGTCGGCACGCCATTGCTCGAGCACCTGTACAAATGCCACTGGCCCACCGCCATAGCTGCCCCCTTGCACACTTCTGGCTGCTGGTTTGCCTTCGTTGTTGTAATAGCCAGGCGTACACGACTCAAGGAACTTGATGTTGTTCTGCGACAGCGAAATGATGCGATCAACCCACCACTGTTCAGACTCTTCAGAGGTTTCAATTCGTGTCGCACCTAGTTCAGAAATCTGATTCAAGATGTAACCAATGTGACGCGCCTGTTCTTCAAGCATGTGCGGGAAGTTCACAGTGAACCCACTTTGCACACCACTCACAATGAAACAGTTGGGAAATCCATGACTATGGAAACCGTGGAAGGTTCGCGCGCCATCATCCCAATGTTGAGTGAGTGACTTTCCGCCAACACCATAAATTTCGTATCCGGCACGACGACTGAAGTTCGTTCCAACCTCAAAACCCGTTGCGTAAATCAAACAATCAATTTCGTATTCAATGCCGTTAGCGACAATGCCTTTTTCAGTGATGTAATCAACACCTCGACCATCGGTATCAATAAGTTCAACATTGGGGCGATTAAACGTTGCCAAATAGTCGTCGTGGAAGCACGGCCGCTTACAGAACTGGCGGTACCACGGCTTGAGATGTTCAGCAGTGCTCGGGTCGCTCACAATATTTTCCACTCGCGCGCGAATTTGTTCCATCTTTTCAAAGTCGGCGAGTTCAAGATTGCGCGCCAAACCTTCGGGCGACAAGTCAGGACTTGCGTCTTGGCGGAGACGAATTAATAGGTTGCCAATGATGTCGGTCCATCCATCTTTCACCAAGTCAACTTCTGCGAAGCCACCACTCACCAACGCATTGAAATTATCCATGCGTTCTTTTTGCCAACCAGGTTGCAACGACGCAGCCCATTCGTTGTCGGTCGGACGATTGTTGCGCACGTCAATTGATGATGGTGTGCGTTGGAACACGAACAACTGATCTGCTGATGCACCAAGGTGCGGGACGCACTGAACTGCAGTTGCGCCAGTACCAATAATACCGACGCGCTTACCTTTCAATTTTGATAACCCACCAGTTGAGTCACCGCCGGTGTAGTCGTAATCCCAGCGACTGGTATGGAATGTGTGCCCCTTGAAGGATTCAATTCCTTTAATTCCTGGCAATTTTGGTCGATGTAGCGGTCCATTAGCCATCACCACAAACCTGGCGCGCATGATGTCGCCACGGTTGGTGTGGATCAACCAACGGCGATCGGTTTCATCCCAACGCAGTTCAGTCACTTCAGTTTGCAAACAGGCATTGGTATACAGATCGAAAAAACGAGCAATCGCTCTGCTGTGTTCAAGGATTTCAGGAGCATTTGAATACTTCTGCTTGGGGATATACCCAATTTCTTCAAGCAACGGCAAATAGATATATGACTCAACGTCGCACGCTGCACCTGGGTAGCGATTCCAATACCAAGTTCCGCCAAAGTCGCCACCTTTTTCGATCATGCGGATATCGGTGACCCCGGCTTCACGTAGACGTGCACCGGCTAACAGTCCACCGAATCCTCCACCAATGACCGCTACTTCAACTTCGTCAAATAGTGGTGCACGATTGAGCGGCTGAACATACGGATCTTCGAGATACTGATCAAAGTCAGAGATGTCGGTGTATTGATCGTTGCCCTCCGCACGCAAACGCTTATCGCGCTCAAACTCATATTTTGCCCGAAGCGAATCTGGATCAAATTCTGTCGTTGTCATATGTCCCCCACTCTAAAAATGTTTACTTCAACAAACTCACTGCATCATGATCAAGAACTAAGTGTCCGTACTGAGTTGCCATGGTGACAAAGAGGTCATCACCGCGTTCGGTACGCGCTGCCATCGAAGTTGCCAAGACCGTGATGATGAGACCCCAAATGGAACCGAACCGATAGTCGCGCCAGCACGTTTCACCGTCGTAGTCGATACCCGCGGCATTGAGTTTCTTCCGATACGACTCAACTAATTTTTTTTCAACTTCACGGCGACGCTCGGGCGTAAAACTTCCGGCGATGAGGTAGGCAACATCAACCATGCCCAAGCCTTCATTAACTGTTTGCCAGTCGACGACAACGAGCGGCGGAGCATCTGGCTCACGGGCGAACATAAAGTTGTCCGGCCGAAAATCATAATGCGCAACCGTCAAAGGACTTCCCGAACCCAAAGCCCATGATCCAACGATCGGCGCCAAGTCTTCAATCACTTGCAAAATTTCAGGTTTGAGTCGACTACCGAGGCGCTCAATGAACGCTGGGAGCAAGAATCCATAAATCATGGACAGATGTCCCGCGCGCTCTTCGACGGTGCTCGGATTGACTGCAACCTCAGCCAGAGTCGGGTCACCCCAACGCGGCGCATGCAACAAGACCGCCTGATCAATTGCCAACTCGGCTTCATCAAGGGTGAGACCAACGAATTGATCACCTTGCTCCGAGCCCGACAAGTCCTCCATGATCAAACAAAATTCTTGGGCCTCCACGTCAAGTGCTGCGTGGTAACACTTTGGTGCCCGCACCCCCACTGTTGGGGCAATACTTGAATAAAAGTTGTGTTCAGTGACATAAGCCGTACCGCCGAATCCCGTTGCCCGAGCGGTTGCATCAAGCGATGGAAACTTGCCCATCACGGTTTTTGGCCGGCCTTTTGGGTCATCCCACTCCAATGAAAATCGGGCGTTACAACCGGTCTGGCCGGTTCCGACAAAACCATCAAATGTGCACTTTGTGATTGTAGCGACACCCGCAATTCCCGATGCGCGTAAAGCCTCGTTCATCCATACCGCATCAATTGTCGTCGGGTCGCTACGAATGTCAAGATTTTGCCCCATAGACACACCGTAGACCGAAACCTCTCTAGCCTGCTAAGGGTGAGTCTGATTCAGGGGTTTCGAGTTGGCATCCAATTGCCCGAAGTTGAGCGCGAAGTGCGTTGGCCCGAATACCTCTCCATGTCGCAGGCTGCCGAAAATGTTGGATTTGATTCGATGTGGATCGGCGACCATCTCATCTATCGTGGCGACGGCCGCCCCGAACGAGGTCCCTGGGAAGCCTGGACTTTGTTGTCCGCTCTTGCAGCAGTCACCGAGCGCATCGAACTCGGGCCTCTCGTTTCGTGTGTCGGCTTCCATCCCCCCGCCTTACTGGCCAAAATGGCGGCCGGAATCGACGAGGTCAGTCAAGGTCGATTCATATTTGGAGTTGGGGCAGGTTGGAACCAACCCGAATTTGATGCTTTCGGTATTCCCTTCGATCAACGAGGCTCAAGGTTCGAAGAAGCCTTTACCATTTTGCAGACTTTGTGCTCTGGTGAACGCTGCACATTTAATGGCAGATTCAACACGATTGAAGATGCAATTCTTTTACCGCCACCCCATCGCCCGATTCCTCTCATGATCGGTTCAACTGGCGAACGAGTCCTTCGCGCCGCACTACCTCACGCCCACTGGTGGAATACCTGGTTCGACTGGTTTGGTAATTCGGCAGAAGGTTTCGCCAAACAAAACGATCACATCTCCGAAATCGCCCGAGAAGTTGGGCGCGACCCCGCAACGTTAAAGCGCAGTGCCTGCCTACTTGTTGTGACCGATACATCTTCTGGTGAACGTCCGAAGCCCGACACGTATACCGCAGCGACACTGAGCGATCTACGCCAACGAGTGCTTGAAATGCGTGATGCCGGCGCCGACGAAGTAATCCTCGTGAGCGACCCTATCAATGAGCGTTCAATACTCACATTGGCCGAGACCCTGCGATGAAACTGCGCGTGCCTGCTATTGCACTGCTCCTTAGTCTTTCCATTTCAGCCATTCCGATGCGCTCGCTCGCAAGTAGCCCTGTTGAAATCCAAGGCACAAAAGAATTGGTCAGCAAGCTCATTGTTGAACGCCTACCAGGACGATCATCGCTTGGTGCAATGTCACTGATTGAAAATGAATTTGATGTCGACGCAACACTTGAATCAAAAATTGTCGATCGTTATGAAGTCCTTCAACTTGACCAACCCATCACCCGAGACGAAGCTGATGTTCTCGTCAAACAACTTGTCTCGTCCGGAAAAGTCGAATCAGCTGAAATCAATGAGCGCCGTTTTGTAAGCACTGCACCGAACGATCCGGGCTACCCCGACCAGTGGTACCTCAAAGATTTCGGGACTCCAGGCAATATCGGAATCGGCGTCGAAGCGGCATGGGATCACACTCCGGGCAGGGCCGACATCGTGATAGCTGTCATCGATACTGGCGGAACCGATCACCCCGACATGGCCGGCCGACAACTTTATGGTTTTGATTTTTTCTCTAATGACTTTGATTCCACCGACGATGGTGATGGCTCTGATGGTTCGCAATGTGCGGCAAGTTCATCAACTTGGCACGGTACAAAAGTTGCGGGAGTGATTGCAGCCGACGTTAACAATGGCCTCGGAATCGCAGGAATCAATCAACGTTCGCTCATTCAACACATTCGTATTCTTGGCCCGTGCGGCGGCGATACATCCGATGAAATCAAGGCGATTCGCTGGGCAGCAGGACTTGATGTTGCTGGGGTGCCACTCAACCCAACACCAGCTCGAGTTATCAATCTGAGTCTGGGAGGGGCTGGCAATTGCTTAGCGAGCGAACAAGAAGCGATTGATGCCGCAGTCGCTGCAGGATCAATCGTCGTCGTCGCTGCAGGAAACGGTGGCAGCGATCAGATCGGCGATGATCTCGACACCACTCCAAATGCTCCAGCTAACTGTAACAATGTCATTACTGTTGCGGCCACCACCAAGAGCGGGCAGCGGGCAGCGTTTAGTAACTACGGTTCGCATGTCACGATCGCTGCCCCCGGAGTTGCAATTCGTACGACAACAGTTGGCGGTTATACCGAAGCCAGTGGTACAAGTTTTTCTGCGCCAATCGTTAGCGGAGTTATCTCGTTGATGTTGTCGGCCGACCCAACCCTTGATTACACCCGAGTAGTTGCACTATTGGGCGATCCCGAACATCCGATTGTGAATCCATTCCCCGCAGTTTCGTCCCCTTGCTCAAGCGATATCACCGAAGTGAACTACTGCGGATTCGGCATCATTGATGCAGGGCACGCAGTTACTGCCACCCTTCAACTTGCACCAGAAGCATATTTACCCATGCAACCTCAACGAGTTGTCGACACTCGCCGTATCGCTTCAGTTGAATTTGGAAATCCGTTAGTCATTGACATCAAAGGTAGATTCGGTCTACCAACTCGTGGTGTCAAGGCAGTTGTTCTCAACGTCACTGCAACGGGATCAACAAGTGATGGATACGTCACCGTTTGGCCGTGTGCCGATGTCAAACCTCCTACATCAATCGTTAACTACACCACTGGTGATGACATCCCTAACTCGGTGATTGCTTCCCCCGACCAATACGGAAATATCTGTCTTGATTCGTCAACACCAGTGAATTTATTGGTCGATATCAGTGGATGGTTCATCAACGGCGACGGACTCCATACCTTCACTCCACAACGGGCGTTTGACACTCGTAAGACTGGTTTTGTCCTGACTTCCGAAAACCTATTCGCATTCCAAATGACTGGCAATCTTGGTATTCCATCTACTGGAGTGAGTTCAGTCGTTTTGAATGTCACAGCGACTGGAGCAACTGCGCCTGGATACATCACCGTCTGGCCGTGTGATCAAGCACAACCTTATACATCAAACCTGAATTATCTCCCGTACCAAGACATTCCCAATGCGGTCATCGCGACCGTCGATGCAAACGGGCAAGTATGTTTCGCTTCATCATCGCCCGTCTTTCTGATTGCTGATGTCAGTGGCTATTTCGCGACTGCCTCAAACCTTCAAGTCATCACTCCTCTTCGACTTTTTGATACTCGACGCAGTGGTCGAATTTCTACTTCTCAGATTTTTACCCTTGACCTTTCGACAACCTCACCTATCGCACCAGGGGGTGCGACTGCGGCAATCCTCAATGTGACCGCTACTGGTGCCACCAAGCGGGGTTACGCGACCGTCTGGCCGTGCGATCAATCTCAGCCCCCAACGTCAAACCTCAACTTTGACGCCAACGAAGACATCGCCAACTTGGCCATTTCTAAAATCAGTGCATCAAATACTTTGTGTTTCATTACTTCAACTCCCGTGCACCTCATTGCCGATCTGATGGGTTGGTTTACCCCGTAGGAAAGTAACTTCTTGACCAAACCTAAATGCTTCGGGAGGCGTGTTAGTTCAGGGCAATTAGCCTGAGATAGGTCAGGAGTTCACGGTGCACATCAATTTTTTGGGATCTAACCGAGCATTCAAGAGTTTTGCCACTCTTGCGATCACCCCACTTCTCGTGGCTTCAACTCTCGCACTCTCTCCCATCGCCGCTTCAGCCCAAACTACGCTTCAACTACCCGCCACACAAGGGTCGACACAACGCGTGATCGTCTCCGTTGCCAACGACGCCGATGTTGCCATTGTTGCCAACGAAGTTGAAGCAGTGGGTGCCATTGTCTACGAGCGATTCACCAATGTGGTGTCAGCGTTTACTGCCTCGCTCACTACTGCCCAAGCCTTAGTGCTCACCGATGACCCACGCGTGACTGGTATCGAACTTGATGAAGCGATTTCGCTTGATTCATTTGAACCAACTAACGAAGCTCCATCGACAGCCAGCGACTTAATACCCGGTCGCTACATCATTACTTTGCGCTCCACCGCAAACCAAACTGCCAAAGACAGCCTGATCAGCATTCTTGGTGATTCAATTATCAGAACTTTTTCGTATGCAATCAAGGGATATACGGCTGACCTCAGTCCGACTCAACTCAAGGCTCTCAAAGGCAACCCCGCAGTACAAAACATTGAACAAGATCAAGTGATCACCGCAACTAGCGATCAACTCAATCCACCTTGGGGACTTGACCGTATTGACCAGCCGAACCTGCCGCTGGATGGTCATTACATTGATCGCTCAAATGGCGCGGGCGTAACTGCCTATGTTGTCGATACCGGCATTGCGCCACATAGCGAATTCGGAAACCGTCTTGCATCGGGACGCAACTTTGCTGCGACCCTCACCGGCGACGGAAACACCACCGACTGCAACGGCCATGGAACTCACGTCGCCGGGACAATCGGTAGCAACACCTACGGAGTTGCCGATGGCGTCACGCTCGTACCTGTTCGAGTTCTTGATTGCAATGGCAGTGGCACAACATCTTCAGTCATTGCGGGCATTGATTGGGCAATCGCCAATCATCAATCAGGGGTACCAGCGGTGATGAACCTCAGTCTCGGTGGCGGAACAAGCACCGACCTTGATAGCGCTGTAAGCCGTGCAATAGCCCATGGAATCATTGTGGCTGTCGCTGCTGGCAACAACGCATTGAATGCGTGTAACTATTCTCCAGCACGTGAGCCAAACGCTATTACTGTCGGTGCGTCAACATCATCTGACTCACGAGCCAGTTTTTCAAATACTGGCACTTGCGTCGACTTGTTCGCACCTGGCCAATCCATTACATCAACTTGGTTGAACGGACAGACGAACACGATCAGCGGAACTTCCATGGCCACACCACACGTCGCTGGTGCAGTCGCAGCGATATGGGGCACCGATCTCACCCAAAGCTCCACAACTGTCAGCAGTGTTCTCTTAGCATCCGCGAGCTTAAACAAACTCACCAATGTTGGTACTGGTTCGCCCAACAAACTGCTCCACGTTGAATCTGGCAACGGCGCATCACCGTCGGCGCCACGAAATGTTGTGGCAATCGCAGGTATCGCAACAGCAACTGTTTCTTGGGATCCTCCAACCGACTCAGGAACAGGGGCCGTTAACGGCTACACAGTGACCTCTAACCCCGGCAACCAGACCTGTACTTGGTCAAATGGTCCACTGACTTGCACAGTTTCTGGTCTACTTCCGAATATTAGTTATACGTTTTCCGCAACAGCAACCAATGCCTGGGCCACATCATCTAGTTCTTTGCCAAGTAATGCCATCACAATCGCAGAGACCAACGACTACTTCGCATCGGCGCAACTACTTTCTTCTAATTCTGGAACCGTCACCGATTCAAACCTTTACGCGACTCTTGAAACTAACGAACCAACATTGGACGCCTTCGGAAGCGGTGGGGGTGCATCAGTCTGGTACAAGTTCACCCCGAGCGATTCCGGCAAACTAACCGTCGATACAACCGGGAGTGCATTTGACACCGTACTTGCAGCATTCTCTGGTTCAAGTCTCACCAACCTCACAGCCATCACGTACAACGACGACTACGCCGGCGCGCTCACCAGTTCAATTAACTTCACCGCGATTGCCGGGACCACGTACTACTTTCGTGTTCACTCGTGGGGGCCTGCTCGTGGAGCGATCAAACTTAACTGGTCATCTGTTGCATCATGTTCGAGCGCTGTTGCTGGGGATCTTTTCTGTTCACCCGTGGTGCGAACTGGAAATACTCAAACGACAACAACCAACAACGACAATGCAACCCTCGAGCCAAATGAACCTGGTTCAACGCTTGGTACAGATTCAGGCTCTATTTGGTATACCTACACTCCGACAGCCGATGGTTCATTAACTCTTTCAACAACAGGCAACACCATCCCGTCAACAGTCAGCGTTTTTCTTGGTGCAAGTTTTTCCACACTTTTCCGACCACAAGGATGGACCGATGTCGGTGGTCAGAATAGCTACACATCAACCGCCATCAATGTTGTCAAAGATGCGACTTATTTCATTCGCCTTGTCAGCTTTGGACAAATACGAGGTGCCCTTTCATTATCCCACACATTTGTCGCAACCCCGATTTCAACAGCACCATCAGTACCACGCAATGTCGTCGCAACGGCATCAACAAGCGATGGGACAATCAACATCTCTTGGACAGCACCAGCATCAGACGGTGGAAGTCCAATTTTGTCGTACGAAGCAACAGTGTCACCAGGTGGTCAAACTTGCATCGTCAATGCACCAACGGACACATGTTCAATCAGCGGACTCGAAAACTGGAATGCCTACACCGTGAGTGTCGCTGCACGAAATGGTGTCGGTCGTGGTTCATCAGCATCGGCCCCAGGTCTTGTGCGTCCCGGAACATCTGACGACTTTTTTGCCACCCCGCGACTTATTGAAGGTTTAACTGGAAGCTCTCTATCAAAGACGAGTTTCGCTACCGCCGAACCCAATGAGCCCAACCACGCTGGCTATGTCGCATCACACTCGGTGTGGTTCAACTTCACCGCACCAGTTAGTGGCCAAATTGAGATCAGTACTGCTGGTTCAAACTTTGACACGGTTCTGGCGACGTACACCGGAAACGCCCTCGCGAATTTAACGCTGATCGCTGCCAACGATGACATCAAGACTGGTCAATCAAGCGCTGTGAGTTTTGCTGCAGTAGCGGGACAGGTGTATCGCATCGCCGTTGATGGATACGCCGACGCCACCGGAAATGTCAGCCTTAATTGGGATCTCAAGCTGCCACTTCCTCCAACTAAACCGACAAATGTGCG
Source organism: Actinomycetota bacterium (assembly GCA_947454105.1). Classification (GTDB taxonomy): domain Bacteria; phylum Actinomycetota; class Acidimicrobiia; order Acidimicrobiales; family Ilumatobacteraceae; genus Casp-actino8. The sequence continues at coordinate 21,077 of CANGIP010000010.1, read as the reverse complement.
TGCCGTTTCTTCTCGTAGTCGCCAAGTTGAAGTGTCGTGGGACCAACCAGCCAACCCCACTTACCCAGTCACCTTGTACACAGCAACTGCAAATCCCGGCGGGCAAAATTGCGTGTGGTCGCAAGGCCCCTTGAACTGCGTCATTAGCAATCTCGTCAATGGAACGTCGTATACCTTCACAGTTGTCGCACAAAATGCCGTCGGCAGTAGTCCTCCATCAGAGCCATCGAACGCAGTTATCCCTCGCACCATGACACGAGTGACGACAACAACGCACTCATGGGGCATTGACCGCATCGATCAGACTTCTCCAATCCTGGATGGTCAATTGTCAACCGCGAATCGAGGCAGCAACGCAATTGTCTTTGTTGTTGACACCGGTATCGCCAATAATGCCGAATTTGCTGGTCGTTTACAGACGGGCTACAGCGCCATCAACGACGCCAACGGAACCGTCGACTGCCAAGGTCACGGTACCCATGTTGCGTCTACTGCAGTTGGCACTTCCTACGGTGTTGCAACAGATGCACTTGTCGTCCCCGTGCGAGTTCTTGACTGCCTTGGATCTGGTTTCACTTCGGGGATTCTTGCAGGTCTGAACTATGTGTCCAATTATCCGTTAAAGGGACGACGTGCAGTTGTCAACATGAGTCTTGGCGGTACTACGAGCGCAACCCTTGATGCAGCGGTCGCCCATTTAGTAGAAATCGGAATAGTTGTCGTTGTTGCTGCCGGAAACGATTCTGTACCTGCGTGCGAAGTTTCACCAGCCCGAGCACCAACTGCCATCACAGTTGGTGCGACCGACATCACCGATACACGAGCATTTTTCTCAAACTACGGATCTTGTGTGGACATCTTTGCTCCTGGCTATGACATTGAAGGCGCGAGCATCGATCCGACGTACGAACATGTTTCAAAGAGTGGAACCTCAATGGCCTCACCACATGTCGCCGGAGCCGCGGCAATCGCACTTACTACTTTCCCGTCGGCGAGTCCGGCACAAGTTGCAGATTTGCTGATCAGCGATGCAACGACGGGCATCATCAACGATGTAGGCGCTGATTCACCTAATCGCCTACTCATGGTTGCTGGTCCACACCTTGGTGTTGAAACGACGCCCTCCACGATGAAATCAATCAATCCTCAGCGGATTTTTGATACACGCAACGGAGAAGGTGGCGTGCCAGTTCGCCAAATCGGCGGCGACTATGTATTAGAGGTCCAGGTATCAGGCAGGAACAACATCGCGCCCACCGGAGTCGATGCGGTGTCGCTCAATGTCACCGCGACTAACGCGACGGGCACTGGCTATGTCACCGTGTACCCATGTGGCAATCGCCCAGAAATTTCAAGTCTCAATTTTAACGTTGGAGACACTGTTCCTAATGCCGTGATTGCCCGACTATCCGATACCGGAACACTTTGTTTTTATAGCAATGTCGCCGTTGATGTCATTGCCGATATCAATGGATCGCTGCTAGACGGAAACGGCTTTAATCCCACAATGCCTTCACGTCTGTTCGATACTCGTGTTGGTATCGGCGGAGTAGCAGTGCAAAAAGTCGGCCAACTTGATGGTTCTGGTACAGCACTTGAAGTCTCTGTACTTGGTCGAAACGGAATTCCGTCTTCTGGGGTCACCGCTGTTTCTTTGAATGTCACCGTTACCAACACAGCGGCTCCCACTAGCGGTGGTTACGTCACTGTGTATCCCTGCGGTACTCGACCTGATGTTTCAAGTTTGAATTTTGTTTCTGGGCAAACGGTTCCTAACGCCGTCATCACTCCGGTTTCATCGTCGGGCACGATCTGTTTCTATGTATATGGTCAAGCTGATGTCATCGCCGATGTGAACGGAGAATTCGAATCTGGACTTGGCTATGAACCAATGACACCCAATCGCGTTGCCGACACACGTTCTGGACGTGGCGGAGTTGCTGCCCAATTTGTTGGCGATATCGAAGGAACTGGGATTCCCCTAGAAGTCTTAGTTGCCGGCACTTCGGGCATTCCATCAAGTGGTGTCACCGCTGTTTCTTTAAATGTCACCGCTCTTGGAATTTCAACGTCACCCTATGGTGGTTACGTCACGGTGTACCCCTGCGACAGTCGACCCAACGCATCAAATCTCAACTTCGTTGCTGGACAGACCGTTCCGAATGCGGTGATTGCTCCAGTTTCAAGTCGTGGAACCGTGTGTTTCTATGTCTACGGCATCGCCGACATTGTGGTTGATGCCAACGGCTACATCAGCAATATTGCCTAGGTCTATGCAGGCCGGTGAAAAACCGCGTTGGTAATAGTCACATGTATTTCTTCACCATGAACCGTGGCCACACCATCAGCGACTAACGAATACTTCGCATGCTCATGGCTTTGTGATGAATCACATGGTGGCCACGTGAGAGTCACCGAACTATTCGCTGCAACATTTGCCAAAGGTGTTCGGCCTGTATTTGCGAAGCAAGCAAGATTGTTTGTCAACGTTGGGCGCAGCGCAACGACATGTGAACGTTCATTACCATGAGTAATGAGATACACAAATTCGCGACCATCAAGATGTTCGCCAATGTGAGATGGCTCAATCTTGATGCTCAACGGTGGGTCCCCCACGAATCCCAGTGAGTCATCGTGTCTGACGGCAATCGGTGCGCCGGTTTGAAATCGTCGCCTGTGTAATAGGCCACGGGGAAAAGAACTGTCTGAGTCCAGTCTGAAGGAATGCCCAGTAGTTCAGAAATCGCTTGTTCTTGGAACAAGTGAATCGTGGTCCACGCAGTGCCAAGACCACGTGAACGCAGAGCCAACATGAAGCTCCATGCCGCCGGAAGGATCGAACCATATGTACTTGCCTGAGCAATCACCATCGGTACCGACTCAACGCGACCGCGCACACAGGCAATCACGAACACCGGAACCTGTTCAAGAATTTCGCCGAGATAACCCGCTGATTCCATCACCTTGGGCATGACGTGTTCACGCGGATCGCCCGGTTCAAGCGGCGGCGGATAGCCAGAACCAGCCATCATTTCTCCGCCACTGCGATATGCATCAGCGATGAACTTCTTTTTGGCCGGATCGGTGATCACAACAAAGGCCCAGTTCTGAGCATTTGTTCCGGTTGGGGCTTGCATCGCAATATCGATGCAGTCCTGAATGACTTGCGGCTCAACCTCACGAGTGAGATCGAGCCGCTTGCGTACTGAACGAGTAGTTGTCAAAAGTTTGTCGGTGGCAACACGATCAATTGTCATGTTGCGACCTTACGACAAATTCAATTGCATTTCGTGACGTAAGATCAGCCTTTGTCTGAATCGCCAGTGGTTGCCGAACCGTTCGAAACCGGGCAATTCTTCGTCACTTCGCACCACGACGCTTTTGCACCGTTATGACCAGTTTCAATCATTGCCCATCCAGCGGCAACTGATGCCGCAACAAAGGCGACACTCACCACAATGCCAACGGCCTTCTTAGCCATTATTTCTGGCCGATAACGACGAACCAACATCACGATGAGTATCACGGCAAACAAAACAATGGACAACAGACGGGCAGACTCGCCGAGCTGGCTGTGATGTTCGAGCGTTGCCGAATGCTCGACTCGGTGTTCGAGACTCTCACCACTTCCCGCGGCAAGTATGGCTCCCACCATTCCAATAAATGAGGCCGCAGTCACCCACCAACCGAGCTTGTTGAGATACTTGGGAAAAAACGCCAAAACAATGGCCCCGAGTGCTGCCAAGGGCACAAAGACCACCGGAAGATGGACGAGCAGTGGGTGAGCGGGTAAACCAAAAAGATTGTTGAGTTCCATGGCTTACGGTCTAACCTAAAAATCCGACAACGCCCTGCACAACGGCCTAAATCTTGCGTACTTCTTACATCATCAAACCAGCCGTTTTGAATACCCGAGTGGTTTTGTCGGGAATTGCTCGTAGAGTCATCTGCAACCCCTGCTCGGTCGATCCGAGCCACAACCTAGGAGATTCACCATGACTGTACGTCTCGGAGATACCGCCCCCGATTTCACCGCCGAAACCACCCAAGGAACCATCAGTTTCCACGAGTGGTTGGGCGATTCATGGGGCGTACTTTTCAGCCACCCCAAAGACTTCACCCCAGTGTGCACCACCGAACTTGGCTATGTCGCCAAGATCAAGCCCGAATTCGACAAGCGCAATGTCAAGGTCATTGGTTTGTCCGTCGACTCAGTTGAAAGCCACATCAAGTGGGAAGGCGACATCGGCGAAACTCAGGGAACACCCGTCAACTTCCCGATGATTGGTGACACCGATCGCAAGGTCTCCGACCTCTACGACATGATTCACCCAAATGCCAACGACACCATGACCGTGCGCAGTGTGTTCGTCATTGGTGCTGACAAGAAGATCAAGCTCACCATCACTTACCCCGCGTCAACTGGTCGTAACTTCGAAGAAATCCTTCGCGTCATTGACTCGTTGCAATTGACCGCGAAGTACAAAGTTGCTACTCCGGCCAACTGGACCGACGGTGGCGACGTCATCATCGGTGCAGCAGTCACCGACGAAGAAGCCAAGACATTGTTCCCGCAGGGCTGGAAGACCGTCAAGCCGTACTTGCGAGTCTTGGCCCAACCCAACAAATAACTAATTCGTTAACCAGTTTCGTTCGACCCAGTCACGAACCTCCGGCGCTAAGCGTTCGAGGTGAGTGGCTGGGTCGTTTCGTATCAGCGTTGCACTAATCGGAACATTCGTGCGTTCAGGATCACACACCAAGGCCTCCGCATCGAGACGTGTTGCCAACTCTGAAATGTAAAAGTCGCTTGAAACAACAACGTCTGGACCACTGGCCAATGGCCATTTTGAGCGCAACAAATCAATCCACTTTGCCCACAACTCTTGATCTTCCCAATCGTTGTGCAAATTGTGCTCTACCTGCACCACAGTCACATCGGGGTGGAGTTCTTGTAGCCACTGCGCCCGCAGATGACCAGGAGCAGCTTCGCCCTCTTTTGTATTGACGAAGACAACCAATTCATCGCAACGGTCTTTCGCCCATTCGATCATGTACGAATGCCCCAAATGTGGCGGATCAAAACGACCAATGATTAAGCCAGTGGCGTGCACGAAGTCACCCTAAAACATGAGCCATAGAAACATGAGCCATATATGGACAAAACTTTGGGCAGAATAGGGGCATGACTCAAGTTTCAACTGTGGCCGCTGCTGGAGCCATCAATGCCTCCAAGATTTACGGAAAAGATGACAGCGAAGTTCGAGCACTCGACGATGTGACGGTCGATTTTGCGCTCGGTCAGTTCACCGCAATCATGGGACCATCAGGATCAGGTAAAAGCACACTCATGCATTGCCTCGCTGGCCTCGATGCGCTCACAAGTGGTCGAGTGTTAATTGGTGACACTGACCTTGCGCAACTTGATGACAAGCAACTCACTTCACTACGACGCGAGAAGGTCGGATTCATTTTCCAGGCATACAACTTGATTCCAACGTTGTCCGCTCTTGAAAACATCACCTTGCCAATGGACTTAGGTGGAGTCAAGCCCGACCAAGAATGGCTCGACACCGTCATTGACAAAATGAATTTACGCAATCGCTTAAGTCATCGCCCAAGTGAACTCTCTGGTGGCCAACAGCAGCGCGTTGCAGTTGCACGCGCACTGGCAAGTCGCCCGCAAATCATTTTCGCGGACGAACCCACCGGAAACCTCGACAGCAAAACTGGTGCCGAAATTTTGGCATTCATGAAGCATGCCGTCACCGATCTACATCAAACCATCGTGATGGTTACACACGACCCCGTCGCGGCCGCATACGCCGATCGCGTCATCTTCTTGGCTGATGGAAAAGTTGTTGCTGAAATTGACAACCCGACATCTGAACTTGTTCTAGACCGCATGAAGCGTCTCGGAAGTTGATGATGGCCTCCCCCGTTGTTCGGCTCACTTTGCGCGGTGTACTCGCGCGCAAGTTTCGAATTCTGTTAACCATTCTTGCCGTCGTTAGTGGTGTTGCATTTGTGTCCGGTGCATTTATTCTGACCGACAGCGTCAAAGGTGCAATCAATAACTTGTTTGTCGAGTTACGCGGCGAAGTCGATCTTGAAATTCGCACGAAGATTGCTTTTGGCGATTCGGCTCGCGCCGAACGTGATCCGGTTCCAGTCTCATTGATGAAAGATATTGCAGCACTTGACGGCGTGCGACTCGTTGAAGCCAACCTTCTTCGGCAAGCCACAATTATCAAGCCCGACGGTGAACCTTTAAAAACATCTGGTCCAGCATTTGGTATTAGTTGGACCGGCCCTGACGGACTCGATGGTCGCACTCTTCTTGAAGGCGCAATTCCTACTAAATCTGGTGAAGTTGCGATTGACAAGGCATCGGCCAAACGCGCTGGATATGTATTGGGTGACTCCGTCACGGTTGTTGGCCCCACTGGCAAAGGTGAATTCACACTCGTTGGTCTCACCGGAACTGGATCAACTTCAGGAGGCGGAGGAGCAAGCGTTTGCGCTTTCGATCCAATCACTGCCAATGAATTCTTGGGCGCCGAAAACAAAGCCGACAGCATTTACGTCGGGATAACACCAGGTGCAGCACGTAGCGACGTTCAAAAGGCAATTGAAAAAGTCTTGCCATCTGGCTACGAGGTCATTACCGGAGAACAGTCAGCAAAAGAAACTGCGGGAGCGATCAACAAAATCATCGACATCTTCGGCAAAGTGCTTTTGGGTTTTGCGGCGATCTCATTGTTTGTGAGTGCTTTCTTAATCTTTAACACTTTCGCCATCATTGTGAGCCAACGTTTGCGTGAGCTTGCATTGCTTCGCGCTGTCGGTGCAAGCACTCGACAAATACACCTGATGATTATCGGTGAAGGTCTCGTTGTTGGAATCATCGCCACTGGGCTTGGCTTACTCGGTGGACTCGGCGTTGCCAAAGGAATCACATTTGCATTCAACGCCGCCGGAGCTGCGTTCCCTGCGGCCGATTTATTGATATCTAGTCGCACGATCATCTTGTCAGTACTGATTGGAATCGGTGTCACAGTTGCCGCAGCAGTCGTGCCCGCACTACGAGCTGGACGTATTCCTCCCGTTGCCGCGATGCGTCCCGAACTCGGATTCTCGGCCTTGCAACGCAGCAAGCGACTCATCGTCGGCATAGCCACGCTCGCTACCGGAATCGCACTCTTTAGCATCGGCCTGTTTGTACAACCTGGCGGAACGGTCGGAACACTTGGCGGATCTGCGCTCGGAGCAGTGTTGTTATTCCTTGGTGTTGCCAGTTTGTCAACCACCGTTGCCGCACCAGTGAGTCGCGCTATCAGCCGCATTTTGCCTTTCCCGCTTCGCCCCATGACAAATTCAGTGCCAGGACGACTTGCCAGTCGAAATGCGCAACGCACTCCTCGCCGTACAGCTTCAACAGCCTCAGCCTTGATGGTTGGCCTGGCTTTAGTCAGCATGGTTTCTGTTGTTGCTGCATCGGTCAAGAAATCTTTCACTGATCAACTCAAAACTTCGGTAACCGCAGACTTTTTTGTGACCAACTTGAGTTTCCAAGGCCTACCCGTGGCCTTTGGCGAACGACTTGCCGCACTTCCCGAACTTGGTTCGGTCAGTCCATTCCGCGCCACACGAGCGCTCATTAATGGTGAAGAAAAACAAATCGGTGCAGTGAAGCCCGAGATGGGAGATCTGGTCGATATCAAAGTTGAAAAGGGATCGATTAAGAGCCTCGCCGATGGCGACATCTTGCTGTACAAAGATCCCGCCCGTGATCTCAACGTTGATGTTGGGGACACAATTGATGTCACTTGGCAAAATGGGAAAACATCCAAACTGACAGTCGGTGGCATTTACGCGGACTCGTCAGTTGCTGGTAACTGGCTCATTGGTCTTGACACTCTGGCTGAGGTTTCATCAGCCCCTCCAGTCGACTTCTTTATCGGTGCGAAAATTGCCGATGGTGTTTCAATTGAGGACGCACGAGCCGCAGTCGACAAAGTTGCCGCCGATTTCCCGAGTGCCGAAGTCCAAGATCAGGCCGAATTCCAAAAGAGCCAAGAAGATCAACTCAACCAGTTGCTTGCGATTGTTTATGGTCTCTTAATTTTTGCCATCTTTATTGCCATTCTCGGTATCGCTAATACCATGGCGCTATCGGTTTTCGAACGAACACGAGAATTTGGTTTGCTACGCGCGGTTGGTATGAGTCGTCGACATTTGAAGCGCTCAGTTAGGTGGGAAGCGATCATCGTTTCGGTATTTGGCGCAACACTCGGAATCGTGGTTGGTATTCCATTAGGAATTGCGGTTGCCATCGCACTCCCCGATTCATTCGTTACGGCGACGGTTGTTCCAATCAATACGATCGTGACAATTTTGATTGCTTCAGTAGTGGTCGGAATTTTTGCAGCGATCTTCCCGGCACGACGTGCCGCCAAGCTTGATGTCCTTGATGCCATCGCAACTCAGTAAAGGCTTGCTATGACCGTTGACCCGCTACAACTCACGCTGAGCCAACGTGAATTTATTCGCGAATACCATCTAGCAACTTTGACAACTATGCGCGCTGATGGTTCGCCCCATGTTGTCCCCGTTGGATTCACTTTTGATTTTGACAACAACATTGTGCGCGTCATTACGTTTGCGAAATCAATGAAGGCTCGTCATGCTGCTCAAGGTGGACGGGCGGTTGTGAGTCAGGTCGATCGTGGTCGCTGGATCACTCTTGAAGGAACAGTGTGCCTGCGCACCGAGGCAGACATTGTTGCAAAAGCTGTTGAGGCGTATGCCGGTCGGTATCGCCAACCCAAGATTCGTGAAGACCGAGTAGTGATTGAAATCACGGTTGACAAAATGATGGGCCGAGCCTAATTCTCGGGTTTAAATCTGCTGTCGTTAGCCAATCTGGTGCAAATCGTCAAAGATTTTGCGGCGCTTGCGAGCTGCGATCGCATCTGTGATGTACATCAATTCGGCGGGATGAGTCGGCGTATGGTCGCCTTGCAGAAGTTGGTTCGGAATCAGACGACGATCTAAACGACCTTGACATTCTGGGCACCAATATAAATTGCGGCGCGGATGCCCTACTGATTTGAACTCAATCGTTCCATGACATCGATTACATCGCTGACCGTTTCGACCATACACAGACGGTGATGCTTCATGATCATTTCGAACGATTCGCGAAGCTGTTTCGATGAGTACGGCACAATCTTCATACGAGAGATCGGCCATCTTGGCAAAGGGACTTAGGCCAACTGCCCACAAAGTTTCACTGCGTGCAACATTTCCTAATCCGCTCACGACAGTCTCATCCATCAAAACATCGGTGATCATGGCGTCGGCGTAGCGGTAATCAAGTAGTCGCTGAGTGCAACCGGACAGATCTGTATTCATTTGAGAAATATTCGGGCCGACTCCGCCCGATTGCGGATGACGTTTACGATCGGGTTGGCGATATGTTTCGACGATCGGTGCATCAAAGCACACGGCCACCCAACCTTCAACTTCGATCACCACGCGTGCGCGATAAGTTTCTTTCCGCCACATCTCATCGGTGCGATACAAATGCCATTCACCGCTCAGCCGAAGTGCAGTTGACAACACGATGCCATCGTCCCATTGCACCAAGATTTCTCGCCCCTTGACAGTGATGCTTTCAATCACACTTCGCTCGACTGGAGCAGGTCCAATCGTCGACATGGCATCAAATCGGAGAGTCGGCAAACCCACGAGTGCGGTACGCATGGCCGCTGCAGTGTGAGCAATCTTTCCACTTGAGAGCACGAGGTCATCCTAAGCCTCACGTTGTACCCACATGAAGGTGAAGCCCCTCAACCCGATACCGTGTTTCACATGGTTGAGCCTGACGAACCAAAGCCCGTTTCTGATTCGGATCAAGCCATGCTCGAACGGGCACGGGCCCGACACGGCTCCGTCGGCGCCATTGTCTTTAGCGCCATGCTTGGCGTTGAAAAAGTTCTCGGCCGTAAACCCAAAGACGAGGGCGCGGTTGTCTGGGAAGCCTCGGGCGAGCCCGAAGATATTGATGCTGATGGAATCACCATTGATGTTGACGACCAGACCAAAGTGGTGTCTCAACTTGGAACCGACAAAGTTGCTCGGCGCGTTCGCAAAAAACGAACCGCAAAGTAAAACCTACTTAGGGAAGTTCACCGACGTGGGCAAGCGCCAAACGTAGCAATCGGTCTTGTCCACCTGTCATATCGGCTGCAATCTTGGCTGATGCCGCCTCGGCTGGCGTAAACCAAGCCAGGTCAAGTGCTTGTTGAGTTGGTGTGCAGTCACCAGATACTGGGACGACATAAGCCAAACTCACCGCGTGATGGCGGGGGTCAACAAAACCACTGATATCAGGATCGGGGAAATACTCAGCAATAGTGAAGGGAGCCGGATTGGCAGGCACCTTCGGCAAAGCGAGCGGACCAAGGTCTTTTTCTAGATGACGAATGAGAGCATCGCGGACACGCTCGCCGTACAACACTCGACCTGACACCAACATGCGGCTAATCGATCCATCAGAAGCAACTCGAAGCAACAGACCCACCTGAGTCACTCGGCCAGATTCGTCAACACGAACCGGAATCGCATCCACATAGACGAGGGGCACATTGGCACGAACCGAGGCCAGCAAATCTGGACTGAGCCACGCGGTTCGGGTATCGATTTGATCACTCACAGGTGACAGTTTCTCAGATCAGCCCAGCAAGTGGGTGGCAAAGACCTGTGACGCCGAGTTTCGATCATGGTTTTTGCCTCAAGTCGGTCGCTCAAACGATCGGCGGGCCGCTTCTACTTGTTTCCACACGTAGCAACCCACATGGTGATCATTCACCAATCCCATCGATTGCATGAACGCGTACATGGTGGTTGGCCCGACAAAACTCCAGCCCCGCTTCTTGAGATCTTTTGACAACGCAACCGACTCGGGCGATGTGATGAACGTTGAAATATCAGCAGCGGTCGGTCGTTTTGGTCGAGTTGACGCCTTGGGTTCAAATTGCCAGATGTATGCGCCGAGCGAACCACATTCTTTGATGAGTTCGCGACATCGCTGAGCATTATTAATTGTTGACTCAATCTTGCCTCGATGCCGAACAATCGAAGCATCCCCCATGAGTCGTTCAATATCGACCTCGGTGAACTTTGAAACTTTGCTGATCTCAAAATTCTTAAAGCACCGCCGGAAGTCTTCACGCTTATTCAGAATCGTGCTCCACGACAGACCACTTTGGAATCCCTCAAGGCACAACTTCTCAAAGAGTCGTGAGTTGTCGGCCGTTGGAAATCCCCATTCGGTGTCGTGATAGTGCGACATCAATCCGAGAGTTGATCCCCATCCACATCTCTCCACATCTTTTGAACTCATGTCTGTATCTACCTTGATCTATCGTCGCCATCTATAGTCAACATATGACACGACGCTGGTCTTATTGGCACATTCTTCTTTTGATCTTCGCATTGGTGCCCCCGTCGTTGATCTTGCTTAGCCCAACAGTGTTTAATCCCAACCTAGTAAACCTCATTGACTCGTCGACAGGGCCATCACTCGCTCAACCCGCAGCCGAACCAACAAGTGCTGATCTTGGTTCTACGGACGGTCTGACTAGCGAAGAGATATCTGCTCAACAAAACGAAGCATTTTTGTGGGCATCCGGCGAAGATACAACGCGTTCATTTGATGTGATCGCCCAGATTCAGCCCGACCATTCTGTTGTCATCACCGAAAAGATCACCCAAGTTTTTCGCACCGACCGTCACGGCATTGAACGATTGATCCCCATTGAGTATTCCGGCTTAGACAGCCATGTCATTCGTGCAATGCAAATAGCGACGTCTGAGGGAACGCCCGACTCGTTGGAGATCACCGATATGGGCGGTGCGGTGAACGTTCGAATTGGTGATGCGGCAACCACCATCATTAATGCCCACACGTACGAACTCAGTTACCAAATTGAAGATGTACTCGTGATCAACGGCGATACTGCCACACTTCCCCTCGACGCCATCACCGATTGGCACCAACACATTGATTCTTTGACATACACCGTCATTGGACCAACTGAACCGTCTGATACTCGTTGCTATCAAGGAGCCATGAATACACAGAATCCTTGCGACGAAAACACACCGACCCAAGATGGAGCGAATTTCGCTGCCAGTGACCTCGCCCCCAACAGTGCCTTCACCGTTGAAGTCGACTTTCCAAGCTCTGCCTTTGACGCGACCGCGACATTAACCAGTCGTACGCAGTCGGTCCCGGCATCAGTGTTCGCGATCGTGTTGATCTACCTTGCACTTGTTGGAGCAATCTTCATCAACCTCACGCGTTACCGACGTCAACGAGCGATGGCGATCGCTGGCATTAGCGATACTTTTTCAGGTCCGATGTCGCTTGACCTTGCAGATCGTATGGAGCGACCGGTTTTGCCTCCGCCGCCCCCAGGCTCAGCATCAATTTTGCCAACTTCAAGTTCACAAGAAATGCCTGTTGAATTCGTACCGCCAGTGAACTTAGACCCCGCCTGCCTCTTGCGAATGAAAGAAGGCAACAAAGCCAACGTGAGTCACATGATGGCCGCGACATTGGTCGATCTCGCTGCCGATGGAGTCATTTCGCTGACTCAAGTCAATAAAGCATGGGTCGTCGCTCGTATCGCTCAGCCACCGCGTCAAGTCAAGAGTTACGAACTCACCTTGCTCACGGCTTTGCTGGGTGACAAGAACGAGGCTGCGCTTTCACAGAAAAATACGGCTCTGTCACTCAAGGTGAAAACCTACGTCCAAGAAGTTGACGAACAACTTCGAAGCCTCGGTTTGTTAACTGAAAAAGCAATGACTGCAGGAGTGCGCAAATTCTCGCGTCCCTGGGTTTCAGTCGCTGTCCTTACGGCATTGCTGTCATTCATCTCAATTTTTGCGGCCGGCATTGCATCTCAATCGAATTCAGTGAGTTTGCTTCTTCCCGCCGCTGGAATCTTCTTAAGTGGTTTGATTTTGCTCTACGGTCGCGCCAGCCAATCAGGTCAAATTTCGGCGTACACCAGCCGCGGACTCGGCACTGCACTTCGTGCTGAAGGTTTCGAACGTTTCTTCCGCGAAAGTGAAGCAGCCCACGCTCAGGCCGCTGAACGCATGGGCCTGATGCGCGAATACATGGGCTATGCGGTGGCGTTCAATGCAGTCACCACTTGGGTGAATGCCATGCCACAGACCGAACTTGATCAATGGAACATGGGCACCTCGCCCTTGCTGTACGCCTCTTTGCCGCATCAGCGCATTTGGAGTAACGCCGCCACAACCGCTTACACGCCTGCGCGTTCTAGCGGATTTAGTAGTGGTGGTGGATTCAGTGGTGGCGGAGGCGGCTTTGGTGGCGGCGGAGGCGGAAGCTGGTAACTAGCGTTTCGGTGATTCACCAGCGATTGTGGTTCGTCGTAGCTCGCGACGAAATCCGGCATAGTCATTGAGCGCGACGTGCTGGGTTGATCGGTTATCCCAAATCACAACATCGCCTGCTTGCCAACGATGCCGATACATAAATTTCACGTCGGTTGTATGCAAGTGCAAAAATGCCATCAGAGATTGAGCTTCACCATCTGGCATGTTTTCAATCTCACGCACATAGGCACGATTGAAATACAAAACTTCTTTTCCGGTTTCTGGATGCACTGGCACTAACGGATGAATTTCAAATTCATTAGCCGACTCATCACACACGATCTGCATACCACTCATTCCGGTGTGCAATGCCTGCATTTTTGGTGAGTAAGCATCGCGAGCAGAATGAACAGCATTCAGTTCGCGAAGACGATCTTGCATTGGCGCGTGAAGTGCATTCCAGGCCGCCGTCATCGAGGCAAAACACGTGTCACCGCCCCAAGTCGGAACATCGACGGCCGACAGAATTGTGAACGAAGGTGGTTCTGCCTGAAACGAGAAGTCTGAGTGCCACGCACCACCGAAATTGAAGGCAGATCCTTCATCGGCTTCTTTGACTACCCGAATGACTTCGGGGAATTCGTCCATCGTCGCAATGAAGGGCACTTCGCCAAATGGTCCAAGACGACGAGAAAATGCACTTTGTTGCGCCGGTTCAAGGGATTGATCTCGTACGACCAGGACCTCGTGTTCACACATCAATGCCCGTAATTCTGCAAGCTCATGGTCACCGAGGGAGGCAAGATCGATGCCTGAAACTTCAGTAGCAAAAACTCCCGTCAATGGTTGGGCTTTGATTGGCATACTTCAACCCTAACTGTTCTAAGGTTTAGGTATGACAGCGTTAGAAATCCCAAAATTTGGCGAATTACTGAGTCCGTTTATTTCAAAAGTTCCCGATGGCACTCGCCCCCGATTTTTGGCATTACTAGAACGCGGTGCAGCAAATCGTTATCGCATCTGGGCCGAACAGTTGCCTGAACATTCGGCTGTTCTTCTTGAGTGCGCAGAAAGTGAAGACGAAATTGCCAATCGTATTGAAGGAGCCTTTGCTCTCGATGAAGCGTTACGCGATGGACTTCTCGCCCCGCTTCCTCAAGCAACGCAGACCTATTACGACGCATTTGCCCCATATGACATTTGGGACCAATTGCGCATTCAGGCCAACGCCGAACGTCAAGGTGCAAACGCCTGGCGATCTATCGCGTCCGTGCACCCTGACGCGCAGGTGATTGAGGTATTGCATTCGTGTTCGGCACTTGAAGAACTCAGTGCAGATGCGCTTGACGCGCTCATTGCCACGCACGCACCTGCACCGACACACTGATCAAGAACTAAGGTTTCTTCTATGCCCTTGAAGCGTCTCTTTCGTACGCTTCAACTCGCGACGTTGCTCATGTCATCAACTTATGGCGTGATGTTCACGATGCTTGATGACTATCGCGACAAATACGGCATCAGCGAATCACGACTTGGCCTCGTGCTTGCTGCGGGATTCTTTTCAGCCTTCTTGAGCCAAATTTCGATTGCTCCACTTGCCGATCGCGGGCGGGCCAAGGTACTCATGATGAGCGGATTCCTCCTTGTCATCATTGGCTGTTTGTTCATGGGATTTGGCCACAACTTTGTTTTGCTATTGATCGGTCGTCTATTGATGGGCATTGGCGGCGGCATGTCACTACCAGCGCTTCGGAAAATTGTGATTGTTTCCGATCCCGAAAATCTTGGCGGCAATATGGGCAAGTTGCTCAGCGTCGATATTGCTGGCTTTGCACTAGGCCCAGTCATTTCGGTTTTGACCGTTGACACCATTGGGATCGCGGCACCTTTCATCATCATCAGTGCTGCGGTACTCGTCGTCACCATTGTCTTAAGTCGCGTTGATGTTCCAGAAACAGCCAAAATTGATCGACCAAGCGAACGTTTGGCATTTGACCTATTGAAAATTCCTGCAGTGTCGGGCGCAGTGCTGATTGGCCTCGCATTGTTCTTAATGATCGGAACTTTTGATTCATTGTGGTCAATCATGATGGATGACTTGAAGGGTCCCGAGTGGATGGCCAATGCTGGTGTCAGCCTTTTCGCACTACCGATGATCTTTCTTGGTCCGATTGGCGGCCGACTCGCTCAGAACAAAGGTGCGTACCGAGTTGGCGCGATCGGCGGCATCGTAGGTGCTCTATGTATGACGATGTATGGCTTCTTGCCAAGCCCATATCTCATGATGGGCGTGTTCTTTTTCCACATTGTGAATGATGGGTTTACGGTGACGAGCGCTGGCGTTGCGGTCGGCCAGGCGGCTCCCCCAGAACGTCAAGCCGGCGCCCAAGGTTTGCTTGGTGGCTTGCAGACCCTCACCGGAGGAATTGCTGCGAGTTTTGCCGGCTGGAGCTATGACCATCTGGGTCGAGGTCCTACCTTTTCGATCACTGCAAGCATGATGGTTGTTTTGGTTCTCTCGGGCTTGATGCTTGCTGGCCCTGAACACCGCGCCGCGCCTGTCGCTGTGCCAACATCTTGATCATGGGTTTTCGTGACGGTGACGGCTGGGTCTTTTGCAATTGCGGTTATCGCCATTGGGGTCTTCACGGCGCTGCCGGTTTATTGATGGTGCGCTTCGACATGGGCGAACCCCATGTGTTGCTACAACTACGAGCCGCATGGACTCACGGCGGTGGAACCTGGGCGATACCCGGTGGAGCGCTTGACTCTCACGAAGATTCGATCGAGGCTGCAATTCGCGAAGCATATGAAGAAGCCGGAATAGATCCGCGATTTTTAGCCATTAAAGACATCTATTCAGATGACCATGGCAACTGGCGTTACGACACCGTGATTGCTCATGTCACTGGCGATGTGGGAGCGCACGAAGCCAACTACGAAAGCGATGAAGTTCGTTGGATAGGACTGTCAACCGTTGAAGGATTTGATTTACACCCCGGCCTGCGTAGTTCATGGCCCCATGTCTTACCAAAACTTGTTGCATCACTACCCAAAGAAGGATGAACCATGGGACAACACATCAGTTATGAATTAGAAGGCGTCACTTACATTGGTTACCTTGCCCTGCCCGATGGCGAAGGAAAAGCTCCCGGAGTTTTGGTGTGCCATGAAGGACCCGGAATTTCAGAGAACACCTTTACCAAAGCCGATCGTTTGGCGGCTCTTGGTTTTGTGGCATTCGCTCTTGATTATCACGGCGACGGCAAGATGGTTCCGCTCGAAGACATGATGACTAAATTGATGGCACTCATCACGTCACCTGATGAAACGTTGAAGCGCGCCAAGGCAGGTCTCAATGTTTTATTGAGTCAGCCACGTGTTGACATAACTCGCATTGCAGCAATTGGTTATTGCTTTGGCGGAACAATGTGTCTTGAATTGGTACGCGCCGGAACCGATCTCGCAGCGATTGTTGGTTTCCACTCAGGTCTCAGCACATCAACCAAAGTTGTTGAAGGTGCAATTACCGCAAAAGTCTTGGTCTGCATCGGCGCCGATGATCCGATGATCCCGCCCGATCAACGCATTGCCTTCGAAAAAGAAATGACTGATGCCAAAGCCGACTGGCGAATGAATGTGTATGGCGGTGCTCAGCACAGTTTTACTAACCCCGGAGCCGACGGTTCACGTCCAGGCGTTTTGTATGACAAGAATGCTGATGATCGTTCGTGGCAAGCAATGCGCGATATTTTCGCCGAAGTTTTCTGAACTAGTCATTTCTCAATGCACACATTGCGAAGCGTGCCGATGACATCAGCACCGCTCTCAATCACATCGCCTGCTTTCAAGAATTGACCGCGTGCTGCACCAACTCCATCGGGCGTACCCGTGAAAATGATGTCGCCGGGTTCAAGCGTGCAAATGCTTGAGAGATACGAAATCAAGAATGGGATATTGAAAATGAGATCAGTCGTACGCGCTTCTTGCATTCGTTGACCCGCCACATCACACCAAATTCCGATGTCATCAGGATTACTGAACGAATCAACAGAAGCAATGACTGGTCCGATGGGGCCAAAGCTGTCAAAACTCTTGCCCAAACTGAATTGCGGTGGCTTCCCGGTCATTTGCACCATTCGATCACTGATGTCTTGACCAAGAGTGATTCCGGCAACATGGCTCCACGATGATGCCTCGGCGATGTTCTTGCCACCCTTTCCGATGACCACAACGATTTCAACTTCCCAGTCAACTGCAGGCCCTGACAACACCACGTCGTCATTCGGACCAACTAAACACGACGGAAACTTCGTAAACGTTAAAGGCGCTGGTGGAACTTCCATTTCCGACTCGCTCGCGTGCGAACGGTAGTTCAACCCAATTGCGAAGACCTTCTTGGGGTTCGGCACACACACGCCAATCGGTCCACTCACCGGCGAACCAGCAGCACGGGCTTTATCGCTCGCTGAATGAATCTCGCTGAAACGCTCAATGGCGTTCATCGGATCGGCCAATGATTCATCGCCAACGACTTTGGCTAGATCATGAAAAACTCCGTCAACTTCAATGGCCGAGCGATTATTGATATTGGTGAGACGAAACATGTTTTTCCGTTCTTGCAGATAATTGAGACAGTGGTTACTCTAACAATGTGACTGTCATTCCGAGATTTGTAGCTAGTGCTGCCGCTGAAGACATCGCCCAAGCCCTGCAAACCGTCGGGTGTGTGATCATTGAGAACCTCGCCTCCGTCGAACTCGTCGACCAGATCTTGGTCGAGATGGACCCTTACATCGCGGCCACTCCGTACGGAAGCGAGGACTTCACTGGTCGTACGACCAAAGGAACCGGTGCACTGCTGGCCCGTTCACGTGCGTCAGTAGATCTCGTCGCTCACCCACTCGTTTTGGATATCACCAAGATAATCCTTGGCCCCTACGCCGACACGTTTCAACTTCATCTCACCCAAATCATCAACATCGGACCAGGCGGTCAAGCTCAGGGCTTGCACCGCGATCAGTGGTGTTTCAATATGTTCCCATTTCCACCAGAGATGGATGTTGAAGTTTCAACAATTTGGGCACTTGATGACTTCACTGAAGAAAATGGTGCGACGCGAGTGATTCCAAACAGTTTGCTTGACCCGCCAGCCGCCGTCGCCGACACACATCGCACCGTTGGCGCCACAATGCCGAAGGGATCTGTCGTGATCTATACCGGCCGCACGATTCATGGCGGAGGAGCAAACAAATCCGATCGCATCAGGCGCGGCCTCAATGTTGATTACATCTTGGGCTGGTTGCGTCAAGAAGAAAATCAGTACCTGTCGTGCCCACCCGAAGTCGCACGAACACTTCCTGCTCACGTACAAAAGTTGGCGGGCTATTCACTTGGGTCATACGCCTTGGGCTATCAAGACGACATTCGAGATCCCTTTGCCGTTCTGAACGGACAAGATGGTGGGTCATCTTTTGGCGGACTGAATACCGCGATTCCCACGCTTGACCAGTAACAATGAGTCGATGACTTTGTCAGACCCAATACGCGCTGATCAGTCAGCGCCGTATTTACCCGGCCTCGATGGACTGAGGGCCCTCTCGGTCTTAGTAGTCGTGGCCTTTCACAGTGGTGTCATCGATGGCGGCTGGATCGGTGTTGACGTTTTCTTTGGCATCTCAGGCTTTTTGATCACGGGTTTGATGGTTGCTGAGAATCAGCGCAATGGTCGTGTTGCTCTCGGAGCTTTTTGGATGCGACGTATTCGTCGTTTGGTGCCGGCTCTCATTGTTTTGCTCGGTCTCGTTGCCTTTCTCGTTCATTTCAATCAAGTTGAAGTCACTGCACGAAATATTTGGGGTGCACTCACCTACTCAACTAACTGGGTGCACATTTTTGGGGGCACGAGTTACTGGGATCATTTTGCAACGCCCGACCCACTGCGGCATTTATGGTCACTCGCAATCGAAGAACAGTTTTATGTCGTGTGGCCAATTGTTGCTTGGTACGTTTTAAAGCGACATTCATCTTCGACACTTGGAAAAGTTGCGGTATTTGGTGCTGGTGTTTCGGCACTTGTCCAAGTCATAGGTATTCACTCAGGTTTGTCAATTGATCGCGTGTACCAAGGAACCGACACGCGTGCAGTTGCCTTTTTGATTGGTGCAGCAATTGCAACTCGTGGTTGGCCACCCAAGAAATTGACTTTACCATCGTGGTTGTTTCCTGCTTTCTCACTCGTTGTTTTAGTGCCAGCAGCAATCTGGTTGCCGGGTGACCGCAGCTGGGTGTTCTCGGGACCACTCATTGTGATTTCGCTCGCAGGCATTGCCGCAGTTGTCTACAGCACAACCCAATCCAATCGACTTCTCTCGTCACCCGCGCTACGACTCATTGGTCGTTGGAGTTACGGCATTTATTTGTTCCACTGGCCGCTCGTTGTTTCACACAAATTTGACAATCTGAATTGTGTGGTGCGGTTCTTGGTAGTTACCGCAATATCTATTGTCTTATCAGGCCTCTCCTATCGATTTATTGAGTCTCCGATCCGACACCGACGTCTTCCGCGAATGAGCCTTTTGCCCGTCGCGGCGGTTGCAGTTGCCATCGTTGTAGTGAGTCTGATTGTTTCGACTCCCACCGCGCCAGCACTTGACGTCGAAGTCACGCTTGCTCCACGACCAACAACCGTTGACTCAGTTGCAGATGATTTACTGCAACGAGTAATGGTGTTCGGTGATTCTGTTCCAGCGGTTGCCGCCGATGAATTACAAGCCGAAGCGAAAACACTTGGTGTTGAAATTGAAGTGCGCGCTGATCCCGGTTGTGTCCCATCCGAAGATAAGCAGGATCAATACGGCAAACCCGAATGCGTCACTTTCTTGCAAGGCACTCGAGCCCGCGCCCAAGAACTTGATATTGATACGGCAATCATTTGGTGGGGCGGAACTGGTATCGGATTCGTTGAGCACGGAACTCCGCATTACTTCTGCGAAGCCGAAGCACAACAACTCACTCGTGATCGCATTCGTCGTCTTGTGGCATATTTTGATGGTGTGGCGACCAACATCATCTTGGTGGCGCCAGTCCCCCGACTCGATCAAACTGCGAAAGACGTTGAGGGTACCGAGTGTGAGATTGTCGCTTACGACGATGTCGCTGCTGAGCTAGGAATCAAGGTCGTACACCTGCGTGACGACGTGTGTCCGTCATACCCCAATGACTGCGATCGCATCTTCCGTTACGACGGCCTGCACTACAACGGCGAACCCGCCACCCAAGTCGCCAAAATCGTCCTATCTGCCTTGTCGTAATTCTTGAGCTGTCACATTCTCACGACTATTTCGTTATTGGTGTGTGACTGAAAAACAGACCGGACAGAATTCACTCAATCGCCAATTCGCTAGCCGAATTTTTCTCTCGGTGAGCCTCATTTTTGGCATATTTGCCTATGCCCTAGGAAGTCCACTCGTTGCACACGCGAGTTCTCAGTCATTTACGGCCATAGAGCCTGCTCGTTTGCTCGACACCCGACCAGGCGGCAACACCGTCGACACACAAGACGCAAGTTCTGGGCCTCGCGTCGCCAACAGCGTCTACGAACTCCAAATCACCGGCCGAGGAAACGTCCCCGCCAACGCCGCCGCAGTCGCACT
>CANGIP010000009.1 GCA_947454105.1 Actinomycetota bacterium | reverse complement strand
GTACATTGTTGTTGCTTTGAATAAGAGTGACATGGTTGATGATGAAGAACTTCTCGAGTTGGTTGAGCTTGAGGTTCGTGAGTTGTTGAACGAGTATGAGTTCCCCGGTGATGATGCTCCGGTTGTTCGTGTGTCAGCTCTTAAGGCTCTTGAGGGTGACGCGGCGTGGCAGGAAAAGATCATGGAGCTCATGGCTGCGTGTGATGCTTCTGTTCCTCAGCCTGAGCGTGAGCTTGATAAGCCGTTCTTGATGCCGATTGAAGACGTGTTCACGATTACTGGTCGTGGAACTGTGGTGACCGGCAAGATTGAGCAGGGTCGTGTTCATACGGGTGACGAAATTGAAATCGTTGGTTTGCGTGACACGCAGAAGTCGACGTGTACTGGTGTGGAAATGTTCCGCAAGCTTCTCGATGAGGGTCAAGCTGGTGACAACATTGGTGCGTTGCTTCGTGGAACGAAGAAAGAAGATGTTGAGCGCGGTCAGGTGTTGTGTAAGCCGGGTTCGATTACTCCTCACACCAACTTTGAGGGTCAGGTGTACGTGTTGAACAAGGAAGAAGGCGGTCGTCATAAGCCGTTCTTCAATAACTATCGTCCGCAGTTCTTCTTCCGTACTACTGACGTGACTGGCACTGTGCAGTTGCCGGCTGGTACTGAAATGGTGATGCCTGGTGACAACGTGACCATGACTGTGGAACTCGGTAAGCCGATTGCTATGGACGAGGGTTTGCGTTTCGCGATCCGTGAAGGTGGCCGTACTGTTGGTGCTGGCCGCGTCGTCAAGATCATTAAGTGAGTCGCTGAACAACATGGCTCAAATTATTCGTATCCGTCTCAAGGCATTTGATCACGAGATCATCGATCAATCGACACGCAAGATCGTCGAGACCGTTGCTCGTACCAATGCCACCATCCGTGGGCCGATTCCTTTGCCCACAGACAAGCATCGTTACACGGTTATTCGTGGACCGCACATTGACAAGGACTCACGCGAGCACTTCGAAATGCGCATCCATAAGCGTTTGATCGACATCATTGATCCCAAGCAGCAGACCATTGACAGCCTCCAGCGCATCGACCTCCCGGCCGGTGTTGAGGTTGAGATCAAGGTTCAGAACGCCTGAGTTCGTTGCTTTGCATCATGCGAAACGAAATTGAAAAGCCCCGCTGGAAACAGCGGGGCTTTTTCATTTGATCTCTTACTCAATTCTCACCAAACCTGACCACACAACTCATTCGTAGATAGGTAAAAATTGCAACGTGACTGATCATTTCCCTCCTCCCACCCCGCCGATGAGTTCGCCTAACTCAACCGAACCCTCCCAGCCAAAATCCCGCCGCGGTTTGGTGATTACGTTCCTTGTGATTCTGTCGATGGTGATCGGTGGATTTGTCGGTGCGCAGATCGCCCAATCTGGCAGCGATTCAAGTGCGAATTCAGATTCGACTGAAGTGCCAACAACATTGGCCGACAATGAAATGGACACCAGTAGTTCTGGTGTGACGACAGCTCCGACTGGTGATGCACCGGGAAGTTCAAATGAACCCGTTGCCACTGCACCGTCATCGAATGGCGCTGAACCAGCAATGAATGTTGCTGATGTTCTGAAGAAGATTGAACCGAGCGTCGTCACCATCACTTCAATCACTGAAAGCGGAACCAATCCAGGTCGTGCAACTGGCACTGGCATTATCATCACATCGGATGGCGACATCTTGACGAACGATCACGTTGTCAATGGCGCCGATAAAGTCAGTGTGTTATTCGCCGGTGATACCGAGCCGACTCCAGCAACTGTCCTAGCCGTCGATGTTGGTAATGACTTGGCATTAATCCACGTTGACAAGACTGGATTGACTGCGGCAGTTTTTGCTGATCCCAGTTCAATCGACATCGGTGATGAGGTAGTCGCCGTTGGTTTCGCTCTTGACCTTGATGGTGGACCAACTGTTACCCGCGGAATCGTTTCGGCGCTCAATCGCACGATCGTGAGTGGTGATGGCGCACTTGATGGTCTGATTCAGACCGACACCGCAATTTCATCGGGCAACTCTGGTGGGCCGTTGGTGAATACGCGTGGTCAAGTGATTGGTATCAATACAGCGGTGTTTCAAAGCTCAAGTGAAGTTGCAGCGAACAATGTGGGGTTCTCCATTTCGGTTGCTGAAGCGCTTCCCGTGATTGAAGAATTACGGGCTCAAGCCAACGGACAAGCACGAACCGAGGGTTACCTTGGCGTGAGTGTTCTTGATCGTCAAGACGGTGGACTTGGTGCAGTGATTGCTGAAGTATCGCCTGGTTCACCCGCCGATCTCGCGGGGATGAAAGTTGATGATGTCGTCATTGAAGCTGATGGTTCACCAGTTGATGGGCAGCCTGCGCTTGTTGCCGCAATTCGTGACAAGTCACCTGGTGACAGCATCAAGATCGATGTACTGCGCGCTGGTAAGCGAATTACTTTGACGGCAACACTCATCGAACGTCCCGCCCAGTAAATACTCACCCCGTATTTCACAACATATGTGTTGATGTACTGTGCGTTCATGCTTGATGTACATATCGGTGGTGCGCGTCCGTTCGGTCTGAACTATTGGCCAATGCCTGAAGACGATCCGGGCGTTGAAATTCCGCGTGAATCAATTCGGTTAGTGAGCCCCGACGGCGCATTGGTGCGCGGAGTGTTGTGGACTCCACCCAACGGCAAGAAATGGAAGACCGCGGTCATCTTGTCGCACCCACGTGGTGATTTCAGCGTGCACTATGCCGCACCGTTACTCGCAGCCGCTGGGTACGCAGTTCTTGGTTTTGGCACGCGCTACATGAACAATGACACCGATTGTCTGCATGAAGCGTGCACGATCGATGTTGAAACGGTTTACAACGAAATGAAACGACGTGGTGCCGAAGCAGTCGTGCTGCTCGGCAACTCAGGTGGTGGATCACTGATGGCCCTTGCGCACGCAGAACGCGGCATTGGTGATGGTTGGGTGGGTATGGCCGCTCATCCGGGCGAAGGTGTTTTCATGTTGCAGGTCATCGACCCGAGTGTGGCTGATGAAAGCGATCCGTTTTCGACAGTGCCCGAACTTGATATGTACAACCCCGATAACGGCTGGCGTCCATGGCCCGAACCGTGTGTGTATGACAAAGAATGGCTGAAGCGCTATCGCGCCGCACAAGTTGAACGAGTTGCCCGCATTGATGCGATCGCCAAAGCCAGCATTGCCGAGTCAATTGATGCCGGTTCACGTTTGCGGGGGGTCGACAACCAGACCCACACCGTGCAGTGGCGCGAATTGCGGCGCCGTGCGGTATTTACCAAGTACATGGTGATCTATCGCACGCTTGCCGACCCGGCTTATCTTGACCTATCAATTGATCCCGATGAAAGGCCCATGGGAAGTTTGTTCGCTTTCCCAGATCCGTTTGATGCGAACTACGGCCGAGGAGGTCTGGGCCGCTCAATGACGGCGAGGGGCTGGCTGTCGACCTGGAGTGGGCTCTCAAGTCACGCCAAGTTGGCTGACACGATGCCCAAGGTCAAGGTCCCAACCCTGCTCATCCATCCGACGGCCGACACCGAGATTCGTATTTGGCAGGCCAAAGAGATCGTTGATAACAGTGGTGCAGCAGACAAGACGTACATCGAGATGAAGGGCGCACCTCATTATCTTGAGGGTCATCGTCGTGAAGCTCTTGCTCACGTGGCCGATTGGTTAGCGAAACGATTCCCGTAAACGATGTCAGTTCACTAATTGATGTAAATACTGCTCACGCGGTTGTCCCAACCAGTTGACATTGATGATGCAGAACTGTTGGCAGTTGTTGAACCCGGATAGGTCGGCGTTCCTAAATCTGTGAAATCGTAAAATCTCGCATCGCAGGCACCGATTACGTAACTACTTGTGAGATTGTCAAACCCATATGCATTCAGATTGATTGTGGTTGCTCGTAATACGAGACTTAATACCGATCCACCGTAAGAAGTATTGCTGTATAGCTTTACAGCAGTTGGACAAGTCGATGTTGTGACTGAAACCAAAACCTTCCCTGAGACAAAGTCATCCAATTGGCTTTCTGTTCGGAAACATTCGGTTGTACGACCATCAGACCAACATGCTCTAGCCTCGCCCCAATTCTTACTCAAGTCAATGAGTGAGCCTTCAAAATGTGCGACGACGGCGTTACCGATGCGACTCTCTTTGTTAATTGCGCTTTGTGCACTGAGCAGAGTTGGGCTGATTGCAAGATTGAGAAATACAGCAATGAAAACAAGGGCGAATTGTTTAAGGATTAACTTCATAGATATCAATGTCTTCCCGTCGAGAGTTCTGAATAGTTACAGTGCCTCCAAAGTCGTAGACAACAACAAAGGCGCAGTCGTCGGGACGGTGGTCGGCAAGAGGCAACACTCTCATATCGGTGATTGATAGTTGTCGAATAAGGTCTTGCGCCTTTTTGTACGCGATCTCTAATGAGACGCAGCGCAAATTAACTTGGTTCCACAAAACCGTCACCATTTTGTTGCGGTTGGAGTCTTTGGATATCGAAGTAATGATGACCTCATTCGCCGAGGTCTTGACAATCGCTGTTGAGCACCTAAACAACTGAATCGGTTCACGTTGATACACGCGTAAATCGGTGAGACCTAATCGTGAGATCTCAGTTGTAGCAATTCCTTCGGCATCCTCTTGAACTAAGCAGCTGTTTTCGATTTTCTCAATGAGTGACTCTTGTAGTTCGGCGAGTTTCTGTGTTCGCGTCGATTGTTCTTTCGCGGGGTACGCGAGGCCAAGTCGCGAACACACATCTTCGGTGTCGGCAAATACTTGGGTCACACCGGTCTTGGTGATGCACGCGGTCAATGTCACTTCGCTTGCGGGCACTCCATCAAAGTCGGTGATACCAAGCAAGACGTATGCCTCGCGACAGGCTGCAACCGGATCTGCGCTTGGTGGGTACACAAGATTGCCAAAACCCGAATCTTCGGGTGTTGAGCAAATCATTCCCGAAAGTGGTTGAGCGGGTTCGGTACGCCAGAGATCGGCTGCCGCAAAGCCACCGCCAACGACTGCACCACTCACAAGCAACGCCGCGATGAATGTATGTAGTCGCGACCAACGACGACGACGTGTCGGCGAGACGAGACGGGTGATCGTGCGATCAATCAAGGCCTGATCGGGCGCATCGGCGAAGTCAGTCCACAGTTGAGGTGTGGTGGCGATGACTTTGCGAGCCAACTCATCAAAAGCGGTGAAATCTGGGTAGTTCATACCTGGGTGGTCCACGTTGTCGTTCATGCGTCACCTCCCTCGGGGTCACGAAGGGTGTCTGTGGGTGCGTCGCCCTGGGGCAGTCGACGAGCGACCTCGGCTTTGAGTGCCTCACGGGCCACGGCTAGCCGAGAACGGACCGTGCTGGCGTTGAGGCCAAGTCTTTGACCGATCACCGAACTGTTCTCGCCGAGCGCGTCCCAGGCCAACAGTTGGCGCTGGTCTGGGGTCAGCGCTTGGAGGGCCTCGTTGAACACCACACGAAGTTCGGCATCGTTGAGTGAATTGATGCTGGTCAGGCTGGCATCTTCGACGAAAGGCCTGGTCAAGATGGGGTCGGTTGAAATTTTGGCAATGGTGCGTCGGCGGGTGATCGACCGTCGCGAATGGTTGGCAACGACATATTTAGCGGTCTGGACCAGCCAACCCTGCTGCCCCTCGGGGGAAGCCTCCATGAGCTTCTTGTGATGGAG
Organism: Actinomycetota bacterium; assembly: GCA_947454105.1. GTDB lineage: Bacteria > Actinomycetota > Acidimicrobiia > Acidimicrobiales > Ilumatobacteraceae > Casp-actino8. Next base: position 92,008 of record CANGIP010000009.1, on the reverse strand, counting down.
AAAGGCCAGGTCAAAGACCTCCGCCCACAAATCCTCGGCATCTTGCCGGTTGATTTCACGGGCCGAGATCACGGCAAAGACGATTTTCCCGTGGGTCTCAATGAGACCGCGGATGAAATCCTCGAGCTTTTTCTTCGACGCGATGGTCGTCACGGTAGTTCTTGGCATAACAGAGGTGAAGTGTTACGAGATCAGTCAGTGTCCAACCTTGTTGACGAGGTGCCCTAACAGTGAAATTGAATCACTATATGACACAACAGATCCATAGAAATTGCTGGGTGACGCGTGTGGGTTCGCGTCCAATGTGGCGGTAGCGTTCCCACCTCGTGCGAAACGGACTTCTGTCTGTCCGCTGCAATCGATGTCTATGAAAGCCCGGCTCGCTGGGGACTACATGGCAACAACCGAAAAAAATGCTCCGTTGATCATCCGATCCACGGAGCGTTTGCATGAACGGCGGTTTACCAAAGTTCATGCACAGTCAACTCGAAAGCGCCAGAAAAACTGGCTGGATGAAGAGGCTGCCTTATGGCAAAGAAAGCGATCGTCGGCGAAAAGGTCGGCATGACACAAGTGTGGGCAGACGATAATTCAATCGTTCCCGTCACTGTGCTTCGTGTTGAACCAGCTCGCATTGTTCAAGTCAAGACTTCCGAGCGCGACGGTTACGCCGCGCTTCAAGTCACGTATGGGCACAAGGACGCCAAGAAATTGTCCAAGCCCAAGGCTGGTCACTTCGCGAAAGCGGATGTCGAATCTGGTCGTCGTCTCGTCGAGCTTCGTCTCGAGAGCGTTGACGGATTTGAAGTTGGCGGAGAGATCACTGTTGATCAATTCGTCAAGGGCCAAAAAGTCGACGTGACAGCAGTGAGCCGCGGTAAGGGCTTCGCTGGTGGAATGAAGCGTCACAACTTCAGTGGTCAAGGCGCAAGTCACGGTAACCACAAGCACCACCGTGCTCCTGGTTCCATTGGTTCGGCTTCATACCCGGGCCGCGTTTTGAAGGGTCTCAAGATGGCCGGACACATGGGTCACGCCCAAGTCACCACCTTGAACCTCGAAGTTGTTGAGGCTGATGCTGAACGTGGTTTGTTGTTGGTCCGTGGTTCAGTACCCGGCCCCAATGGTGGCGTTGTCATCGTGCGCAACGCGGTGAAGGGAAAGTGACCTGATGCCTTCGTTAAAGATCAAGAATCAAGCTGGTAAAGAAGTCGGAACCGTCGCTTTGAGCGATGCCGATTTCGGTCGTCAGCCCAACGTTCCTGTGATGCACCAAGTCGTGACGGCGCAACTTGCGCACCGACGTGCTGGTACACAGAGCACCAAGACTCGTGCCGAAGTTTCCGGTGGTGGCAAGAAGCCGCTCAAGCAAAAGGGAACTGGTAGCGCTCGTCAGGGTTCAACCAACTCACCGCACTTCTCTGGTGGTGGTGTGGCCCTCGGACCCAAGCCGCGTAAGTACACGCAGAAGACTCCAAAAAAGATGATCAAGATTGCCTTGCAGTCTGCATTGTCCGATCGTGCCAACGAAGGAAAAGTCGTTGTCATCGATTCTTGGAACTTTGAAACACCCAAGACCTCTGCCGCGATTGAAGCGTTGAACGCACTCAATCTTGAAGGTCGTACGTTGATCGTGGTTCGTCGTGACGAACTCAATGCGATCCGTTCGTTCCGCAATCTTCCCGAAGTACAGCTCATCGAAATTGGCGAACTCAATGCCTACGACGTGCTGTGCAACGACACCATCGTTTTCTCGCAGGCATCTTTGCCTGGAGCAAGTAAGGACGGTCAGTGATGAAAGATCCCCGCGACATCATCATCGCTCCCATCGTGTCCGAAAAGAGCTACGCGCTCATCGAGACCGGTGTATACACATTCAACGTTCACGTTGACGCTTCAAAGCCCGAGATCCACGACGCAGTCGAGGCCATCTGGGGTGTCAAGGTCGTCAAGGTCAACACACTCAACCGTGCGGGCAAGGTCCAGCGCACCCGAGGCACTAATCGCCCCGGTCGTCGCCCTGGTACCAAGCGCGCCATCGTCACTTTGGCTGCTGGGAATGAAATCCCACTGTTCGAGAACAACTGAGGCATCGCGTCATGGGAATTCGTAAGCGTAAACCAACATCTGCCGGTCGTCGTTTCCAGACTTCGTCAGACTTCTCCGAGATCACATCAACGACCCCTGAGAAGTCATTGCTCACGAGCAAGCCGAAGTCGGGTGGACGTAACGCCTATGGTCGCAAGACCGCTCGTCACCGCGGTGGCGGACACAAACAGCAGTACCGCATGATCGACTTCAAGCGCAACAAAGATGGCATCACTGCCAAAGTTGCGACAATTGAATACGACCCCAACCGCACCTGCCGTATTGCTTTGCTGCACTACGCAGACGGCGAGAAGGCATACATCCTTGCTCCCAAGGGCATGAATGTTGGCGATCACGTGTCAAATGGTTCGAAGGCCGACATCAAGCCCGGTAATGCTTTGCCGTTGCGCTACATGCCCGTCGGTACCGTTGTTCACAACGTCGAATTGCGCCCTGGTCAGGGTGGCAAGATGGCTCGTTCGGCCGGCGTGGGCGTACAGCTCGTCGCGAAAGATGGCGACTACGCAACCTTGCGTTTGCCATCAACCGAAATGCGTCGCGTTCTCATTGATTGCCGTGCCACTGTGGGCGAAGTCGGTAACTCCGAACACGAACTCATCAAGATTGGTAAGGCTGGTCGTAACCGCTGGAAGGGTGTACGTCCGCAAACTCGCGGTGTCGCCATGAACCCGGTCGATCACCCTCTCGGTGGTGGTGAAGGTAAGACCTCTGGTGGTCGTCCTCCCGTATCTCCGTGGGGCAAGCCAGAAAGCCGTACTCGTGATGGCAATAAGGCATCACAGAAGTTGATAGTTCGTCGTCGTCGTTCCGGCAAGGGCCGCCGGTAAAGGATAGGTGCATTAGATGTCTCGTAGCTTAAAAAAGGGTCCGTTCGTTGACGACCACCTCGTAAAAAAGGTGGACGCGCTGAACGCTGCCAATGAAAAGAAGGTCATCAAGACCTGGAGTCGCCGTTCGACAATCATCCCCGACATGGTGGGTCACACCATCGCGGTGCATGACGGTCGTAAGCATGTTCCGGTGTATGTCACCGAATCAATGGTTGGTCACAAGCTCGGTGAATTCTCACCGACTCGTACCTTCAAATATCACGCAGGTCAAGAAAAGAACGTGAAGGGTCGCAAGTAATGACTGGTCCCAAGCTCAATGAGCGTTCATTCGTTGCTGGAGAGCGCACCGGAACAAAAGCAAGTGTTCGCGGTTCACGCATGTCAGCATCGAAAGCACGCGTTGTCCTCAATCTCATTCGTGGTCGCGATGTTGTGATGGCCGATCAGGTCTTGCAGTTCACCGAGCGTGAAGCTGCTCGCGTGATTCGCAAAGTGTTGGCATCTGCTGTTGCTAACGCCGTGAACAACGATGGCCTCGAAGCCGAAACTTTGTACGTCAAGGCTTGCTACGCCGACGAAGGTCCGACCTTGCGTCGCTTCAAGCCCCGTGCCAAGGGCCGTGCAACTCGTATCAACAAGCGCACCTGCCACATCACCATTGTGCTCGGCGTGATTGATGCTGAACTCTTGACAGTTGTCCAGGCTCGTCGTGAGCGTGCAGTCAGTGGTCGCCGTGCAACTCGCGGTGGCGGTGTTGCTGATCGACGTGCTCGCGTTCAGGCCAGCCGCACCAAGCGCACCGATGGTGGCGATGATGCAGTTGAGTCAACAACTGTTGAAGAAGTAACACTCGAAGATACGACGATCGAAGCAACAGCAGTTGAAACTACTTCGGTTGAAAATACAGCGCCTGAGGCTGAGGAGACCAACTGATGGGCCAAAAGATCAATCCTTACGGCTTCCGTCTCGGAATTACCACCGACTGGAAGAGCCGCTGGTTCAGCGAGCGCAACTACAAGGAATACCTCACCGAAGACTGGAAGATTCGCGCCTACATCATGGAATCACTTCCCGATGCAGCGATCTCACGTATTGAAGTTGAGCGTAAGCGTGGCGAGACCTTGAAGGTCGACATCCACACTGCACGTCCCGGAATTGTTATTGGTCGTAAAGGTGCCAAGGCCGACGAACTTCGTTCAGGTCTCACCAAGCTCACCGGCAACTTGAAGGTTCAGTTGAACATTGTTGAAATCAAGTCACCAGAACTTGATGCAGCATTGATCGCTCAAGGCGTCGCCGATCAACTCGTTGGTCGTATTGCTTTCCGTCGTGCCATGAAGCGTGCTGTGCAGAACGCACAAAAGGCTGGCGCACTTGGTATTCGTGTTCAGTGTTCGGGTCGTCTTGGTGGCGCCGAAATGAGCCGTACCGAGTGGTACCGCGAAGGTCGCGTTCCGTTGCACACATTGCGTGCCGACATCGACTACGGCTTCCGTGAAGCTCGTACCGCAAGCGGTCGCGTTGGTGTGAAGGTTTGGATTTACCGTGGCGACATTTTGCCGTACAAGCCCGTCACCGATGACAAGATCGTTCGCGAAGCAGCCATGGCTGTTGGCGAAACTTCAGGTGCACCTGGTGCGCGCAAAGTTGTGTCATCAAGCGGACGCCGCAAGGCCGAAGAAGCTGCCGAATTGGCCGCAACACCGCTCATCAAAGAAGCCGATCCCGAACTCGAGAAGTTGCTCGACGAGGAAGAAGAAATTGCCCGCCGCACCCACGATGGGCACGAGACCCCGCACTTCCGTGCACAGGACTGATTCATTATGTTGATGCCTCGCAAAGTTGCCCATCGTAAGCACCATCGTGGTCGTACCGGCGGTATGGCCAAGGGTGGAAGCGAACTGGCTTTTGGTCAGTACGGAATTCAAGCTCTTGAACCGTGCTGGTTAACCGCTCGTCAGATCGAAGCTGCACGTATTGCCATGACCCGTCACATCAAGCGTGGTGGCAAGGTCTGGATCAACGTGTTTCCCGATAAGCCCGTCACCAAGAAGCCTGCTGAAACCCGCATGGGTTCCGGTAAGGGCAACCCCGAATTCTGGGTAGCCGTGGTCAAGCCTGGTCGCGTGTTGTTCGAATTGTCATTCCCAGTTCGCGAGCAGGCATTTGAGGCCCTGAACAAGGCCATTCAGAAATTGCCAATTAAGGCTCGCATTATCACCCGCGAGGAGACGATCTGATCATGGCAACTCAAGCCAGCAAAGACCGCGCTGAACTCAGCGAACTTGACCTCACGTCATTGGTCGAGCAGCTGCGTGCTACGAAGCAAGAGGCATTGAACCTCCGCTTCCGTAGCGCAACAGGTCAGCTCGACACCCATAGCGAATTGCGTCGTGTTCGTCGTCGCATCGCACGAATCAACACCCTTATCCGTCAGCGTGAAATCGCTGCCGCTGAGGCCGGAGAGTGAACCAGATGTCTGAAACAGTCGAAACAACAGAACGCGCACCGCGCAAGGTACGTGAGGGCATCGTGTCCTCGTCGAAGATGGACCGCACCTTGGTCGTCGAAGTCGTCGAGCGCGTACGTCACCCGAAGTACAACAAGTTCGTTATGCGAACCAAGAAGTTGTATGCCCACGATGAGGCCAACGACGCCAACATTGGCGATCGTGTGCGTGTCATGGAAACCCGTCCATTGTCGAAGACGAAGCGCTGGCGCCTCGTCGAGATTCTCGAGCGGGCCAAGTGAGCCTGGGAACGACGGAGAAGAACACATGATTCAGCAAGAAAGTCGTCTACGGGTTGCCGACAACAGTGGCGCCAAAGAAGTTCTGTGCATCAAGGTGCTCGGTGGTACTCGCCGCCGTTACGCCTCGATCGGAGACATTTTTGTGGCCGCGGTGAAGGATGCAATTCCCGGTGCAGGTGTCAAAAAGGGTGATGTCGTCAAGTGCGTCGTCGTTCGCGTCAAGAAGGAAAAGCGCCGTCCCGATGGCAGCTACATCCGTTTCGACGAAAACGCAGCCGTGATCATTAAGGATGACCTCACTCCACGAGGAACTCGTATTTTCGGACCAGTTGGTCGCGAATTGCGTGACAAGAAGTTCATGCGCATTGTTTCGTTAGCGCCGGAGGTGTTGTGAAATGAAGATCAAAAAAGGTGACACCGTTGTGGTGATCTCAGGTAAGGACAAGGGCAAAGAAGGCACCGTTTCGCGTGTGATGCCCTCGACCAACCAGATCATCGTTGACGGAATCAATGTTGTGAAGAAGCACCAGAAGCCAAGCGGTACCAACCAGCAAGGTGGAATCATCGACCGTGACATGCCGCTCGACGCATCGAATGTGATGCTCTTGCATAAGGGCAAGCCCACGCGCGTTGGTTACAAGGTTTTGGCCGATGGCAAGAAAGTGCGCATCGCTCGCAAGACAGGTGAGGAAATTTCATGAGCACCACTACGTTGCCCCGTTTGAAGGCTCGCTATCAAAGCGAAATTCGTGACAGCCTCAAGGCTTCTCTCGAATTGCCCAACATCATGCAGGTTCCACGTCTCGAAAAGATTGTGGTCAACATGGGTGTTGGTCGTGCCACTCAGCAGCCGTCATTGCTCGAAGGAGCTGTCGCTGACATGACTCGCATCACGGGCCAAAAGCCCAAGGTGACCAAGTCGCGTGACTCCATCGCCAACTTCAAACTTCGCGAGAATCAAGCCATTGGTTGCATGGTCACACTTCGTGGTGACCGCATGTGGGAATTCCTCGATCGTTTGATCGCAGTTGCGATTCCTCGTATCCGTGACTTCCGCGGATTGCCGGCCTACTCATGGGACGGTCGTGGAAACTACTCGTTCGGTCTTGTTGACCAGACAGTGTTCCCCGAAATTGAATACGACAAGATCGATGCCCCTCGCGGCATGGACATCACCATCGTGACCACCGCTGTTGACAATGCCCAAGGTCGGGCACTCCTCGATGCGTTTGGCTTCCCTTTCAAGCGTGGCGCTGAAGCTGCCATTGCTCCGAAGAAGCAAAACACTCGTGGACCGCAGTACGCAGCCAAGAAGAAGAAGTGAGCGAGAGGTACTGACTCATGGCAAAGAAATCTTTAATTAACCGGGCCAATGCAACACCGAAATTCAAGGTGCGTGGTTATACACGTTGCCGCAAGTGTGGTCGTGCTCGTTCTGTTTACCGCAAGTTCGGACTCTGCCGTGTGTGCCTTCGTCAGATGGCACACGCTGGAGAAATCCCCGGCCTAACGAAGTCGAGTTGGTGAGGCGTTATGTTGACTGATCCTATTGCCGACATGCTGACCCGCATCCGCAACGCCAACACGGCGATGCACGATGAGGTCAAGATGCCGTCGTCCAAGCAAAAAGTTGCTCTGGCCAAGATTTTGGAACAAGAGGGTTATATCTCTGGTTTCACTGTCGCTCCCAATACCAAGGGACCAGGCGAGATCTTGAACATCGGAATGAAGTACTCGGCCGAACGCCGTCGAACCATTGCCGGTATCAAGCGCATTTCAACACCAGGACTTCGCGTGTATCGCAAGTCCGACACTGTGCCTCGCGTGCTCGGTGGACTTGGTGTTGCCGTTCTATCCACCAGTCAGGGACTCATGACCGACCGTGAAGCGCGCAAGCGCAAAGTCGGCGGCGAAGTTCTCTGCTACGTGTGGTGATCAGGAGACAACATGTCACGTATCGGTAAAGCACTTATCCCCGTCCCGGCGGGTGTTGATGTTTCCATCAGCGGAAGCTCAGTGACGGTCAAAGGTCCGAAGGGATCTTTGAGTCGCGATCTTGTTGGTGGAATCACGGTTCGTCAAGATGAAGGCAACTTGGTTGTCGAGCGTCCGAACGACGAGCGTGAATCACGTAGCTTGCACGGCCTCAGCCGCGCACTCGTGAACAACATGGTCGTTGGAGTCACCACTGGTTTCGCTAAAGAACTCGACATCGTCGGCGTTGGTTACCGCGCCGAGTTGAAGGGCCCAAGCTCCATTCGTTTGAACCTTGGTTTTTCACATCCCGTTGATGTGGAAGCTCCCGCAGGTGTCACTTTTGAAGTGCCCGTGCAGACCAAGATCATCGTGAAAGGCATCGACAAAGAAGCTGTCGGCCAAGTAGCTGCCAACATTCGTTCCATTCGTAAGCCTGAGCCCTACAAGGGCAAGGGTGTGCGTTACCAGGGCGAGAAGATTCTGCGCAAGGCCGGCAAAGCCGGCAAGAAGTAATGCCGAGAAAAGATTCCGGTAGGGAGATCCAATGAGCAAGATCAGTAAAGAGCGTCGTGAAAGTCGCCTTGTACGTCACAACCGAGTTCGTAAGAAGATCCACGGCACCGCCGAGCGTCCCCGCTTGTCGTTGTACCGTTCGAACAAGCACATCATGTTGCAGGTCATCAATGATGATCTCGGCGTGACAATCACATCGGTGTCCTCAAACGAACCGGCATTGCGTGCCGCTGGTGGAAGCACTGTTGAAGTTGCCAAGTCACTTGGTGCAACGGTTGCTCAGCGCGCTCAAGCTGCTGGAATCAAGAAAGTTGTTTTCGATCGTGGCGGTTACTTGTACCACGGTCGTGTCGCTGCGGTTGCTGAAGCCGCTCGTGAAGCAGGTCTGGAGTTCTGATGACGAATACACCAAACAACCCCAATCCCAATCCGCGTTCAGGTGGACCCGGCGGCGGCAACCCGCGCCAGGGTGACCGTCCGCCTCCAGGTATGGGCAACACCCCCGAAGGTGGCCGCGAGTCACGCGTGATTCACATCAACCGCGTCGCCAAGGTCGTCAAGGGTGGTCGTCGTTTCTCATTCACCGCACTCGTTGTGGTTGGTGACGGCAACGGTCGCGTTGGTCTCGGTTACGGAAAGGCCAAGGAAGTTCCGTTGGCTATCCAAAAGGGAACCGAAGATGCCAAGCGCAATATGTTCTCGGTTGCCCTCGCCGGCAGCACCATCATGCACCCCGTCATCGGCATCTTGGGTGCTGGTCGCGTGATGCTCAAGCCTGCTGCTCCTGGTACCGGTGTTATTGCCGGCGGTGCTGCGCGCATCATCCTTGAAGAAGCCGGCATTCACGATGTGTTGGCCAAGTCACTTGGTTCATCCAACGCCATCAACGTGGCTCGCGCCACCATCAACGGTCTGCAGTCATTGCAGCGTCCCGATGAAGTCGCGGCTCGTCGTGGCATTCCCGCCGATAGTTTCGTACCGAAGGGCTTGCTCAAGGCCTACAACGAAACCAAGCGCGCCGTTGCTGCAGGAGAAAGTCACTGATTATGGCTACCTACCAAACAGTCGTTCACACTGGTCCCACCATCACGGTGACCCAGATCAAGTCGAGTACCCATGCCAAGCCCAAGAGCCGCGGAACATTGCGCGCGCTCGGCCTTGGTCGTATTGGCAAGTCCAATACGTTGCCCGACCGTCCCGAAATTCGCGGCATGATTGCCCGAGTGCCCCACCTCATCGAAGTTTCATCTTCGACTGATTCGAAGGAGAGCTGACCAATGCGCGTTGACGAATTAGCACCAGCACCTGGTTCAACCCATCCAAAAAAGCGACTTGGTCGCGGTATCGGTGGCAAAGGCGGAAAGACTGCCGGTCGCGGTACCAAGGGTCAGCACTCACGTGGTCGCGGCAAGGTTGCTCGCGGCTTCGAAGGTGGACAGATGCCCCTCAAGCAGCGTGTTCCGAAGTTGAAGGGTTTCAATAACCCATTCCGCATCGAATACCAGGGTGTCAACCTTGACACCATCAACGAACTCGAAGATGCACTTGTCAACCCCGAGGTCTTAACGGCCGCTGGTGTTTTGCACAAGAACGTTTTCGTCAAAGTTCTCGGTCGTGGACAGATCACCCGCAAGGTTGATGTTCATGTTCACGGTGCATCGAAGGCTGCTCAAGCTGCCATCGAAGCTGCCGGTGGATCAGTCACCATCATCCCGTTGCCGTACAAGGTTCGCCCTGCTGCCAACGGCAACCAGTTCACCAACCGCTGATTTCGGGCTTCCCGATTTTCATCAGCAGATAGAACCCGAGGAGACCACGTGCTGTCGAACTTGAAGAACATCTTCAAGGTCCCCGACCTACGGAACAAGATTTTGTTCACGGTCATGATGGTGTTGTTGTATCGCTTGGGCGCGCATATTCGCGTTCCGGGCATCGACGACCAAGCGGTTCGCCAATTGCGCGAATCAGCACGTCAACAGGGTGCGCTTGGTTTCTTGAACTTGTTCTCAGGTGGAGCGTTCTCATCGTTCGCGATCTTCGCCTTGGGCATCATGCCGTACATCACGTCGAGCATCATCATGCAGGTGTTGACGGTCGTGATTCCAAAACTCGAAGAATGGCAACAAGAAGGCGCAACTGGTCAGCGCAAGATCACGCAGTGGACGCGTTACGTTGCGATCGCCATTGCAACTTTGCAAGCCGCTGGTTTGACCTTCATTTTTGGTCAAGGTAAAGGTTCGGCGTTCTTCACCGCATCACGTAACGCACCAGACATTGTGTTGTTGCCCGATGGCATGTGGCCGCGTGGTTTGCTCGTCATCATTTCACTTGTTGCAGGTACCGCATTGTTGATGTGGATGGGTGAACTCATCAGTCAGCGTGGCATCGGCAACGGTATGAGTATTTTGATCTTCGCATCAGTCGTGAGCTCATTGCCCTTTAGTTACTACTCAATCTTGCAGAGCAAGAAGTGGGTCGTCTTCGCAATCCTCGTCTCAATCTCCATCGGCATCTTGATTGCAGTCGTACGAGTTGAACTTGGACAGCGCCGTATTCCGGTGCAGTTCGCGAAGCGTGTTGTCGGTCGTCGTATGTATGGCGGCCAGAGCACCTACATTCCGCTCAAGGTCAACCAGGCCGGTGTTGTTCCGATCATCTTCGCGAGTTCGGTGATGTTGTTGCCAGTGCTTGTGACCAACGTGATTGGTGGTGCCGATGGCTGGCGTCGCACGATCACCGAATGGGTCGACCGTAACTTGGTGTCGTCACAAGGAATGCTGTACATCGTGTCGTTCGCGTTGTTGATCATTGCGTTCGCTTACTTCTACAACTCGATTGCCTTTGACCCGATTCGTCAGGCCGATCAAATCCGTCGTCAAGGTGGATTCATTCCTGGTATTCGTCCCGGACCGCAGACCGAGCGTTATCTCGCGAAGACCGTCAACCGTATTACGTTGCCTGGTGCTTTGTTCGTGGCATTCATTGCCATCTTGCCGTACATCGTGCTGTGGATCGGAGACGTCAAGTCATTCCCGTTCGCTGGTACGACCGTGTTGATCGCCGTTGGTGTTGCTCTTGAATTGATGCGCCAAGTAGACAGCCAGCTCATGCTGCGCAACTACGAGGGATTCCTGAAGTGATGCTCGCGCAGCATCGGTGGCTGCGTCAGGACTAACTCATGACCGCGGGCGTACGTCTGATCATCATGGGTCGTCAAGGCGCTGGCAAAGGTACTCAATGTCAACGCATTTCGCGGCACTACGTGGTTCCCCATATTTCAACGGGGGATATCTTGCGCGCTGCCGTGCGTGAAGGAACTGAACTCGGCAAGATGGCCGGACAGGTCATCAAAGCTGGTCGCTTGGTGGGCGACGACATCATGATCGAAATCATCCGCGAACGCTTAGAGCAAGATGACGCCCGTACTCGTGGCTACATTCTTGACGGCTTTCCGCGGACCGTGGCTCAGGCCATTGCCCTCGACGGAATTGCGGCCGAGCGTCCCATTCATGTGGTGCTCGATCTTGACGTTCCACGCGAATTAGTAATTCAGCGCATTTCGGCTAGGCGGGTCTGCCGTGACTGTGGCACCAACTATGTCGCCACGGCCCAAAAGCGCGATCCCTGGATTTGTGACTCGTGTGGTGGCGACGTGGTTCAGCGCAATGACGACACCCCCGAGAGCATCAGTCAGCGACTTGACTTGTACGAGTCCCAGACCTCACCCTTGCTCGAGTTCTATGGCCAAGATGGCCGCCTAGTGGAAATCGATGGATCGGTCTCGCCCAACGAGGTTTTCGGCAAATTGACCGCTGCGATTGACAATGCCCGGAAGAACGGCTGAGCGTACCTGTGGAAAACTTTTCTTCAGATATTGCCACGAGCGGCCGCACGACCTGGGCTATGGTTTCGCTCCGAAAAGACTCCCAAGTTTCCCGTGAAGTTTCTCGCTCGGGGCACTTGGTTCACTTGAGTCTCGGCGGTAGCATTGCCCCTCGGCCCAATGGCCGACCCTGCACGCGTCCTCGTGGCGCGACGCAGTGTGCAATATCCGCCCTGTTAGGAGTCAGTTCTGTCCAAGCCCAAAGACGACGCCATTTTGCTCGAAGGAACGATCCTCGAGTCCTTGCCGAACGCAATGTTTCGGGTGGAACTCGAGAACGGCCACAAAGTTTTGGCGCATATCTCCGGAAAGATGCGAATGAACTACATCCGTATTCTTCCTGGCGACAAGGTGCAAGTAGAACTCACGCCATATGACCTCACCCGAGGTCGCATTACGTACCGCTACAAGTAGTCACAAGTTCTTAATAGTCAATAAAACCAGTCTCTATTCATACAAATTTTAACAACAAGAAGTGAGATGACCATGAAGGTCAAACCAAGCGTTAAGAAAATCTGCGAGAAGTGCAAAGTGATCCGCCGTCACGGCAGCGTCATGGTTATTTGCGAGAACCCGCGTCACAAGCAGCGTCAAGGCTGAGAAGAGAATAAGGAAACAGCATGGCCCGTATTTCTGGAGTTGACATTCCCCGCGAGAAGCGGTTGGAGATTTCGCTCACCTACATCTTTGGCATCGGCAAGCCGACTGCACAACGCATGTGCGCCGATCTCGACATCAGTCCGAACACGCGTGTTCGCGACTTGACCGACGAAGAAGTCAACAAACTTCGCGGTTGGGTTGACAAGAACATCACCGTCGAAGGTGACCTTCGCCGCGAAGTTCAGACCGACATCAAGCGCAAGATCGAAATCGGTTGCCTCCAGGGCGTCCGTCACCGTAAGGGCCTGCCCGTTCGTGGCCAGCGCACTCACACCAATGCTCGTACCCGCAAGGGACCGAAGAAGACCGTTGCAAACAAGAAAAAGGCAGTGAGGTAGTACATCATGGCTAAGCCGAAGCCGGGCGGACGACGCCCCCGTAAGCGCGAGCGCAAAAACGTCAGCGTTGGTGTGTGTCACATCAAGTGCTCGTTCAACAACACCATCGTCAGCATCTCTGATACCGAAGGCAATGTTTTGTCATGGGCTTCAGGTGGTGGAGTTGGATTCAAGGGTTCGCGTAAGAGCACACCTTTCGCCGCACAGATGGCAGCCGAGAAAGCAGCTAAGGCCGCTTTCGAACAAGGTATGCGTCGCGTTGAAGTTCACGCCAAGGGCCCCGGCTCTGGTCGTGACACCGCAATTCGTTCGTTGCAGAACACTGGCATCGAAGTGACTGGCATCAAGGATGTCACTCCCGTGCCCCACAACGGCTGCAAGTTGCCCAAGCGGAAGAGGAACTAAGTCATGGCCCGTTACACCGGACCCAAGGTGCGTTTGTCGCGCCGCCTGAACACCAACTTGTTCGAAAACGAGAAGGGCCGCAAGGCTCTTGAGCGTCGCCCATTCCCACCGGGTCAGCACGGCCGTACGCGTCGTCGCTCAGCCGGTAGTGAATACCTCGCTCAGCTCCAGGAAAAGCAGAAGGCTAAGTACATCTACGGTGTACTCGAGCGTCAGTTCCGCAAGACCTACGAAGAGGCCAACCGCCTACAAGGACCGACTGGTGAAAACCTGTTGCGTTTGCTCGAGCTTCGTCTCGACAACGTGGTCTACCGCGCTGGTTTCGGCAGCACCCGCCCACAGGCGCGTCAGTTCGTCAGCCACGGTTTGATTTTGGTCAACGGCAAGCGCCTCAACATTCCGAGCGCACGTGTCAAAAAAGGTGATGTCATTACCTTGGCCGTGAAGGCTCGCGACATGATCGTGATTCAGCACAACATCGACACCTTGGACCGTTCATTGGTCGGTTGGCTCGAAGGCGCAGACGGCGGCAAGCAAGTCACCGTTCGCAACGAACCAGCTCGCGAGCACATTGATGTGCCCGTACGTGAACAGCTCATTGTCGAGCTTTACTCGAAGTAATCCAGCAATTCAATCTGCATCTAATACTGCCTAAGTACAAACCCTCGACGAACGGAAGAGACAAATGCTCGTCATCCAGCGCCCCAGTGTCGAAGCAATCGGCGAACAGAACGGTAACCGTCAGAGTTTCTCTGTCGGACCTCTTGAGCCCGGCTTCGGTCATACCATCGGTAACTCGCTTCGTCGCGTGTTGCTTTCCTCCATCCCCGGTTCCGCCATCACGACGGTTCGCTTCGATGAGGCTTTGCACGAGTTCGACACCATTCCTGGTGTCACTGAGGACGTCACCGACATCATCCTCAACCTCAAAGACATCGTGCTGATCTCGCAGTCAGACGAAGCAGTCATCATACGTGTTGACGTTCGCGGCGAAGCAGGAACAATCGTCACTGCTGGCGACATTCAGTGCCCAGCCGATGTTGAAATCCTCAACAAGGATCTCGTCATCGCCCACGTGAATGGCAAAGGCCGTCTTGCATTCGACCTCACCGTCGAGCAGGGTCGCGGTTACAACTCAAGCGATCGCGATTCGGGATCACGCACTATCGGAGTCATTCCGATCGATGCCATCTTCTCGCCAGTGCGTCGCGTGATGTTTGATGTGCAGCCAACTCGCGTTGAGCAGTCAACCAACTACGACAAGCTCATCATTGACATCGAAACTGATGGCACCACCACACCGCGTGATGCACTTGCTTCAGCCGGCGCAACCTTGCGTTCGCTTGTTGATCTCGTCGCCAACTTGTCAGAAGAGCCCAAGGGTCTTGAACTTGGCGAAGTGATTCAAGCCGGATCATCAAGCCCCGATCTTGACATTGCAATCGAAGACCTCGATCTCTCCGAGCGTCCCCGTAACTGTTTGAAGCGCGCCCAGGTCAACACCATTGGCGAGCTTCTGAGCAAGAACGAAGACGACTTGTTGAATATCACCAACTTTGGCCAGAAGAGCCTCGACGAAGTCAAGCAGAAGCTTGATGAGCGCGGCCTGACACTTCGCGGCTGAGCCGACGAACGTTTTAACGAAGGAAACACACCATGCCCGCAACACCACGCCGTGCCAGAAACTTTGGCGGTAGCTCACAGCACCAGAAGTTGATGATGGCCAACCTCACAGCATCTTTGATTGCTGCTGAAGCCATTGAAACAACTGAAGCGAAGGCCAAGGCACTTCGCCCCATCGCCGAAAAGCTCATCACCAAGGCCAAGAAGGCTCAAGACGGAAACGCCATGAGCGTGCACCGTATTCGTCAGATCCAGGGTTACCTCGGTGACAAGGAAATGACGCACAAGTTGGTCGCTGAAGTTGCTCCTCGTTACCTCGAACGTAACGGTGGCTACTTGCGCATCTTGAAGCTTGGTCCGCGTCAGGGCGACAACGCCCCGATGGCGCGTATCGAACTCGTCTGACATTTATTTGTCGCGGGTTACAACTGATGAATACTTCCGAGCCCGCCACTAGGCGGGCTCGTTTGTTAATTGCCTACGAAGGTTCACACTTCAGTGGCTTTGCAATCAACGAAGGTGTGCGTTCGGTTGCTGGAGTGATCGGTGATGCGCTGTCGCTCATCTCGCGCTTTCCAGTACACATCACTGGCGCGGGTCGTACCGATGCCGGCGTACACGGTTGGGGACAAGTCATTACGTGTGATTTGCCACTTGATATTGATCTTGAAAACCTGCCACGGCGTCTCACGAAAATGTGTGCACCCGGCGTCGTGGTGCGCGCCGCTGAATGGGCCGCACCAGATTTTCATGCACGATTTTCGGCCTATTGGCGCCACTATCGCTACACCGTGCTCAACGATCCCGTCGCCGATCCATTCTTAGCCGCGACCGCTTGGCACGTGCCCCAAGAACTTGATCTACCCCTCATGTATTTGGCCTGTGATCCACTCATCGGCGAACACGATTTTTCGGCCTTCTGCCGTAAACCAAAGCCGGTTGAGGGTGAAAAAGAACCGAGCATGTTCCGCGAAGTGACTCAGGCTCGATGGTCTGAACACACCAGTGAGCGAGGCGCTCGAGTTCTGCGTTTTGAGATTCGAGCCAACGCTTTTTGCCACCAAATGGTTCGCTCAATTGTCGGCACTTTGGTCGATGTGGGCCTACGCAAGCTGACCCCTGGCGCAATGTCGGGCATTTTGCGTTCGGGCGCCCGTACCGAGGCGGGCCAGGTCGCCCCAGCCCACGGACTGTGTTTATGGGAAGTCGGCTACGACCAAGACGTATTCATTCGCCCACGAGAGATATTCGGGTGACCACCCTGTCGTTTTTACCCATAATGCCCGTATCATTTCTCAGTCCCTGTGGGCTGCGTTGTCCCGGGCACCTTTTCTGAAAGAAGTATCTATGAGCACCTATACGCCAAAGGCCAGCGAGATCGTTCGTGAGTGGCATGTCGTCGACGCTGAGGGCATGATCCTTGGTCGTCTTTGCACCGAAGTCGCACGTTTGTTGCGCGGTAAGCACAAGCCAACATTTGCACCTCACATGGACTCAGGCGATCACGTCGTCATCATCAATGCCGACAAGATCGTGTTGACTGCAGATAAGGCCAACACGCGTTTGATTCACAACTACTCGGGTTACCCCGGTGGTTTGAAGAGCGAAACTTTCTCCAACTTGTTGAACCGTCGTCCCGACGAAGCAATTCGTGGTTCAGTGCGCGGCATGTTGCCCAAGGGACCTCTTGGACGTCAGATGATTAAGAAGCTCAAGGTGTACACCGGAGCAGAACATCCTCACGGCGCGCAGAACCCGACCGTCCGCAAAATCGACCACGCCAAAGCTCGCTGAGCAAAGAATTCAAGGATCACAAAATGACGAAGCCTCTTACTCAGACAACCGGTCGCCGCAAGGAAGCAGTCGCACGTGTGCGCGTTCGCCCCGGCACTGGCAAGCACACCGTGAATGGCAAGCCGATCGATGTGTACTTCTGTACCGCGACTCAGCAGAACGCCGCAGTTGAAGCATTGCGCGTCACCAACACGACCGAACAGTACGACGTCGATGCAACCATTCATGGTGGCGGCGTGACCGGACAGTCTGGCGCAATGCGCATGGGCTTGGCACGTTCACTCGTTGAACTCGATCCCGATTCACGTGCTGCACTGAAGAAGGCCGGCTTGTTGACCCGCGACTCACGTCGTAAGGAAAGCAAGAAGTACGGTCTGCGCAAGGCCCGTAAGGCCGGACAGTACACGAAGCGCTGATCGCGACTTCCATGTCGGGCGCAAGCAATTCGCCCCAGTCATACATGTCTATTGTTCCGTCATTTGGCACCGATGGTGTTCGTGGCGTCGCGATTAGCGAAATCACCCCTGAATATGCGCTTGCTCTTGGTCGCGCCGTTGGCACGGTTCTTGGTTCACCGCGTTTGGTGATTGCGCGTGATCCGCGAGTATCTGGGCCAATTCTTGAAGCAGCATTTTCTGCGGGTGCGGCTGCAGTTGGTGTGCGTGTTGAACAACTTGGTGTCGTGCCGACGCCGGCAGTTGCACTGATTGCGCAACTTGAGAATGTTCCTGGTGTGATGATCACCGCGTCGCACAATAAGTTTTCCGACAACGGTGTCAAAGTGTTTGCCGCAGGTGGACGCAAGTTAACAGATGCCGATCAAGAGCTCATCGAATCTGAAGTGCACAAAGTATTGAGTGGCGTGACACCAACACCATCAGATGTTGGCATCATCGTTCGTCGTAGTGATGCGGTGACTTTGTATGTCGATCATCTTGTTGAACTTTTTGGTGAAGGATCGCTTGCAGGTTTGCGGGTTGTTATTGATTCGGCCAACGGAGCCATGAGCCAAGTTGCACCACTGGTGTTGCAACGACTCGGCGCTGATGTGATTTCGATGAATGACGCACCAAACGGTCGCAATATCAATGAGGCGTGTGGTGCAACTTCACCACAAACATTGTGTGATTTTGTCAGCGGTACAGGCACTGGAGTTTCTGTCGACATTGGTTTTGCTTTTGATGGTGACGGAGATCGATTGATCGCTGTCGATGAAAACGGACGCGTGGTTGATGGCGATCGACTGATTGCATTGTCAGTCATCGACCGGAGCGAACACAACAACTTGGCGAATAACACCGTTGTGGTGACGGTGATGTCGAATTTGGGATTTCATCAGGCCATGAAACAACTCGGCGTGAATGTTGTGACAACGACTGTCGGCGATCGTTATGTGCTTGATGCCATGGAGCTTGGCGGGTTTGTGATTGGTGGCGAGCAAAGTGGCCACATCATTCATCGCGATCTTGCAACGACGGGTGACGGACTTTTAGCCTCGATTGTCCTGGCTCAATTGGTCCGGCGCCGGAACGAAAAAGATGGCGTGAAATTCTCACAACTTGCGACTTCGGTGATGCACACCTTCCCGCAGGTTTTGAAGAATGTCAAAGTTGCCGTGCGACCACATGATGTCGCCAGACTGTTGGCGCATGAAATCGCCGCTGAAGAAGCACTTCTTGGCGAAAACGGTCGTGTTCTAGTGCGAGCAAGTGGCACTGAGCCCCTCATTCGGGTGATGGTTGAGGCTCCTACTGCACAAATGGCTGATGAAGTTGCTGATCGACTAGTTGCCATTGCCGTCAACAAGTGCGTGTGAGCCTGTCACCGCGTCGTTGTTCGGTAACCTAAATCTCATGTGTGGCATCATCGCTTTGGTCGGTCGACCCGCTCGACGGAGTGCCCCCACTGTGGCCGAAATCGTGCGACATCTTGACGCGGCTATTGCCAGTGGTCGCAATATGGTCGAAGCCACCACTCATCTATCGACGGTCAACGAACTCCTCAAGGGAGTCCCCGGTGCTGTGGCGCTTATTGACAATCACGAATTGGTGAATGCGATGACAAGTCGTCTCGACCGAGTGGGTGCGACGATCGCGGTCATTGATGAAGGTCTTGAAAACAGCGTTGCTGATGCCGACGAACTTGAACGCAATGCCGCGGAACTCATTGCGCTGCGTGACGTCACCTGGTCAATTGGAAAAGATCGCTTACGCACAGCGCGCCTCGTGCGCGATTTGGCCGGACGCGATGCTGGTATCGCCGCGGTTGCGGGTTATCTGACCATTCAGCAAGCCTTCTCGTCACTTGATCGGCTTGAAGTTCGCGGTCGAGACTCAGCAGGAATTCATGTCTTTGTCTGGGGCCATGGCTTGTCGGCCGATGATCCATCCGTGATTGCTGCTTTAAGTGCGCGAGCACATGACGCACTCTTCCAAAATCGATCGGTTCGGCTCATTGATGGCACTTTGTCTTTTGTCTACAAAGCAGCTGCCGAAATCGGTGAGCTCGGAGACAACACCAAGGCTTTGCGTGCGGCGGTACAAGAAGATGACTTGTTGCGTTTGGCGCTATCAAATCCGAATGCTCGGTTGTCGTTAGTTGGACACACGCGGTGGGCGAGTGTGGGAATCATCAGCGAACCAAATGCGCACCCCGTGAATAGCGAGCGCGAGCTTGATGATCTTGAGACCACACATCCTTATGTTGTCGCCGCGTTGAATGGCGATGTTGATAATCATGGTGATTTACGTATTGCTCATGGACTCTCATTCCCTGGTCAAATCACCACTGATGCCAAAGTGATTCCAGCGTTAGTGAATATGCATGCTCGGGCCTGTGGAGACACAGTTGAAGCTTTCCGTCGCAGTGTTGCTTCGTTTGAAGGTTCAGTTGCCATTGGGGCTGCCGCGACCGATCAACCCGATCGATTGATGTTTGCACTACGCGGTAGTGGTCAAGGATTGTTTGTTGGCTTAGCTGAAGATCTTTTCATTGTTGCTAGTGAACCGTATGGCCTGGTTGAAGAAACCTCCACATATTTCCGCCTTGATGGTGAGGGTACAAGCACTTCGTCACTCACTGATAGCAAAGGTCAAATCGTCGTTCTTGACGGTGCGCTTGCCGGAGATCTTTCGGGCGTGACCCGCCTTGCGTATGACGGAACTGTGTTGCCCATTTCGTCAAACGAACTCGTGACTGCCGAAGTCACAACGCGCGATATTGATCGTGGTGATGCACCGCACTTCTTGTTGAAAGAAATCGGCGAAGCACCAGAATCATTCCGCAAGACGCTTCGCGGAAAAATCATTGAGCGTGACGGTGTCTTGCATGCATCGCTCGGCGTCAAGACTTTGCCGACACTCATTATTGACCGACTGGCATCGGGTGCGATTCGCAAAGTTCGCGTCATTGGTCAAGGTACCGCGGCCATCGCTGGGCGCAGTTGCGCCACGGTTCTTGATGAACTCTGCGCGGGCGGCCTCGATGTTGATCCGATTACCGCGACCGAACTCAGTGGTTTCCATTTACAACTCGATATGAGTGACACGCTCATCATCGCTGTGAGCCAAAGCGGAACAACAACAGATACCAATCGCACTGTCGACTTAGCGCGTTCACGAGGGGCATCGGTACTGGCGATTGTCAATCGTCGTGGAAGCGATCTGTGCGACAAAGCTGACGGCGTTTTGTTTACGAGCGATGGTCGCGATGTTGAAATGAGTGTTGCCTCAACGAAAGCTTTTTATGCCCAAGTTGCTGCTGGAGTTCTCTTGGCCTGCGCAGTCAGCGTTGCTGCTGGGCTCGGCACCGATTCACGCCGGCACGATTTGTTGCGAACCCTACGTGAACTGCCTACTGCAATGCGTACCGTTATTGACGCACGAGCAAAGGTTGCTGAAGTTGCTCGCAAATACGCACCGTCAAAGCGATATTGGGCAGTTGTCGGTAACGGTCCTAATGCCATTGCGGCAAATGAAGTTCGTATTAAGTTGAGCGAACTTTGCTACAAGAGCATTTCGTGCGACATCACCGAAGATAAAAAGCACATTGACTTGTCGTGCGAGCCATTGATCTTGGTATGTGCAGCTGGCCTCGCCGGCAGTACTGCTGATGACGTTGCCAAAGAAATCGCGATCTATCGCGCACATAAGGCGACACCCATTGTGATTGCGAGTGCATCTGAGTCACGTTTCTCAAGTGCAGTTGCGGTCATTGATGTTCCTGATGTTGACCCAACTTTGGCTTTTGTGTTGAGCGCAGTTGTTGGTCACCTTTTTGGTTACGAAGCGGCTCGGGCGATTGACGAGTTGGCGCGGGCATTACGTGAAGCACGAGAAGTTGTCGAGTTTGCGGTATTGCATAACCCCGATGGCGAATCGGTTTTGAAAGTTGTTCGTTCTGGTTTGGTGATTGCCGCTGAACGATTTAATGAGACTCTGCGCGCCGGCACTTATGACGGACATCTTGAAGCCAGTACCGCAGTGCGCTTGGCATCAATGCTTCGTGTCGTTCTTGATACATCGCCGGTTGAGGCATACCAGAATGAAACGGGCAAAGTCGGTACACCTTCGGCGCTGATTGACGATCTCACCTTGGCTTTGACGCGGGCGATTGAAGAACTCACACGGCCCATTGATGCAATTAAGCATCAGGCCAAGACGGTGACGGTCGGAATTAGCCGTAGTGACGAAGGTGTGATGGATCGTGCTCTCGTGCAAGAAGTTCTTGCGACGGGCGCAGGGCGCGATGTCTTGGCCTATCGCACGCTCAAGGTGTTGGCCGATCTTGATCGAGCCGTTGAAGCAGTAGTTGGCTACACGCGTTACAGCATCGATGGCGATCCATCGGGCACACATGCAACGATCTCAATCGTCGATCGTGGTGGATTGTCTCGTGATGTTCCAAGCCGTGTTGATCGCAATCCATCTTTGGTCGGAACGAAGCGTCGAGTTGCGAGCGAACGCGAAGTCTTAGTTGCTCGTGGTCGAAGTGATGGTCGCACAGTGATCTTTATTCCAGAAGTCAAAGCGGGTCAGACAATCGGTATCACTTTGCTGCACGTGCGGTTTTTTGATCGACTGAATGCATCGGTTATGCGTGGTGTGCTACAGGGTTACGACCGTCGTTACGACCGCTTGGTTGACTGGGTATCAGAAACCGAAGGCGAAATGCGCGACGACTTGTTGAGCGAATTGTCGGTGGCAGATTTGTTGATCTTGCCGATCAGCGAAATGGCCGATCGCTGGCGCCGCGCTTCGTCGTGAGAACATCTCAATGATTGTTGGTATTGGGGTAGATGCAGTTGAGATTGATCGCTTTCGTCGGTCACTTGAACGAACCCCTTCGATGAAGTCGCGACTCTTCACAAGTGAAGAACTTGAGTACGTCGAACCCCATGTTGATCCAACTGCTTCGTTGGCCGCTCGTTTCGCTGCGCGCGAAGCTGTCATGAAAGCGATGGGTGTCGGACTTGGTGCTTTCGAATTTCATGATGTGTGGGTACAGCGGGCCGAATCTGGTCGCCCAACACTTGCGGTCACTGGTAGAGCTCGGCAGATCGCGAACGAACTCGGCATCACCGCCTGGCATCTCTCGATCACACATACCGACAGCACGGCAATTGCCTATGTGATTGCTGTCCGATCACTGCCGTAGACCCGTCTGTACGGCATACGATCTAGTTATGCGCCCCGTGCTCACCCCGAAACAGATGCGCGTTTTGGATACTGAGGCGATCACTGCCGGAACTCCTATTGAGATTTTGATTGGTCGTGCCGGTGCTGCTGTGGCACGCGCTGCCAAACGAATGATGGGTGGCCTATACGGACGCACCGTCGTCGTGATTACTGGTAAAGGAAATAATGGTGCTGATGGGCGCGTCACGGCTCGCTTACTTGCCGATCAAGGTGTACGCGTGCATGTCATTGATGCCGAGCACATGCCTTTACGTTTACCCGTGAGTGATCTCATTATTGATGCAGCCTTCGGTACTGGTTTTCGCGGTGACTGGAGTCCGCCTTCGACCAAAGGCGTTCCGGTTTTAGCAGTTGATATTCCGAGCGGTATTGATGGCCTGACTGGTCTCGCGGCACCCGATACATGGCAGGCGACTCGCACCGTCACCTTTGTGGCCTTGAAGCCTGGTTTGTTGTTAGGTGCGGGGCGAGCCTTGTGCGGTGAAGTTGAACTTGTTGATATCGGTATCAACCTCGGAATGGGCAACGTTGATATCAACGAAGTCGAACGCGGTGATGTTTCACAATGGGTTCCACAACGACCATTTGATTCGCACAAATGGAAAGCGGCGTTGTACGCAGTTGCTGGAAGTTCAGGAATGATGGGTGCCGCCAATTTGTGTAGTGCTTCGGCAATGCGCGCCGGTGCTGGCATTGTGCATGTTGCATCACCGGGCATCGTGAGCGACCGCAGCACCTCAACTGAAATTGTGCGTCGCGCGTTGCCAGCCTTGGGTTGGTCACATGAAGTACTTGATGACCTCTCACGTTTCAAGGCCATGGTCATCGGACCAGGGCTTGGCCGCGATGAAGGAACTGTGAGCGAAGCGCGTCGCGTCATTGCTGGTGCCCATATTCCGATGGTCATCGACGGTGACGGCTTATTTGCTGTTGCTTGGGGCGGTGAAGGTGCACGTGACATAGTTCGTGCTCGTGCGGCCGGAACGGTGTTGACTCCACACGATGGCGAGTACACAACTCTTCTCGGTTATGCGCCGTCGTATGATCGCATTACAAGTGCTCGTCGTTTGGCCAGTGATACGAATTGCGTTTGCCTATTAAAGGGGACAACAACAATTGTTGCCGAACCTTCGGGTGAAGTATTGATGGTGGCAAATGGCGATCAGCGTTTGGCGACTGCCGGAACTGGCGATGTTTTGGCTGGAATCATCGGAGCGTTGTTGGCTCAAGGGGTAGACCCATTCCACGCAGCGGCAAGTGGAGCCTGGATCCATGGATACGCCGCATCGTTGTTTGAAGCCAATGAAGGTTTGATTGCCTCAGATTTGGTAGACCTCATTCCGTTGGCTTTGTCGCACATGCGACATGTTGGTTCTCAGGACTGAAGATGGGCGCTCGAGCAGCTTGGATTGATATTGATCTGGATGCAGTTCGCCACAACGTTGGCTATTTGTGCTCATTGGTCGGCGATGCCAAAGTGATGGCCGTCGTAAAAGCCAATGGTTACGGCCATGGTGCTGTTCAAGTTGCCGAAGCTGCGATTGAGGCAGGAGCCCACGGATTGTGTGTTGCGTTGGTGCAGGAAGGAATCGAACTGCGTCGCGCCGGAATTGAAAGTCCGATTCTTGTGTTGTCAGAACAACCCCTCGATCAGGTAGGCGACATCGTTGCCCATGGTCTGATTGCAACGGCATATTCGGTTTCGTTTATTGATGCGCTAGAACATGAAGCGCGACTTCGCAACGTTGTGGGCCAAGAAGTACATCTCAAGATTGACACGGGTATGAATCGGGTCGGATGCAAACCGAGCGATGCAGTTGAGTTGGGTGGGCGCATCATGGCTCGGTCTCCTGAACTTGTCTTGGGTGGAGTCTTCACACACCTCGCGAGTGCGGATGATCTTGTAAGTGATTTCACTGATCGGCAAATTTCAAAGTTTGATGCGACTCTCTCTGCTTTGAAGAATGCCGGAGTAGAAACGGGCTGGATTCATATCGCAAACTCGGCAGGAACAATCACTCGTGACCAATCGCACCGCGACATGGTGCGAGTTGGAATTGCTTTGTACGGAATTGCTCCAGACATCACGATTGAAAACATGTGTTCCGAACTGCGTCCAGCATTGTCGTTGAAGGCTCGCATTACCTATGTGAAAAAAGTTGCTGCCGGTGAGGGCGTTTCTTACGGTCAGCGTCACCATTTTGAAAAAGCCACGACAGTGGCAACTGTGCCGCTGGGTTATGCCGATGGCGTGCCGCGACGATTGTCGGCAGTTGGTGGAGAAGTGTTGATTGGCGGACGACGCTGTCCGATCGTCGGCGTGGTCACGATGGATCAGTTGATGGTTGATGTGGGCGATCAGTCCGTGGCGATTGGTGATGAAGTTGTACTGATCGGTACACAAGACTCTGAGTCAATCTCGGCCAATGAATGGGGAAGTCGACTGGACACGATTGGTTACGAAATCGTTTGTGGCCTCTCGAACCGTCTCCCGCGTCACTACCGTTAGGCTTTCGGGGTGATTTCGCTCTTGGTTCAGTCGATTGCTGACACCCATGGTGTCGCTGCGGCCATTGCCCAATTGAGTCGTACGAGTGACATCATTGTTTTGGCTGGCGAAATGGGTGCCGGCAAAACCGCTTTCGCTCAAGGGTTTGGCGAAGCTCTCGGAGTTGATGAACCCATCACGAGCCCGACCTTCACATTGGTGCACACCTACGACACCGGTCGCGTGACATTGCACCATGCCGACCTTTATCGTCTCGACAAAATGTCTGAAGTTTCTGATCTCGCTCTTCATGAAATGGTTGATGGCGACGGAGTCATGCTTGTCGAGTGGGGAGATGTCGCATCCGAACTTTTGGGAGATCATCTCGAAGTATTTCTGCGTCACGACACCAACCATGCCGATGACGAACGATCAATTGTGATTCACAGTGTCGGTACGCAATGGGCATCACGTCTTGAACGTTTGAAGACAGCTTTAACGTTATGGCTTGAGGACTAAGGCCATGCTCACACTCGGAATTGAAACAGCTACCGAGCGCGTCAGCGTTGCGCTTGGCGACCATGATGGGGTACTTGGCTCGATTGACATCACTCGCGGTCGCCGCCATGCCGAAACACTGACTCCAGCAATTGAATTTCTCTGTCGCCAAGCTGATGTCAAGATTGATGAAGTTGCAGTTGTCGCTGTCGACGTTGGCCCAGGGTTGTTCACGGGTATGCGGGTCGGAATCGCTGCGGCCAAGGCCATCGCACTGGCATTGCATGTTCCAATGATCGCGATGTCGAGCCTTGATCTTTTGGCGTATCCATTGCGTCGTACCGATCAACTCATTGCATCAGTCATTGATGCGCGTAAGGGTGAAGTTTTCTACGCGTTCTATCGCCAGAACGAACTTGGCATTCAACGAGTTCTTGATCCGACAGTCGGTTCGATTGATGATTTGATTTCAGACCTTTTAGGACGAGGACAAGAAACGTTGTGCGTGGGTGATGGTGCGGTGCGCTATCGCGACGAAATTGTTGCAGGATTCGCCACTGATTTTGCGGGCTCGTCGTATTCGTTCCCAAGTGCTTCAGCCTTAGTTGAATTGGCGCATCTCAAAGCACTCAAAGAGGATTGGGTTGAACCCCACCAGATTGAAGCAATGTATTTGCGCCAGCCTGATGCCGAGATCAATTGGTCAACTCGCAATTCTGGAGCCGGACGATGAGTATCGTGTCGCGATTTCTGAAACCTACGAGTGGCGACTCCAATGGCATCACCATTGAGCCAATGCGTCGTCGTCATGTGCGTGAAATCTTGGCAATTGAAGAACGCGTGTATCCAAAACCGTGGACATCGGGCGTCTTTTCAAGTGAGATTGATCTTGCTCGTCGTGGTGAGCGTTATTACGTGGTTGCCAAAGATGGTGAACAAGTTGTGGGTTACGCCGGTTTGATGTTCGCTCTCGATGAAGCACACGTCACCAATATTGCCATTGACCCAACTCGGCATCGCCAAGGAATTGCCCGCTTGTTGATGGCGCACATTGCACAACAAGCAATTGTGCACAAGTCTGAGGCGCTGACTCTTGAAGTGCGAGTGAGTAATACGGCAGCCCAAGAGTTGTATCGGCATTTTGGTTTTGCTCCGGCCGGAGTTCGCCAGCGCTATTACGAAAATACCGAAGACGCGTTAGTGATGTGGGCACACGATATTCAAGATGCCGCCTACCAAACTCGACTTGAAAATGTCATGCGGGGGAGTGCAGCCTCATGAGTGCTTTCACATCGAACAACATCGTTGTCAATGAATCAACAGTCATCTTGGCGATTGAAACAAGTTGCGACGAAACCGCTGCCTCAATTGTGATGGGTGGTAACGACATCTTGAGCAGCGTGGTGAGCACACAAATTGATTTGCATGCTCAATACGGTGGAGTCGTCCCGGAAATCGCGGGGCGTGCCCATCTTGATTTGTTGCACCCGGTGATTGCGCAAGCTATTTCTGAAGCAGGTATTAGTGAGTCACGTATTGATGCGGTGGCCGCAACCCATGGACCCGGACTCATCGGCGCCTTATTGATTGGCGTGTCGGCAGCTAAAGCCTTGGCGTTTACCTGGGATATTCCCTACATCGGCGTCAATCACCTTGAGGCACACCTGTATGCGGGTTTGCTTGAAGATCCAACGTTAGAACTACCACTCGTTGTGCTTCTGGTTTCCGGCGGCCACACGATGCTGATCGAAATGCGTGGACACGGCGAATATAAATTGCTTGGTCGCACCATTGACGATGCAGCCGGTGAAGCATTTGACAAGGTCGCGCGTTTCTTAGATCTTGGTTATCCAGGCGGGCCAGCTATTGATGCGATTGCCCGCACCGGCAATGCGCAGGCCATTGATTTCCCGCGTGGCATGCTGCACGACGGACTTGATTTCAGTTTCAGTGGACTCAAGACCTCAGTAGTGAACTACGTGCGTAAGAACCCCAATGTCAATACTGCCGATGTGGCAGCGTCTTTTCAGTGGGCTGTCGTTGATGTGTTGTTGAATAAAGCTCGTAAAGCAGCTGAAGCCGTTGGCGCAAGGGGGCTTGTATTGGGCGGCGGTGTAGCAGCAAACTCATTGTTGCGAGAAAAATTCACGGAGATGTGTGCAGCCGATGGACGACGAGGATTGTTGCCAAGTCGCGCGATGTGTACTGACAACGCGGCAATGATCGGCAGCGCCGCCTGGTATCGCTTGCGTAGTGATGGCCCAACGGCACTTGATTCTGGTGGATTTCCTAATTTGCGATTGCCATTGATTGATTCGAGCTGGTCACGATGAAGCCGTTAAAGATTGGCAATATTGAATTGGCTTCGCCCATTGTGTTGGCGCCGATGGCTGGCGTTACTAATGCGCCGTTTCGCACACTCTGTCGCGAGTTTGCTTCGGGCCTGATGTACGTGAATGAAATGGTGATGGCAACTGCGTTAGTGCACGGCAGTGCCAAAACCGAACGTATGGTGACATTTGCTCCCGATGAATCACCGCGCAGTTTGCAGTTGTACGGAAGCGACCCGATCATGTTGGCGCGTGCGGTCACCAAACTGTGCGAGAACGACATCGTTGATCACATTGATATGAACTTTGGTTGTCCGGTGGCCAAAGTGACTCGCAAAGGTGGCGGTGCTGCGGTACCAGCAAAACCGAACTTGTTGCGGGCGATTATGAAAGCAGCGGTGAAAGCTGCTGAGCCTTACGGCATTCCGGTGACAGCAAAGTTTCGCATCGGAGTTGATGAAGATCTCATTACCTATCTCAACACTGGTCGTATCGCTGAAGAAGAAGGTATTGCTTCAATTGCGTTGCATGCTCGAACTGCCGAACAGCATTACAGCGGTACAGCACGCTGGGACACCATTGCCGCACTCAAAGAAGCAGTGACCTCAATTCCGGTATTAGGTAACGGTGATATTTGGACCGCAGCCGACGCGATACACATGGTCAATGAAACAGGTTGCGATGGCGTGGTGATCGGCCGTGGTTGTCTCGGCCGACCGTGGTTGTTTGAAGATTTGGCCGATGCTTTTAATGGTCGAGAAGTGAAGGCACCGCGTACTTTGGGTTTTGTTGTTGACGTGATGAAGCGTCATCTACGTACTTTGGTCGAGCATTTTGGTGATGACAGTTCGGGAACTTCACGAGGCGTCCGCGATTTTCGTAAACATGTTTCGTGGTATCTCACCGGATATCCCGTTGGTGGTGAAGTGCGTCATCGCTTAGCGACCGCCGATTCGATCGCGGCCTTTGATGCAATTCTTGACGAGATGATCGAACGCAATGGTGCGGACATGACTGTGGTTGAAGGTGGCGAGAGTTTGCGTCGTGGCAAAACCAGTGGACCAATCAAGGTGTCACTGCCCGAAGGATTCCGTGGTTGTCTTGATGACATGACTGTCCCCGATGATGATTCGGTGATGGCCGTCTCGGGCGGTTGAAGAATCATGTCCGTCATTCTTGGTTCGGGTTCGCCGCGCCGACTTGAATTGTTGCGCAGTGTTGGCGTTGAGCCGCGCGTGGTGTCACCCGATATTGATGAGTCAGTTCTTGAAGGTGAGTTGCCGGCTGATTACGTGCGACGTTTGGCATCCGCGAAGTTAGATGCAGTCATGAAGACTGTCGGAGCTGTGAACGTGGGGGCCATCGTGATTGCTGCCGATACAACCGTCGATGTCGATGGAGTCATTTTTGGCAAGCCAGTCGATGATGCGGAGGCTGTGAAGATGTTGCTTGCGCTGTCGGGTCGAAGCCATCAGGTGCATACGGGCTTTGCGGTTGCGGTGGCTGGGCCAGGTTGTCGAGGGGTCGATTGGGACGGGCACGTTGAAGTGGTCTCGAGCACGGTGACCTTTCGTTCGGTGCCCATTCCAGAGATCATCGCCTATGTCGACTCGGGTGAACCCCGTGACAAGGCGGGCGCCTATGCCATACAGGGAGGGGCCGCCGAGTTCGTTGAGCAGGTTGACGGGTCATTGAACGCCATTATTGGGCTGCCGATCGAGCGCCTGACCGAGATCTGCGCCGCCCTGGGCGCACCCTTGCGCTGAACTCGTTTGGGTGGCGCTATTTGGCGTTAGCACTCGCGGTTGGCGGTTGCTAACTGGTCACTTTCACCCCTATCCTTGGCACTCGGCAGGTACGAGTGCTAACGCTCATATCGGCCACTTATATCCGACAACTATCTAGCCACGGAGGCTTGAATTATGAACCTGAAGCCCCTCGATGACCGCATCGTGGTACGGCCCAACGCAGCCGAGGAGCGCACTGCTTCCGGTCTCGTCATTCCCGATACCGCCAAAGAAAAGCCCCAGCAGGGAACCGTCCTTGCCGTCGGACCTGGCCGCTGGAGCGACGATGCAGGTAAGCATCACGCCCTCGCGATCAAAGAAGGCGACACCGTTTTGTACTCGAAGTACGGTGGCACCGAAGTCACAATCGAAGGCGAAGATCTCTTGATCCTCACCAGCCGTGACGTTCTTGCCATCGTCGGCAAGTGAGGTAAACCACCATGTCGAAGATGCTGAAATTTGACGAGGAAGCGCGTCGCGCCCTCGAAGCAGGTGTCAACAAGTTGGCCGATGCCGTTCGAGTCACACTCGGACCTAAGGGCCGCAACGTTGTGCTTGACAAGAAGTTCGGTGCACCCACCATCACAAATGACGGTGTGTCCATCGCTAAAGAAGTCGAACTTGAAGATCCATTCGAAAACATGGGTGCTCAGTTAGTCAAAGAAGTTGCCACTAAGACCAACGATGTTGCCGGTGACGGCACCACCACCGCCACCGTGCTTGCACAGGCCATGGTGCACTTCGGTCTACGCAACGTGACTGCTGGTGCAAACCCGATGGGTCTCAAGAAGGGCATCGAAAAGGCCATTGCTGCTGCTGTCGAAAGCATCAAGCAGTTGGCGCAAAAAGTTGAAGACAAAGCTCAGATTGCCAGCGTTGCCACCATTTCGGC
Organism: Actinomycetota bacterium; assembly: GCA_947454105.1. GTDB lineage: Bacteria > Actinomycetota > Acidimicrobiia > Acidimicrobiales > Ilumatobacteraceae > Casp-actino8. Next base: position 61,434 of record CANGIP010000009.1, on the reverse strand, counting down.
TGCTGACTCAGCAATCGGCAATGTCATCGCTGATGCGATCGACAAGGTCGGCAAAGACGGCGTTGTGACTGTTGAAGAAAGCAACACTTTCGGAATCGAACTTGATTTCACTGAAGGAATGTTGTTTGACAAGGGTTACTTGTCGCCTTACTTCGTGACCGATGCAGAACGTCAAGAAGCAGTTCTTGATGACGCATATATCTTGTTGTACGGCTCAAAGATTTCAACCGTTCAGGCTTTGTTGCCCGCACTTGAAGCAGTGATGAAGACCGGCAAGCCGCTCGTCATCATCGCTGAAGACATCGAAGGCGAAGCCTTGGCGACTCTCGTGGTCAACAAGATTCGCGGAACCTTCACGTCAGTTGCTGTCAAGGCTCCTGGCTTTGGTGATCGTCGCAAAGCAATGTTGCAAGACATGGCAGTTCTTACTGGTGGCCAAGTCATCAGCGAAGAGGTTGGCCTCAAGCTTGAAAACATCACGCTCGATCTTCTCGGCCGTGCCAAGCGCGTCATCGTGACCAAGGACGAAACCACCATCGTCGATGGCAATGGCGACAAGTCTGACGTCGAAGGTCGCATCAACCAGATCAAGGCCGAAATCGAAAACACCGATTCCGACTGGGATCGTGAAAAGTTGCAAGAGCGTTTGGCCAAGTTGGCCGGCGGTGTGGCTTTGATCAAGGTTGGCGCAGCCACCGAAGTTGAACTCAAAGAAAAGAAGCACCGCATCGAAGACGCCATCTCGGCAACTCGTGCAGCTATCGAAGAAGGCGTTGTGCCCGGTGGCGGAACCGCATTGTTGCGGGCCCGTGCTTCGGTCAAGGCCGTTGTCGATTCGCTCACTGGTGACGAGGCCACTGGTGCTCGCACCGTGTGGGAAGCCCTTGATGCTCCAGCCCGCAACATTGCCGACAATGCCGGCATGGAAGGCGCCCTCGTGGTGCAGCGTGTTGAAAGCGAATCAGGCGCGATGGGACTCAATGCCGCAACTGGCGAGTACATCGACTTGGTGAAGGCCGGAATCATCGACCCCGCCAAGGTGACTCGTGCTGCGTTGCAAAACGCCGGCTCGATCGCCGCTTTGGTGCTCACCACCGAATGCCTCGTTGCCGACAAGCCCGAAAAGGGTGGCGCCGGTGGCGGAATGCCTGGCGGTATGCCTGGCGGTATGGGTGGCATGGGCGGAATGATGTGATCTGACGGTTCGCCGTCAACACACTTTCAACCAAGTACAACCGAATCAAGAAGGGGGCCGGTGGAGCAATCCACCGGCCCCCTTTTCTATTCCCCATTGGGCGCGAAACCGTGCCATAACTGGCACTTCTAACACCCAAGCGGATTGCTTCGTCAGGATTCAGGGGACCGTTGTTGGAATCGAAGTAGAAATGCCTGTAACGGTGGTCGGCGGTTTGGGAACAGTCTTTGATTGAGGCGCGGCGGTTGTTGCGAGTGGCAATGTCTGAACAGTTGTTGTACTCAAAGTCGTCGTAGTGCTACTGACGACTGGCCGTGTCGTTGTCGAGGTTGCGATACTCGATGTCGTCGATGCGGTCGTCGATAGGTCAACGACAAGTTGAACAGGCGCAGGACCTGCAGAACCATCGCACAGATAACTGCTCGTGGGATCCTGCTGGAGAATCACGGTTTTGGGAACAAAATCCAGTCTTTGCATTAATTCTTGATCAACAAAGTACGAACCAAACCCTGCTGCGTAGAGAACTTCAACTGCATCGGTTGAACTCATTCCCACAACATAAGGCAGTTGAATCGCCTGGCAGTCAAACGGAGCGACCGTTAGATTTGACGGCCAGGAATTCGGGTCTTGATAGTAAATGTTGTGAGCCATGGGTTGAGAAAAACCGATGACGAGTCCGAAAATGAGAAGTGCGATATTGACCGTTGTGGTCGCTGCCACAAATCTTTTTTGACGTCCAAGTTTCACAGACAACACAACGACACAGACAAAAACGATAATTCCGACAAGAGCATTTTCGCCCCATTGATTAACGAACGGTCGAATTGAGTCGGTATCACAGATCATCCAACCGAGTACTTGCGTGACGACCCAAGCCCGGAAAAGCCACCAAGCTGGCGCGAGCGGTGAGAGAAATTCGAAAACACGTAACGTCAAATTTTTGATGCAGGAGAAAATTCGCGTGAAGTAGTGGGGCTTTTCGTCCAATTCTGAAATCTTCGGGGGGTCGATACCTGCACCCCTCAGAAGGTCTGCGGTGTATTCGTCGATTGAAGGTAGCGAAGCTCCATCGGAGAGTGAAGAGGCGATATCGGCTTCGATTCCATCGGTGAGATCGGCCACGGTTTCAGTGGGTAGGTGACGCAAAGCGCGTCGAACATTTTCGGCAAAAATCGCCGCCAGGCGCAGTTGATCTTGAGGGTCAGTCATAGTTCTCTTCCTTCAGTGAGTGATTGAACAGATGGTCGATTTGCTAATGAATCAATGACAATGCGAAATTCGCTCCATTGGTTTCTGAGGTCAATGAGCCATTCATGGCCAAGCGGAGTAACGCCGTAGTACTTACGGTGAGGCCCTTCGTCGGACGGAACCACATAACTGGTCAAAAGACCGGTCGCAAAAAGTCGCCGCAATGTGCCATAGACGGATGCTTCGGCCACGTCGGTGAGTCCGTGGTTACGCAATCTGCGAACAACGTCGTACCCGTAACCATCGGCGACTGCAAGAACCTCTAATACGGCAAGGTCAAGAACGCCCTTGAGAAGTTGACTTCGATCAATGTGTCGGTTGGGGAGGTCAGCCACGGGAGCGATACTACAAAGGTTTACACAGTAGTGCAACTAACTAAATAGAGGCCAGACGAATTTAGAATTTGCGTGTCAACTTCCCTTTCCCTTTGGGCGCGAAAACCCCCCGAATTCGGTGGTCAAATTACCCAAGTGGACTGGCAACTAGCCTGTGACTATGCCTGCCCCCGGAAAACGCTCGTTTTGGCTACACCAATTAGCTGAATACATCGTGGGTGGGGCCATGTTGGCGGCGGGTTTACAAAGCCCCAAACCACTGATCCCGGCCATTGTCGGAACTTTGATCTTGATCAACGCTGCCATCGTTGACGCCCCTTTTGGGGCATTCCGTTTGGTGGGACGGCGACTACATCAAATTCTGGACTACATCGTCTTAGTCGTGGCGATAGTGGCATGTGCGGCCCCGGGGATGGACGTGGCGACACGGTTAGTGCAGATACTGATTGTCATCGTGTTGGCCGTGGTGGTCTGGCGCACCGACTACTCGGCACCAAAACCCAAAGTCAAACAACCCGTTTCTGCGACCCCCGAAGGCAAAGCCGATGAAATTGGACGTTTTGCTGGGCATACTGCGGGAACGTGGGCCAGCAAAATCCGCGATAAGAGCCGAGAGTTCAAGCAATCATGAATAAGCCCCCGAAAAAATCTGCACCAAAACCCAAGCGTTTCAAACTTCCTGATGGCACTGGCCTCGTGGTGTGGACTGATCCCATTGGCACCGGTTCATTCGCTGCACTCGTGATTAAAGGTGGCCGCCTCGAGATTGTTGACTTCGATGGTTCGACGAGGGTGTACGACTTCGCCAATGCGTACGACGCCATTTTCCCGCTGCTTGTGGCTCACACCACGATGTCGGAAGAGACGGCGTTCCACGTGTTGTTCTGCGAGAAGTACAACGAGAAACAAGCCCGAGGAGTTGTTCAACAAATCCTTCGTTTAGTGGGTCGCGAGCGTTTTGAGAAGCAGAATTTTGAGGTGCGATATACGGGCGGACGAGTCCGAGCCCTTGACCTCATTGACTCGTGATCTCACGAAGTATCGCAACGAGAGTCTTTGTGCCGATGAGGCGTAAACTTTGCCCATGACTTCATCATTCGAACGTCCAGCAGCCGACCTGAACAAGATCATCGCCGCATGGGATGAATGGGAACGTGGTGAAGAAGCACCAGGCAAGACCATGACCAATATGAAAAAAGCTGGTCTCGCAGAAATTCTGAAAGAACTCCAGTCGTCTGGCTGGAAGCCAACTGTCGTCGCCTGATTTGTGATGTCAACGGGTTCGCCGCGCCGCGCTGGCGGAGCCCAAAACATACCGACGCCCACAAAGCGCCGAAGTGGCGGCGATCCGATGTGGAGTGGTCAGTCGGTTGATTTCACTCTTGACGCAATCGTCGAGAAAATCCAACAACTGTCTGTCACTCAACAACTATCCATAGATGAGCCCGGCCGTACGGCACCGCGAGAGAACGAGAAGATCTCGGCAGTCTTAGCTTTGCTTGCACCTGGTGAACATGGTGCGGAGATTCTGCTCACTCGACGTTCGACCAAACTTTCTAATCATCAGGGTGAAATAAGTTTTCCGGGCGGACGAGTTGACGAAGGTGAATCAATTGTCGATGCAGCATTGCGAGAAACCCACGAAGAAGTAGGCGTGCACCCGCAACTCGTGACTGTGCATTCGGAACTCAGCCCACTTTCAACGTTTGTGAGTCGCAGTTATATCGTGCCCGTCCTTGCCACGGTTCCCGAAAAGCCCGAACTATCAATGAGTACGCATGAGGTTGAACGCGCTCTGTGGGTGCCGCTTGCTGAACTCGTGAGGCCCGACACTTTCTCGTGGGAATGGTGGAACTTTGATCGAGTTGAAGCGCCGGGCGATCGACCCATGTTTTTCTTTCATTTGGATGACGAAACAATTTGGGGCGCAACGGCGCGCATTTTGCACGAATTGTTGTGCGTCATTCATGGTGTAAATCACTTTGACTTACCGAATTGGTAGGTCAGACTATGAGCATGTTTCAGTTGCGCCGACTCGAGTACGACGATGTTGAGTGGATCTTTGATGCCTGTCAAGACGAAGCAATTCAACGTTGGACCATGGTTCCGCGTCCATATTCATTTGAAGATGCTGCCTGGTTTATTGAGAATGAGCCCGAGTACATCACGATGGTGATTGAAGATACAGAATCTTCAATGCCCCTTGGGCTCGTGAGTATTCACGAGATTGATGAGGTAACTCGCGAAGCACCTATGGGATATTGGATCGCGCCGTGGGGTCGCGGAATGAAGGCTGCTTCGGCTGCCGTGAAATTATTGATTGCCACCATTACCCCCAATGAAAACATTCAATCGGTCATTGCCTATATCGCTGAAGAAAACACCGCTTCACGACGCACCATAGAGCGCGCCGGCTTTGTTGAAGTTGAACGCGGGTGGGGCTTGGCCAGAGAATTTCTCAACGAAGTGATGTCGATCAAATATCGAAAAACTCTCTGACCGAGCCAAACGTTAGAGACCGCCTGCGGCGCGGACGGCTTTATAGAAAACTGTGGCCCAAGCTTTACAAGGCAAGTAATCAAGCAACGAGCGCGATGCGCAGTGATTCAACATGTCGGCGCGAAAGCGCGAATCAATTCGTAAGCGAATCTTGCTATTCCACCATTTGCCCAAACTGCTTGTGCCAGGATCACATACTTGTTGAGGCAGACGTTTTGGACATGAATATCGCTGGTCCATCAGTTTGAAATTTCGATAGGCAAAGTCATGTCGCAAACAAGGTTCGGTGAAATCGAAGGTTCGACCAGAACTTCCGACGAGTGGTGCCGAACATAAATCAGTTGACCAATCAAACCAATTGTCTGCTTCAAGGTGTTGATGCGATAGTGCGACGAAGTCGCGCAATGTTGTGGAGAAGACCAAGGTCTCTAAACGCTTCGAATCGCGAACGGGATCGGGATTCGACAATGGAGCGGTCAAAAAACTCGAGACCGCTACGAGGAGACTGAGCAAAAAGCTCATGTCCTCCTCCTTTGTTATATGAGTTGCTGATGCAACGTCACGAACAATGTGGGAAAGAGTTCAATGAAACGGCGAAACGTTTAGATTGCCGATTCGGGCAGGTCAAGCAAATGACCCATGCGATCGCGCTTTGTCTGGAGATAGCGCAAGTTTTCTTCGGTGGGTACAAGATCGAGGCGTACTCGCTCTACGACTTCAACACCTTCGGCTTCGAGGCCTTCAAACTTGGCGGGGTTATTGGTGATCAAGCGCACCTGTTTGATGCCAAAATCGCGCAAGATGCGCGCGCCAATTGAATAGTCACGATCGTCAATTGCGAAACCAAGTTCGGTGTTTGCGTCGACGGTGTCACGGCCCTGATCTTGTAACGAATACGCACTGATCTTGTGGGCGATACCGATGCCGCGGCCTTCGTGGTCGCGGAGGTAGACCACAACACCGCGTCCTTCTTGGGCAATGAGTGCCATAGATGTTTGCAATTGTGGACCACAGTCGCAGCGCCGGCTGGCAAAGACGTCGCCAGTAAGGCATTCACTGTGCACCCGTGTGAGGACTGGTTCAGAATGTTCTAAATCGCCGACCGAAAACGCAACATGTTCGGTTTGGGTCGTTGCATCACGAAAGGCTGTACAGACAAACATTCCCCACTCGGTAGGGACTTGTGCTTGTGACACGCGAATGACTGAATTTGCTGACGGCGACGAATTTTGACTGATATCTCAGCGTAACAGATGACCCCCGCGGGCCTTCTGACGCATCTTTGACTAACGAGAGTTGTTATCGATCACGATTTCGATGTCATCGCCGACCATGCGCATTGAAGTGATTGAACCCCGCCACATTTCGTTAATTGAGGTAACCCCCGGCCCCGCAAATAGGGGAGAACCGTCGGCGCCCCCCATGAAGGCTGGAGCGATGTACATCACATAACGATTGACCAAATTTTCGCGATGGAACGAAGCGGCCACGGTCGGCCCACCCTCAACCATCAGTTGCAGAACACCCTCTGCTCCGAGAGTGTCGAGTAACTCTGGAAGTGATTGATTCCATTCCAGACAAGGATTCACTTTTGCATCGGCGGCGACCTTGCCAAGAACAATTCGTCGAGGCGATGGACCATCAACGAGGCGTGTTGTTAAAGAGGGATTGTCAATTCGAACAGTTCCGGCACCTGCAACAATTGCATCACTCTCGGCGCGCAACTGATGAGTAGCAATGCGTGCATGCTCACCGGTGATCCATTGACTTGTTCCGTCAGCTGCTGCAGTTCGCCCATCAAGAGTTGTTGCCATTTTCAGAATGACAAATGGTCGACCAGTGGTGCGGTGATGCAGATATGGACGGAGTTGTTCATTGACAAGATCGGCACACACACCAGTTTCAACGTTGATGCTTGCATGACGTAGAGCTTGAAAGCCTTGACCACCAACTTGTGAGTCGGGATCGGTGATTGCACTGACAACTCGTGCAACTCGAGCATCGATGAGCGCTTCTGTGCATGGACCAGTACGACCTTGATGGCTGCAGGGTTCGAGCGTTGTGTAGACAGTTGCGCCTTCAAGTTGTGCCTTGGCCAAACGTGCGGCTTCAAGCGCAACAATTTCAGCGTGCCGACCTCCAGGTGCTTCGGTCGCACCGGTGAAAGTTTGTCCATCTGTAGAGACAATCACGCAACCGACCCACGGGTTAGGAGATGTGCGCATACGAACAGAAGCAGCAACTTCAATTGCTTGCATCATGTAGTTCGTGTCGTTCATGCTCGAGTCAGTTTCAACTTGTTGGGTTCGTGTGATCCTATGAGAGATCCTTGAGCAATACCCACGCTGCCATCACGTGATGGCGCTCGGTCGTGCGACCACCGATGGAGAAGCGCAGAACACTGTGACCATTCAGCACCGTACGGGTGAAGAAGACTTCTCGAGTGGCATTGGCAGCCTCAATTAAGGCATCGGTGAGCTGGTCGCCCTCTTCGGGGCTTGAACCCTTGATGTGTAGGCAGAGCAAGTTCAATGTGTGGGGGGCGACAATTTCAAATCGCGAATCAGCGGCAACAAGCGCGGCTAGTTCTTGGGTAATTGCAACGTGGCGACGAATGAGTTCTTGGAATACGGCAGTGCCGTCGGTACGAATTGCGAACCACAACTTGAGTGACCGGAAGCGACGCCCTAACGGAATTTGCCAATCGCGGTAATCAATCGCAGCACCAGATTCTGCGGCGGCCGAGCGCAGGTATTCGGGCAAGATGCTGAGCGCACCAAGTAATGAAGCGCGATCAGATGTCCAAAAGAGATCACAGTCGAAGTTGACGCCCATCCACTTATGCGGATTGGTGCAATAACTGTCGGCCAATTCAAGGCCATCATTGACCCAACGAAGTTCTGGTGCGAGCGCAGCAATGCCGTGCATCGCAGCATCAACGTGCAACCACACGTTGTGACGTTGCGCGATCAGACCAATCGCAGGTGTTGGGTCGAATGCCCCAGATGAAGTAGTGCCGTGAGTACTGCAAATCCAGAATGGAATAAGTCCGGCATTTTTGTCAGCAATGATCTGTGCTTCAAGGGCCGCAGCGTTCATAGCAAATGATGAATCATGTTCAATGATGCGAATGTTTTGGGTACCGATGCCAGCAATCCGAAGACCTTTTTCGATACTGCTATGGGCTTGAGATGTGCAGTAAGCAATCAGTTTTGATGTGTCGCCGTCAAGGTTCACTTTGCCGTGAGTGATACGCCAACGGGCCGCGAGAATTGATGAAAGAGTTGCTTCGCTCGCCGAACCTTGAATGACTCCGCCACCAGTTGCGGTGGTGCTGCGATATTTCTCGGGCAATCCGAGAAGTTCTTGCATCCAATCAAGCATGAGTGTTTCAACTTCGGTACACGCTGGCGAAGAGAGCCAACTCATTCCTTGCACTCCCAAACCAGCAGTCAAGAGGTCGGCGAGTATTGATGGGTAGGAAGAGTTACCCGGAAAGAATGCGTAGAAATTGGGGTGCTGCCAATGGGTGAGACCGGGAAGAACGATGTTGTTGACGTCGCGCAAAACTTCGTCAAATGATTCGGGTGACGTTGGGGGATGTTCGGGCAACATTGAACGAATATCCCCGGGTCGCACATCGGCGGTCACTGGGCGTTGTTCAATCGTTTCAAGGTATTGAGCGATGATTTCAATCACGGCTTGACCATTGGCGCGAAATTCGTTGGCATCCATGGTCTACAGGCTAGGCGCATCTCCCCGTTGAGTACGGCGTGATTTGGTTGATGTCGGTACGGTAGGGGCATGAATCCCGATATTGATCCGCAACGATTTCGACTGCACTCGTCAACATTGCGCGGGTTCAAACAGTCTTTTGTCTATGAACAATCTCCCAACGGGAACGGGATTGCATTGCTATGTGTTCATGGTTGGCCAGAAAGCAAGCGCATTTTTTGGAAGGTGATTGAACCTCTTGTCGCCGCAGGCTTTGACGTCATTGTTCCTGACCTTCGGGGCTTTGGCGATAGTGGTATGGCGCCCGATGGTTTTTATGACACGCCGTCGCACTCACGAGATATGTATTCGCTCGTGCATGATCAACTTGGTTACGACAAAGTTGTGGTCGTTGGTGGCGACATGGGTGGCCCGGTGATTCAAGACATGGCCTTGCGATATCCAGAATTTGTTGAACGTATGGTTTTGTTCAATTCGCCGTTGCCTTTTGACAAAGAACGTATGAAGAACATTGAAGGCACTCGCGCTCCGCGGGAAGCTGCCGATTATTTCATTCGCCAGGGAACTGATGCCGATGGATTGGCCGCTGAACTTGCAACACCCGATGCTCGGCGTCGTTACATCGCAACGTTTTATGGAAGTCGCTTTTGGGCACATCCAGGAACCTTTGACCAAGAAGCTGTTGACTTTCACACCGAACCTTTTGCTAATGCTGAAGTATTGCGCGCATCCTTTGGTGGTTACGAAACTGTTTTCAATGCTTCAAAGAACAGCGATATGACAATGATGGGTCGCAATGAGAAGACTCCAACCTTGATTTTGTTCGGTCCGAGCGACCATGTGATTTATCCAGCGTTTGACCAAATGGCTGCTGTAGTTTTTGACAACCATGTCGGGCCGTATTTGTTGCGCGACTGCGGACATTTTGTACCTTGGGAGTCTCCCCATGCTTTGGTGTCGGGCACAATTGCTTTTTGTGCTGACTTGTTGAGGAAAACGACCGCGACGAATTAGAGGTTCGGCGGCAAGAGTCGATTCACGTTTTGGAAGACGAAGTACAGCACCACAAAGAACGGAATAAAGCCGACGACTGTCCCAATGATTCGGTTGCGGTATTTCTTGGCTACTTGCCAAGCACCTATCACGATGAGAAGTTCGAGTAATCCCCATAACAATGTTTGGGGGATTGCCGAGAGATCACTGAACCATCCACGACTCAGCGCATCGGCACTTTCGTTGTTATTCAAATCATCAACTACTACTGCTGGAACAGTTGAGGTTGTTGTTTCGGTTGTTATATCGTCGACGACTGTTGTTGCGACTTCGGTAGTCACAACTTCAGTTGAAGGAACGGTGGTTGAATCTGGGGCATTATCTGCATAGACAGCGGCCGGTGATGTCGCAATGTCGCTTTGGGTTAGATCAAGTTCGGCAGAAACAATGAGGCGTTGTTTCGCTGAAAACTCGGGGTGGCATGTTGTCAACGTGAGAAAAGCCTTGGTGCGATCGGTGGTAGCAACAACCCACGAATCAGTGGCACCAACGACTTGTTGGTTCGTCACGAGATACGTGAATTGACGGCCAAGTAAATCGGTGATGATAATCGGATCGCCAATGTTGAGATCATCAAGATGACGGAATGGTTCTCCGTAAGTTGTGCGGTGACCCGCAATTGATGCATTTCCAAGTTCTCCAGGGAAAGGTGTTCCGGGGTAATGGCCCGGACCTTTTTTGAGATCTGCAGTTTGAACTCCGGCCACGACATATTTACTGACCCCAATGGTGGGCATATCAATGATGGCGATGGGGTCACCTTCGTTGATCACAATCGGTCCAGGTGGAGCAAGAGTTGTGGTGACAGGAGGTTCAGCGATTGACGGTGTAACCGAAGTCGATGGGGGTGAAGTGGTTGTCACTGCGATTTCGGTGAATCGGTTTTCGAGTTTGTTCTGTGACTGTGCTTCTTCAATGCCAGTTCCCCATAGTTGGTAACCGACAAACAAAAACATCAATAGTCCCAGAGTGATCAAACTTGACCCGAGACGACCGAGAAACCAGTACCAATCTTTCTTGGGCTTGGGTCGATCCCAAAATGGCACCTTCGCTCGCGGGACCGCATTGAGTTCGTCGCCGTTATTGACGGGCATTAAGAGCGGCTCAATAGGACCAGCCGCAGTTGGGCGGGGGATGGGCCGAGACGTCTCAAAGGGGTCGTAGTGTTCAGGGGCAGAAAGATCGTCGCCAAAACCTCGCGAATTGGCTGAGTCGTCGTGCTCCACTCCTTCGTTCTCCACAGGGGTCAAACGCTACCTGCGAAGGGTGCTCAGAACAGGGCACCACGAGCGGTGGCAGATAGCGTCGCTCATGCATGTCGTTTATCGCCCATGAGCCGAGTTCAGATGTGGTTATTGACCTCATTGACGCTGTTGCTGTGCTTGGTTCGTTCCCCGCATTGGCTGGCGCAACCTTGTCGGTGAGGCGCGGTGAAATCGTGTTGTTGCAAGGACCAAATGGTGCGGGTAAGACCACTTTGCTTCGGTTGTGCGCAGGACTGATTCCGCTTGAGCGCGGACAGGGTTATGTCTTGGGTGTTGATTTGAAGAACGATCGTGAACTCGTGCGTCATCGAGTGGGAGTGATCGGACACAACAATGGTCTGTATGCCGATTTAACCGTGACCGAAAATGTGCGGTTTTGGGGACGCACTGTTGGGGCAACTCACGGCGAAGTTGATGCGGCACTGCAACGTATGGGTCTCAACGGCCGTTTAGCCGATTTACCAGTGTCGCGTTTATCGGCCGGTCAAAAACGACGCACTGCCTTGGCCGGCTTGGTAGCTCGCCGAGCCGAACTATGGTTACTTGATGAACCCCATGCAGGTCTTGATGCGGCCGGCCGAGATGAGCTCGATCAAGTTCTCAAAATGGCTGCCTCGGCTGGCGCAACAGTGGTGGTTGCAAGCCATGAACTGGAGCGCGCCGGCCAATTAGCCACGCGTCAGGTCGAAGTCGTGGCTGGTCAAGTTCGCGAATTGGGTGCGTCATGAGCAGATCACTTCAAGGCTCGGCAGGGGTCATCGCGACCGCTCGTTTGATTGCTGCCAAAGACCTGCGGGTTGAACGACGAAGTCGAGTTTTACTGAATCAAGTATTGCCCTTTGCACTCATTGTGATGGTCATGTTTGCCTTTGCTCTCGATAGTGATGCAGTGCTTGAGCGAGTCGCCCCAGGACTGGTCTGGTTGGCAACCCTCTTCAGCGTGCTCGTGATGGTGTCACGGTCGTTTGCTGTCGAAACGGCCGATGGAGCACTTGACCAATTGCGTTCGGCCGGGGTGCCGGCCACGGGAATTTTCATCGGGAAAATGTTGGCCCTGATGGCGCAACTCTTGGTCTTGGTTGCGTTGTTAGTTGGGGCAGCCGTCGTGCTGTATCGGGCGTCCTTTTCGTGGGAAGGCGGCGTGCTCTTGGTCACCACTGCGATTGCCGCTACCTGCGGTTTGGCCGCCGTAGGTACTCTGTACGGAGGTCTTGCCGCTGGTGCCAAGGGTCGCGAAACATTGCTTCCGCTGCTCTTGTTGCCGGTGGTTGCACCAGTGTTGATCGGAGCAACTCGGGCAACCGAATCTGCGTTCGGCACGAACGGAATTGCGATCAGTGAAGGTTGGCCATGGTTCGGTTTGCTGGCGGTGTTCGCAGTGTTGTTCAGTGTTGCTGGGGCAGTGGCCTTTGGGCCGTTGCTTGACGACTGAATACAAGTTGTGAAAACGGAGAGGAGAACCATGAATACATCAATGTCAACTAAAGGTTCTCCTCGTGATCGAGTCACGGGCACGCCGTTTACACGTGGCCTCGGAATTCTCGTGTTAGCCGGCATGGCACTTTTGATTGTTCTTGGTCTGTTTGTGTCACCTGCCGACGTCAATCAGGGTGAATCGGTGCGCATCATGTACGCGCATGTGCCAGGAGCTTGGCTGGCGTACCTCGCATTTATTGTCACGGCAGTTTCATCGGCTGCCTATTTGTGGAACCGCACGCGTTCACTCACCTGGGATCGCATTGCTGGAGCATCGGCCGAAGTCGGCGTGCTGTTCATGGGTATTTCATTGATCACTGGAAGTTTGTGGGGGCGCATTACTTGGGGCACTTACTGGACTTGGGATGCGCGACTAACAACAACAGCGTTTTTGTTCGTGACGTACATCGGTTATTTAGCAGTTCGTGGATTAGGTGGAACTCATCAACAGCGTGCGCGTCGTAGTGCAGTGTTGGCGTTGCTAGCAGTTCTTGAAATTCCGCTTGTGCATTTTTCTGTCGAGTTATGGAACACGCTGCACCAAGAAGCAAGTGTGGCTGGCCGTGGAACCAATGTTGATATGGATGGGTTAATGCTCTTCACCTTGTTCTTGGGTGTCGTGGTCTTCACTTTGATGTATGTCTGGTTGGTCTTGCATCGTCAACGTTCACTCACTCTTGATGACATGCTCGATGATTCAGGTCTTGATAATGCTCTCACTGCTCGTCGAGCCGAAGGAATGAAGCGCTGATGGATAACGCCGGATTCATCATTGCGAGTTACATCATCACTTTTGGTGCTGTCGGGGCATATGCAATTGGTGTCATTCGTCGTTCACGCAAGTCATCACGAGATATCCCGCGAGATCAGAGGCCGTGGCTATGAGTCATCACCTCAATGACGACGACATTGGAACATCTGCTGATTCGCTTGACCTCTCACCACGTGCAGTAACACCACGTCAGCAACGTAAACGTCGCCCTTGGCCCGCAATTATTGTGTTGGTTCTCGTTGTTGCAGCGGGCGGAATCGTTCTCACCAAGTTTTTGACATCGGCGATCGACTACTACTGCAATGTCAACGAGATTGGCGCGAAGTCGGGTTGCGAAGCCGGACACCGATTACGAGTTCAAGGTGTGGTTGACAAGGGTTCTGTTGAAAACGATGGAGTTACAACCAAATTTGATATGTCATTTGGCGGAGTCACAATTCCGGTGACGTACGACGGTGAACCTGGTGGCATTTTTAAGGAATGTATCCCGGTTGTTGTGCACGGTATTTTGGCTGACGGTGTTTTCTTAGGTGATCGCGTAGAAGTGAAACATTCAAATGAATACAAAGCCGCCAACCCAAATCGGGTGAAGAACGAAGGCTCAACTTCTGAAGGAACCGCGTGCTCGCAGTAAGTATTAATGCAGCAATCGGACGTGGCGCGATTCTGCTCGGTCTCTTGACGTGTCTGTCAGGCATCGCGATTACGGTCGCCGGAATTCGTAAACATGATCTTCGAGCTTTGAAATCGGCACCTCGATACGCCTATCTCGCATTCGCCGCCGCTCTTTTGGCGTTCATCATGATGGAACGCGCTTTGATTACGCGCGACTTCTCGATGAAGTATGTGCAACAGGTAGGTTCGCGAGACACACCAGCACTTTTTAACTTCACAGCTGTATGGAGTGCGCTTGAAGGATCAATTCTGTTGTGGCTACTTGCCTTAACTGGCTTGATCGCAGCGGTTGCTCGTAAGTTTCGGGCTCGCGTTGGTGACGAACTTTTAGCGTGGGCCATGGTGGTCATGTTTGTCGTTGGTCTCTTTTTCTTTTTGTTGTCGTTCGGACCAGCAAACCCCTTCGCCATGGGTGCTCTTGGTGTGAACGATGGCCCTGGGCCAAATCCCCTGTTACAAAATCACATTTTGGTGTTATTCCATCCACCGATTTTGTATGTCGGTTATGTGGGTTTCACGGTGCCGTTTGCGTTTGCGATGGCAGCGCTCATTACGGGTCGCGTGGGCGAAGGCTGGTTACTTGAAACTCGTCGTTGGACTTTGTACGCCTGGGGCTTCTTAACTGTCGGCATCATTCTTGGTAGTTGGTGGAGCTACGAAGTTCTCGGATGGAGCGGTGTGTGGGCATGGGACCCAGTAGAAAACGCAAGTTTCCTGCCGTGGTTGACAGGTACTGCGTATTTGCATTCGGTTCTTGTTCAAGAACGACGTGGCATGTTGCGTGTCTGGAACTTGAGTTTGGTCATTGCCACATTTAGTTTGACGATCCTCGGGACATTCTTGACCCGATCGGGTGTTATCAATAGCGTGCATGCATTCAGTGCTGGCAGCGTCGGCCCGTGGCTCTTGACTTTCTTCGCGATCATTGTTGTTGTGGCAATTTTTTTGGTTGGTCGCCGCGGAGATCAATTACGTTCGCCAGGCGCTATTGATTCACCACTCAGTCGCGAAGGTGCTTTCTTGGCGAACAATGTGCTGTTCAGTATTTTTGCTTTTGTGGTTTTGCTTGGGACGGTGTTCCCACTCATTGTCGAAGCCTTGAATAATCGTCGCATTGTTGTAGGTGAACCATTTTTTGATCGCATGACAATGCCACTTGGATTGACCTTGTTGTTTTTGATGGCCATCGCGCCAGTACTTCCGTGGCGTAAGGCCAGCCAAGAAGTTTTACGAGACCGTTTGTTCTGGCCAGCATGGTGTGGAGTGGGAGCGCTTGCTCTGTCGGTGATCGTTGGAGCCGATGGCTGGGCTTCGCTTGCCGCGTTTGCACTGGGTGGTTTTGCTGCCGGTGCTGCATTGCGTCAGATTGCATTAGCAAGTCGCCGTCAAGGTTGGCGAGGCGTCGTTGGTCGGGCCAACGGTGGCATGGTTGTGCATATTGGTGTCATCATTATTGCCGTGGCGTTTAGCGCGTCATCTTCGTATACGCGTACCCAAGAATTTGTGATGAAGGTTGGCGAGACCGTCACCTTTGCCGATCACACGTTTACTTTTGAAGGGCTGTCACTCGAATCAGATGATGTGAAGACCAGCGTCAAGGCTGCGATTCGTATTGACGGCGACTCTGTGTATAGCCCGGCACGGAGTAAGTACATCAAGCAGGGAATGGATATCGGAACTCCAAGCGTGAAAACAGGTTTTGTCAACGACCTGTACATCACGCTTGAAGGAAATGTGCGAACGACCGACACTGAAGCGCGCATCAAGATTTTTGTCAAGCCACTCATCATGTGGTTGTGGATTGGTGGGGCATTAATGGCCCTCGGTACTGTGCTTGCAGCGTTCCCTGGTAAACGTCGCCAACCGACTGCGCCGGTATCGGCTGATTCTGTTTTGACTCAATCAACAACGGATGAACATGTCTGAACAAGCACCGCGCCGAATCGCTCCGATCATTTCGGTAGCAGTTGCTGCAGTGATGGTGTTTTTCATAGTCATTTTGGCCGTTTCTTCAAATGACAAAGCCGAAACCGCTGCTACTCCGTTGATGTTGAAACCAGCTCCCGAAATTACGAGCACAACGTACGATGGCGATGCATTTTTGCTTTCACGTCGTCGCGGTTCGTGGGTGGTCTTGAACTTCTTTAATTCCACTTGTGTTCCATGTAAACGTGAGCATCCTGAATTGGTGAAATTCTTTGAGACGCAGCAATCACTTGATGGCACTGGTGCCGAGCTGTACACCATCGTGAACGACGATGACGAACAAGCCGTACGCAATTTCTTTAATGAAAACGGTGGTGGTTGGCCAATTATCCATGATGAAGATGCCAATATTTCTGTCGATTATGGAGTCGCCAAGGTCCCTGAGACATGGTTGATTAGTCCAACCGGGGTCGTGGCACAGCGATTCACTGGCCAGGTGACTGCTGAACTCCTTGGTTCGGCTATTGCCTCAATGACGCAGGACAGTGCCTCATGACAAATCTGTTCAACAAAAAAATGAAGCGTTGGCCAGCATGGGTCGTGATGTTGTTCTGCGTCGTGGCGTTGATGCTGATCGGAACTCAACGTGATTCGGGTCCTTCTACTCCTCAAGAGCGGATTGAAAGTATTTCGCAACGATTGGCGTGTCCAACTTGCGATGGCGAAAGTGTGTACGAGTCTCGTGGCGCAGCCTCGCAGGCGATTCGCAAAGAAATCGCTCGTCAAGTCGCAGATGGGCAACTCACCGACAGCCAGATCGTGAAAGCGATTGACGACAGTTATACGGCTGACTTGAAACTGGTTCCGGGTGGAACAGGGTTTGATGCCCTAATTTGGATTTTGCCGATTGTGTTGCTGGTCGTCGCAATTGCTGGTTTGGTTGTTGTCTTTAAGCGTTGGAAAACGCAAGGGTCACTAACGGCAACAGATGCCGACCGAGATCTAGTGGAAACTGCATTACGGCAAGTGAGTGAAAATCGTGACTCCTGAACGTCGCAATCAATTGCTTGAAGAACGTGAATTCCTACTGACTTCGTTGGCCGATCTTGAACGCGAATTTGTTGTCGGAGATGTTGATGCTGATGACTATGCCTCGCTGAAAGATTCGTATACAGCGCGAGCTGCCATCATTATTCGTGAATTGTCTGATGATTCTGAACCGAAGGTTCGCAAACGTATTGGTTGGCGGCCTTTGGCATGGTCGACATTGATTTTGTTGTTGGCGATTACTGCCGGAATCGTTGTCGCTCGTAACACGGGCGAGCGTTTGCCTGGCCAAGGCATGAACGGGCCCATTGATGATGGCAGCGTGAGCTCATTGCTTGTGCAAGCCCGGTCAATGGGAATGAGCGATATTCCCGCAGTGCTTGATTTGTATTCTCGCGTTTTAGCAATCGAACCCGACAACGTTGAGGCACTGACTTATTTCGGTTGGTTTACGGTTTTGTCATCAACTCAAGAGGCTGATGCAAGCGCTGGTGCCACTCGATTGCAAAATGGCATGGTTCTTTTGCGTCAAGCCACGATTTCCGACCCCACATACCCAGATGCGCATTGTTTCTTAGGCATATCTTTCTTTCGCTTCATCGATGATGCCGCGGCAGCTCAGCCCGAGATGACAGCTTGCTTAGAAGCCAATCCACCAGCAGAAGTTGCATCAATGGTGCAGGGACTAGTGACGCAAATCAATGAAGCGGTTGCTGCATCAACAACTTCAGTGCCGTGATACTCAACTGATCAATCAGTTGCTGGTGGCGCCCACACTGACGCTTCAGTGACTTCGCCATCTTCGCGTGCCAAAACCCAAACCGTGCCTTTACGCCAATCAGGATCACCGATGATTTCGGCGCGACGGCGTTGTAACGCGGCCATGACGTCGGGGATCACGTCGCCGTGGCTGCACATCACGGAGCCATTGGGGAGAGTGGAAATAAGTTCAAGAGCACCTTCGC
This sequence comes from Actinomycetota bacterium, assembly GCA_947454105.1. Classification (GTDB taxonomy): domain Bacteria; phylum Actinomycetota; class Acidimicrobiia; order Acidimicrobiales; family Ilumatobacteraceae; genus Casp-actino8. The sequence continues at coordinate 43,243 of CANGIP010000009.1, read as the reverse complement.
GGTCATAACCCTCAGCGAGTCGTGGGTCGGATACGACCTGAGAATGCAGACGGGCCGCAAGGGGCTCAAGTGTCTGCATGCAACGAATGTACGGACTCGAAATGAGCTGAGCATCAGGATGAGTCGCGATCAAATCAAAAAGTCGATCACAAATAGATACTGCTTGTCGGCGGCCCTTGCCCGAAAGGGGGCGAACGGTGTCATCGCCATCCCACGAGGATCGGTCACCGGCTTTGGCGTGCCGAACGAGGTAGATGGTGGAAACGTCGACCATGGCTTCAAACTACAGCCCAAAATCTCCAGACTCGGGCGGTGTTCTCATGCGAAATATGGGTCAGAATGCAGGTATGAGTTTCTTTGAGCGCAATAGGCAGGACATTTCTGCAAAAGGCCTAGACGCGAGCCGTTTGCCACCTGGCCAATATTTAACGGATCGTTTTCCGGTGCTTCATGTGGGAGATATCCCTGATTATGAACCTGGTCAATGGAATTTGAATATTTTCGGTCTCGTCGACCGACCTTTCACTCTGACTCTTGATGAGTTGAAGGCGTTACCAAGTGTGTCGTTGACCTTTGATATTCACTGCGTCACCAAATGGAGCAAATTTGATACCACGTGGACCGGGGTGCGCGTACGCGATCTGTTCGAGATGGCTGGAGTGCAACCTGAAGCAACTCACGTGATGGAACATGCCGAATTCGGATACACCACAAATGTGCCGCTTGCCGACATAACGACTGATGAAGCCTTAGTTGCGTACGCGTTTGAGGGTGAAGAGATCACTGCCGAACATGGTGGTCCGGTTCGAATTGTCATTCCGCACTTGTATTTCTGGAAAAGCGCCAAATGGCTACGAGGGATTGAACTCATCCCGAAGGATGCCCCTGGTTTTTGGGAGCGCAACGGCTACCACATGTATGCCGATCCGTTTAAAGAACAACGTTTCTGGAACGACTGACATTTCCTTTTTTGAGGTCACCTAAATGTCAGTGGGTCAGACGTTTTGAAGTAGTTTTTCTGTTTGACCAATTGGGGCTTTCGGGTCTACATCAGAGAGTGGAGTTGGCGGCGTGTCGAAGTTTTTTGGGTGGGTTGTCAAGAATCCATTGGTGTCGGTTGTGGTGGGTGCTGTTGCTGTAGGAACGGTGACGTTAGGTGTTGTGGCGTTGGTGAGTTCGGGTGATTCTGGAACATCATCGTCAAGTACTGAAGCTCCGTCTGATTCGGTTGTTGATTCGACGTTGCCGGGTGATTCGGTTGCGCCGACGGATAGTGCTTCTGTTCCAGTTACAGGTGAGGCAGTCGTCAATATCGCGACGCCGGCTGGGATCACGTTGATGGGTTCAACATCGGTGACTGATGACGCGAATTGGACAACCACAATCATTGGTGGTTCGGGTTCGATTGGGGGTTTTGATTTATTAAGTGATGATTTTTCTGGTTCTGTGACATCAGCCAACGGAGTTATCACTGGCACGGTAACAATTGCTTTATCTGAACATCCAAAAGTAGTTCCAACGTGGACGAATGCCGCATCGCTGGTGTTGACGTATTCGGATGCGAAGAAAGCTTTAGTGGGTGAAGTGCAGTATTCGTTGTCGCGTGGTCAGGGAAAGATTTCGATGACGGGCGCTTTGAATGAGGACGGGAGTTACGAACTGACCGCTAACGGTTCCGTTCCGTTTGCTGGTCAGACGATCGCTTTAACTGGTTCGTATGTTGCACCGAAAAATGGTGCGACTGATGTGAAGTCAAAATGGCATATCGCGGGCAGTGGTGCTGCCGGTGTGATTGATAAGAACACTCCGACTGGTATCACAACTATCGATATGACCGATCGTGTTCCAGGAGTGACTGGAACGACGACTGTTGTTCTAGGTGACACGATTCCGGTGATTGCGAATGCGCGCGTTTTGATTTTGGATGAGAAAGCATGGCAAGTTCGTGTTATGAACGCGTCAACAAAGACGTGGGCGCCCAAAGTTTTCCCAGTGTTGACAGTGGCGACGAAAGATCTCACGGGCGTCATTGCGAGCAAGAACAATGTGGTGACGTGGGATGTTTCTACGACCGCGGTGTTGACGAGCACAAAATTGACGATGAATGGAACATTTACGTATTCAGCAGCCAAAACATGGAATGTTGCGATTAGCAATGGTGGTGGTCAGGTTCTTGGGCTCAGTCAACCAATGAGTAAGCCCAGTATTCAGGGTTCGATCACGATTGATAACGGTCTCATTGATGGCAAAGTGACGGTCACTACGAACGATCTGAAGATGATTAGTTTGCCTGATGGTTGGGACCCTTTAACGCGTCTCACGATTAAGTTCTCAAACGCAACCGGCGCGATTGTGAAGCAAACCAATGTTGCAGCGGTGATTTCGCGTAAGAACAGTCGGATCTTGTTGAATGGTGATATTCAAGGTGATGGTGCGTTTGGTTTGACGGTCGCGGGTGTGTTGCGTATGGGTGCGACGCCGCTTCCGTTGGTTGGCCGTTATGAGAGTGCTGGCTATGTAAAAAATGGTGTGGCGCGTACTGTGCCGTACTACAAGTTCAGCGCCGCCATTAAAGATGCTGAAGGTGGCAAAGTCCCGTTGTCAGCAGGTTTAGTTTTGGGCGGTGGATCTATAGGGATGGACAGCGAAGCAACCGTACAAACAGCAGGAGTGCGCACTGTTCAACAAACTTCGGGATCACGGCAACCCATGGCCGCGACAAGTGGTCTCGGTGGACCTGTCGACATGGCATTTGATGATTTCAGTACTTTCAAAAAATACGCCGATATCAAATACACCGATGAGGACAACTGGGTTGCAACTCTTACCGTACAAGTTGGTGACACGTGGGAAGTTCCTGGTTTCCCAGGCTTATCAATTAGTGCTGAATCAATGTCTGGAACCGTTGAATCAACAGACGGTGAACTTACGTGGAATGTGTCCATCAACAATACGACGTGGCATAACAGCACAACTGGTGTTGACATCAACGCGCAATTCACTTTGGGTGATACTTGTCCGCTTGAAGAGAACTGCTCGGATGCTGAAGGTGTTTATCTCGGCATGCTCAATGGCACGATGGATCTGCCCGATGGTTTGCCATCGCTTGCGATCAATGGCGCACTAAACACTGACGGAACGTGGGGGCGTATTGAAGGAGTTGCTCCTGACGCTGATTTTGAAAACTTCAGCATTACCACGCCCACTCTGACCGTATGGAAAGGTGAACGCGAAGATTCATTTGATCCGAATATGGAAATGCCTGACCTCAGTGCGGCTAATGATGGTTTGAACTTTGAGTTCTGTGGAGATTTTACAATTCATATTCCTGGTATTCCGACGACAGGTACCGGTGGTTGTGTTGAGTGGACTCCCGATGGATTTGTCATTTCCCAAGTTGCGGTCGGTGGCGGTGTTGACGGCGGAAGTTCAAGTGGCGGCGTCGAACTAGATTCTTCGCAACTCACTGGATGGGCCTGGACAAACCTGACTTCATTACCGTCGGTGAACCTGTACGACACGGTGCTTCAACTAAAGCCCGAATTGAACTCATTGACGGCAAATTTTAAACTGCCCGGATATTTGATGGACAAAGTTGGTCTTGATGATTCACTATCAAACGTCAAAGCGACTGGATGGTTTGACGACAGCGACTTCTCGCTAGATGCCGAATTAGACGTCAATATGTCAAATGGTGGATTCTCGCTCAACACAATTACCTTCCACATTGGGAAAGAAGGTAATGCGTTCAGTCTGAGTATCGGCGCCGAAGCCTTGGTGAAGGTGAGTGGAAACAAATTCCCGATGGGTGTGTATATCGGCTTCTCGGCCGGTGGTGGAACCACTGAATTTGTTATTGAAATGGATGTGAGCGGTACACAATCAGCATTAGCAACGGGAGCATTTGACGCCGCTTCCTTAGTGCCGACCGGAAGTTTTGAACCAGACGACACGTCGGCGATTGACGGAAGCTTTGATAGTCGTCAAGGTAAGGGCAATATTCCCCATGGTGATTTTGAAGACGCCAGCGATTCTGAAAATTTATTGCCAAACTCAGATTTTGAATCTGGAACTGGAACGTCAATTCTGACAAATGGTGATTTTGAAGATGGTAACTCTGGTGACTTTTTATCAAACGGTGATATCGAAGATTTAGATTTCACCTACAACGGTGATTTCGAAGAAGGCAGCGCAACTGGTTGGGGAACCTATAGCGGATACACAACAACTGTTTTGAGTGACGAAACTGCGCCAACCGAAGACGAAGGCATGACCGCTGTCAAGGTGAAGAACAACAACACTTCAGGTGGGCCTTACCTCAACTCTGGTTTGTATCAAGACATCGCGTGGTCGCCACAAGGTGGCGCCACTTACACGTTGTCTGCTTGGGTGAAATCTCCTGATTCCACCACAGGTCGTATCGGCTTGTGGGTCCAGCAGGTCGGAACTGGATCGGGTTGTTCGACCCAGCCAACATTGGCGCAAAATCAAGTATTCAATGTGACAACCGATTGGCAGCAAGTGTCATTTTCGGTCACTGGCGCATTATGCCGAAATAGCTTCCGCATCATCCTTGATCCGCTTGATGCCAACGACACCGTTGAAATTGACGCAGTGACTTTCACCGCTTCCATCGCTGGCAACGGAACAACTTCCAACTTGTTGCCTCCAGGCAATATGGAAGACCTCGACGTTCTGGTGAACGGTGATTTTGAAACGGGCAATGCCAACAGTTGGACAACCACTAGCAACTTTGCGACAACTGTTCTGGCCAACGAAGCTTCAACTGCTGAGCCACTAGGAACAACCGCGGTCAAGATTAAGAATAACTACACATCGGGTGGCCCGTACAACAATGTCGGTTTGTATCAGAACCTGACGTGGGCTCCAGTATCAGGAGCTTCGTACACGTTGTCAGCTTGGGTGAAATCGCCAGATACGACAACTGGGCGAATTGGTCTCTGGATTGATCAGAAGGGGACAGCGTCTGGTTGTTCATCGCAAACTACTGTGTCGCAAAACCAAGTCTTCAACGTGACAACATCATGGACTCAAGTGTCGTACACCGTCACTGGGTCATCGTGTAAAACTTCATTTACTGTCACGCTTGATCCGCTTGACTTTGGTGACACGGTTGAAATTGACTCGGTGACATTCACTCCTGTGACTACTTCTACCGTTACCGCTATCGCCGCACTACCAAATGTGTTGAAGCCGACAACGTTGTCTGGTGTAGCGTCGGGAAGTCCAAGTGTCCGTGTTGAACCGTCAATAGCTCACGGTGGTAATGGTGTTCTCAGTGCAACTGGTTCGTCAGCTAACTGGGATATGTATTGGTCGACTGATGAGTCACCGACACAATTCACGACCTACACATTCAGTGGATGGGTGAAGTGTCGCACGTGTTCAAGTGTGGCTGGCAACGTATTTATGGATACTGCTGGTGGTACTACCGACTCGGTGAATCAGGCCATCACGATTACACAAACGTGGCAGCAATTCAGCGTGTCGCTATATATGGCGAACTCTGGACACACCGACACGCGGCCCGGTTTTAAAGATATTGCAACGATTAACACTGAAATTCTCTTTGATGACATGACGCTTACTGTGAACTCGTTGAGCACAGTTCCTAATGTTGATAAACCCACCGTTTTGTCGGGAGTACCTGCACCAACAGTGAGCTTTGACCCAGGTGCATCGCATAGTGGTTCTGGTGTTCTACGCGCTATGGGAACCTCAGCGAACTGGGACATGTATTGGTCGACACTTGAATCACCAGTGCAGTACTCGACGTACACGTTTGTTGGATGGGCGAAGTGCCGTTCATGTTCGACAATGGCCGGAAACATTTACCTTGATTCTACGGGTGGAACAACCGACTCTGCGCAAGCACCAATCACATTGACTCAGACGTGGCAGAAGTTCAGTATCACTTTGTACATGGCCAATTCGGGGCACACTGACATTCGTCCTGGTTTTAAAGATATGGCCACAACGTATTCAGAGGTTCTGTTTGACGACATGTCTGTGCAAATGGTTCCGTGGAAACCTCTCCCAGCAACTTCAAACGTACTTGCTGAATATGTACCAACTGACGGAACAAATGTTCACGATGGTTTGGGCTCACTCATTTATGAGGCCCGATCGAACGGTTCTTCTGTCTATTTTGATACGGCAGCACCAACTCGCTACGCGACCTACACCGGATCTATTTGGGTTAAGGCACCAGTCAATACGAATGCAACTTTGAAGATCACTGCTAAAGGTGGAACTGAAGAAGTAGCGACGCAAACTTTCACTGCAACAACTTCGTGGCAACAAATTTCAAAGAATTTGACTGTTAATAACGCGAGTCATACATCGTTACGAATTGAAGTTCTGATTACAAGTACCGCGACCACAGGCGCTCCGCAAACGATTTACCTTGATGACGGCGCAATTTTGGGTGCCCCAGTTGAGATTTTCCCTGCCCCCGATTCGGCTTGGTCGGGAGTTGGATACACCAACTTTGAATCTGCTCCACCAATCAACAACTCGGCGGGTGTGATCTACGCAACTGACTATGGCAACACGGGTAAGTCACTTCGCACCGACGGAAACGCTGACTATTGGTATTTCAACACCGACAGTTGGGGAAATGTCAACGGGGACTTTGACGAATCAGTAGATGTTTACGTACCAAGTGCAAATACGACTCGTGAAATGGCCAACGTCGCGTTCTGGGTTACTGGTTCAGGGTCATCAGCTGTCGGATATGCATATCGTTTGGATACCAATGGAAGTAACGGCTTTATTACGTTCAACGGCGGTAATCGTTACTGGGTAACGGGTAACTCAAACGGCAGCAATGTGCCACGAGGAGTTTGGATGCGAGTCCGTTTGACCGCGGTAGGTGACGATGTCACCGGGTCAATAACGCGTCTCGATACAGGTGCAGTTTTGGCGAATCAAACATTGACGATGCCGGCTGGCAATCGATCTGGATTTTTCGGACAATCAACCGATGCTTCTGGTAACAACACTTCAACATCAGGACAACGCTGGGACAATTTCCAGTTGTACTCGGGTAGCTCAGCAATGCATTTGTACGAAGACTCATCCAAGGCCCATGGTGGTTCGGGCTACATGCAACTTCGTACTACCACTGGATCTGCGTATGCATCACGTGATACGACTGCCGCACCTTCGCAAGGTAATACCTATGTTGGAACTGCTTGGGTGAAGTCGGCAGGCTCGAACATTTCTGGCAAATTGACAGTCAGTGTCAACGGAACAAGCGATACGGCAACGACATCATTTACTGCAAATGGATCATGGCAAAAAGTCACAGTCAATTTGCCGATCAATGGTTCTGCCGGAACCTCGATGAAGATGCAAATTGAAAATGCCACCGCTGGTCAAAGTTTGTGGGTTGACGATGCGACGATTCAACTTGTTGGTCTCACGCAGCCCACACCTTGGGGCATTGTTGCTGGTTCGGGCGGAACAGTTGCCACTGCTGCGTACGCAGATTCAACGATCGCCCATGGTGGAGACAATTACTTGCAGTTCTCAGCGACTGGTTCTGCTGGTTCGATCTCATATCCGAGTACCTTCACGCCCGTTGTTGGTGACAATTACACCGCTTCAGTCTGGGTGAAGTCGGCAACTGGATCAAATATGAGTGGTCAACTCGGCATCAGTCTCGAAGGTGGCACCACCGAACAAAGGTGGGTGTCTTTTACTGCAAACGGAACCTGGCAGCAGGTGTGGGTCACGATTCCGGTCACCAAGACCAATAACACCACGATCAAGACACTTGTGAAGTCGAGCACTCTTGGTGCGAACATGTTGATTGATGATGCCGACACGCGTCAGATGAAACCGTGGCTGATTGTTGAACCAAGTGGAACCACTTCAGCGCAACTTCAGATGGACGATCGAAGTACAGCCGCTGATGGAACAGGTTACGAGCGACTTGTGACGACGGGTACTAATGCTGGTGTCTATGCAACTCAAGCAACCACCATCCAAACAGGTGCAACTTGGACGATGAAGGCAAGTGTTCGTTCAACAAATGGAGGCGATATTAATGGTCGCCTATTACTGACGGCTTCAGGTGGAAGTAGTTCATCGTCTGAGACTGTGACCCAGAACTTCACTGCTAATGGCGATTGGCAGGTCGTTGAACTGACATTCACCGCGACAAAGGCAAATACAACAATTCGCCCAGAAGTTGATCTGTCTTCTGGTGGCAAGCTCGACATTGACGCAATCACCTTGGTGCAAGACACTGTGGTGCAATCTGATCCGTGGACAACATTCGTCGGATCGGGCGGTGCAGTCACTCAGGTGGTCAAAGTTGACTCAACTCGTGCGCACGACAGCGATGGAGTGTTGCAGTTCTCCAAGACCGGTTCGGCCGAAAGCGGAATGCAGCACGCCATAAAAACCACTCCAGCTGTGGGCTCGAATTATTCAGGAACTGTTTGGGTACGTTCTTCAACTGGAACCCCGATATCTGGTCGCTTTGTTTTGTCGACTGTTGGCGGAACACTTGAAAGCGCATCAACAAGCTTCACTGCAACTTCTGATTGGCAGATGGTGTCGCTGCGATTGCCAATCGCAAATAGCGGACATACTCAAATGACGACTCAGGTTTTGATCACAACGACTGGTGCGACACTTGATGTCGATGATGTCATTGTCCAGAAGTACGACTGGGCTGTCTTTGGAGCGACGGCATCACAGACTCAGGTCAATGATGCCGATAAGGCGCAGTCCGGTAGTGGTTACCTGAGAATTTCCAAAACCAGCAATGTTGATGGTGGAGTGCAGATTGACACACCAGGAAACCTGAGTACTGAAACGTCGCAGACGATGTCGGTATACGTACGTTCAACAACTGGTGCAAATGTTGCTGGACACATCACACTCTCGGGAGTCGGTGGATCGGCACAAGACACTGCGTCTACCAGCTTCACTGCCAGCACTGATTGGAAGAAAGTTTCTGTCACCGTTGCGATCAGTAACGCTGGTCAAACTGCTTTACGTTCAAAGGTCTTTGTTGATGCGATGAACGCAGGCCTTGAAATTGACTCGGTCAATGTTGCTCAAGAACCGCTCGGGCAACCAGACGGTGTGACAACTCCATTGCCGCACCCCGAAACTGGATACGTGTACCTCTGGGACGATGCGTTCGGTATTCCGGGAGCGCACCTGTGGTCAATGACTGCTCAGGTAGCAATCATTAATGGTCGTCCGGCATTGGGACTTGGAGCGACCATTTACTTTGATCCGACTAAGGCCTCGGGCGTGATGACTGGAACTGACTGGCTGAAGGGAGATCTGGTTGCCAACATCAGTACTGCTGAACCGTGTTTCCAATTCGGTTTTGATGCGACAGGTACAAATGCTCGAGTGGCCGTTGACGGCGGAGTGTTCTCAACCTCACGCTTCCAGTTGAGCTTTGCGCCGCGCGGATGCACCGTAGGTGACTACGTCATTGCGCCAGGTTCGATCTTGGCATTTGACGCAACTCTTGGTGACGCATCGTTGCACTTTGATCTTGAAACTGGTCGAGACGACAATGGACTTCCGACGTTCTACACCGACATGCGAGTTCAGAATCTGAAGCTTGCTGGCACAACGTATAACAACATGGAACTGATCGTTGACATCTCGGCGGCAGGTTCTGATGTCAGCTTCAATGGCGACTTCACACTGCCCATGGGTTCAATGGTCGGTGACTTTGAACTAACTGTTAATAGCGACTTACTGCATATGGCTGGTTCGGTCACTTTGTCTGATTGGAAAATGGTCGGCGGATCATTTGATGTCAAGTCCTTCAACTTCTACATGTCAATGGATGTTCCGTTTGGTAGTGGGTCTTGTGCCACGTTCTCGGCGGGAATTAGCGGCGATATGTCGATGGGAAGTAAGTCATACATCTTTGATGGCAACATGACTCTTGATTGTGGTCGACTCACGGTCCTCCACATGCGTTTTGAATACATGAAGAAGTCGGTGACCTACAACTTCTACCTTGACTACAACAGCAGTAACCATGTTTTGTCCGGTGGATTGGCGTTCAAGTTTGAGCGTTCAACCTCGTGGAAGTTCTTGTCGCATCGTTACCGTCGCCATCCGAAGTTTGAGATCAAACTTGACTTCTCGATGGACTTTGATAACCCCGGAAACGGCAAGCTGTCGTTCTATGGCTTTATCTCAGTGTCGGGAGGTGAGGGAAGTTTGGGATGTACTTTGAATGCCAACGGGGATGACTCGTGTTCGCTTTACGTCAAGATCAAGGTCCTCGGAACTCACGTCTACCGAGGCACTTGGTAGACAGACCCTCATTTATTGTGATTCTGGTGTGGATTTGTTGCGAAATACGCAAATAATCCACACCAGAATCACGAGGGATGGGGGTATTTTTTGACCTGTTTTTCATTAGCCTGAAGGCGACCCCGTTGGAAGGCTGGAAATGAACAAAAATTCGGTGTTCCGGCACCAACACAGCGGAATTCTGAGCCTGGCTGCTGTTGAGGCACCCCGTGTTGTCACCTCTGACTGGATTGACGAGCAACTGGCTGAAACGTACCAGCGCAACGGTTTGCGTCCAGGTCTACTCGCGGGTCTTGCTGGCATTGAAGAACGTCGCTGGTGGGATGACGATGTGTCATTCACCGATGCTGCCGCGATGGCTGGTCGTGCCGCGATTGAAAAGGCCGGAATCGATCCCTCAAAGATCGGTATTTTGATTTCAACGTCGGTCTGCAAAGAAAATCTTGAGCCATCAGTGGCTTGTGCGGTCCATCATCAATTAGGTCTCGCAACCTCGTGTCTCAACTTTGATATCGCGAATGCCTGCCTTGGTTTTATCAATGCGATGCACTTGGCAGCCACGATGCTCGATGCCGGTACTGTTGAGTATGCGCTCATCGTCGACGGTGAAGGAAGTCGCTATACACAGCAAACCACTCTTGAACGTTTGCGCAACCCGAATTCAACAGCTGGAGATGTTTTTGCTGAGTTCGCATCGCTGACACTTGGTTCAGGTGCTGCCGCAATGGTGATGGCGCGAAAGAATCGTCATGGCGATGTACATCGCCTCATCGGTGGAGTTGCCCGCGCTGGTACTGAACACAATGCATTGTGTGTCGGCAACCTCGATCGCATGACGACCGATACGCATGGCCTTTTAGTTGCTGGTCTCGATCTTGCCGCCGATGCGTGGGAAGCATCAAAGACTGATTTTGATTGGACTGATGGACTCGATTGGTACATCTTCCATCAAGTGAGCAAAGTTCACACCACGATGTTGTGCGACCGCTTGGCGATTGATTCTTCAAAGGTTCCATTGACATTCCCGAAGTACGGAAATGTCGGTCCTGCGGCAGTCCCCATCACTTTGGCCAGTGTGCAAGATCAAATTCAGCCAGGCCAACGCGTTCTGTGTATGGGAATTGGTTCTGGTTTGAACACCAGTTTCTCAGAAATACTTTGGTGACAATGTCCGCTCCGTCCGCACAATTATTGGGCGAGATTGGGCTTGATCCTTCGTGGTCACACACCGTTGAAGTACCCAGTCACGATGGGCAAATTCATCAGTGGCATTATCTAGATCGTCCAGGTTTAAGTGACGACACGCCTACCGTGTTGTGTCTGCATGGAAACCCCACGTGGTCATATTTGTGGTCGCGACTGTTCAATGAACTCAACGAGAAATTTCGAATCGTTGCACCCGACCATTTGTCGATGGGATTTTCCGATCAAATAGGTCCGCGGAGATATCGCGACCGTGTTGCTGATGTCAATGATTTTGTCAATGCTCTTGGCATCAGCGGTCCGATATGGCTCGTTGCTCAAGATTGGGGCGGTGCAATTGCCATGGGGTATGCGGTTGCGCATCCTGAGCGAGTTGCTGGATTGGTCTTGTCAAACACAGGGATTGCCGTACCAAGCGGCCGAAAGGCGCCGCGCCTGATTCAGATTTCGGCAAGTGGGGGATTGCATCGCACGATTACCCGGAACACATCGTTGTTTGTGCGAGGAACTGCGTATTTGCCGGGCGCTGGCCTTTCACGACAACAGCGACAGGGTTTAGTTGCGCCATACGTCAATCGAAATGAACGCGATGGAATCGCTGGTTTTGTGGCTGACGTGCCATTCAACGAAAAACATGAATCGTTTGGCGATATTGCCGAAGTAGCGGCTCAATTAACGAATCTCAAAGTTCCAGTTCGACTTTGGTGGGGTGCAAAAGACCCCGTATTTAATGATGATTTCGCTGATGATCTGATGAAACGATTTACTGATGTTCAAATTCAGCGAGTTGCCAACAGTGGGCATCTGGCAGTACTCGAAACGTCAATTGCGGCGTTTGTGGAGAGAGCGATTTCTCAAGCGAGGTCCGTAGAGCCCGAAGAAATCGGAGCAGAAGGTTCATCTGAAACCTTGTGGTCAAGAATCATGAGCCCAAGTCGGAAAGATACTTTGGCTATTCATGATGGTGCAGATCAGTCATCGGTAACTTTTGCCGAACTTGATTCACGCGTCGCAACTTTTGCTCAAGCATTGGTTCAGTGCGGTGTTGAAGCAGGCCAGAGTGTTGCGGTTCTTGTGCCGCCAAGTATCGATCTGATTGCATTGGTCTATGCCTGTTGGCGTATCGGAGCAGTGACAGTCATCGCCGATCGTGGACTCGGAATCAATGGCTTAGGACGCGCCGTGAAATCCTCACGTGTACAACATGTTGTTGGTATTCGATCGGCCGTTGTTGCTGCTCGAACTTTGCGCTGGGCGCCTCAGGCATCGCTGATTGATATCAAGTCATTACAAAACTCGATGCAACTCGAAGGTCTAAATCAGCTTGGTCGTCCCGAGCCAACACATGAAGATCTAGCAGCAATTTTGTTTACATCTGGCGCAACCGGGCCAGCCAAAGGTGTGCGGTACACGCACGGTCAACTTGGTGCGCAACGAGATATTTTGCAAAAGGTATACAACATCTCTGACACCGACAGTTTTGTTGCGGCCTTTGCTCCTTTTGCTTTGTTCGGACCAGCGTTAGGAATCACGACAGGCCTTGCTGATATGGATGTGACGTCACCGGCCACGTTGACTGCCAAGGCTCTCGATGATGCTTGTCGGGCGACTCGGGCCACGATGGTGTTCGCCTCACCAGCGGCATTAGCAAATGTGCTCAAGACGTCGTCGGCAAACCTGTCGTCTTTGAAACACGTTCGTCTCGTGATGTCAGCCGGAGCACCTGTTCCGATTGACACTCTTCGCCAGATGAAGCAACTTTGCCCAGATGCAGAAATGCATACTCCGTACGGCATGACCGAAGTTCTACCAGTCGCTGACTTATCACTTCAGCAACGAGAAGCAGTGGGTGAGGGTTCGGGTGTTTGCGTTGGTCAACCCGTCGACGGTTGCCATGTCAAAGTTGTTGCCATTGAAGGCGGAACCACGAACTTGCTGACTGGTGAATGTGGGGAAGTCGTCGTAAGTGCTCGTTGGATGTCACTTGGCTATAACTGTTTGTGGCTGACCCAACAGAATGCCCGTTTTGAGAGTGATGGTTTGACATGGCATCGCACTGGCGACGTCGGACATCTTGATAGTGATGGCAACCTTTGGATTGAAGGAAGAGTCGTGCACATGATTCACGGATCTCATGGTTCAATCACGCCCGTCCCATTAGAAGTTGTGTGCGAAAAGATTGCTGGTGTCAAACGGGCGGCTGCTGTTGGTATTGGCGAGAAAGGTGTGCAGCAACTCGTCATCGTTCTTGAAACCGATCAAGCAAAAGAAGATATTGCCCCGACCCATTTAGCGACCCAAGTACGTGAATCCCTTTCCGATGTAGATGTTGTTGCGATCTGGGAGACGAAAAAACTCCCCGTTGATATTCGACATAATTCAAAAATCGACCGCACGGCGTTGGCACAAAAGATGCAGAAGGTCCTTTCGGGTCGGTCTCGATGAAGGTTCTTGTTACTGGTGCCGGAAGTTTGTTATTGGCTGGTGTCGCTCAACAGCTCGCTGAGCGCGGCGACGAAGTTATTTGCTTTCAACGTCGAGTTGTTGAAAAGTCGCACCCGAACATCGCGATGTTTGCGGGCGATATACGTGACCGAGGTTCGGTGACAGAGGCCGCTATCGGTTGTGATGCAATCATCCATGGTGCCGCTCGCGTGGGAGTGATGGGCTCGTGGGAAGATTTCTATTCAACGAATGTTGATGGAACAATCAATATTTTGCGAGCAGCGACTGAACATCAGATTTCACGATTGGTATATGTATCTACGCCATCCGTAGCTCATGTCGGTCAAGCGATTGAGGGAGACATAGCGAGTCCCGCGACGATTGGACGTAAGCACGCTCATTACGCTGAATCCAAAGCGCAGGCTGAAATATTGGCTCTACTCGCCAATAGTGAACAACTTGGAGTTGTCGCTTTGCGTCCACATTTAGTGTGGGGTCCTGGCGACACTCAATTAGTGGGTCGGATCGTTGAACGAGCCCGACAAGGTCGTTTGGTTATGGTCGGCTCGGGTAATGCACTCGTTGATTCAACGTATATTGACAACGCTGTGAGTGCTCACATTGCGGCACTTGACTCGATTGCTCCTGGATCAAGGTGTTCTGGAAAGGCGTATGTCATCTCGAATGGTGAACCGCGAACTGTGAACGAATTAATGAGTCGTATTTGTCTGGCAGCTGAAGTTGAGTTTTCACCGAAACACATTCCGGCGGTGATCGCTCGAAATATTGGAAGTGTGATTGAACGTATCTGGCCACTTATTCGAAAAGATGAACCACCGATTACTCGTTTCGTAGCCGAGCAATTAGGTACTGCGCACTGGTTTGATCAGCGGCCAGCACAAGAAGATCTCAATTGGAAACCACAAGTGAGTTTGGATGAAGGTTTTGTCCGACTCGCCGATTGGTTTAGAAGCCAAGAATCTTTTTAGCGAGCAAAGATCAGCAAGATCGGTAATCCGCCGCTAATGATTGCGGCAGTCAATAACCCAGTCTGTGAAACCTTTCCACTGCGGTGCTCACCCAAAACATTTTTCGAACGTGCAAGTAACAAGACCAAAATGATGAGTGGCGGAGCGGCAAGGCCATTCAGGATTGCCGACAAATACAACGCGCGAACTGCGTTCAGACCAAACAGATTCATCATTAAGCCGCCAAGCATCGAGAAGACGATGACGAGATAAAAAGCCTTAGCCTGTGAAAGTTTTTTGCCAAGTCCTTCGCGCCAACCAAATGCTTCACTGACCGCATATGCAGTGGAGCCCGCGAGTACTGGAATAGCGAGAAGGCCAGTGCCGACGATTCCGACTGTGAAAAGCAACCCAGCAAGGTTGCCAGCAAGTGGACGTAGTGCCTCTGCCGCTTGTTCGGCTGTTGAAATTTGTATTGAACCGTTCTTTCCAATTGTTGCAGCTGCAGTCACCATAATGGCAAACATCACTGTGACACCCGAGGTCATTCCGGCAACGACGTCACCACGCATTGAATTAATGTTGAGTCGATTCGGAACCAAGGTCCCGCCACTTTCATTGATTTCTTCAACTTCTTCGGCTGCTTGCCAGAAAAAGAGATATGGAGAAATTGTTGTACCGAAGATTGCAATGACGGCAGCAATTTGTGTGCGACTGAACTCCATGTGGGGAACGAGTGCGTGATGAAGTACATCACCCCATGAAACTTTCAGGAAGAACAAAACAATGATGTACGCAACAATTGAAAAACACAGCCACCGTAAAACTTTTGAATAGCGGTGATAAGGAATGAATACTTCAAGACTGGCCATGATCGCCGTGAAACCAACAACCAAAATCAAATGCGGAATGGGTACGAGTAATTGCGTGGCTGCAGCCATTGAACCGATATCGGCGCCAATATTGAATGTGTTTGCGAGCGTGACTAACAAGACCGCAAACAGCAACACTTTGCGCGAAAAGTTGGTCTTAATCAGCGCAGCTAGACCTTTATCGGTGACGAGGCCAAGCCGAGCAGTCGCTTCTTGAACAGCAGTGGCGAGGGGTAATGCAACGACAGCAGTCCAGAGCAATCCAAACCCAGTTGCTGCTCCTACTTGAGAATAAGTGCCAATTCCTGAAGGGTCATCGTCGGCGGCACCAGTAATGATTCCTGGACCAAGTCGACGAAAATAGCCAGAACCACGAAACCGCGCTCGTCGGTGGTGATGCTCGCGTTTACTCACACGTCCATTGTGCCGTGTGAATCAGGCTGATGGTCTCAGATGTCGTAGGTGGCGACGACTGGTGCGTGGTCTGACCAGCGGGTGTCGTATGACGGGGCACGATCGACGAACGCCGTACTTGCAGTTTTGGCGAGTTCGGGGCTCGCGATGTGGTAGTCGATTCTCCAACCAGCGTTATTGTCAAATGCTTTTCCACGCCAGGACCACCATGAATATGGGCCTGCAACGTCCCCGGCATGTTGGCGCAAAACATCGACCCAGCCATGTTGGTCAAACATCTCATCAAACCAAGCTCGCTCTTCGGGAAGAAAGCCAGCACTCTTCAAATTCCCCTTCCAGTTCTTGAGGTCCAGTTCTTTGTGAGCCACGTTTAAGTCACCAGTCATTAGCAAGAGATTTCCTGATGAGCGCATATCGAGCATGCGCTTCTTCATAGCGGCAAAAAACGCGTACTTTTCAGTCATGCGTTCAGGTGATTCAGCGTCACCGGTATGCACGTAGGCCGAAACAACAGAAATTGTTTTTGATTTAGTGACTTTGATATCAGATTGAATCCATCGGCCAGTGAAGTTATGAACTTTGTGGTCGCTGCCAATCTGAGAAGAAACGATCGGTAGTCGACTTGCCACCGCAACTCCAGCACGACCCTTTTGGTTGCATTCGGCATGAGCAATATGCCAGCCATCGCCCATGAGTTCGGCCACCAATTCATCGGGGCAGCGAACTTCTTGCATCGTGATGATGTCGGGCTGACGTTCGTCAATCCAGGCGTGCATACCGTTCTTGACTGCGGCGCGAAGCCCGTTCACATTGACAGAGGCGATAGTGATCGTCATGTATAGATCGTGCCATATGAATTGTGTGAATTGGTGCTACTGGATGCTTTTACTGCCGATAAGAATGCAGCCCCGAACGATTGCTGAGAAGTTAATGGAGATCTATCTTCGTCATGTCGGATCGCTTAATAATGGAGACCGAGTTATTGAACTTAAGAAGATAACAAGAAACAGAGCAACTGTCATTCAATTCGTAAATGCGTTTCTTATTGCTTGCGGAAAATCAAAAACAGTTCCTGATAACTTCTTGAAGTTTTTTGTTGACTTTACAACACCCTTCGTGTATCTTTTGAACATACGTTCGTAGCGTAAAAGTCTCTAAATAGTCAATGAAATCGGGGTTGTTTTGAAGTTTCTGTTCGAGTGGAGTGGACCAGCAAAGGTCGCGATCAGCGAAATGAATATCGCTGAACTACGCGCTTTCATGGCCGACATTCGAGTGCGTCAAGCCAAACTTGACGCACAGATGCTTGAAGCGAATGCTCGCATGATTTCGTTGATGCACGACCCAGTTGCTCCAACGTTTGTGATCCCCGAACGTGAACTGGTTGCCCATGGTGGCCTCACATCGCGTGAAGCTCGAGAAGTCGTTTCACGTGGACTCGTCACTGAAGCCGCACCAGAAATGGCCTCCGTGTTAGCCGCTGGCGACACGACGGCCGCTCATGTTGACGCATTAGGTCGTGGACTCAAGATCGCCGGGGCTGAACGAGAAGCTTTCATGGCTCATCTTCCCGAACTGGTCGAAGCGTCAACCACGATGACCGCTTCGCAGTTTGATCAACTCGTCAAAGAAACCGCTAAGTCCGTCGTTGCCGACGACGGGCTGTCAACATTCGAGCGTCAAAAGCGCGAGACATTTGTGATCGCTGGTTCAACCCAGTCGGTGTGAGGCTCGTCGCCTGCTCGTCGCTCTCCAACCGGATACCGCCGAATCGGTTGTCAAAGAGTCGGCCGTGCAGGCATCCGATGTTGTCGACCGACGACAGGCTGCGCCCCACACCTAGCGTCGTTAAGAACCGGCCATCCCAACGAATAGAGAAATAATCGTCTCGAGAGTCTGGTTGTGGTGAATTGATGTTGGGATGCGCAGCTGGTCGTGGGTGATGAACGTTGACTGAGCCCACACCACCAACGTGATTCAAAAATGGGGTGTGTGGGCGACGTCAGTGAGTCAGCCGCGAGCCAGCGACGAGCGTCCCAACAAACCGACAACACGACACAGATTGGTGAGGCGATCAGTCCCTATCGATGTGGGCCGAGCAAAACGACTAGCGACGGTGCACCAACGACGAGCACTTGAAGCGATCTATCCAACCTGTGCAATCCCTGATTGTGAAGTGATTTTTGATCACTGCAACGTGCACCACATTGATTATTGGGAAAACGGTGGTGCGACCGATCTCAACAACATGGTCCCACTGTGTTCAAGGCATCACCACGCCGCCCATGAAGGCGGCTGGAAACTGGAACTCAACCCCGAAACTCGTGAGATAACTATTCACTAGTTGAGTTGGTGGGGTTGGGAATCTCGGCGGGATGCGTAGCTGGTCGGGGGAGACGAACATTGACTGAGCCCACGGCCCAGACTCGAAAGAGAACAATGGTGTGTGGGCGACGTCAGTGAGTCAACCACGAGCCAGCGACGAGCATCCCAACTGGTGGCGAACTGGTGGCGAAAACTAATGGAACATCTGTTGTTTCTGCCACCAGAAAAACCAATGAGCGAGTGCAGATCACCGTAGCGATCATCAATCGGTAAGAATAGAAGTCATGACCGAGCAGGCATTTGAACCAACCCGTGATCGACTCTTGCCTGAGCTCACAATCAAGCAAGAGATCGCTCTTTTAGCTCGAACTTTGTGGCGTGAGGGATACAACGATCATTTGGCCGGACATATCACGGTCAATATGCATGACGGAACGTTGCTCTGTAATCCGTGGTTGCTGTTGTGGAATGAACTTCGACCTGAGCACATCATTCGGATTGATATGGACGGCAACTTGGTCGAAGGTGATTGGCCGGTTCCACTGGGAATCCCTTTGCATCTCGAATTACACAAGGCTCGTCCAGATGTTGAAGTAGCTGTGCACAATCATCCGTTATTCGGAACCGTGTGGGCTGATCTCGGTGAAATACCGCCAGCACTTGATCAGTCCAGTGTGCTTGGCGGCGGGGGAGACCTTGTTCTGGTCGGCGAATACGGCGGAAGTGTTGATGATCCGGGATCGGCCGCTGGTGCAGTGGCAGCGATGGGCAATGCTGATCTGGTTTTGCTCGCAGGTCACGGAACTTTTGTACTCGGCAATTCAATACGTGCGGTTCATCAACGTGCCGTGGCACTTGAACAGCGTTGTCAGCGCGCGTGGCATGTTCGCGTTGCTGGTGGTGACATGACGTCACCTTTACCCCAGTGGTTTATTGACCGAATGAAAAACTCGGACGGGGACAAGTTTCATGGTTTTTGGGAAGCGATGGTTCGCCAAGAACTTCGCGCAGACCCAACACTTCTGAACAATTCGTGACAGAGTAGAACTATGGCCGCAATCATTCAGATCGTTGTATCTCCGCATGGCTTTACTGCGAACGATGTGGGACCGATTGTGGTTGACAGCGATCATGCTGATGATTATGTAGCGGCAGTCATCGCTGCACTCGAGGGAATTGATTTCAGCAATCTTTCAAATATCGCCGTTGATGGTAGCGAAGGTGGTCTTGTCGTTTTGAGTCACGATGGCACACCGCTTCGGCCAATCATTTGGGCAAGCGACACGGCTTCACAAGATGATGCGCAGTGGTGCCTCAAGAAATTTGATGAGCAGTGGTGGACTCATGAAGTTGGAGTTGTCCCGAGTCATCTGCATACCGTGACTAAGTTGTCGTGGCTACATCGAAGTGAGACTGAGATTTGGCAAAAAATGCATTTCGCATGTTCACCTGCTGATTACATTCGTTGGCGTCTAGTGAATGGTTCAGTGGGTTCACTTGTGACGGGCTCACATGAAGCAGCACAAACCGCGATGTGGTCAGCAAAAGACAATGCGTATAGCCAAGCAATATTGAATTTAATTGACAGCGAGCGCGATTGGTCAAAATGTCTACCCACCGTTAAGCCGACCGGTGCCATCGTGGGCTCTCTATTTGGCACTTTGGTGAACCTATAACCCTTTGTTCACCTTGTGGCAACCTGTGAGCCAACTTGGGTCAAGTAGGAGCAATTAGTTTGAGCGCGTGAGGCATTGGGCAATCGGATTGATCGTGGGCGCAACGTTGTTGACCGTTGCTTGTGGGCAAGAAAATCCCAGTGCAACATCAAGTGATGACACGCACTCAGTTGGAAGAATAACTCAACAAAATGAGTTGGGCACATCAAATATTGCTGGATCAGGCGAATCGATGACAACTCTAAATAGTGTTGAAAATGCGCCGATTGACTCAACTGTTGTTGCAACGATTCCAGAAGCGACCTTGTCCCCATCAAGTGATGTGTCATCAAAGACTGTGGTTGCACGAGTTATTGCAAGTGGATCATCGGCGAATGTGACCGCACCCACCGTTACATCATCGACCAATCCAAGAGTTGTTCCCACCACAACTTTGCGGACCCAAACAACATCACCAAAAATAACGACAACAACAAGACCTCGTAGCGTCTCTGTCACAACTGTCCCGACAATTGCTCAGACGACGACAACGACAATCGCACGACGAACTCGGCCGACTCCGACGATCGCTCCTGAGTGTGACGTGATGCCGCAAGCTGATTGTCACAATGTTGATCTTCGAGGCCGAGAGTTGTTCTACGCTAATTTTCAAGGAGCGAACCTATCTGGGGCAATCATGTCAGGCATGGACCTCACGGGAGCTGATTTCACAGGCGCCAACCTGACCGGAGCCAACCTCATTGGTGCGACGCTGGATTATGCCTACTTTTTTGGTGCCAACTTGACTGGTGCTCAACTCACTCGAGTTTCAATGTCGGGGATTGTCTGGGATGACACAACGATCTGGCCGGCAGGCTTCGTACCGCCTGATTACTGATTCATTGACTATCGTTCTCTTCGTCATCTGTGACCGATTGGTCTGTGATTAAGGAGATTGAACAGTGGAAGAGAATTTTTACACCGCAGCTGCCGCCTTAAATGGTGCAGGCATCCTTGACGTTAAGGCAATGGAAACCATCTATCGCCTTGAATTGAGTGGCGAAGAGTTCTACAACATGTTGGCCGAACGCATCGGCAACGAAGAAGCAGCCGAACTCTTGCGTCGTAATGGTCGTGAAGAATTAGCACATGCTCGTCGCATCGCTAAGGCAATTTCGATTCGCCTTGGTCATGAATGGGAACCGTCAGCAGAAGTCTCCACGCTGTTGTCAATTCCGATGCCTGATGAAATTTCTGTTGAAATGTTTCACGGCATTGTGCAAGGAGAAATGAGCGGCGACGCTGGGTACCAAGCATGGGCCGATCAAGAAACCGATCCTGAAGTTGAAAAATTGTTGCGGCTCAATGGTCGTGAAGAAACCATTCATGCCGGACGTGTGAATCAAGTTCTCGAAATTTTGTCACGCTAGGTAGGCGCGTAGTTACAAAATTTCTGGTGCTCGATATTTTGACGGGATATCAACCGTTCCTTTTCGAGTTTGAATCTTCCATTCGCCATTTTCACGAATGAGTTCATCGTGATGTTTGCCGATCATGGTGACTTGAGGTTGACCATTCTTGTCTCGATGAATCACTGTCCACATCACCTGTGACGTCGCAATATCTCCATGCAAATTGATTTGGGGGCTACTCACAATGTGAAATGAGGACCCGACAAGTCCTTCTAACGTTTGAGCCATCAGAGCACGAATTTCGCTTCGTCCAGTGGCCCGACCAATTGGCCCAAGATTGACAGTGCCAGCGGTCGCAAAGAGTTGGGCATAGGCATCAAGGTCACCTGTATCCAGGGCAAGCCCATAGTCAATAAACAGCTGTTGAATCGCCAAAATGTCTTCAAGTCGTCGCAAGCGTTCTTCAAGAGTCGGGTTCATGACACCAGCGTAGGTTGTCGGTAGGCAAGACTGTGGGTACGCCTCGCAGCGAGGCGTTCCTGAAACGGACTTGTATGAATATCCTCGTTATCGGCGCTGGTGGCGTCGGTGCATCTATGGCTTCCATTGCGGAAAGCCGCTCCTTTTTTCAATCATTTACCTTGGCCGATGTCTCCATCGAATCGGCACAACGGGCAATTGCAGTACTTGACGACCCCGGGCGTTTTCGGGCTGTGCAATTAGACGCTCGCAGCGAAGACAACATTGTTGCTCTCATTCGCGAAGTAAATGCTGACATCGTGGTGAATGCATGCGACCCACGGTTGAACGAACCCATCTTTCGAGCTTGTTTTACCGCCGGAGTCCATTACGTCGACATGGCGATGAACCTCAGTCACCCACACCCAACAGATCCATATAACCAAGTCGGTGACATTTTGGGTAAAGAGCAACTTGCCGCCCATGATGCCTGGGTCGATAAAGGTCTACTTGCACTTGTTGGTATGGGTGTTGAGCCGGGTTTGTCTGATGTCTTTGCCCGTTATGCCAGTGATCATCTGTTTGATGCGATTGATGAGATCGGAGTTCGAGATGGTGCCAACTTGGCGATTGAGGGCTACGACTTTGCGCCAACCTTCTCGATCTGGACAACGATTGAAGAATGTTTAAACCCGCCATTGGTCTGGGAAAAGTCACGCGGCATATTCACAACGAATTGTTTCAGTGAGCCAGAAGTTTTTCATTTCCCTGAAGGCATTGGTCCTATTGAGTGTGTGAATGTTGAGCACGAAGAAGTGTTGTTGATGCCTCGAGAAATTGAGTGCAATCGAGTGACTTTCAAATACGGACTCGGTACCGATTTCATCAATTGGTTAAAGACTTTTGCGTATCTCGGTCTTGATTCGGCAGAGAAGATTCCGGTCGGTGACGTGAAAGTGGCACCGCGCGATGTACTTGCAGCTGTGTTACCCAACCCAGCAAAACTCGGCCACTTAATGACCGGCAAAACGTGTGCCGGAACTTGGGTCAAAGGCACCAAAGATGGCCAGCCACGTGAGGTGTATCTGTATCACGTGGTAGATAACCAGCAAACAATGGGGGATTGGGGTTGTCAGGCAGTGTTGTGGCAAACCGCAATCTGTCCGGTGGTTGCTCTCGAACTCATTGCCAGTGGTACTTGGAAACACTCTGGGGTTCGCGGACCTGAAGCATTTGATGCAGTTCCGTATCTGGAGCTACTGGCTGAATATGGAGCCCCACATGGAATGGTTGAGATGGGTGAAGGTCAATGGCCATCTCCTACTCGCACCGATGATCCGGGTTGGTTTCGTCCGGTTCGCAAGTCAACGACTGCGTAGAAGTTACTTCGTACCTTCAAGTTCGTACAGCAGCACGTTGCCGCCGCGGCGAACCCATAATCCAGCGCCAGCTTGGACAAAATAAGGATCCAGCAATTCGCGATACCAATCGCCAGGTCGTTGATGAACTTCCATGTCGGTAGACGATGAATCAACGATTGTGTGGAAGTCGAGCATCGTCGGAATTTCTAGATATAAAACATGGCGAGTTGCAGCAGCAATGTTAATGACTGCTGATTCGACGGCTTTGTCATCGGGGTATTGCAAGACACCATGACAGATCACTAGATCAAAGGCGCGTGGTGGAGTCCATTGCGAAATATCACGACGTTGATGCCCAAATTTTTTGCAGGCATATTCGCTGACATCGGTTGATGTCACGCGTACGTTCGGAAAGTTTTCGTGATACCAATCGCGCCAGAGCCCTGGCCCGGCACCAATGTCAAGAACGGACTTAGGAGCAACGCCCCACCAAGCACACATATTGTGAACGGCAGATCCGAGTTGGGCGATGCGCTTTTTATCATGGACTCCGCCGCGACCGTAAAAGCGTTTGTAATAGTCGGCGTTGAATTGACTCATGGCTCTCTAACGCTAGACGTTCCATTCAATTTGCGGATGTATTCGCACCGATTCAGAGATTCGCATGAGTTCAGCGAAATCAGATGGATTGATGACGAGACCTTCGATGAGATATTTACGAGGACCATCGAGTATTCCGACAAGTCCCGTGCTTTCGGCATTACGGAACATACGAAATTGATACAGACTGTCGCCGACATCGTTGGGTAGTTCTATCCATGAGTTATCAAGTACTGGTAACTCAAACATTTGGTGAATTAACCAGACATTGTCCCCATTCACTATGCGAAGAGATGAAAACTCGGGTTCGTCGACGAGCCAGTCGCCGGGTACCGCTGAGACTCCAATCATGGGTTGCACAATCGAAGTTTTCTCGGACATCACATCACCAGGTTTGAGGTAGCGCGCTGATTCGACGATGGTCGTGAGCTGTTCACCGAAAACTGGATAGTCGCTTGGCCATGTCGCTCGAAATGTCACGATGTCGTTGATGAGATCAAATGTTGCGACGAATCCAACTTCGCCACTGTGGCATTCAAAATTTTGAATTGAACCAACTTGGCCATCACTTGTTGAGGCCCGCGAAAGGGATGTCCATTGATGTGCATCTTCCAATTCATACAGATGAAAATGTGTGCACATCTCTGCACTGAGGTTGATTGCATCATTGGTGCGCCAGCGACGAACCGACATGATCAACTCAGGATTGTCGGGGGCCAGATCTTCGATATCGACAATCTTGGCGATTGACGCAAGTTCACTGTCGTCAAGATTGGGGTAGTACCCCGGGGGAAGGAGCAGTGAAATTCCGAACGATGAAAGCGTGTGGTGAATTTCGAGCATCAATCTTCAACGGCTTCGCGTCCACGCCAACTTGCAAACCAACCCTTGGTCTTGGCCTTTTCGCTACCAACGTACTTGAAGTCAACTTTGCCCATTCCGCACTTGACCGACGACTTGTCAACGCGATTCGGAGCATGTTGACATATGAGAGTCTTGACTGTTGTGTCAACGATAGACATTTGTACGTCAGCGCCGGCAAAAGGTGCGCTTCCGTCGGTGTGAGAAACCTTTGCTATTGCGACAAACTTTTTGTAGGGTGCCTTCAGGAGATCAGTGACGGTTCCTGGTTTCACGTCCGTGCCGCGAGCAGCTTTTTCTGCGAAGTAAGACTTAATAATGGGTGTCACTTCAACAGAAGTTCGTACAACAGTGTCTCCTTCATTGGCAAAATAAGGCGGATCTTCTCCCTTGATTTTCTTTTTCACTGCTTCGTATCCGCTCACTGCTGCATCGCCCAATGCGGTCGCGGCATTCGCCGTAAGTTTTGCAGCCGCCTGAAAGAAATCCCAAATAAGACCGGGGGTCGCCATAGCGGCATTCCAAAGTGGTGTGAGAATTTTTTCATAACCCGCTTTTGCACCGGCAACCGTCAATCGGGCTATTTGCCTACCTCCCCAACAAACGAAGTACCAGGCGCCAGTGGCGACAAACGAAATTGCACCCCACGCTTTCTGGCCGGCCTTGATTAGATCTTGCTTGAGGTTCAACGGGTTTGGAGCTTTTCCGACAAATTCGCAAATGATTTTTGCGCCTTTATCAAGCATTGCATCCTTGTCTTTGCTATCTCGATAAGCCTTCAACCATTTAGCGTCAAGACCAAAACTGGAAAGCAACGCAACCGCGTCACTATCAAATTTTCCTTCAGTGTCAACTGCTCCAGCGCTGTACTTAATGAGCTCGATCGCGGCAGCGTATGCATCAACGCCCACATTCTCGAGCGACAAGTTTTCAACATCCTTAGTTAACTTCGCTTTTTCTTCCTCATCTAACGCCGGATCACCAGGTTCTTTATTCTCGTGTGCTTCTAAAGCAGCTTTAGCTACTGCAAGTTTTGTTCGAGATTCCAAGATTGTCCCAGCAGAGGACCATTCTACGATCTTCGACTGAAGCGCTGTCAGCCCAGCCATTGCAGCGCCGGTGACGACCAGCACCCCGCCTGCGATTCCACCGACTCCTGTTAAAACAAGTAGTTGCCCCAACATTCCAACGCAATCCGCAGTCATTCTGACAATCGTGCGTTTATCTTCCGATTTAGTGGACTCTAATAACTGCGTCAGTGAAACCAAAAGTATTTTATCAGCATGAGTCTTGTCCGCTTTTTGCTCGAGTTGTTGAATTTTAAATTTAGTCTTGGCGAGGGTTGCGCTGACTTCATCAAATTTGATGCATTGCCACGCAAAGTCGATGACATTTATTGCAAGACCTAAACCAGGAATGGCTCCAGTAGCGATCGTTGCGCCAGCTGTTTGAGCCAAACTCGTGGAATTTTTAGCAGCGTCTATTCCTGCTTTAACTGCTGCAACAAGTTGATTACGAGATGATGCGTAGGACTCACTATTCCATTCCGAAAGCAATCGCACCATCGCCGAAAACAGAGCGGCGGTCGAGGCAATCAAGCCAAAAGAATCGACAGAATCTCCCGCCGCCTTGGCATCTGTACTTTGCTGACTCGCTACGGTTATGTCTGGGTTTTCCAATTTTGCTTTTGCTGCACCCGCTGGTAACTGACCAAGTCCAATCAGTTGTCCTGCCGTTGAGCCAGTTTGCCTTGCACCGTCATGCCTCGCTGTCGTACCAGCAGGTTCCTTTTTGGGCTCCTCTTTAGTACTTGAAGAAAATGGCCACCGGCGTTGAATTTCGGGCACCGCTCGGCGTGAGAGTGCGGGTGCGTTGCCTTGTTGCACAACGTGGGTGAGTTCGTGTGCGAGCAGATGGTCTCCACTTGAACTTCCAGGTTTGAAGTTGCGTGATGAAAAGAAAACGTCATTGCCAGTTGTGAATGCTTCGGCGTTAATTGATCGACACAAGTTGTCTGATGTGCCGTCGTTGTGAATTTTTACGCCACCGAGATCGGCACCAAAGAATCCTTCAAAGCGTGCTCGTACGTCACCACTTAAAGATTGGCCACCGGAGCGTGCCGACATGATTGCACTTGCGGTGTCGTCGGTTGTCGCGAGTCCACCTCCACCACCTTCAACGAGACCACTGTCAGGAACAGATCGAGCAATTGATCCGGCCGATGAAGAGGGTGCTGACACTGTTCGTCCGTGAATGCTCTTGACGAATTCGTCGGCCATTGATTCGGCTTCGTGTTCAAACGGGTCATTCGGCGAACTGACACTGAGGCGAGCTTGAACAAGAAGTTGCAAACCCTCAACAGACGCGGTTGTTGCGGGAGCGACGAGCGTACTTGTGGAAGCAGATGGCGAAGAGACGTGGGCAGGCTCGGATGTTGCGCCTTGTTGTTTCTGGTTGTCAGATTCTGCTGTTTTCATCGCCATCCACCTGCGCCGATATTAGCCCACATCAGTATCGGTAGATCTAGGCCAACGGGAGCGCACGTGCGAGATGGTGGTTGCTGACAGGCCCTGAAAAACAGCAGGTCCGACCTCTTCAAGAGCAAGATTGCGTAGATCGACCACGGTGGCCGAGACGGTGCGTTGAAATCCGGGGTGATGGGCTGTTTTGACGACAGGGTCATCGGGCCGAGTAACGAGGCCAGGTCGCATCGGGTCTTCAAGATCGATGTCGTAGACCTCAATGATGGTGAGGTCTTCAATGGCCATGGCGCTGGCTACGAAGTGGTTGTCAATCACACAGGTCGTCCCAATAAACGGTGAACCGATCGTGGTGGTTCGCCAGCCGACCCGCTCAAGTTCGGTCATCACCGCTTGATGGCGCGCATCCATGAGGTTGTCCACTCCTGCACTCTAGTAAAGCCATGAGCGAGCAGATACGGTTGAAAATATGTTCAATAAAGTCGTCCCGGTTAACGCCAAAGTAATGGGGATTGCCAAGAGAAACCAGCGCGGTATGTTCGGTGGCCGACGCCGACAACCACCCAAAACCGCACCAACTGATATTCCCGAGTACTCCTCGTGGATCGGTCGTTGGAGCCTGGTTGCTCAAACTGGTTACCGCGAATGGCTGGCTGCTCGGGCAATGGGTCCTGAAGAAATTGACGCCCACATCAAGTCATTGTTTAACAACACTTGGGTGGAAATCAGTGACACCAAAGAGGGTGTCAAAATCACGACTTCGAGCAAAGTTCGTCGCAAGTTGCGCCGGCAGGTCGCAACATTTGAATATGTCTTAGACGGAATGACAGCAGTGACCATGCAATCGCCACTTGGACCAGTCTCGATGACCGCCTCAATTGATGGTGTTGCGCTGGTGCACATCGTTAATACTCCTAACGGAATTGAAACGCATCGACGTCAAGCAGTGAAAAGCCCCAAAGGCGATCGCTTGATGCAAACCATGATTGATGCCAAAGGAAATAACTCAACTTTGGAATATCAACGAATCAAGCAATGAGAACTATTCAGTTGAACTGTTCAACAATTTGAGCAAGATTCGCCTGAACTCAACGGTGTGACGATCAGAACGAATATGCACTTGGCCGCGATCAAGTGGAACACTCTTGTCCGCGAGGAATTCAATCACTTTTAAGTCTTCAGTAAAGATTCGATTCTCGTAATCGATCGCTGCTTGAAAATCTTCGGGTGTATGGCAATCGTTGCGAATCATCACGATGTGAGCCCGAGTGGTGTCGGCATTGACTGGCTGACACCAAAAGACAATCGCGTTAATCATTCCCGTTGTCGGAATCTCGAGACGTAAGTTGGCAGTAAATGGGACGCGGTAGTCATAACGCATGAAGCGTTCTTGAACTAACGGGTGTTCGCCGGTCGCGACTAACGGGTCTTCATGATTTTCGATGAGGTGTGGGTACTTAACAACAAAACCCCAACCGTCTTCGCCGCGCTCGGTCGTGTAATCGGTGACGAGTAAATCTTTTTCAGAACCAAATGTGCCGGCATGAACAAATGGAAAGTGAGAGAAGTCGAGAAAGTTATCGACGGCCTGGGCCGCGCCTGCATTGAAATCAATTGGTGGCATCCACACATGCGCAAGCGACTCATCATCCCATTCGGGAATTTCTAAGATGTCCGTGATGGGTTCAAGCGGCGAAACCCAAATGAGGTCGTACTTTTCTTGCACGAACGGGGCAGTGAGTTGAGCAGGTGGCAATGTGGCTTCGGCACCAAGTGCCGGCACATGTGCGCACTTTCCATTAGCTCCAAACTGCCAACCGTGGTACGGGCATTGAATGTTCGAGCCAACGACAACACCGTCAGAGAGTCGCGCGTAACGATGCGGACATACATCGGCGAATACTTTGACTTCTCCATCAAGTCGAACGACGACATACGGGTCGCCGACTAATTCAATACGCGTTGGTGTTTCAGAAAAGGAATCAATTCTTCCGATCGGATGCCAAACGTGTTTGAGTTCGGGGGAGATGTTGGTAATTGATGTCATCGCTCTTCTCGCTCATAGGGCACACCAAGTGCAGCTGGTGCTCCTAGTTTGCGATGGGCAAACCGACTTGAGACGAGAACAAGGACCACAATGGTCATGACAAAGGGCAGGGCATCAAGAATGTCGCCGCTGATGTTGACACCGCGAGCCTTGAGCGTGCTGCCGAGTGACTGCAAGGCACCGAACAAATATGCACCAAGCAGAGTGAGGCTCGGTCGCCAGAATCCGAAGATGACGAGTGCAATGGCAATCCAACCGGCCCCTTTTGTCATGCCGTCGACCCAAGTAGGAACAATGGCCAGACTGTAAAACACCCCGGCGATTCCCGCGAGAGAACCGCCAAAGATGGTGTGTAAGTAGCGGTACTTGACGACGCTGATACCCATGGCATCTGCAGTTTGTGGCGATTCGCCGACAGCACGAAGTTGGAGTCCGATACGTGTGCGGAATAAGTACACAGTCGATAACACAGCCAAGACCCACGAAGCATACGTGAGAATCGTTTGATTGAAAATAATTGGACCGATCACTGGAGTGTCCGCTAATCCGAAAACATCAAGTCGTCGAATTTGACGTGTTGCAGGATTTTTGGCAACTTCCCAAATATTGGCAAAGTAACTCGACAAGCCAACTGCGCCCGCAAAAATAGTGATTGCCAAACCAGCCACGGTTTGGTTGGTCTTTAAGGTGACGCACAAGAACGCAAGCAATGCCGACGTCAGCCCACCAGCAATCATGCCAATCACAATGGCCATCAATACTGTGAACCACGCACTGCCACCAACATGTTGTGAAGCCCACGCACCGCTCACGCCACCGAGCAACATCGTGCCTTCAACACCGAGGTTGAGAACACCGCTCCGTTCGGTGAAGATGCCACCGAGTGCGGCATAGAACAACGGGGTTCCGTAGAAAATCGCTGATGCGATGATGATGACGAAAATGTTGCTGTTCATGCCGCCACCGCCGTTGTCACTCGACGATTGGCTTTAATGCGATACTTAATCAAAATTTCTCCCGCAACGGCAGTGAAGAGAATCAGTCCCTGCAAAGTGCCAACGAGGCCACTTGGGAAGTCAGGACCTTGCAAGGCAAATCCAGCGTTGGTGAGTCCACCAATTAAGACTGCAACAACGACGGTGGTGATGGGATTGAGTCGTGCGAGAGCCGCGACAACAATGCCGGTGTAGCCGTATCCCGACATTTGTAGACCTTTTCCGTCAAGAACATGACGGAAGTTGCCAACATCTGCAGCGCCGCCAAGACCAGCCAACGCACCAGATAGCGCAAGAACAAGAATGATTGTGCTGGATGTTCGGATACCTGCGTAGCGGGCAGCCTTCGGTGAGTCGGCGATGACTCCTACCTCAAAACCAAACCGAGTGCGTTTGTACAAAACCCAAACAGCGACTGCGGCAATGATTGCGATCAAAAATGACAACGGAATTTTGATTCCGCCAATTTCATAGAAGTTCCAGATCGCCCGATCAGCGATGGGCTTACCAGCGGGAAAGTTCTTTGAAGCGGGATCGCGCCAATATGAGGTCGAGTTGTAAATCAAGTAACTCAAGAAAATTCCGGCGATGTAGTTGAGCATCAACGAAGTAATAATTTCGTTGGTGTTGAACCTGGCGCGCAACACTCCGACTATTGCTGCATAGAACGCACCACACAACATTCCAACGAGGCACATTGCAACAACAACAACGCCGGTTGGTTGGCCATCGAGTGCGATACCGACTCCAGCAGCACCAACTGCACCGATGTACAACTGGCCTTCGCCACCGATATTGATAAGTCCCATTCGGAACGCAACAGCAGCACAGAGTCCAGTAAATGCAAGCGGTGTTGCGGTTTTCAATGAACCAGAAAGTGCCCGAGTACCAGCGAAGCCACGTTCAAAAATACGGTGGTATACATCCCACGGATTTTTACCAGTAGCAAACAACACGAGTGCGCCGAGAATTAAGGCAGTCACCAACGAAAACACCGGGATCGCCCAATTCAACCATTTGGGTTGTTCGAGGCGACGTTCAAGTCTGATTGGAGATTTCATACTTTAATTCCTCCCATAGTGAGGCCGATTCGCTCACGGTCAGCACGATCTGCGGGCACTTCATCAACAATGCGACCTTCGTACATCACCAAGATGCGATCGGCCAAAGACATGATCTCGTCAAGATCTTCACTGATGAGCAAAACACCGACACCGCTGTCGGCTGCTTGTACTAGACGCTCGCGCACTATTTCAATGGCCCCAACATCGAGACCACGAGTTGGTGAAGCCGCGATCAAAACTTTTGGTAGCGCCGAAAATTCGCGGGCTAGCAAAACCTTCTGGACGTTGCCACCAGACAACAAGCGCACAGGTGTGTGCGAACCAGGCGTCTTAATGTCGTAACGCTCGATCAAATCGGTTGATTGAGCTCGAATCGACTGGCGCTTCAAAATTCTGAACCGAGACATAGTGCGGTAGTTCTTGAGAGCCAAGTTGTCTTCGACAGAGTGACTAGACGCGAGTCCAGTGTGCAAACGATCTTCGGGAACATGGGCAATACCTTTGGCAATGGCCGATCGTGCCTTACCTGATTGCACATTCTCGCCTTGAACTGAAATCGTTCCCGACGTCATGGGACGCATTCCAGAAATGACTTCGGCAAGTTCGCGTTGGCCGTTTCCGGCGACTCCAGCAATTCCGACAATCTCGCCGCGACCGACGGTGAGCGAGATTGATTGCAATGCAACGCGGCCACGGTCATCATGTGCGCTGATGTCGGAGACATTTAAAACAACAGAACGAGCTTCCGCTGGAACTGCACGTTGTACACGGTTGAACTCGACAGATCGGCCGACCATCAAACTTGCAAGATCACGAGTTGATGATTCACGTGTGTTGACCGTGCCGACATTACGGCCGCCACGCAATACTGTCACCCGATCGCTCACTGCCATCACTTCATCAAGTTTGTGCGAAATAAAAATGACTGTTCGACCTTCGGCAACCATGGCTCGCAAAGTCTTGAAAAGCTCCGTGGTCTCAATGGGCGTCAACACCGCAGTTGGTTCATCAAGAATGAGAACACGTGCTCCGCGATAGAGAACCTTTAAAATTTCAACGCGTTGTTGTTCGCCAACACTCAGTTGCCAAATACGTGCGCTCGGATCAACGGCGAGCCCATAACGATCGCTGAGTTCTTTGACACGAGCAGCGACAGCTTTTTGATCCATGAAAATTGATGAGTCAGATTCGCCAAGTACAACATTTTCGGCGACAGTAAAAGTTGAAACAAGCCGGAAGTGCTGGTGCACCATGCCGATACCGGCGTTGAGTGCATCGCGAGGAGAGTTGAACTCAACCTTTGCGCCAGCAACTTCAACAGTGCCGTCATCGGGTCGGTACAAACCGGTGAGGATGTTCGAAAGGGTCGATTTACCTGCACCGTTTTCGCCGAGGAGAGCATGCACCTCTCCAAAGTTGATATCGAGATTGACGTGGTCGTTCGCGACCACCCCTGGGAACTTTTTGACGATCCCGGTCATCTTGATGGCTGATTCGAGCCCCATGTCATTCCTTCCCCGTGGACCATTGCGCCGATGGACCAATACGACAATAGATGAGAAAGGGGGCGGGCTATATAGCCCGCCCCCTTCCGGCGTTACTGAGATGTGCTGAAAATCAGCTGGCGGGGATTTCTCCGTCGATACCAGCGACGAGGTACTGCATGCTCATGAGCTCACCATGGGTGTGAGTCACACCAGCTGCAAGTGCTTCTTTGCCAGTGTTGTCCATGATGGGTCCGGTGAATTCGCTACCAGGAGCAGCGGACAATTCGGCCATCTTGGCTTCGATCGCAGCCTTGGTGTCAGCTGACACCAATTCGCCGAACTTGCCGAGATTCACGAAACCATCAGCGATGTTTCCGTAGTAGTCGCCGGCAACCCAAGCGTGATCAAGGATTTGCTGAATACGAGGAATCTCGTAGACATCCCAGTGATACGAGGTAGCGGTCAACCATACGGCGCCGTAGTTCTCGCTCTGGTCACGGTTGTAACCACTCCACGGGACACCAGCAGCCAAAGCAGCGTCACCGGTCGACGGCGAGTCGATGCCCTTTTGACCAAGAGCGTCAACACCTTCGGCGATCAGGGCTTCAGCAGCCTTGCGCTCGGCAGCCGGGTCGAACCAAGTGTTCAACCAAACAACCTTGACGGTGGCGTCGGGGTTCGAAACCTGAGCACCGAGGGTCCATGCGTTAGCACCACGAACAACTTCAGGGATCGGGAATGAAGCGAGGTAACCAAGCTTGCCGGTCTTCGATGCAGCGCCAGCGGCCATACCTGCGAGGAAGTCGGTGTCTTCAGCAGCTCCGTAGAACTGCGACACGTTGGCTGCGCTCTTGTATCCAGTTGCGAACTCGAAGCACACTTCGGGGTGAGCCGCAGCCACTTCCATGATCTGATCCTGGAATCCGAACGAGGTACCGAAAATCACGGTGTTGCCGTCAGCAATGAGGTCTTCAACGGTCTGAGCGACCTGAGGACCTTCGGGAACGTTCTCTTTGTAGGTGGTCTCAATAGCGTCACCGAAGTGCTCTTGCACAGCAAGGCGAGCTTCGTCATGAGCCTGGGTCCAGCCACCATCGTTAGTCGGTCCGACGTACACCCAAGCAGCCTTCAACGGGCCATCTGCTGGTGCACAGTCGACGACTGGGCTGGCGTCAAGTCCGCCAGCTTCGGCCGGAAGATCGGCCCATGCGGTGAAGTTCGCCAATGTGGCGCCTTCTGCTGGTGCATCGGTGCCCATAGGTGCATCGGTGCCACCTGGTGCATCTGAACTTGCTGGTGCTTCTGAGCTGGCCGGTGCTTCGGTGCTGGTTGACGAATCATCGCCTCCACATGCCACGAGACCGATACCGAGTGCTGCAGTGAGCAGAACTGGGACAAATTTGCCCTTGGTCATCCTTTTCATTTTTCCTCCCTCAGGGTCGGTCTAGGGGCGACCGACAACGAAACCTTAGTCGTTCGTGACTACGAGGTGAACCAGCGCGTACAAAAAGTCAACACGCCGTTAACAATTCGTGACGGCTGGCACGCCAGATGTGGCGCCAGGGTTACACCATGCCCAACGGCCCTGTGTTTTCGGGCAAATAGATCAGATTTTCGCCGGCGCGTTGACGCAATTTCCACGACAGAGCACTCGGACGCGAAGCTACGAAAACGGGATAGCCACGTGTAGTCATCTCGTCATACAGATCAGCAAAACGCCCATCGCCCGAACCCAATATGAAATGGCTATAGCGACCGCGTTCGATTGCTATCAATGCTTGTTCAATGAGTGCATAATCGGCACCATCGGGCCCGGGTCGCCGTACGTACTGAACTGCGGGCCAACACGATTGCACGGCGTAGACATGGAGTGCATTGCAACCAGTTCCGACGACAACGTGATCGCCATTTTGGTAACCGGTGTGAGCGCGGTATTGGCCGAGACAATCGTTAATCACTTGAGTGTCGGTCGCTGTCGGATCGCCCAGCAGATTGTCGATATCGAGAATGTGTAAGGGGCGGTTGGGGGTGAATGCTGACTTGTTCATATGGGCTCCGTGTTTGTCGTTTTGTTAGTTGTTACAAACATGAACGATGCAGTCACACCAAAATGTGCGCCGTCTACTCAAGTTTTCGAGAACACACTTTTGGCCCTTCTGAGCGTTTATGTAGGGCGGAGTTTTCCGCCGATCACCGTTGAAGGGACAACCATGATTCAGCACCATGTGAACAACCACCACATGTCCATCTATTTCTCACCCGAATACATCATTGATGGGGCATTTGACACCATCGGAAAAGCTGGCGAATTAGCCGACCTACTGACCCATGATCCGGTCGCAGGCACGCGCGTTGTGAGTCCGACACCTGCGACACGTCACGACATTGTGTCAGTTCACGATGAGACGTATGTTGACAGAGTTTTAAACGGCCATGGCGGTCAATTCTCGAGTGACGATGAATCGGCTACCTCGGTTCTGGCCACAACAGGCGGAGTTTTGCGAGCAGTCGAAACTGTTCTTGAAAATGGTGGATGTGCAGGTTCTCTCTCGAGCGGCTTGCATCACGCCAAATACGATCATGGCTCAGGTTTTTGCACATTTAATGGTCTGGTCATTGGTGCACGTCAAGCATTGAAACTTGGTGCGCGACGAGTTTTGATTCTTGATCTTGATGCGCACTGTGGCGGCGGTACCAAAGAACTCATTGGTTTGTTGCGAGACCAAGATATTGATGGCATTGAACAAGTTGATGTGTCGGTGTCATCGTTTGATCAGTATCACAATGCTCCATTTGCTCAACTGAAGATTGTTGGAGCAAGTCAATATCTCTCCACGATTGAGCAGAGTCTTTCTGACATCGCAGACCCGCAATCGATAGACCTAGTGATCTACAACGCCGGCATGGATCCGCATGAAAAAGCCGGTGGTGTCACCGGCATCAATACTGAAGTCATTCGTCGACGAGAGGCGATGGTTTTTGAATGGTCCAAGTCGCACAATTTGCCGATCGTCTGGGTATTAGCCGGCGGCTACAGCGGTGACTCATTCACCAAACGAGATGTCGCATCGTTGCATCGCATCACCATCGAAGAAGCAGCGCGGATATACACCGATGTGACTTTTTGACGGTTATTTGAAAGTCACGATGATCGCCGCGTCAGCAACGGACTGACGCTTGATCTTTGAAGTGATGGCACTTGACCACGTTAAGAGCCGAAACTGAATCTTGTATTTGTTGCGCATTGCTACATAGACGGGTTCGCATTCGGCTCCGGTAACAACCCGTGCAGTTGCTTCAACGACAGGGGTGCCGGCGATGACTCGACCACGAACATCGCACTGTTGAAGTGTGGCGTTCGGGTTATTGCGAAGGCGTTTGACTTTGCCTGAGTCACCACCAACGGTGAAACAAGCTTCGTTGTCGCCGAACGGGGCAATCCACACCGCCGTCTTGACAGCCACTCCGGTTTTGCGGAACGTGCTGAACAAGACGTAACGGTTGTGTGCTATCTCAGCGTTCATCTCGATACAACCGGACATTGGCTTTTTTGCCACGGATGCTGACGTTCTTCATGGTGTTCAAGATGTTGTCCATCTCGTTGCCTGGAACTTCAACGATTGAGAACTGATCAGAAACTTTGATG
This sequence comes from Actinomycetota bacterium, assembly GCA_947454105.1. GTDB lineage: Bacteria > Actinomycetota > Acidimicrobiia > Acidimicrobiales > Ilumatobacteraceae > Casp-actino8. The sequence goes on along the minus strand of CANGIP010000009.1, from coordinate 6,620 downwards.
TCACCGATGTCGCGACCAGAGATGCCACTTTCGTTAGCAATTGCTCCAACTAAGTCCTGAGGACGGATGCCAGCTTTGCGGCCGAGTCCGACATACAACTTGGCAGTCGGTCCTGATCCACGTCCACGAGCCGGTCCACGTTCGAAACGTCCACCACGGTCGGGGCGCTCATCGCGACCAAAACGACTGCTGCGATCGTTGCTACCACTGCGATCGAAACGCTCGCGACTGTCGCCACGGCTGTCACCGCGACGATCATCACGTCGTCCATCGCGTCCGTCGCGACGATCGCCACGATCACGACGATCACGAGGGTCACCGTTTGACAAGTCGGGAATGTCGACTTCTTCAAGTGATGATTGTTCGGCATCATGTGTGAGTTTGATTGCAGCTAGAGCGATTTGTTCAATGTTGAACTCTTGCAACAGGTCGGTCAAAACTGATTCGAATCGTTCTTGCGATCCGCCAGCCAAGGCCTCACGCAATGTTTCGGTGGTGAGTTCCATTTGACGGGCACGGAGTGCTTCAACCGACGGAACTTTTTCGAACGGAATCTTGATCTTGGTGAGACGCTCAATGTTTTGCAGCATGCGCTGTTCGCGAGGTTCGGCCAAAGTAATCGCAACGCCTTCACGTCCGGCACGACCAACACGACCGATGCGGTGCACGTACGACTCTGGAGCCGAAGGCACGTCGTAGTTCACAACATGGGTGAGGTGATCAATGTCAAGACCACGAGCCGCAACGTCGGTTGCAATGAGCAACTCGGCGACGCCTGAACGTACTCGACCCATCACGCGGTCACGTTGTTCTTGATCCATTCCACCGTGAAGTGCTTCGGCACGGTAACCGCGACCATTCAGGGTTTCGGTGAGTTGATCAACTTCGCCTCGGGTACGACAGAAAACGATGGCTGCTTCTGGCGCTTCAATATCAAGAATGCGTCCGAGAGCTGCAGCCTTGTGGTGACGCGGAATCATGTACGCCGACTGCTTCACCAAAGGCGAAGTGCCAGATTCGTTTGTTGAACGCTGAATCGTGATGCGAATTGGATCACGCTGATGACGACGTGCAATGGCATCAATGCGTGGCGGCATCGTTGCCGAGAACAAAACCGTCTGACGTTCTTTCGGAGTTGATTCAAGAATTGCCTCAAGATCTTCGGCAAATCCCATGTCGAGCATTTCGTCGGCCTCGTCAAGAACAACCATTTGAATGTTCTCAAGCTTGAGTGTCTTCTTGCGAATGTGGTCAAGCGCGCGTCCTGGTGTTGCCACGACGACGTGGGTGCCACGACTCAAAGCGTCGATTTGACGTCCGATGGGCTGGCCACCGTAAATCGGAACGCAACGAGCACGAAGATCGTGTCCGTACTTATAGATGGCCTCAGAAACCTGCATCGCAAGTTCGCGGGTTGGCACGAGAACCAACGCCACTGGCGATGGTCGATCGTTATTCATGTCGAGTAATTGCAAAATCGGCAACGCGAACGCTGCTGTTTTACCGGTACCGGTTGCGGCTTGACCTAAAAGGTCTTTGCCGTTAATCATGTGGGGAATGGCCTCGCGTTGAATAGGCGTCGGTTCCTCGTAGCCAAGGCCCGCCAGGGCCTTAAGTATCTCTGGACGTAGTCCTAAATCGGCAAAGCCGGTGTCCACGCTGGTTGATGTATCCATGAGCGTTTCTCCTGCTCTGTAAGGGTGTCCAGCCTACGGCTTATATACCCCAAACGTGTTGTATGCCAAATGTGGAGTCGAACAAGGGTCACACGCTGGGGGAGTTGGGTCAGAGACCCAACTCTTCGGGGTTCGCAACATAGACCTTACGGAGACGCTTTTGGGCCTGGGTGTACAGACGCGACACGTTGTAATGCTTGCTGCGCGTGAGGGCTGCGATTTCGTTGACATTGAACTCTTCAAATGCCCGCAAGGTAAAGACGTCGTATTGCTTTTTGGTGAGGTGTTTGATGAGTGCTTGATCAATGATCTCGCGACTCATTTTGGTGAAGAAAATTGATTCAGGGTTTAACGCTTCTTCGTACGTGCTGGCATCGCTGGCGCTGATCTGAACCAGCATCTCGTCAAGTGCGACGTTGCCGACAAAACACTTGTCAATATCGTTCCAAGTGCGCTCGGCCGATTGACGAGCTTGTTGACGGATGTAGTCGATTGCACGAGTACGGGTAACTGCACGAGCCAAGTGCAAGGGAGTGTGGCTGGTGAAAAACTGCGGGCGACGTAAGAGCCACTCAGTGATGTAACGCACAACGTCCATACGTGCTGACATGTGGATGTTGGGCATGTTCATCACGAGTCGCTGCACGGCGGTCTCAAAGGTGATGACGTAATTCTTTTGTTCGTTGGTTAATTCCATGGGGCTCCTCTGTTTGGTTGATAATTGACGGATAGTTTGGTGAATCAGTTGTCGAACTCACTTCTGAGTTTTTCAACGACTGTGCGCGCAACACCTAATTCACGCTGCGCCATTTCTCGACGCACGCCCATGACTTGGGCGGCTTCGACAACCCGGTTGCCCTCAACTTCAACGAGTAGGTACACCTGCTGTTGACGAGGTGTCATTGCTTTCAACAACGAACTCAACATGAGATTGTTGACGACACCTTCTTCAAGATCATCAGGTGTTGCTAAGAAATTCTGGTGAGTGGAATCACCGTCGTCACTATTGAGAACACTGTCTAAATACTGAATTGCTTGACGGTCGCGTGCTTCAACGTCTTTCACGTAACGTCCTTGCGGAACTTGTCGATTCATCTGTCGAATGAAATCAACCGCCCGCTGACTCGCAATGACCGATGCCAACACGTGCGCCTTGTATTTGTTCATCAGATGCTGACGCTCAACTAGCCAAAGTCCGCAATATCCCTTGAAGTCATCTGCTTCTGCCAACCGAAAACCGGGAATGTTCTGCACTTTGCGATCGAGTGCAGTCAGAAATTCCTTGAAGTACTGATTGATTTCTAACTCATTCATTGTCACGTTCTTTCCTGGGGTCATCTCGTTGCTGTTCATCTCTGTGTCTCCTTGTTCGTTTCGTTGTGAATGATTAGTTGTCAGGTACTTGGGGTTTTCGGGTGTTGGCTTCAGGGCAGTGGCCTGCTTTCTGGGTCGGCGTTTCGGGTGAAACGGGTTCGGGCGGGGTTGATAACTATGTCAGGGGCCTGTATGACAGTTCCCCGACAATGTCCGTTTTAGGGATATGTCGGTCGTGCGGATTATGCAATGTCCAACTTGCGCAGGACCCGATTGCGGGCCTCGACAAGTTGATCAAATGAACGTCGGCTCACCGTGCGAAAGTGCACGTGGGTGACCCGAGTTGGTGTTTCCAAGAGAGTTTTGAAGGTGACTTCAGCACAGTCTTGAAATGGGTAGCCGAAAAGGCCAGATGAAATCAGTGGTGCGGCGAGACGGCTTTCGCTGCGCTCGTCGGCCATTTTCAGAATGTTTTCCCATGTACGGATCAGAGTTTGTTCTTCGCCGTTCGTTGGGGTTTGCTTCTTACCCTTACTCAAGGATTCTTTGTCCACGGGACTGGTCCAGCGCGGGCCGTAGGCATGAATAACGCCAGTAAAACCGCGGGATTCGCCTCGGCCGGCAGTCGTGAATGCCACTTGACCCGGTTTGAGAGGCAACTTGCTATTTGCGCGTTGCGGCGAGAGTTCTTCAACTCCGCACACTTCCCAAATTCGGCCCGATACGCCGCCACCAGGAGTGACTTCGGCGTTTGAAGCATTGACGAGCAGGCCGCTAAATGGAGCAGCAATATCAACGAGTTCGATTTCGATACGAACACGACCAGTGGTGGGTTCGTCGTCGTCTTCGTACTCGTCAGAAGATTGCATTGTTTGCTCGGGGGCAAAGTTCAGGTTGACAAATTTTTGCAATTCTCTGATGGTGTCAACGTTTGGACGTGCGCCAGTTCCGTTGAGAGTGAGGTCGCTGCGCAATTGCAAAGACCAGGCATCTTGAACTTCGGGTAGCGAAATGTAATCGCTGACGATTTCGCTCATCTCGTACGAACGAGACTGCAGAACCGGTGAGAGATATTGCTCATCGTTAACTTGGCTGCGTCCACCACCCAGAAGTTCGATGGACGCACCCTTTTCGAGAGCGGTACGAATGTCGACAACTGTTGTGCAATCGGCCAGGGTGAAATAGCGCTGGTTGCCGCGCTGAACGATTTTCGAACTGAACTCTTCAGGCAGCTCGCTGATCTTGAGACCTTTTCCAATGAGATTGTTGGACTGGTAATAGCGAACGGTGCGTTCGGTGATGGCCAACTCGGTCGGGAGAGATTCATTGGCTCGGGTGACCAGTTCATCAAGTAAGAAGAATTTTTTCGACTGCGCATTCATGCTGGCCACCTCCGTTCACGTTGGGTTTTTGGACTGACGACTACCTGACAAACAAATGATACAACATGACACTATCATCTTGTCAAGTCTTTCTGACAAACTATCAAGTGTCAAGTACTAAAAAGCAAGTGTTAAATACATAAGACCAGCGTGTCAGGCTATTTCTGAGCATTCTCCGGCGTGAATTTCGTGCAAATTTAATTTGCAAGCGAGTTTTGCGAAGGGTGAATTGACCGGCCAAACCGCATAGTGGAGGTATTCCAAGCCGATCATCTCGACCAAATCAAGGTAGGCGACAGGCATCTGCTCTGGGTCATCGGGGTCCGTTGAGTCGTGCGTCATGGAGGCCTGGACGTACCACCCGCCGATTGGCGCTCCGATGACTCGGCGACCAGCATTAACGACCTTCATGACCGTACGGAACTGTGAAGGGTCGTCGTCGGGCGAAAATTCAAAGTCAAAAGGATGAACGATTCCGCAGGTTTCACAGGGAATGACCTGAAAATTTTGGTCGATCTTGGCAACGGCGTTCCAACCATCGGCAACAAGTTCGTCTTGCAAATCATCGGGAATTTCGCCGAAATGACGGTCGGGTCGGCCGCCAATCATGGCCACCCAATGACGGTGACAACCGCTGATTCGCAGCCATTCGCCCGTCACCGGACCATCAGCATGCGGATAGATGTCAATCACTGTTTGCCCACGTTGAATACCAGTGACTGCACTCGACGCAGTCAAAACAAGGTCGAGCACTGACTCGGGAGTGAGATAGGGATTGGTCTCGAACCAATAGGACAGCATGCTTTCTTGGCTGGTATCCCAGTGTGTGTAGCTGTCGAGTTCTTCTTCGTCGTTGGGATCCATGGGCTAAAGATCTTTGCAGGGGCGTGCCTGAAAGATGTCGGCACAAGGATGGGATCGGGGCGTACTGTGCGAAGGTGCTCGCCCAATTCACGACCTCTGAATTCAATACCCAAAGTGAACTTGATCGAGAATCGCTGAGCCATGTGCGCGGTATCACGGTGGCACTGGTTGATACCGATCCGTTGGTTGAGGTCACGCCGTTGGGGACGATGCCGTGCATCGTGATCGCTCGTCGGGGAGGTGAAGATGACCTGACCAATCATTGCGATGTCGTGGTTGACAACGATCGTGACCTGGATGACATCTTGACGACGATTGATCGTTGTCCTCAAGCAGCGCTGTCTACGACGTTGCTATTACGTGGGGTTGAGAATCGGACAATTGAAGAATCTTTGATCGCCGAGTCATCAACGTATTCGTTGTTGCAAAGTGGCTCCGAGTTTGCCCAATGGAAAAACCAGCGAGTAAATAAGACAGCCGAAATTGACGAAGAGAGTTCGGTTCTCAGTGAACGTATTGATGATCACCTGATGATCACTCTCAATCGGCCGACACGACGCAACGCCTATTCATCACAGATGAGAAGTGCGCTCGCCGAGATTCTGCAAGTTGCGCTGGCTGACAAGAATATTCGCGCAGTCACATTGCGTGGCGCAGGCTCAAACTTTTCAAGTGGCGGCGACTTAGATGAGTTCGGTTCATTCGCTGATCCTGTGACCGCACATATTTCTCGATTGACATCAAGTGTTGGTGCAAGTCTGAATGCATTGAGAGAAAGACTTGGCAAGCAATTGCGTTGCGAATTGCATGGTGAGAATTTTGGAGCCGGAGTAGAACTACCTGCGTTTGCTGGATGGGTGATTGCGACTCGGGATACTCGCCTGTGCTTGCCCGAGATTGCCCTGGGTCTTGTTCCAGGAGCCGGGGGCACCGCGAGTTTGCCGCGACGAATTGGCCGTCAACGAACTGCGTGGTTGGCGTTAACCGGCCGAGCAATTGACGCGCACAGGGCTTGTGAATGGGGCCTTATTGATGAAATTTCTACGTGAGGGATCGCCCGAACTTCAGCAGTTGAATTGGTTAGCCAGTGAGTTTGCGTTGCTGTCTGGTTTCACAGTTGATCCGCAGGAATTACTAGCGCAAAGAGTGCGTCACACCAGTTGGCAGGCAGGCCCTTCGCAAAGCGTTGGTGGTTCGTGTCATCTGATGTTGACTAGTGACCAGCATTGGGTCGCGATTAACTTGGCACGCCCCGAAGATCATGAACTCTTGGGCATCTTGTTCCCAACAACTCTTCAGAGTGAAGACAAAATCAATATTTCCCTCTTGCGTTTACAGGTTCGGCAATGTTCAGCGGAGAAGTTAATTGAATTTGCGATTGACG
>CANGIP010000008.1 GCA_947454105.1 Actinomycetota bacterium | reverse complement strand
TGTATCGCAGTTGAACCCGACGTGATTTTGATGGATGAGCCTTGTTCAGCGCTCGACCCCATTGCGACCACGCGGATTGAAGATTTGATGCAAGAAATCAAGAAGGATTACACGATCATCATCGTGACCCATAACATGCAACAGGCTGCACGAGTGAGCGACCGAACTGCTTTTTTTACTACTGAAGTGAATTCCCAGAGCGACCGCCGCACTGGGGTCATGGTTGAATTTGATCTCACGCAAAAGATTTTCTCAGTTCCCTCTGACGAGCGAACTGAGGCGTACGTAACGGGAAGGTTCGGTTGAGGAGGAAAAAATGAATGATGCTCGCAAAACATTCCATCGTGACTTAGATGATGTTCAACAAGAGTTGGTTCGTATTTCGGCCGGAGTTGTGGAAAGCATTCCGAAATGCACCGCTGTCCTACTAGAACAAGACCTCAGTGGTGCTGAAACAATGATTAGTGCTGACGACGAAATTGATGCCCGCACAATTGATCTTGAAGATCGATGTATCCAGATTTTGGCTTTGCAAGCCCCGGTTGCTGGCGAATTGCGCCAAGTGATTTCAGCGCTCAAGATTTGCGCAGAAATTGAGCGATCGGCCGACCTGGTGGTCAATATTTGCAAAGCTGCACGCCGCATTTATGGACACGATTTCGATCCGCGACTTCGCGGGCTCGTGTTGAAGATGTCCGAGCAAGCTCGTCATCTTTTTAGCGAAGCGACCGGCGCCTATTTGACGATGGATGCCTCTCGTGCGGCAGCAATTGACGACATGGACTCGTTCTTGGATGATTTGCAGCGACAATTTATTCAGGCAATCTTTGAATCGCATGCGGCCGGTCGTATCGACCTGCAAGTGGCGATTCAGCTGGCCGTCGTGGCGCGCTTTTACGAGCGAATTGGGGACCATGCAGTCAACATCGGCGAAAAGGTGCGTTTCCAAGTGACGGGTTTGCCCCCTGACCGCTCGGGAGCTGCTCGCCATCGCCAACGGGCAACTGGTGATCCGACGCCTTTCAGCGGCATCCAAAGGCTTCGGGAAATTCCACCTACCAGTGAATGAGTTTCCCCTTTGTTCACTGCGATTTCACGAAGTTGTAGGTATCGGTACATACGTACTACCTAGGTTTATTCATCGTGAGTTCACACAATGTGCGGAAAACTAAGACATGAATCGCTTGGCGCACGACGAACTCACGGAACTTCGCTCCGAACTTCTTCGGGTGACGGCGAGTTTGGTTGAGAGCATTCCCCGAGCGACCCAAATCTTGCTTGATCAAGATCTTGAAGGCGCCGAATACCAAATCCTGGCCGACGATGAAATGGATTCGCGAACCTTAGATCTTGAAGATCGGTGTGTGACGTTGATGGGGCTGCACGCCCCGGTCGCGAGCGAACTTCGCCATGCCGTCACGATCATGAAAATGTCCGCTGACGTTGAACGTTCGGCCGACTTGGTGGTCAATATCTGCAAAGTTGCTCGCCGTATACATGGAATTCAACTTGACCCGAAAATGCGCGGTCTGATTGGGCGCATGGGAACACAAGCGCAAATTCTGTTTCGTCACGCCATTCAGGCCTATGCCGATTTAGACCTGCCAATGGCCAAAGCTGTTGATGACATGGATTTGTTTTTGGACTATCTGCACCGACAGTTCATTGAAAGTATTTTTGAATCACACAGCGCGGGCACAATCGATCTTCCGGTGGCGATTCAGATGGCAGTCACCGCACGATTTTTTGAGCGCATCGGCGATCATGCTGTGAACGTGGCTCACTATGTGCAGTATCTCATTACGGGTGAAATTCCTCCGGCCGGAGATCACCGTCGCGGTGGACGGCTGAGTGACTCCACAGGCGAAATCGAAGGTCTTCCAGCATGAGTTTTGTTCTTGGCGTCTTAATCGGACTTGCAGCCGGTGTCGTGAGTTACCTGCTGTTTGTTTCAACGTCCCGAGACTTACCAAACATTTCTACTGCTGTACCTAGTTCTGAGGTCGAAACTCGGGAAGCAGAAAATAATGGCTATTTAGCGCAGATTCAAGATGCGATTAATTCGCTGAGTGTTGGCGTCGTCATTGTTGATGCAAAAGGCGTTGAGATTTTTCGAAACAAATTGGCGGAGAGCGTTACCGGTGTGATCCATTCGGACGTTCTTGTTGAAGAGGTTGTTGAACAGCATTTATCTGCGGCGTTAAATGGCGAGACCAAGCGCCAGGTCCTTGACTTGTTCGGCCCACCTCGAAAGGTTTTTTCAGTTTCTGCGACTCCGTTACTCATTGGTGGCGCCGTGGGAATGATCGAAGACACCACTGAGCGTTACCTAGTTGACGCAGTGCGAACAGACTTTGTTGCCAATATCAGTCACGAATTAAAAACTCCAGTTGGTGCATTGGCGGTTTTGGCAGATGCATTGTCGCAGGAGGATGACCTTGACATCGTCCACCGGTTGTCTGAAAAGATGGTTGAAGAAGCACTTCGTGTCGGACGCACGATTGATGACTTACTTGAGCTTTCAAGAATTGAATTTGGTGGCGAAGCAGTTAAAGACGAAGTCGATGCTGAAGCCATCATCTCAGAATCCATTTCGCGAGTTTCGCCATTGGCGTCTACTCACTCGATCAAAGTGGCAATGATTGAATTACCGCAACCGCTCAAAGTTGTTGGAGATAGACGCCAGTTGGTTTCGGCAATTGGCAACCTTGTCGAGAACGCGGTGAAGTACTCCGAGGCTGGTTCGGCAATTGAAGTTTCGGCTCAAGATGCTGGTGAATGGGTCGAATTCACTGTCAAAGATTTTGGTCTTGGTATTCCATCTCGTGATCTTGACCGGGTTTTTGAGCGTTTTTATCGTGTCGACCGAGCTCGTTCACGTGATACCGGTGGGACTGGTTTAGGACTGGCGATTGTGCGCCACGTCGCCAATAACCACGGTGGAGAAGTTTCTGTCACAAGTATTGAAGGCGAAGGTTCAACCTTCGCACTCAAGATTCCGAAATTTATTGTTCAAAATCAATCGGTCATGAAAGAGAGTGCCTAATGGGTATGCAAACAGTTCTGCTGGTGGAAGATGAAGAGAGCTTCATTGATGCCCTGACCATTGGTCTGAAGAAAGAAGGCTTTCGCGTTGAAGTTGCTCGCGATGGCATGGAGGCTTTAGCAAAGTTCGACATCGTGCAACCTGATGTGGTGTTGCTTGACGTGATGTTGCCGAAGATCTCGGGTATTGATGTATGTCGCCAATTGCGTAAGCGCACGCAAGTGCCAATCATCATGGTGACTGCCAAAGGTGCCGAAATTGACACAGTCGTCGGACTTGAAGTCGGAGCTGATGACTACATCACCAAGCCCTATCGCATGCGCGAATTGGTGGCTCGGATGCGTGCAGTGTTACGCCGTTCGGCGGCTGATCAAGGTACCAAGGTGTCAGATCTTGATGACAATGCGTTAGAAATCGGTGCCATTGCTCTTGACCCCGACCAGCACCGCGTGTTGGTCAACGGTGAAGAAGTGTCAATGCCGTTGAAGGAATTCGAGTTGTTACATCTGCTTTTGGCAAACGCCGGGCGGGTGCTGCCTCGAGAAACGCTGATTGATCGAGTTTGGGGAACCGACTATGTCGGTGACACTAAAACGCTTGATGTCCATATCAAGCGTCTTCGCAGCAAAATCGAAGATGATCCGGCCGTCCCAACTCGAATCATCACGATTCGTGGTTTGGGTTACAAATTCGAACGAATCAAGAGCTGATCTTCCACTTTGGTTCACGCCTACTCACCTAAAGTAGGCACGTGACCGAGTCGACTGAACTTCCACTGCCCGGTCGCGGCAGGGGCAAAAGTTATGTCCCTCCTAAACATCAGCATCATTTTCAAGTAGGCCCATTTACCCGCTTGGTGCGAGTGCATGCCCTCATGGCTGCAGGCGAAGCCACCATGGCTGTGGCACTTGCCGACTCGTTGTTTTTGTCAATAACTCCGGGTGAAGCCCGTGGCCGAGTGCTGTTGTTTTTAGCAGTGAGCTTCGCTCCATTTTTGATTTTGGCGAAATTCATTGGTCCAGTCATTGATCGAATGCCTGGTGGTCGCCGTTTGTTGGTCGTATTGATCGCAGTGCTGCGCGCCGTAGTGATGGTTTTGATGGTGTCGCAACTTGACTCTCTACTGCTCTTCCCGTTGGCCTTCTTGGCGATGGTGCTCAATAAAACGTACCTAGTCTCAAAGTCGGCGTTGTTGCCAGCTTTGGTGAAGTCTGACAACAACTTGGTTGAAGCAAATGCCAAGTTGGGAGTGACGGCGGGAATCGTGGGATTCTTGGCGGCCATCCCGGCCGGAATTTTGAGTCGCTTGATTTCTGCACAGGCAACATTGATCTTTGGTGCGATCATTTTTGTTTTTGCCACCCTCAACGCAATGAAGTTCCCTAAACAAACGATTGCGAAAAATGCACCGGAAGAATTAGAAGTTCGTGAACTAAATCAACCGGGTGTCATCATCGCAGTCTCGGCAATGAGTTTGGTTCGAGCAAGTGTGGGGTTCGTTTTCTTTCATCTTGCATTTTGGTTCGCTGATCCACAACGAGCCGAGGTAGTAGGAACCGATACCAACGGCTTATGGACTCAAGTTAAATACCACTTCGGCCCACAGTTCGGAACGATGTGGTTTGGTATTGCAGTCAGTATGGCTGCGATTGGCTCGTTGCTCGGAAACTTGAGCGCCAAGCGACTCAACAAATTGAAGCGCATCGAGTATTTGATTGTTGTTGCATTAGCAATCATCGGAGTCGCAGGTTTGTTAACAGCACTCACTTCGGTGACGATCACGGCTTTGTTGTTGATGGCGCTGGTGAACTATGCCGCAGCAATTGGCAACATGGCCTTTGAATCGATTGTTCAACGTGATGCGCCTGATGCCAACCGAGGTCGCGCACTCGCCAATTACTACACGCGTTTTCAACTGATGTGGGTCGCAGCCGGAATCATCCCAGTGTTACTCAAACTCCCAGGAGTCGTGGGATTCGGCATTGTGGCCGGAATTGGATTCAGCGGAGCTTTGATCTATTGGGTTGGTTTACGTCAGATCGCATTAGGTGCTGAACCTTCTTCGGTTGTCGCACAATTACGCCAGCGATTTAGTCGTTCGCGCTGAATTCGAGTCGAGCTAACCACAAGCCGGGTGCATCGAGCTCGGCGAGTGTCGGCAAATTAGCGGCAGAAATGTAGAGCGGCGCTAGTCCACTGTCACCGTTGCGTTCAATGACACCTTGCACGAAATGACGACCACGCTCAACCTGCTGGCGATTGATGTGCAGCCCGAGAAGTTTTTCAACAAAGACAGTTTCTTCGCCCGACTCAACACGACGACGGCGGGCAGCCTCGGCGATTCGAGATGGATTACCGAGCACTCGTGAACCAACAGCGTCAGTCATGTGATCGGACCAACCGATAATGAGGCCGAGCAATGCATCAAGTTGTGGCTGCAGACGATTTTGTTCTTCAGAGCGCACGGCACCCAGCATCAGTTCGGGATCGCTCAGAATCTTCTGCAGTGATCCCATGAGATCATTGGGATCGGCGCTTTCAAGATTGGACAACTTGTCGGTGATTGCCGACGGGTCAGGGCGAAAAGCTGCGATAAACGATTGCACCATGTCGGTGACGGCATCGCGAATATGAGCGATGCTGTAGAGCTGATGGACGACGAGTTCGCGGATGAGAGTCCACATCCGAACATCTTCAAGAGGCAGATCCCACTCTTTGGCGAATGCATCAACTGTTGCTGGGACGATCGCGATTTCGTTCTTGATAGGTCGAGGGAGTGGCAAGTCGTATTGGCCGAGAGATTTTTTTGCAAGATGGCCGACCATTGAACCGACCGTCATGCCCATAGTCATTGGGGCAATCATGTTGGTGATACCCGCAAACATTGATGCAAAGGGGTCACTATCGGCAGCAGATTCTGAGGAATCGTTTTGCTGTGAACTGAGGGCGGTCGCCAACTGAGTAAAGAGTGGGCGGTAGTCATCAAGTGTGCGTTGGGCCCATACACCCGGTGTCACCATGATTGGTTCAACCGAACTTGCGGTGCTGATGTCACCAAGTCCGGTGATCTGGTGAACGTGCATGCCAGCGATGCGAGCGAGGTTTGCATACTCAATACGAACAAGCGGATCAACATTCGGTTCTGTTTGACCTTCGGTTGCGGTGACGAGAGCAACCTGACGAGCGGTATCCCATTGGATGGGGCCTTGAGTATTGAACATTTTCATCATGTCGCCGAACATGGGCATATTGCCAAACATATTTCCGAACATGTTGCCAAAGTTATTGCCAGCACTATTTTCGGAGTCGTCGTCGCCAGACTCAAATGGATTAGGGAAATCACCAGACACATTGCGAGCATAGAACCATTCCGCAAGGTTTATACAGCGCGTCAACTCACGGTAATGTCGCATTTGTGACAATGTCCGCGACTTCGCTTGATCAGCCAGGTTCTGATGGGTCGCAACATCATGAATCTATGAATGACGGCATCAGAGTTGTCGTGAGTGGGGGGCAATGGCCGCTCGGTCGGCGGGTCATCGAGCGCTTGAAGGCTGACGGTGGTTTTGACGTTCACGAAGTGAATCAGAGTACTGATGTGATTGATGCTCCACTTGATGTTTTCATACACTTGGCCCCCGGAGATCACGATGCACTTGTCGAGCGTCGTCGCAGTGCGGTGATTGGTACACCTGAGTTATTGCAAGCCGCGACAGTTCAAGGAGCCAAACACATCGTGTTGTTGTCTTCGGCGATGGTGTACGGAGCGTGGCCCAACAACCCCATACCATTAACTGAAGATACGGCATTGCGTCCCGATTTCGGCTTTGCCTTTGCGCGACAGTTGGCAACGGTTGAACAGCTTGTTGACGATTGGCGCGAATCGGGTAACGATCGAAGTGCAACAGTTTTACGTCCTGTGCCAGCGATGGCTGCTGACGGTGCGTCAAGTTTGGTGCGAGCACTTGCAGCAGGCATGGGTGGACGTCTTGGCGAAGACGATGTTCCCGCGCAGTTTTTGCATCTTGATGATCTCGCTGATGCAGTGGTTTTGGCGACTCAGAAAAAACTCAACGGCGTGTACAACGTTGCTCCCGATGGTTTTGTGCACAGCGCGCGTGTGCGTTCATTGTGGGGAATGGCACCTCGTTTACGATTGCCCGATCGGATGAGCGAAATTGTGAGTGACTTACGTTGGCGTTTTCAACGTGGTCCGATTCCTCCAGGTCTTCGTCCATATGTGCGTTCAACTTGGCTGGTCTCTAATGGACGCCTGCGTGCCGAAGGTTGGACACCGACTGTCACCAATGAGCAGACATTTGTTGAGGGAACTGACGCCAAATGGTGGACAATGCTGACTCCGAAGCGAAAGCAAGAGATCGCATTAGGGGCAATGGTTACGGGGATTTTGGCAGCAGTAATTACGGTGTTGGTTGTAGCGAGAAAATATCATCGCCGGCGCTCAACGCACTGATTTGTTTTTCAATACTGGGTATTGGGATAAAGCCAAGTTCGTTGTTGATGTGTGTACACAGTCCTACAAGTCGGCCACTTTGATCGACAACTGGGGCACCTTCAGCGAATGTTGAAGTATCTAATTCGACTCCATCACTTGACCGCAGAGTGATCATTGTTTGATGCGATGTTTCATTAACGACCAGTAGTTTGGGATTTTCGAGCAACACCGTAACAACTTGACCAGACGCAAACGCTTGGCTGTACTTAATGCCGCTTGCACGAGTCATAGTTCGGATAAATGTGACCGGATCAAACTGTTGTTCAATTTGTAGGACCGCAATTCCACTGTTGGGAAATATGTGAACAAGGTTTGCTGTGTTGATTGAACGATCGGGTAGTTGAACCGAGACCGTCTGACGCTCGCCGAGCGCCGCTGCTGTTGTCACCAAGATTTGATTGTCAAAGAGGATGATTCCCATCGCGTCCGAGGTGGAGACGTTGCTATCGACTGCAGCGACATGAAGGTCGGAGTTAGTCAGAGCAACGATGTCGGATGTGCTTTGACGACCTGACCGTGGGATGAGAACGAGTAGTAGTCCCGAGATCAAGATGAATCCGGCGACGCACGAAAAGCCAACGAGGCCTCGACCGCGACGACCAATATCGATGGGAGTCAGAGCCTGCAGGGTGACGGTGGCAAAGCCGACTTCGGAAGGATGACGCCACATGCGCTCATGGGGTGGCTGCGGGGCTGGGCTGTACGAATCGTCGGGATCGGCGTCATCAGGGCCCATTCCGAAGTCGTTGTTCATTCCCACAAGCAGGCAAGGTTAGTGAAGATTGGCTAAGAGTGGGGCGCGGTCGAGCGTTCCCTTGATCAGTAACCGCTACGCTCAAGATGTGCTCGTTGAGAAGTCTGCTGACGATTGGTTTGCCATCACTGACGAACCATTGTCAGTCGGTGAGATGTATGACTGGGCGGTACGTCCCGATTGTGGAGCCGTAGTTGTTTTTTCTGGCACCGTTCGCGACCACGCCATCGAAGGCGAAGAGTTGCGCTCGGGTGTTGAATTTCTTGAGTACGAGGCGTACGCCGAAGAAGTGATTCCGCGGTTTCGGGCAATCGCTGTTGAGGCCCGCCAACGCTGGAATGAAATTGGGCGTTTTGCCCTTGTGCATCGAGTTGGGCGCATTGAACTCGGCGAGTCATCGGTCATTGCCGTAGTTTCGGCGGCTCATCGCCCTGAGGCATTTGAAGCAGCGCGGTTTGCCATTGATGCATTGAAGTCGTCGGCCCCGATCTGGAAACACGAGACCTGGGACAGCGGAAGTGATTGGGGGACTGGAGCGACAGCACCAGTTGATGCCTCGCAAGTTCGATCACCAGAAGGTGCTGGTCACTGATGGTCTATGTATTGCTAGCGGTCGTGATTGTTTGTGTCGTAGTTTTCGCAGTGCTGGCAACAAGTCGACGTACACCTGCGAGTAACGACAGCGTTGCTGACTTTCAGCGTCACCTCAATGCTTTGTCTCCTGAAGCACGTCGACAGACGGTGGAGAATTATCCAGTTGTGACATCGCCGATCGAAGAAACCGAGGAACAAGACGATGGCACGTGACCTTGCAATTGACTTAGGTACAGCAAACACTTTGGTGTACATGAAGGGTCGCGGCATTGTGCTGAACGAACCTTCAGTGATCGCGCTCAATCGTCAGACCGGTGAAGTGCTGGCAACTGGCCACGAAGCGTGGCACATGATCGGCCGTACGCCTGGCTACATCGTTGCGGTTCGACCGTTACGCGGCGGTGCAATTACCGACTTTGATGTCACCGAACGCATGATTCGTTTGCTGTTGCAGCGAGTCGGAGTCAGCCGTTTTACTCGCCCCAAGGTGGTTATTTGCGTGCCTTCGGCAATTACTGAAGTTGAGCGACGTGCAGTGACCGACGCAGCTCGTCGTGCTGGTGCTGCTGATGCTCAATTGATTGAGCAACCAATGGCTGCTGCGATCGGCGCGCAATTACCGATTGACGAACCAGTCGGCAATATGGTGATCGACATCGGTGGCGGCACCAGCGAAACTGCGGTCATCAGTTTGGGTGGCATTGTTGCGCTTGAAGCTGTTCGTGTCGGAAGTTTCGATATTGACAACGCAATTCAAAACTATGTTCGTCGCGAACACGGCATTGCTATCGGTGAACGCACCGCAGAAGAAATCAAGGTTGCGATTGGTTCGGCTGCACAGACGCCTGACGAAGTTGAAGCCGAAGTGAGTGGTCGCGATTTGATGATGGGTCTTCCGAAGACGGTTGTGCTGACGCCAGAAGAAATTCGTTACGCCATCGACGATGTTGTCTCACAAATTGTTCAGTCAGTAGTTCGTTGCTTAGCAAAGGCTCCGGCCGAACTTGCTCAAGATTTCTTAACGCGCGGTATGTATCTCGTTGGCGGTGGAGGATTACTTCGCGGACTCGCCGAACGTATTGAACGTGAAACTCAAGTGCCGGTACGCATGTCGCAAATGCCACTCGAAGCAGTGGTTCTTGGTGCGGGTCACTGTATTGAGAACTATGACGCCTTGAAGCGCATGTTCATGGGTCAGCGTCGTTAAATACTGATTGCTGATTTAGCTAGCAACGATTGGCACAATAAGGCCGTTCTGCGACAAGACCCACACTTCACCTTGAGCATCGGCGACGACGCCCACTGGCGATTCAACAGTGCCAAGTTCAATGACTCCGCAATTCTTGCGTTGATCGTCAATACAAAGAGCTTGAACTTTGCCCGTGCAATAATCAGAGAAGATGTACCAATTGCCGCTGACAGGAACTTGTGAGCCGCGATACACAACTCCACCAGAAATCGAGCAGTTGTTGTCGACGTGCTCGTATTCGTACACGGGTTCAACAGCGGTAAATGTTTCGTGGAGAGTTTGTTGGTCAGCATTGAATTCATGCGTACCTTCACGTGCACTCCAGCCAAAGCTGACACCCTGCACCTGATCAAACGGCACGACGTTTATTTCTTCCCAATGATCTTGACCGACATCGGCGATCCAGAGATCGTTAGTAACGGGGTCAAGTGAGGCGCGCCATGGGTTACGCAAACCAACGGCCCAGGCTTCACCAGTATTCCAGTGACCATCGACTGGTGAGATTTTCCAAATCTTCCCGAGCGGTGAAGTGACATCAAGCGCGTGGCGTTCGGGGTCGTTGGCGAATCCACCGTCGCCCATGAAAACGTACAAAGCCCCTGCTGTATCAACCATGATGTCGCCGCCATTGTGATTTGGGTACGGCTGTTTGATTGTGGTGATCATGCCTTGCGAAGCTTTATTGAAAGATCCGTCGTCAGCAATTAAGAATGAAGCAATAACAGTGTCGCCAGCAAGGTTGGTGTAGTCGACATAAGCACCAGATCCGTCGGGAGCAAAGGCGAGACCCAGCAAACCTTGCTCGCCTTGAGCAATCGTGAGATCGCTGATATCAAGAACTTCGGGGCCTTTTGTTCCGTCGTTCGCAAGTTCGAAGATCTTTCCGCCCCGTTCAACGATGTACGACTGCGAAGTGTCGCCCTTGCGAACAGCAATATCGACAGGATCGACGTAGTCCGTGATTGGTGCGCCGAGCGTTGCAGTAAACGTGGGCTCTACAGAAACAGTTGTTGAACTTTCAGCAAGAGTTGTTGAGACGTCAGTTGTAGCGATCGTGGTTGAATCGACAACAGCTGTGCTGTCAGCAGTCTTGGTCGACGAACTGCACGCAATCAGTGAGAACAATGCAAGCGTGGCGATAGCGCCGAGACGAACGTGAGCAATTTTCATTACGAACGCTCGCGGCGAATGAGACCTTCTTGAACAACGGTGATGGCAAGGTGGCCGTCGTGGGTGTAAATCGAACCCGTTGCCAAGCCGCGCGCACCAGAAGTCGTTGGTGTCATCTGGTCGTACAACAACCATTCGTCGGCGCGGAACGGACGATGGAACCACATGGCGTGGTCGAGGCTGGCCATTTGCAATCCGCTATCGGTCCAGTTGAGACCGTGCGGCAAAACTGTTGTGTCGAGAAGAGTCATGTCGCTGGCATAGGTAACGATGCAAGCGTGCAATGTGGGATCGTCAGGCAAAGTGCCGTCAGCACGCAACCACACTTTTTGTTGCACCGTTGGTGTGCGAGAACGTGACATGGGGTCGCCGTCGACGTAGCGGATATCAATGGGGCGCGGACGGTCGTACCACTCGCCGAGGAGATGCTTGTGGGGAGCCATGCGCGTTTTGAAGTCGGGAAGACTTTCAGCATCGGGGACAACTGGCATGGGTACCTGGTGCGACAAGCCCTCTTCGGGAGCGTGAAAGCTGGCCTGCAAGTTGAAGATGGCTTGACCGTGCTGAATGGCGACGACACGGCGGGTTGAGAAGCTTTTGCCGTCGCGGATGCGGTCGACGTCGTACAAGATGGGGGCGGTCGGATCACCTGGACGCAAGAAGTAGGCGTGAAGCGAGTGCACCCGACGGTCACGGTCATCGATCGTGCGTGAGGCGGCCACAAGGGCCTGACCGGCAACTTGGCCACCGAAGACGCGCTGGCGATTTTCTTGGGGCGAGCGGCCTCGGAACATGTTGACCTCAATGGCTTCAAGGTCAAGAAGGGAGATCAGGTCGTCGAGGGCTTCAAACACCCTTACATCATGACACGCAAGAGCGTGTTTCACACGTGGTTCTTGGCTAGCGTCTCGCCCGTGGCACTTTTACCCTTGAACCCAGATGAACTCCTCTCAACCACCCGCGCCGTACGTAAGCGCCTCGATTTTGACAAGCCGGTTCCGGACGAACTGATCCGCGAATGCGTCTCGTTGGCTATGCAGTCACCTTCGGGCTCGAACAGCATGACGATGCAATTCATCATCGTGAAGGATGAAGCAAAGCGCAAGGCCATCGGTGCCGTGTACCGCGAGTGCTTCTCGCAGTATCAGGCCATGGACGGCGTGTACATCCGCACGATCGATAAGGGTGACGCCGATCTGAATAAGCAGCAGCAGCGTTCAGCCGACTCGGCTGACTACCTCGGCGATCACATGGGTGACGCTCCTGTATTGGTGATCCCGTGCAACGTCGGTGGTCGCACCGAAGCCGCTGGTGGTCTTGGCATGATGGCGTCGTCGGTGATGGCAAATATTTTGCCCGCAATGTGGAGCTTCATGTTGGCTGCTCGTGCCCGTGGCATGGGAACCGCTTGGACCACCGTTCACCTCATGATGGAACAGCAAGTTGCTGACATCTTGGGAATTCCGTTCGACACCGTGCAACAGGTCTGCTTGTCGCCATTGGCTTTCACCAAGGGAACCGACTTCAAAGCAGCTGTTCGTCCCGATGCAGAAACGATCATTCACTGGGATAAGTGGTGATCTCTGCGCAACTGCGCGAATTAGCTCTTGCCACAACTGGCTTTATGCCCGTTGATGAAGGTGATGCATTACATGAAGCAGCACTTGCTGCGACGCGTTCGTTACCTGGTTTGCCGTTACTCGAAGTTGGTTCGTATTGCGGACGTTCAACTATTTGGTTAGGTGATGCGGCGCGTCAAGCGGACACTGTGTTATTTGCGGTTGATCATCATCGTGGTTCTGAAGAAAATCAACCGGGCTGGGAATGGCACGACGAAACATTGGTTGATCCGGTCGTTGGCAAGATGGACACTCTTCCATTTTTTCGTCATGCAATGTTTCGCGCTGACTTAGAAGAACACGTTTTGGCAGTCGTTGGTCAATCGCCGATTGTTGCGAAAAACTGGACGAGTTCATTGGCGTTTTTGTTCATTGATGGTGGCCATGGTGTCGAACCAGCGCGACTTGATTACGAACTCTGGACGCCACATGTGGCTGTTGGTGGCACATTGGCGATTCACGATGTGTTTCCTGATCCAGCCGACGGTGGTCGTCCGCCGTATGAACAGATTTACTTGCCGGCCATCAACAGTGGACGTTTTGAAGATGTGTCAGCGACAGGAAGTTTGCGCGTACTGCGCCGTGTGTGATTCTGGTGTCGTTTTAATCGGTAATGCCAATTAAATCGACACCAGAATCACACTGGGCGTTGAGCAGAACGTAATCCGGCCCAGGCTAGATCGCTCACTTGACGAGCAATGAGTTCGGGATCGAATTCGCCACCAAGGCGTAACAAACGACGCGAAACACCTTCGGCTAAACCGACCAACGCATGCGCCAATGTGCGGCGGTGTTCGGGATCGATGTCAGCAGTAATCAACGGTTCAATTGCATCGGCAACTTGTGATTGAAACTTGCCAGCCGCTTCGCTGAATTCGGGATCGCGACGCGAACCACCACCGAACAAAAGCTGGAATGCATCGTGATCGTCGTAGACCCACTGAAAATAGGCGCGAAAACCAAGTTCGGTGCGGCGACGCCCGTTGCTCTGCGCAATTTCGTCGGTCGTGATGACTTCAAGCATGCGTGCGCCAGCGTCTTCGATAAGCGCCAAGTAGAGCTCGCGTTTTGATTCAAAGTGTTGATACAAAACGGGCTTAGTGATTCCCGCCGCTTCGGCAACATCGTTCATTGATGTTTGGTGATATCCCTCACGAGCAAATACATCAAGCGCAACTGCGAGCAATTGTTCGCGGCGTTCAGCGGCTGGCATTCTTAATGACATAACGCCTTCACGGTACCTTTATAAACCCTGAGCAACATCATCTTTTTCGGCTGCTTTGACGGCATATCCGAGAACGATGGCAGGAGCAAGAAGAATGGAGCCGATGACCATGCAGATGGTGATGAACGTGACCATAGTGTCGTTGAAATCGACGACGAAAGCCACGATGAAAAGTGCAATGGCTGCAGCAAACAGCAGATATCCAAGTCGGTTAGCGCGCTTGGTCCACAACGCAATCATCGCCCGTCGAGCGCGGACTGGGTCGGAAGACGAACGTGGGCTTTCGGGGGAACTCATGACACTTTTAGCCTAGAGGGGCGGGCTCGCAGACTCACGACGGGCTACCGTTCGCATGTGGCAGTTCTTGTGGAATGGTTTGAATCGGTATGCAAGGTGGTCATTGACCGCCCCGACAAGCGCAATGCAGTCGACCTGGCGACGCTGGTGGCATTGCATGAAGCCCAAGCCGCAGCGGTATCTGGTGGCGCACGCGTGCTGGTATTGACAGGTACACCGCCAGCTTTTTGTAGCGGAGCCGATTTGGGTGGTGTTGAACTCGGCGAATTCACCGACACCTTGTTGTCGGTGTTGCGTGGATTCGGATCGATGGACTGTCTCACATTGGCAGCCATCGATGGGCCGGCGCTTGGTGCGGGTTCGCAATTGGCTGCCGCATGCGATTTACGTATTGCGACACCCAAGAGCAAGTTTGGAGTTCCGGCGGCAAAGTTAGGTCTGGCCGTTGATTCGTGGACGGTTGAACGCATCGGTCGCGAAGCGGGTTGGAGTGCGGCGCGTTACATGCTGTTATCGGCCGAAGCGATTCACGCTGATGAACTCGTTGGCGGATTTGTGCATCGACTCGGAACCCTTGACGATGCAATGGCGTGGGCGCATGAGATGTCGTTGCTTGCTCCACTCACCATCAAAGCGCACAAGATGGCGCTTGAGCGTTTAGGTGGCGCCGATATTTCACTTGAAGCAGTTGAACACGCGCGACTTGCTGCGTGGGCCAGTAACGATGCCAATGAAGGTCGTCAAGCATTTTTAGAAAAACGCAAACCGGATTTTCTCGGTAGTTGATTTTCAGTTCAAGTTGCGGTCACGCGCTCGTATCGACAAAAAGACCCGCCAGAAGATAAATGCCATGCCGAGAAACATGATGAGGAACAACAACAGTTGTTGCCATCCGCCACGATCACTCGAACTTGTTGGTGCACGACCACAATCGGGGAGTGGATTAGAACTGATGCACGTAGTGACATCACGTCCAAGATTCATGAAATCATTTTCGGTTGTGGGCGGCTGGGTGTCTTGTTGTGTATCGGCTGGAGGAGTTGTCGCGAGTGCAGACGATGAATTCACGAGTCCACCGCCGAGCGCCAATGTGATGGCGAGTAGTGCGATGCTCAGGATCCGACGAATGTTCACCCCTTCATCGTGCCACTTCATACCACGAAACAGTGATTCCGGTGTCGTTTAAATTGGCAATACCGAATTATTTGACACCAGAAGCACAATTGACTTTTTGTATGAAGGGTCAGTTTTAACGGTTCTGGTTGGTGGGACTACGATCAGTGAGGTGACTACTCGCCGCACTGTTCTAGTTGTCGACTTTGGTGCGCAGTACGCACAACTCATTGCTCGTCGCGTGCGTGAGCACAAGGTGTACTCCGAGATCGTCCCGCACACGATTACGGCCGAACAGATTGCTGCCAAGAACCCGGCTGCCATCATCTTGTCGGGAGGCCCCAAGAGCGTGCATGTTGAAGGTGCACCTCGGCTTGACCCCAAGGTCTACGAATCAGGTGTTCCGATCTTGGGTATTTGTTACGGCGCTCAATTAATTGCGCATCAACTCGGTGGCGAAGTCGGTCGTGGTTCACGTGGCGAATACGGTCGTGCGCAAATGACCCGAATCACCGGCTCACATTCAACTTTGCTCACATCAGATCTTCCCGATGTGCAAGAAGTCTGGATGAGTCACTTCGATGCGATTTCGCAAGTGCCCGCTGGCTTTATAGCAACTGCGTCAACTCCCGAAGCTCCCGTTGCCGTTCTCGAAAATGCTGATCGCAAAATTTGGGGAGTGCAATATCACCCCGAAGTCGTGCATTCGCCGTTTGGTGCGCAGGTGCTCGAGAACTTCTTGCACAACCTTGTCGGTTGCGATGCCAGTTGGACCATGGGCTCGGTCATCGATGAACAAATCGCTGTGATTCGTGCGCAAGTAGGTGACAAGCGCGTGATCTGTGGTTTGTCAGGTGGCGTTGACTCAGCGGTTGCGGCCGCACTTGTGCATCGCGCGATTGGTGCGCAACTCACGTGTGTATACGTCGACACCGGTCTCATGCGTAAAGGTGAAAGCGATCAAGTCGTTGAAACCTTCAAACGCAATATGGGTATCGAGTTGATTCATGTTGATTCGGGCGCAAAGTTTTTTGACGGCTTAAAGGGCACCACTGAACCAGAAGCCAAGCGCAAAATTATTGGCGAGCTTTTCGTACGCGTTTTCGAACAGCACACCGGTGGCGTCACCGATGCCGAGTTCTTGGTTCAGGGAACGTTGTATCCCGACCTCATCGAAAGTGGTGGTACCGATGGCACCGCCTCGGTCATTAAGAGTCACCACAATGTGGGCGGACTTCCCGCCGACATGACCCTCAAGTTGGTCGAACCACTTCGAGAACTGTTCAAGGACGAGGTTCGCCGGCTCGGCAGCGAACTAGGTCTGCCCGACGAAATTGTCTGGCGTCAGCCTTTCCCTGGCCCAGGTCTTGGGGTGCGAATTATCGGCGAAGTGACACCTGACAAGGTGGCTATTTTGCAAGAAGCTGATGCCATTGTTCGTGAAGAAATCCGCCTCGCCGGCCTTGAACGAGAGATCTGGCAGGCCTTTGCGGTCTTGCCCGATATTCGCTCGGTGGGTGTCATGGGCGACGAACGCACGTATGCGTATCCGATCATTATTCGGGCTGTGACCAGCGACGATGCCATGACCGCCGACTGGGCCCGCCTCCCGTTTGACCTGCTTGAACGTATGTCAAGCCGCATTATTAGCGAAGTTGATGGGGTCAACCGCGTGGCGTATGACATCACCTCGAAGCCGCCGGGCACCATTGAATGGGAATGAGTGGGGATAGCCCGACTGCAACACATTCGTCGTCATCGCTAGCCTGCCAAGGGTCATGTTGAGTCTTCGCACGAGCCCCCGATTGCGCCGTATGGCTGCCCAGGTTTTGGTGAGTGCCATGTTGCTCGGAACCGTCGGAGTTGTGGCGGTTGAACGCCCGGCTGCTGCCGACTCAGTTGATGATGCCAAGCGCCGAGTGCGGCAGATGGCTGACCAACTCGAGGCCGCCGAAGCCGAAGCCGATCGCTTGTCTGAAGAGCTGGCGATTGCCACTGACGATAAGGCACAACTTGAAGTGAGCATTGCTCAAACCGAAGCCGACATCGCGGTCAAGCAAACCGAACTTGGTGGACTGCAAACTCAAATGTCCGACCTAGCTGTTGAGGCCTTTGTCGGTGGCGGTCGTGGTGGAAGTATCACTGGTTTGTTGGCCCCTGGTGGTGGCCCCAACGAATCGGTGCAGAAGCAATCGCTCACCGAAATCGCACTCAACGTTGGATTTGCCACGACCGACGAACTCGATTCGGCGATTACTGATCTGGCGCAACTCACCGATCAACTCACTAAGCAGAAAAATCAAGCCGAAGACTTAGCGAAGAACATTGTCGGTCTGCAAGAAAAGACTGACAAAGAAATTTCTAAGTACACCAAGTTGAAGGCCAAAGCCGAAAAAGAACTTGGTAAAGCACTTTCCGATGAGCGGGCTCGTCGTGCTGCTGCGGCAGCCGCTGCCGCACGTGCACAAGCGGCAGCATTTTTAGCTGCTCGTGGAGATGGTGTACCAAACTCGCCGAGTGAAGCCGCCAAAAAAGTTTTTGATCCATCTTCGATTCCATCAACAAGTTCGCGTGCAGCGATTGCCGTAGCGGCTGCAAAGAGCCAGGTCGGCGTGCCGTATGTGAAGTTCATGGCTAAAGAAGGTGTGGGGTTTGACTGTTCAGGACTCACAACTTTCGCATGGCAACAGGCTGGAGTTTCATTGCCCCACCAATCGCGAGCGCAATTTGGTCAAGGACCGCAAATTCCGACTGAATACATCGAACCAGGCGACCTGGTGTACTTCCATAATCCCATTAGCCACGTCGGTATTTACATCGGTGGCGGAATGATGGTTGACGCGCCCGGTGTTGGCCGAACTGTGCGTTATGCCGCGGTCACCTGGGACAAAGTTGTTGGTGTGACCCGTCCGGGGTGAGCCCCGACTTGTTGATTCGGACTACGGTTCTCTTCACAAGAAGGTGAACGGAGCAAGTATGGCTGACCAGGCCAATTCAAACCCCACGAGTATTCAGGGTGTTGATGTCGACAAAGTTTCGGCTTGGCTCGTTGCGAATATTTCTGATGCTCGAGCACCGTTTTCGTTTTCATTAATCGCCGGTGGCCGTTCGAACCTCACCTACAAAGTCACTGATGCCAACAATGTTGGCTATGTGTTGCGTCGTCCTCCTCTTGGTCATGTGTTGGCAACTGCTCACGACATGGCGCGCGAACATCGCATCATTGCCGCCGTTGGCAAAACTGGCGTGCCAGTTCCCAAAACATTGGGGGTATGCACTGATGAAAGTGTGAACGGCGCGCCGTTTTATGTGATGGCATTCGTTGAGGGTGAAGTGTTAGATAGTGCTGAAAAAGCCGTGAAGCTTGACCCGTCATTGCGTATTGAAGCGTCAATGAATTTGATTGATGTGTTGGCTGAACTGCATGCGGTTGATGTTGATGCAGTTGGGCTTGGTGACCTTGCCAAGCGTGAGGGTTACATAGAGCGGCAAATCAAACGTTGGAGTACTCAGTGGGAAAACTCGAAGACACGTGAGTTACCTGAAATCGATGAAGTAGTTCGTTTGTTGTCAAGCAAAGTGCCGCAACAACAAGGCGTCGTGATTGCACACGGAGATTTTCGTTTTGGCAACGTGTTGACCAATGTTCAGACTGGTCGTATTGCTGCGGTGCTTGATTGGGAGTTATGCACGCTGGGCGATCCATTGGCTGATCTTGGTTACATCGGTGTGTATTGGAGCGATGGGCCATCGTCGGCATTGCGTGCCAATGACCCGACGCCTGCCGGAGGTTTTGCGAAATATCAAGACCTTGTTGATCGCTATGCGAAAACAACAGGTCGTGATGTGAGTGGTGTTGATTACTACGTTGCCTTTTCGTGTTGGCGACTCGCGGTGATTAGCGAAGGTGTGTATGCGCGCTACTTACATGGTGCGATGGGTAAGCAAGAAGGAATTGACATGAATGCCATGCGTGCTGGTGTTGATGGATTGACAACGCGCGCTCTTGAATCAATACGGAGACTGTTATGAGCACAGATGTATTAACTGGCTGGGAAAAGGGAACTTTCACTGCTGCATCAATCACGCACGATACGTATCGTCGCGGAACTGGTCCCGGCATCATTGTGGTGCACGAAATTCCGGGCATTACGCCGGCAGTGACTCGTTTTGCGAACGATCTTGTTGATGCTGGATTCACGGTCATCATGCCCGTACTTGTTGGAACACCTGGCAAGGCTCCGAGCGGTGGTTACATGGCGTCGTCTATGGCCAAGGTATGTATCTCGAAAGAGTTCACCAATATGGCGCTGAATCAAACGTCACCGGTGATTGCGTGGTTGCGAGCCCTTGGTCGTCAATTGAATAACGAGTTAGTCGAAAAGGGAATCAGCAGCAAAGGCATTGGTGCGCTTGGCATGTGCTTCAGCGGTGGATTTGCTTTGGGCATGATGGTTGATGATCATCTTGTTGCACCAGTGTTGAGCCAGCCGTCGATGCCTTTCAACGTGAGCAAGAGTCGGGCCGGAGATTTGAACCTTTCGCCCGATGATCAGATCGCGGTTGCTCGTCGTGCCGAAGAAGGTTGCCAGGTACTTGGATTGCGTTTCACTGGCGACAAGTTGGTGGGGGACCGGTTTGAGTCATTGCGCAAGTTGATCGGTGATGCGTTCATTGCGATCGAGTTGCCGTCGCAGAGCAAGAAGGATCACTCGGTGCTTACCGAACAACGCGATGAGCCAAGTGTTCAACGCGTGATTGAGTTCTTCAACGAAAAGCTGAAGTAATTTTGTGATTCTGGTGTGGATTTGTTGCGCTATACGCAATTAATCCACACCAGAATCACAAGTATTAGTACGTCAGTGTGAAGCGCGGGTGTTCCCAAGTTTCAAGTGCGTCGATTGGTGAGCCAGTTGATTCAAGTAAGTGACGCGCCAACAAACCCTTGGCTGCTTTGGCATCGTGCCCCGCAACTTTTCCTGACTTCTCAACAAACGTCACCGAACTCAAACTTGCGTACGCATCGGGTGTCGGGGTCCACGCCGCGCGATGTTCGTTTGGCAACAGATCAATCACGTGATGTCCGGCCAGTCGCGCGTTCAATGCCTTTGATAATGGTTCGCGCCACCATGTTGACAACTTTCCGATCGGTGCAAACGACGCACCGATTTTCAATTTGTAATCGGGTATCTGATCGTCAAAGCCAACGAGTCCAAGCAAGCCCGACAACACAATGATTGACTCGGTTGCTCGGGCGTGAACTTTGACGCTCATTGTTGATGGAGACAGGTGATCCCACACCACGCCGGTGTAACGCTCATGGGCTGCCATGGTTGGGGCACCAACGATTGAAGTGTTGATCTCTTGAGCGCGGGCTAAGTGTTTGCCCCCAACCCCAAGCAACTTGGCATCACCGCCATCAAGTTCGTCAAGTGCGGCCGTTATTCGCGAGCGGTATGTGCCAAGAGCCTTGCCAAAGTCACCAGAAGTGGCCTTCCACTTGGGTGCCGAACCACCTTCGGCCTTGCCTTCAGAAGGCGGGAGCAAAATCACCAGGGGAAATGACTTTCGGCTCACGGTACAAATTCAACTCTATGAAGACAGCGAGTATCGTGATGCCCATGCGCATTCATGTCGACGCCGAAAAATGTCAAGGTCACAACCGTTGCTATGCATTAGCCCCCGAACTTTTTGATGTTGATGATTACGGCAATGCCGTGGTCATTGGTGACGGATCAGTGCCGGCCGAACTCGAAGACCGAGCTCGCTTGGCTCTGGCGAATTGCCCCGAATTCGCCATCACGATTTCTGAATGATTGCCTGACCCCCTCATGACATCCACAGAAAACTTGAACGTTGATTTCACGCCCGTCACCGATTGGGCGACCGACTTCGATCACGCCGATCCGCAATACAACCGCAACGCCCACGAAATCTGGGCCGAACTTCGTGGCACCTGTCCCGTCGCGCACTCCGATCGTTACGGCGGAACCTGGTTGCCCACGACGCACGAGTACGTTCGCGAAATTGCTTACGACACCGAAAACTTTACGAGTCGCGCGGTGATCGTTGAAAAAATGGTTCCGCCCGATCCAGCACCAATTGGTGGAGCACCGCCGATCACCAGCGACCCGCCGTTTCATATTGAAGCCCGCAAACTTTTGTTGCCACCGTTCGCTCCGAAAAAGATTGAGTTATGGGAACCCGAAGTTCGCAAACTATGTCGCGGTCTTCTTGACTCGATGATGGCCGATGTTGCCGAAGGTAAAACCATTGACGCCGCTGCCGATTACGCCAAGCGCATTCCGGTCAATGTGATTTCACGTATGCTCGGATTCCCCATGAGCGACGAAGACTTGTTCCTTGAGTTCGTTCATGATGTGCTTGAAGGCATTGATGACGCGCCAGAAATTCGGTTTGTCAAAATTGAGCGCTTGATTCAGTACATCATCGCCCAAATTGAAGATCACGTTGAAAATCCTCGTGATGACCTCACGTCGTATTTGATGGGCGTTGAATTGTTTGGCGAAAAACTGTCCGTTGAACATGTCGGTGGCTCGATCATCTTGTTGTTGATCGCTGGCATTGACACCACATGGAGCGCCATTGGTTCAAGTTTGTGGCACCTTGCCAACAATCCTGACGACTTAGCTCGTTTAGTTGCTGATCGTTCACTCATTCCGACTGCGGTTGAAGAATTCTTGCGCGTGTACGCACCAGTCACCATGGCTCGCCTTGTGGCTAAAGATCATGACTTCCACGGGTGCCCAATGAAGGTTGATGATTGGGTGTTGTTGCCATTCCCAGCCGCGAACCTTGACCCCGAAGTTTTTCCCGATGCTGACAAGGTGCTCATCGATCGTGCCGAAAACCGTCACTCGGCATTTGGTCTCGGTATTCACCGTTGCCTCGGTTCAAACTTGGCTCGTCTTGAATTGACAATTGCGATTGAAGAATTCATCGATCGTTTCCCGTCGTTCACTCTTGGTGGCACCGAAGACGATGTGACGTGGAGTGTCGGCCAAATTCGTGGTCCTCGCCAATTGCCGGTGCAAGTGTTGGCGAAGTAAGAATCACCGAAACAACATCCGAGTGAAACCGCTGTGACGCTCACCGAACCAGGACAATATTGGGCCGAACAACTTTTGGCGTGGGCGATTCCTGACGAGATCTTGGCGCAGGCTGAAGTGATGCCGTGGTCGCATGATCCGAAAACTTTTGCTGTCGACGAAACTCTTGACGCAACGAGCCCCATCTTCGAATTAGCCCGCGAACTTCTACCGTTAGAGGGTGGAAGCGTGATGGATGTGGGTTGCGGCGGTGGACGTTCGTCATTGCCGTTAGCTCCGCGTGCAACACGCATTGTTGGTGTCGATGAAAACCCGGCGATGTTGGCGCGTTTTGGTCAAGCCGCTGATGAAGCTGGTGTTGAGTTCACCGAAATTCAGGGACGTTTCCCGGACGTCATCATTCAGGCCGAACTTGCGGGTCGACCCATTGCACCATGCGATGTCGTGGTGTGCCATCACGTGTTTTTCAATGTCGCCGACCTTGAACCATTTGTTGTTGCATTAACTGCGATGGCCAGGCTCGGTGTTGTGGTGGTGATGCCGAAGAAACACCCGCAGTCAGCATGGAATGAAGGCTGGAAACACTTTTGGAACATCGATCGACCCAATGGTCCAACATCTGATGATGCAATCAAGGTGATTGAAGGACTTGGGCTTGAGCCTGAAGTGTTTGAAGTAGAGCGCCCACCGATGTCACGACATGCTGAAGATCCAGCGTCATTAGTTGTCTCGGCTCGACGACGATTGTGCTTGCCCGCAAGTCGCGACGCT
The DNA here is from genome assembly GCA_947454105.1 of Actinomycetota bacterium. GTDB lineage: Bacteria > Actinomycetota > Acidimicrobiia > Acidimicrobiales > Ilumatobacteraceae > Casp-actino8. The sequence continues at coordinate 96,414 of CANGIP010000008.1, read as the reverse complement.
GAAATTGAAGAGTGGTTACGCGACCACCCGCCAGCGTTTATGAGTGATGTGGTTGTGTTGCGGTGGCCCGGAGGTCTTTCGTAGAGCCATGGCGTTGGCCTTCGTAGATGCCGTGCTTCGGCGAAATGGCATACGCAACAATGCACACGATTCCGGCAGGTACTGCCATACCGGCTCCGAATAATTCAATCGTTAAAACCGCACACGCAATCGGTGCATTGGCTGCCGCACCAAATACTGCAGCAAGGCACGCTGCAGTCGCGAGCGTGGGAGAGAGATGTAGCGGCCCCGACAATGCCGACCCAAGAGTGGCGCCAATGACGAAAAGTGGCGTGACTTCGCCACCAGGGATTGTGCAACCGAGAGCAATCGCCGTGAAGAGAATCTTCAATACGGGGTCCCACCAACTGGCAACTGAGCCGCCGAGAGCGTCGTTGATCAAAGGGAGTGACAAGCCCAAATAGTCACGTCCGAAAATCAACATCAATGCAAGAGTTGCGATTGCACCAATGATGGGGCGACCCGGAACCCACGAGATGAGATCGCGCATTGCCTTTTTGACGCCGTGCAAAACTTCGATAAAGACGCGGGCGGCAAGTCCGGCAGCAATTCCAACAACCGCGAGCCGCAATGCAATCCACCAATCGATACTGACCGCGATCTCGGTGATGGGCGTGTGGCGACCAAGTGCTTCAACGATGAAGTCGGCGGTCACTGATGCGGCAAGTGCTGGGGCAAGACCTTCATATCGCAAGCGACCTGTTTGTTGAACTTCAAGACCAAAGATTGCACCAGCGAGTGGAACGCCGAACGCGCCACCGAAAGCACCGGCAATTGCCGCGATCAGCATCAATCGCATGTCAGATGGCTTCAGCCGAAATGGTTTGGCTAACAGACTGGTGATTGAACCGCTGATTTGCAGAGCGGCACCCTCACGGCCGACCGATGCACCAGTGAGCTGGGCAATGAAAGTGGCCCCAAAAATCATTGGTGCCATGCGATACGGAATCTTGGGGGTGTGATCGGGGGCAGATGGATCAAGCGGCGGAAGTGATTGCTCGACGACCAACGACGTTCCGCGGTTAGCTGGTCCGCCGACATAGTGATACGTCGCACCCAAAACGAAGGCCGCAACCGGAAGCAGCCAAACGAGCCAGCCGTGATCAAGCCGAAGTTCGGTGGCTCGGTCGAGCGCTTCGAATAATGCCCACGAGCCCACACCCGACGCCGCGCCGACGATCGTCGCAGCGATCGTGATGACCAAGAGGTGAGTGGCAACTCGGGTTTTGTCAGAAAACACAGTGTCACGCTAGTAGTCATTTGATCTGAACATGGTTTCTCACCATTCTCTTACCGAGAAACAGGCAGACTTCTTAAATGACAAATGCGCCTCAGATTGATCGAGTCCTTGTTGCCGATGACGACAAGTCAATTCGGGAGTCACTCGTACGTGCTCTCAGCCTTGAGGGCTACACCGTGACCTCGGCAAGCGATGGCGCTAAGGCTTTAGAAATGATCCAGGCCGAACGGCCCGATGTGGTGGTGCTCGACTTGATGATGCCAGTCATTGACGGCATCACGGTCTGTCGCGTATTGCGGGCCGAAAAGAATCGTGTGCCTGTATTGATGCTGACCGCCCGTACCGAGACCACCGATCGGGTGATGGGGCTTGATGCTGGAGCTGACGACTATCTTCCAAAGCCGTTCGCTCTCGAAGAACTATTAGCTCGGTTACGAGCATTACTGCGTCGTAATCGACCGCTTGATGATTCAACTGAAAATGACATATTGACTCTTGATACTTTGCGCATTGAAGTTGCCGCGCGCCGAGTTTTCCGTGGAGAGATTGAACTTGAGATGTCAAAGACCGAGTTTGATTTACTCGAGCTAATTGTTCGCAACAGCGGAATCGTTTTAGATCACTCGATGATTTACGACCGCATTTGGGGTTACGACTTTGGTCCAGAGTCGAAAAACTTGGCGGTCTACATCGGGTACATCCGTCGCAAGGTCGATATTGAAGGCGAAAAACGTCTGATTCACACGGTGCGTGGAGTCGGCTACACCGCAAGGATTTCGCAGTCATGAGTTTGCGTTGGAAGTTGATGTTGTTACTTGTTGTCATTGTTGGTGGCGCAACGACAACAGTCGGAATCCTTTCATATCAATCAACCGAAGACCGCATGATGACCGAGATTGATAACTCACTCGGAACGGCAACAAATGTTTTATTGAACCGCCGTGATTCAAATCGTCCCGGTCGACAAAACAATGGCGGAAATAACGGCGGAAACAATGGTGGCCTGATTGTGATTCCCGATCGTCCGTTGGGAATTGAACAATATGTCGTACAACTCACCGATCGTGATGGAAATATTCTGGGCGCAACAGCGGGGATTGCACTTCCATCAATGAAATTGACAGTTGATAATCAAGGAATTGAGAGACCGACAATTGCAACATTGACAGGGGCAGACGGCATTCATTATCGAGTTCGGGCTGAAGGTTTCTCGGTAGGAGTCGTGCAACTTGGTCGTGACTTGCGAGAAGTTGACAATGTATTGACCGATCTACGATCACGAACAATTCTGACTGGTGCGATTGTTGCTTTGCTTTCGGCGATTCTTGGATGGGTGGTTGCCGCCAGCATGACATCACGCTTGCGCAAACTGTCAAGTGCAGCAGAGCATGTTGCAACTACCGGACAGTTTGACGTTGACACACCTTCTTCTGGCCGAGATGAGACAGCAAGACTTTCTCGATCGTTCAAAGAAATGCTTGAGGCGCTTTCAAGGTCAAAAGAACAACAAAAACGCCTTGTTCAAGATGCTGGCCATGAATTGCGTACCCCACTCACAAGTATGCGCACCAACCTTGATGTGATGCGCCGTCACCCAAACATGGATATCGCAATGCGTGAACAAATCATGCATGATCTTGAGCGTGATGCTGGTGATATGGCGGCGTTGGTTGAAGAAGTTGTTGCGATTGCTGCAGAACGTCACACCGATGAACTTCCTCAGCCCATTGAAATGAAAAGTGTTGTGCAATCAATTGCTGAACGCGCATCGCGACGCAGCGGTCGTGACATTGTTGTGAACGCTGATGATTCGATTGTCATTGCGAACCATCACATGTTTGACCGAGCTGTTTCTAATCTCATTGATAACGCTTTGAAGTTTGATACGTCATCGCAACAGATCGAAGTAACAATTCACAACGGTGCGTTAACAGTCAGCGATCGTGGCATCGGAATCCCTGAGGACGAAGTGCAACTCATTTTTGAACGCTTCCATCGTTCGGCTGCATCACGTTCGATGCCGGGTTCGGGCCTCGGATTGTCAATAGTGGCCGATTTTGCTCGTGCCCACGGCGGTTCAGCCTTCGCCCGAAATCGCATTGGCGGAGGGGCCGAAATTGGGTTTTCCCTGCCCACAGCCCATAAATCGAGTTGGGAAGCCTGAACCGCAACTGATTCTCGGCTGATTCTGGCTCTTACTAGCCAGCGAAAACTCTCACCTTGTTCTCACATTGGTTGGGTTTACTTCTCACCTAGGAGTTGCAATCTCTACTCATACCGATCGGAGACCCCCCGACGATCGGTTGAAAACAAAAAGCAAATACTCGACCAAACTCAACTCAAAGGAACAGAACAATCATGGAAACGAATTACACGAAACCCAAGACCAAGAAGTTCGCAGTCATCGGAATCACCGCTGGCTTGTTGCTCGGAGCCGGTGGCGGACTCTTGATGAATCTGCCCGGTGGTGCCAGCGCCAAGTCGGTGACTCCTCAGGCCATCTCGGCTGACGACAACAGCACCGATACTTCAACCCCCGCAAACTCGATCAATGGTGCCGACGCTGGTGGCGATGTTGACGCAGACGGAGATCATCACGGTGGACGTGGTGGCGATGTCGATCCCGCAGCACGTGAAGCCAAGCTTCGCGAAACGTTGCAGACACTTGTTGATGCCGGCACCATCGATGCGTCAGATGTCGATGCGATTGTCACTGCACTTCAAACCAAGCCCACGACTCCTCCGGCCGCTGACACCGCTGGTGCCCGTCCAGAACCTGGCACGATGTTGAAGGCTCGTCTTCAGACTTTGGTTGATGACGGCACCTTGACCTCAAGCCAACTTGATGCGGTTGTCACTGCACTTGAGGCTGCTCGCCCCATGGGCGGCGGTATGGCCGGCGGCATGGGTGGTCATGGCCACGAAGGACCGGGTATGGGTGGTGCTCGTGGCGGCATGCGCCAAGAGATGCTGACCACAGCTGCTGACGCCATTGGCATCACTGCAGACGAACTCAAAACCGCAGTCCAGGGTGGTCAGACCATCGCTCAGATTGCCGAAGCAAACGGTAAGTCAGTTCAGTCAGTGATTGACGCGTTGGTCGCACAGGCCACCACCGATCTCACTCAGCGCATCACCGACATGGTGAATGGTGTGAAGCCCGCAGCTCCAACTGAAGCTGCCGGCGCCACTGCTGGGGCCTGATTCGAACTAGCTCGTTCGCATACTCAAAAATTTCCGCCCGTAACACCTGATCTGGTGGTGGGCAGTGGCCATAACGGTCATTGCTCGCCACCAGATTTTGTTTTTGAATCGCCCTATCCCTAGAACACCCGTTCTCTAGGATGGCTTCTTCATGAGTGACAACGGCAGCCTTTTCAACGATGACGACTTGTTCGGATCTCCCGCACCAGTGGTTCGCGAAACGCGCCAGCCCGAGACCGAAAGTGCCCCATACGCGGCGCGCTATTCGAACTCACGAATCAAGCCGATCTCGTTAGATGGTCTCAACCCCATGCAACGCGAGGCAGCCGAACATGTTGATGGACCGCTGTTAGTTGTTGCCGGTGCGGGTAGTGGCAAGACCCGAGTTTTGACGCACCGTATTGCCCATCTCATTTCAAATCATGGGGTCAGTCCCATGAATGTCTTGGCAATTACTTTCACCAATAAGGCTGCCGGCGAAATGAAGCATCGTGTTGAGTCACTCATTGGGCCAGTCGCAAAATCAATGTGGGTATCTACGTTCCACTCGGCTTGCGTACGTATTTTGCGAGTTCATGCCGAGCGCATTGGTTATCCCAAAACATTCAGTATTTACGATCAGGCCGATGCCCAACGATTGACGGGCTACGTCATTCGCGATATGGGACTTGATGTCAAGCGTTTCACGCCCCGAGCCGTGCACGCAGTGATTTCAAATTGGAAGAACGAATTGGTGTCGCCCACGCAGGCCGCCGAACGAGCAGCACATATTTTTGACCGTAAGCACTCAGAGATTTATCGCGAATATCAAGAGCGTTTGCTCAAGGCCGGGGCAATGGACTTTGACGACTTGTTGGTCAATGTCGTGCGTTTGTTCAGAATGCACACCGATGTTTTGGCGTCGTATCAAGATCGATTCAAATACATCTTGGTTGACGAATATCAGGACACGAATATTGCGCAAAATGAAATCGTGCTCAGTTTGGCGGCCCGTCATCACAACGTGTGCGTTGTAGGCGACACTGATCAGTCGATCTACGCATTCCGCGGTGCCGACTTCCGCAATATCGGACAGTTTGAAGACGCCTTCGATGAAGTGAGTGTGGTTGTTCTCGAACAGAACTATCGCAGCACGCAAAACATTCTTGATGCAGCCAATGCCGTCATCGCGCAGAACTTTGGCCGTAAGCCGAAAGAACTCTGGACCGAAACGGGTCCTGGCGATCCCATCGTTCGTTTCCATGCCGATGACGAAGGTGACGAGGCTGCCTTTGTCGCACGAACGATGCAAACATTGCGTACCGGTGGTCGCAAGTGGGGTGACATGGCGGTGTTTTACCGCACCAACCCGCAGAGCCGTGTCGTTGAAGAAATCTTCATGCGTTTTGGTGTGCCGTACAAAGTGGTCGGCGGAACTCGTTTCTACGATCGTCGCGAAATCAAAGACGCCGTTGCGTATTTGCGTGTCGTCACCAATCCGCTTGACGAAGTAAGCGTGAAGCGCGTTCTCAATATGCCCAAACGCGGTATTGGCGACACCAGTATTAGTCGCCTTGATGTGTTTGCACGTGAAGAAAACATCAGTTTCTTTGAGGCTTTACGCCGCTCTGGTGAGGCAGGTGTATCGGGTGCTGCTCGGCGAGGTATTGAATCTTTTATTGCGGTGATTGACGAAGTTGCTGCGCAAGAAGAACAAACTCCTGGCGCACTTTTCGAAGCGGTACTTGAAAAATCTGGATATCTCGCCGAATTTGATAATGAAAATTCGGTCGAAGATGCTGGTCGCCTCGAAAACTTGGGCGAATTAGTTTCGTCGGCAAAAGAGTTTGCTCAAGTTGATGAATTCCTCGAACAAGTGTCGCTTGTTGCCGATGCTGACGATTTGTCAGATGATGACAAAGTCATCATGATGACCATGCACGCCGCTAAGGGCCTTGAATATCCAGTCGTCTTTATTGTGGGTGTCGAAGAAGGATTGTTCCCGCACAGTCGTGCGCTTGTTGACGCCAATGAACTTGAAGAAGAACGTCGCTTGGCTTATGTGGGTATCACGCGAGCTCAAGAGCGCTTGTTCTTGACGCACGCATGGAGTCGTCAACAATTCGGAACCACGCAGTACAACCCGCCGTCACGCTTCTTAGAAGAAATTCCTGAAGAACTCATCGAGCATCAGGGCAACGTGCAAAACCGTCCGAAGGCGCGCACCACGCGCGATGACGATTGGGGTGGCCGCAAGGTCAGCTCATTTGATCCCGATGATGAGTTCCGTGAAAGGCAAGTTGATGCCGCCATGGCTGCTGGCCGTTCGGCAGTACAGCGACCACCACAGCCCTCGAACAGCCAAGATATTGGTTTGCGGGTCGGTGACACCGTCGAACACTCCGTTTTTGGCGAAGGAATCATCATTGACATCTCCGGCTCGGGTGACAAAACCGAGGCCGTCATCAATTTCCGCGAAAAAGGTCGCAAGCACCTGTTGTTGGCGTGGGCCCCACTCAAGAAACTCTGACCAGAATCGCACAGATTCTTCGTCCATATTCTTCGCTCCGACCTGCTTGGCGTGGTTGAATCGGAGTATGAAAGCAGCGCTCTTAGTTGAAAGCCTCACGGGCAACACCTGGAAAGCGGCCGAAATGATTGCCGCCAACTTGCAACAGGAAGGGTGGACCATCACTGGTCTCAACCCGATGAAGCAACCCGATCACCACGCCATTCAGGCAGCTGACTTGATTGTTGTCGGAACATGGGTCCACGGAGCATTCATTGTTGGCCAAGCACCTTGGGGGATTGGCAATATCAATGCACTTCCGGCGATCGCTGGTAAGCGGGCCGCGACATTTTGCACGTTCGCTCTCAACCCCGGCAAGACGCTTGGTGCGATGGAAAAGTCGGTGACTCGACTGGGTGCCGATGTCGTTGGTGGTTTGGCACTTCATCGTTCAAAGTTGGGTGCTCACACCGAAGAGTTTGCCGCGCGTCTTGTTGGCGCACTAGCCACTGTTTAAATCGTGCGTTCACTCACAGTCGCGGCATTACAAATGTCGATGACTGACGTCGTATCTGAAAACGTCGCAAAAGCAGAACGTTTGGTTCGTCAGGCAGCTTCACAAGGTGCTCAACTCATCTTGATTCCGGAGTTGTTTGAAGGTCGTTACTTTTGTGAAGACCAACTGGCCGAACATCTCGATCGTGCGCAACCACTTATTGGACATCCAACTATTGCTCATTTCAGTGCACTCGCGAAAGAACTCAACGTTGTCTTGCCCGTGAGTTTCTACGAACGTGATGTGAATGCGTTGTATAACGCCTGTGCAGTGATTGATGCTGACGGAACTGTGCTTGGCGTATATCGCAAGAGCCATATTCCTGACGGACCTGGTTATTCAGAGAAGTATTACTTTCGACCCGGCAATACGGGCTACAAAGTGTGGGACACCGCAGTTGGCAAAGTGGGCGTCGGAATTTGTTGGGATCAATGGTTTCCTGAAGTGGCGCGTGCACTCGCGCTTAACGGAGCGGAAGTCATTGTGTATCCGACCGCAATTGGTAGTGAGCCGATGGACCCCGAATACGACTCTGCTGCGCATTGGCAACGAGTCATGCAAGGTCATGCGGGTGCAAATCTTGTTCCGGTCGTTGCAGCCAATCGAATCGGTACCGAAGTAGGTTCACGATTCACGTTGACGTTTTACGGTTCATCATTTATTGCTGGACCAACTGGCGAAAAAGTTGCTGAAGCCGATCGCAGTAGTGAGACAGTTCTGACAGCAACTTTTGATTTAGACGAAGTTGCTCACATGCGCAGTGGTTGGGGAGTTTTTCGCGACCGCCGCACTGATTTGAATTAACTCTGAACTAGATCAGAAATAGTTCAGACTGGTGCGTCGCACTCGCGGCGAACCGCGTCAGGTGTGGGTAAGTGATCCCACATATCTGCAAGCAAATCATCGCGTAACGACTTCTGCGCAGGGTCGCTCCACAAGTTGACTTGCTGCAACGGATCGTTTGCAAGGTTGTACAACTCGCCTTCGGTGCCTTCGTGAATTGATCCAGGCATACATGCAGTAGCAACCCATCCATCACGACAGATCGAACGCAAACGCACGATCTTGCCGAATAACACACTGTCCCATTCGGTCAGCACACGTTCGTGACCAAGTTCGGTTGCTTCATTTTCATTCACTGGCAAGCGTGGAGCTTCTGCGTAATCGGGTTGGGGGAGCCCGGCGATGTGACAGAACGTCGACGCGAGCGACACGTGTCCAACTGGTGCAACAACCGTTGCCGGATTGATTCCTGCAGAAGGAGCGGGACGCCAAATAAGCGGTACACGCATCAATGAATCAACGTGGTACGGCCCCTTAAACAACAGACCGAAGTCGCCTTGTAATTCGCCGTGATCGGTTGAAAACAAAACGTCGGTGTCGGCACCCCAACCACGTTCGTCAATACGCTTCATCATTCGACCAACTGCTTCGTCGATCAATTCGTTTTCAATATGTGTCAATGCATTGACTTCTCGAACCTGATCATCGGTCAAGGTATTAGGAACCCACTTCAACGGGGCTTCGTAGTTTGAAACGAATTCGCCGTCGTACCACTTGCGCCATTGAGCGGGCTTGTTGTCAAGAATTGCTTCACGCTCAGCGCGATTTTGCGGATAGCCGGCGGGCAAATCAAGATCGCGCCAGTTAACACGATGTGTTTCTGAAGCCGGTGGATCCCAAGGATGGTGCGGATCGGGGAAGCTCACCCAACAGAACCAGTCGGCATCGGCATCAAGTGAATCAAGCCAAGCAATCGTTCGATCGGCCACCCAGTCGGTGTGATACCACTCGCGCGGAATGTTGTTGACATGTGCTTGTGGTGCGCCAGTATCGCCGCCGCCTTCGGCACTTACTTGCAACGACATATCAAGAACGCGGTAGTACATCGGAACCGCCTCAGGGTGATTCTTCATGAGCCACTGGGCGTAATGGAACGAACCCATGCCGCCATGACTTGCTGATTCCATGTGATCAAAGCCGCGATGCAAATGTCCATCTTCAATAAGCGAATGTGCGCCGGTATTTGCCAACTGGTTTTCAACGAAACGCAAGAATGGATCAAGGAAAGGTTCGAAGTGGGCCTTGCCGATCAACGCAGTTTTGTAACCAGCATCGTGCAAGGTGGTGGCAACGCTTGGAGCATCGTTAGGTAAGGGAACGCCGTTCATCCATACGCCGTGAGTTGCGACATGCTGACCAGTGATCATCGTTGATCGTGAAGGCATGCACACAACACTTTGAGGATGGGCGCGGTTGTAATTGATACCCGTGGCCGCGAGGGCATCAATGTTGGGGGTGCGGGCAATAAGGCCACCGTTGCAGCCAAGCGCGTCAAAGCGTTGTTGATCGGTAGTGATAAAAAGAATTTTGCGACCCATTATTTGGCTCCGTTTGCAGCGAAAATTTCTTGCAGTTTTTCTAGACCGGCGCCAGCAGCACCAATGATGATGAGACCCATTGGCTCGGGGTCGATGTCGGTGCCGTACATCACCATGCAACGGTTTGGCCCGTCCGGAATCACATCAACGGTTCCGAGGTGCGACTTCACAATCAGGTTGTTGACAATTGAATACTGAAATCTTCGTAGATCATGATCGAGTGTGATGATGTCTTCCTCGAACCGCAGTCCACTTGCCAGGTTGATCCATCGTTTCTTGCCAACGACCTCACACGAAACGATGGGAAACCAATCGTGGAGCCGGGCCGGGTCGCCAACGAGCGCCCAAACTTCGTCAGCTGGAGAGTCAATAAATGCGTGACGGCGAACTGTTCCCATTACTTATCAGCCTAACTAGCCGAAGTAGTTTCACCCCAACTGTCAATTGATGAAACTACTCGCTCAGTGAGTCCTCGTTCGGCTGTTTCGTCGAGACCCCTTGTGTGCTAGTCATATGTCTGTGACTTCGACAAAAGTCACAGCAACGAGGGGCTGTTGCAGATGGGGAAAATGTGATGAAGGGGACTCAAGTGACGAGGTCATTGCGTCATTCCCTTGTGCCCCTGAGCCCGGCAATCGCCCTCGTCGCCGTTCAGCTCATTTTCTTTGGTCTTCCCGCTGGCGCCTGGATTCGAGCGGTGGTCATCGGCCTGTTGACGGCACTTCTCGCGGTCGGAATGGCCTTGGTATACCGAGCCAACCGCGTCTTGAACTTCTCGCAAGCCGACCTCGGTTTTGTGCCGGCCACGTTGTCGGTTGGCCTCATAGTTTTCAATGGATTGCCGTACCTTTTTGGCTTTGGCGTGGGCCTGGTCGGTTCGTTGGTACTTGGGGCAATTGTCGAATTGGCGATTGTCCGACGCTTCGTACGGTCGCCACGCTTGGTATTGACTGTCGCAACTCTGGGAATTACTCAGTTGCTCACGGTGCTTGCGCTTCTCGTGCCAAAGATGTGGGGCAAAGTTGCAGCCTCGCAGCGAATCAATCCGCCAATCGACTGGAAACTCACGATTGGTACTTTCATTCTCAACGCGAATGACTTAATCGCATTGATAGTTGCGCCTTTGGCAATGATTGCAGTTGGACTCTTCTTATCGAAGACGACTCTTGGTACGGCTGTTCGCGCGGCAGCCGAGCGCAGTGATCGCGCCGCGTTACTTGGTATTCCGGTCGGTTGGTTGTCGACTGTTGTGTGGATGCTCGCTTCGGTGTTGTCGTTCTTGGCGCTGTTTCTTCGAGCCGGAATTTTGGGAGTGCCGATTGGTGGTGCACTGTCCATTTCAAATCTGATTTTGGCTTTGGCTGCTTTAGTTATTGGGCGACTGCGTAATTTGCCAACGATTGCGGCGGCGGCCGTTGCTCTTGGAATTCTTGAATACGGAATTCAGTGGAATGCTGATAGTCCGTTGTTAGTTGCGCCATTTGTTGGTGCGGCCGTCATGGTGGCGTTGTTATTGCAGCGACGAGGAACTACGCGTTTAGATCAAGATACAACAGCGTCGTGGAGACTTGCTGACGAAGTTCGCTCGTTATCAGTTGAAGTACGACGACTGCCTCTTGTACGCCTGTTGCGCTGGGGAGTGTTCGCGTTGATTGGTGCGGCCGTATTCGTCATTCCGATTTTATTGCGGACCGATCAAGTGATCAAAGTGTCAGCGATTTTTATCTACAGCATCATTGGTGTTTCGTTGGTTGTCCTCACGGGATGGGCCGGTCAAATTTCGCTCGGGCAAGTGGGCTTTGTGGCCATTGGAGCTGCAGTCAGTGCTAAATGCACTTCGCAATGGAACATCGACTTGTCGCTGTCATTGGTTATTGCCGCGATAGCTGGTGGAGTCGCAGCATTCATTGTTGGAATCCCAGCGTTACGTCTACGTGGTCTGTATCTGGCTGTTGTCACGTTGGTGTTTGCCCTGAGTGTCACTGAATGGTTCTTGAACGACCGATTCTTCTCCTGGATTCCTAACAGCCGAATCAAGCGACACCCATTGTTTGGTCGAATCAATATTGATACACCCACACGTTTTTATGTGTACACGCTGATCGTCTTGGCGATTGTGTTCGTTGCAGTGCGCGGTATTCGACATAGTCGTACTGGGCGAGCCATTTTGGCGCTTCGCGATAATGAAAAGGCGGCACAGGCTTATGCAGTCCCGGTGATCTGGGTCAAGCTCACTGCGTTCACCATTTCTGGAGCGGTAGCCGGCGTCGCCGGCGGCTTGTATACCCATCTCAACTACAGCTTCGATATTTCTAGCTACAACGTTGGACGAAGTCTCGAAGTTTTCACCGCGTCAATTGTCGGTGGTCTTGGTTCGTTGTTTGGTGCCGTGCTTGGTGCGGCGTACTTGCGGGGCATGGAATGGTTTGTCACCGCCGACGAATGGCGCTTCTTGTCGACCGCAGTCGGAGTGCTCTTTGTGCTTTTGGCTTTGCCAGGTGGACTGGGCGCGTTGGTGATTCGTATTCGTGATGATCTTTCGCAACGCATTGCGAAACGACACGCAATCAAGCACAAGGTCCTCGAGCATCAGGAGGACGTGTCATGAGCGAACCGCGCAGTGTTTGGGGCAACATTCGTCATCCTGTTGCATCAATGAAGGAGATATGCGGCGGTGAAGCGGCGTATCCGTTGCTGATCTTGTTTGGGCTCAATGCCGTTGATGAGCTTGATCGAGCAGCATTCGGAGTTCTGCTTCCTGATATTCGCAAGCACTTCAATCTTGATCTCAGCACCATGTTGGCTATCGTCGCGTTATCAAGCGTTGCAGCATTGGCTTTGCAAGTGCCGATTGCGCAGTTGGCTGATCGTTCAAAGCGAGTTCCGTTAGCAGTGATTGGCGCCTTGGTGTGGGGTCTCTTTTCTGGAATGACTGGAATCGCAATGGGTGTGATTGTTCTCACGATCGCTCGAAGTGGTTCTTCTCTTGGCAAGGCGGTTGTTGACCCAACCCACAACTCATTGATCTCCGACTATTACCCCATTGAAGTTCGAGCCAAAGTATTCTCATTTCACCGAGCTGCGAACGCCGTTGGTGCTTTCGTTGGTCCATTGAGTGCTGGCCTTTTGGCTCATTACTTCGGTTGGCGGACACCGTTCATAATTTTCACTATTCCAACGGTGATCTTTGCTGTTCTTGCACTCAAATTAAAAGAACCAATTCGTGGCCTGTGGGAACGCAAAGCCATGGGTGTGTCTGATGAAGTAGCCAATACCGAAGAAGAAGCTCCATCGTTTTCCGAAAGTTGGCGAACAGTACAAAAGGTGCAGTCGCTCAAGCGGATTTGGTACAGCTTGCCCTTCTTGGCTACCGGCTTCATTGGTTTCGTCACACTTGCTTCGTTGTTGTATGAACAAGAGTTTGGCCTCGACGAGCGGGCTCGTGGTGTTGCCGCAGCTATCGCTGAACCATTCCAGTTGGTTGGACTAGTCGTTGGTGCACGCTGGTTAAGCAAAAAGTTTGCCGGCAACATCGCAGGTCTGACAAAAGTTGGCGCGTACGTTTCAATTGCTGCAGCGTTCTTGTCGGCGGCATTTGCCCTCGCACCGAATATTTATGTTGCTGTCGGTGTCAACTGTGTGATTTCGGCATCGTTGGCGATGCTCGGACCAGCAACATTTGCTGGCCTGTCATTGGCGATTCCACCACGTGCTCGCGCTACTGGTTTCTCGGTGGCTTCGTTGTGGATCATTCCGGGATTGGCCGTGTTGCCATTTATCGGTTGGATATCGGACAAATTCAATATTCGTGTCGGCATGTTGGTCATGATTCCGCTGTTCTTAATTGGTGGATTGATTCAACTATCCATTCGCAATGTGATCATGGACGACATCGGGCAGGTGTGGCAGTCGGCTGCTGCTCGTTCGGAAGCTTTGTATGACCGACGCCAGGGCAACGCCAAGTTGTTACTTCTGCGTGGTGTCTTTGCTGGTTACGACAATCGCATGGTTCTGCAAGGTCTGAATATGGAAATGGAAGAAGGCGAGATTGTCGCTCTTCTCGGAACCAATGGCGCGGGTAAGAGCACTTTGTTGAAAGCCATTAGTGGAACGGTTGAAGCCGACAAGGGTGCAATCATTTTTGACGGGCGCGATATCACGCATGCTCCACCCCATGAGATTGCTGCGATGGGCATTGTGCAGATGCCTGGTGGCCAAGGCGTATTTGGTTCTTTGACGGTTCGCGAGAATCTTGAATTAGCTGGATGGACGCATCGACGAGATCATGAAGGTGTCGAACGGGCTCGGGCCGAGGTGCTTGAGATGTTCCCGATTCTCAAGGATCGACTTGATGACGCGGCGGCCAATTTGTCTGGTGGTCAGCAACAAATGCTGGCCCTGGCTATGAGTTTTATCATGAGACCGCGGGTCTTGTTGATTGATGAACTGTCACTCGGTCTTGCGCCAGTCATTGTTGGACAGATGTTGCCCGTGGTTCAACGTTTGGCCGACGAAGGTGTCACGGTTGTTTTAGTTGAACAAAGTGTCAACGTCGCGCTCACGGTCGCTCATCGGGCCTATTTCTTAGAGCGCGGTGAAATTCGTTTCTCTGGTCCGACGGCCGAACTCTTAAATCGTCCCGATGTTTTGCGATCAGTCTTTCTTTCTGGTGCTGTTGCAAGTGAATCAAGCGATGCAGTTTCAAGTGGAGAACCTCGTGTCGTGAGCGAACGTGTTGTCCTGAGCGCCGAGGGAGTCGTCGCTGCTTTCGGAGGCATCCGAGCAGTTGATGGTGTTTCGTTTGCAGTTCACGAACAAGAGATTGTCGGCATCATTGGTCCCAATGGTGCCGGTAAAACAACTCTGTTTGATCTGATATCTGGCTATACGCCGCTATTTGCCGGCGAGATAGAGATTGAAGGAAAGAATGTTTCAAAGGCTTCGCCGACTCACCGAGCTGCTGCTGGTCTTGGTCGTTCATTTCAAGACGCACGACTATTCCCTGAATTATCGGTGCACGAAACACTCGCAGTATCGCTTGAGCGTTGGGTCAAGAACCGCAGTGCTCTAGCGGCAGCTTTATATCTACCGCCGGTCTTTGAATCAGAAGATGCAATTAGTCAACGAGTTCGAGAACTCATTGAACTGCTGGGTCTCGGCGATTACGAACAGAAATTTGTTCGCGAGTTATCGACAGGCACTCGACGCATTGTCGATCTTGCCTGTTTGGTCGCTCATCGTCCGAGTGTGATTCTGTTAGATGAACCAACTTCTGGTCTCGCCCAACGTGAGGTTGAGGCCTTGTCGCCAGTGGTTCGTCGTCTCCGTGACGAAATGGGCGCAGCCTTACTCATTATTGAACACGACATTCCGTTTGTCTCGTCGGTATCTGATCGTTTAGTAGCGCTTGACCAGGGTCGAGTGATTGCTGACGGAATTCCAGAAGAAGTTCTTGCACATCCAGTAGTCATTGAGTCATATTTAGGCACATCAAGTGCCGCGATCGCCCGTTCAGGGCAAGGGGGATAATCATGCAACCAGCTAGCAGTTCAGCCGACAAAGGATCCGGTGGATCTAAGTCCTTAAAGAAGTGGGGTCCCATTGGGGCCTTAATTGTCATCATCGTCATCGTTGTAGCAATTGTTGTGTCGTCGGGGGGCGATAAGAACAAGAGCGCGTCCGACACAGTGGCACCGGCAACTACTGAGGCGCCCGCAGGAAGTGACGCTCCCTCGGATTCAACGGCCACCGGTAGCGATACGTGGGACTTCCCACTTTCGTATGCCAAAGCGAAAGAGACTTTGACTGATGCAGCTTTCAGCGCGATCGATTGGGGTGCTCGTTGCGATACCGAGAAGGGCACGATTGCTGTTCCCGATTATTTCGCACCGGCGTGCATGGCCCCGTTCACTGGAGACAACGGTGGTGCGACCGCAACAGGCGTCACCGCCGATGAAATCACGATTGTGCATTATCTGGGTCCTGATAACGATCCAATTATTGATTACATCACATCGGCCGTAAAGGTTGATGAAACCAATGCGCAACAAGAAGAAACCATCAAAGGATTCATCAATTATTTTGAGACCTACTACGAACTGTACGGGCGCAAAATTAAGTACGTGACCTACGAAAGTACGGGTCTTGCTAACGATGAAGTGACTGCTCGTGCAGATGCTCAGCGCATTGTTGAAGAATACAAACCATTTGCAGTTGTCGGTGGCCCAGCATTAACCAATGCCTTCGCTGATGAAATGGCAGCTCGTCAAACAGTGTGTATTTCTTGCGGCGGTGGAACTTCTAAGTGGTTGGCAGAGCGCGATCCGTTCCTTTGGAATCTTGATGGAAGTGCCGAACAAAAGCAAGTTCAAGTTGTTGAGTTCATTGGTAAGCAACTCGCTGGAAAGCCTGCTTCACATGCCGGTGATGCTTTGAAGGCCGACACTCGTAAATTTGCGGTTGTTTATGAGGCAAGTGGTGGAGCCGAGTCGCAACGCTTGGCCGACCTTATGGAATCACGAATGACCGAAGTTGGGGCAAAGCCCGACCTGATGCTTGCTTACACACTTGATCCAGGGACGATTCAACAGCAAGCTTCGCAAGTTATCGCCAAACTTAAAGCTGCGGGTATCACAACTGTTGTGATGGCCACTGACCCAGTGGCTCCCGGCAACTTCACTCGCGAAGCAACAACGCAGGAATATTTCCCCGAGTGGTTGGTTGCTGCAGCGACACTCACCGATACAAATGCATTTGGTCGTGGCTACGACCAAGCACAGTGGGCACACGCATTTGGTGTCACCAGTTTGGCGGTACGGGTGAGCCCTGATGTTGTCGGATCGAAGATTCTGTACAAGTGGTTCACCGGTCAAGATGCGCCCGCTCCCTTAGGTGCACCTGTATTCATGCCAGGATTTAACTTGTTATTTGCGGCTTTGCAAGGAACTGGTCCAAATTTGACGCCCCAAACATTGGGCGACTTCATTAAAACGATTAAGACGAAGCCAGCTCTGACTGCTTCGTATCTCACGTATGGCGATCAAGGTATTTGGCCTGAACCCGATTACAACGGCGTCGATGATGCCACTGTTTTCTGGTGGGACACTGCAGCGACTGGACCAGATGAGAACGGTCGTGAAGGTACTGGCTTGATGAAGTTCGTTGATGGCGGTAAGCGTTACTTGCCGGGCGAATGGCCAACCGAAGACAAGTTGTTTGTCCAAGATGGCGCAGTTGCGATTTACGACACTGCACCAGCTTCAGAAACTCCGCCGTCGTATCCAAGCCCAGCGGGCTGAGTTAAAGACACCAGTTGATTGGTTCTCGACCATTTTCTATGAGCACAGCATTCGCTCGAGAAAATGGTCGAGAACCGAAAAACCCATGACGTGCCGATAACGGTGATGGGTGCGCAGACTCAATGATGACATGACGTTGTTGATGAATGAGTTTTGCTTTCTTGCGCGATGAAGCACCCCACAAAATGAAGACAACCGGCTCCTCTTTTTGGTTGACCGCACTAATGATGGAATCTGTGAACTGTTCCCATCCATGACCTTGATGCGAAGCAGCTTGTCCAGCACGCACAGTCAAAGTTGTATTCAGAAGTAGCACGCCTTGTCGAGCCCACGAAGTGAGATCGCCGTGTGATGCAACTGGACAACCCGTATCTGCCGCAAGTTCTTTGTAGATGTTGCGCAACGAAGGCGGGATGCGCGTTCCTTGTTGGACAGAGAAAGCCAAACCGTGTGCTTGCCCAGGCTCGTGGTAAGGGTCTTGTCCCAAAATCACGACCCGAGTTTTGGCCAAGGGCGTCAGTTCAAGTGCGTTGAAGACTTTTTCGCTCGGTGGGAATACTTGATGTTGGGATCGTTCGCTGGCGACAAAGTCTTGCAACGTATGCCAATAGGGCTGAGAGAACTCAGAGGCAAAAATATGGTCCCAGTCAGTCTTCTGCACCGTCATCATTGTTGTCGGTTGACTCGGAATCTTCGCTATCCGAACGACGATCAAAACCTTCGTCTTCACACGATGTAGAGACCAAGCCTGACTTCTTGATTTTGAGCACCGACTGTCGTTCGTCATTCCTGCTGTTTGGGATGAATTTCACCGTGATTTCATCGGCTCTGGCACTATTCTCAGAAACCGTAAATCCTTCGTGAGGTTTTGATTCCACCAAGACGAGTCCACGTGAAGTCACTTGATATTTCACTGACCCGCCACCACAGATCCAAGTATTGATTTCAGGGATGGTTGTTGGTGGCGTAGTCGAAGGGGGTGGCGTTTTGGGTACTTGAGTTGATGGTGGTGGAGTGACGGGTGGACTTGGTGTGATTGACGGACCTTGTGAGTTAGTCGGAGCCTGAGTATTTGTGGACACCGTGGTTGTTGTAACACTGGTGTCACTTGGCGATGTTGTATTGCTCGAAGGTTGCGTTGAGGTAGCGACTGAGGGGGGATCGGTAAAGATGGGGTCAATAGAAATGGCGCCGTCAATTGTCGTAGTTGTCGCTGATAGATCAATTGTTGTGGCAACTTTGATCGGTTGTGAATCACCCGGTGAAAGTGGAACTGCAATATTTGAACCACCATCACGATTTTGCGAATTTTGCACCATTGCAACGGCACCAGAAACAACCATGACGCAAGCTGCCACACTCACCGCAGCAACTCGTCGCTGACGAACGCGTCGTACTTTCCCAAGTACCACTTTGTGCGCCATCATCGTGTCGGGGCTTGAACCGGCCATTTGATTGAGGAGCGATGAAATATCAGAATCGTTGAACTCGTCCATCACATCTCCTCTCGGGATTCAACATGAGCACGAAGTTTTTGTCGTGCTTGATGTAGGTGAAACTTTACGGCACCTTCGGACACTTCAAGAGCTTCAGCGATTTCAAGCACCGAGAGTTGTTCAACATAAAACATTGCGGCGGCGGCTCGTTGTTGCTTGGGAAGTGTTGCGAGCAATTCGGCGACTTCATCAATAGCGGGCTGTTCAGAAGTCAGCGTTGCTTGATGTCCCATACGTTCGACTGCTCGATCACGTCGAACTCGCGAGCGATGACCGTCGCGGACCTTATTGATTGCCACTCGACGAATCCAGCCAACGGGGTCATCGTACGTACTGATTTTGCGCCACTTGAGATGAGCCTTGACAAACGCTTCTTGCACCGCATCGGCTGCCTCTTCTGAATTTCCACAAATCACCGTGAGCGATCTCACGAGACGCGCGTAATGAAGATTGAACAAAGTGGTGACGTCGGTGGCTTGGGTCGAGAGGGAATGTTGAGTGTTGTCGTCCACGGTGGTTCCGCCCCATCTGGATGTCCACGACGGAGATATAGAGAAATGAGATTTTCCCTGTTCCCACGATAGAGCGGTTGGCGACGGAGTAAACACTGCCAACGACACGAACCCTTGAGACAAATGGTTTGGTAAGTCTTCAAGAAATCGTCAGGGCGTGGGTGATTGGGGAATAGCCTGACAGCGTGGCTGTAGATCCGAACCGACGCGTCGTCACCGAAATATGGCAGGGTCAGCCCCGAGTTCGATTGGCAACTTTGCCCACGCACCTTGAACGTGGACCAGTTTTGGCTGGTCAGAGTCTTTTGTGGGTCAAGCGAGATGACCTCACGGGTTTGGGGATGGGCGGCAATAAGGCTCGCAAATTGGAGTTCTTGTGCGGGGCCGCGGTTGCCTCGGGGGCAGATTGCCTCATTACGGTCGGGGCTGGGCAGTCGAATCATTGTCGCATGACGGCAGCAGCTGGAGCTCTCCTGGGCCTTGAAGTTCATCTGGTTCTTGCCGGCGATCGCCCCGCAGTGCTTGAGGGAAATCAGTTGTTGTCGGAACGTTTTGGTGCCCATCAACATTTCACAGGTGCTGGCCCAGCCGAATGGGGACTACTAGAAATCGCTCGTGAAGATTTAACCGAAGAGTTACAGGCTCAAGGATTGAAGCCGTACTCAATTCCGATTGGTGGGTCAACCGCAGTTGGTGCACTCGGTTACATCGTTGCCTATCAAGAAATTGTCGAACAAGCAGTAGCTCTGAATCTCTCACCGAAGTCGATTGTGTTTACATCTTCAAGTGGTGGTACTCATGCTGGTCTTGTTGCTGGGCGAGCACACATGAGAGCGCTTGGCCGCACCGAAGTTTTGCCAAACCTATTAGCGATCGGTGTTGCTAAGGGTGTCGTTGCCGGATTCCCATCGGTCAAAGAACTTGCGCAAGAGTCGTTAGCGATAGCGGGCTTGCCTGGTGAAGTACTTGACGAAGATATAGAAGTAGATGCACGTTGGCTCGGCAAAGATTACGCGATCCCAACTGATGCTTCACAGGCAGCAATCACTTGGGCGGCCCACAATGGCGCTTGGGTACTTGATGATGTGTACACCGCAAAAGGAATGGCTGGTCTGTTAGGAAACGCGACTCAAGGGCGCTGGGCAAGTGGCGAAGATGTGATCTTTATTCATACAGGTGGTTCACCGGAGGTTTTTGTACGTCATGACTGATGAAAATGTTTCTCGTTCGCCGCGAACAGTTGCGGTGACTGCTGGTCGTCCACAAAACGACAATGATCCTCTCAATGCAGCGATTGTCCTTGCGTCCAACTTTCAATCGAGTGGCGATTACGCGCGAACGCATGGAACCTCGACCTGGGCGGCACTTGAAACAGCGGTTGGCACTTTAGAAGGCGGGCAATGTTTGTCGTTCGCAACCGGCATGGCTGCAGCTTCAGCGATTCTGTTCGCGTTGCACCCGAGCGTGGTAGTTGTGCCCAGTGTGAGCTACCTAGGAGTCCGAGCGTTACTGGGCGACATGCAAGAGCATGGTCATGTCCGAGTGGTCTCAGTTGACATCGTCGATACCAAAGCCGTGACACAAGCAATGAACGAGGCAGCGGACCAAGTTGGTGCAGAACGAGTAGTGCTTTGGATTGAAACACCCACTAATCCAACGCTTGATGAAGCTGAACTTGAAAAACTGTGTGTTGCTGCGAACGCCAGCAATGTGCGAACGGTGGTTGATTCAACGTTTGCTTCACCGATTGGTCAGCAGCCCCTCACACTTGGTGCGTCAGTTGTGATGCACTCAGGTACAAAGTTCATTGGTGGACACAGTGACTTAATGATTGGTTTAACACTGACCAACCAGCAAGACATTTTTGAAAAGTTGGGTCGAGCCCGAGTTGTGCAAGGAGCAACGCCAGGAGCACTCGAGTCCTTCTTGGCTTTACGTGGTTTACGCACATTGCCACTGCGCTACGAAGCGGCCAGTAAAAATGCCGATGAAATTTGCCGCCGATTGAAAGCCCATAGTGCGATTGAGTGGGCCAAGAATGTTGGGCCAATGTTGAGTTATATCGTCAAGGGTGGCGCCCAAGCAGCCGACAAGGTGTGTGCTTCGGCATCAATGATCATCACTGCCACCAGTTTGGGCGGTGTTGAGACGACAATGGAGCGCCGTCAAAAGTATGCAGGCGACGCTCATGTCAATCCAGGTCTCATTCGCATGAGCGTGGGTATTGAAGATGTTGAAGACATCTGGTCCGACCTTGAGAAGGCGTTAGCGTCATGAATATGAGCGATCAAATCCTTGACGTCGATCTTTTGGCTTTTGAAAGTGGCTCCGAAGCAACTCGTCGAGCAGTTGTTGATGGAGTGCGTCGAAGCTTGGCGACCGGGTTCGTTTATACGAGCACCGATATCTCGGAAGATTTACTTGATTCGGCGTACGGAATGCTTGTTGAGTTCTTTTCGAAAGATCAAGAGACCAAGACCAGTTGTATTGCGCCAGGCGCCCATGGACAAACTGGTTACACGGGGCTGCTCGTTGAGACTGCTGCATCAAGTGACAAGCCAGATTGGAAAGAGATGCTCAACTGGGCATCGCCAATCGCTGCTGGTCATCCATTGAAGCGCAAGTTTCCAGGTTCGTATCCCGAGCAGTTATTGCCCGATGCAGTTGTTCCTGGCATTTCGCAGGTGCTCTATGCATTTCATGATGCCATCGCCCAAATTCAAAAGCGTTTCTTGCGCATTATCGCTTTAGGAATTGGTTGCCATGAATCGTTCTTTGATGACATGGTCACCGATGGTCCAACACTCACGCGAGCGATTCGCTATCCATCAATGAAAGGTGCGCCTCAGGGCGGTCATATTTGGGCTGGAGCACATGGCGATATCAATTTGATTACGGCACTGCCACGCGCGACCGCACCAGGATTGCAAGTTGAAGTTGATGGACAGTGGGTTGATGCAATTCCGCCAGATGGAAAGATGATCATTAATACTGGAATCATGCTTGAACGTTTGACGAATGGCGTTCTTCCGGTCGGCTGGCATCGAGTGATCGCTTCACCAGGTTTTGATGATGAGCGTTACAGCGTTGTTCAGTTTTGTCATCCACGCCCATGGACGATGTTGGCACCTGTAGCCACTTGTTGTACTCCCGAGAATCCGCAACGATATTCAACGATCAGTGCAGCAGATGCTCTTGATGAAGTGTTGTATCAAATCAATTTGATCGAAGATGCTCGACGTGTCGGGGATTGAAAATACTGAGACACCCAATGAACTCATCGACATTGCTTTAGCGATAGATATTGGTGGTTCAAAAATCGCGGTCGGATTGGTGAATCGCCGCGGTGACTTACTCGATCGTGAAATTGCACGAACCGACAAAGACAAGAATGCCAATGACCTTTTTGAAATATTGGCAGTCCTCATCAAACGTCAGTTGCTGCGTGCTGAAGAACGTCATGGTGGCAAAGTCGTCGTTGTCGGTATTGGGTCGGCTGGGCCAATTGAAACCGATTGTGCGACTGTTTCACCACTCAATATTCCAGCATGGCGACGTTTCCCATTGCGTGAGGCAGTACAAGACATCGTGAACGTTCCTGTTTTTGGCGATCTTGATGCGAAAGCATTTGCTCTTGCTGAGGGATGGCTCGGTGCAGCAAAGGGTGAATCAAACTTCATCGGTATGGTTGTGAGCACCGGTGTGGGTGGGGGCATTGTTCTTGATGGTCGAATGCTCGATGGGGCATCGGGTAATGCTGGACACATTGGTCATGTGATCGTGAACCCTGATGGCAATCGTTGTGTCTGTGGTGCTCGCGGATGTTTAGAAGCCGAGGCATCGGGTACCGCAATTGAAATGATTACTGGTCGACCAGCAACCGAACCGTCATATGAAACCATGCAACGAACTGGCCGTATGGTTGGTCTGGCTGTTGCCAGCATGTGCAATTTCTTCGATTTGAATCTTGCAGTTGTTGGCGGATCAGTTGCTCTTGGTTTCGGTCCAACATTCTTTGCGGCTGCGCAAGATGTGATGGATGAACATTGTCGCTTGAGCTTTTCACAGGGCGCACGCATTGTGCCGGCCCGATTGGGAGACCGAAGTCCGATCATTGGCGCTGCTGCTGTTGGGTGGCGCGGACTGAACCGGCAAACGCCTGCAGAAAGTTAACCACCGATTGCGCGATAGAGACGCTCGGCTGGTCCTTGGCCAAAGTGGTGTTGCCACCACGAAGCAATTGTGATGGCAAATAGCCAAAATACGCCGGCAAAGATCAAAGCGGTATCGAGCCCAGTTGCAGTAATGAGGTGCGACCACTTCACAAGTGCGTAGTAGGCCAAAACATGCAATAGATACAGGCTGAGCGTTACTTGACCACTGCGTTGTAGATGAACGACGAGAGCACTTTGTTGATATTTGTCCGCGATCTGACTGATGACGAGAAACGAAATGATTGCGATAGCCACACTCGTCAAGGTGTAGAACAAGCCCCTGGTGAACGGTTGCATTGATGTGGTGACCTGGACGAACGGGTTCGAACGTAGGTCTTGAATGTTGAGAATTGTGGTGAGGGCGTAACAGAGGGCCAGGACAACGAAGCAAGTGGTTGTGATTTGGCGCCAAGATTTTCTGACAGCCTCAAGATTGCGTCCAAAAATGATACCGAGGCAAAAGAACGCGAGCCACGGGAAAACTGGGTGGGTGTAGTCAATGAAAATTCGTAAGAAAAGATCTTTGATGCTGTGGATATTTCGCGGATGCATCCACCTAGTGGAGTAACCCTGATGTGCTTGATTCGCTTCCCAGCTCGAGACAACCGTTGCAGTTATTGCTGTGGTGATCGCAACAAGAATGATCGAGCGTGATTTCCACATGATGAACAGTGCACTCAGAATGAAATAGGCGCCGTAATAGAACAAGATGGTGCCAGGCCAGGCATGATTGAGAAAGTAGCCACCAAAAAGTAGAAGCGCTCCACGGCGAATAAGTCGCGTTCGCAGTTTTGCTATGTCTTGATGATCCTCGTAGGCCTTTCGCGACAAAAGTGCAGTGCCGATTCCGGCAATGAATACAAAGGTCGCCGCGAATCGAGTGGAGAGCACTCCGGAGTACACGTTGAAGACACGATGCCAAAAGTCGGTCCCGATGTATTGATCATTCAGGGTGCCGTGGTAATTCATGACGACCACGCCAATGAGGGCGATCGCTCGTGTGACATCGAGGCCAATCAGTCGAGATGTTCCGAGACTTGTTGTGCCAGCAGCCGGATGATTGAAATCATTCACAAAAAATTAGACCCAATTGATACGGTCAACGGCCGTGGTGATGAGTGGTCGTTGCACATCAACTAGGTCTCCAACTGCTGGTGTTGGTTGACCACTCGGAATAAAACACATTGATGTATGCATATGCGGCAGTTCAATCAGTTGAATTCGCTGGCGCGAAAAATGAAATGGGCTCAAGCCATCCGCAAGAGGAGACACGCCATGAGCCGATCCACATCCGATCATCACCAAAGTCCCACTCTGTAAAATCTCAACGCCGTGATAACCAACTTTTTGTCCAGATGTGACTGCAACTGTTTCGATCACATCTGCTGTCAATTGAAGAGCGGTCTTGTCTCCGTGCCAGAGCGAAGTTCCGAGACGTAAAAACCATTGTCGTTCGGGGTGTCGGGTGTGAAGGTCGGCGAAATCTTTTGGATCAACGTGGCTGACCCATGCCGGCAACGATGGATCAATCGTGGCGAGCAAATTTTCTATCTCGCGAACATGATCTGCAGAGGTTCCGGTCAGCGGGGGATGAATCGAAACCCCGCGGACCTGAAGATTTGTTGTTTGGCACTTCTCGAGCAGTTGGGCCACATCGCTAACTTCGGCACCGTATCGGTTCATTGACGAGCGAATTTTGACAACGACCTGACGTGACTTTTTCGATGAAGCCGCTGCCTCAATATGAGCGATCGAGCCCACTGTCAAAATTGCGTCGTCACGAAGATTCTCAGGAAGTTCAAGGCTGGGGGTGAGCACGACTGGAGTGCACTGTGCTGGCACCGACGACACTTCGAAGATCGTACCGACGGCAATGGTGGGGGCCAGTTTGCTGGCTTGTGTTGCGAGCCAATCGCGGCCAAATCCGTAGCCATTGCCTTTGACGACGGGGACGAGACCGCGGACAGAGTTGGCAAGTGATGTGACGTGTTTGTTCCAATCATCAGATTGAACGGTGAGAACGAGAGCCACGGGCAAGACGCTACCGAATGATGTCGAATGGGCGTTTCATGCTGGTCTTTTTAAATCCGACTTGTTAAGTCGGGAATTGGCTTCTAGCCTGACCCCATGAGTAGTCGCATCTTTGGATTCCCCAATCCTGTGAATGAACGGTCGGCCCGCTGGGTTGCCACCGGAGTCGTGCTTCAAGCGGTGTTGTTTTTGATCGTGCGTCAAGGCTGGGTGCTCATTCCGTTGGCCTACGGCTTTACCGCTCGAGTTTTGACCGGTCCAAAATTAAGCCCACTTGGGCAATTGTCCACTCGAGTTCTCACACCAGCAATGAAAGGCGAGGGTCGCTTAGTACCAGGCCCACCCAAGCGTTTCGCTCAAGGCATTGGTTTGGTGTTTTCCGTGGGTGCGAGTATCGCTTGGTTCGGTGGAGCGCACGTTGTTGCCATCGTTCTGATTGTCGGGCTGACGGTGGCCGCAAGTCTCGAAGCATTTGTGGGCTATTGCCTGGGTTGTGCGATCTTTGGTCAGTTAATGCGGTTGGGTGTCATCCCCGAATCGGTGTGCGAAGAATGCAATGACATTTCACGCCGACTCGTGCGCCCAACCGCCTAGTTGAGAAGAAGAAAAGATTAGAAACGGCATATGTAGTTGCTCACTACCTATGTGAGATAACCTCGCTCCATTGGTTATTGCGGAGGTTGTGATGGTTGCTCTTGACGTTTGTACTTTGCCCGAAACTGGTGGGTCATTCGGAGTCTTTGTACTCGCCCTCGCGATGTTTTTAGCGGGAATTTTGCTCGTGAGATTTACTCGCCGTTCGTCGCAACGGCTTTCTGTCATTGTGGCTCCAATCATTTTGGTCGCTGGTCTGGGAGTTCTTCCACAAGGCAGTGTGTGTGGGAGCGACCAGATCACTGAAACCACACTTCCGTCAGCGCAAGTAACGACGAACACTGAAGCAGTAACGACGACGACTGAAGTAGTAACGACGACGACTGAAGCAGTAACGACGACGACCGAAGCAGTGCCACCGACCACAATTTTGCCACTGTGTGCCGGTGGACGTCTGTGTGAGGTCGGAGATACCGGACCCGGTGGTGGCATGATTTTCTATGTTGATCTTTCTCGACCCGAAGGTAGTCAATTTTTTGAAGTTGCATGTGATGGATGGGTCAATAACTGTGATGGCGTCAGCGCAGATTTTCATGCGCCATGGGGTTGCGAGACTGAGGATATTGAAACGGCCGCAGGCACAGCTATCGGAACTGGTGAAGACAACACCGCAGCAATTCTGTCCGTTTGTCACGAATCCGGTATCGCTGCCGAAATTGCTGATCAATACTCCAATAATGGGTTTGACGATTGGTTTTTAGCATCAAAAGATGAACTTAACCTGATGTGCAAATGGGCATTTGGGGACAATGTCAATGCTGTTTGTAACAACAACGGGTCAGGTGGACTCAGCGTTGTCCATGGGAACTTTGCGGAAGATCGCTATTGGGCCTCAACTGAAAGCTATAGACATAATGCGAAACGTCAGAAATTCACTGACGGTCAACAGGGAAGTAATATCAAGGCATCTGACTATTACTTACGACCAATTCATACGTTCTAATAAATCCCAATAGCGCTAATCAAACTTTGGAGAAAGCGAGCCGAGATCGCGAGTTGCGATAACACCTTTCCAGACACCTGTCCCGTATGCGATGTCGTCAGCAAGTGTGAGCGCGCAATATGAAACTGGATCAACCTTTGGTTTCTTTTCAAACCACTTTGTGAGTGCCGGAAGAATGCTGGCAACAAGAACGACACGACGACCGCGACGACTAACCAATGCGAGCACGAGTGCAAACGGCCACCATGTGCGATTGATTGCCTGAGCAATCATGCGACCAGCGTGAATATTTCCGCGACCTGCGAGTCGTAGCGCAAGAATGCGGGAATCTGGTTGTGAACTGATTTTTCGTTCAAGAGCAACGGTAGAACCTGCACCAATTGTGAGACCGATGAACGAGTGACCAATTGCCAGTGCGCTCCAGGCCAAGGCACTCCAGCGATTGATTCGCAACGGTGTCGCTGCTCCAGGATGTTGTCGGTTGAGCGGGGCTGCGGCCGAGCCATACGAAACCCGTTGTTTCCATGCTTCAAGCAGCGAGTTGCGTGGGCTGTGCAGTACTACGACTGAAGGTTCGTAGCGACACACCACGTCGTCTTCAAGAAGTCGCCAGACAAGGTCAACATCTTCGCCATAACGAAAAGTTTCATTGAAACCTTGATGTTGGCGCAGTAGTTCGGTGCGAATCATGAGTGCCGCAGTTGGCACATATGAAACTCTCGAATTCTTGCGGATACGTGCGGGTTCGGGGCCAAGGTCAAGAGGCGATTCGCTTGCTTCGTAGCGTTGCAACAAAGTTGAGCCAGGTTCACTGGCAATTCGTGGTGCGACGACTCCAACTGAAGAATCAGCAAAATGCTTGAGCAAGTTGATCCATGAATCATCAGAAAGCGAAGTGTCGGCGTCAAGGAAAAATGTGATTGGTGTTGTGATGTGATCGAGTGCCGTGTTGCGAGCGACTGCCGGGCCACCCGCAGTATCACGACGGATGATTTGTGCGCCAGCGATTTCGGTAAGCGCGGGCGACGAGCCGTCATCAACAATTAGAACTTTGTGCGCAGCGCAAACCTGTGCAACCAATTTGGAAAGCTGTTCAATGCTGCCGTTGTGAACCGGAATGACAACGGTGACTTCACTTGGTTGTACATCTCTGGTCATTGAATCAAGAATCGGATGCACAGCGCCAGCATCAAGAAGCCGCTCAATCGTGCTCGCAGAACTGCTTGAAACTTCTTCTCGATTCTCTAAAGCCTCGAGAACTGAGCGGGCGGCTGATGAAAAGCGAAAGACTTTGAGTGGTGACCCAGCAACAACTGTGTCACCTTCGGCGTTGGCTCGCCGCCACCACGAAGAATCAGTCTGATAACGAGTCACTTAAGAATTCCAGTGATCAAAGTCAGCGAGAAGGTCGTGGGCCCACTGATCAAGAAGTTTGAGTCCATCTGTCGCAGTTGCTCGTGTTGGGTCGCCGAGGATCCCGTTGCTGCTGACTGCGCGAATACCACCTGCTCGCATGGCGCCAATGATGTGCGCTAACGGCTGAGTATTGCCAACCTCAGCCAATGTCATATCCACCTCAAATGGCGATAATGCCAACATCACTGAGGTTTCAGCGTGACCAGCGTGAGTGTCGGTATCGGGGACTCCAGAAGGAGACCAGAAAAGAACATTTTGCTGATCGTGATCGAGCACTTTCTTCGCGGCCTGAATCGCTGGTGAATTTCCGCCGTGACCGTTCACGAAAACAACTCCACCACACCAATTCGCCGATCGCACGATCTCAATCAACATTGATGTTGTCGTTTCAGTACCAACCGACAATGTTCCCGAGAAACCCGAATGTTCACCACTCGCAGTGATTGGTAGTGGGGGAGCCAAATACGTTTGTGCTCGCGCTTGGGTCAGGCGATGGCTCAGCTCAAGTGCAATTCGCGTGTCGGTGTCAAACGGAAGGTGCGGACCATGTTGTTCCCACGAACCTACGGGCACAACTAAGACGGGCCGACTGAGACGCACCTCGTCGGCCTGAGTCATGACTGATAACCCCACTCGCGCAATTTGTTGACGATCAACTCGGCGGCTTCACGCGGTTCAAGATGAACCGTTTCTCCATGACCTTTGGCTGAAGATGTATCGGTGATCTGTTTCACACGGTCGAGTGCAGAACTTCCGACTGGTGCCGCGATTGTTCGAGCACGGGGCCGATAGGCGCGAGTTGGCGGAGTTTCTATCGCGACTTGATTAACCGTCACTATGTCAATGGCCTGTTTGTTTGCAGCCATTGAACCTTTGAGAGAGGCTCGACGTAAGCGAGCAGTTGACCCTTCGATCGATATCACTGCTTGTCCATGAATTTCAAGTTGCTCACGACGTCCGCCGTCAAGGCGACGCAATGCCCTGATGGGATGCAGAGAATCTGCTGGGACTTGAATTTCCACGAGACCGAGTGCTTGCGCAAACGAAAGTTCGGCCGCAATAAATGCTGGTACCGACCCTGAACCGCGATCGGACGAATAGTCACCACACCAAATCAACGCACAATGCGCCACTACTTGAGCGATTGCCTGGGCAATGGTGGCACTGTCGTGCGAACGATCAATGTCAATACGAACCGCACGATGGGCGCCTCGGGCGATTGCGTCTCGTAAAACTGCTTCGGCGCCGACCGGGCCTGCGGTGACAACGATGACTTCGTCATTGGTATTTTCGGCAACGCGCAATGCATATTCAAGAGCCGCCTGATCGGCATACGAGAACCCCATGAAACGATCATCGTCAACGTCGGTTTGACCCGAAGCGTTAATCCATTTCAGACATACGGCGATTGTCATTGCAACATCACTCAGGTGCGGTGGAAGACGATGCCGTAGCCGCCTTCGGGGTAGGTCCAGGTGATGGCTCCTGCTTGATTGCAGACGAGGTAACACGTTCCGCATTCAAAGCAATTTTCGTAGTTGAACAAAATGCCGCCGTCGCTGGTTGGAACAAAAAGGTTTGCGGGGCAAGCAACAACGCATTCACGTGTTGTGCATCCACGACATGAATCGCCATTGACGGTGATATGGGCGCGTTCGTGAATACGGAACTCGGCGGTGTCAATGCGCTCTTGAAACGAAATTTCAGCCCACGTGTTGTCGCGCTCAATATTGTTGGCGGCACGTAAAGATTCGAGAGACATCAGCCAAAACCTTTCAGACCAGTGAGTGCATCGCGAACAAGATCCATCAACGAGATACCAGCCTTCTTGCGTTCTTCGCGCAAGATACGGCGAACACCCGGTTTCGGATGAGGATTTTCAACTCGGAACATACGCTCAACGATTCCGGTGACGAAACCTGGATATTTGTGTTGCACGCGATCGGACAACACTAAATGCGGAATCTTGCGCAACTTTTTGTGATCTTTGAGTACGAAAGTCTCATTGAGTTTCTTGGTGTACGACTGCAATTCAGATGCCGAAGTGTTTCCAGCAGTAACAGCTTGCGCCGCAGATTGACCGGCATACATTCCACTGGCCATCGCGAAGTTGACACCTTCAAGCCAAATGCCAGCAGCCAAACATAATGCTGCTGCATCACCAGCAACAAGTAGTCCATCGGCGACCATCTTGGGCATCATGTCGAGACCGGCTTCGGGAATGACGTGAGCGGAGTATTCGATCACTTCGGCACCTTCAATGAGTGGTGCGATGGCGGGATGCCGTTTGAGTTCGGCGATGATTTCTTCGGGACGCTTCTTTTGCGCTGACAACTTAGGGAGTTTCAACACGACGCCAAGAGCAATGGTGTCAAGGTTGGTGTAGATGAACCCACCGCCATTCACACCTGATGTACCACCAAGAATTTCAATGTCGACACCTTGATTATCACGAACACCGAAACGCTCGTCGATGACGCTCTTGGGAAGCGACAAAGTCTCTTTAACACCAAGTGTGTAGTTGCTGGCATCGACTGATTTGTAGAGACCAGCATCTTTGGCGATGAAACTATTGACGCCATCGCAGGCAATGACGACTGACGCAGTGAGGTCGCCGTCGGGACGATCGGTAGTGATGCCTTTGATACGACCTTGTGCGTCGCGCAACAAACCAGTAACGGTCGTTGAACAAATGAGTTCGGCGCCAGCGGCTACTGCTTGTTGAGCAAGCCAGTTGTCAAAGTCGGGTCGGTACGCAGTAGCACCGTTGTACGGCGCTTGGCCCCACGCATTGCTGCGATAGTCAATGTTGAAGGCGCCAGTGTCAGAGAGCAACATTGTTGAGCGACGAACAACCCAACGTTGAATTGGTGCATGCTCAAACCAGTCGGGGATGAGCTCATCGAGAATGCGCGGATAGATGACTCCGCCGTACATGTTCTTTGAACCGGGGAAAGGCCCACGTTCAATGAGTACAACGCGCTTGCCAGCTTTGGCGGCAGCAATGGCAGCACATGAACCCGCTGGCCCAGCGCCGACAACAATGATGTCGGTATCGGTCATGCTGCACCGGCTTGAGTTTCGACATGCATCAGTTGTGCGAGCTCTTCAAGTACAGCGTTGGCATCGGCGACAATTGCAAGGTCGGCCATTTGCATCATGGGGCAGTGGGCGTCGGTGTTCACACTGATGATGTGTTCTGGTTGACCGAGTCCACTGGTGTGTTGCACCGCGCCACTTACACCAAAGGCGATGTACAAATCGGGATCAACGACGACTCCAGTTGTTCCGATTTGACGTTCGTGATCGGCCCAGCCGCGATCGGTGATGACGCGGGTGACCCCCATTGATGCATCAAGAGCGGTTGCAACATTTTGAAGTTGCACAAAGCGTTCGCCACTTTCGAGACCAGCACCGCCACCGATAATTCTTGGAGCTTCAGAGAGGTCCATTGTCGATGCATCGGGTGGCAAGACTGCGACTGAAATCACTGATGCTTGACCGGCATTTGTAGTCGGAACGATTTCGACGTGAGAGATAGTCGGTGTTGCTGAAACTGTGTCGACGCCGCGAATACCAATTTGCAAGGTTGCGACAAACGCCTTGGTCGGCTGGAAATCGGCAATCGAGAGTCCGCCGTGGCGCGACACGCTGACCTTGTTGTCGGTGATTGAGATTGCTCCGGCATACAACGATCGTCCAAGACTATGGGCGAGATGGGGAGCGAGGTCTCGGCCATCTGGGGTGGCGGGGAGAATGATCGTCTCGTTGAGGCGACCGATCTGCGTCATTGCGGAAATGATTTGTGAAGCGCTCACTTCTGCTTCAGCGAGCCAGACATTGCTTGCAGCCTTGCCAAGGTTTTCGAGGGCCTGCGAGGTCCCCGAACCAATGATGAGAGCGTGGCCCGAGGCTTCAGAGATAGTTTCGTCGGCGTCTGCTGGGGCGACTCCATCACGGACGGGGATTACGGCAATCATGACCTAGTCAGATTACGCCGACTCTCACTGAATTCGAGGTGTTAGACCGCGGTTTCTTGGGTGGCTTTGGCCGTGAGCTTTTTCTTCACGAACCGCACAAGTTCAATCGCAAAAGTGACGGCAAGTGCTGCAGCAAAGGCAACGACAAAGGCCTTGGTATGGTCATTTTCAAATTTGGTTCCAAACGAATAGCCCAAGATGGCTGCATACGAAGCCCAGATGACCGTGGCGACGCCCACCCAACCCATGAACCAACTTTGCGACTGTTTGGTTAAACCTGACGACAGGGTGAGGATGGTTCGACCGCCCGGGATAAACCGAGCCGTGATGAGTAGTAGTCCACCGCGCTCTTCGATTTGGTCAGCGGCCCAATTGAGTTTCGTCGCCGTTGATTCTTTTTTGGCAGCCCGGCGTTCAACCAGGCGACTCGCTCGTCGACCAATTTGATAACTCATGTTGTCGCCAATGAAGGCGCCAAGTGCCCCAGCGATAATGACAAACACGATGTTGTACGGAGCAAGACCAGCGCTACTCGCGGCGACACCGCCAATAATCACTGTCGTCTCGCTTGGGACAATGGGAATCACCGAATCTAAGAGAGCGATGACCAAAATGACGGCGAGAAACCACCAGTGACCTGAAACTCTGTCAAGCCAATCGGTGAAATTATTGATGACTCCAGAGGCGGCGAGCACGTGATGACCTTAGTCGGGAATTTTTCAGGATGTTGATCTAGTCTGCGCAACATGGCAACTATTCGTGAGATTGTGATTGATTGTTCAGACGCCGATGCAATGGCAACTTTTTGGGCTGCTGCACTTGAATTTGAATATGTTGGCGCGGCCGGAAGTTATCGGGCTTTGAATGACCCCTCCGGTGGACCAAAGTTGATCATTCAACAAGTGGATGAGCCCAAATTGGTGAAGAACCGTGTGCACTTCGATTTAGAAGCAGTTGATATTCGCGCCGAGGCAAGGCGTATGGAAGCACTCGGTGCAGTGTTGCTCAATGACCGCCGGCCGATTCAAGAACACAAAACGCAGTGGATGGTATTGGCCGACCCCGAAGGTAACGAGTTTTGTATTTGCCAGATTGGAAAAATACCTGATGGCGATGACGGCTTTCCGGCCTAGTCACCGATAGAGGTATCTTCGCTCATCGGGCGAAAATCGCCGTGGCCTTTTCGCATCTCAGCAAAAGCGTTGGCGAAGTGGAGGAATACAGCGACACCCGTAGCAATAAGTGCAATCTTTCGGGTTTGCCCTGAAAGCGTGAAGAGTACGATCACGCTTCCAGCGAGTGTAAATGAGAGTGCGCTGATCTCTTTAACGATCAAACTGATAATTCTTTGAGGGGTCATTTTCGCCATATTCGTTCCATTCCCTATTTGGTTATTGAGACTACTTGCACTTGATTTTCGGGCAATCATTTTTCGAGCTTGACGGCGAGCGATTCGCTCCATCTCAAGGTCGGTCACACGGGTGGAAGGAGATCCACCACCGCGATCGTCTCGATCTCTCGATGAGGAAGACCCTCCACCTGATGAGGAACCCGACGTGGCTACTGCGCCCGCCCCTGCGGCGATTGTCGAGACGGCTGTTGTTGCCGCGATCAACGAACGGCGTCCGCCGACATCAAGGTTGGAGCCAACTGGCACGTAGTCATCCAGTCCGCCCCCGTAAACATCAATTTCTGCTTCGAATGTGTTTTTGATTTCGGTCGGCGCATCGCTGACTGCAGCCACGAGTTCTGCTTCTTGTTCGGCAGTGAGTTCGCCTACGGGAATTTCGGCAAAGATCTCGGCCGCCTGTGACGTATCAATACTTTCCAGAACTTTCGAGCTGGTCGCAAGATCGGTGGCCTGTGATGCCGAAACGTTGCCGGCCAAAATTTGGTCAACGGCGGCTGCGACTTGTTCTTGGGAAACGTCGTCTGATTCAAGTGCGGTCAAAACTTCGGCTAATTGTTCGTCGGTGATTTCGTCTGGGATGACGACTTGTGGTGTAGTCGTTGGTGCAAGTGTGCTTGTTGTCGTGGGTGCGGTCGTCGTGGTGCTGGTTGTTGTTGTCGGTGGCAATGTGGTTGTTGTCGTAGGGGTTATGGTTGGCGGCTCAGTTGTTGTTGCAACTTGAACAATCAGAGGCTCGGTCGTCGTCGGTGCAACGGTCGTTGAAGTGGTCGATGTTGAGGTCGTCGTCGTTGATGTTGTTGTCGGAACTTCGGTCGTTGTCGACGTGGTTGTGGCCGTGGTCGTTGTGGTCGGTGCAAGAGTCGTCGTCGTTGTTGTCGGAACTTCGGTCGTTGTCGTCGTAGTTGTCGTCGTAGTTGTTGTTGTCGTAGTTGTAGTCGTGGTGGTTGTCGTAGTCGGCATTGACGCGTCGGTCACGAACTCAAGATCGACTCCGTAGTTCGTTCCAATACTCCCGTTCGGGAAACCACTGACGTCGGATGTGTAGTTGTAGTAGCCACCCTGGCCAGACAATGTGAGCGGTCCACTAGATTGACGCGGAAAATCTGGTTGATTAGCAAAAATATGATTTTCAAGTGAGAAGCCGACGGTGAAGGTTTCACCGGCAGTAATTCGCACCGGGGTATCAAAGACAACTTCTTGCCAACCATTGGCAGTTTCATTTGTGTATGCCTTTTGGGCCAGAACATTTCCGCTGGCATCCCAAACTGTTCCTGTATGTGGACCGGTGTTATTTGGGTCTTTGGCGAAGAGCACTTTGGTGACGTACCCACTCTCATTTGTCGTGAGTCGGAGACCAACGTTGAGGGGATTGTTGTAGGTGGGTGAAAAACTTGCTGGATACCAGCCTTGCAACATGGTGAAAGCGTTAGGTGAAATGACGCGCGCTATTGAAACTTGCTGGACCAGGGACTCGTTGCCTAGTGATGCATCGTTTGAGTCAGCCGATACACGGTCAAAAAATCCTGAGTTCAATCCGATGAGGCATAGCAAAAGAGGTAAGAACGTGAGTACTCGACGCCTCTTCTGAATTCTTCGCCACTTCGCCATGATGTGTGTTCAAGATTAGTTACTCAAGTGAAATGAGTAATTTTTGTACAGCCATTCAGATGTGTTGTTTACCCAATGTTCACAAATGATTTAGATCGATGAACCGGCGCGCTCACCGTCTACGACAGCAGCGTGCGCTCGGCGAGGTGCGACACAGTCGCCAACGCGTTCAACACTTACGCCAGCATTCTTGAGGTCGTTGTACAACCATTCCACCGGGCTCGGCGGAACCGCAAGTACAACCCAATCGGGGCGGCGAGTTTGATTGGCTCCAGTGGGGTGATGCAATAGCGTGAGTTCACCATTGGCAAAACCCATCGGCACTAAGTCGGTTGATTGCACGATGCCTTTTGCTCCAGCGCGCATCCACCAGTTCTCCATGTCGAGGGTGATGCCGAGATCTTGTCCAACCACCATTCCTGGAGTCACGATTTCGACGTTGCAGCCACGATCGGCCAATACTTCAGCCGTTGATGTGGCGTGATGAAATCCGATTTCATCAATCACAACAACCGAGTCACCAGATTGAGGTCCACCCATGAGAGCGGAGCCATCAAGAATTGCCCGCACATCACATACGCGATTCGCAGTTTCGTCGGTACTGGCATCAGCGACCCACCACGGTCGTGTTGGTTCGGCTCCGGTTGCAACAATCACGTGATCGGGTTTGGTCTCTTCAACTAAACCTGGCCAAACACCCGAGCCATAGACAAATGAAACTCCGAGGCGATTGCATTCGGCAAGTTGATTACGAATCATGTCGCCAAATTCGGCACGGTTCGGAACACTTGCGGCAATACGTACTTGACCACCGGCGACGGATTCTTTTTCATACACCGTGACTTGATGACCTTTGCGGGCAGCGGCGATTGCAGCTTGCAATCCGGCCGGACCAGCACCAGCAACCATAACTTTTTTCGGCTTAGTAGTAATCGCAAGATGATTGTCGACGCGCCATTCGTTTTCGCGTCCAGTACGCGGGTTCTCAATGCAGCCCAACCAACGATTGAGTCCCATGCGACCGACGCATTCTTGATTGCAACTCAGACACAAACGGATTTCATCTGTTGCGCCAGCTCGGGCCTTGATGGCAAAGTCGGCATCAGCAATCTGTCCACGCACAATGCCGACTAAATCGCATTGGCCTTCAGCGAGTGCGCGCTCGGCTTGAAGCGGATCCTTGAAACGGCCAACGCCAACAACTGGAAGATCAACTGCTTTACGAATTGCGGCCGGAATGAACATGGCATAGCCCGGAGGAATATGCATGCTGGCTTCAATCATGAACAAGCTGGCAGTGGCGACACCGATCGATGTGTTGATGTAATCAACTTGGCCAGTTGCTTCAACAATCTTGGCGACTTCAACTGCTTCATCAATCGTTGTTCCGCCATCAATAAATTCGTCACCGCACAGGCGCACACCAAGCGCTAAACGGTTGCCGATGACATTGCGAACAGCCGCAACTATCTCGACAAGAATGCGCGCACGATTGACGAGCGAACCGCCGTATTCATCGGTGCGGCGATTTGTGGCGGGTGATAAGAATCCGCGCACGATTGATGAGTGACTGCACTGCAGTTCAATACCGTCGAAGCCACCTTCGGCACAATGTTCGGCAACAGTGACGTAACCCGCGATGATCTCATCGATCTCGGCATGAGTGACGGCTTTAGGAACTTCGCGAAAGAGGGGATCGGCAACAGCCGATGGTGCCCACACCGGAAGACGACTGAACATGCTGCTCGCCTGACCACCGTTGTGGTTGATCTGGGCAAAGATCGGCACGCGATGACGATGGACGGCATCGGTGATTCGCTTGTAGCCAGGAATCACATCGCGGTGAAAACCGTGAATGAGTTTCTCGTACGGCCAGTCGGTGGGGTGCGTGCTGTGCTCTTCGGTGATGATGAGTCCGGCGCCACCCGCTGCACGCGCGGCGTAGTAGTCGGCATGTTGCTCGGTGGGCTTGCCATCACGGGCGTAGTTGGTGAGGTGGGCGCTGAAGACAATGCGGTTTCGGGTCGTCACTGGCCCGAGTTGAAGAGGTGTCCATAAATAGCGGTAGCCCACGACGTAGACGCTACGCCTCGCCTAGGGTTGATGCCTATCTAGGGTTGCCGATTTAAAGGGGATTTATGAAAGATCTACAGGGCAAGGTGGCTGTCATCACTGGCGCAGCGAGCGGAATTGGGCGCGCCATGACCGACCGTTTTATTGCGGCGGGTATGAAGATCGTCTTAGCCGACGTTGACGAGGTCAAGTTGCGCAATGTTGAAGCCGAGCTCACCGAAAATGGAGCCGATGTTTTTCCGGTCACCGTTGATGTGTCACTGGGTGAGAGCGTCGAAGAATTAGCTCGCAAGACTCTTGAAAAATACGGAGCGGCGCACGTGCTGTGTAACAACGCTGGAGTTGCTGGTGTGGGCGATCAGTGGACTGGCCCCATGAGCGTGTGGGACTGGGTCATCAATATCAACCTGTACGGAGTTGTGCACGGTATTCGATCGTTCTTGCCGATCATGCTTGACCAAAACGAAGGACACATTGTCAATACGGCCTCAATGGCCGGGCTCATTGCGATGCCAGGTTTTGGTCCGTATAACGCAACTAAGCATGCAGTCGTCGCAATCAGTGAAGGTCTATTTCTTGAACTTGCGGCGAAAGAATCGGGAGTGAGTTGCAGTGTTTTGTGTCCCGGATTTGTGAAGACCAGCCTGACGACCGAAATCAAATGGAGCGAACGCCTCGGTGCTCAACCTTCAGATCCAACTGATCCGATCAGCGCGATGATGAATGAAGTATTGAAGGCTGGAGTCGAAGATGGAATACCAGCAAGTGACGTTGCGCAACAAGTTCATGATGCTGTTGTTGCTAATCAGTTTTGGATTTTGACGCATCCTGATTTTCGTCAGGCACCTGTTGAGCGCATGCAGCGCGCTGCAGCTCAACAAAACCCCACACTTGGCTAGATCAACCTTGTGATTCTGGTGTCATTTAATTTGGTATAGCCAAGTTAAATGACACCAGAATCACAATGAAATGTGACTCAGTGAGCGGCGGGTGCGGTGCCGTCAGCTTTTTTCTTCGGTGGTGGAACACCAACCGAAACTGACTTCTCGGCCCAGTCTGGCCAACGACGACGACTCACAATGCTAAGAGTGCGCAACAACTTCATTGCGACTTCGTCTTCTTGCGCTGGACGCGATTCAATCACGCCATCTTTGATCATGCGCGAAATCACTTCTTCGCCAAGTTCGGTACGAACAATGGTGAGAGTCCAGTCGTTGTCTTTGCCGATACCGCCAGTTGAGATGTCGGCGTGTTCGGCCGCAAAGTCGGGGCAGTTCTTGCAACCTTCGCGGGTCCACTGATGACATTCTTTGAGATCAATCTCGTGGAATGAACCATCCTTCATCCAAATCTGGAAGGCGCCCTTAATGTTCATCTTCACCATGTCTTGCTTCTTCAAGCCGTACTTGGCTTCGAAGAGCTCTTCAAAGATGGCATCATCGAAAGTCTTCGAACACAACAAACCAATGTTGAACAAGAAAGGCTTGCCTACTTTGCCGGCCTTACGGTCCCACATGACGGGCGGTGACGAGGTCTGACAACCCATGCCAACGAGAGCGAGTTTTGTGAGTCCCTGTTCTTTGGCTTCACGCAGCGCGAGTGGGTTTGCACAATAGGTGTAACGCGAGCCAGCAGTTGCCAAGACTTCTTCTTTGTTACGAGCGAGAGCCGGCTTGGCTTTCCACGCATCATCAACTTCAACGCCACTTACGAGTGCGCCTTCGATGTAGTCGTTCTCCATCAGCCAAATCAACATGGCCGACACGAAGCCACCGTCTTGACCTTTTTCGTGTTGCACCTTGTCGGTCGCCCGAGTCAACAACAGTTGACGCCAGATACCTGACATCTCTTCGGGTTCGCGCGTGCGACCAAAGAGATGATTGTCGGCTGACTCTTCCCATTTGCGGAAGCGTGGGCAAGCACGGGTGCAGGTGGTGCAACCCTTTTCACCGTGAATGCAGTTATCAAGACCGAGTTCTTCTTCGATATGGAAGGGTTTGTACTTGCCCTCTTCATGCTCGTAGCCGATCACGTCGTGCGGGCAGGTGACAACGCATCCAGCGCAACCCGTGCACAGACCAGTGGTGATGACCTCTTCGTAGAGTTCTTTCCACTGGGCGGTCCAGCGTTCGGCTTTTGGCGGTGCAGACTCGGTAATTGTCATGGATTTCAATCTACGCTGAGGACAGGTGGTCTCGGGTAGCCGAAGTGGCACTAATGATCACAGAATTTTGAGGAAAACCATGGGAATGATCGGCGAACGCGTACTCCGCACGGAGGACCCAGATTTAGTGACGGGTCGGGGAACTTTTATTGACAATCTCGACCTGCCAGGTGCTGGTCATGTGGTCTATGTGCGCTCGAGTGTGGCTCATGCGCGACTTATCAACATTGATACCGAGACGGCTTCATCGTTGCCAGGCGTGCTCGGCATCTTTACAAGCACCGATCTCAAGGCCGACGGACTCAACTTTGTTCCGATCGATATGCCGCTCTTGCCAGCAGGAATTCGCCGCCCCGCGCTAGCTGATGACACCGTGCGCTATGTCGGTGAATTGATTGCGGCCGTTGTCGCCGAATCGCGGGCTCAGGCAGTCGATGCGGCCGAACAGGTCTTTGTTGATTACGACGTTTTACACGCGGTCGTCGATCCCGAAGAAGCATTGGCCGATCAAACATTGTTGTTCCCTGAATTTGGCACCAACACCATCGTCAATTTAGAAGCCGGTCAAACTGCCGACTTCTCACAATGTGAAGTCGTGGTGAGTCAGCGCGTGATTAACCAACGCATCGCCCCGAGCCCGCTGGAAGGACGCGTGGCAGCTAGTCGTTGGGAAGAAGCCGGTCCTGATGGCGTCAGCCGGCTCACGCATTGGCAGGCCTGCCAAGGAGCGCACCCAATTCGTAATCAGCTCTGCGCGTTTTATGATTTACCCGCCGAACAAATTCGGGTGATCACACCTGACGTTGGTGGAGGCTTCGGAGCGAAAGCATTCTTTTATCCCGAAGACATGTTGTTGCCGTGGTTGGCCAAGCGCGTGAAGCGCGCCGTGCGTTACACCGAGACACGCACCGAAAGTATGAATGGACTTGGTCACGGTCGTGGACAGATTCAAGACATACGTATTGGTGGTACTCGCGACGGAAAGATATTGGCGTACGACATGCAGGTCATCCAAGAGGCCGGTGCCTACGCGCGGTTTGGCGCGTTCCTGCCGTTCATGACTGGTCGCATGTTGACGGGTACCTATCACATCCCTAACGCGTACATGTCGTCGCGTTCGGTAGTGACGAACACCGTGCCAACTATTGCGTATCGAGGAGCAGGTCGTCCCGAGGCTGCGGCGGCAATTGAACGTGCCGTCGACTTATTCGCTGTTGAAATCGGCATCGACCCAGCACGTGTGCGCGAAATCAATCTTGTTGCCAAAGATCAGTTTCCGTACACCAACGGCACAGGGACGACATACGACAGTGGTGATTACCCAGGCTCGCTTGAACAACTACTTGATGTTTCGCACTACGCGCAATTGCGCGATGAGCAAAAGCAACGACGAGATAACAATGATCGTGTTCAATTGGGTCTTGGGCTTGCGGTCTATGTTGAAATCACTGCAATGTCGGGTGGTTCAGAGTTTGGTTTTGTTGAAGTCACAACGAACGACAACGGTGACGTTCATGCCAAAGTCATTACCGGTACCACCCCATATGGTCAGGGTCATCGCACTACGTGGGCGATGTTGGTGAGCGATCGCCTCGGTATTCCTTTTGAAAACATCACGGTGATTCACGGCGACACCGACACGGTGAAAAGTAGTGAAGTCACTGGTGGATCTCGATCAGTACAAATTGGTGGAACCAATGTGTGGCGTGCTGCCGGAGTTGTTGCTGACAAGGCACGCCAAATCGCGTCACGCCTTCTTGAAGCATCAGTTGATGACATTGTTCTTGAAGACGGACGTTTTCATGTTGCTGGCACCCCCGCAGTCACTCGAACATGGGCAGACATCGTGGTTACTGCTCAGGCAATGGGCGAGCGACTCGACGGCGAAGGAGACTTCGCACAAGCGTCAGGAACCTTCCCAAGTGGTGCACACCTCGCAGTTGTTGAAGTTGACACCGAAACAGGCAAAGTGAAACTGCGCAATATGTACGCAGTTGATGATGCGGGCCGCATTGTCAATACATTGCTGGCTGAAGGTCAGGTACACGGCGGACTTGCCCAAGGAATTGGCCAGGCCTTATACGAAGAATTCATTTATGACGCGGACGGAAATCCGCTCACCGGCAACTTTGCCGACTACGGATTCCCGAGCGCGGCTGAAGTGCCAAGCTTTGTGACGGTGCATATGGAATCACCGTCACCGATGAATGATCTAGGTGCTAAGGGAATTGGCGAAAGCGGAACGATTGGTGCAACACCAGCAGTGCAAAACGCGGTTGTTGACGCGTTGAGCCATCTTGGCGTTCGCCATATTGATATGCCATGCACGGCAGAACGAGTCTGGCGGGCATTAGAAGCAACTAAATAGCGTCGCTACCTTCTTCGCCCGTACGAATACGCACGATGCGTTCAACGTTGGTGACCCAAATCTT
Source organism: Actinomycetota bacterium (assembly GCA_947454105.1). Classification (GTDB taxonomy): domain Bacteria; phylum Actinomycetota; class Acidimicrobiia; order Acidimicrobiales; family Ilumatobacteraceae; genus Casp-actino8. The sequence goes on along the minus strand of CANGIP010000008.1, from coordinate 54,253 downwards.
TCCGTCGCCGATCTTGCCGGTCGTTGCGGCAGCCTTGATTGCTTCAACGACACGATCAACTTCTGAATTGTCGACAACAATTTCAAGACGAACCTTAGGAACAAAATCAATTTTGTATTCAGCGCCGCGGTAAGTCTCGGTGTGTCCACCTTGACGGCCAAAGCCTCGGACTTCGCTGACGGTGATTCCTTGAATATCTGCGGCCTTGAGAGCGTCTTTGACGTCATCAAGTTTGAACGGTTTCACGATGGCGGTGATGAGTTGCATGATGTTCTTCTCTCTGTGTCCTTCTAGTAACCGTACTACTTAAGCCTGATAAGCGGTTTCAGCGTGCTGGCTTTGGTCGAGACCAACGAGTTCTTGTTCAGCGTTCACGCGCAATCCCATGGTCTTGTTGATAATTGTCGCAACTAGGTAAGTGACTACGAAACTGAAAGCGAAAACGACGATGCTGGCGAGCGCCTGCTTGCCAAGCAACGATGCGCCACCACCGTTGAAAAGTCCGTCGGCTCCGAGCGAGTTGATGGAAACATCACTAAAGAGGCCCAACAAAATTGATCCCAGAAGTCCACCGACAAGGTGAACGGCAATGACATCAAGGCTGTCGTCAAACCCAAAGCGTGACTTCAATGTCAAGCACAAGTAGCACACTGAGCCAGCAAGGAGACCAATAAACATGGCCGATGATGCACTCACAAATCCTGCACATGGTGTGATGGCCACCAAGCCAGCGACTGCACCAGATACTGCACCGAGTGTTGTTGCGTGACCGGCCTTGAGTTTTTCGACGAGCAACCAACTCAACATTGCGGCTGCTGCTGCAACATGAGTATTCACAACTGCTTGAGCAGCCAAACCGTTTGCTGCCAATGCTGAACCCGCATTGAAGCCAAACCAACCAAACCACAAGATTCCAGTTCCCATAACGGTGAAGGGCAAGTTGTGTGGGGGCATTGCCTCGCGTGGCCAGCCTTTACGCGGCTTCAAAATCAAGATCACCGCGAGTGCAGCCGCACCTGCATTGATATGTACAACTGCTCCACCCGCAAAGTCGAGCGCGCCCTTTTTAAATAACCAACCGTTCGGGCTAAACACCCAGTGAGCGACGGTGGGGTAGACCAAGATGGCCCAAACTCCAATGAGAATTGCATACGCCGAGAATTTCAAACGATCTGCAGTTGCACCAGTGATCAATGCGGGGGTAATGACCGCAAACATCATTTGATAGGCCACAAACAAAATCGGCGGAATCACTAAAGCAAATGCTCCGGTGTATCCAGGAAGCTCGCCGACGGTATTGATGTGTTTCAAGAACGCGAAATCGAAATTGCCGAACCAACCGTTGTTTCCGCCGAAGGCGAGACTAAAACCAACGCCGACCCACAAAACGGTGATAAGTCCCATGGCGAAGATGTTTTGCATCAACATGCCGAGCACATTTTTGCTGCGCACCATGCCTCCGTAAAAGAAGGCAAGTCCGGGCGTCATAAACAGCACGAGCGCGGTTGACACCAAGACCCAGGCGGTCGCGCCAGAGTCGATCTGATAATTCACTTTGGTTCTCCTGATCAGTTTGTGATCTGTTGTCATCTCGGGGGCACGAGAGGACATGAGCACCGTACGAAACTCAGGTTGCCCAATTGTTTCGGCAATGTAAACGAATTGTGCGGTAAATAGGATGTCCCCGAGTTGACAGCGAACTGTCAACTCGGGGACGGCCCCTACCGGAGAGGAGAACCTTCTCCGTGTTTGCCGCCAGCGGTGTCGCCAGCGAGCTCTTGTCTAGCCTTCAACTAAATAGCGTCAGGACCTTCTTCGCCGGTGCGGATACGAACGAGGCGCTCAACTGTTGAGACCCAGATCTTTCCGTCGCCGATTTTTCCGGTGACTGCTGAAGCTTTGATCGCGGCGATAGCGGCATCAACGCCACTGATGTGATTGCACTTTAGGCATCGAAGTCGCCATCGGCAGCAAGTGCAATGCTTCCGGCGACGACAAGTGCTCCAGATGAAATGGTGAGTGCAACTAACAGCCGCTTTAACTACGGTGTTCGCTTGCGAGTCATATCAGGAAAGAAATCGGTCGAGCTGTCGTAGTTTTCGACAGTCGCCTTGGATTGGGTAAGCATGTGTCCTCCTAAGGAGATAGTGGTTTCTGGTAGGGGATGCACGTCGCCATTGACGGGTGTAACGCCCGAAGTAACTTCGGGGGCTCGACGACGTTGTCAGAACCGCTTGCGCTGCTAGAAACCTAGAAGGTTGATGTTTCTCAAGTGTCCGTGAATTGTTAAGGCAGTGTGATCGCTGTGTTCGGTGGGTCGTGTGAGACGGGTCGAGTTAGACGAGATCGGTGACTGCGACATCAAGTGCCGCCCGGTGGTACTCGGTCGCCGTGAGAGCCGCGACAACATAAGCCGACAACGTGACATACATGTCGCCCACCAACAAGTCTGTCGGGATTGAAGGATCTGGTCCTTTGACCGCATTCTTCATGGATTCGCTGAGCGACAAAATGTGCATGATGTCGTCAATCGAGGCGGGCATCATTTTGGTTGCCACGCCGACAGCGTCATGACCATTGTCAATTAATGAATCAATAAAACAAGCCAAGGCAACGATTTCGACGAGGCCGATGCGGTCGAGAGCTCGGCTCAGCATTGGGTCAAGGCGCGGGTCGTCGAGATGCAATTTCAAAGCGTGCAGTGAATGGAGATGACCATTGAGTCCTTGATCCGAAAAATCGGGCTCGGCACGATGGCGTTGCATTGCGTGACCAATTTCGGGAATGCGTGACTCAATATTGCGACGATCAATAATTCGCCACCACTCATCGGCGTCATTGTTGAGAAGTTCATCAAAGAGATGAGAGGTATCAACCGAAGTCCACACCTCGACCTGGGTTGTTGCGGCGAACTCTTGTCGTTGCATTAACTTTTGGCGCAATAAAGGCGGAGTCAAAACTGTGGTCACGAGAACCATCAACAAAAGCGCTCCATAGAGTTTGCCGTCAAGAACGCCTTTAGATAAGCCAATTGAGGCGAAAATCAACCCGACTTCGCCCCGCGGAATCATGCCGATACCGATCAGCAACTTGTCGCCACCTGAACGACCAATGCCGATTCCGGCAATCAATTTGCCACCGATTGCAACGACGATGAGTGCCGAAGCAAGGGCCAAAACACTCGGTTTGAACATGGCTTCGAGATCGGCGTTGATACCGATACTCGCAAAGAAAACTGGAATGAAAATATGTCCGAGTGGATTGAGTCCTTCGGCAATTCGCTCATGCTGGGTACTTCGTCCAACTGCAAGCCCGGCCATAAAAGCACCAATGATGAACGCAAGTTTTGCTTGATTAGCCAACAGTGAAAAAGCCAGCGTGAGAGCGAACGCAATCGACACGATTGTTGTTGACGATTTTGCAAGTCGATCAATACGAGTAAATGCGCGCGGAATGACGTAGATCGCGAGAAGGCCGGTCAGAAGTAAAAACCCGATTGCTAAACCAAGTGTTTTGAAGACAACGCCGGCACTAATCGAACCTTCGGTGACGACTTTGACAACCACTGTCAAAATGACGAGGCCCAGAACATCGTCAGCGACTGCGGCACCTAAAACAATGCGTGCTTCACGCAACGCCAAAGCTCGTAAATCACCAAGAACTCGCGCAGTGATACCAACGCTTGTGGCAGTCAGAGAAGCCCCAATAAATAAGGCGACTTTTGCATCTTCCCCAAAAGCTGCAGTAACACCGAAACCAGCGGCGAAAGGAACCGCGACTCCAATGACGGCGACGAGTAGCGCAGGTTTACCAACCTTGGCCATTTCGCCGAGGTCCATTTTGAGACCAACTTGGAAGAGCAACAAAATGACACCGATTTCACCAAGCAGAAGAACCATGTTGGCGACATCAAGATGTTTGATCGGGTCAACCAGCCCAAGAACACTTGGACCGATGATGATGCCAGCGATGATTTCGCCGAGTACGGCTGGGATCTTGATGCGTTCGGCAAGTTCGGCGGCCAAGCGTGCGACAAGAATGATGATGAGCAGGTTGCCGAGAATGAGCGCGAGGTCGTAACCCTCGGTTGAAGTGGCAAGCAAACTCATTGGTGCAGGTTAGTAGTCAACGAACTTGAGCCGAAGACAGCAGTCAGGCTGCAACAAGCAGATTTGCCTGCTCGAGATTGTTGAGATTCAGCATCCAGCCTCGACCGCGGACTGTGCGAATTGAATCTGGACCAAGCGCTTTGCGAATTGAAACCAATAGCGAATCGCATCGGCGTTCGTTTAATTCGGCGATTCCAGCCAGCCGCGACAATTCACGGCGACTCACGACGCGACCTGAACAGATAATCAAGGCCCGAAGAACCGCTGATTCCTGGGGCGGCAATGGGGTTGCAGACAAAACATCGGTGGAGTCGATGGCGGGTTCCATGTCGGCAACCCTAGAAATGAGGCATTTCCACCGTGTTTGACTTTTGTGAACGCCGTGTGAACCGTGAAGTGTCAGCCTTCAAAGTGTCATGATTCAAAATTGTCATAGTTCGTGACGCATTTATTGCCGTTCGGGTTGGGGTCGGGCTAATTCCTGCGAGAGACTGTGTGTATGGAACTGAATTACCCCGCCGACGCCGAAGCTTTCCGTGGAGAAATCCGTGAATGGTTGGTCGCCAATCTGCCCGCAGGTTGGGGAACCCCCGGATTCGAACTGACGGGCGATGCCCGCAAGAAGTTCGTTGAAGAATGGCCGTCAAAGTTGTTCGCTGGCGGCTGGATCTGCGCGACCTGGCCCAAGGAGTACGGCGGCAAAGGTTTGACCACGATGCAAGGCGTCGTGTTGTCCGAAGAGTTCGCAGCGATGAAGGCGCCGTTACGTGCTGACTTCTTTGGTGACACTTTGGTGGGACCCACGCTGTTGCAGTGGGGCACTGAAGAACAAAAGAAAGAGTTCTTGCCCAACATCATGAATGGCACCACGCGTTGGTGTCAGGGATTCAGCGAGCCCAACTCGGGATCTGACTTAGCTTCACTCAAGACCGCAGCGGTGCTCGACGGCGATGAGTGGATCATCAATGGTCAAAAAGTGTGGACCACTGGTGGTCACCACGCCGACTATTGCTTCTTGCTCACCCGCACCGATCCTGATGCGCCAAAGCACAAAGGTATTTCGTACTTGTTAGTGCCCATGCGCCAAGAAGGTGTTGAAGTGCGTGGAATTGTTCAGCCTGACGGAACAGCAGAATTCTGTGAAGTGTTCTTTACCAACGCACGTTGCCCCAAGGACAATGTTGTCGGTGGAGTGAACAACGGTTGGAAGGTCACCAACTCAACTCTCGCATTCGAACGCGGTATGAGTGCAACGACTGGCTACCGTCGTTTCGAAGAGGAATACAAGATGATGGTGCGCGTTGCGACCGAGAATGGCACCATTGAACAAGATGACATTCGTCAGCGTTTAATGCAGTACTACACCAAGATTCAGATTCTTCGAATCAACGGATTGCGTTCATTGACTGCAACATTGAATAACTCAAAAGACTTTGGTGTTATGGCACTTGGTGCTTCAAACAAGATGTTCTGGTCCGAGATGCACAAGGCCGCCATGGAATTGGCCCTTGATATTTTTGGTGCGCAGGGCATGTTGGTTGATGCTGGTCCCGAGACTGGTTCGTGGCCAGGAGTTGCTCGCGAAAAGCGTCGCGAGGGTTACCCCGTGAGCCCAATGATGTCAGCTTTCTTCTTCAGTCGTTCTGAAACTATCTGGGGCGGCACGAGCCAGATTCAGCGCAACATTGTTGGTGAGCGAGTATTGGGCTTGCCCAAGGAGCCGTCAGCCGGTTGAGTGATCGAATGGTGACACCGCGATTTTTATTGGTCACCGCGGCAACACTGGCCTACTACTTGTGCGTCGGAATTTTGATTCCGACTTTGCCGGTATTCATTAAGAACGGTTTCGGTAGTGGCGAAGCCATGATTGGTGCAGCTGGAGTTGTCTTTAGCGGGTCAGCAGTTTTGTTTCGACCTCTACTCACGTGGATCGGCAATCGTTGGGGTCGTCGCACGATGATGGTGACCGGCGCACTGGTAGCGACTGCGGCCGCTCTTGGTCTCACATTGGTCAATCAGGCATGGCAAATCTTGCCGCTACGCGCGTTGATGGGAGTTGGCGAAGCGGCATTGTTTGTTGGCGCAGCAATTTTGGTGGTTGAACTCAGCCCTGAAAATCGTAAAGCCGAAGCAGCGAGTTATTTGTCAGTTGCAGTTTTTGGTGGTCTATCAATCGGTCCAATCATTGGCGAACTTGTGATGGGTGATGTTGCCGAATCGGCGCGTGGACTTTCGGCAGGACGATTTGATTCGGTATTTATTGCGGCTGCGTGTGCAGCGCTACTTGCAGCTTTGGTGTCTTTAACTGCGCCGGCCTTTGTTGGCGAACGTCCCGAACGCCTTCGTCGCAAAGTGTCGTGGTTTCATAAACGTTCGATCTTGCCTGGGCTCATACTTGCGGTCGGAATGGCTTCGTGGACAGCGTTCACTTCGTTTGTACCAACGTTTTCGAAGTCAATCGGCTTAAACGGATCGGCCCAGTTCTTCACGCTCTACAGCATTTTGTGTTTGTTCTTACGTTTGTTCGGTGCCAAGACGCCCGAACGTTTGGGCCTTCGCCGCAGTGTGTGGATGGCGATGACGTTTCTCTTGTGTGGCGTTACTTCAGTTGCAGTTCTTGGTAATGAGTTCGGTATTTGGCTCGGCACAATTTTCTTTGCGCTTGGTATCTCATTCTTTTACCCTTCGCTGTTGGCGATGGCAGTTGAGGGAAGCGATGCCAATGAGCGGGTGGAAGTGGTCGCGAGTTTCACCAGTTTCTTTGAGATTGGTGGCGTGATAGGTGGGCTCACCCTTGGAATTGTCGGTCAATTGTTTGGCGAGCGCGCAACATTCGTTGGTGGAATGGTCTTTGCAACCCTGGGCTTGTTATTGCTCGCGCGAACTCGTCAAAAGACCGCGCCGGCTATTGCGGTTTAGTGAGCAGCTTGACCTTCGGGACTTGGAGCTCGACCTTTAAGTTGGCGACCCGGAATAAAGATCGCGACGATAAGCGAAAGTAGAACGATCGGAACTGCTGCTCGGAAGACTGTTGTGACCGCATGAGCGAAAACGCTTAATGCTTCTTCACGCATCGGTGAATCGAGTTTCTTGATATTGCGCGGAGCTTGAATCAGTTTTTCGTCGATGCGACCTTTGAGTTGTGCATTAAAGATGGCGCCATAAATGGCGAGGCCAATAGCTCCGCCGAGTTGACGTACAAAAATGACAACCGATGAAGCGGCTCCCATTTCGTGTGGATCAACGGCATTTTGAACGGCAAGAGTGCTGGTGGGGAAGAGCGCTCCCATTCCGGCACCAATAAAGAACGATGCCGTCATCGCAAGATATAAGTAGGCGTGGCTTGAACCAAGAAGAGCAGCCAGAATAAATCCGAACAACGCAAGGGCCGCTCCGACTGGTGGCCATATTTTGTACGTGCCAGTGCGCGAAGTGATACGTCCAATGATTGTCGCGGTTCCAGCTACTGCAACAGCGAGCGGCACAAGTAACAACCCAGAGTTAGTTGCCGACACGCCAGTGACACCTTGTAGGTACAAGGGCATGAACGCATTCGCGCCATAGAACACTGCACCAACAAAAATCATTAAGGGCACAACAACACGAACGACATCGATCTTCATTAAGTGCAATGGAATGATTGGTTCTTCGGCGCGAATTTCCCAGCGGAAGAAGGCGATTCCAACGATCAATGCCGCGGCAAAGAAACCAAGTGTTGGCGCAGACTTCCAACCGTACGCACCACCGGTCCATGAGAGTCCCAGAATGAGACAGGACACCGAGACAACAAGCATGGTTGCGCCGACATAGTCGACCTTGCGTTGCAACGAAGTGAACGGCAGACGCAAAGCTTTGTTTGTAATAGCCAAAGCAACGATGCCAACGGGCAAGTTGACCAAGAAAATCCAACGCCATGAGGTGTTGTCGACGATTGCTCCACCAATGAGTGGTCCGATCACACTGCTAATGGTGAAAATTGATGTGATGAAGCCGACGTACTTGCCGCGTTCGCGTGGCGGAACGACATCACCAATGATCGCGAATGACAACGAAAACAATCCACCGCCACCAACACCTTGAATGCCGCGCGCAACAACGAGTTGCCACATTGATTGCGCGAGTCCGCAAATCAACGAACCAATCACGAATGTGAGAATTGCAATCTGAAAGAGGCGACGTCGACCATAGAGGTCGGAAAGTTTTCCAAAGAGTGGAGTAGCGGTTGTGCTGGTGAGCATGTACGCGGTGCCGACCCATGCGTAGTACTTGAGTCCGCCAAGGTCGCCAACAATGGTGGCGAGCGCGGTGTTGACAATGGTGCCGTCGAGCGCCGACAATCCCATGCCGGCCATGACGCCAGCAAAGACCAGATAGATCTGCCGCTGGCTGAGATTCCCAGCGTTGAGTTCAGTGGTGCCAGATTCAGACGATTCAACAGACATATGTACCTCTCTTACTTGTACGGTACAACAAAGTACGTTTCAACCTGCAACTTGCGTGATGTGGTTGTTTATCTGGTGATGACAAGATGACGAGGTGCCCACGACAAAACCAGTGACGACGTCGACCTTGACCAGTTCGAGTTACAAAAGCCCAGTCGGACGTCTGACGCTGGTTGCTTCGGCCCAGGGATTGCGGGCAATTTTGTGGCCCAATGATGATCCCCGCCGCGTGCCCGGACTTGCTGGCGCCAAAAAGGGCACGAGCCCGATCATCGAGGCCACGATTGGGCAACTTGATGAATACTTCGCCGGAACTCGCCACGAATTTGATCTACCCCTCGACCCAGACGGGACCGACTTTCAGCAAAGCGTGTGGCAGGTGCTGCGTTCGATCCCGTACGGCGAAATTATGAGCTATGGCGAACAGGCAACAGTTCTCGGCGACCCGAACAAAGCGCGGGCTGTCGGTACTGCCAATGGCCGTAACCCGATCAGCATCGTGGTGCCGTGTCACCGAGTGATTGGTGCCAACGGTTCATTGACGGGTTTTGCGGGCGGCATGAAGGCCAAAAAGTTTTTGCTTGATCTTGAAAAGAAAAATGCTCCAGCACGTTTGCCGATTCGAAATGGCAATGAAGATCCGCGACTTGCCGAAATGTTTTCGAAAGGTCTCACGGGCCCTAACGGTGACCCGCTCAATATTTTTGGAGTACTCGGTAATCATCCCGACATGTTGAAGCGCTGGTTGGTGTTTGCCACGCATGTGTTGTCAAAGAACACGTTGACGGCGCGCGATCGTGAACTATTAATTTTGCGTACCGGCTGGAATTGTCACTCGCGTTACGAGTGGGCACAACATGTGGAGATTGCGTTGCGCTGCGATATCACGGCTGCTGAAATCAAAGCGGTGAAGAAAGGTGCTTCGGCGTCTACCTGGTCGTCAATTGACAAGATGCTTTTAACTGCAGCCGACGAATTACACAATGAATACGCACTTTCTGCTGCAACGTGGCGCAACTTGGGCGAGCATTATTCAAACGAACAAGTTCTTGATCTCATCGCCACAGTTGGCAACTATCACTTAGTCGCAATGTTTTTGAACAGCACCAAGGTGCCTATCGACGCCGGCATTCCCGACGATCCTGATTTGCTCTAGCGAAACGAATTACTTGCGGCGAGCGTTGGCAATTTGCTCGCGACGACGTCGAGCTTCTTCTTGCTCAGCAGCTTTGCGAGCCTTGCGCTGTTCTTTAAGTGCGAGGCGTTCTGCATCGTCAACCTTGAGCGGAGCCAAAGGAGTCATTGCAAGAACTGGGGCTGGCGGAAGCTTGATTTCATCATCGCTCTTGAGCAAACGAGTGATGATGGGCGAAGCAATGGCTTCACCAGTGACCACTGAGGCCAACATGACTTGGGTGGTGGGCAAAGTGTGGTTCTTGATAATGGCCGGAAGAACTTCGCGAAGGTTTTCTTCGCTGGGGTCATCGGAGTTTTCGCCAAGCGCTTCAATGCATTCGGCGAGGCACTTGTCGGTGAGCACGAGTGACATGCGCTCGAGGTCGCCATTAATGCGGCCCTTCGAGACGCAGACGCGAATGGCGGCAATTAGTTCGGGCATCGCGAGGTCTTCGCCTTTAACGCTGGCGATGTGCTGAATGGCGTCTTGGCCTTCTTCGTCGAGCCCCTCGTAGAGAGCGGTGATTGTGGCATCGGGAAGATTGCGGAAAGCACGATCGAGCATGGACAGGGCAGCGAGACGATTTTTAACTTGATTCACGAGAGACGAGGCTAGCGGTGTAAAACGCGTCAGAATGGGTCTATGAGTACTGAGAGTGGTCTGAAAAGTCGTATCCAAGCCGATATCAACGATGCGGTGCGGGCAGGCGATGACTTATTGAAGTCAACTTTGCGCATGGCGTTAGCGGCAATTATGAATGCCGAAGTTGCTGGTGCCGAGGCAGTGGTGTTGAGCGATGATCAGATCATCAACCTGTTGCGCTCTGAAGTGAAAAAGCGTGCTGAGTCGGCTGATATCTACGAGCAAGCTGGTCGTGCTGATTCGGCAACTAAAGAACGTAAAGAGATGGAAATCATCGAGAAGTATTTGCCGGCAGCTATGGATGCCGATGCGCTTGCGGCGATTGTTGCTGAAGAAGTTGCCAATGCGGCTGCCAATGGTCAAACCGGTCCGAAAGCTATGGGTGGCGTGATTAAGGCAGTGAAAGATCGTGTTGGTGCATCGGCGGATGGTTCGGCGATTGCCGCTGCAGTGAAGTCGGCGTTGAACTAACGAAAGTTTAAGAAATGAAAAAGCGACGGCTCGGGAATCCCGAACCGTCGCTTTTGTTTTTACTGGGTTGATGTGAACTTGCTCAGCCCATTGAGGTTGTGAGCGTCACAGTGGCAGTCATGTCATCAGAGTTTCCACGAGCATCAACTGCATGGATTGTGACCGTGTCGCCAGCTCGCAACATCAGGCCATCAATGAGCCAGAGGCTTGATGTGGTGGTTGAACTTGCTTGGGTTGCGGCAACAGTGCGGGTGACACCGAACTTGGTGTACGACATTTCAACTGAGACGATGTCATTGCGGCCAGCGCCACCTTCTTCAACAAGAATTGACGTTGAGATATTGAGACCGTCTTTTGCAAAGGTGACGAAATGAATTGTCGGCAGTAACACGATTCCAGGAGTTGAGGGGGCTGATGCTGAAGGAGTAGTTGTCGTCGGGGCTTCAGTGCTTGGTGCAGTTTCTGTTTCTGGAGCTTCAGTCTCTGGTGAGACTTCAGGGCTTGATGGTGCGGCGGTCGAAGGTGTTGCGGTTGACAGGGCCGGTGATTCAACTTCGGTAGTGACACTTGAAGTTGCTGCAGGTGATTCATCCTTGGCGGCGGACTCGGGCTGATCGGCCGCTGCTTCGATGGTGGCGTTGAGCGACTTGCTTGCAGAATCGGCTGATGAGTTGCCGAAACAAGCCGTTGTTGCAACTGCCAGGCCAGCGAGGGTGACGATTGCGATTGCGGTATTGCGGATATTGATGTGGCGGATGTTCTTCATGATTTCCCTTTGTTCAGGCAACCCGTATGGCTGCGTGGTGTTCAAGAGGAGTGATTTAGGGGAACCTCGCACTTTTTTGGGAAATTTCCCAAAATTGTTTTGGGCGATTTCCCTGAGGGTTCATGTGCTGGAAATTCAGGAGGTCCAGATCGTCGGGATATGGCTGTCATGATGGGGGAATGTCATCCCGCATGAAGTCAGGTCATAGTTCAGATCGTCATAGATCAGATTGTCATAGTTCAATTCGTCGTTTTTCGGCCTTCGCAGTCGTTGCCGTTCTCGCAACCATGGTCGGGGCGTGCAGCGGGGACGACGCCTCAAGCACGTCGGTGGCCGAAACAGTTGCGAACACCGATGTTGCGACGACAGTGCCGACTACCGATGCAGCAGTTGCCGTGACTGAAGCTCCTCTGGCCGCGATTGATCAGGTCGTTGCTCCAGAGGCGACCACTATTACTGATTTGCTCGCGCTTGATCGTCCAGTGATTATTGCCCACGCTGGTGGCGACTTTGACTGGCCGCACTCAACGATGTACGCGTTCACCGAAGCAGCGCTCAATGGTGCTGACGTTCTTGAAATGGATGTGATGCTCAGTAGTGATGGTGTGTTGATGGTGCAACACGACAACACCGTTGATCGTCTCACTAATAACACGGGTCTTGTGAGTTCGTACACCGCAGCCGAACTTGAGGCAATGGACAATGCTTATTGGTTCTCGGGTGGTGTGTGGAGCGATCACGAACTTGCTGATGACGCGTACATTTACCGCGGCATTCGTACTGGTGATCAGCCAGCACCAGAAGGATTTAGCGCCGATGATTTCGGTATCACAACATTTGAAAAGGTTTCACTGGCTTTCCCGAATCACATACTGAATGTTGAACTCAAAATTCCTGAAACTGCAACCGGTGAAATTCAAATTGACCGCGCAAAAGCTGCTGCTCATGAATTAGCGCGGTTGATCAAAGAAACACACCGTGAGAAGTCGATCGTTGTCGTCTCGTTTAACGATGAAGTGATGACAGAGTTCCGTAACGCAATTCCTGACGTGGCAACGAGCCCTGGCCAAGACTCATTGGTCAATTGGTACCTCGCTGGCGGTGCGCTTGACCCGCGCGACGTGATCATGCAGGCCCCTCCGGTGTACGAAGGCGTTGAAGTGTTGACGCAAGAAACGTTTGATCGTGCGCATGCCGAGAACCGCGCGGTGTGGGTGTGGATGAATGATTCGGCGCAAGAAACCACCGAGTTCTACAACAAGTTGGTGGCGCTAGGTGCCGACGGCCTGTTGATCTCAAGCCCAACAAAAGCGCCAGATCCCAGCAACGCCAGTTAGGCGGCGGTTCCCAGGAGGGACCTGGTGAGTCTCCCCGTTGGACACGAGATGTAGTGAAATACTACCTTTGACTCTTGTTCAGCCATTTTGGCAGTTTCTGAGGGAAGCGGGATCTGATGTTGAAGGGTTTTCGAGGCTTTATTGCTGGCGTTTTAGTGACGTCGGTGGTTGGTGCAGGCGGAATGGCAGTGGTTCGGGCAACTGGTTCTTCGTCAACCGTGAGCTTGTTCGTGCCGGTGACTCCAGAACGTGTTGTTGACACCCGTTCAGATTTGGGTCTGGTGTCGGTTGTTGAGGGCGTTGAACAGGATTTCATGATTGTTGGTTCGGTTGTGCCAGTTGGCGCGACTGCAGTTTCATTGACCGTCACCGCTGTTGATGCCTCAGATGCAAGTTTTGTATCGATTCGTCCTGGCGATGCCACTGGTAAGGCAACGACCTCAAACCTCAACGTGGGAGCTGGTGGAACCGTGGCCAGCGCCGTCACCGTGAAGTTGACGACTGTCGGAAGCGGCGCGGGAAAAATCAAAGTTGTTTTCGATGCATATAGCGACGACAACGCGACGATGGAAATTTTGATTGATATCACCGGTTACTACGCGTCGGTAGATATTTTCCCAACTGAATTAGCTGGACTCGGGCAGCAGGGTCCTGCGGGTGAGCAAGGTCCTGCGGGTGAACAAGGAGAGCGTGGCGCTACGGGCGATGTTGGTGAACAGGGTCCTGCGGGAGAGCAAGGTCCTGCGGGTGAGCAGGGTCCCTCGGGTGAGCAGGGTCCTGCGGGTGAGCAGGGTCCTGCGGGTGAGCAAGGTCCTGCGGGTGAGCAAGGTCCTGCGGGTGAACAAGGAGAGCGTGGCGCTACGGGCGATGTTGGTGAACAGGGTCCTGCGGGTGAACAGGGTCCTGCGGGTGAGCAAGGTGCTGCGGGTGAGCAAGGCGCTACTGGTCCGGCTGGTCCTCCAGGAACATCATCGCCGACTGGATTTACGGCGCGCAGCGTATGTGGTGCCGACGGAACCACACTTTGCGAAGTTGGTGTGCAAGGTCCGGGAGGCGGAACAATCTTTTATGTCGATACGACAAATGAGATTCCCGAGTACGACTATTTAGAAATGGCACCAACCGATGCTGGTGTTGCGCCATGGGCGACGAATGTGATCAATTGTGGACCGAACGCGGATCTAGTTTGCAACGCAAATTATTTAAAAGACAAACAAACATCATTTAGCCATCACTTAATAGGTACGGGACGAGAAGCAACAGCATTGATCGTTGCTGCACATATTCTCGGTGGTGTCGCCAGGAGTAGCTTTGCTGCTGGGCTAGCTGATAAATATTCAACAGCAACTGCCTCCGACTGGTGGTTGCCTTCGTCGGATGAACTCTTAGAAGTATGTAAATACGTTCGAGAAAATTCTGACACTTTTCCGTGTTTGGGCGGGACACTGCGAGACGGTTTCTCTAACTATTACTGGAGTTCAACAGAGAGTTCCGACGGCGATCTCACACTGTTACTAGATTTCAGCAGTGGCAATCGATATGTTTATTACAAGTCCGCTTCAATGTCCGTCCGCCCAATTCGCGGCTTCTAGGACCTGGCGATCTGGTCGGAATTAGCTGAGGTTTTCTACTACTTCGCCAGACCAGATCGCAGATGTTGCTCACTGTTTCTTGTGCGCCCACGGTAGGAATCGGACCTACGACCTTCTGCTCCGGAGGCAGACGCTCTATCCACTGAGCTACGTGGGCAACAACAAGCAGACTACCTCGTGATTCTGGTGCAGAATCATTGCGTATTTCGCAACGATTCTGCACCAGAATCACAAATGACCATCACCTAGGGTGAGGGGATCAAAGCAAGACTGATCTTTCTTCTGGTTGCGGGCATCGGTCTTCTGAGTTGCGCCCACCCAACGACCACAGTCGCGCCAAAACCATCAACAAGCACGACAACGTCGACCACTACATCAACGTCATCAACCTCAACGTCATCAACCTCGTCGACAACTACATCAACAACGACCACGGTGCCGGTCCCGACCTACGTCTTTCCGTTCGCAATGCGCAACGTGAGTTACGGGACTGACCATCACGATTATCCAGCCGCCGATGTCTTCGGATGCAAAGCACTCGTGATCGCCCCAACCAGTGGAACGGTTACTCAAATCAGCACGGTCGACAACTGGCCGGGCAGTGGCAATAACCCGGCGTATCGCGGCGGACACTTTGTCTCGCTCATTGGTAACGACGGCGTGCGTTACTACTTTGCCCATCTTGCTGCCGTTGATGTTGTCGCAGGTCAGGTCGTTACAACGGGGACGCCACTTGGCGTGATGGGTCAAACTGGCAACGCCACCAACTCGGCTTGCCATACCCACTTCGGAATTTCGTGGCCGTGCCCCGACAAAGAGTGGCAAGTGCGTCGCGGCAAGATCTGGCCTCAGAAGTATCTCGACGCATGGCGAAACGGCGAACAACTATCTCCGGTTGATGAAATTGCTCAAGCCCAAGTCGCCGAACCCGACGCTTGTGCGATTGCGATGGCCGACCCTGATGCGCCCCTCGCGTAACTAACCCACCCGTGATCACCTCTATCGGCAACAATGGAAGGGTTATGCCTACTCCTTCCAGCACCGATCCACTGCTCATCCTTTCGAGCACCCTGCAGACAGCCTTTGAAGCTGTCGCTGGTCGCGCTGGCATCGACCCCGTTATTCGTCCGAGCGAACACGCCGACGCTCAGGCCAATGGTGCTTTGGCTCTGGCCAAAGAACTTGGTCAAAGCCCCCGCCAGGTTGCTGACGCAGTTCTTGCGCAATGCGCCGGACTCACTGACATCTGCTCATCAATCGAAGTGGCTGGTCCGGGCTTTTTGAATCTCGTGTTCAACAACGATTTCCTCGCCGGTTTGCTCAAGCAAGTGTCGGACGATTCGCGTCTCGGCATCGGCAAAGTCACCAAGCGCAAAGTTGTCATCGACTACTCAGCACCGAACGTCGCCAAAGAAATGCATGTCGGCCATTTGCGCACAACGGTCATTGGTGACTCGCTCGTACGAATGCTCACCTTTGTCGGTCACGATGTCATTCGCGAAAATCACATCGGCGACTGGGGAACTCCCTTCGGCATGTTGATTGAGCATTTGCTCGATCTCGGTGAAACCAAAGCGGCCGAGCATTTGTCGCTCGGCGACCTGGACGGTTTCTACAAGCAAGCCCGCGCCAAGTTTGATGGCGACGAAGCTTTCCAAGATCGCGCCCGTTCACGTGTGGTGTTGCTGCAAGGTGGCGACGATGAAACTCGTCGTTTGTGGAAGTTGCTGGTCAATCTTTCAACACAACATTTCAACGCGGTGTACGAATTGCTCGGTGTGTTGTTAACCGATAACGACCTCATGGGCGAGAGTGCGTACAACGATCTTTTGCCACAAGTCATCACACGTCTCGACAAGCTCGGACTCTTGCAACAGTCAGATGGTGCCGACGTAGTTTTCCCACCTGGTTACACAAACCGTGAAGGCGACCCGTTGCCACTCATCGTGCAGAAAGGTCAAGGCGGATTCAACTACGCAACCAGCGACCTTGCATGTGTGATTGATCGTATTGACCGTCTGAATGCCGATCTATTGCTCTATGTCGTCGGTGCACCGCAGGCTCAACACTTATCAATGGTGTTCGACGTCGCTCGCATGGCAGGTTGGCTCAACGAACCCAACGAAGCAGTGCACGTTGCGTTCGGAAACGTGCTCGGGTCCGATCGCAAGATGATGAAGAGCCGCAGTGGAGACCCGCTGAAGTTCATCGACCTTGTTGAAGAAGCAGTAACCCGTGCCGATGAATCGATCGCGAGCAAGAATCCAAACTTGCCAGAAGCCGAACGCAAAGTGATCGCGCAGATGGTCGGTATCGGTGCAGTGAAGTACGCCGACCTGTCAACCGATCGTGTGCGTGACTATGTGTTCGATTGGGAACGCATGTTGTCTTTTGATGGCAACACTGGCCCGTACTTGCAATATGCGCACGCACGTATCTGCAGTATTTTCCGTCGAGCCGGCATTGAACGTGAATCAGTTCGTAACATCACGCCGAATTTGGTTGAGCCACAAGAACGTGAATTAGCAATCAAACTTCTTGCGTTCAATGCGGCAGTGATTGACACCATTGATAAGTACAGTCCGCATCGTTTGTGCACCTACATCTACGAACTCGCAACTACGTTCACGGCTTTCTATGAACATTGCCCAGTGCTCAAAGCCGAAGATGAAAACATTCGCCAAAGTCGCTTGGCTCTATGCGATCTCACCGCCCGAGTACTTAATCAAGGATTGGCATTACTCGGTATCGAAACTCCGGAGCAGATGTGAGAAATATCGATGAGTAATCGCCCAATACCCCTTGATCTATTGCCCGATTCAGCCAAGGTTGAAGCCGACGGTTCGTTGTCGATCGGCGGTTGTTCAATTGCTGATCTAGCCGATCAATACGGCACTCCGCTTTTTGTGTACGACGAAGAACATATTCGCTCCCGTTGCCGCGAGGCTGTGGCCGCATTTGGTGTTGATCGTGTTGTCTACGCATCAAAGGCATTTATGTGTTCGGCAATGGCTCGTCTTGTGAGTGAAGAAGGACTTTTACTTGACGTTGCATCGGGTGGCGAACTTTATGTGGCGATGCATGGGGGAGTGCCGGCTAGTCGTTGCGTCCTTCACGGCAACAACAAGAGCATTGACGAACTTGAGATGGCCATCACCAAAGGTGTGCGACACATCGTTGTTGACAGCTTTGACGAAATTGAACGACTTGAAGATTTGAGTCGTCGGGGATTTGCTGCACCGAAATTAATGATTCGTGTCACGCCTGGGGTTCACGCGCACACGCACGACTTCATTGCAACCGGTCAAGACGATTCAAAGTTTGGTTTCAACTTGGGCAATGGCGATGCAGTCAAGGCGATCGAGCGAATTACTCAGGGTGCAAGTGATGGTGCAAAGGCGGGCGAACTCATCGGTTTGCATTGTCACATCGGTTCAAATGTTCTTGCAGTCAATAGTTTCGCCAAAGCCGCCGAAATCATGGCCGAGTTTTCAAAGCCTTACGCATTACCCGAACTCACTCTTGGTGGCGGACTTGGTGTTGCTTACACCGAAGGTGAAGAAGCGCCATCAATCTCGATGTGGGGTTCGGTGTTGCTTGATGCGTGTGCAGCTCTCGGAGTCACCGCCGAAGTTTCAGTCGAACCAGGCCGCGCCATTGCTGCATCATCGGCAATCACGGTGTATCGCGTTGGCACCGTGAAAGAGATTCCTGGCATTCGCACATACATCAGCGTTGACGGCGGCATGAGTGACAACCCACGACCGGTTTTGTACGGAAGCGGATATGAAGCATTCAAAACTTCCGATGTCATGGCTGAGCGTCCACTGACAGCACGTCTCGTGGGCAAGCATTGCGAGAGCGGTGACATCTTGATTTTTGAAGGACAGTTTCCTGCCGATATCGCGGTCGGCGATCTGATCGCGACCCCAGTGACGGGGGCTTACGGGCACTCGATGGCCAGCAATTACAACAAAGTGCCTCGTCCAGCGGTGGTTTTCGTAGCCAATGGAAAGTCGCGCGTCGTCATTCGCCGCGAAACCTACGACGACCTCGTACGGCTCGATGTCTAGCAAGCCAGTTCGAGTACCGGGTCCCTAAATATCTATGTTTCTCTGAGCTCTCGCCCATAGCCTGCAAGCTGTGACAACGGTTGAATCTCAGGGCAAGGTCGTACGCATCGGTGTACTCGGTTGCGGCAACGTCGGCGCGGCTTTTGTGCGCCTCGTCGAGCAGCAAAGTTCAACGATTGAACTGCGCACTGGCATTCGTCTTGAAGTTGTCACAGTGGCCGTTCGTAACATGTCGCGCGACCGTGATGTGCAATTGCCCGGAGGTCTCTTGACCCGTGATGCTCATGCAGTTGTTTCCGACCCCAGCATCGATCTTGTCGTCGAAGTCATCGGTGGCATTGAGCCCGCTCGCGAACTCATCACTGCCGCTCTTGCCGCTGGCAAGCCGGTGGTCACTGCCAACAAAGAATTGCTCGCCAACGTTGGCGCCGAACTGTATGCCGCAGCCGATGCTGCTGGTGTTGACTTGTTGTTTGAAGCTGCTGTTGCTGGTGGCATTCCGGTCATTCGTGCCTTGCGCGAAAGTTTGCGTGGTGAACCGGTTTCGCGCGTGATGGGAATCATCAACGGCACCACCAACTTCATCTTGACCAAGATGACCGAAGAAGGCGCCGACTATTCGGCCGCACTATCTGAAGCGCAACGTCTCGGTTTTGCCGAACGCGACCCAACAGCCGACGTTGAAGGTTTTGATGCTGGAGCGAAAGCAGCCATCTTGGCGTCGATCGCTTTTGGCGCAAAAGTAGTTGCGGGCGATGTGTATCACGAGGGTATTAGTCGTGTCACTGCCGCCGATATCGCAGTTGCCAAGCGTTTGGGTTACGTCATCAAGTTGCTCGGTATTGCTGAACGCGATCGTGAAACCGGCGAAATTGCTGTGCGTGTTCACCCCGCAATGGTTCCCAATACTCATCCTTTGGCCAGCGTGCGCGAAAGCTATAACGCGGTGTTCATTGAAGGCGATGCAGTTGGCTCATTGATGTTCTACGGTCGCGGTGCAGGTGGCAACCCAACTGCAAGTGCAGTTCTTGGCGATGTGATTGACGCTGCGGTGAACTTAGTCAAGGGCACCCACGGATCAATCGGAAGTTTTGCGAAGGCAATCATTCGACCAATTGACGAAACCAGTTCTGAATACTTGTTGTCGATGGAAGTTACTGACAAGCCGGGCGTATTGCACGCAGTCACTGGTGCATTCGCGAATAACGGTGTGAGTATTCGTGCCGCCGAACAAGAAGGCATCGGTGCCGATGCACGCTTGGTCTTCATTACTCACGTCGCCAAAGAATCCGATCTTCAAGCAACCGTTCGCCAACTTCGTGAGATGGATGTCGTGAAGCAAGTCGGCGGCATGTTGCGTGTCGTTGGTTCGTGAGAGATCTCGGTCAAACGATGTCCAATATGCGTTATATCTCAACTCGCGGCCAGGCTCCCGAGCTTGGTTTTGCCGATGTTTTGTTGGCTGGTTTAGCAACTGATGGTGGTTTGTATGTACCCACCGAGTGGCCGTCACTTCCGTCGTTGCCAACGGGCGACTACGCATCGTTAGCCGCAGCTGTCATGCGGCCGTATGTCGCCGGCGATATTGACCAAGCTGCATTTGAAGCAATGTGCCGTGACGCATACGCCACTTTCCGTCACCCGGCCACTGTGCCATTGGTGCAAATTGGACCCAACGAATGGATCATGGAACTTTTCCACGGACCAACTTTGGCATTCAAAGATGTGGCCTTGCAGTTAGTCGGTCGTTTGTTTGATCATGTACTTTCAGCTCGCAACGAACGCGTGATGATCGTTGGTGCAACAAGTGGCGACACTGGTTCGGCAGCAATTGATGGCGTCAAGTCTTGCAACAATGTCGACATCGTGATCTTGTATCCGGCGGGTCGCGTGAGCGATGTGCAACGTCGTCAAATGACAACAGTTGATGCACCGAATGTGCACACGGTTGCTATTGATGGCACCTTTGACGATTGCCAAGACTTGGTGAAAGCCATGTTCAATGATGCCCAATTTCGTAATGATTTGAACCTTTCTGCAGTGAATAGCATCAACTGGGCACGCGTTATGGCCCAGATCGTTTATTACGTGGCAGCTATTGATGCGCTTGGCGATCAACCAGTTTCGTTCAGTGTTCCCACCGGAAACTTTGGCAACGTGTTAGCTGGTTGGATCGCTCGCGAGATGGGTGCATCCATTGATTCACTCATCGTTGGTTCAAATAAGAACGACATCTTGACTCGCTTTTTTGAATCACATCAGATGGTCGCCGATGGCGTTGTGCCCACACTCAGTCCATCAATGGACATTCAAGTGTCGTCCAACTTTGAACGTTTACTTTTCGAAATGAATGATCGCGATGGGGCAGTGACTGCTCATCAATTGTCGACATTCCGTTCAACTGGTCAATTGGCGGTTGAACCCGATCAGTTTGCAACATGGGCTGCCCCGGTATTCAAAGCAGCGCGCTGTAACGACGATCTCACCTTGTCGACGATGGCCGATGTGTATCGCGAATCAGGGATGTTGATCGACCCACACACCGCGGTTGGTCTGTCGGCTGCCCGTCAATTGCGTGGGCGTGATGGCGAGTCTGGGGTGCCTGTGGTCACCTTGGCCACCGCTCATCCGGCCAAATTTCCCGATGCAGTCGTGAAGGCCACCGGCGTCCACCCCAGTTTGCCCGAACACCTCGCTGACCTGCTTGAACGTCCCGAACGGACCAACAATGTGGCCAACGATTTGGCTGCCGTACAGGCTTTTGTGCGCTCAGTTGCGCGCTAGTACCCAAGCAAACTTTGCCGAACTTTTCTGGATAAGCGTTGCCAAGGGTGCCGGGGCTGGCTATGGTCAGAGATGTCTGGAATCCCAGACCGCACGTGATGCCATTGTGGGCAGCCGTTTTGGATAGTTCATCCGGTCAACACTGGTAGATCCGTGTGTGTTCCCCTCACTGGCGTTGGGATCGCCGGTGCTCGTGCCCTCGTTGCACGTCGCCGTTTTACCCTCGCCTGAAAGCAGGTTCTCGTGGCCGCAGATGCACTCGAAAAGTCAGTGCTTGAATCAAAAGACAAGGATCAGTTAGTCGCCATCGCGACTGCTCTTGGCATTAAAGCCGGTCCTCGTGCGAAAAAAGAAGACATCATCGTCAAGATCCTCGACACTGTCGGTGGACCTGCTGCGTCGAGTTCTTCATCTAGCTCTTCGTCTAGTTCTTCATCGTCCGCTGGTGAATCAGCTGGCGAGCCGGTCAAGCGTGGCCGTGGTCGTCCGCCTAAAGCAAAAGCCGATGGCGATGACGAAGGTGAAGCCGAAAGCAAGCCAGCCTCAACACCACGACCAGCCCCGCGTAGCGCTGCACCTGAAATCATTCTTGGTGCTGACGGTGAACCGCTTGCCGAATGGGAAGCTGAACTCGTTCGCAAAGGCGAATCAACTGTTGCTGAATTAACTGGCGGCGAATCAGCGCCGGCAGCGACTGATCGTGGTGATCGTGGCGACCGTAGTGATCGTGGTCCGCGCAATGATCGTGGTCCGCGTGATAACAACAATCCGCGTTATCAAGGTCAGAACAATCGCAACGGTCAACCCGGCGGTCAGCCCGGTGGACCGCGTAACGATCGCAATGATCGCGACAGTTTTGAAGGTGACGGACGCAATCGTCGTCGTCGCCGTCGTGGCAAGGGCGGACGCGATGAAGGCCCGCAGGGCGAAGATCGCGAAGGCACAACCGAGCGCACCTGGAACCGCGACAGCGGCAACTCTGTGCAAGGTGGCGAATTCGTTCCGCAAGAAACAGTGACCATCGAGGGTTACCTCGATTTGCGCGATGAGGGCTACGGCTTCTTGCGTGTGAAGGGCTACTTGCCGAGTCGTGAAGATGCTTACGTATCAGTGAAGCAAACCCGTCAATATGGTTTGCGCAAAGGTGACCATGTCACTGGTATGGCCCGCACCGCTGGCCGTAACGAAAAGAACCCTGCTTTGCTTGAGGTTTTGACTGTCAATGGTGGCGACCCCGAAAAGGTTAAGAACCGTCCCCGCTTCGAAGATCTCACTGCTTTGTTCCCCGATGAAAAGTTGAAGCTTGAGCATCCGCTTGATCCGGGCAACATGACCGCACGCATCATCGACCTCATCTCACCAATTGGTAAGGGTCAACGCGGCATTATCGTGTCGCCACCTAAGGCCGGTAAGACGACGATCATGAAAGAGATTGCAACGGCGATCGAGCGCAACAACCCCGAAGTTGTGTTGATGGTGTTGCTCATTGACGAACGTCCCGAAGAAGTGACCGACATGCGTCGTACGGTTCGCGGCGAAGTGATTTCGAGTACGTTTGACCGTCCGTCAGAAGAGCACACGCATTGTGCCGAACTCACTATTGAGCGCGCGAAGCGTCTTGTTGAAACCGGCAAAGATGTCGTCATCATTCTTGACGGCATCACGCGTTTAAGCCGTGCGTACAACTTGGCGGCACCTGCCAGCGGAAAGATTCTTTCTGGTGGTATCGATGCCGGTGCGTTGTATCCGCCGAAGCGATTCTTTGGTGCGGCACGTAACGTCGAAGAAGGTGGCTCGCTCACCATTTTGGCAACTGCACTTGTTGAGACCAACAGCCGTATGGACGAAGCGATCTTCGAAGAGTTCAAGGGAACGGGCAACATGGAATTGCGCCTTGACCGCCGTTTGGCCGAAAAGCGTATTTACCCAGCCATCGACGTTGATTCGTCCGGTACTCGCCACGAAGAGTTGTTGTTTGATCGCAAGCAATTGCAGATGGTCTGGAAGTTGCGCCGAGTTCTTTCGGGCTTGGCTTCAGATGGCAACCCGGCTCCTGGACTCGAGTTGCTGATTGACCGCCTCAAGCAGTTCAAGAACAACGACGAATTCTTGGCCGAAATTGGTAAAACGCCGACAATGTAATTTGGCTTCGTATCGAGTGATGTAAATCGCCTGTTCAAGAAGCGTGAGTTACTTGCGCTTCTTGGGCAACGGTTTATCCCAACTGAGGTCTTTCTGCGTTGATTCGGCAAGCTGTGGTAGGTAGCCGATGAAAGTGAGCAAGTCGGCCCTTTGCTGATCGGTCACATTGTTCACGTCGGCGAAAATTGCCAAACTTTGAGAGAGTAAACAGCCGATCAAGATCAAGTTTGTTTTGGTGCGCTCGGTGGTGTTCGGATTTTTTGCTTCGGCAAGTAAGTACCCGAGCACAAGCTGCTGGCTTGGTTGAAATCTTTCGGGGTCAACGCCGCATCCCAATAGATAGGCGATGGTGCGAAAACGGGCATGAGACTTCTCGAGAATTCCTGCTGTATTGGTGAGCGTGTCTTCAACCCGCGACGTGTTGCCGACTTCGCGAAGAACAACTCCCAGAAACGCGGCTTCGATGGTCTGGCATAACAGCTCTTCGCGGGATCCGAAATACCGCACGACATAGTCGGTATGAACATCGGCAGCTTGGCAAATTTTCTGGACGGTGACCCGCTCAGGAGGATTATTGAGGAGCAAATTTGCCGTCGCGCTGAGCATTTTGAGGGTCGCTTCAGCCTGGCTGAGTCGGACCTTCTTCTTGACGACGGGTCGGCCGGTGGGCTTGACCACGGGATTCGGAACGTTCTTCTTGGGGGCTGGTGCCATAAGGCGAGTGTACATATATCTGGACCCGTGCTCAGAGGTTGAAAAACGGGCCTGGTGGCAAGGGCGCAGACCACCGCTAGGCTCGTGAGGTCCCGCTAGGGCTCTCGAATTAAGAGGACGAAAAGACATGAAGGCCGACATCCACCCGAACTACTCGCTCACAACCGTGCGTTGCTCATGCAACAACACGTTTGAAACTCGTTCAACGCGTGCTGGCGATCTCAACGTTGAACTCTGCAACGAGTGCCACCCTTACTTCACTGGTAAGCAGAAGCTGGTTGACACCGGTGGCCGCGTCGAGCGCTTCAACAAGCGTTATGGCGAGCGCAAAAACAAAGCCTGATCAAGTCGTCTTGCTCACCGCGAAACATTTTGCGGTACTGACAACTGAGATTGCTGTCTTGAGATTGTTGTGTTGATTCATGTCTGACATTGCAATGGATCCCGAACTCAAAGCCCGTCTATACGGCATCAAATTAGTCGCGCTCGTTCGCGAACATTTTGGCGAGATTGAACCCACCGATCAGATCGGTCTCTCGGTTGGCGCGGCGATGACCGCCAACGATGCATCGTGGGTTCTCATCGAAGAAAAACCCGAACGGGGTTTAGGCGTTGCGCTGGCGTGGGCTTCGCGACACGGGGTACGTGATCTGCATATTTTGGCTAGTGCTGAAACAACAACATTGGCGCGGCGTTCTGCTGGTTTTGATATCTCCATCACGGTGTGGCATGTCGATGGGGTCACGATGACGCAAGTTCAGGGCGAGCTCGCACCGCGTGAAATTGATGTAACTCCAGGGCACGATTCATTTATTCCAACCATCACCGACAGTGGTGCCGATGTAATTATCGAACACGGTGTTGTCACTGGTGAGGTACGGGGTCTTGAAGTGTGTCGCGTCGTCACTGATGCCTACACCGGTGTCCATCGTCTTGAAGTAGGCGTAGGTGCTCACGACCGCGAAGCCTTTGGCATGATGCACGGCGATACGCCCACCACGCAATCGTTGAAACGCATCGTTGACGTAGTGCGCAGGCATCGCACTCCCGGTGCCGATCCGCATCCGTTGAATCGTTTAGGTGCCGAACGCGCACTTCGAACCTTGGTGCTTGAACAGCCCGAACTCGTTGGCGCGACTTCATTGCGCGCAGTGGCATCGGCGTCACCGCGGCCAAACCTGAAAGATCCGATTCCGTGTGTTGCGTTTGGCGAAAAATCCGATGGCCAACCCATAGTGACTGTCTTTTCAACGGGGATTGATCTTGATGTGATTCCTTTTGCGGTTGATGCTCGGCTGTATCACGCCAACCCCGAGACCGAACTTGTAGTGGTTGTGCCCAAGCGTGATGTTTCACCCGTGACGACGCGGCTAATTGGCATGATGAAGCATCCGGCACGAGTAGTTGGCGTATAGAGAGCCATCGATTCCCGCCGTAACGCCACCCGTTACGCCTAGCCTGAGAGCACTATGCAAGATCGTTGGGATTCACTTTTAAACGAGCATGTGACACTCGAGTCGATGCTGTCTGATCCCGATGTCTTAAGCGACCAAAATCGTTTGCGCGATATTTCGCGTCGCTACAAAGAACTGACTCCGGTTGTTGAGTGCATCAACACCATTGAATCCCGCCGATCAGATGGCGAAGCTGCTCGCGAACTTTTGGCGATGACCGAAGATGCGTCTGAAAAAGAGCAATTGAAAGTCGAGAAAGAATCGGCTGATGCCGATGTCGAGCGGCTTGAAGAAGAACTGAAGGCATTGTTGTTGCCCAAAGACCCGAATGATGGCAAGCCCGTCATCATGGAAATTCGTGGTGCCGAAGGTGGCGAAGAAGCCAACTTGTTCGCTCGCGATTTATATGAAATGTATGTGGCCTACGCGAGTCGTCGTGGTTGGAAAACAGAATCAATGTCGGTTGATCCGAGCGAAATGGGCGGACTCAATCAGATCGTTTTCATGATTAAGGGGGACGATGCTTGGTCGCGTATGAAGTTTGAAGGTGGGCCGCATCGTGTGCAGCGCGTGCCAGTGACCGAAAGCCAGGGTCGCATTCATACATCATCGGCAACTGTGATGGTTTTGCCTGAAGCCGAAGAAGTTGATATTCATATCGACGAAAAAGACTTGCAGATCGATGTGTATCGCGCGAGTGGCCCTGGTGGTCAGGGAGTCAACACCACCGACTCGGCAGTACGCATTACACACAAACCCACCGGTGTTGTGGTGACCATGCAAGACGAGCGAAGCCAGTTACAAAACAAGGCGCGAGCAATGACTGTGTTGCGTTCACGTTTGTTGAAGGCTGCTCAAGACGAACACGAAGCCAAGATGTCGGCCGAACGTCGCTCACAAGTTGGCGGCGGTGGACGAGGTGAAAAGATTCGCACCTACAACTACAAAGAGAATCGCCTGACCGATCACCGTATTGGATTCACAATTTATTCGTTGAGCGATGTGTTGCAAGGCGATCTTGATGGTGTGATTGATGCGTTGGCAACTGATGAACGTTCGCGTCAGTTAGCTGGCGAAGAAGACTGAGTCGAGTAGCCATGGCTCGCGATATCAGTGGTGCAGTGACGTGGCGAACATTGTTGAATGAGACCATTGAAGTCTTGGGCGAACGGCCCCAAGCACGATGGATCTGTGAAACCGCTTGCGGATTAGACGGCGATGAGTTTTTGTCCGAACTTGATGAGCCGGCAACCGAGCGAATGGTGGCGCAACTCGACGCAATGGTCGCGCGTTATCGGGCTGGTGAACCACTCGCGTATGTGATGGGGCATTGGTCGTTTCGCACGATTGAGTTGATGGTTGATCGACGTGTGTTAATTCCACGCCCTGAAACTGAAGTGGTTGCGGGTCGAGCCCTTGAGTTGGCGCGAAGTTTTGCTGAACGCCGACGAGTAGTTGATCTGGGAACCGGTTCTGGTGCGATTGGATTATCGCTGGCTGCTGAATTGCCGTTAACGAACACCGAGATTTGGTTGACCGATTTTTCTGTTGACGCTGTTGATGTGGCGCGGGCCAACGCAGTGGGGCTCGGACGCGCAGCAGCCAATGTGCGCGTGAACCATGGCTCGTGGTTTGAGGCCTTACCGGTTGACATTCGCGGTGAGATCGATGTGGTCGTCAGTAATCCTCCGTATATCGCTGAAGGTGACCCAGAAGTTGCCGAGTCAGTGCTTGAGTACGAACCTCATTCGGCATTGTTCGCTGGCGCTGATGGGCTTGACGATGTGCGAGCGATTGCGCGTAATGCACGCGAATGGTTGCGTAGTGGCGGCTGGTTGGTGTTTGAGATCGGCTATCAACAAGGTCACGCAGTGAAAGTGTTGCTTGAAGGCTTTGGCTTTGTTGATGTGGCGATTGCGAACGATCTCACTGGCCGACCGCGAATCGCCGAAGCCCGCAACCCGTAGTTCGTATTCCGTAATTGTTGTTACAGAGTGCGGCGCAAGAAATCGAGTTGATGCAACAACAGGTTCTCAGCAACCACGGCCTGAGGTGTCATATGGGTGACTCCGCTCAATGGCAATACTTCATGCGGTTTGCCAGCAGCCAATAAAGCTGATGAGAACTGCAATGTGTGCGCCGCCACCACGTTGTCGTCGGCGAGTCCGTGCACTAACAACAATGGTCGACTCAGTTTGTGGGCTTCGTTCATCAGCGACGTTGATTCATATGGAGCGGCATCAATCGCTGGGTTACCTAAGTAACGCTCGGTATAGAACGTGTCGTACAAGCGCCATTCAGTGACAGGTGCGCCGGCGACGGCCGAGTGAAAGACATCGGGTCGACGCAATACAGCGAGAGCAGCCAGGTAACCACCAAAGCTCCAACCGCGAATAGCCACACGATCAAGATCTAGTTCGGGGTGATCAACGGCAACTGCGTGCAAGGCATCAACTTGATCTTCAAGAATTGCCGTGGCGAGATCGAGGTAAATCGAACGCTCCCACTTGGTGCCAAGACCAGGAGTTCCGCGACCATCAGCAACCAATACAGCAAAGCCTTGATCGGCAAACCACTGCGACGTGCAATGGGCTGTATACGAATCAACAACGCGCTGCGCATGTGGGCCGCCATACGGGTCCATCAGCACTGGCAACTTGGTTCCGGGCTTGATATCTCGCGGCAAGATCAGCGCGCATGGAATCTGTCGTTTGCCGGCACGAATGAATTGCACATTCGGTTGCACGAGTGCTTCTTCACTGAACGAATTAATGGTTTGAGTTGCTGATGTTGCATGCAGTGTCGTGCTGACGGTGGTTGTGGCACGAACAAGATTGATTGATGCTCGCCGAGTCACTGTTGTGGGGCCACCGACAGCGATGGAGTGATTTCCGTCGAGCGCGGTGAGAGCCTCGAGTGAGTTTGGCGTCCACTTCCATGCCGACACTGCTTCAGGATGCGTAATTTCGTTGGCCATGAAAACGATCGCTTCGTCAGACACCGAAACCAAACTGCGAACATCGATCGATGTTGGTGTGACAGCGTTGCCGTCTACGAGAATTCTCTTGACATCATCTCGATCGGCAACAACAACCAATTGTGCTGACTTTGTGAGTGCGGGACTTCCCGACACCAGATCAACCCAGGTGTTGTTCGAATCGCGCCACAATTCTGTAGTTGTGCCATCGGCCGCCGATGCGCGTAACACAACGATGGTCTGTTGGTCGCGGGCACACACCGATAACAAAAGTGAAGTGTCATCAATCCACTCAACGGTCGTCAGATACGGGAATGACTCAACGTCCCAGGTGATGGCAATTCGTGCCGAATCAATGACGTGAATGACATGCAGAGATACCAACGCGTTGTTCGTTCCAGCGGCGGGATAGCGAATGGCAGTTGGTTGGCGTTCTGGGTGCGCAGGGTCGGCAATGAACCATTCATCAATGGGTGATTCATCAACTCGACACGCGGCAATGTGATGACCCGATGGAGCCCACCAGTAACCGCGATAACGGTTCATTTCTTCAGCCGCCACGAACTCAGCTGATCCCCACGAAACATGTTCGGGTTCATCCAAGGTTGCTGGACCGACAAGCTCAAAGTCTTCACCCGCAAGATCAACGATGCGCAACGCTTTGCCGCTCACATGAGCAATGCGATCGCCAGTTGGGGCGATACGCGGATCAAACACCGAACCAGTGGTCTTGACTTCACGAATATCAAAGCTGCACAAATCACCACAAAACAATCGTCCCGACAAGGTGAACACGAATTGATGCATCTGTCGATCAATGTTGAACGATGTGATTCCGCCGGCACCTTCGCGCAAACGTTCGCGTCGAGCGCGTTCTTCGGGTGGAAGATTCTCGGCATCTTCGTTACCGAGCAAGATGTTTGGATCGGCGACCAATTTCTCGTGGCCTGATTCAACATCAAGCAGCCACAACTTGTTGACCGAGTCAGAACCTGAAGCACTGCGCAGAAACAAAACATGCTTGCCGTCGGATGAAACAGAAATATTGCGGGGTTCTCCGAGTGAGAGCCGTTGCGTGCGCGCGTATTGCTGTGGGAATGAATCAGCGGTCATAAAGAATCAGTAACCCTAGATCACTTCGGCATGACAAGAATTTTGGCGTGCTGTTCAGGGTCGCCAAGATCTTTGAAAGCTTGCGGTACGCCGTCAATACCCACACGACCAGTGATGAGCGGCGAGAGATCAACTTTTCCTTCGGCGATGGCGGTGAGAGCGTTACCGAATTCGATAGGCGAGTATCCCAACACGAACTGCAACGACAACTCTTTGCCGATACCCAACATGGGATGCATGTGATCTTCTTGCATACACGCACCAACGATCAGAATACGTGAATCTTTCGGAGCCATACGCATGGCCTGCTCGATCATTCCCGGAACTCCAACGGCTTCAAAAATGACGAGTGGCTTCTTGCCATCAATCTTGCGCCACGCTTCAATTGCTGGCACTTCACGCGGATCAACGACTACGTCGGCACCCAGTAGTTCGGCAAGGGCACGACGTCGCGGTGAAAAGTCGGCGCCAATGATTGGCCCGATGCCACGCATCTTGAGCTCGGCGATGCAGGCGAGACCAACAGGCCCGAGACCAATGATGATGGCCGCGTCACCCTGCGCGATACGACTCTTTTCAACGGCATGAACACCGACTGCCAATGGCTCGGTCATTGCGGCTAGTTCGGCCGACAAACCGTTGGGCACTTTGATGCTCATCATCTCGTTGATCACGATGCGTTCGCTGTAACCGCCCGGGTACTTATTACTGAAACCAATGCCGTGCACACCTTGTTCATCAAAGGTGACCGGAAAGCTGACGACAATGTCGCCTTGCTTGAGGTTGTTCACACCAGGACCGACGTCGAGAACCTCGCAACAGAATTCGTGACCCATCACGGTGTCGCGATGAGGTTCGAACATGATCGGTGAACCGGGGTTCGGGGCTTGACCTTCAGCCATTTCAGCCGACAAGCGTCGACTTTCTTCGCCGTGTACGAGCATGTGCAAGTCGCTTCCGCAGATACCGCAGGCCAACACTTTGGCGAGTACTTGTCCGCCACCCATGAAAGGTTCGGGAATGTCGTCAACTCGCAGGGACCAATCTCGCATTACGGCAGCACGCATGCCTAAACCCTAACCACCCCAGCGATCTGGTCGGGAAACGCTGAGGTTTTCTGCAACTCAAACAGACCAGATCTGTCCTCGGCGACAGCGGACCAGGGTAATTATCCCGACCCCGATGACGAATAACCAGAATGCGATCAACGAACCTAGGCCGGAATCGGCAGAGCCGGTGATCGGCAGTACCGCTGGAGAAGTAGTTGAGTTGATGTTTGTAGTCGTCGTTGTTGTTGACGGCGCGGTCGGCGTGGCTGAACACGAAACTACTGATGTTGACCCATCGGCGTAGAAAGCCGTCACAGTGAATGAGTACTCGGTTCCGGCATTCAATCCGCTGACTGTGCACGTGTTGCCCGTTGGTGATGAACCCGTGACAGCACAGCTCGCACCATCAGGTGACGCCGTAACGGTGTATCTAGTCGTCGTTACATCTTCGGGAGCATCCCATGTGACCCTTACTTCTTCGGCTCCGGGCTGAACGTTCACATTACGCGGCGGATAACCAACCACTGCAGCGACTTCTTCTGAGTAAAAGTTCGAATAGCCACCGACGCCACTTTCGAACTCAGTGAGATATCCACTGATGAGATTCGCGCCACTTGCAGCAAGGTCGTTCCATTCCCCGAGAGTGCCTCTCCAGTTGGTCGCCGCAAAATCTTCGTTGCCACTGTTGTCGTCGGGCTGATTCGTTGCCCAGTGCGAAAACCATGAGGTCCCCAAAGGAGAAGAGCCTCGAGCATCGCCTTGCCAAAAATTTGTTCCCGCCTCTGGTCCGTCCGTCCAGATCCAGTTTCCTTCAGTTGCGCTGTCACTTGCCCCAATCCAAATATTTTGAGCATTTACATGGTTGGCAACGAAGTTGTTTTCGTCTTCACTCGTCATGTTGACCAAATATCCAGTTGCGCCATTTAAAGTTCGAGTCTGGGCCGAACTTCGGGCATTGACCCAATTGATATTCGGTGAAGTCACGTATTGATAGAAGTGTTCATTCATTGCGTTGTAATAAGTATTTGATTGGTTAATCGAGGCCGAGAGACGAAGAGTGAGCGGACCGCCAATCAATCCAGTCGATACTTGCAGCGTGGCAAGTGCAGCATTGACTGAGCTTTTTGTTCCAGTGAAAGTGATCGTCTGGAGTGGGTTAAAAAAATTGTAACCATAAGCAGGTGTAAGACCGCTCGTACTTGCGATTCGAAACGTGGTGCCTGCAGGTGGGTCAACCAACCGCACGCCCACGATTAAAACATCAGACGGAGAAAAATCAGAAATCGCTAAGTTAAAAGATTGTTGATTTGAAGTATTGGGCAAAAGGTGAATGACGTCAGCAATAGCAAAGTTTGCCGTAGAAGCTAGTGCAGTTTGTTGTGTGCCTAAAAACCCGCAAATCGTCATCGTTAATGCCAGCAGCGCTATTAAACGCTTGACTCGACTTTGAATATTTCGTTCCATATACGGTCCTCCTATTTCGACTCAGTGGCTGAAGTGGGCAATTGCCTCGGTCATCACATCGAACGCCTCTTGGGCATTCACCGTCATCAACACATCGCAGTTACCGTCTTTGACCTCACGCAGATCACGTTCGTCAATAACTGTCATGCCTCGGGTGTGCGTGCCGGTCAACTCAATAACCACATGAGCATTTTTCTGCGTGAACAGATGCGGGTGCGTCAACACCAAAATTGCTAGCGGGTCGTGAACTGCGCCGCCGTCCATTCCGTAGTGCCGAGTCATATACATATTGGTGAAGAACTGCATCAGGTCACCGAGCACATTGGCTAACTGCCCAGGCATGGCTTTGACTTTGTCGATGCGTTCTTGAGTGGCGCGGAACTGATGCGTGACGTGCAGTCCGGCCATGATCAGTGGTCCGCCATAGTTGTACACAATGTCGGCAGCTTCAGGGTCAACCCAAATATTGAACTCGGCAGAAGTGGTGCGATTGCCAAATGTTCCGCCGCCCATTAACGAAATGCCAGCGATGCGCTTGCCTAAATCGGGGGCCAGTCGTAATGCCATTGCGATGTTGGTCAATGGTCCGGTCGGAACTAGCCACACACCCTCGGTCGCGCGGCAAGTATCGATGATGTACTCAACAGCGTTCTCGCTATCGATCGTGCTTGTTGGTGCGGGAAGATCAGCGCCATCAAGTCCACTTTCGCCGTGCACATACGTTGCATATTGCGGGGGAGCAACCAGCGGGCGAATGGCACCTTTATGTACCGGCACATCAAGACCCAACAGATCTTTCATGACTAGCGCGTTGTATGTCGTTGACTCAATGGGTGCGTTACCTGACACGGTGGTGATACCCAACAAGTCGGTATGACGGGCAGCAACAACGATCGCCAACGCGTCATCGTGACCCGGATCGCAATCGAGAATGATTTTGGGCTTGTCCATGTTGTCCGCCTTAGGTAACTAGTTGTTGATTACTTAATGAGCAGTGTGCCAGTGGCGTCGAGTCGAACTGCACGACCAACCCATTCGCCTTCGCACATTGCCTTCACGGTGTCAGTGTCGTCGCTAATGCCCCATGCTCGATTGCCATTGGGCAACAAGCACGGCGCGATTGCACGCTCGGGATTGCCATCGCGGTCGTGCATGACGGTGTAACCCTCGATGGTTGCAGGGCCTTCTGATGTTCCAATGTCAACAACGGTGCGGCGCGGCAGTGCATCGATTTGATCTTGCGGGTACGCATGCTTGAAACCATTTGTTGGCGGTGTGGTTGAGTACACACCAAACGCATGCTTGGTTGCGTAACCACCGTTACCCCACACCAAACCTTTTTCGCCAGGACGAGCGCGCAGTTCACCAACAACAGTTGCCACTGCATGCATGACGTAGTTGTTCCATGGTCCACCAGCAAATGACAATCCACCAGTTCGGGTGAGTTGACGATCGGTTGACAAACCAAGTGAAGCTGCACCTAACTGCACAGCTGACGGGAAGCACGAATACAAATCAACAATGTCAATGTCGTTGATTGAAGTCTCGGCCAAATCAAGTGCCATCTTGCCGCCCAACTTGACGGCAGGAGTATCGGCAAAGGTGTCTCGTTCAGAAACGTATTTGTGTTCGTGACAATCGGTGCCAGCAATAGGGAAGACCCACTTGTCTTTCGAGATACCCATGCGCTCGGCTGCAGCAACTGAACACATAATGATCGCTGCCGATTGATCAACATCGTTATTCGAGTTCATCACTTTGGTGTACGGCAAGCCGATCATGCGATTGCGCGGACCACTCGTAATGATTTCTTCAGGTGTCATCGACTTGCGAATCCAGGCATACGGATTTGCTTCGGCAACTTTGCTGAAGTTCGACCACAGTTTGCCAAGGTGTTGATTGTGTTCTTCAACAGAGCGACCAGAAGCTGCACGAATCGCGGTTTCGAAGATTGGATAAATCTGCACAGGCGCAACGATGCGACGTGACAATTCGTATTCATGATTCATCACGAGTTCTTCGCCCATGATGCGCGTGGGCTTCACGTCTTCGTGCACAACTGGCCACGGCAATTCAATCTCGGCGGCGCGAGCGCGCTTGCGAGTACGCGACGTTTCGCCACCACACAAAATCACCACATCAAAATCACCTGACTGAATTTCGAGAGCAGTTGCATTGATGAGCGACTGTGTGCTGTTGCCGCCCATTGACGAGGCAACTGTTTCACGAGTCGTGATACCAAGTTCTTCGGCGATGTAACGCGCGGGGTCGCGATAACGCCACGACAAGAAACTGACCACGCGAATCGAATCGGCATTCGGAACCGCTGACAAGCCGGCATCTTTGGTGGCTTCACGAATTGCGTTGGCGATGAAGGGGACTGGTGCCAAAGCTTCAAGTGGGTTGTCGATACGCTGCAACTGTTGGCCAACGCCAACAATCACCGGTGTGCGGGGGTCCAAACTCATCATTTCAACCTATCCAATAGCCCCTGTCATACCTAAGATGAAAGCCATGTCTGCCGTGACGTCCTCTGGGCCACTTCGTATCGCTATCGGATCAGATCATGCTGGGTTTGATCTCAAACAACATCTCGTGGCGTTTTTGACCGCAGCCGGTCACACGGTTGACGATCAGGGAACTCACTCAACCGAAAGTTGCGATTACCCGCCGATTTGCGCTGGCGTGGGTCGCACAGTGCGCGATGGCAAAGCCGATTTCGGCATTGTGATGGGTGGCAGTGGTCAAGGCGAACAGCTTGCGGCCAACAAAGTCCGCGGAGTTCGCGCCGCATTGTGCAACGACTTGTACACCGCGCGCATGGCTCGTCAACACAACGATGCCAATGTTTTGTCAATCGGCGCCCGTGTTGTGGGCATCGGGTTGGCTGAGGAAATTGTCACAACGTTCTTATCAACTGCCTTTGAAGGCGGTCGTCACGCTCGCCGAGTGGCAATGTTGAGTGAACTCGAAAACGAATTCTGACCCTGAGCGAGACCACCATGCCTTTTCCTTCTGATTCTGATCCCGATCTAGTCATCGAAAACCTCATCAATGATGAGTTCGATCGTCAGATCAGTGGCCTGCAGTTGATCGCCAGTGAAAACTTCACGTCGCCTGCAGTCATGCGCGCGGTGGGCAGTGTGCTCACCAACAAGTACAGCGAGGGTTACCCCGGCAAGCGTTATTACGGCGGCAACCAAGTCGTTGACTCGATTGAAGCGTTAGCAATTGAACGCGTGAAAGCGTTGTTCGGTGCCGATCATGCCAATGTGCAACCGCACTCGGGTGCCAACGCAAATATGTGTGTATATCAAGCTCTTTTGAACCAAGGCGACACGGTTCTTGGTCTCAGTCTCGACCATGGTGGTCACCTCACCCACGGTTCACCCGTGAACGCGAGTGGCAAGTTGTACAACTTCATTCCGTACAAAGTGACACCAGGTGATGAGCGCATTGACATGGATCAAGTGCGCGACCTTGCTCTTGAACATCGTCCACGCATGATCGTTGCGGGCACCACCAGTTACCCGCGTCGTATTGATCCGGCACCATTCAAAGAAATCGCCGACGAAGTTGGTGCTTACTTCATGTACGACGCCGCACACTTGGCTGGTCTCATTGCGGGTGGCGCGTACCCGAACCCCGTGCCGTATGCCGACGTCGTGACTTTCACGACGCACAAAACCCTGCGCGGTCCGCGCGGTGGTTGCATCTTGACTAAGGCCGAGCACGCTGCTGCCATCGACAAGGCCGTGTTCCCGGGTTGGCAGGGTGGCCCGCTCGAACATGTGATTGCTGGTAAGGCCATTGCTTTCCGTGAAGCTTCAACTCCGGCTTTCAAGCAGTACGCCGCACAAGTGGTTGCGAATGCGTCGGCACTGGCTGAAGCACTTGCTCAGAACGGTTTCCGTTTGGTCTCGGGCGGCACCGATTGCCACCTCATGGTTGTCGACTTGCGTCCATTTGACGCCGAAGTCACTGGCAAAGAAGCCCAGGCCGTGCTCGACCTTGCTGGCATCACGCTCAACAAGAACACCATCCCTGACGACCCGCGCAGCCCGTTCGTCACGTCGGGTGTGCGTATCGGAACCCCGTCGGTCACTACGCAAGGTATGAAAGAGCCCGAAATGGCGCAGATCGCCACATTCATCGCTCGAGCCTTGCGTGGTCGCAACAATGCCGACGAAGTGGCAGCGGTCAAGGCCGATGTTGTAGCTTTGTGCGCAGCCTTCCCGGCCTACCCATCTCGCTGAAAATCGCCCCTCACACCTCAGTTGTCTGTACCTGAACCCATTCGGGAATAGTCTCAAACCGTGCCCGATACCGCTGGCTATCTCTTTATAGGTGTGATCGCCGCACTCGTGACGTTTGTGTCGACCCCCTTTGTGGTGAAGTTGGCGACGCGCATGAATTGGGTGGTCGAACCCGATGAACGCCGCGTGCACAAAGTGCCAACACCCGATGTCGGTGGCATTGCAATGTTCTTGGGTTTCATTGTTGCACTCGCAATCGCCTGGAAAATGGGGCGTTTTTCACCAGTTTTTGATAACAACTCCGAACCGCTCGGTGTTCTGCTCGCCGCAATCGTGATCTTTTCGACGGGTCTCGTTGACGACATTCGTGAGATCTCCAGCCCCGCCAAAGTGACTGGCACCGTGATCGCCGGACTCGTGCTCGTGTACTTCGGCGCCACGATGTTCTATTTCCGAGTCCCGTTCTTGGATGTCTTTGTCTTGAGCAATGACTGGATTCCACTCATCACGATTTTGTGGCTCATGGGTATGAGCCAAGCCGTCAACTTGATCGACGGTCTTGACGGTCTCGCGGCTGGCATCGTGGCCATTGCCGCGGCTTCGTTCTTTTTGTACAGCCGCCGCCTCGATGATCTGGGTGCTTTGGCTCAGCCCAATATGGGACCACTCATCGCGATCATCGCTTTGGGCGTGTGCTTGGGCTTCTTGCCGCACAACTTCAACCCCGCCAAAATCTTCATGGGCGACAGCGGAGCGCTGTTCTTAGGGCTCTTAATGGCGGTGTCAACGAGTGTGGTCGGAGGTCGTGCCGACCCCAACAGCCAGACCTACACCCCAGGTCAAACCTACTTTTTCTTGGCGCCGTTGTTTATCCCACTCTTCATTTTGGGAGTGCCGATTCTCGACACCTTGTTCGCCATCATCCGCCGCGCCGTCAAGCGTCAGGGTGTGGCAACTGCCGACAAAGGCCACTTGCACCATCGTTTGATGAACCTCGGTCATGGTCAGCGCCGCAGCGTGTTGATCTTGTGGCTCTGGACCACGATTCTGAGTGGATTTGTGTTGTATCCCATTTTCACAAAAGCACAAACGGCGTTGATTCCGATTGGCACCGCGGCCATCGCGCTCAGTTTGTACACGGTGTTGCACCCCGAAGTACGCCGCGTCAGGCGCCAGTCGCGCCACGAAGTGGAATCGACCACAGAATTGCCCCGTCCACCGCAATCGCAGTAGATTAAAAGCAGTTTGTGCATCTTTTCACGAGCTTTTCGTTCTGAAAACACCCTGAATACCTCTTATGTCTGACGCCTCTTCCTCAACTTCTTCGCCTGCTGCCGCCAAGGCTGGCCCGACTGCCGTGACGCGTCGTCTCACGGGGGCTTTGGTAAAGGGCAATCGCTCGGGGAATGTCGATCAAGGTTTGGGTCAGGGCATGGAAATGGCACTCACCATTGCCGTCTTTCTCGGAATCGGCTGGGGCCTCGACGTTTGGCTCGACACTCGCCCGATTTTCATGATTGGTCTTGTGATCTTTTCGACCGTGGGTCAGTTCATCAAAATGTGGTTCATCTATGACGCCCGCATGAAGATGCTCGAGAACGAACGTCGCCAAGGCAAGAACGCTCATCAACAAAGCGCGGCAGCAACGACTCAGGTTGACCCCGAAGTATGAGCAACGAGCCGGCTAATTCGTCAATGAATCCAATGGTGACTCGCCTCGAAGGCGAAGCTCCAGAAATCCAAGTTTCATTGGACATTTTGAAGCGCGGCGCGTATGTGGCACCGATCATCATCGCGGTCTGCGCGGTCTTCGCTGGCATGGACGGAGCCTTCAGCGCTCTCTACGGAATCGCGATTGTTCTCGTCAATTTCTTGTTTGCCGCCGGACTTGTGGCATTTACCGCGCGAATTTCGCTCGGATTAATGATGGGCGCGGTGCTTTTCGGCTATCTTGTGCGTCTCGGCTTAATCTTTTTAGCTGTGATTCTTGTCCGAGATGCCTCTTGGATTTCACTCACGGCCCTCGGATTGACCATTATTGTTACTCATCTAGGACTCCTCGTGTGGGAGATGCGCTTCGTTGCTGCATCACTCGCATTTCCGGGGTTAAAACCCCGCAAGTAATAACCAAGTTTTGAATACATCTTCTGTCCCTACACGCCTCACAAAGGAATAATCGAACGTGATCGCACTTGAGTTCCCGCCGATCAATGAGATCCTCCGTTGGAAAGATCTTTTCCCGACCTTCAACAAGATTGCGTTAATTGCTGTTCTCGCAGCAGTCATCGGCACATTGATCTTCTTGTTGGCCGGCAACAAAGATGCCAAGGTTGCACCTAAGGGCATTCGCAACTTTGCCGAGAGCATCGTTGAGTTCATCGAAAACGGAATCGTCATGCAGACCATGGGTCGAGACGGTCTCGGTTGGACACCTTTCTTGTTGAGCTTGTTCTCGTTTATCTACCTCTGCAACGTTCCTGGAATCATTCCGTTCTTGCAGATGCCCGCGACTGCTCGTATGGCCTTGCCGGTGTTCTTGTCGTTGCTCGTGTGGGTCGTGTTCATCGTGACCGGTTTCAAGCACCAAGGTCTTGGTTACATCAAGAGTTCGTTGTTCCCGCCCGGAGTTCCAAAGGCGCTCTACATCTTGGTGACGCCGATCGAATTCATCTCAACGTTCTTGGTGCGCCCCTTCTCGCTCACCGTTCGACTTTTCGCCAACATGTTGGCCGGTCACATTTTGCTCGTGACCTTCGGTTTGTTGTCTGAGGCTTTGTTCCAGGCCAAGGGCAACCCGGCGCTCATCCCAGTTGGTGTGTTGCCATTGTTCATGCTCATCTTCCTCACCGGATTCGAAGTGTTGGTGGCCTTCTTGCAGGCGTACATCTTCACCATCTTGACTGCGGTGTACATCGGTGGAGCCGCTCACCCCGAGCACTGAGCCTGAAGAAATACCAGTTCGTTAGACCCTAGTAATTACAAGCAATTCTCTTTAACCAAGACATATAACAGGAGACCAAAAATGGAAGCATTTGTTCACATTGCTGCAGCCGCAGGGCTCACCGGTGACGAAGCCAAGGCAGCGTCAGCTGCTGGTTCGGCTGGATTCGCTTACGGCCTTGCCGCAATCGGACCTGGCATCGGCATCGGCTACCTCGTCGGTAAGTCAGTCGAAGCTATGGCTCGTCAGCCAGAGGCAGCCGGCATGGTTCGTACAACCATGTTCCTCGGTATCGCCTTCACCGAAGCCCTTGCCCTCATCGGCTTCGTGGTCTTCATTCTCATCGGTCTCTGATCGTTCACTACAACCCACAAGGAGTTGACGTGCTGACAGCCGTCGTCATCCGCTCGGGTCAGGCACTTCAGGTCCATTTGGTTTCATCCGAGACATCGGGTGAGCCAGTTGATCTGAGCCAGTGCGAATTCAAACCCGAAGCGACAAATCCAACTAAATGTGGTCCTGGCCCAAGTCCCATCATCCCCGAGATGAAGGAACTGGCTTGGGGCGCGGGCTCGTTCATCGTGTTCGCGTTACTCATGCGTTTCTTCCTCTTCCCGAGGCTGAAAAAAGGCATGGACTCGCGCTACAACTCAATCCGCGAAGGTCACGAGAACGCTGACTCAACACGTGCATCTGCACGTTCCGAAGTTGCCCAGTACGAAGCGGCCGTTGTGGCTGCCAAGGCTGAAGCGGCCAAGGTCGTTGATGCGGCTCGAGCCACTCTCGAAACCGAACGTCAGGCAGCAATCACTGCTGCGAATGCTCGTATCGCAACTCAGCGTGAAGCCGCCATGGCTGCTGCTGATGCGGCTCGAACAGCTGGTCGTTCGCAAGTCGAATCGGCTGTTGTCGACGTCGTGAGTAGCGCTGTTGAAATTGCAACGGGCAAGCGTCCAGACGGCAGTGCGGTCTCTCGCGCCGTTGCCGACGCGATGAGTGCGGGAGTGCGCTGATATGAGTCTTTTCTCCATCCTCGCTAACGACCCGGCGCAAACACATAGTTGGTTGCTCCCCGAAAACGCCGAAATCATTTATGGCGGCATTGCTTCAGTGCTCGTCATTGGTGGTCTCGTCAAGTTTGCTTTCCCGCAGTTCACCAAGTTCTTGAACGCTCGTACCGAGCGCATTCAAAAAGAACTTGATGCTTCAGCGAGCGACTTGTCAACTGCACAAACCGACGCTGCTGGCATTCGCCAGGCACTTGGTGACATCGCCGGCGAACGTGCTCGTTTGTTGGCCGATGCCAATACACAAGCAGCAGCCGTTCTTACCGATGGTCGTGCTCGTTTGACGGTTGAAATTGCCGAACTTGAAGCTCGTGCAACGGCCGACATCGAAACTGCTGCTGCTCGCGGTAGCGACGAACTACGCGCCGAAATTGGTCGCGTTGCTTCGATTGCTGTTGACGCAGTGTTGCCATCAGTTCTTGATGGTGCAACTCAGCAAGCTCTTGTTGAGAACTTCATCTCGAAAGTAGGTGCTTCACGATGAGTGACAATCGCATCGAAGGTTACGCCCGAGCACTTTTTGAAATTGCTCGTGCTGAAGGAACCATTGACGAGGTCGAAGACGAATTGTTCCGTTTGGCTCGCACGCTCGAGTCCAGCGACGCACTTCGCAACGCTCTCACTGACGAAAAGATTCCCGTGGCTCGCCGCGAAGGAATCGTTGAAGATTTGTTAGGCGGCAAAGCCACTGGCACCACGGTGCAATTGGTTTCGATGGTTGTTGCAGGTGGACGCGGTCGCGATCTTCCCGCCATCGTCGATCGTCTGGTCCAGCGTGCATCAAGCGCCAAGCAACTTGAAGTTGCCGAAGTGCGTAGTGCTGTTGAACTGACTGCCGATCAGCAAACACGTCTCGCTGCTGCTTTGGCTAACGCCACCGGCAAGCAAGTGAACCTCAAAGTTGTTGTTGATCCCTCGGTGCTCGGCGGCATCGTGGCCACGGTGGGCGACACCGTGATTGACGGCAGCATCCGCACCCGCCTCGACAATGTGAAGGGTCGGCTCTAAGAGCCGCCTGAAAGAAACGGAACGAGAACGTCATGGCAGAACTAACACTGTCCGCAGCTGATATTGCATCAGCGATCAAGAAGAACCTCGAAGGCTTCACGCCATCGCTTGAAGCTCGCACCGTTGGTCGCGTCACTTCAGTCGGTGACGGTATTGCCAACATCTCGGGCTTGCCCGACTGTGCAGTAAACGAACTCCTCGAGTTCGAAGACGGCACCCGTGGTTTGGCATTGAACCTTGAAGAAGAATCAATTGGTTCAGTAGTACTCGGCGAATCAGATCGCATCGAAGAAGGTCAGACCGTCAAGGCCACCGGCGAAATTTTGTCGGTTCCTGTTGGTGAAGGCGTTCTTGGTCGCGTGGTGAATGCACTTGGTGAGCCCATCGACGGCAAGGGTCCGCTCGTTGGTGTTCAGCAGCGTCGTATGGAAATTCAGGCTCCCGGAATCATGGGCCGTAAGCCCGTGCACGAGCCGATGCAGACCGGCATCAAGTCGATTGACGCGATGACACCGATTGGTCGCGGTCAGCGCGAACTCATCATTGGTGACCGCAAGACCGGCAAGACCACCATCGCCATTGACACCATCCTCAATCAAAAGGGACAAGGTGTGAAGTGCATCTATGTCGCGATTGGTCAGAAGGGTTCAACTGTCGCACAGACCGTTGAAACTCTTCGTCAAGCTGGCGCACTTGAATACACCGTCGTCGTGGTGGCAACTGCTGCCGACTCGGCACCGTTCAAGTACCTCGCACCGTACGCCGGTTGCGCGATGGGTCAGCACTGGATGGAAATTGGTCAGCATGCACTCATCGTGTATGACGACTTGTCGAAGCAGGCCGAGGCTTACCGTCAAATGGCATTGTTGTTGCGTCGCCCACCGGGCCGCGAAGCGTACCCTGGCGACGTTTTCTACTTGCACAGTCGTTTGCTCGAACGTGCCGCGAAGTTGTCCGATGAAAACGGCGCCGGTTCATTGACGGCATTGCCGATCATTGAAACCAAAGCTGGTGACGTGTCGGCATACATTCCGACCAACGTGATTTCCATCACCGACGGTCAGGTGTACTTGCAAGACAACTTGTTCAAGTCTGGTGTGCGTCCCGCAGTTGACGTAGGTATCTCGGTGTCTCGTGTAGGTGGTGCCGCACAGGTTCCATCGATGAAGGGTGTTGCCGGTACCTTGAAGCTCGACCTCGCACAGTTCCGCGAACTCGAAGCATTCGCAACGTTCGGTTCAGAACTCGACGCCGTGTCAAAGGCACAGCTCGAGCGTGGTTACCGCCTCGTTGAATTGTTGAAGCAGCCGCTCAACAGCCCAATGTCAGTTGAAGAGCAAGTCGTTTCAATCTTCGCCGGCACCAAGGGTTACCTTGACGATGTACCGGTGGCCGATGTGCGTCGCTTCGAATCTGAACTGTTGGCTCACATGCGCAGCCGTCACGGCGCGTTGTTGAGCGATCTTCGTACCAAGAAGATCACCGACGATCTCGGTACCGCAGTGCAGTCATTCAAAGATGGCTTCATGGCATCAGCTGCGGCAGCTCGCAAGGCTGCTGAAGCAGAGTCAGACGCTGAACAAATTGGTGACGCAAAGTCAAACAAAACGTTGGCGACGGAGTAATCACTCATGGCCGGTGGACAGGAACGAATTCTGCGGGGACGTATCCGCAGTGTGCAAGCGACTAAGAAGATCACGCGCGCCATGGAGCTCATTGCTGCATCGCGCATCGTGAAAGCGCAACAGCGCGTTCTGGCCGCAGTTCCTTACAGCGATCAGATCACCGAAGTTGTGCGTGACTTGGCAGCTGCTGGTGGATCAACCGATAGCCCGTTGTTGGGTAATCGCGAGACCATCAAGAAAGTTTGCTACGTCTCAATTACTGCCGACCGCGGTTTGTGCGGCGGTTACAACTCGGGTGTATTGCGAGCAACTGAAGCCGAAATCAAAGTTGATGTTAAAGAAGGCCGCGATTACATCGTGGTGCCGGTTGGTCGTAAGGCCGAGGGCTACTTGCGCTTCCGCGACTACAACCTTGGTACGCCATTCAACGGTTTCAGCGATCAGCCTTCGTATGCCAACGCTAAAGAAATTGGCGAATACGTTGTTGATCTGTATGCCAGTGGCGCAGTTGACAAAGTTGTTTTGGTCTACACACGATTCATTACATCGGGTACACAAGAGGTCGTTTTGCGTCCGCTCGTGCCGCTTGAGCGTGAAGTAGTCGAAGGTGGCGACGGCAAGCCTGGCACCGATGGTGCAAGCGCCGATTACGAATACGAACCAGATCCGACTTCAATCTTGGAAACGTTGATTCCTCGTTACATCGAAGCTCGTATCTATGCAGCACTTCTGAACGCCGCGGCCAGCGAACACGCTTTCCGTCAGCGCGCGATGAAGAGCGCAACCGATAACGCGGAAGAGCTCATTAAGAACCTTTCACGCATTATGAACCGTGCCCGTCAGGACTCGATCACCACTGAAATTATGGAAATCGTTAGTGGTGCCGAAGCCTTGTCTGGCGACAGTGGCAAGCATGTTCGGCTTGTCGAAATTGGACCTATTGGCAATTCAGAATTTGCAAAGCAGTAAGTACTCCTCGAGTAGCGCAGCATTCTCAAAAGGAAAAACATTATGACAATGACAGAGAATCAACTAAAGGACGGACGGGTCGTCGGTATTGCTGGCCCCGTTATCGACGTCGAGTTCCCGCGGGGTTCGCTCCCCGAGTTGAACACGGCTCTCGAGTTCACCGTGAACATCGGTGGTGAGGACATCAAAGTTCTCGCCGAAGTTGCTCAGCAGCTGGGTGAAGGTCGCGTTCGTGCAGTTTGCTTGAAGCCAACTGACGGTTTGCGTCGCGGTACTGCCGTGCGTAACACCGGTCGTGGCCTCAGCGTGCCCGTCGGTGACCGCGTGCTTGGTCACGTATGGAACGCATGGGGCGATGTGCTCGATGGCGATCCGGCCGACTTCGCCGACATGGAGCGTTGGGACATTCACCGTCCAGCCCCAGACTTCGCTGCCCTCGAACCGCAAAAGCGCATGTTCGTCACTGGCGTAAAAGTTATTGACCTTCTCACGCCGTACTTGGCTGGTGGAAAGATCGGTTTGTTCGGTGGTGCAGGCGTGGGTAAGACCGTGCTCATTACCGAAATGATTAACCGCGTTGCTTCACAGCACGGTGGTGTGTCGGTGTTCGCCGGAGTAGGCGAGCGCACCCGTGAAGGTACCGACCTTCGTATTGAAATGGAAGAGTCAGGCGTGTTCGAAAAAGCCGCCTTGGTCTTTGGCCA
This sequence comes from Actinomycetota bacterium, assembly GCA_947454105.1. GTDB lineage: Bacteria > Actinomycetota > Acidimicrobiia > Acidimicrobiales > Ilumatobacteraceae > Casp-actino8. Next base: position 9,377 of record CANGIP010000008.1, on the reverse strand, counting down.
GATGGACGAACCACCGGGCGTGCGCCTGCGTGTTGCTTTGTCAGCTCTCACCATGGCTGAGTATTTCCGTGACGTGCAAAACCAGGACGTGTTGTTGTTCGTTGACAACATTTTCCGTTTCGTGCAGGCCGGTTCAGAAGTATCAACGCTTCTTGGCCGTATGCCATCAGCCGTGGGTTACCAGCCCACACTTGCTGACGAAATGGGTCAGTTGCAGGAGCGCATTACATCGACCAAGGGACGTTCAATTACGTCACTTCAGGCCGTGTACGTGCCCGCCGACGACTACACCGACCCGGCTCCGTTCACGACGTTCACCCACCTCGACGCCACCACCGAATTGTCACGTCAAGTGGCAGCACTCGGTATCTACCCAGCTGTAGACCCCTTGGCTTCAACGTCGACAATTTTGTCGCCAGAAGTTGTGGGCGAGCGTCACTACAACGTCGCTCGTGCCGTGCAAGAAAACTTGCAGCGTTACAAAGAACTCCAGGACATCATCGCCATTCTTGGTCTTGATGAACTCAGCGAAGAAGACCGCCTCACGGTGTCACGTGCTCGCAAGATTCAGCGTTTCTTGTCGCAGCCGTTCTTCGTTGCCAAGGTGTTCACGAGCATCGATGGTGAATTCGTGCCGGTTGACGAAACAGTCGCCAGCTTCGAAGCAATTCTCAATGGTGACCTTGACCATGTTCCCGAGCAAGCGTTCTTGAACGTCGGTGGCATTGATCAAGTGCATGCCAAGGCGAAAGCGCTTCAGGAGAGCCTCTGATGGCAGAAGCAAGCACGATGCGTGTTGAAGTGGTCTCGCCAGAACGAGTGTTGTTCTCTGGCGAGGCAACTCAAGTCATCACCCGCACCCTTGGTGGTGGAGAGGTGGCGTTCTTGGCTGGACACGCACCGTTTCTTGCGGCCCTTATTCCGAACCACACCCGCGTGTACTTGGCCGAGGGAACAATTCTCGACGTCGCTGTGCACGGTGGGTTTGTTGAAGTGAGCAATGGCAAGGTTTCGATCTTGACTGACTTCGCTGAACTTGGTTCTGAAATTGACAAGGCCAAAGCGCAATCAGATATTGATCGTTTACAAGAACAGTTGCGTCATGAACATGATGCGGCTGGGGCTGCCGAGTTGGCGCGGGCACATGCTCGTTTGTCAGCGGCCGGTGGCGTTAACGGCACTGCCGCTGCTGCTCACTGATTGTTGATCGCCCGCTTGGGCGCGAAATCACCCCGTTTTCAAGGGTCTATTTTCCGTACCTAAGTTTGTCTCCAAGTTATGCAACCCGTACACCATGAGTGTACTATGTGCACTAATTCTCAACTTGGAGGCGGATGTGCGGTTGTTACGCGGTGGTGCGGTTGTAGGCGTGGGCATGATGGCGTTCGCCATGTTTGGTTTGGCTAACCAAACGTTGGCAAGTGGCGTCTCAAGTCAGACCAATTCGCTGGCATGGGGAACCGAGCCGGCAATAACCGTCGGTACAAATCCAGTCGAAATTGCCGCTGGCGAAGATGGGAGCATCTGGGTCGTCGACGCAACCGATGCGACACTCACCGAGATTGCCGATGTCGCCGGCGTATCAACTCCGCAAACACCCATCGCGTTGGCAACAGGTTCTCAACCCACCGGTGTCACCGTTGACCTAGACGGAAACATTTGGGTCGGCCTCAGCGCAACTGGTCAGGTTCAACAGTTCAAGAACGTGGCCGGAACTTGGACAGCACAAGACCCCATCTCAGTTGGTCGAACCAACTACACAATGAGTCTCAGCACCGCTCCAGACGGAAGTGTTTGGGTGGTTTTCCGCGACACCGCCAATCTGCAGCACATCGTGTACTCAGGCGGAGCCTGGAGCGCCGAGTCAATGCTGAGCGCTGACCGAGGTATTGATGAATTGATCTTTGACACCAACGGCGTGGGCTGGTTGATGCATCCATCCGATGCAATCACCAAATTGTCTTTGGACAATGGGACGTGGAGTCTCTTGGGTCCGTTGTCGGCTACAGGTCGAACAAATTGGGGAACTCCAGGCCCAAACGGTTCGTTGTACATCTCAGATGGTGGATGTGCTGTGTATCAACTTGAACCAATTAGCGGAACCAGGTTGAGAGGTGAAAGCTTTGGTCCTTGCGACGCAAAATCGATCGCCACAACTTCGGACTCAAGCATCTGGTTAACTTCGCCAGGCTACAAATCTGTGTATCGCTGGTCGGGCACGTCGTTCAGTTATGTTGAAACCTTCGTCGTTGGGGGCGAGCCGCGTGACCTCACTGCATCATCTGACGGTTCAATGTGGTTCGTGAATCCCGCCACTCACAAGGTGCAGCGGATCGCTCACAAGGCGCCGGTCGCATCGACCATTGCGAGCGCATCATCATTGACATCAGCGGTGGCGGAGTCCATCAATTTCTCAGTGACGACAAGTGGTGGGTTTCCTTCACCCACCATCAGAACATTTGATCCGTTGCCGTATGGCGTCAAGCTCACGAACAATCAAGATGGCACTGCGACACTTGCGGGCACAGCGCGGCTTGGAACTGAAGGCGTGTATTCGATCGCGATTGAAGCGGTGAATGGCGATTTAGTAACCACACAAAACTTCACGCTCACTATTCCGGGAACACCACCAAATGCTCTGACGGTCTTTTCTGACGGTGCGTCTGGCGGTTGGAATACATGCGAAGTGAACTCGATGACCGCAACGGCAAATGGCACCTTCTGGGTGTCATCACCTAGTGCAGGAAATCTTCTTCGTTATACGACAAACCCTTTCACACTCGCAGAGACCATGAATGTTGGTGGACGACCGAGTCAGATCACAACTGCAACCGATGGAACCGTGTGGTTCATTGACGAAACCAACAACAACGTCCGATCAATTTCTTACGCCAATTCAACGTGGACTTTGGATTCTGCAGTCACAGTTGGATCTTCGCCGAGGTTCCTCACTGCCGGAGATAACGGAAGCGTGTGGGTGGCCGACTCGGTGGATGACACTGTGAAGCAGATCACCAATGTTGCCGGTCAACGTTCGGTCGCAACGACGATCGAACTTACCGGAACTACGCTGGCCGGTCTCACGAAAGGTCTTGACGGAAGCATCTGGGTCGCCGATCGATCCGTAGGCGGCCTCTACCACATCGCTTATGACTCGATCTTCCATGCATGGACGTACGGATTACAACCGGTCACATTGTCTTTGTCGGATCGTGAGATGATCCTTGCGACAGGACCAGACGGAGATATCTGGGTGGCATTTCGCGACACGAAGAAAGTTCAGAGTGTGAAAAACGTGAATAACACTTGGACCGCACAGCCGGCAATCACTGCTTCGATGAATCTCTACACGATCACCAATGGGCCGGGTGGAACATTGTGGGTTGGTTCTACTGGTGGTCAAACATCGCAATTGATTGAGGTAGAGGACACATGGAAGATACTCAATCCGGTACAGGTATCAAACCGAACACAGGTCGCAACTGTGACCGATGATGGTTCGCTGTGGTGGTCCGACGCTGGTTGCGCGTTGTTCTCATGGAAGTCGAGCGCCGGTGTTGCTCCTGCGATTACGAGTGCAGCAAGTGGATCAATGCCGATTGGTTCGAGTTCGACGCTCACACTGACCGCAACGGGAACTCCGAATGTGACGTTCTCAAAAGTGGGAACGCTTCCTGAGGGAGTTTCATTCAACGTTGACTCGGCCAATAGTCGGGCAACGTTTGCTGGTCAGCCGAGCAACTCAGTAACACCGGGTGATTACACCATCAAAATCATCGCCGACAATGGCGCATATCGCGCCGCGGTTCAGACATTCACCTTGACGATCGCTGAAGCTCCGACGACGACAACAACTGAAGCGCCGCCGACGACAACTGAAGCTCCAACAACAACGACTGAAGCACCGCCGACGACTACTGAAGTGCCGGCTTCAACTGATGCGCCGACAACAACTACTGATGCCCCAACTACGGATGCGCCGACAACTTCTGTTGTGCGAACTTCGACCACAGTTGCAGGTACTTCAACAACTGTTGCGCCTCCGGCTGAGTCAGTTGTCGTGGCTTTGCCAGTGGCAAATACCCCACTACTTTCTGATACTTCCTTGTCTGCTGGCACCGAAGTAAGCGTCACTTCTGGTGGCTTTGCACCGGGTGAGTTTGTGCAGTTGATTGTTGCATCAACACCACAAGTGATTGGTTCGGGTTATGCCAACGCTCAAGGTGTTGTGACGTTGAGCGGAACTATTCCGGCCAGTTTGTCGTCTGGTAATCACACGCTTGCTGTGTATGCACCCGAGAGTGGAACTGGTTTCAAGCAACCGATCACGGTGGCTGGATTGACTTTGCCAGCGACGGGTTCAACGCATCGACTGTGGCCAAACTTGATGATGTTGTTGGGTGGTATGGCGTTGGTCGTCATATCGCGCCGCCGCCGAACCATCTGATTTGTATTCCTCAGCGGCCGGTGATTTTCGTTGGAGTCAGTCGCAACGTGAATCGCTGGGTTCCTGGAGCATCAAAGGCTGAACCATCGACGTAGCCGTGCTTTTGCACGATGCGATCGCGCGTGTTTGCGGTTGGGTCTTCGGTGACGACGATGGTGCCACGCACTTCGACATAGCTCATATCGTTGGTGGGGTTGTACACCGCAAAGGTGGCGCGTGCGTCGCGGGCGATATTGCGCAACTTTTGTTTGCCAGCTGTTGTTGAAAACAAGATGTCATCGCCGTCAAGCAGAAACCACAGGGGAGTGCTTTGCGGGCTGCCGTCGGAAAACAGTGTGGTGAGAACTCCGGTGTACGGGCCTTGAAGGATGGCGAGGAATTTCTCGTTTGCCGATGACATGACGCTCATACGACAAACCTAATCGGGCGGCGATGTGACCGCATTGTTGCGCTCTGGCGTCTACGGTTGACGCCATGACTAGTCACCCATTTCGTTCAGCGTTAATTACCGGTGCATCTTCAGGAATTGGCGAGGCCATGGCCGTGCTGCTTGGCCAGTCGGGTGTTGCCTGTGTGTTGGTGGCTCGACGTGGTGATCGTTTGCAAGAGATTGCCGATCGCTACAGCAATTTTGAAGTTCTTGAAGCCGACCTGACGACCGATGCAGGTTGCGCCAAGGTTGTAGCCCGAATTGCCGATGAGCAACGACCGATTGATTTGGTCGTGAATAACGCTGGCTTTGGTTCGTCGGGATGGTTTCATGAAATTGAATCGGCACGACTCGATGATGAGATTGCGTTGAATATTCGTGCATTAACACGAGTGTCGCGAGCGGCCATTGAAGTGATGGTTGGTCGCAAGCGTGGCTGGTTGATGAATGTGTCGAGTGTGGCGAGCTTTCAACCTGCACCCAAGTTGGCGGTGTATGCGGCGACGAAGGCGTATGTCACGAACCTCACGGAGTCGTTGCACCAAGAGGTTCGGGGGAAAGGTGTGAAGGTCACGGCGTTGTGTCCGGGGCTCACGCGCACCGAGTTTCAGAGTGTGAGCAACACGAGCGATTATCAGACGCAGTTTCCGGAGTTCTTGTGGTGCACCGCTGAAGACGTGGCCCGTGCGGGACTTGCTGATGTGGTGAAGGGCAAAGCGTTGAGCGTGCCCGGTGCTTTGTATAAAGGATTAGTGGGTGCGAGTTCGGTGTTGCCCGGACCAGCAAAACGATTCGCCTCAAGGTTGACCCTCAAGTCGCGGTAATGGGCGGGGAAATACCACGTTTTCGGTGGTTGTTATGCCCAACGCGCAGATTCGGAAACCTTGAACTCGTTTTAGGTACTAATTAGCGGGAAGTTATAGGTACTTTTCTTACTTCGTTATATGTGGCGAAGTACGCTCAAGGCATGGCCACCAGCAATGAAGCAAACGGAATCCAATTGTTATATGACGGTGACGGGCTTGCTGTCATCGGTGAACCCGCAGCGGTTGAGAACTTTCTAGCTTCTGAAGGATTGTCATCTTTGAGCCGCTTGTTACCCAAAGTTGGGGCGATGATTGATGGACTTGGAACTCTGTCAGAAGCGGCATCTTCGGTCGTTCAAACGGTTTCATCGTTAAAAGATTCAGCAACGTCCATCGCAGATTCTGTGTCTTCAATGGTTGATTCAGCTAATTCGGTCACGGATTCAATCGGTTCGATGGCTGAGACAGTAGGTAAGTGGATCAAGACCTCGAAAGAGATTTCAAAGATTGTGGAAAAGTATCAACTCAAAGAGATGACCACACCAGGCGTCTTGCAAGCAGTCGTTGGGCAGTTGACAACTTTGACAGGAACTACAACGAAAGCAGCTGCCGGGACTGTTGCTGCACCCGCTGTTGTTATGTCACAAATGTCCATGCAGCAGTCACTAGATGAAATCAAAGAGTTAATTGAGAGTATTGATCAGAAGCTCAATGATGTTTTGCAACATCTAAAAAACGAAGTTTTATCTCGGATGGATGGTGTCCGGCTTGCGATTATCGAGGCCAACACAATTAGAGATACCGTTGGAAGGGTTTCAGAAACCACTTGGTCAAAAGTTCAGAATTCTTCAGGGACTATTCTTGAAACTCAGGCTCGGGCTTTGCGCGAACTTGATGAACTTGCAAGCAAATTTGAAAATGTCAAGAATGTTGCCGAACTTCAAGAGAAGTTTGAGAAGCTAAACATTGAAGTTCAGAAATGGATCAGGGTTTTAGCGGATTGCTTCCAACTTCTCGAATCAATCGCTGTACTTGAACTTGATCGAGTTTTAGATGCCTCGCCAAACGAACTTGATATGCATCGTTTGGGATTGAAGGCGGCGAGAGAGCAACGACTTATCCTGATCGCGAATGCGACAGGTGGTCTACTTGAGCGAATGAACGAGGTCGCAGGCACGGCAAATAAGAAGGTGCTGTTTAATCCGATCCAAAGTAAAGCAGTAGTGAAGTCGTCAAATGAAGTTACGGAGAGTATTCAGATGTTTCATGAAACCCTTGGGATCAATTTGTATGTTCATGGCACTGATGTGAGACTTTGGAAAGAAGCCGTCTCTGAAAGTTTGGAGAAGGCTCGCGAATCAAGTTCGGAGGGGATCAAAGTTGTCAAACAACTTGGATCAGATACCCGGGGTCAGGCAGAGGCGTTGAAGGGGAAACTCTCGAGCAAGATTGCTGATCGCAAGTCGCAAAAAGACAAAGATGCTGGGGAATAGATCTAACTTTCGGTGGTTATTCACCCGGTTCGTTGCGAGGAAAAGTTAGGGAAATCGATATCAGTTAGTGAGATTGTGTCCGGAGTTGAATCGAAACAAGTTTGGCCTTGGCATTAGAGTGCAACTAGAGAGGTTTACATTGTTTTGGGAAGTCGAATTATTGACTCCCATACACAACAGCCCCCAACTACTCTTGATTACGTCATGAGCGCTAAAAGAAACCAACCCAAACCCAGCCCCACAAAGTCCAGCCCAAAGGTGGCAACCTTTTCTTTTGCTGACTTGTTTGCTGGGATCGGTGGGATGAGGTTCGCCTTTGAAGGCGTTGGCGGAGAATGCGTGCTCACCTCGGAGATTGATGAGACAGCGCTACATACTTATCGAATGCAACCATGGAACTCAGATCCAGAACAACATGTGTATGTGAATGACGTAGTTGTGCTTGGGGCCAAACCAGCTTCCAAAATTCCAGATTTCGATGTTCTCGTCGCCGGATTCCCCTGTCAGCCATACAGCATTGCTGGTTTGCGACAGGGCTTTGAAGACGAAAAAGGTAGAGGACAAGTGTTTTTGTCGATCCTCGATGTGTTGAAAAAGAAAAAACCCAAGGCTTTTATGCTTGAAAATGTGAAGGGCATGTTGTCCCATGACCAAGGCCGCACAATTCAGTACATGGTCGAACAACTAAAAACAGTTGGTGGAAAATCCGTAATTTATGACGTTCTACAGCCGACCGTTTTGAACAGCATGATCCACGGGGGAGTTCCTCAGAATCGTGAGCGCGTATTCATTGTCGGGTTCCTGAAGGGCATGGATTATTCTGATTTCGTTTGGCCTGAGCCAATTAAACTCAAGAAAACACTCCGTGGCGTTCTTGAAAAGCGAACCGTTCCAGAGAAGTATTTTTACACTGAAGAAAAATACGATTGCTATAAAGAAATCCGGGAACACGTCAAGTCACGTGATACTGCATATCAGTGGCGCAGGGTATACGTCCGTGAAAACAAGAGTGGCGTATGTCCAGCGTTAACAGCAAACATGGGTTCGGGTGGCCACAACGTCCCACTAGTTTTGGTCGACGAGGGTATTCGTAAACTTACCCCAAGAGAATGTATGAGTCTGCAAGGTTTTGATCAATATCCTTTTCGACTACCGGATGACATTGCAGATGCACATCTTTATCACCAATTCGGAAACAGCGTGACTGTTCCGCTGATTGAGCGCATTGCCTCTGGAATCGCTCAGGTAATTACTTCATGATTGCCCGCGACGACAAAAGTTACGCTCGATTATTGAGCGCAATGGCGTCGTTGTCTGGTCTGTTCAGCAATAACACCAGTCCTTATATTGATTCAAGATTTGTCGAAAGATTATTTGCGGCGACAACCGGGGGCCTCGATCTCGGCCGTGAAGATTGTTCGTTTGATGTATTGCTTGATGGAAGTGTTGGTGTCGGGATAAAGACGTTTCTGGGTGGAACTGGGAATTCCAAAACAGAAAAAGTCGCCGAATTCACGGCATTGGCCCGAAAAGGTCTTTTCAATATCCTTGATAAGCAAAAGTTGGTCGAGCGTGTCGCGGAGTCAAGGAACTCTCGGATTCTGTCTGATGTCGCTGAGTACGGAATCGATTTAGAAAAATGTGTCTATCACTGTCTCATTAGATTACCTAGCGCTGCGTTGGTTCATGAGGAACCATACCGTCTGATAGATGTTTCTAATCTTCGACCTACAAACTCCCATGGGGTTGAAGCGAGTGAATGGGGCGAGGTGGCTAGTGGGGTGCATTTCACCGATGGCATTTCTAAATACACCTTCAACATTTCAAAGAATGTTCTCTTCAAACGCTTCGAGTTTGACCGGAGTAAACCTTGTATCCCACTTTCGATCCACGAAAATCCTCTAGACATTTTGCTCAAACTAGGTAGGGGAGACTCGGATGACAAAGCTCTTGCTATAGAGGTGGATTTCGGCCGAGCTGTCACAACTAACGATTCCTTGGTCGCAGGTGCTGATTACGTAGTGCTTCCTTTGTATTCATTACGCTCTGGTGAAGTTGCAGAGAAATCTGGAATCAATCAATGGAATGCTGGTGGACGTGCACGAACATTCGGTGAGGCCTATATTTCAATTCCTGCCGAAGTTCACCGAAGGTTCCCGGGGTTCTTCCCCGATCGCGATACTCCTTTCGGCTTGCACCTC
>CANGIP010000007.1 GCA_947454105.1 Actinomycetota bacterium | reverse complement strand
GCAATTTAAAGAACCTTTACATGACAAGGGTCATCTACTCATCGGTAACCAGCCTCTGACCACTACTGTTATGAACTGCACAGCGCAACCCGCGCCCGTCTCTCGGAGGTGGCCTAGATGGCCGAGCAATTTGACCTCGTGGTGATTGGTGGTGGACCCGGTGGATACGGGTCGGCCCTCTACGCCGCGTCGGCAGGAATGAATGTCGCTTTAGTTGAACGTGATGCGCTTGGCGGCACCTGTTTGAACCGTGGATGTATTCCGGCAAAGGCATTTCTCGAAACTGCCTCGGTGTTTCGCCATGTTGCCCATGCTGCCGAATTTGGAATTGAAGCCAGTGCTCCCGCAGTCAACTTCGCAACCACTCAAGCCCGTAAGGCCAAAATTGTTGACGGTCTTGTGAAAGGCATCGGTGGATTGTGCAAGTCACGCAAAGTCACCGTATTTAATGGAACAGGTTCGCTCGGTGCCAATCGCACGGTGAACATCACGATGGCCGACGGTTCGACGGCTACGGCACAAGGTGCGAGCGTCATCTTGGCTGCTGGTTCAGTTCCGCGTACGATCCCGGGCTTTGACCGTGGCGGACCCATCATGACGAGTGATGAAGTATTGATGCTTGATCATGTACCCGCTCGTGTCGCAGTGATTGGTGGCGGTGCCATCGGCTGTGAATTCGCTTCGACGTTTGCCGATCTTGGCGCGGCCGTGACGATTTTGGAAGGTCTGCCCAAGATTCTTCCTGGCCTCGATACCGACGTCGCCAATGTTGTCGTGAAGTCGTTCAAGAAAAAGAACATCGACATTCGTACGGGTGTGGCCGTCAAGAGTCATGCACCAACCGCGTCGGGTGGAACTGTTGTGACATTCGGTGAGGGTGAACAACTTGAAGTTGATGCTGTCATCGTTTCAGTTGGACGACGTCCGTATGCCGACCTACTTGGATTGCAAGGAACCGCAGTCAAGGTGAGTGATCGTGGATTCATCGACGTTGATCCGTGGTGTCAGACATCAGAACCCGGCGTCTATGCAATTGGTGACCTCATCAATACTCCACAACTCGCTCATGTTGCTTACGCCGAAGCGATTCTGGCCGTCAAGCACATGTTGGGTGAAGGTCCGATTCCGATCGCGTACGACCGTGTTCCGTGGGCAATTTATTGTCACCCCGAAGTGGCATGGGCAGGTCCTGGCGAAGATGCATGCAAGGCCGCTGGACTTGACGTTGTTGTTGCCAAGCACCAGTTCCGCGCCAATAGCCGAGCGATGATTCTGGGTGAAATTGATGGTTTGGTCAAGATTGTTGCCAAGCGCAACGCGGATGGAACTGCTGGACAGATTCTCGGAGTCCACATGGTGGGACCGTGGGTGACCGAGCAGTTGTCAGGCGGTTACTTGGCAGTGAACTGGGAAGCCACAGTTGATGAAGTGGCTGAATTCATTCAACCCCACCCGAGTTTGTCCGAACTCTTCGGTGAGACTGTGTTATCGCTCACCGGTCGTAGTTTGAACGCATAAGTCGCAAGAGCAGTCGCAATAAAAGTCGAAAGTAGGAATGTCATGGCAGAAGTAACCCTTCCGCAACTTGGAGAAACAGTGACCGAAGGAACCATCACGCGATGGTTCAAAAAGGTTGGCGACACTGTTGCTGCTGATGAACCTTTGTTCGAAGTATCAACCGACAAAGTAGACACCGAAGTTCCTTCGCCCGTCGCTGGCGTTTTGACCGAAATTCGCGTACCGGAAGGCGAGACCGTTCCTGTTGGTGCGGTCATCGGAGTTGTTGGCGATGCGGGAGCAGTTGTTGCCGCCCCGCCAGCTGCTGCGCCGGCTCCAGTCGTCGAAGCAGCGCCAGCACCTGTGGTTGCTGCACCTGCACCTGCGCCGGTTGCCGCTCCTAGACCTGCTCCCGCCGCCGCGCCAGCACCGGTTGCCGTTGCGGCCGCGGGCAATGACAATCGTTTGTTGTCGCCGGTCGTCCGTCGTTTAGTCACCGAACACAATCTCCAGGTTGACTCCATCGCCGGCACTGGCCCTGGTGGACGAATCACGCGAGAAGATGTGCTTGATCACATCGACAAAATCGCTACTGGTTCGGCGCCTGCTGCTCCAGCCGTAGCCGTAGCCGCAGCACCAGCACCTCGACCCGCTGCAGCAAGTCCCGCACCAGTTGCATCTGCTCCTCAAGCTGCTGCACCCGTGGTGCGCGTTGGTGAACGCGACGATGTTGTTCCGTTGTCAAAGATTCGTCAACTCACCGGTGCTCACATGACAATGTCATTGAGCGTCAGCCCTCATGCATTCAGCGTGGTCGAAGTTGATTACGCCAATGTCGACAACACACGAGCCAAGACGAAAGACGAATTCAAGTCGGCTGAAGGTTTCAGCCTGACGTACCTTCCCTTTATTTCGCGAGCAGTCGTTGATGCATTGGCAGATTTCCCGCACATGAACGCCAGCATTTCGGGGACCGATCTCATTGTGCACCGTTATGTCGATCTTGGTATCGCGGTTGACATCGAGGGACTCGGACTTCTGGTTCCTGTTGTGCGCAGTGCCGAAGGAAAGCGTTTGCGAGCGATTGCTCGTGAAATCAGCGACTTGGCAACGCGAGCGAAGACTCGCAAACTTAGCCCTGACGAAATTCAGGGTGGAACGTTTACCATCTCGAATAACGGCTCGGCTGGTTCAGTTCTCACGATGGCGATCATCAATCAGCCTCAGGTAGCGATTTTGTCAACTGATGCAATTGTGCGTAAGCCAGTTGTGGTGAATGTTCCTGGTGGTGGCGAAAGTATCGCGATTCATCCAGTTGGCCATTTGGCCATGAGTTGGGATCATCGCGCATTCGACGGCGCATACGCCGCCAGCTTCTTGGTACGCGTGAAGGAAATTCTCGAAACCCGCGATTGGTCAAGCGAGTTCTAAATTATGTTGCGCGTCCGCTGGATTGGCAGGGTCGCGTATCGCGAGGTTCTGGCTGTACAAACTGCGCTCTTTGAGCACGGTCGTGAACAACATTTGCTGCTTCTCGAGCATCCGCATGTTTTTACGTATGGGCCACGGGCCGAACTTGAAAAGAATCTGAAGTGTGATCCTGCCGAAGTTGGCGCTGATTTCGTCGCGGTGAAACGTGGTGGTGACATTACGTATCACGGACCGGGGCAGCTGGTCGGATACCCAATTTTGAATTTAGAAAATGCCATCGGTGCAACGGCGCATGTGTGCAGTGTTGAACAATTGGTCATTGATGCATTGACCGAACTTGGTGTGAAGAACGCTGGGCGCTTGTCGGGATTTGCTGGCGTGTGGCTTGATGCTGACAACGATCGCCGCCGCAAGATCAGTGCTATCGGCGTTCGTTTAGCGCACGGGCGAACAATGCACGGGTTTGCTTTAAATGTTGATCCCGATATGACGTACATGCGTCAACACATTGTGCCGTGTGGTGTTGCCGAGTATCCGGTGACGTCGCTCAAAGAAGAAGGCATTGATGTTTCGATGCAAGATGTCGTGAAGATTGTCAGTCGCTTGGCGATTGAACGTTGGGGTGGGGGAGAAGCCGAACAACAAGAAGTTGCATGGGTGCACCGACCAGAAGACTTGTCACGATTTTCGCGTGGTGAAGGACCTGGAGAACCGGTGCGCATGCTCGGTCGACTTGCCGATGCTGGTGTAGATGGTGGTGTTGATCTCTCGGAACGCAAACCAGAGTGGCTGCGACCCAAGGTGCAAATCGGTACCGAGGTGCTGAAGATTAAGCGCACCTTGAGCGAATTGAAATTGGTGACGGTGTGCGAAGAGGCTGGATGCCCCAATCTTTCTGAATGTTGGAAAGATGGCACTGCAACTTTCATGGTCTTGGGCGAACGTTGCACACGTGCATGTGGTTTTTGCCTTGTTGATACTCGTAAACCAGAATTGCCCGAAGCTGACGAGCCACAACGCGTTGCTGAGGCAGTTGCGTCAATGGGGTTGACCCATGCGGTGCTCACCATGGTCGCACGCGACGATTTGACCGACGGTGGCTTTGCCCACGTGGCTGAATGTGTGCAGGCAATTCGTGAACGTAATCCGTTAACTCGCATTGAAACATTGGTGTCAGACGCCAAAGGCGATGTCGCCTCGTTGCAGTTGTTGTTTGATGCTCGACCTGATGTCTTTAACCACAACATCGAGACGGTGGCCCGTTTGCAGCGCGCCGTACGTCCATCGGCGGGGTACGCCCGCTCGCTGGGTGTTCTGTCAGCGGCCAAAGCGGCTGGCTTAGTGGTGAAGTCGGGTCTGGTATTAGGAATGGGCGAAACCAGCGAAGAAGTCGATGGATGCCTGGCCGATCTTGCGGGAATCGGCGTGAACATTGTGACGATTGGTCAGTACCTGCGGCCGACGACTCACCACACTCCCGTTGCTCGTTGGATTCATCCTGATGAGTTCACTCGTTGGAAGCAAGTAGGAGAGTCTCTAGGAATTGGTCATGTGGAGTCGAGCCCCTTAACACGTTCGAGTTATCACGCCAAACAATCGGCCGACGCTGCAGGCGAAGCAGTACCGGTGACGTTGAGTAGGGTGACAAAAGTATGAGTGGTCATTCAATTGTTTCGTCGCCGGCAAATGATGCGCGGGTTTTCGCTGATCGCTTAGAACGAGCTCGCCAATCGATGCGCGCTCAAGGTGTTGACGTGGCTTTGTTGTCGCTTGGCCTTGATATGCCTTATCTCACTGGCTACAACGCAATGCCGCTTGAACGTTTGACAATGTTGGTCTTGCCTGCGAATGGCGGTGCAACCATTGTTGTTCCAGGACTTGAAGCTCCTCGGGTCACTTTGATGCCAGGAGTGTTCTCATTGTTGCCTTGGAGCGAGACTGAAGATCCCGTAGCGATTACTGCTCGTTTAGTCAAAGAGTCCACACCTGAAACACGCGTTGTCGCGGTGGGTGACCAGATGTGGGCGCGCTTCTTGGTCGACCTCATGCCGATGCTTTCGTCAACGCAGTACCGACGTTCGGTCGATGTCATTGGTTCATTGCGCATGCGTAAAGACCAAGCCGAAATTGATGCGTTGCGAGCAGCTGGCGCAGCCGTTGATCGCATCGCCGGCGAATTGCACGCTGGGCGAATTCCCTTAGTTGGTCGAACCGAGGCACAAGTGTCGGCCGATCTGTCAGCCCGCATCCTGGCCGAGGGTCATGATGTTGTGAACTTTGCGATTGTGGCGGCAGGCGAAAATGCTGCGAGCCCCCACCATCATCCGGGTTCGCGAGTCATTCAGAAGAACGAAATCGTTTTATGCGATTTTGGTGGCACCATGAATGGCTACTGCAGTGACATCACACGATGCGTGTTCACGGGTGACATTGCATCTGATGTCGCCGAGGCGTATGCCGTTTTGTTTAAAGCTGAAGCGGCGGCGGTGAAGGCGGCAATGATTGGCACGCCGTGCGAAGAAGTTGACGCAGTCGCGCGACGCATTATTACGGCAGCGGGCTTTGGCGACTATTTCATTCATCGCACCGGTCACGGTATTGGCCTTGATGCTCACGAAGACCCGTACATCGTCAGTGGAAACTCTCTACCGTTAGAAGCTGGCCACGCATTCAGCATTGAACCAGGTATTTACTTGCCAGGTAAGTGGGGAATGCGTCTTGAAGACATTGTCGTCGCAACGACTGATGGACCTGATTCAATGAATCACGCAGACCACAACCTGATTGCGGTTGACGCCTAAATCAGATTCAAGAGTGAATTGCTCCGTCGGTGTTCTTGAGACTTGTGGCTGAGTGACCAGTTCGGCGAGCGATAATTTCTGCGCATATTGCTATTGCAGTTTCTTCCGGTGTGCGACCACCTAGATCTAAGCCGATGGGTGACATCAAACGACTCAACTGTTCGGGTGACGTCACGCCAACTTCAGCAAGGCGTTCAATGCGCTTGTTGTGCGTCTTGCGACTTCCCATCACGCCGATGTAGCCAACCGAGGTTGAGAGTGCACCTTGAACCGCTGGAACATCAAATTTTGGATCGTGCGTCAAGATACAAACTGCATCGCGTGGACCCAAAGTATTGCCACGCTTTTCAAACATGGGCGTCGGCCACGTGACCATGACTTCATCGGCCATCGGGAAGCGGCGTTTCGTCGCAAAGATTTCGCGAGCATCACATACCGTCACGCGGTAACCGAGAACTTTGGCGACTCGACCAAGTGCAGCGGTGAAATCAACGGCGCCAAAGATCCACATTTGCGGAGCGGGTGAGAAGCTCTCAATAAATACGACAACTGTTGGTGTGTCAATGAGGTCTTCTGGAGTTGCTTGACCTTCTGGGCCGTAATGACGAACTCCGGTGCGGCCTGCTTCAAGTTCGCCGGCGGTGTCGCGAGAGACAACTCGATCAAGTTCGGGATGTCCGAGTGTGCCAACAACATTCTCGATGCCGTCGACGCGGGCTACTAAAAGTTTTGCGCCGGTCCCTGGTCCTTCAATGATCGTGGCAAGAGCAACGGGGGTTTCGCTTCGGATGTAATCAGTGAATTGTTGATAGATCGAACTACTCATGATCTGATCACCAATCAAGTTGTTCGATGTAGAGGCGAATGATTCCGCCGCACGTTAAACCAACGGCAAATGCTTCGTCATCGCTGTATCCGAAAGTGACCATTCGGCCAGGTGAGTTTTCACCGATGATGGCAAGTGCTTCGCTGACAACTGCGCCTTCAACGCATCCGCCACTCACCGATCCGGCAACCTCGCCGTCTTCGTTGACGGCCATCGCAGCGCCGGGGTCGCGTGGACCAGAGCCTTCAATTTTGACAACGCGCGCGACTGCAACTTTCTTGCCATCTGAACGCCAGCGGTCAATGTCGTCAAGGATCTCACGCATGATGACAACAGTCTGCCGTGGAAGACGGGGTGTTGCGATGCTGGTTTGCGGTCAGTCGCGTCATAGACCAATCACCCGGGTCAGTTCTTCCATGGCCTCAATGGAATGACCTTCGACGAAATGGTCAACATGGGGCAACGCTGCAGCCATTCCCCGAGCAAGCGGGGCGTATCCGGGAGAAACCTTCAGTGGATTGACCCAAATCAAACTGTGGCTCACGCGGTGTAGGCGTTGCATCTGCTGCGACAAGAGTTCGGGGTCGCCACGATCCCAGCCGTCGCTGAGCACCACCACGATGGCACCTCGGGCCATACCGCGAACACCCCATTCGTCATTGAAGTTGCGGATGCATTCACCAAGCCGTGTTCCGCCACTCCAGTCAACGACTCGTTCAGCGGCAAGTTTGAGCGCCTTGTCGGGGTCACGTGAACCGAGCTCGCGCGTCACTCGCGTGAGTCGTGTGCCAATGGCGAATGCTTCAACCTTTTGTCGGCCCGCAACGGCGGCTTGAACAAATCGCAAGAGTGCCCGGGCGTAGGGCTCCATTGAGCCGCTGACATCAAGAAGCAAGATGAGTCGGCGAAGTCGTTCGTCGTTTTCTTGCCAGTGTCGACGAATTGGTTCGCCGCCAGATCGAAGGCTCGAGCGCACAGTTCGTCGCAAATCGGGGCGTGAACCTTTGGCGGTTGGACGCATCCGAAACGAGTTTCGCGGAGACCCGACGAGTCGAAGTTGGCTCATGAGATCTTGAGCGAGATGTAGTTCGTCCACAGAGTAAGTAGCAAAATCTTTCTTGCGAAGAGTTTCCACTGCAGAAAATCTCAGGGTGATTGATTCGCCCTCATCGTCGGCTTCGTCCGATGAACCATCGTCAGCCCCTTCAGTCTCATCATCAATTTCAATGTTGATGCGAATCAGTTGTTCATCTTGTTCAATGGTCTGAGACGTACGACGTTCCCAAAAAACAGCAAACGCCTTGTCGTACAGCGCGATATCTTCGGGGCGGCGAAGCAAAGTTGAACGGCCAGCCCAATAGACGTTGTCGCGGTCGTTGATTCCGACGAGCCCAAGTGCTTCGACGAAGGTCAACACATTTCCGATGGGAGTGCTGATGCCAGCACTGCGCAAGACACGGCTGAATGCAACGGCAATTCGTTCAGCGTTTGAGTTTTCTTCAAGCACTTCAGACATTGCGAATGTTCTCAGGTGCCAAGAGCGCGTTGTACTGCGGCTTTGATGAGGTCGGTCATGCCATTCGTCTCGACGCGTTCTTGATCTTCGCGATATTTGAGAACGGCACCAAGAGTTGAACGAACGCTGTCTTCATCGAGATTGGCAATGCCCAAACTTCCGAGAGCAGTAGCCCAATCGATTGTTTCGGCGACTCCTGGTGGCTTGTACAACTGCATGCCACGCATGGCTTCGGTTGCGGCGGCAACTTGCCGTGCCAACGAAATTGCAACTTGCGGAACGCGTAGTCGAACAATGGCAACTTCGCGATCGAAGGTTGGATGTTCAATCCAGTGATACAGGCAACGACGCTTCAAAGCGTCGTGAACATCGCGGGTACGGTTTGATGTCAGGATCACGATCGGTGGTGTAGGTGCTTTGAACGTTCCAAGTTCGGGAATCGTGACCTGGAAGTCGGACAGGACTTCCAACAAATACGCTTCGAACTCGTCGTCGGCACGATCGATTTCGTCGATCAATAGAACTGGGGGAGCAGGGGCAGGTTCAAGGGCTCGCAACACTGCTCGTCGCAACAAGAAGCGTTCTTGGTACAGCTCGTTCTCGAGGGCATCGGCTCCACGATTGGCTGCTTCACCACTTGCTTCGGCCGCGCGGAGGTGCAGTAACTGGCGAGAATAATCCCAGTCGTAGACGGCTTGAGTGGCGTCGATACCTTCGTAACACTGCAATCGAATGAGTTCGCCTCCGGTCAATGCAGATAAGACCTTGGCGAGTTCGGTCTTGCCGACTCCGGCTTCTCCTTCAAGAAGAAGAGGACGCTTGAGAGTGAGCGCCAAAAAGACCGATGTCGCCAGCCCTTCATCGGCAAGATAGTTATGCGCGCCTAGAGAACGGGAAACGGCTTCGACAGATGACAGATCAATGGCTGCTGAGGACACATCTGCAGGTTAGAGGTAAGAAACTACCTGGGCACGATTGACTGCCGAGATAGCGCAGAATTGGTTCGTGCATTAGATTTCGTACAGACCCTTTTAGGGTCGTCCTGAGGGGGAAACATGTTTGACGTGATTATTCGCAACGGCACGGTTGTCGATGGAACTGGCGCCAAGTCATTTGTTGCCGATATTGCACTGCAGGACGGACGTATTGCCGAGATTGCTACCCGGATTGTGGCCGAGGCGACTGAGGTGATTGACGCAACTGGTTTGATCGTCACGCCTGGATTTGTCGACATCCATACTCACTTTGACGGTCAAGTCACCTGGGACGATCTTCTTGAGCCAACGAGTGGGCACGGGGTGACCACGATTGTGATGGGTAACTGCGGCGTGGGTTTCGCCCCCGTGCGACCAGGGAGCGAAGAGTGGCTGGTACAGCTCATGGAAGGCGTTGAAGATATTCCGGGCACTGCACTTCATGAAGGAATTACTTGGGGCTGGGAAACTTTCCCGGAATACCTTGATGTGATTGAAAAGCGCAACTACGCGATCGATATTTCGGCGTATGTTCCTCACGCTTCAGTGCGTGCGTATGTCATGGGTGATCGTGGTGCCAAGAACGAACCAGCAACTGCGCAAGACATTTCACAGATGGCACAAATTGTTCGCGAAGCTCGTGAAGCAGGGGCAGTTGGATTCTCAACGTCACGCACTCTCAATCACAAAGCCCGCGATGGTGAGCCAGTACCTGGAACTTTTGCGGCACTTGATGAATTGAACGGAATCGCCGATGGGCTTGTTGCCGCGGGCGGAGGATTGTTTGAAGTTGCGCCCCAAGGTCTTGAATTCGACCGACCAGTTTTCTTGTCGGAAGTTGAATGGATGGCTTCGTTGGCCGAACGTACGGGTCTGCCGGTTTCGTTTGCAATGTTGCAGAACGAGCTCAACGCCGATTCATGGCGAGAGGCACTTGAAGTGGTCGATCGCGTGAACGGTCAGGGTGGACGGATGCATCCACAAATCGCGGCGCGGCCATTCGGAATGATGATCGGCTGGGACGGCTATCACTTCTTCCAGAAGCGACCGACGTTCATCGCACTTTCTGAAAAGTTGTCGTCTGAAGAATTGCGACGCGAACTGGCTAAGCCAGAAGTGAAGGCGCAGATTCTTGCCGAAGCTGATACTGATCCCGATCCGTCGAAGCAGTTCGACAGCATTGGTGCCTTCTTGTTGAGCATGCTTGACAAGATGTACTCAATGGGCGATACGCCCGACTACGAACCAGGTCCGCAGCAGTTGGTGGCCAACATGGCTGAAGCAGCGGGAGTAGATCCCGTGAGTTTCGCCTATGACCTGTTGAATAAAGACGAAGGTCGTTCATTCTTGATGTTGCCGTTCTTCAACTATGTCGGAGGCACTCAAGACGCAATTTACGAAATGCTCAAGCATCCAGCAACCGTCTCGGGGCTCTCTGATGGTGGTGCGCACGTGCGCATGATTTGTGACGCGTCAATCCCGACCTATGTGTTGTCACATTGGGCACGTGATCGTCATCGTGGCCCGAAGTTAACCATTGAAGAAGCAGTCAAGGTGCAAACGCTTGATACGGCGAAGGTCATGGGCTTTGATGATCGTGGTCAGTTAACCGTTGGAAAGAAAGCTGACATCAACATCATTGACATGGAACATTTGGCCTTGGGCTTTCCACATGCCGAAGATGACTTGCCCGCTGGTGGTCGTCGCTTGTTGCAAACGGCGACTGGTTATGTTGCAACAATTGTGAGTGGTGTCGTCACGCGTCGTCACGGTGTTGACACAGGTGCGCGACCTGGTCGTTTGGTGCGTTCGCGCTAACGCGCTATGAGTGGGCGTAACAGAGCGATTGAACTGTGAAGGTCGCTTGGTCCTTCAGGAAGTTGTATGCAATCAAACCAACGTGCACCTTCGGCCTTTGATAGTGGTGCATCCATATCTGCGATGTACAACCAGCCGATATTCCAGTGACGATGCGGTCGGTCTCCATCGCGATCGGTGATGTGTACGAATGCGGGACCATCAAGAACTGCTCGTACATCAAATTGAGTGAGGCCTGTTTCTTCTTCGAGTTCGCGTAATCCACCGATACGACTTGTTTCGTGTCGTTCAATATGTCCGCCTGGGGTTGACCACTTCAACGCCTTGTGTTGAACAAGCAAGGTGTAATCGGCAGTCGGTGAAAAGATCCACGTGGTCGCGCATACATGACCAGAAATTATTGATGGATCACCATGTAATCCTTGTAGCAATTGTGCGGAATAGTCATCTCTGAAATGAAGACTCGCCAGTTCGTGTTCAATTTCTGGCCACGATCCGGGAATATCAATTGTCGGGTGGGGAAATCCCATCGCAGAAAATCAGCGACCCTGAATGAAAGCCATGACTTCAGCACGAGCCGATGAATCAGTGCGATAAATGCCGCGGGCTGCAGTAGTCACCGTTTTGGTGCCGGGCTTTCGCACGCCACGAATCGACATGCAACTGTGTTCGGCTTCGATGACGACTAATACGCCGACAGGTTCGAGCATTGACTGCATCGCATCGGCAACTTGGCTGGTGAGTCGTTCTTGAACTTGCAAGCGACGCGAGTAACCCTCGACTAAACGGGCCAACTTTGACAAACCAGTGAAACGACCCGTTGAGCCTGGCAAGTAAGCGATGTGCGCAATGCCATTGAATGGCAACATGTGGTGTTCGCAGACCGATGTAAACGGAATATCACGAACGAGCACCATTTCATCATGTTCAATGTCAAACGTTTTTGACAAGTGATGGTCAGGGTCGTTGTTCGTGCCCGACAAAACTTCGGCCCACATGCGCGCGACGCGACCTGGAGTGTCAAGTAATCCATCGCGAGTTGGGTCTTCGCCGATTGCTTCAAGAAGTTCACGAACAGCGCGCTCAGCACGATCGTGATCAACGGTGCGCTGGGCCGGATTCATGGGTTCGGCTTCAATTGTTTTGTCGGCAGACATAGCCCAAACGCTATCGGCGAGCTCAGCCGCCAAAGCCGCCTGAACGAAATAGGTCAGCGAACAGGGCTTCTTCGCGGGAGCGAGCCTCTTGTGTTCGTGTGCCTCGCCCAGCAACCATGAGTTGCTTGATGACGCGGGTCGAGTAAGCCGACTTGCAGGCAATGGTGGTCGCGAGTTCGCGAGCCTGTGAGAGAGCCTCGCCGGCGGGTGTCGTGTGAAGCGCAAGTCCAATCTCAACGGCCTCGCTCGCGTCAACCCATCGGGCTGTGAGTAATAGTTCGGCAGCACGTTGCCAACCGATACGGTCGGCGAACAGAACACTGCTCGCAGCTTCCGGTGGCACGCCAAGTTCACTGAACGGAACGCGCATGCGGGCAGACTCATCAATGAGCACGATGTCGCAGAATGGAAGCAGCGTCATGCCGATACCAACGGCAACTCCGTTGACTGCAGCGATGAGAGGCTTGGAGAAAATTTCTAATGCATCAAGCAAAACCGTGAATCCGCCGGCTTTCGAAGTTGTGGGAGCACCGCTCGCGACTCCGGATGCAAGTTCCATCATTTCTTTGAGGTCTTGACCCGAACTAAATGCGGCACCAGCGCCAGTGAGGACCGCAACTCGTACCTCGGCATCTTGGTCGGCGGCGTTCAAGGCATTCGCCAACAATTCGTATTGCTCGCGCGTGAATGCATTCTTACGTTCGGGTCGATTCATCGTGATGACGGCAACGCCATCACTGATTTCAATCTCGACACTCATGCGCGTTGGCTGCTCACCGAGAGAACTTCACCGGTCATGTAGCTCGAATAATCACTTGCGAGAAACACAATGACATTGGCAATTTCCCATGGTTCGGCAAAACGACCGAATGCTTCGCGTTGAGTGAGTTCGGCTAACAATTCATCGCTCGTGACTTTTGCCAAGTTCGCATGCATCGCGATACTTGGTGAGACGGCATTGATTCGCACGCCTCGAGGCCCCGCTTCAATTGCTGCGCATCGTGTTAATGCCATGACTCCAGCTTTGGCTGCGGCGTAGTGAGCCTGTCCTTCTTGCGCTCGCCAGCCAAGAACGCTGGCGTTATTGACAATGACGCCAGTGCCACGGGGATACATATGGTTCAAAGCAGCACGAGTGCAACGCATTGTTCCGTTCAATGTGACATCAAGAACCACCGACCATTGTTCGTCGGTCATTTCGTGTAACTGAGCAGTGCCACCAAGACCAGCATTATTCACCAGAACGTCGATCGCGCCGAGTTCTTTTGCTGCTTGTGCAATGAGATTCTGAACACTCTCTTCGTTAGTGACATCGCAAGGAATGCCAACGACACCAAGTTCGGCAGCAGTCTCGGCCAATCGACGTTCGTGTTTGTCAGAGATGACGACGCGGGCACCTTCTTCAATGCATTTGCGCGCCGTTGATGAACCAATTCCGCTTCCGGCGGCAGCCGTAATGAGAACGCCTTTGCCAGCAAGAAGTCCGTGGCCTGGAACGTATTGCGGATTCTTGGTGCTGATATCTGGCATGTTCTGTCCCTCTGTCTGAATGATTGTTTTAGGTCTTAGCGCGGAAGACCGAGCACGCGCTCGCCCAAAACGTTGCGTTGAATTTCGTTTGAACCACCGTAGATGGTGTCAGACCGTGTGAACAGGAACAGTTTCTGTTCGAGAGTCAATTCGTAGGGAAATCCTTCGGCGATCAAGCCGGCAGGGCCCATGATGTCAATCATCAATTCACCAAGATCGCGGTGCCAGGTACCCCAAAACAGCTTCGAGATACTTGCTTCGGGTCCGGGAACACCTTTCGCCGACATGCTGCGTAAAGCATTGAGTTTCAAAAGCCGCAGCCCGGTGTGAGCCTTGGCAAGTTTTTGGCGAATGCTCGGATCGTCGATCTTGCCAAAGTCGCGAGCGAGCTGGACCGTGGCGTCAAGTTCTCGTTCGAAGCCAACCTGTTGGGCCAGCGTCGAGATGCCGCGCTCATAACCAAGCAATGCCATCGCCACGCCCCAGCCATTGCCGGGAGTACCGACAACCATGTTTGAAGGAGTCGCGGCATCGGTGAAGAAAGTTTCGTTGAACTCGCCGCCTTTAGTGAGTTGCAAGATTGGTCGAACCTCAACACCTGGTTGATTCATGGGAACCAGCAAGAAGGTGAGGCCAGCATGACGTTGCGAACCAGGCTCGGTGCGAGCAACAACAAAACACCAATGACTGACGTGCGCAAGCGAGGTCCAAACTTTTTGACCATTGATGATCCACTGATCGCCGTCTAAGTGGGCTTTGGTTTGCACATTGGCAAGATCGCTTCCGGCGTTCGGTTCGCTGTATCCCTGGCACCAGCGTTCTTCGCCACGCAAAATTCCGGGCAAGAACAAATCACATTGTTCGCGTGTTCCGTATTCAATGATTGTCGGAGCAAGGAGATTTTCGCCCATGTGGTTGGTGCGTGCTGGGGCTTCGGCGCGTACGTATTCTTCGGCCCAAATGATTTGTTGATCAACAGTGGCGCCGCGGCCGCCGTATTCGGTCGGCCAACCAAGACCGATCCAGCCAGCGCGACCTAAAACCTTTTCCCATTCGACGCGGATATCAAAGCCGATGTCTTCGTCGCCGGGACCACCACGTCCACGCAGAGTTGCAAAGTCGCCAACCACATTGTCGTGCAACCAGGTTCGGACCAATTCACGAAATTGAACGGGGTCTTGGGGGAGAGCGGCGAGGGCGGTCATGGTGAGGTCATGGTGAGGTCTGTTCGTAGGTTTCTGACGAACCGTCAGAAAGTTTACCCCTGATCTCGTCGGGGTGCAGAGGCGAAGACCGTGGGGATTACGGTCAGTTCATGGACTTCAGCATTCCCGAATCGATCCAACAGACCTTGCGTGACCTCGACGCGTTCATCGAACGCGAGATCAAGCCTTTGCAGGCGCAAGATGACAACGAACGTTTCTTTGACCACCGTCGTGAGTGGGCACGAACCGATTATGAGAACGATGGGGTACCGCGAGCGGACTGGGAAAACCTGTTGCGTGAAATGCGTCGTCGAGCTGACGCCGCTGGCTGGTTGCGACTTGCTTTGCCGCCCGAATTTGGTGGCCGCAGCGCAAGCAATTTAGAGATGGCAATTATTCGCGAGCACCTCGCATCAAAGGGCCTTGGTCTTTTCAACGATTTGCAAAATGAATCATCGGTTGTTGGCAACTTCCCAACAGTGTTGATGATGCGTGACTTCGGAACCGAAGAGCAAAAAAAGGAATGGATGCCCGGATTTCTTGATGGAACGAAGCGTTTAGCTTTTGGTTTGACCGAACCAAATCATGGAAGCGATGCGACATACCTGGAGACGACTGCGGTTCGCGATGGTGATGAATGGGTCATCAACGGAATGAAGCGCTGGAATAGTGGTTTACACCACGCCACTCACGACATCATTTTCGCGCGTACTTCAGGCGATGCTGGTAGCCCCGTTGGAATTTCAGCCTTCTTGGTTCCGACTGATTTGCCTGGCTTTAATGTCGATTTCTTCTGGTGGACATTCAACATGCCAACCGATCACGCCGAAGTGTCGATGAAAGATGTTCGTGTTTCCAGCAATGCGTTATTTGGTCGACTCGATCACGGTCTCGATCTCGCGCAACATTTCGTGCACGAAAATCGCATTCGTCAAGCAGCGTCGTCGCTTGGTGCTGCGCAGTACTGCATCAATGAAGCGGTGGCTTACGCCAACTCACGAGTGACGTGGGGGAAGAAATTATCGAGCAATCAAGGAATCCAATTCCCGCTGATTGAGTTACACACTGAAGCCGCCATGTTGCGTCAGCTCATTCGCTACACCGCATCGCTCATGGACAATTCGGTGAAGAGCGATCGTCCCGATGTTGAAGGTTTTATGGAGTTCACTCACTTGGTGGCGATGTGTAATTATCGGGCTAATCGCTTGGTCTGCGACGCTGCCGATCGAGCAATGCAGACATGCGGGGGAGTCGGCTACAGCCGGCACATGCCTTTTGAGCACATCTATCGACACCACCGCCGCTACCGAATCACCGAGGGTGCCGAAGAAATTCAGATGCGCAAGGTCGGCCAACACCTGTTTGGATTTGGCCGCAAATAAATCTTTCAAAATGTTAGGCATACCTTGCAATTGGTTGTTAGGCATGGCTAACATTTGACTCATGGGTGCCTCATTCCTCATCACACTGCGCGAAGGCCTTGAAATAGCCCTCGTGCTCGCAATTTTGGCCGGCTATTTGGTGAAGAGCGGACGTTCGTCCGACTTGCCGTCCATGTGGAAGGGTGCTTTCGCCGCCCTCGCATTGTGTTTTGTTTTCGGAATTTCGATCCATCTGGCGGTCGGTGGTCTGAATGGCAAGGTCGAGCAAGCAACTGAAGGAATCATTGCTGTTGCCGCGGCCAGTGTTTTGACCTGGATGATTTTCTGGATGCGTGAAAATGCCCGCAACCTCGGTGCCGAATTGCGTTCACAAGTCGATCAAGCAACTGGCGCTAAAGCATTAGCAGCAATTGCTTTTGTTGCAGTTTTCCGCGAAGGACTCGAAACTGCGTTGTTTTTGCTCGGCGCAGAAACCAGTAGCGCTTCGGGCGCAAAAGTCGTCATTGGTGGTTTGATCGGCATCGCGATTTCGGCAGTGCTCGGTTACCTGGTGTACAAGGGTGGCAATCGCCTGAATTTGCGTTCGTTCTTTTTGGTGACCGGAGTGATGTTGATCTTCTTCGCCGCAGGTCTTGTTGGCAAAGCATTCCATGAATTCAGAGAACTATTCGGTTTCGAAAGTGGTTGGCTCATTGACCCAGCATGGACGGTGACGTCGGGTCCGTGGGCGGAGGGAACCTTCTATGACTTCATGAAGGGTCTGTTTGGTTGGTCAAGTGATGCCGAGAAGATCCGAGTGATCGCGTACATTGCCTACCTCATCCCAATTTTGCTGATGTTCGTTCGTGGGCCACGCAAAAAGGTGAACGCTTAACTCGTTGTTGAATTCGACATTCAATCGGCGTGTCCCTACGGGGTCGCCACGGCTACGGTGGAGATATGGCTCAAGCGAATTCTTCAGGAAATAAGTCTGAAAAAATGTCGGAAACGACTGTTGATATCAAGCCCCGCAGTCGAGACGTCACTGACGGGATCCAAAAGGCTGCTTCCCGCGCGATGTTGCGTGCAGTTGGATTGACCGATGCAGATTGGGAAAAGCCCCAAGTTGGAATTGCTTCTTCGTGGAATGAAATCACACCATGCAATATGTCGATTCGTCGTTTGACAGCTGCCGCCAAAGAGGGCGTTCGTGCCGCTGGCGGTGTTGCTCTTGAATTCGGAACAATCACGGTCAGCGACGGAATTTCGATGGGTCACGAAGGTATGCGCGCTTCATTGGTGAGCCGTGAAGTGATCGCCGACTCGGTTGAGACCGTGATGCATGGTGAGCGTCTCGACGGACTCGTGGCAACGGGTGGATGCGACAAGAGCATGCCCGGAATGATGATGGCAATTGCTCGCCTGAATTTGCCAGCGGTGTTCGTATACAACGGTTCAACTTTGCCGGGGTATCTCGATGGTAAAGCTCTCGACATCACTTCAGTATTTGAAGCGATTGGAGCCTGTGCTGCCGGAACGATTACCGAAGAAGAACTGGGTGATATCGAACGAAATGCATGCCCCGGAGAAGGTGCATGTGGTGGAATGTTCACCGCGAACACGATGTCGTCAATTGGTGAGGCACTCGGTTTGTCGTTGCCGGGTTCGGCTTCAGCGCCCGCAATTGACTCCCGTCGTGAAGTCGATGCCCGTCTTGCTGGAGAAGCTGTCGTGAATATGTTGCGACTCGGAATTCGTCCGAGCGATATTCTCACCAAGAAGGCATTTGAAAATGCGATCGCACTTGCGAATGCTTTGGGTGGAAGTACAAACGCAGTGTTGCACTTGTTGGCGATTGCTAATGAAGCAGGAGTTGAACTCAATCTCGAAGACTTCAACCGCATTGCCGCGAAAGTTCCGCACATCGCCGATATGAAGCCGGGTGGAAAATTCCATATGACCGATCTCGACCGTATCGGTGGAGTTCCGGTGGTGCTGAAGATGTTGTTGGATGCTGGTTTATTGCACGGTGATGTCATGACAGTGACAGGCAAAACCATGGCCGAAAACTTGGCCGAGATCAATCCGCCAGATCCCGATGGAGTAGTGGTGCACCCCTTGAGTGCACCCATCAACGTTGAGGGTGGCTTGCTGATTTTGACTGGATCACTTGCTCCTAAGGGAAGCGTCGTGAAGGTCGCTGGCCTGACGCCCGAACAACGTTTGTTTGAAGGAACAGCGCGCGTGTTCGACGGTGAAGATGGCGCGATGGCCGCAATCATGGCTGGCGAGATTAAGCCCAACACCGTGTTGGTGATTCGCTACGAAGGTCCGAAGGGCGGACCAGGAATGCGCGAAATGTTGGCGATCACCGGTGCGATGAAGGGTGCAGGTCGTGGATACGACTGTGCGCTCATCACTGACGGTCGATTCAGTGGTGGCACATGGGGCTTCTGTATTGGTCACGTTGCGCCTGAAGCAGTTGACGGTGGACCAATTGCATTCGTGCGTGATGGCGACAAGATCAAGATTGATGTTGCCAACTTTGGACTGGACTTGTTGGTTGATGAAGCCGAATTGGCTAAGCGTCGTGAAGGTTGGAAGCCGAACCCGCCGCGTTACACGAGTGGCGTGTTGGGCAAGTACGCCAAGTTGGCCCAAGGTGCCGAAAAGGGCGCCATCACCAACTTGATCTAATTCCGCCACTTTGGAATATGGTTACCGCTACGCGGCAACCATATTCCAAAGTGGCGAGTTAATGCCGCCGAGGTCAGTGGGAACTGAGGCGTTTGCGGGCGATTGCTCGCCAGCCGTTTAAGAAGGCGCACAAGAACACTGTCGCCACAATGATGAATGCCGTCGCTGTTCCGTCGTCGAAAACGAAGTGGCGCAAGACCATTCCAAGAACGATCGTGGTAAGCCAGACGATCGCGCCAGTACGAAGTTCAATCGGCTTTTTCCATGCCTGCGATGCAATCCAGCCAGCGACTGTAGCAATCAAGAACGGTGCAGCGACATGGAAGATTCCTGAAGCTGCTTCGCCCTCATCGTGATTTTTGCGACCGATGGCCACGAAGATCACAATGCAGAGCACATCAGCGACTGCAGACCACAAAACAACTTTTGATTTCATGACATCACCCTTTTTTGATTTTTTCGATTGTTACGACTGCGTTGTAATCCGGAATGCGACTTGCATCTTCGTTGATGCCAGCATCAATCAACACATTGCCCTCGGGCCAGTGCACCTGTACCGATCGCGAGGGCAAGGCAACGATCTTTACTTTCGCGCTCATCGAACCCACAACACTTCGCAAAACAACTCGGTCGCCTTCAACGACTTTCAAGGCCTCTGCATCTCGGGCATCGATGTACACCGCATCGCGAGTCGCTCCCGTCAACGGATCAATTTCGTTGAAGATCATTGAATTGAATTGTTTTCCCCGTCGTGTCGACAAGAAAAATGATCCATCTGGGATTCTCGGGGGAGAGACAGTGAGATTGGTGAATCGTGCTCGACCATCGGGTAGCGGAAACTCTCCGCCTTCGCATAAATGTCTGCCGCCGTATTGAACAGCATCATGAGTCTTTGACAGGTTTTCAATTCCGGCATACATGGGAACGACATGTGCGATCTCTGTTCTCAATGCCTTGTTGTCGGCCCATGAGAAATGTGGTTCAAGCGCGGGGTTCATGCGCGCCGCGATGTCTGAGAAGATGCGCCATTCACTGCGTGCTTCTCCTGGAGCGGAAACAATCTCGGGGCTAAACGCGATTTGACGTTCGGTTGTGGTGCTAGTGCCGCCACCTTCTTGTTCGTAACGAGTCGCGGCTGGTAACAAAATGACGTCATCGCCATCAATGAACATTTGCGACGTGAGCACGATGTCTTGATGAACCCGCAAAGGTACCCGAGCAAGTGCGGCCTCTACTCGTTTTGGATCGGGCATGACATCTAGGAAATTCGAACCATCCAAAAAGAGGACATCAAGTTCATCGCGTTCGGCCGCAAGAACCATTTCGGGGGCAGTGATTCCGGGTGTAGACGGAACTTCAAATCCCCAGAGGTCCGAAAGTTCGCGGGCTGATTCGGCAGAGACCGTCACACCACCTGGGAAGGCAGTGGAGTACGCCCCCATTTCAGCACCGCCCTGCACGCCAGAGTGTCCGCGAATTGGCATGAGTCCTGCACCGTTGCGTCCGATATTTCCGCGAGCAAGAGCGACATTCACAATTGCTTGTACGCCTTCGACTCCGTAACGATGTTGGGTAATACCCATACTCCAAATCAAGACAGCGCTCTTTGAAGTCGCGTAAAGGTCGGCGAGTGCATTCAGCGTTGCATGTTCGATGCCGGCATCGACCAGAAGTTCATTGTCATCAAGCGTTGCTAGATGCTGAGTAAGTTCGGTCCATCCAGAAGTGTGTCGCTCTACAAACTCATGGTCAATTGCATCACGTTCAAGTAAGACTTTCAGTAGAGCATTGGCAAGAGCGACATCGCCCTCGGGACGAACGGGAATGTGCAAGTCGCATAATTTCGTACCAAACAAAAAAGATTCAGGCTTAGAAGGAACCCAGTAATTTTCTAGCCCAGGTTCTAAATAAGGGTTGATCACAACAACTTTGGCGCCATTCTTTTTGGCCTCATAGAGATACTTCGTGAAGACCGGCTGATTGTTGGCAACATTGGCGCCCCACAAAATGATGACTTCGGTTTCAAGAACGTCTTGCAAGCTGCACGTACTTGCAGCAACCCCGATTGTTGATTTCAAACCGATTGTTGAAGGTGCATGACACGTTCGTGCAGCCGAATCGATATTGGCAACACCCATTGCGCGAGCAGCTTTTCCCGCAACGTAGTACGACTCGTTGGTGAGTCCTCGGCTCGTGAGATAAATCGCGGTGCGATCTCCACCAGCAGCACGAATACTCAGACCGACTGCGTCGAGGGCATCATCCCAAGAAATGCGGGTAAATCCTTTGTCGCCACGACGTCGACGCATGGGGTAGGCAAGTCGTCCCATCTCACGAAGTTCGGTACTGGTTCGATTGCGCAGCCACGAAATATTACTCAGCACCGAATGGTCAAAAGCTGGAGCGCAATTCACTTCAAGCAACTTCAACCGAGTGGTACACAAATGGATTCCGTCAAGAGTCCAGTCGTGTAATCCGGCAACGCCGAGCGCGCAACCATCGCAGACGCCTTCATTCAGTATCTTCCATGCCCGCTTTGGAGTGCGTCGCACATTCACGGCGACGCGCGCCATCTCACCGAGATGATTGGGCTTGGTATGGCCGATGCCGTTTGGCGACAGGCTCACCCAAGATTTTGGGTTCCAGAGGCGACGCGCCACTGGAGAATCAAATTTCTTCGTAGTACTCGCGGCCGAGATGGGTGATGACGTCTTCGCCCATCATCCAACGCAACGTGTTCTTCAACTTAGTGAGCTGAATGAACAAGTCGTGCTCGGGGTAGAGACCAGGTGCAACCTGCGGGCTCTTGTAGTAGAAGCTCAGCCACTCTTGAATGCCGCCCATACCAGCGCGCTGTGCGAGGTCGCTCAACAAGATGAGGTCAAGTGCGAGCGGTGCAGCAAGGATCGAGTCGCGACACAAGAAGTTGACTTTGATCTGCATGGGGTAACCCAACCAGCCGGTGATGTCAATGTTGTCCCAACCCTCTTTGGCATCGCCACGGGGAGGGTAGTAGTTGATCGAAACTTTGTGGAAGACATTGCCGTACAGCTCGGGGTACTTCGCGGGCTGCAAAATGTCTTCGAGTACTCCAAGCTTTGATTCTTCTTTGGTCTTGAAGTTTTCAGGTGCATCAAGCACTTCGCCGTCACGGTTACCAAGAATGTTGGTGCTATACCAGCCGGACAAACCGAGCATGCGAGCTTTGAGCATTGGTGCCAAAACCGTCTTCATAAGTGTCTGGCCGGTCTTGAAGTCTTTGCCAGAAATCGGAATGTTCTTTTCGGTTGCGAACTGACGTAAGGCCGGTGCATCAACAGCCAAGTTAGGTGCACCGTTGTTGAACGGAACGCCTTCAAGCAAAGCGGCATAGGCATATAACTGACATGGCGAAACAGTTTCGTCGTTTGCGTCAATGGCTTTCTCAAATGATTCGATATTCATGTGGGCCGGGCCTGGCTCGATAAAGATTTCGGTGCTTGCACACCAGATCATCACAACGCGATCAACTTGCTTCTCTTCTTTGAAGCGATTGATGTCTTCGCGAATCGCATTGAGCATGCCGCGCTTGGTGCTGATGGGCTTGATGTGCTCGCCTTCAAGGTTGCGTGCATACTTGCGTTCAAATGCGGCTTGCATCGGGCGAATATCGCGCAATACGTCACTGATTGCCTCGATGTGCTTTCCGCTTTCGAGGACACCGGCACGACTTGCCGAAACGTATGCGTCGTCGGGGTACACATCCCATGCTCCCCACACGATGTCATCGAGCGTCGCGAGCGGAACGAAGTCTTTGATGAGAGGTGAACGATCTTCGGTGCGCTTGCCGAGGCGAATGGTGCCCATCTGTGTGAGCGAACCGATCGGCGATCCGAGGCCACGCTTGGTGAGCTCGACGCCAGCAATAAGTGTTGAAGCCACTGCGCCAAGACCAACCGTAAGGACGCCGAGGCGACCGGTAGCCGGAGCAATAATGGGGGACGGAGGAGTAGACATTCCATCAGGCTAGGCGGTCATGACGTGACCTAGCATGACTTCTATGAATGATCTCCTGAACTCGGGCGCTAACGAGCGCACGCCAGGCGGGGCAATCCTGATGGATGGCAATCGGTTGCGCGACGAAATCGTCGCCACATTGGCCACGACGATTGCTACTGCAGGGTCACCGCCGGTATGTCTGGCGACAGTTTTGGTCGGAGACGATGCTCCAAGCCAGCGTTACGTGCGCAATAAGCATGTCCAGGCGGGGAAAGCCGGAATGCAGAGTCGTAATGAGATTTTGCCAGCCGATGCGGGCCAGGCGCAGGTGGAAGATGTTGTTGGGCGGTTGGCTCAAGATCCCAGCGTGCACGGGATTTTGGTGCAAAGTCCGTTGCCAAGTGGCTATGACGAAGAAAAGGTTTTGTCGCTCATTCCGGCGGACAAAGATGTCGACGGCTTGACTTCTCAATCAATGGGCCGCCTTGTTCGTGGTTTACCTGGTCTCGTTGGATGTACCCCGCTTGGCGTCATTCGTCTCTTAGAGCGATACGGCGTGGCGACAAGTGGTAAACGTGCAGTCGTTATCGGTCGGTCAACTTTGGTGGGATTGCCGTTGTCGTTGTTGTTGGCTCGTAAAGGAATCGATGCGACTGTGACCATTGCCCACAGTCGCACTGCCGATCTCATCGATGTATGTCGCAACGCCGACATTGTCGTTGGGGCGGTGGGACAGGCGCATCTGATAACCGCGGCTCATATCAAGCCCGGCGCGGCAGTCATTGATGTGGGCATTTCGCGTACAGAAGCTGGAATCGTTGGAGACGTCGACTTTGACGCCGTGCAGGCCGTGGCTGGGGCAATTACGCCAATGCCTGGGGGTACCGGACCGATGACGATTGCATGCCTGCTCGAGAACACCTTGTCGGCCGCTCGGCTACAGGGGGCGTTCCCCGTCTGACGTGAGTAGGGCGTTCCCCGTCTGACGTTGATTCTTGTCGTAAATCGAGAATTTGACACCATTAGGTTGTCGTTATTGGGGCCGAGATGGCACACTTGACATCAATGAACGCCAACTTGACTCCTAAGACCTCGGTCCTAGCTGCCTCGTTCGCGCTCGTAGTAGTAATTATCTGACGCATTCGATCACTCGAATGCGTCGCACGGCCTCCCAGATGGGGGGCCATTTCGTTTTCGGGACTCGAACCTACAAGACATAGGAACCGACATGACAGAACAGATCACTGGTGCTCAAGCGCTGATTCGGGCTCTCGAGCTTGAAAACGTTGACACCATCTTTGGTTTGCCGGGTGGATGCATTCTGCCGGCCTACGACCCGCTGCTCGACAGCCATATTCGCCACATCCTCGTACGCCACGAACAGGGCGCTGGGCACATGGCTGAGGGCTATGCCCACGTGACTGGTCGTCCCGGCGTCGCTTTGGTGACTTCTGGTCCTGCCGCCACCAACATGGTGACCCCATTGTGTGACGCATACATGGACTCAATTCCGATGATCTGTATCACGGGTCAGGTTCCGACATCGGCCATTGGAACCGACGCGTTCCAAGAGTGCGACACAGTTGGTATTACGCGCAGCGTCACCAAGCACAACGAACTCGTCATGTCAGCGGACGAGATTCCGTTGATCGTTCGTCAGGCTTTCCATATCGCTACGACTGGTCGTCCTGGTCCCGTTTTGATTGACGTCCCGAAGGACTGTCTGCAAAACATGATGACATGGCATTGGCCAACCGATGAGGAAGTTCTTGAAAGTCTTCCCGGCTACAGGCCTAATACCAAGGGTCATTCGCGCATGATCAAAGAAGCAGCGCGCTTGATTCTTGATTCGAAGCAACCCGTTCTCTATGTCGGTGGTGGCGTGTTGAAGGCACGTGCAGCAGATACTTTGCGCGAGCTCGCAGAACTCATTAACACTCCAGTCGTGACGACGTTGATGGCTCGCGGTGCATTCCCCGACAGTCACCCGTTGTGTCTTGGTATGCCAGGTATGCACGGCAACGCAACTGCAATCACTGCAATGCAAAAGAGCGATCTGTTGATCAACCTCGGTGCACGTTTCGACGACCGCATCACTGGCAAGGTCAGCACATTTGCTCCTGATGCCAAGATCATTCACGTTGACATCGACCCAGCCGAACAAGGCAAGGTTCGCCGTCCCGATGTTCCGATCGTTGGCGACTGCCGTCTCGTGATTGAAGAACTTGTCAAGACCATCAAAGAGATGTTGGCTAATGGCGAAGTCCAAGCGGACATTTCAGCATGGAAGAGTCGCGTCAGCGGATGGCAAGAACAGTTCCCGATGTACTACTCGCCGAACGAACCAGGCGAAGCTTTGAAACCGCAGTTTTGCTTGGAAAAACTGCATGAATTGGCTCCTGCTGGAACCATCTTGTGTTCCGGCGTTGGTCAGCACCAAATGTTCTCATCGCAGTTCTGGAAATTTGAAGAGCCGTACACCTGGGTCAACTCTGGTGGTCTCGGAACAATGGGCTTCTCCATTCCGGCAGCTATTGGTGCCAAGGTGGCACGCCCCGATCGCACAGTGTGGGCGGTTGACGGTGACGGTTGTTTCCAAATGACTGCACAAGAACTCGTGACTGCAAGCGTCGAACGAATTCCGATCAAGGTCGCCGTTTTGAATAACTCGTATCTCGGCATGGTTCGTCAGTGGCAAGAAATGTTCTACGACGAGCGTTATAGCGAGGTGTACTTGTCGCCAGAACTTCCCGACTTTGTGAAGTGGGCAGAAGCGATGGGTTGCGTTGGCATTCGCGTTGAGAGCCCTGAAGAAGTTGAACCTGCTATTGCGTTAGCAAACAGCATCAATGATCGTTCAGTTGTTGTTGAGTTCCGTGTTGACGCCGGCGAAAAAGTTTTCCCGATGGTCCCCGCAGGCTTTGGCAACGACGATGTTCTCTTGCACCCGAATCAAAATGATCGAAGGGAGTTCTTGCGATGAGCATGACACCGAACACAACATCAATGCCGTCGCATCACATCTTGTCGGTGCTTGTGCAAAACCGCGCCGGAGTCTTGGCTCGTGTTTCTAGCTTGTTCGCTCGACGCGGCTACAACATCTTTAGCTTGGCCGTCGCCCCGACCGAAGATCCCGACTTTTCGCGGATCACGATCGTCGTCGACGTCGAGTCAGCCCCACTTGAGCAGATTGTGAAGCAACTATTCAAGCTCATCGACGTCGTCAAAATCAGCGAACTCGACCCCCGCCGCTCGGTGGAGCGTGAACTCATGATGGCTACCGTTCGGGTGGCCTCAGAGGACCGCGGGCAGGTCGTTGAACTGGCAAATATCTTCGAAGGCAAAATTTTGGCTGTAGGAACTGAGGCCATAACGGTGTCTTTGGAGGGAAGTCCCGACAAACTTGATGACTTCGAGGAACTTCTTCGTGGTTACGGGATTGTTGAACTTCAACGGACCGGCCGTGTGGCGCTTCCGAAACTCGACAAAGAGGCGCGTACGCGTCCTCACAAAAATGGAAAGGCAAGTTGACCAATGGCAGCAAAGTTGTATTACGACGGTGACTGTGACGTTTCGATTATCAAGAACCGCAAGGTTGCGATCATCGGTTACGGATCACAGGGACACGCTCACGCTCTGAACTTAAAAGAGAGTGGAGTGCCCGTAGTGGTCGGTCTGCGCGAGGGTTCCTCGTCCGCAGCCAAGGCCGAGGCCGCTGGTCTCACGGTGAAGAGCATTTCTGAAGCAGCCAAATGGGCTGACGTCATCATGCTCACCATGCCCGATACCGAGCAGAAGGCCACATACGACGCTGATATCAAGCGTTATATGAAGGCTGGCAAGGCGTTGGCATTCGCTCACGGATTCAACATTCGTTTCAAGCGCATTCGTCCACCAAAGGGCGTCGACATCATCATGATCGCCCCGAAGGGTCCTGGTCACTTGGTGCGTCGAACGTACACCGAAGGCGGCGGAGTTCCGTGCTTGATCGCGGTTGAACAAGATGCAACTGGCAACGCCAAGAGCGTTGCGTTGTCATACGCATCAGCAATTGGTGGCGGCCGAGCCGGCATCATCGAAACCACATTCAGCGAAGAGACCGAAACCGACTTGTTCGGTGAGCAGGTCGTGTTGTGTGGCGGACTCACCTCGTTGGTGCAGGCCGGATTCGAAACGCTCGTCGAAGCTGGTTACCAGCCCGAGATGGCGTACTTCGAGTGCTTGCACGAAGTGAAGCTCATTGTTGACCTCATGTACGAAGAGGGCATCGCTGGAATGCGTTACAGCATTAGTGACACCGCTGAGTACGGCGACGTGACCCGTGGACCACGCATTGTGACCCCGGCAACCAAGAAGATGATGCAGAAGATCCTCAAGGAAATTCAGTCCGGCAAGTTTGCCAAGGAATGGATTGCCGAGAGCGAAAGCGGACGCAACAACTTCAATGCACTTCGCAAGGCCGGAGCCGACCACCAGATCGAGTCAGTGGGCAAGAACCTGCGCTCGATGATGCCGTGGATCTCGGCCGGCAAGCAAAAGGTCAGCGAAGCTTCCGGAGGCTGAGCCAAAAATTTAGTAAAAATCTAATTCCGACTTGTTAGGTCGGGAATTGACCGTTAGCGTGCCCTCCTGAGTTACTAACCAGGAGGGCACGACTATGTCAGCAGCAGAGTGGGGTTTTGAAACCCGTCAGATTCACATCGGTGGAGAACCCGATCCGACGACCGGCGCTCGTGCCGTTCCGATTTACCAGACCACCAGTTACGAATTCCGTGACGCACAGCATGCGGCCAATCTTTTTGCCCTTGCTGAAGTGGGAAACATCTACACGCGCATTATGAACCCCACGCAGTTGGCTGTTGAGTCACGCGTGAACTCACTTGAAGGTGGCGTGACAACCGCGATCGGTTTGCCAGGAACGTTGGTTGTGAGTTCGGGTCAAGCCGCCGAAACATTGGCGATTCTTACCCTTGCTGAAGCTGGCGATCACATCGTTGCTTCACCGTCGTTGTACGGCGGAACGTACAACTTGTTGCACTACACACTTCCCAAGATGGGCATTGCCGTTTCGTTCGTTGACGATCCGCACGATCTTGCACAGTGGAAGGCCGCTGTTCGTCCGAACACCAAGGCGTTCTACGGTGAAGTGTTGGCTAACCCACGTAACGACGTGTTCGACATCGAAGGCGTTTCAAAGGTTGCGCACGAAGCTGGAGTTCCGTTGATTGTCGACAACACTGTCCCGACCGCTTACGGAATTCGTCCGCTCGAGTGGGGCGCCGACATCGTTGTGCAGTCACTTACCAAGTTTGTTGGTGGACACGGAACTTCAGTTGCCGGTTCAATCACCGATGGTGGAAAGTTTGACTTCTCAGCTTCGGGCCGTTTCCCGAATTTCACCGAGCCCGACCCCAGCTACCACGGCTTGGCGTACTGGCCCGCACTTGGTGCTGGCTCGTACATCTTGAAGGCTCGTGTGCAGTTGCTACGTGACCTCGGTATGGCTGTATCGCCGTTCAATGCGTTCTTGTTGTTGCAGGGTCTCGAAACTTTGTCGCTGCGTATGGAGCGTCACTGGAGCAATGCTCACGCGGTTGCGGAGTTCCTTGACAAGCACCCGCAAGTTGAAAGTGTCAACTACGCCGGCTTAACAAGCAGCCCATGGCATGACCGGGCCAAGAAGTACTTCGGTGGCCGTGGCTACGGTTCAGTTTTGGCGTTCAACATCAAGGGTGGACGTGAAGCTGGCGAAAAGTTTGTGGCCGGTCTGCAATTGCACAGCCATGTTGCCAACATTGGTGACGTGCGCAGCTTGGTGATCCAGCCGTCAACAACGACGCACAGCCAGTTGACTGCTGAAGAGCAGGTTGCTTCTGGTGTGAACCCGGGTCTCGTGCGTTTGAGCGTGGGTCTTGAGTCGATCAAGGACATCTTGGCCGACCTCGAAGCCGGATTCGCCGCCGCCAAATAACCCATCTCACCGTCGCTTTTTCCCCACTTTGGAATGTAATTGCCGCCTAGCGGCAGGCATATTCCAAAGTGGCGGAAATGGGTATGGAGTTAGTCGGGGCGGTTGTCGTCGAGGAACTTCTGGAACTCGGCCGCTAAGTCGTCGCCGGAAGGAATGAGTTCTTCAGCTCGCCGATCAAACTCAAGCTCAAGCATCTGCACGTAACGCAAAGCTCGATCGTCTTCAGAGACCGCGTCATCGTGAAGTGATCGCCAGCGTTCCATCTCTTCTTCTAATTCACCGTGTCGTGTTGGTACGCCCAGCACATGCTCGAGTTGGCGCAACAACGCTGCTGATGCTTGTGGATGTTCGGCATTGCCCAAATAGTGGGGGACGCCAACTCGTAGTGAAATCGCCGGCAACTCTTCACGTTCAAATTCGGTCTGCATCACACCAACGACACCAGTGATTCCTTGATACGACGGTCGCGACAATCCGAGCGTGCGCGCCAACTGCGGGTCGACCGTGCTGCCAACTACAAAGGGCGTACGTGTATGTGGGACCGTGTCGGCCGATGCACCAACCGTCACGATTGCTTCGCACCCAAGGCGCGAATATGCGGCGACGACGCAACGTACAAAGGTGTGCCAACGAATATGGGGCTCAACACCAGACATCACGACGATGTCACGTGAGAACTCGGGAAAACGCAGCGCAATGATTTCGTTGGTGGGCCACTCAATAACTCGCTCGTCGTCTTCGTCAAGGCGAATTTCGGGCCGAATTTGTGTGAAGTCGTAAAATGGGTCGCTATCAATCGACGCGACTACCTCGGCGGCGTTGTGTTGAATCAGATGTTCAATCGCCGCAGTTGCAACTCCAGCGGCATCAAACCAACCGGTGAGCGCCAAAACCATGACGGGGCGGCGCAGCGGTGCTGACAATCCTTCCCACATCAAGACATCGGCGACTTCCATTCCTAGAGTCTCACCCGCGCAATGCCTCAACCACAACGTCAATGCAGGCAGTCAATGCCTGAACATCTTCAGGATCGATCGCTGGGAACATGCCAACTCGCAACTGGTTGCGCCCAAGCTTGCGGTAACTGTCGGTGTCGACGACCCCATTGGCCCGTAATGCTGCACAAATATCGTTTGCGTCGACTCCACCGTCGGCTGGCGAAGCGATATCGATTGTGCCGACGACCTGCGAACGTTGTGCCGGGTTGCTCACAAATGGGCTTGCCCAGGCGCGAGATTCGGCCCATGAATACAAGGTTGACGAAGACTTGGCTGAGCGGGCGTTGCATGCGCTCAACCCACCAATTTCGTTCATCCACTTCACTTGCGCATCAAGCATGACCAAAGTGCCAAGTGCCGGAGTGTTGTACGTCTGATTCGCTTTGCTGTTATCGAGAGCAATCTTGAGATCGAGCGAAGCCGGGATCCAACGCTTTGACGCAGAAATCTTTTCAATCCGCTCGAGAGCACGCGGTGAACAAGCGGCGAACCACAATCCACCGTCTGAGGCAAAACACTTTTGCGGGGCGAAGTAGTACACATCAACTTCGGCAGGGTTCCAAAGCAATCCGCCAGCAGCAGAAGTTGCATCAACGACGACCAATGCATCGTCTCTACCGCTCGGGCGCACGAGAGGCATCATCACGCCCGTCGATGTTTCGTTGTGTGTCAACGCGTACGTGTCGATACCCGCCTCGGCAGTTGCGGTTGGGTGTGTGCCGGGGTCGGTCTTCACCACCGTCGGTTCGCCCAAATGTGGCGCTGCAGCAACGGCTTCGGCAAACTTTGATGAGAACTCGCCGAACACCAAGTGCTGACTGCGATTTTCTACCAATCCAAAGGTCGCGACATCCCAAAACACGGTTGAGCCACCGTTGCCAAGAACGATCTCCCAGTCATCGGGCAATCCAAATAATTGGAACAAGCCAGAACGAACTGATCCGACGAGATTTTTGACCGGCGCCTGGCGGTGCGACGTGCCCATGAGGGCTGGCCCCGCCGCAGCAAGGGCTGCCATCTGTTCGGGCCGTACCTTTGAAGGTCCGCAACCGAAGCGACCGTCGGCTGGCAAAAGATTGGAAGAAATACGAATTGATCGGGGGTCAGTAGTGCTCACTGTCTTAGCATTGCAGGCATGAGTTCGTCTCCCCAAAGTAAGCGCACATCTTCTCGTCTCGCCGCCATCGCTGAATCGGCCACATTGGCCGTTGACGCCAAAGCCAAGGCCCTCAAAGCAGCTGGCGAAAACGTCATCGGTTTCGGTGCTGGCGAGCCCGACTTCCCGACTCCGGAGCACATCGTTGAGGCAGCCGTCAAGGCTTGTCGCGACCCGAAGATGCATCGCTACACGCCAGCGGCCGGACTTCCCGAATTACGTGAAGCGATTGCTGCCAAGACCTTGCGTGACAGTGGCTTTCAAACCACGGCCAATCAAGTGCTTGTCACAAACGGTGGCAAGCACGCAGTGTTTACTGCATTCGCAGCGCTGTGCGATCCAGGCGACGAAGTCATCGTGCCTGCGCCATATTGGACCACATATCCCGAGGCAGTCACTTTGGCTGGGGGAGTACCAGTAGTTGTCGATACCACTGAAGAAACCGGATTCCGTGTCACTGTTGAACAACTTGAAAAAGCGCTGACGAAGCGCACCAAAGTTTTGTTGTTTGTATCTCCTGATAACCCCTCGGGTTCGGTGTATCCACCAGAAGAAGTCAAGGCCATTGGTGAATGGGCGGTGTCACGCGGCATCTGGGTGATCACTGACGAAATTTATGAACACCTCACGTACGGTCAACACAAATTCACGAGCATGCCGACGCTTGTTCCGGAGTTGGCAAATCAGTGTCTCATTGTGAATGGTGTTGCCAAGACCTATGCAATGACTGGTTGGCGCGTTGGCTGGATGATCGGACCAGCAGATGTGATGAAGGCTTCAATCAACTTCCAGAGCCATGCCACATCAAATGTCAACAACGTTGCACAAGCAGCGGCACTTGCTGCAGTTGCTGGCGACCTGTCGGCGGTATCAATGATGCGCGACGCGTTCGAACGACGTGGTCGCACGATGCATCGCATGTTGAACGAAATTCCTGGCATTACCTGTCTTGAACCAGAAGGTGCGTTCTACTGCTACCCGAACGTGAGCGGATTAATCGGTAAGACGTTTAACGGCAAGACCGCCAATAACAGCATGGAACTCGCCGACATTATTTTGTCTGAGGTAAAAGTGGCAATTGTTCCGGGCGAAGCGTTCGGAACATCTGGTTACGCACGTTTCTCTTTTGCGCTCGGCGATGCCGATCTTGAAGAAGGAATCCGTCGTATCGCCGACTTGGTCGCGCGTTCATAACTTCAACTCGTAATTTCAATGGTTGAGCACGGGTAAGTCGTGTGTTAGTTTCAATGCGTCGGCAATAGTTGACACGTACAGAAAACAGCGAAGTCCGGTGAGATCCCGGCACTGTCCCGCAACGGTGGTGTAGCGAACGCAAGTTTTGCTACCGAGTCCGGTCGCCTGATCTGTATGCGATGACCAACCCTCGAGGCAAGGGCGGATCGCGCAGGAATGGTTCGCCGTCCTCGCACTCCTCTTGCTTCCTCAAAGCAATGGAGGAAGCTTCAATGAAAGCAAACCTAATAAGTGCCATTAAACCGACACGTAAGCCCACGCGTCGTGTTCTGATTGGATCGTTGATCGCCCTCACATCGCTATTAGCGGCGTGCGGCAATGACAAAACTGATTCAACAGCCAGCGTCGCGACCGAAGCGCCGATGTCAACTGATGTCGCAGGTGATTCTCCACAACGCATCATCTCGCTCTCGCCAACCCATACAGAAATCTTGTATGCGATTGGTGCTGGCGATCAGGTAGTCGCGGTTGATTCAATGTCGAATTACCCCGCAGAATCTGCAGCAGTCTTAACTGAAATCTCGGCGTACGAACCCAATGTTGAAGCGATCTCCGCTTTGGAACCAGATCTTGTTGTGATCGGTGATGACTTCAGTGGATTAGCCGAGCAGCTTTCGGCGATTGGTATCAAGTCATGGGTGAGTCCAGCGCCGTTGACGCTCGAAGAGGCTTACCAGCAGATCGATGATCTCGGAAAAGTCGTGGGGCATAGCGATGAGGCTCAAAATGTCACGCAAAAAATGAAGGATGATATTGCTGGAATCGTTGCTGAAATCAAAGCACCTGCAACACCCGTTACCTATTACCACGAACTTGACGACACCTATTACTCGGTGACGGGCAATACCTTCATCGGTTCGATTTACGAACTCTTCGGCATGCGAAATATCGCCGATGCGACTGAAGGTGATACCGATTATCCGCAACTTTCGGCTGAGTTCATCGTCAGTCAAGACCCGAATATCATTTTCTTGGCCGATGTGAATTGTTGTGGTGCCACCGCCGAAAAAGTTGCAGCCCGCCCGGGTTGGTCTGATTTGTCGGCGGTTGTGTCAGGGAATGTTGTTTCGCTCGACGATGACATCGCATCACGTTGGGGGCCGCGTCTTGTTGAGTACGTTCAAGCAGTCGCTGACGGGCTGAGCGCATTTGTGAAAAGCCAAGGCTGAAATAATATGTTGGCCGATCAAGTTCGCGATTCCGAAAGATCATGGTGGATGCCCGTGGCATGCATCATGTTGGCAGTCGCGTTCTTGTTCGGTGCCATGGTCGGGCCTGCCGGTCCAGCGTGGTGGCGAGTACCTGCTGAATTGTTGAATCACTTGCCGTTTATTCATATCAAGACGGGTGCGACACAACTTCAGAGCACGGTGCTGTGGCAAATTCGCATGCCGCGAGTTGTCCTCGCAGGCATTGTGGGCTCCATGCTCTCAATCGCGGGGGCGTCGTATCAAGGAGTTTTTCGTAATCCGTTGGTAGACCCGTATCTGTTGGGTGTTGCGGCTGGTGCTGGTCTTGGAGCAACAGTGATCATTGTTGCTGGGCGAGCAAGTAGTTCATCGTGGCCCATTGATCCATTGCCCATTGCGGCTTTTGTTGGCGGACTCATTGCCGTGATGATCACCTATTCGGTTGGTGCGGCTTTTGGTGCAGCAAAATCGTCAGCGACCCTCGTTCTTGCAGGTGTCGCAGTGACATCACTAGCAACCGCGATACAAACCTTCATGCTGCAAAAGAACACCGATGTGGTGCGACAGGTGTACAGCTGGATTCTTGGTCGCTTATCGACTGCCACGTGGCACGACGTTCGTTTGGTTCTGCCGTACGTCGTTGTGAGTACCGGGGTTTTGTTATGGCATCGCCGGCTACTTGATGTATTGCGAGTTGGCGATGATGAAGCGCAGTCACTAGGTGCACGTGTTGATCGAATTCGATTGACAGTTGTGATCGCTGCAACATTAGGAACTGCGGCAGTCGTGAGTGTGAGCGGACTTATTGGTTTTGTCGGAATTGTTGTTCCTCATTTAGTTCGACTGCTTGCCGGATCGAGTTATCGCCGAATCTTGCCGCTCACCGTAATTCTCGGTGCAGCATTTTTGATCGTTGCTGACATTCCGGGACGAATTTTGTCCGATCCAGCAGAGACCCCAATAGGAGTAGTCACAGCATTTTTGGGCGCACCCTTTTTCATTATCGTTTTACGTTCTCGTCAAGGAGCATCGAGATGACATCACTGGCATTTGTTGACGTATCTGTGAAGTATGGATCATCAGTTGCAGTTCAAGGATTCACCGACACCGTTCGCCCAGGCGAGTGGTTGTGTCTCATTGGCCCTAATGGTGCCGGTAAATCATCGTTGTTGCGCTCGGCTGCGGGCCTTGTCAAACACGAGGGTGGAATTTTGGTCGATGGTTCGCCGTTGAATTTGCGATCTGCTCGTCGACGCGCGGCATTAGTGGCTCATGTTCCACAATCTCCAGCAATGCCTGATGACATGACCGCAGCCGAATATGTATTACTTGGACGTAACCCATACGTCGGATATTTCGGAAATGAATCGAAGCATGACCGAATGATGGTCGCCCGAGTCATTGAACGACTCGATCTTGAAGAATTCGCCGATCGTCGGCTCGGAACATTGTCGGGTGGTGAACGACAACGTTTGGTGATTGCGCGTGCTCTTGCTCAAGAGGCTCCCATCATGCTTTTGGACGAACCAACGAGTGCTTTAGACATTGGGCATCAACAACAAGCGCTTGAATTGGTCGACAGTTTGCGACGTGAGCACGGATTTACTGTTGTCTCAGCGATGCACGATCTCACGCTTGCTGGTGTATATAGCGATCG
Organism: Actinomycetota bacterium; assembly: GCA_947454105.1. Taxonomy (GTDB): domain Bacteria; phylum Actinomycetota; class Acidimicrobiia; order Acidimicrobiales; family Ilumatobacteraceae; genus Casp-actino8. The sequence continues at coordinate 88,645 of CANGIP010000007.1, read as the reverse complement.
CTTGGCACTTCTTCATCAGGGTCATTGCGTTGCGACAGGACCGGCCGAACAAGTGTTGAAAGCCGAGACTTTGTCGGAGTTCTACGGAGTCTCTGTGATCGTCCATCACGAACCCGACGGAACTGTGGTCGTCGTACCACGAAGAACCGTGCCGTTAGCCTAAATTCTGGTGTCATTTCTGTTGGTATGGCCAACTTAAACAACACCAGAATCGTTGGTTGACGACTACGGTTTGAGTTGTGGAAAATTCCTTTGATGCGAAGACCATCAATCGACAAGTCGAAGGCCTTGCGGCATCGCACCAGTTGCTCTTGGAGCGACTCGGGGGTTTGACTAATGAAATGGTGGCACGGTCATCGCTTTTATCCGACTGGACTGTTGGTCATGTGCTCGCTCATATTGCTCAACAGGGAGACAGCATCACTCGTCTTTTTCTTGCCGCCGAATTAGGCGAAGTTGTCGATCAATACGAAGGTGGCTTTGCAGCGCGAGTTGCGGCAATTGATGGGGCAGCATCGCGAACGGCTGATGAACTTGTCGCTGATGTGCGCCGTTCGATCTATGCGCTCGAAGGTGCAATTGCATCGGCTCGCGAAGGCTGGTTTGGTTCGGCGCGTATGGTGTCAGGCATAGAAGTTCGCGTGACTGATTTGCCTTTACGACGTTGGCGCGAAGTCGAAGTTCATATGGGAGACCTTGGGTTGGCCGAAATTAAGTGCTCCGGTCCCGACTCATGGTCATTGGACTATGTGCGACACGATTTGCCGGTCATGACGATGCAATGGAAGTCCCGTGGCTCAATGGGGCTGACCGATCTTCCTCGGGAAATACGCACTCAGTCGCCTACAGTGCGTTTGGGTTGGTTGATGGGTCGCGTAACTATTGACGGGCTTGCGCCAGCTGGATTGATGGGATGACATTCGTGAGAAAAATTCGTAAGTCATGGTTTATTGCGATTGCGGTAGTCGCTTCAATCGCTTGGGCTTCTCCGGTTTCTGCCCATGCTCAGTTAGATACATCATCACCTGCTCCTTCGGCAGTTCTTGAATCTGCTCCGAGTGAAATCCGTCTTGATTTCAATGAACCAGTAACACCTGTTGCTCGTTCAATTGAGATCTACAACCAAGAAGGTCAACGCATTGTGTTGGGCGAGGCTTTGGTATCGCCTGATGACCCTTCGGTTTTGGTTGCTGGAGATGTTCCAGCAATTCCTGATGGTCTCTACGTTGTTGCTTGGCGTGCTGTCTCTAATGATGGTCACGCCGTAGAGGGCGCTTATACATTCCAGATCGGATCTTCGGCGCCGATCGTTGCGACGAGTGATCTCATTGCCAATGTGTTGTCTGGTCAAAATGGACCGACCGGACTTTCGTGGTTGATGGGCATTGCAAAGTTTCTCGGCTTTATTGGCTTGTGCCTCGTGCTTGGCTGTCTTGCAATGGCCGCTGCCGGCTCGATTCACTCTCGTCGAATCCCACTCTTTATCGGAATCGGCTGGTTATCTGCAGTAGTCAGCGCAGTCATACTTTTTCTGACCCAAGGTCCGTACACCATCGCTGGCAAATGGTCTGATTGTTTTAATACAGCGCTGTGGTCTGACGTATATGCGACGCGTCTTGGCAAAGCATTGGTCGTTCGTGAGCTCTTACTAGTTGCATTGTTGGTGCTCGTTTTATCACTGCGAGGGCATTTTGAACGCTCCTTAACATCGTGGTGGCGCTCAACAACATTACTGGTAGGTGTAGGAATTGTACTGACGTTGTCGGCGTCTGGACATCCAAGTGCCTCAGCTCAATCGGGTGTTGCCGTGTTCGCCGATGCGTTGCATCTCTCAAGTGTGATTTTGTGGGTCGGTGGACTAACCATTTTGGCCTTTGGCGGAGTGTTAAGTAGTAACAACGCCGATGTTGTCGTGAACCGCTTCTCGCGCTTGGCCACTTTTGCTATTCCGATCGCAGTACTCACGGGTCTCTGGCAGATGTGGCATTTGGTCCCGGCGGTGAGTGATATCACCCAAACTAAATGGGGCCAGGCTTTACTCGTTAAATCATGTCTTGTTGTGGCGGCAGTGACTCTCGGTGCGTTCGCTCGTTGGCTCATTCGTCGAGGCGAAGGTACGTCCATTCATCGTGTGGTCCTCGTTGAAGTGTTGATCGCGGTGCTGGCACTTGGTGTTACCGCAGGAATGCTTTCGCAATCTCCGGAAGTGACAGCAGCCAATGCCGTCTTTAGCACGCAACTTGTTGAAGGAGACATGATTGCCAGTATCGCTGTCACGCCAGGTCGTGTCGGCAATAACGAAATCCATGTGACGATTTCGACTCCGAGTGGAACTTTGTCGCCGGTCGACAATGTGACGATGCGACTGACATTGCCGGGCTCAGAAGTCCCAACGATTACCGCCGCAATCTCAAAACTTGGCCCCAATCATTTTGTGGGCACACTATCCATACTGACTCCCGGTACTTGGAATCTTGAGATTTTGGTTCAACCAGACCCGTCGTCTAGCACGCGCTTTTCTACGGATGTTCCGATTTCATAAAGCGGGTAACTGGCCTTTCAATTGGATTTAGTCAACTATTTCAGCGAGTATTTCTCCGCGGGTTGCTGAGTTATCAATTGAGTCAACCGTGTGCTGAAGTTCGAGGCGTAACTCTGATGAGGGCGCGTCATTTGGGTTTTCTAGACGACCAGATGTAATAGCGGAATTGAGTACCGCCATGTAAGCGATTGAAGATAGAGCACTTCGTTGTTGCAGCATTTCAATGGCTGACGAATTTTTCGTCTCTGATGTTGTGTCGAATTGTTGCAAGATAAATGAGTTTGTCTCGCCGATCACTAATGACGATGGCCATGGCAACTTGAGGGGCAGCATCGTTGGAATTGATAGCAAGGTAGAAAGATGATCGGAATCCATTTGTGCTTGTCGGACCTTGGCGTTGCGTAGTAGTTCTGTTGACGCACCAACTGAGAATGCAATTGCATCAATTCGTTGACGGCGTTCAATCTCATTGTCGGAAAGATCAGAAAGGTTCCGATACAAAGCCATCCCAAGTTCTTGTGAGAGTGAGGCTGCAGCACCTGCGGATTCGCTGACCTTTTTGAGGAAGTGAACGCCCGTCTCGCGTGACCAGTTCCATTCGGAAGAAAGGCCGGAAAACTGTAATTGCCATGGAGCAATAACTTCTCCGAGCAAATCAAGGATTTCGTGTCGGAGTCGTTTTTGCTCGTGAATATCGACCCAACTTGGGGCTATACCAGTGCGCCATTCCTGTTTATCAAAGGCCGTTTCTACAAATCGTTTGATTCGATCTCCTGCGGTGGATGTAGATGTTGTTCGCGGATCGGTGGCAGATAACCAGAGAGAACGCAGGGTTCCGAGATCGTGACATCCATAAATCAGCGGAGCCAAGAAGGTTGTTGAATCAATAAGTCGGCCGGCGTCAACGGGGTCTGATGCGACTTTAGACAACAGAACATCAATTTTGGTTGGTTCACCGTGGGTTGCATCAGACCACCAAGCTTGATGATGTTCGACCCACCGATTGAGTAAGTAAGCGGTGGAATTGAAAGAGAGCGAATACGAATCGGTCAAGTTCAGAAATGAACTGTTCAAGATCTGTCTCACCCGTGTTTCTTGGCGGTCAAGCAATGTCAAAGATTGCTGCAGGTTCGAATGAACTTGAGGAATCGCGAGATCACCGATTTCGGTTAAACGAATGTGTAACTCGATTTCGTCACGGGTCAAGCGAAGAAATCGTGCAAGGTCGGCTAAGCGTTGAGGATCACAGGCCAGGCGACTCATGATTGACGCGCAGAGAATTGACGCAAGATGACAGAAGGCGAGTGACTCGTCCAATTTCGCCTTGAGAAATCAGGGCAACTGGGCCGATCCAGGTATCAGAATCAGAAAACCGCGCCACTTGCCGTAATGGACCCTCAATAGTGTTTTGAATTCGTACTGCCAGTTGAAGTGAAATACTCATAGCCGACTGTGAGCGATAGTCGCCCTGATGCGGTTATCACCGTAGGTATTTCACGACTTTGTGATGTGGAAGTTGAGTCACGGTTTCTATAAAGCCCTCACCGACGGTGATGTAACCGTGCCTATTGTAGAAATTGAGGGCGGCGTCTCGGGCGTTCGCCCAAATAACATCGAAACCATTTTCTTGAGCATTTTTGAGTCCAGCATCTAGAAGTAATCCGCCGATTCCATGACCCTGTCGATGGGTCGCGGTTGCCATACCCCGAAGCTGTACAGCCTTCAAATCGGGTTCGGGTTGGAAGGCGCGTTGCATCCACGAACTAACACCGATGTTGTTATCGCTCTGGTCAAAAGCACCAAGGTGTACGGTCGTAACTTCATCATCGCCATCGAACTCAACAGTTTGGTTCGCCATGCCAGCCCGCAATACTTCAAGACGAAGCGGTCGAACTTCGAGGTAGTTCATGGCTCGAATATAGATGTCGCCTCTGAAGTAAGTCATTTCTTTTCTCCGTCGGGAACGATATCGACGGTTGTCTGGAGGCGATGTATTGAGTCCGAGATGATTTCGGCTTCTGGAATTGAGTGTGTGACTAAAAGCGCTGTCGTTGACGTGGCATGAAGGATTTGCTGCAGATCGAGGGCGAGTCGGTCATGAAGTTCGCTATCAAGTCCGGTGAGGGGTTCGTCAAGTAACAGAAGTTTTGGAGATGGGGCGAGAGAGCGGGCCAGTGCCACTCGTTTTGATTCTCCCCCTGAAAGTGTGGCCACCGATTGTTTGGCAATCTCGCTCAATCCGACCAGATTGAGTAAGTCGCGACATCGTTCGGCAGCAATCATCTTTTCTGTCTTGGCCATACGCAAACCGAACATGACGTTGTCATACACATTCAGATGCGGGAAAAGTTGGTTGTCTTGAAAGACCATTCCGATTGATCGCAAATGAGTAGGAACAAGAGAAAGATTCTTTCCATCAAGAATGATCGAACCAGACGAAGGGGTGAAGAGCCCAGCGATGATTCGGAGCAACGTAGATTTTCCCGCACCCGAGGGAGCTACAACTGCTGTCGTGGTGCCAGTGGGAACTTCTAAAGAAAGCCTGTTCAGAATGGTGCGATCGCCATAGCTGAATGAAATGTTGTCAATGATCAAGCTCATATGTGTGACTTTCGATCAATCGTGACAACGATCATTGCAGTTGAAACGATCAATACCAACGATGCGGCCATGCCAGTGGTTCTTGGTATGTCTCCTGCTCGACCAAAGAGGCTCGCGATGATGATCGGAATAGTTCGTGATTCTCGGCGTGTGAGAAAACTGGTGGCTCCAAATTCTCCGAGTGACATTGCCAATGAAAAGGCTAAGCCAGTCGAAATAGCGGGCTTGAGTAGAGGCAATTCAACGGTCAAGAAACGCCGCCAAGGTCCGGCGCCCAATGTTGAGGCGGCAGACCTTAGATCGTTGGGTATTCCCTCAACGACTGGTAACGCTGAGCGCATAACGAATGGCAAGGCAATCGCAGCATGAATTACTGGAATGAGTAACCACGATGAGCGGAAATCAAAGGGATGAAAGTCGTAGGTGATCAGGATGGCTAAACCGATCACTACTGGTGAGATTGCGAGCGGCAAAATGACAAAGGCTGAAAGGCGCGAGTGAGAAGAGCGGCGATGGGAGAGCGCATACGTTGCCGCGATGCCAGTTGGAAGCGCAATACAACTGGCGATCAGCGCATATTTCGCCGAAGTCTGAATCGCTTGCCACATATTGAAATCAATGCCACGCTGTTTTTGAATTCCGAGAAATACCTTCCAGCCAGTCAATGACCACGTATCTCTTGTTCGCATTGATGCAGCGAGCAAGGCAAGCAAGGGCACAGTAAAAAAGGCAGCGAGAGCAAGGAGGAAGCATTTTGGAGCCAAAGAGAGTCGCCGATGCGATATCGCTTGAGCACGGAATAAAACGAGTTCTGTTGAGCGACTTCGCGACCATAACAAGAAGGTGATGGCTATCAAGAGCATTTGGGCGATCGCTAAAACCGTTGCGCCTGATAGGTCGCCTAGTTGAACGGCTCGGCGATAAATCTCAATATCTACAGTTGCAAGACCGGGGCCACCCAAGATGGTGATAATTCCGTACGACGTGAAACACATGAAGAATGTGAGAGCAGTCGCTGAGAAAATTGCGTTTTTGCCGAGAGGCATGATGACGTGACGCCAAGTTTGCAAGGGGCTCGCTCCAAGAGTTCGTGCGCTGTCAATAAGTTGATCATCAATTGAATTCCATCGGGGACCGACCGTGCGCACCACTATTGAAATGTTGAAAAAGATGTGTGCCAAAACTATGGCAAGAGTGCTGTGGTGTAACGCCTTTGGAAGAACGGCGATGAATGCTGCTCCAACTGCCACGGTTGGCAGTACAAACGGAACGGTAACGAGTGCGATAAATGTTCGCCTTCCGAAAAATTGATATCGACTGAGGTGCCACGTTGCAATGACACCAAGGAAAATCGTGAATGCGGTCGAGAGGAGCGCTTGCCAGAGAGAAAATACAAGGGCTCGTCGAACTGAGGAGTGAGTCCAAACTGAAAAAATGTCTGCCTTGTCAATGACCGAAGTGGCAAGAACAATCAGTGGAATGACCGCGGTAACGAAAACCAATATCGCCGCAGGTATTACAAAGAATCGAACGCTTCGTATTTTCATTTCAAAACGATGGCCGACCATTGCTCGGTCCAATTTTGGCGATTTTTTGCAATCTCATCAGGCGGTATTGAAAAACTCGTGGTGATTTCAGGTGCGTAATCAACGAATGATTGTGGCAAGGCAACATCTTGATTGGTGGGATAGACAAACAAACTTTCTGGCAGTAACGCTTGAAAGGTTGGCCCGGCTAAGTATTCAACAAGTTGTTGCGCTTGGTCCGAATACTTGGTGCCACGTAAGACTCCGGCGTATTCAATTTGTTTAAAGCAGGTTTCGCTTGCGACTCCAGTTGGGGCAGGTGATCCTTTTGCGAGAGGTGGATCGGCAAATATGACTTCTGCAGGCGGACTCGTTGAGTAACTCACGACGAGTGGTCGATCTCCGCCATAACGGGTAAATGCGGTGTAGTAGGCCTCGTCCCAACTATCAACAACTTGCACATCGTTGGCAACGAGTTGTTGCCAGTAGTCGGGCCAACTATCTCCGAAGGCAGCCACAGTTGCAAGCAGAAACGCTAGACCAGTTGACGAAGTCGCCGGGTTTTCGACCACCAGCATTCCCTTGTAATCACTTGACACCAAGTCATCAAGGGTGAGTGGTGGTTCGGTCTGGCCAAGTGCTGCGATATCAAAATTCACGCACACGTCTCCGTAATCAACTTCAGTTGGGTCACTCGCAAAAATTTTGCTGTCGGTAGCCCGTGAAATCAACGTGTTATCAACGCCCCACATCACATCACCTTCTGGATTGCCAGATGTCAATGAGGCTTTGGCAACCATCTCACCGGCGTCACCTGCAAGTGCGATATTGACTTTGATCCCGGTTTCCTGGGTAAAGGCGTCAAATGCTGTTTCGGGGGGAGTGAATGAGTCGTACGCGATCAACGTCAAGTTTTTGGTCGTTGAAGTTTCTGAAGTGCACGAGGTCATGAGGTATAAAAACGTCATTGCCAAGGAAGCGCCGAGTGCGATGTGGGTTTTCTTCATGTTGGTTGACCTGCTTCATGTGTCAAATGGGTGAGAAATCCGGGATAGACCACAGCAAGCACGCCTGTTTCGATGTCGATGTTGATGTTGGTATGAATAGCAATATTGCTGACGCCTCGAGAAGAGTGAGAGGCTAAAACTTCACGATTGAGGTTCCATTGCAAGCCATTGGTCGTCACTCCAACAACTGCAGGGCCAAGTGGCATGAGGCTGACTGTCGTTCCAACATGCACTTGGTCGACATGGCTTCGAGGTCCGTGCAAAATTGCCACTCGATCGGCGCCGATCCATGCGACAAGGTTTTCGACTGAACTTAATGACTCATGCGAGAGTGCCGCGAGCACGCCAAGGACGTGGTCGATGCGATCGCCCGAACCCCACAGCAGAGTGATATTGAGAAAACCTTGTGAACTCGCGTATTGCAGCGCGAGTTCGGTATCAGTTTGGTCTTTGAGCGGATCGAAGGAAATCACAGTCCATGGTTCGTGCTGCGAACTGGCTAATGCACCTGGTGACACTGAATCCATATCGCCAAGAAAAACGTGAGGAGTCAGCCCGAGAGATAGGGCATGGTCAAGGCCAGAATCGGCACAAATGATTGTTGCATCTTTCGGGATATGAGCGAGCGCCAGCGAGTCTGGTCGATCGCCGCCGATCACGATGAGTGCATGAGATTCTTTGATTGTCATTCCAATCCCTCCGCTGGCATTACCCAGTTCAGGTTCTCGGGTCGGCGACAGCAGTCACCCTCTCAGCCCACCGATCTTGTGAGCTCCCCGTTGTGTGTTCCTTACCTTAGTTCACTGAATCCAAACGAGCGACATCAGGTTCAATGAAAATGAATCTAGCCATGGGCAGATTCGCTCGAATCAACGCTTCAACCTCATCAATGGTGATTGATAGTTCATTCATTGAAAGAGTTTGGTCAAACTCAATTTTGGCCGCTACCAGTATCTCATCAGGGCTTAAGTGCTCGGTCCGCAGGTGAATGATGTGTCGTACCATTTTGTGCGAAGTGATGCCCTGTTCAATCTTGGTGACGTCGGTCGTCAACGCCGACTCGCCGATGAGCAAACTCTTCATCTCGACAGCGAGGATCGCAGCAATGACAACGAGCAAAACTCCGATACCGATCGACCCAATTGCATCCCAGCGGGGTTCATGGGTGAAATGGGCAAGAAGAACACCGCAGAAAGCGAGAAATAATCCAATTTCGGCGCCAACATCTTCAAGCAAAACAACGGGCAACTCTGGTTGTTTGGCGGTTCGAATAAAACTCCACCAACTCTGATCTTTTCTTTTGATGTGACGAGCTTCTTTGACGGCTGTTCTTAACGAGTAGGTCTCCAGCAGAATCGCCGCACCCAATATTCCGAGGGCGACGGGCAGGTTTTCTGTTTCGTGGGGATGTGAGAACTTCTGGATGCCTTCGTATAAAGCAAAGAGGCCACCCATGGAAAAGAGCACGAGGGCAACGACGAACGACCAGAAATAGCGCTCGCGGCCATAGCCGAATTGGTAGCGATCATCGGCCTCTTTGGCCGAACGTTTGCTACCGAACAGGAGAAGAGCCTGATTGCCGGTGTCGGCAAGTGAATGCACTGATTCTGCCAACAACCCTGCCGATTGAGTAATGAGGAAGCCAGCGAACTTTGACACTGCGATTCCCAGATTGGCAGTGAATGCGGCAACGATTGCCTTCTTGCTTCCTTCTTGCATAGTGACAGAATGGCACATGCCGACTGGCGAAGTGTAAATGAGGGGGATTTTGGTATGTCGCAGGTTTTGAATGGTCGAGTGGCCCTTGTGTCTGGGGGCGGTCGCGGTATTGGTCGGGGAATTTGCGAACTATTGGCGAGCCAAGGTGCCGCAGTCGCAGTGAACTATCGCAAAGATAGAGAGGCAGCCCTTGAAACGGTTGATGCAATCGTGGCGGCAGGCGGTCGAGCAAAGGCCTATGGGGCGTCGGTTGATGACCCCGAGGCAGTTGCGGTCATGGTCGATCAAGCAGTGGCAGATTTTGGCTACATCGATCTCCTCGTTTGTAATGCCGGTATCGCTTCTCGTGGTCAAGCAGTCGCCGATACTGATCCCAACGAAGTGCTTCGCTTATTGAATACGCACGCGATTGGTCCACACCATTTAGCTCGCCGTGTCCTGCCGTCTATGCGCACGCGTGATCGTGGTGACATTGTCATGATTTCGTCGGTTGCTACTTCGCATATGACCGCTAATGGCGGGCCATACAGTATGGGCAAAGCAGCGATGGAAGCCTTGGCAATGACTTTGGCGAAAGAAGAGCGTCAATATGGAATTCATTGCAACATCGTGGCGCCAGGTTTAGTTGAAACCGATATGGGCCTTCGTTTGGCACGAGCAATGACGGGCAAGCGCGAAATGGAAGATCTGCGCAGTCTCGATCAGGGGTCGCCGTTTGGTCGGGTGTGCCAACCTCTCGACGTTGCCAACGTGGTGTTGTGGTTGTGCAGCGAGGGGGCGGGATACGTAACTGGGCAACGTATTGAATGTGATGGTGGAGGGCCCAGGTAGCTCCCAAAAGTAAAGGGCACTGGGGTTTTGTGACCTCAATCTGACAAGGTCTGTGACGACACGGGTAACCTCTCAAGTGTGAGCCCACTCGCCCCCCAAACCACCACTGAAGTCAGCACCATCATCACAATTACCGATGACGCGTTAGCTGAACTCGTGAAATTACGTGACTCCGAAGAAGACGCTGCATCGCTTGGTTTGCGTCTCGAAATCGTGAGCGGACCAGGTGAAGATTTCAAATACGACTTGTCGCTTGATGAGTTTCGTAAAGCAGCTTTCACCGACGAGGTGCGCACTCATAGTGGAATGAAGGTCATCATTCCGGCCAAAGATGTTGAACTGCTCGAGGGAGCAATTCTTGATTACTCATCAACCGGTGGATTGGTGATTCGTAACCCGAATAAGCCATCAGTTCCGATGATTGAGGGCTTGGTGAATGATGACGCGTTGTCAGCAGAGATCGAAGCAATCATCGCAACTGAAGTCAACCCAGCACTTGCAGCGCATGGCGGCTTCGTGACTTTCGCCGGGCATGACGAAGCCGGTACCGCGTATCTCACCATGGGTGGCGGTTGCCACGGTTGTTCGATGAGCAAAGTCACGATGCTCGAAGGTGTCCAAACCACCCTCGTCGAAAAAGTTGAAGGAATTCAGCGAGTTCGTGACATGACCGATCACCAATCAGGCGAAAATCCTTTTTATCGTTGAGGTCCTCGAACGAGTCGACCGGGCAATTCGCCGGTGAAAGAATCGTTTTCAACTGTTTGAACGCCCGCAACGAACGTTGCTTTGTATCCCTGTCCGTGTTGCACCAAACGTCGGCCATTCGCAGGTAGGTCGTAGGCCATGAGCGGCACATCAAACCCAAGATTCTCGTAATCGATGATGTTGATGTCGGCGCGCATTCCGGGTGCAATCAATCCACGATCGCGTAATCCGTAGAACTCGGCTGTTTGGCGAGTCTGACGATGAACTATGAATTCGAGCGGTAATCGTGGCCCGCGAGTGCGGTCGCGCGTCCAATGCGTCAACATAAATGTGGGCATTCCGCCGTCACAGATCGCTCCGCAGTGTGCCCCAGCATCAGATAAGCCCATACGGGTGTGGGGATGACGATGCGCCTCATACGCCATCGAAAGGTCGCCATAGGAATAGTTAAAAAATGGCGCATAGATCATGCCGTTACCACTGTTGCTGCATAATTGATCGACGATCAATTGCATTGGGTTGGCTCCGGTACGACGGGCGATGCCACCAATTGAATCTTCGCGACTCGGCTCGTAATCGATGTTTGCACCATTAACAATCCACATGCCATCTAATTTGTCGAAAACGATCTTTTGGAAGAGTCCACCGTCAGAAGGAATTTCGTTAAGAAGGCGTTCGCGTCGTGCCGGTTCGCTGAGAGCTTTTAAGCGCTCGGTCATCGGCAGGTTTTGTACTTCGGCGTAAGCCGGATGGAACAGAAGGGGATGGGCGCTTCCTTGTAAGCAATACATGATGCCAATCGAACGACCAGCAACTTGCGTGTAAATCGGGATGCCGTCATCGTGCGCCTGAGTAAGTAGTTCAAGCACTGAACGCCACAGATCGGGTGATTGATCGGTTTGGCTGAGATTCACGCTGACGGGACGGCCAGAACGTTGTGCGAGTTCGCGCATCCATGGCCACTCTTCAAGAGGTACTCGAACATGTTCGGGCGAAAACTGAAAATTTCCGTGCCCAACTCGAGACATCGCATCGGCGATGGCGTACAACTCTGTCGGATTAACCATCGTGCCAGGAACAAGTTCGCCGCTCTTTGACTTGTGCAACGGTGTGCGACTAGTTGAAAAACCAAGCGCACCCGCGCGTAGAGCTTCTTCAACGAGGCGCGCCATGTTGATGCAGTCGTCAGCGTTGGCGGGTTCGTTATCGGCTCCGCGTTGCCCCATCACGTACGCACGAAGAGCGCCGTGCGCAATCTGGGTTCCGACATCGATGACATAATTTCGACTGTCAACTGAATCGAGATATTCCGGGAAGCTTTCCCATTGCCAATCAATTCCATCAGTCATGGCGGCGCCAGGGATGTCTTCGACGCCTTCCATGAGTTCGATGAGCCATTGATGGCGATCAGGATGGGCTGGCGCAAACCCCACTCCACAGTTGCCCATTACGGCTGTCGTGACTCCGTGCCACGAACTTGGCGTGAGCATGGGATCCCATGAAACTTGAGCGTCGTAGTGCGTGTGGATATCAACGAAGCCAGGAGTAACGAGCAGACCTTGTGCATCAATCGAGCGCTTACCCGAGGCGCTTAATTGGCCGCGATCTGCCACTTCGGCAATTCGTCCATCCGAGATTGCAATGTCGGCCATGCGAGCCGGTGATCCAGAACCGTCAACAAGATTGGCGTTAGCAATAACGAAATCGGTCATACCCTGAGACTAGTAATGACCTCATCATGTAAACGACCGTTAGTGGATATCGCCGAGTTCTGTTCGTAGTCGCGAACGCCAAAACGATCGGTATGGCGGCCACCAGCTATTTCAACGATTGCTTGAACGGCAGCATTGTCATATGGAGCCAGGCCAATTGCATCAATAGCAATATCAACGGCACCTTCTGCAACGAGCATGTGCTGCCAGAAATCGCCGTAACCCCGAGCGCGATAGGCCCGTTGTTGAAGAGCCACGAGCAGTGCGGTACCTCCGACATGATCCCACCCAGCATTGAAGGTGACGCTGATTTGAGCCTCGGCGATCGATGACACTTCTGAGACTTTCATCGGTCGACCATTGGCGAAAGATCCGATTCCGCGCGCACCCCACCAACGGCGAGGTAGTGCAGGAGCGGAAACGACTCCTACGACCGGGCCATCGGTGTCGTGGACAAGTGCGATCAATGTCGCCCACACTGGAACGCCGCGAACGAAGTTTGAAGTTCCGTCGATGGGATCGATGACCCACTTCCACGGGGATGCTGCATTGCCCGAGTGGCCATGCTCTTCTCCATAGATCGCGTGCTCGGGACGATGTTGGGTGATGAGTTCGACGATTGCCGTTTCAGTGTTGCGGTCGGCCTCGGTCACTTCGCTGTGGTCGGCCTTGCGGGACAATGTGAAATTCTGTCGTTGAAAATATGGGAGAGATATTGCATCAGCCGCATCGGCGATTCGAATAGCAAGGGCCAGTTCTTCGGCGAGATTGATATCAGATGAGTTGTTCATGCAAACGGCGATTCGGCGAAAGAGGTTTCATGGTTGACGATTCACAGGGGCGCAGAATCGTATGCCTTGATAATGCCATCTGCGTCGAGCCCAAGTTGGGCTAATAAACGATCGGGCTTGGCATGAGGCAAGAATTTTGTCGGCACACCGAGCGACTCGACTCGGCAGGTGCCACTGATTTCGCTGATATTGGCAGCGATTGACATACCAACTCCGCCTTCACGAATGCCGTCTTCAATGGTGATGACGCGTTCGTGCGTGGCGGCATCCGCGCACATCGCAGGGTCGAGAGGAGCACACGAACGAACATCCCAGACCGTGGCCTCGACGCCTCGTTCCGCAAGGACTTCGGCAGCTTTCAGGGCAGCGGCCACCATTTTGCCGACTGCCAAAATTGCCACCTTGCGGTCGCCCTGACGCAGGCGAAGCGCGTTCAAACCAGATCCAACTTCGTCGTTGGGTACCTGACGCGCTGCACCTTTGGGGTAACGAATCGCCACTGGCCCTGAATCGGCAAGTGAAATTGCATCGTGCAACATCTGTTGTAATTCTTGAGCGCTCGATGGGGCCAAGACGCGCATGCCAGGAACCTTGCACAAAAGTGCCATGTCGTAGATGCCGTGGTGACTTGGGCCATCATCACCAGTGATGCCAGCACGATCTAAACAAAAGATGACCGGCAAGCGATGTAATGCGACGTCGTACACAACTTGGTCCCAGGCGCGCGACAAAAATGTTGAATACAACGCAACAATTGGTCGAAGTCCGCCCATGGCCATGCCGGCAGCACCAGTGACCGCATGTTGTTCGGCAATACCAACATCAAAAAATCGTTGAGGGAAACGTTCTTGGAAAGGTAAAAGTCCAGTTGGACCCGGCATCGCTGCAGTGATTGCGACAAGACGCGAATCGGTTTCGGCTTCTTTCAAAATTGCATCGGCGAAAGCCTGGGTGTACCCAGTTGGCACTGCTTTGGGTGGGCCAACTGCAGGATCAAAGACCGGCGTGTCGTGTAAATGCTTTTCGTCGTCATCTTCGGCTGGCGAGTAGCCCTTGCCTTTTTGTGTGAGTACGTGGACGACAATGGGACCTTCACTCGATAAGTCTTCGGCGTTACGCAAAGCAATTTCAAGCTCTCGGACATCATGTCCATCGATGGGCCCGATATAGCGAACGCCAAGCGCTTCAAAGAACGAGGGTGGTTGCAAGAATTCGCGTACGGCAGCCTTCACTGCTTCCATTCCTTTTTCAGCTTGTTGTCCGACGACAGGAAGGCCCTGCAACCACGATTCGATTTTTCGTTGGCGCTGGACGTACAACGGATTCATGCGAATACGAGTGAGGCTGCTTGAAAGAATTTCGGTGATGCGGTCGGGGAATGGTGTTTTATCCACCGACTCAAGCACCGCGGGCTGCTGAGTGAGATTCGAAATTGTTGGTGCATAACTACGACCATTGTCATTCAAGACAATGATCACACGTTGTTTACTGTGACCAAGATTGTTGAGCGCTTCGTACGCCATGCCACCAGTCATTGAGCCATCGCCGATGACGGCAACGATGTGGCGGTGCTTATCAACACCAGCATCGCGTGCAACTGACATTCCGTACGCATATGACAAAACGGTTGAGGCGTGACTATTTTCGATGTAGTCGTGTTTGCTTTCTTCGCGGCTTGGATATCCCGATAGTCCATCGGCCTGACGAAGTTGCGCAAAGCCGGCAGCGCGGCCAGTCACTATTTTGTGAACGTAAGCCTGATGACCTGTGTCCCACAAAATCGCATCGGTTGGTGAATCAAAAACTCGGTGAAGTGCAAGCGTGAGCTCGACGGCTCCGAGGTTTGAACCAAGATGTCCACTGTTTGTGGCAACTGCTTGAACGATGAAGTCACGGATTTCTCCAGCGAGATCTTCAAGTTCGAGGTATGACAATCGGCGAAGATCAGCCGGCTCTTTGATGGATTCGATCGTCATAACGGTCTTCACGCTATCTCTGCGTGCCCGTGCCACAGAATTGGGCGATTAGGTGGGGCGTGACAGGGGTCAATTGGGTTGAGGAATCGTGTTGAGAGAACTGGCGGCTAAGAACTTGCGGTCAAGCCGTCGTTGATTTTGGCGATGTAACGCCCAACCAGCCCAGGCGCCGATGGCAAGGGCGAGTTGTCCGCCGACACCGTCGATCCAATAATGATTGGCCGTGACCACGATGCAGAACAGCGTTGCCGCCGGATAGAGCAAGACCGCAATCTTGGCCCAGCGACGGCGCAGAAGAGGCCACACCGCGAAGGCGCACCAACTACTCCAGCCAATATGCATACTCGGCATCGCGGCGTATTGATTGGAAATCGTTTTCATGGCCTTTGAATCGAACGTCCAGAGCGCCCCGCCGTATGTCGGCAATGTGTCAACAAAACCAAATGAGCCATCATCTTCGGTCTTGGGCAGTCCGTCAGGACCTTCATCGCGATATTTACTTTCGATACATGATCCGCCGAATCCGCCTTGTGCAGGACAAGGTGAGTCAAGTAGGCGTGGGGGCATCAAAGGGAAGAGTGAAAATCCGACGATCGCGAGTGCAGTTGTAATAGCCAACGTGTTGCGCCATTGTGGGAAAACATCTTTGCGCTTGACGAAGAGGATCCAGAAGACCGCGAAGGTCACGATGAAGTGGGCAGTTCCGTAATAGGTATTCCAAAATTTGATGAATCCGCGGAATCGCAAAAACCAATCTTGGACGGATTCCTCATGAAAGAGTCCGATTGTTCTTTCAAAATGAATAATTCTCTCGGCGTTATGAAACGCACGAAGAGGCTTTTCACCAGTCTCTAATGAAATATGGGCCGAACCGAAAAGATTACGACTCCATGAATACAGCAAGTAGAAGGCGCCCATAATGAGTGCTTCCTTCCACCAGTAGGTGCGATGTTCGCGCTGAACAGAATTTGAGTTGTTCGTCGCATCCACGGCCGCATCCACCTAAACAATCTAGGCAATCAATGGTCGTTGGAGTACCCTTGATCTGATGTCGGGGCAAATATTCAGCAAGAAAAACTATCCCTGGCTGATTTTCGTCGTCGCGTTTATGACACTTCTGGGCGCGGCGGGTTTTCGTTCAACCCCAGGAATCCTCATCGACCCCTTGCATGCCGAATTTGGTTGGGGGCGTGGGACAGTTGGGACCGCAGTCAGTATCAATGTTTTGCTCTTTGGCTTTATCGGCCCATTCGCTGCGGCGCTGCAAGGCAAATATGGGCTACGTCGAGTCACAGTGATTGCGCTGTTGGTGATTTCAACAGGTGCCTTATTAACAACTCGGATGACGTCAACGTGGCAGTTGTATCTCTTGTGGGGCGGAGTTGTCGGAACTGGATCGGGCTGTATGGCGACGGTCTTTGCGTCAACAGTTGCTAGTCGTTGGTTTGTGCAACGACGCGGTTTGGTCATGGGCGCTCTGACAGCCGCCACTGCGAGTGGTCAGTTGATTTTCTTGCCAGTACTGACGCGCATTGCGGATCATCATGGTTGGCGTTGGGTTGGGTTCACGATTGCCATTTCAGCACTGGCGGTGGTCCCGTTAGTCGGACTGTTCTTGCGGAATTTTCCAGCTGACATCGGTTTGCTTCCATACGGTGCTGACGCGTCGTATCAGCAGCCACCAGTGTCAGGAAATCCGATTCGTGCTGCGTTCGCAGCGTTCACATCGGCGCGTCGCAACGGAGTCTTTTGGTTGTTGTTTGGCAGTTTCTTTGTCTGTGGACTTTCAACTAACGGATTGATTCAGACTCACTTTTTGCCCGCTGCGCACGATCACGGAGTTACCTCGACGACCGCTGCTGGATTTCTGGCTTTGATTGGCATTTTTGATGTTGTAGGAACTGTTGGCTCAGGCTGGCTGACCGATCGCGTGGACCCGGCGAAGTTGCTCATGGTGTATTACGCGTTTCGCGGACTGAGTCTGCTCTTTCTTGATCCCGTGTTAAGTACGCGAGGAATGGGACTTGCTGGCTTCATGGTTTTCTACGGGCTCGACTGGGTGGCGACAGTTCCTCCCACGGTGTCGCTGTGTGTTGAACGCTTTGGTGTGCAACAAGGACCACTTGTATACGGATGGGTTTTTGCTGGTCACCAAACGGGCGCAGCTGTCGCTGCGTGGGGAGCAGGAGCATTGCGAGATGCCACGGGTTCATATCGCGAATCTTTCATCATCGCTGGATTGAGTTGCGGAGTTGCGGCGCTTGGGGTCAGTCGATTACGTCGATCACATCAACCCGCCAAACTTCTTGCATAGAGCGCCTTCTCAGCTGCTATGTAGGATTGTCACGTGATTGACAACGACATTCTTGAACGTGTTTTGGCCGAAGGTTTACGAACCGGCGCCGACTTTGCCGAAGTATTTGCATCTGATTGGCGAGGCACCGGAGTCGGCCTTGACGACGGAAAAATTGAACAGTTGTCAACTGGACGAAATCGGGGCGCCGGAATTCGTGTCATTGCTGGCGATACAACCGGATTTGCCCACACTGCAGATCTTTCGGAAGCCGGGTTGATGGCCGCCGCACGAGTTGCAGCTGAAGCTGCTCGACAAGGTGGCGGTGGTACCAAGGTGATTGCTCTCACGACGCAGCCGTCTCGAATTGTGAGTCCGATCAAAATTGATCCTTCAACAATTGGCAAAGCAGCCAAGGTTGATTTGTTGCGTCGAGTTGATGATGCGGCACGTTCTGCAGGTGGAGCGATCTCGCAAGTGTCGGCGGGCTACTCCGATGGACGTACTCGAATTGTGATCGCAAATAGTGATGGTCTCGTTGCTCACGATGAACGCGTTCGTACCTTGTTACGCGTCAGCGCTGTCGCCAATGGCGATGCCGGTATGCAAACCGGTTTTGATTCGCTCGGCCACACCATGGGATTCGAACTCTTTGACAAAGTTCAAGTTGAAGATGTGGCGCGTGCAGCAGCGGGCCGAGCACTCACCAAGTTGAAAGCGCGTCCTGCGCCATCAGGCTCGTTGCCAGTCGTGATCAAGGCTGGAAGTGGTGGAGTGTTGTTTCATGAAGCATGTGGTCACGGGCTTGAAGCCGACCTTGTCGCCAAGGGTGCCAGTGTGTACAAGGGCAAAGTTGGCGAACTCGTTGCCTCTCCGCTCGTCACCTTGGTTGACGATGGCACGATGACACATGAATGGGGTGCGATCGCCATTGACGATGAAGGCCATCCGTCGCAGTACAACGTACTCATTGAAAACGGAATTCTGACTGACTACATGTGGGACTACTTGCGAGCTCGCAAGGAAGGTCGTCCACAAAGCGGTAACGGTCGTCGTCAGTCGTACAAAGACTTGCCGATGGTGCGAATGACGAATACATATGTGTTGAACGGTGAAGAAGACCCGGCCGACATTATTAAGGACACGCCCAACGGTGTCTACGTTGCCCACCTTGGTGGCGGCAGTGTCAATACCGCAACGGGTGACTTTGTGTTTGGAATGACCGAGGCCTACCTCATTGAGAATGGTGAAATCACCGAACCGCTCCGTGAAGGAAACCTGATTGGAAACGGTCCCCAGGTTTTGCGTGATATCGATCGCCTTGGCAATGACTTTGCCATGGGTAATCCGGGCACCTGCGGAAAAGATGGTCAAGGTGTGCCCGTTGGCGATGGTCAACCAACATTGCGCGTGAAGTCGATGACGATTGGTGGAACGGCGTCATGAGTACCCCTGATCGCAGCGGAGAACTGTTGGTGATTGCCGAACGAGTAGTGGCAATGGCCAAACCAGGTGAACAAGTTGAGGCCTACGTGAGTCGTGGACTTTCAACTGAAGTGCGTGTGTACGAAGGTGAAGTTGAACACTTCGTCTCAGCGCAAAGCGAAGGTATCGGAATTCGTGTCATCAAAGACGGACGAACTGGTACTTCGTATTGCGGAACTCTTGATCCCTCGCAGATTGCCGAAGTGCTGGCCGAAGCTCGCGACAATTTGGGCTACGGCGAACCCGATGAATGGTCAGGTCTTGCTGAGCCCGATGGCGTTGCAGTGGTTCCGCAAAGTTTGTGGGACGACAGTCTTGAAAACACCTCGACAGCCCGCAAGATTGAACTGGCCAAGTTGCTCGAGAAGTTAACGCTGGCTGGTGATTCTCGGGTTCGCGTCGATGACTCTAATTATTCGGATGCCTTTGGTGAAGCTGCTGTTGCGACCACGACGGGTATTCGAGTTGCCGGTCGCGAAAATGGCTGCTACTTGAGCGTCGGAACTTTGGCCGATGACGGCGATGAAACTCAGACCGGATTTGGTTTCGCCGTTGGTCGCAATGTTGACGAACTTGATCTTGAACGCGCTGCTCGTGAGGCTGTCGATCGTGCAACACGTTTGTTGGGCGCAACCAAACCTGAAAGCCGACGCATCACGGTGGTACTTGATCCTTTTGTGACTGCGCAATTTTTAGGAATTATTGGCGGAACGCTCAACGGCGAAAGTGTTGTGAAGGGGCGCAGTTTGTTTGCGAACCGAATTGGTGAGGTTGTTGCAAATCCGTTGTTGACTTTGGTTGATGACCCAACCAATCCGTTGGCGTACACCGCGACCGACATTGACGGAGAAGGTTTGGCGGCACGTCGCAATGCGTTGATTCAAGATGGTGTCTTGCAAAAGTTTGTGCAGAGTTCGTACTCGGCTCGGCGCATGGGAGTTGCTCCGACAGGTAATGGTTTGCGTGGCGGCTATGGCGGCTCGCCAAGTGCGGGATGCCTGGCGCTGCAAATTGTGCCAGGGCTTCGTAGCCAAGCCGAAATTGTCGCTGGTATTGATGACGGAATTTTGATTCAGCAAGTTCAGGGATTGCATTCAGGAGTCAACGCAGTTTCTGGTGACTTCAGCACCGGTGCTGCTGGACTGTTAATTAAGAACGGCACGGTTGGCGCTCCGGTTCGCGAGTTCACGATTGCCTCAACTTTGCAGAAGATGTTGCTCGATATCGCCGAAGTGGGCGGCGACCTTGAATGGTTGCCGATGAGCGCAACGGGCGTTTCGCTCGTCATTCACGACGTGACGATGAGCGGTGCCTAAAACGAGTGCACGGTGGTCGTAGCCAAAGTGCGCTAGACAAGACAAGTGCCAATTATTCACGCCATCGTTTTAGGTCTTATTCAAGGCCTCTCTGAATTTCTGCCAATTTCATCCAGTGGGCACCTGCTGCTGGCTCCATGGTTGTTCGGATGGAATGACTTCTCTGATGTTTCAGTCGAAAAGGCTTTTGACGTCGCGTTGCACCTTGGCACCTTGATTGCAGTCGTGGGTTATTTCCGCACTGACCTCGTCATCTACGTTCGCGATGGTCTACGTATGATCGTGCAGAAAGAGAAGCCGCGCACGACCGAAGGTCGTCTTGCTTGGTTGCTGGTTGTCGCCAGTATTCCTGCCGCGCTGTTCGGGGCCATCGCGGGAAATTGGGTTGACGATCATCTTGGCAAGCCCGTCATCATCGCTCTGTCTTTAATTGTTTTCGGCTTACTGCTCGCTTGGGCCGATCGACGCCTCGGTAAGCGCAAATTTGACGAAATGAATTCACGCGATGCGATAGTGATTGGACTCGCTCAAGTGATTGCGCTCAACCCGGGGACTTCTCGTTCGGGAATCAGTATTTCGGCGGCAAGAGTCTTGGGTTTTGATCGAGACGCTGCAGTGCGATTCTCTTTCTTGCTGAGCGTTCCTGTCACGGCAGGGGCAGTTGTTCTGAAAATGGCCAAACTGCTGAAAGATGGAATTCCTGATGGTCTCGCGATACCGATGGTGGTTGGCGTTATTACGGCAGGAATTTCTGGGTGGTTGGCAGTGGCAGGATTATTGAAGTTGATCCGCTCAAAGTCGTTTGATGCCTTTGTGATTTATCGCGTGATCGCCGGAGTTGCGATATTGGCGATCGCGGCCTCAAGCTGGCGTTGAGGGCGAACTTGACGGAGTAGCCGATGGCGACGGTGTCGCCGGGGCTGCTGCAGGTGTCGCAGTTGAAGAAGTATCGCTTGCTGCCGTTGTGCTTGTCGACGGCGTGGTGCTTGATGAACCACCACGACTATCGGTTTTGTAGAACCCGCCACCTTTGAATGTGACGCCAACTGGCTGAAAGACTTTCTTGACAGCGCGGACGGTTCCGTCTGAGGGGTGCGGGTACTCGGTGAGGGCGTCGTCGGTAAATGCTTGGTGGACTTCGATGGTCTCGCCAGTATCGGTGAATTTGTAAACGTAAATAGGCATAAGGCTGTTCTCCGGACTCCAAAGTCTAGAGTCAGAGCATGGCGTTACCCCCACGCATCCGCACGGCTGTTGTTCCAGCAGCTGGCCAAGGCACCCGCATGCTGCCAGCCACGAAAGCAGTGCCCAAAGAGTTGCTGCCCATTCTTGAGCGACCGGCCCTGCAAATAATCGTCGATGAAGCCCTTGGGGCTGGGGTTGATCATGTGGTCATTGTGACAAGTCGGACTAAGCCAGCGATCGAGCAGTATTTCGCGGCTGCGCCCGAAGTTGAGGCCAGTCTCGAAAAACAAGGCCGAGGTGCCCTGGCCGAACAGTTGCGGCGTTACGGCAAAGATGTGCGAGTTTCTTTCGCCTACCAAGATGCGCCACGCGGACTGGGGCATGCTGTTGCGTGCGCTCGAGACTTGGTTGGCTCGGAACCATTTTTTGTGATGTTGCCCGATGAGTTGATGGAAGATTCGAGTCTGTTGAATGATCTCGCAACGTTGACACAAAGAACGGGTGTCGGCGCAGTCGCATTGAAGCGCATGCCGCGTGAAGAATTGTTCCGTTACGGAATTGTGACCCCCGTTGGTCCGTTGGTTAAAACCGACGGTGTTGAGTCATTGCCCATCGCGAAAGTCGTTGAAAAGCCCCACGTCGACGACGCACCAAGTGACTTGGCAATTATTGGGCGCTATGCATTGACCCCCGACATATTTGATGTGCTTGATGGTTTGGCTCCAGGAGGAACTGGAGAGATTCAACTCACCGATGCGCTGTCCATTCAGTCTGAACGAGCACCCTTGCACGGAGTGATTTCACAAATTGGTCGGCGCGATATCGGTAATCCACTCGGCTGGATTGAAGCAGTCATTGAAGCAGGTCTCGAACACGCCGAATTTGGTGATGGTTTGCGAACCTGGCTACGAACGGTTATTTGATTTTTAACTGAGGCGTGTGAAGTGCCCCGAAATGTCTAGCGGTAATCCGTAGGTGTCAACTTCAACTTCGTGGTCGTCGTGGTCATCATCGCGTTCAACTCTCCAAAGCTGTGACGCAAGACGGGTATAGGTCAAACGTGAACGAGTGACACCAAGAGTTTCTGGGTCAACGACAACCGAATCAACAACTGACGACGCGCCAATTTCAATTGCCAGTTTTCGTATTGCCATCACGCGGCTGAAAGAACTTCCTCGAACATCAAGATCGGTGCAACCTCCGATGTCGCGGATCTGCGCACCGTTAACTTCGCCCCATTTGCCACGACCATCGTTAGCTAGCCACAAGTCGGGTTCATCGAGGTCTCGGAATAACAGCATCTGCTGAAGTTGCCACGTTGCGGTGAAGCGCAAAACATATTGGATATCGAGACCAGAAATCTGACTATTAACAGTCCATGACTCGTTTTCGAAATGCAGAGTGAGGGTCTCGGTATGGTCATCGGCGACTCCCTGCCATATCGCAGTCATGCCCTCAAGGGGCAAGTGACTGACATGGTTCGGCACTGCGCTCATGGGCATAAGTGTAGAGATCTCGTGGTCGCCCAATGGTGGGCTTGGCCTCAATCAAATGTGTGTTTGTCTTGCGCCGTCTCTCTTGTCCCGTCTGTCTTGTACGGTTATAGATGTGTCGCCGAAAGATCCTGCAAATACATCTGGATCATTGATCCCAATTGCTGATGCTCGACAGTTGGTGCTGTCGGCTTGTGTTGAATCTGCTCCCATCAATGTGAGCGTCGACCAGGCGACCGGTTATGTGTTGGCACAAGATGTGGTATCGCCTGAAGATGTTCCTCCCTTTGCCAATTCGGCAGTTGATGGTTACGCAGTGCGGGCCGTGGATTCTTCTGGAGCTCACTCAACACACGACATTTCATTGCGCGTCATCGGTGAAGTTGCCGCCGGTGCGCCAGCGAATATTCCAGTCGAAAATGGAACGGCGATTCGGATTATGACTGGTGCTCCTATGCCAGACGGCGCCGATTCAGTCGTCATGGTTGAAGACACAAAATTTGTCGGCGATCGTCATAACTTTGATGGTTCTCAATTGGTGCAGATTTTCAAAGAAGTTCGTTCGGGCGATGCAGTACGACGAGCTGGCGATGATGTTCAAGTGGGGGACAAGGTTTTTGACATTGGTACCGAGATTCGGCCATCGGTCGCTGGTGTCTTGGCCAGTGTGAATTGTCGGAACCCGTTGGTGTATCCGCGAGTACGCGTGGCGGTTCTTTCAACGGGTGATGAACTCATTGATGACGGAAGCGTTTTGGCTCCCGGACAGATTCGCGAAAGTAATCGCACGATGCTCATGGGACTCGTGGCGCAATCTGGCGCAGAAGCAATTGATTACGGAATTGTTCGCGATGATGAAGCACTCCTTGAAACCGTGTTGCGTCAGGCCGCCAATGATTGTGATGCGATTGTGACGAGCGGCGGTGTGAGCATGGGTGACTACGACGTCGTTAAGGCTGTTCTTTCGCGCATTGCCGAAATGCACTGGATGCAACTTGCGATCAAGCCGGCAAAACCATTTGCCTTTGGACTTCTGCAATCTTCAGATAGTCGTCGCGTGCCAGTTTTTGGACTGCCTGGCAACCCCGTGAGCTCGTTAGTGAGTTTTGAGTTACTGGCTCGGCCCGCAATTCGCAAGATGGCTGGGCACCCTGAGTCAGCGTGGGATCGTCCCGTGATCACTGCTGTCGCCGATAGCCCGATCAACCGCTCTGCAGATGGCAAAGTCCATTATCAGCGAGTGATTGCTCACTTTGAAAATGACGGGCGACTGCATATTGACTCGGTTCGTTCGCAGGGAAGTCATCAATTGGCGGCTTCGGCCTTGGCTAACGCCATCGCAGTGGTTCCCGACGGCAACGGAGTGGAGGCTGGGGGAGAGGTCCCGACCATCCTTCTCGTATCCTGAAGCCATGTCATCAACAACTGCTGTTCGAGATCTGGTTGACCCATACGGTCGAACCATTCGCGATCTACGGATCTCGGTGACTGACCGTTGCAATTTTCGCTGCACCTATTGCATGCCGGCCGAAGGCATGGTGTGGTTGCCTAAAACTGAAGTTCTAACTTTCGAAGAAATTGAGCGTTTAGCTCGCATCGTGGTCGAACATTTTGGTGTCGATGGAATTCGTTTAACGGGTGGCGAGCCCACCATGCGCGCCCACTTGCCCGTATTGGTTGCCAAACTTGCAGCATTGTCGGTTCCGAAAGATTCGGCGTCGCCGCTTGCGGGTCAACCGATCGATCTTGCCATCACAACCAACGGCGCAACGTTGGCGAATTGTGTTGATGAGTTGAAGTTGGCCGGAATTGCGCGAGTGAACATCAGTCTCGACACACTCGATCGAGCAAAGTTTGAACAGATGACGCGACGGGACGAATTGCCGCGCGTGTTGGGCGGAATTGATGCGGCGATTGGTGCGGGCTTTTCGAGCGTCAAGATCAACGCAGTCGTTGAACGTGGAGTCAATGACAACGAAATTCTCGACCTTGCCGAATTCGGGCGAGCCAAGGGCGTTGAAGTGCGTTTCATTGAATTCATGCCACTTGATGCTGAAGGTCATTGGTTGAACGACAAAGTTGTCAGCCAAGATGAAATCGTTGAGCAGATTGCCAAAGTTCATCCACTTGAATTGATCCCAGCACGTGGCGCAGCTCCGGCCGACCGCTGGCGCTATCTCGACGGCAAGGGAAGCGTCGGTGTTATTCCGAGCGTGACTAAACCATTCTGTGGAGATTGCGATCGCGTGCGCCTCACTGCCGATGGTCAATTCAGGACCTGTTTGTTTGCGACAACCGAATTCGATTTGCGAGATCTCATGCGCTCAGGTGCTGACGACGCAGCAGTCGCGGCAGAAGTAGAACGAGCTGTCGGCACAAAGTGGGCGGGACATCAGATCAACCAAGTGAATTTCATTCGACCCAAACGGTCAATGTCGCAAATTGGTGGCTGATTTCACTCATTCTTGTTCAGGCGAGTTTTTCTCAGGCAAGTTTTTCTAATGAGTGAATGGTGGTGTGAACCCCGGGGCTGAAAAGCAAATGGGGTTCGCCTTCTGGACGGGGGAGTCCTGCCGCGGTGATGAGATTGTCGTCGAGATGCAATAACTCGGCCCGATGAAGCGGCCACGGTTCGTGTTCAACTGCTCCGTACCACAACCGATTACCTCGCGATGATGAGACGAGTCCCCAACGTGATGTCAGAAACTTCTCGAGGGGGCCGGGCTCAACTGGCGCGCCAATGCGAACAGCGAGTGCTGATGCAGAGTGGTGTGGCCACTTGCGTTCAACATTGCTAGCCAAAATCGCGCCTTCGCCATGTCCGGTCAACATGACACTGGCGTTGCCGTAGCAATACGGAAGTTTGAAAGCCAGACGTGCGACCAAAGTCGGAAGAAGTTTTTGCGTGTCAAGCGAGAAAAACCACACTGCCGATCGTCCTCGCGATGTGACGTACGTGCGCACATTGACTTCAGCGAAGTTCGAAGTTGTGGGTATCGGCGGAAGACCCCGCAGTCGCAAGTTGCGCATGTTAAATGGCACGAGTCCTACGTAGGCGCTGCCTTCAAAAGTGTCGAGTTCAACTCCTTCTGGAAGGAGTCGTTGGACGACTTCGGGCGTGTATGCCCAATGCGCAAAGAGTAAGTCCTGCCACTGTTGCGTCATGACCTTCATGTCACCATCGTTGAGCATGAGGTTCACGGGTGTCTTGTCGGAACTAGGTGACTCCTGACTCGTTGAATCTCAATTGGCAGATACTCTTACGAACGTGACTGAGCGCTCAAACAATTCTGGTTCCCACGAGTCTGGGCTGACGCATCTTGATCAACAGGGCCAAGCGCGCATGGTTGACGTGGGTGCCAAGCAGCCCTCGCATCGCCGGGCGGTCGCCCGTTGCAAAATTTTTATGAGCACAGACACGATTACCGCAGTGACGAATCAAGATTTGAAAAAGGGCGACGTTTTGGCAGTCGCCCGAATCGCCGGCATTCAGGCCGCCAAACGAACGTCCGACCTCATTCCGCTGTGCCACCCGGTGATGCTGACCAGTACCTCAGTGAGCTTTGAGATAGCAGATGATCACATAGTGGTTGAGGCTCACGCTGAAGTGTTTGAGCGCACTGGAGTCGAAATGGAGGCCCTCTGTGCCTGTTCGGTGGCGGCCTTGACCATATATGACATGTGCAAAGCCATCGATAAGACGATGGTGATCGGCGAATTGGCCCTGTGGGAGAAGACGGGCGGGGCTTCGGGAACGTATCGACGGGCCTCTGAACAGGGGAAATAGCGATATTTCAGGGTTCAGCGACCGATGCGCCCAATGCCATGCGGTTCACCCAAAGTTCGCCTAATATTGCGTCGTTCGTCACGAATGTTGTAAAACTGTAATGAAGCGGGTTGCCTAGTAACCCGTGACCGCTTCGGTGGTTGAGAGTTTCTAGTACATCGTTAGTCAAAAGCCAGACAACTGATTCAAGATTGAGGGGAGGACGTTGACATGGGCACCATCGTTTTGTTAGTAGTTGTCGCCGCTTGGGCCGCCGTTCTCGTGCCGCCGTTGTTGCGTGGCCGTCAGGTCAATCGCCCCAATTCATCAGTCGTTGACTTCCGTCGTCAACTGTCAACTCTTCAGCGTTCGGCGCCCATTCGTCCCGGTTCACCGATGCGATCGATGGCTCGACCCTTGGCCCCGTCGCCAGGGCGTCAACGTCCAATGCACTCATCACACGCCACTCCAACACGTGGCATCGTTCGTCAAAATGTCAGCCGTCAGCACCTCATCAAGCAGCGTCGTCAAAACGTTCTTGTGGCTTTGGCCTTGGTCACCCTCGGTTCAGCGTTCATCGCCTTCACAACGAAGAGTGATCTTTTCATCTACGTGTTTGTCTTGACGGCCATTTCGTTGGCGGGCTATTGCTACAAACTTTCCCAATTGCGTCGGTACCCGAGCTCACAGCAGCCGTATCGTCGTGACTGGGTTCGTGCCGCCTGACGTTCGTCGGCAATCTCTCGCTAGAGTTCAAACACCTTCGGGGGTGTAGCTCAGTTGGCAGAGCGCTACGTTCGCATCGTAGAGGCCAGGAGTTCAATTCTCCTCATCTCCACCCGAGACTTAACAGACTGTCGAACCGTACGCTTTGAGCGACGGCAACTAGGGTCGCAGGTATGTCTGGTCCACTGCACGGAGTCAAAGTTGTCGAGTTGGGTGTTTGGGTGGCCGGCCCGGCTGCTGCTGGTGTCCTGGGCGACTGGGGTGCCGATGTCATCAAGATCGAACCGTTGTCGGGAGACCCCGCACGAACATTTCAACGCATGTTTGGTGGCGATATGCCGAACAACCCGGTGTTCGAACTTGATAACCGCAACAAGCGCGGAATAGCACTTGATATTTCAACTCCAGAAGGCCGCGAGATCGCTCTTGAACTCTTAGATCAAGCCGATGTTTTTGTGACCAACGTGCGGGTTGATGCGCTCAAGCGAGCGGGTCTTGATTACGACACGGTGAGTGCTCGTAATCCGCGGTTGGTGTACGGCCAAATCACGGGCTATGGGCTCGAAGGTCCAGATGCAAACCGGCCTGGCTATGACATCGCGGCGTTTTGGGCCCGTTCAGGAATTGCCCACATGCTCACTCCCGATGGTGGAGCGCTTCCTTTTCAGCGTGGTGGTATGGGCGACCACACCACTGGAGTTACTTTTGCGGGCGCAATATCGGCGGCGTTGTATCAACGTGAACGTTCGGGTCTTGGGCAAATGGTGTCGTCGTCCTTGCTGCGCCAAGGTGTGTACACAATCGGGTTTGATCTCAACATGATGTTGGGCTGGGGCCAGCATCCGATGATTGGTCAACGCACTCAAATGATGAATCCGTCGGTGAACAACTATCAAGCAGGCGATGGCAAGTGGTTCTGGGTCGTTGGTCTTGAAGGTGAACGACATTGGCCGCCGTTAGCGCGCGTTGCCGGACACCCTGAATGGATTGAAGACGAGCGTTTTGTGACTCCGTTGCAACGAGCGATCAACCACAAAGAATTGATTGCACTTCTTGATGAAGCTTTCTCGGGCAAATCGCTCGACGAATGGGCCGATATTTTCGCAACCGAACCCGACATGTTTTGGTCGCCGGTGAATTCAGCCGAAGAAGTATTGGCCGATCCACAACTACGGCATGCTGGTGGTCTGATTGAAGTGCCTGACGAATATGGCACGACCACCATGATTGCGTCGCCAGCAGATTTTCATGGAACACCAGGAGAGCCTCGTTGGATTGCGCCTAAGTTGGGCGAACATACCGCGGATGTGTTGCGCGAATTAGGGCGAAGCGATGCAGTCATTGACGAATTACTCGCTCGACAAGTCGCTGCGCAATTCGTCGAAGAATAGACGTACTAGCCCAAGCGGGGCATGACATCGTCCATTAACTGGACGACTTCAAAAGCGCAGTTAATGAAATCTTCGACCTCGCCGCCACCTGGATCGACAACTTCTTCCCACGGTTCAAGTTCGATGGTTGCCAAGTTGAGTGCCGCAATACGTTCTGCAAACGGGCCGTCGTGTTCGAGATGACGCGTGAGTCGCTTGAGTGTTGATGTGCGATGGGCAACGTGTGGAAAGTTGCGCCGAATCCATTCAACGTGTTCTGGAGCTAACGCAATGATGAGGTCTGCTGCATCAACATGATGTTGTTCAATTTGCTTACTGCGATGTCCCTGGGCTTGCAGACCGATTTGTTTCAACGCTTCGCGGGTACGAAAACTGATGGGCTGCCCATCGACGGTGAGTGTGCCGGCAGTGACGACATCGAGATCGGGACGTCGATCGTTGATGATGGCTCCGGCCATGACCGAACGAGCGGCATTGCCGGTGCAAATAACAAGAAGTGAAGGCACAGGTGTTTAGTTGATGTCGGCCATTGTGGTGCGCGGACGGGCCGCGGCCAACAACGGACGAATTGCTGCATCAACATCTTCGGCTTCGGCTGGGGGAGTCGTGAGCGTTGGTCCACGCTGCCAACTTTCGGCAATCGCCAAGAACATGCCGTTTGATTCAATGACTTGGCCAGTGACATCTTTCGACAACGGTGAGGCCAACCAGGTGACAATGGGGGCGACCCAACGTGGATCGAACTTGGCCAACATTTCATCAGGCAAGTTGAGGTCTTCGGTTAAACGCGTGAGGGCACCGGGAGCGATGGCATTTGCTGTGACTCCGTAGCGGCTGAGTTCTTGTGCCGCGATCTGGGTAAATGCTGCAATACCGGCTTTGGCAGCTCCGTAGTTGGCCTGGCCGGGGTTGGCATACAAACCGGCAACCGATGACGTGTTGATAATGCGAGCGTCGTTGGTCTTGCCGTCTTTTGAACGGTTACGCCAATACTCGGCAGCGAAACGACTTGTGCCGAATGTTCCCTTGAGGTGAACCTTGATGACTGAGTCCCACTCTTCTTCGGCCATGGAAAACAACATGCGGTCGCGCAAGATGCCGGCATTGTTGACAACCACATCGAGGCCACCGAAAGTATCAATGGCTTGATCAACGATGCTCTTGGCGCCGGCATATGAACTGATGTCATCAGTGTTTGCGACGGCTTGTCCGCCAGCAGCTGTGATTTCGTTCGCTACGTCTTGTGCCGGCCCAGAATCGCCACCACTTCCGTCGCGCGACGCACCAAGGTCGTTGACAACAACGAGGCCACCGTGGGCGCCCAGCATGAGCGCGTATTCGCGACCAATTCCTCGTCCGGCACCAGTAACGATGCAGACCCGACCCTCAACCATGTTGTGTTTTTCTGGGTTGTGATTTGACATGTCTTGACTTTAGGCGTTCAGCCGTCTGCGGTACGCAATCGAATCAACGAGAAGTCAGCCCCGTAAAGCAGATAATTGCGATGGGTCGATGTATTCGTCGAGTTGAGTGATGAGTCCTTCGTCGTTCAACGTGACGATCATGACCGAATGTGCGCAAATTTCTCCGCCGGGCGCCGTTCCGCGAATGGCTGCTTGCCACATCCAGCCTGTGCTTGTGGCGGCGACTGCTCGCGTTTCCCAACGAAGATTTGGGATTGCTTGATGCATGCGGGTCAAAGTTTTCCCGGTGCTCGCATATGGCACGCTCTTGTCATCGAAGTTGTGCCAGACAAGAGCACCTTCAACACACATTGACATGGTGATGTCGGGTTGTCCGGCATTGGTCGCAGCCGCAAATTTACTGTGGTGCTCGAGCTTTTGTTCAGTTGTTAAAGCCATCGTGGTGTCCTTTCAAGAACGAATGATGTGATCAAGTTGGAACGCCGCCATCAACGGTGAAAACTGCGCCAGTGGTGTAGGTGCTGGCATCGCTTGCCAAGAATAAGGCAGCGCCAACGATTTCGTGCGGTTCGCCGACGCGCTTCAGTGCAACTCGCTTCATCATTTGGTCAACCATGTCCCAGTTCCAGGCCTTGCTGATGTCGGTACGAAATGAGCCGGGCATGATGCAATTGACGCGAACGTGCGGACCAAAAGTCTGTGCGAATCCAATTGTCATCGCGTTCAGTCCTGCTTTTGCTGCTGTATATGGAATGACATCGGGTGTGGGGTGAATGGCCGCGATGCTTGAAATGTTGATGATTGAACCAGCCCGACCAGTTGCTTTGGCGCGTTCGCTCATACGTGACCCAAGCAATGCCGAAAGTCGAAATGGTCCTTTGAGATTGAGGCCAATCACTGAATCCCACATTTGTTCATTGACATTGATGATGTTGTCGTACAACGGCGACTTGCCAGCGTTGTTGACCAAAATGTCAACGCCACCGAATTCATTCCACGCGGCCTCTGCTAAACCTTCAAGTTCATCCCAACGTCCGATGTGACATGAGTAGGGCACGCAGTTACGTCCAGTCTCACGACGAACTTCGGCTGCAGTTTCTTCGCACGATTCAATGGATCGACTGGCAATCATGATGTCGGCACCTTGGTGGGCGAAAGCAAGCGCCATTTCTTTGCCGAGCCCACGACTGCCGCCAGTAATGAGGGCGGTGCGTCCCGTGAGATCAAATAATTGTGCGGGGTTTGTCACGGCCGGGGGAGGTGTCGTCATGAAAAGACCTTAGGTCGGGCGCGCCGATGACGCCGAAAGGTGCTTCTCGGGCGAAACTAATGACATGGACTTTTCTGAGTCAGCCCAGGCCGCGACCTTTCGCCAGGAAGTGCGATCGTGGCTGAACGAGAAGTTGGTGGGCGACTATCGCAAATTAGGCACTTCAGCTGAAATGGGTGCTCACGACTGGCATGTGCGGGTGGCTTGGGAACAAGAACTCGGTCGTGCTGGCTGGTTGGGGCTCACGTGGCCCAAAGCTTTTGGCGGTCGCGAGGTGTCGGTCTCTGAAGAATTGGTGTTTGCTCAGGAATACACCTTGGCCAATGGTCCGCAACGTGCCGGATTTTTTGGTGAGGGATTACTTGGGCCAACGCTCATCACTTTTGGTTCGCCCGAACAACAGCAACGCTTTTTACCACCGATTTTGCAGGGTGAAGAATATTGGTGCCAAGGCTTTAGCGAACCTGGTGCAGGCTCAGATCTTGCTGGTGTTCGAACCACCGCAGTGCTCGACGGAGACACTTGGCGTATCGATGGTCAAAAGGTGTGGACGAGTCAAGCGCAATTTGCGCAATGGATTTTTGTTTTGTGCCGCACCGAACTTGAAGAAAGAGCGCACAAGGCTTTGTCGTATCTACTCGTACCTATTGATCAGCCTGGTGTTGAAGTGCGACCGCTGAAAGATCTGTCGGGCAACGACCATTTCTGCGAAGTGTTCTTTGATGGCGCTATCACAACAGCCGATATGGTCGTCGGTGGACGTGGCAATGGTTGGAAAACCGCGATGGGAACTTTGGGTTTTGAACGTGGAACAGCGTTCATGGCTCAACAGTTGCGTTTCGCCAAAGAGTTCGCCAATGTGGAGGCCCTTGCTCAGCAAAAAGGAGTCGCCGACGACTTAGAGATTCGTCAACGTTTGGCGCGTGCTTATGGTGAACTTGAAATTATGCGTTGGTCTGGATTGCGTAACGTCACGCGTTTCATCAAGGGCGGGCAACCTGGCCCCGAAGGATCGATTGGCAAGTTGTTCTGGTCAAAGTGGCATCAACGACTCGGCGAACTTGAAGCAGATTTGCTCGGTGCCGACGCTTTGATCATGCACGATGAAGGCTCGCTTGAGCACGATTTTCAACATACATTTTTATTTAGTCGGGCCCACACGATTTACGCAGGGTCAACCGAGATTCAACGCAACATTGTTGGTGAACGAGTTCTTGGGTTGCCGCGGGAATAACTCGCGGTCAACCAACATCACATACGTTCAATAATGGTTGCGGTACCCATGCCGCCGCCGGTGCACATTGTGATGAGGGCGGTCTGCTTGTCTTGACGCTCAAGTTCGTCAAGGGCGGTCTGCATGAGCATCGGTCCGCTTCCACCAATGGGGTGACCAAGGGCGATGGCTCCACCGTTGACGTTGACGTTTTCGTTGGTGATTCCGAGTTCGCGCATTGCCCGCAAAGGAATGGCAGCAAATGCCTCGTTGATCTCCCACAGGTCGATGTCCTTGGTTGTCATGCCAGCGCGATCGAGGCACTTCTTTGAAGCTGGTGCGGGAGCGGTGAGCATGATGACGGGTTCTGCGCCGGCAACTGAAGACATCACGATGCGGGCGCGGGGCTTAAGGCCGTGAGCCTTTGCGTATTCGGGGCTAGCAATCATGATGACGCCAGCACCATCGACAACACCTGATGAGTTGCCAGCGTGGTGAACGTGGTCGACGCCGTTGATTTCGGGGTACACCTGCTTGCACATTTCATCGAACGTGCGATCGAACTCTTTGAATTGATGAGCGCCCAGACGAGCAAACGATGCCGACAAACCAGCGAGTGATTCTATGGTGGTGTCGGGGCGCAAGTGCTCGTCCTTCGCAAGAGCAATGGTGCCGTCGGGATTCAAGATCGGAACAACACTGCGATCAAATCGACCTTCGGCTTGTGCGATGGCGGCGCGCTGCTGGCTGACCAACGCGAACGCGTCAACATCTTCACGAGTGAACCCGCCGATGGTGGCAATGAGGTCGGCCGAAATTCCTTGCGGAACCATGGGGAACATTTCGCGCAATGCGGCGTTACCTGACGTGAAGTCGGGTGCACCATCTGGAGCTGGCCAACGTGACATTGATTCAACGCCACCGGCAATCACGAGATCTTGGTGACCGGCTTGCACTCCCATAGCTGCCCAGGTGACTGCTTGCTGGCCTGAACCACAGAAGCGGTTGATGGTGACGCCAGGTGCAGTGACTGGCCAGCCGGCAGCCAGCACGGCCATACGACCAATGCACGCACCATGATCGCCGACGCTGTTGCCGTTACCAACGATGACGTCATCGACATCAGAAGTGTCGAAGCCGACGCGCTTCTGTAAAGCGTTCAAAACTTGCGCCAGTAGTTCTTGGGGATGGATGTGGTGTAACGATCCAGTTGATTTGCCGCGTCCACGAGGGCTGCGTACTCCGTCAATAATCCAAGCTTCGGCCATGGCGTAACTCCTTCACGAAAGCGGTGTCGCCGCTCAATCTCATTATTGACCGTAGTCGGCGAGACAGGTCAATGGAGAAACGCTCCTATTACCCCTCAGGGTTCGGGAAGATCGAACCCAACTATGGCGCCGCCATCTGGGGCGTTTTCAGCAAAGACTGTGCCCTTATGGCGAGTTACGGCATCGGCCACGATGGCGAGACCAAGGCCAGATCCCGGCGCAGTTCGTGCATCAATTGATCGGTAGAAGCGTTCAAAGATGTGAGGCAAGTCTTTGTCACTGATGCCGGGTCCGTGGTCGCGTACTCTCACTGAACCTCCATCGACAGAAATTTCAATGGAAGAGCCGGCTGGGCTGTACTTGATGGCATTGTCAACCAGATTCGAAATTGCTCGCAAAAGCTGATTGCTGAATCCATCAACCGAGTTCCCGCCGCCGTCTGAAACGTCAATAGTCCGTCCACTTCGTCGACGAGCTCGTTGAGCGACGTCCCTCGTGAGAGCAAGCAAATCAACAGTGCCAATTTGTTCGGCACTTTGCACCTGATCGGTTGCGAGGTCAACAAGCTCTGCCGTGAGTGTCGAGAGCTCTTCAACTTCAAGACGAATATCGCGAATCATTTCCCGTCGTTCGGCTTCGGGAATTGCATCAAATAATTCAAGGGATTCAATATTGGTGCGCAGTGCAGTGAGGGGAGTGCGCAACTCATGGCTCGCATCGCTAACAAGGCGTTGTTGCTGTTCGAGCGATGTCGACAGCGCATTCATCATTGAAGAGAAACTGCGACCGAGTTCCGAAACTTCGCCAGTTCCGTGAACAGGAACAGCGATTGAAAGATCACGGCTCGTCGCTACCTCTGATGCAACTGCGCTGAGCTTGTGAATTGGTTTAGCGATGCGGCCGGCGATCAGCCAGCCGAGAACCCAAGCGCCAAGCGTGGCAAAAATGCCAGCAAGTAACAGTCGGATTCTCATACCGCCCAATACGTCATCAACGACGTGTAAATTACGGGCCGACTGAAGTGCGCCGTTGTTGTACCAGGCAACTGTGATCACCCTGTAATCGGTGCCGTCGACGCTCACTGTGTGAAGGTGAACGTTGTCGAGGTCGCCATCGCCACTGGTTGCAATTGCGAGATCATTGGCATCTGAGGGAAGAAGGGGCGAATCAGTGAAGCAAGATTCAACCGAACCGTCCGGGTAAATCAATTGAGCCGCGTCAACAGGTTGTAGCAACGCAAGTGGGCATAAATCACTTTGGCGAATTGGTCTTTCGGGTCCTTCAACCTGGGTGCCGTTGTTATCGTCTACATCTTTGACGCGGTCGGCGGGAATATTCAGAACTCGAGCGGCGGAACTCATGAGGCTGTTGTCGACATTCTGCGTTAACTCAGCATCAGTTGAGGTGTATGCGGCGAGCGAACCAGCAACAGAAACAAGCGCGGCAATGATGGCCATTCCACCGCCAATTTTCCAGCGCAGATTCATTCTTTTACCTCCCAATCAGATTCACTCGGCGGTCGGACGATGTAGCCAACCCCCCGAATGGTGTGAAGAACTCGCGGCTCTCCACCTTCTTCGGTTTTGCGACGCAAGTAACCGATGTACACGTCCAGAGAACGTGAACCAGTTTCAAAATTGAATCCCCAAATGCGGTCGTACAGCGTGTCTCTTTCGAGCACGATGCCAACGTTCTGCATCAGTAGTTCTAGAAGATCGAATTCTGTTTTCGTCAAAACTAATTCACGCTTCCCACGATGTGCAGTACGTGATCGAAGATCAAGAACCAAATCGGCAACAACGAGATTTTGTGTTTCTTCGGTGACGTTCGTGCGTCGCAACATTGAGCGGACGCGAGCGGAAAGTTCTTCAAGCGCAAATGGTTTCACTACGTAGTCATCAGCGCCAGCATCGAGTCCAGCGACGCGATCAGAAACTTCGTGTCTTGCGGTCAACATCAGAATTGGTAGCGATCGATATTTCTCGCGAATCATTCGGCAAGCTGTCAGGCCATCAACGTGAGGCATGGAAACGTCAAGAATGACTAAGTCGGGGAGTTGTGCATCAATTGCTTCGAGCGCTTGGGCCCCATCATTCACCGCGGTGACACCGTAGTTCTGAAAAGTCAGGGCTCTGGTCAGTGATGTTCGTACTCCTTGGTCATCTTCGGCGATCAAGATCCGTGCGTGCTGGGTATTGTCTGGTGTAGCCACGTGTTCACCTTACGGCAGTCCTGCAAGAACGGTGTAAGAAGGCGTTTCTTACAGTCTTCTTGCGTTTTGTTGCAGTACTTCTTGCTCTGGCAGGGGAGGATGAAGTCCATGCGTGATCATCACGAACACGACGGCGATCATGAGGGAGGCGACAATGGCGATGACGATTGATCCGGGTCTAGTAAACAGCAAAGCAAAGAAAGTTCACCCTGTGGCTCCTGCTCGTATAATTCCTCCTCCGCCCTTGAGTGCGATGAAGCCTCTTACGCCAAGTCGTTTGACCGATACCGACATAGCTGCAGTTCTCGTTGCCTACACCGTGTGCATCGTTGGTATGTGGTTTGTTCACGGTGGAGTGGCCAAGTTGACGAATGGTTGGAGCCAAGCGTGGACCTCAATGACTTCGTTGTCAGGTTTGCTGACGTCAGCTGTCGCATTGTTGGCTTTGGTTTTAGTCGGTCGACCTTTGTCGCTTGAGCGTCGATTTGGTCTTGACCGGATGTTCGTGTGGCACCGAATCCTTGGTGATTCCATGGGGCTGTTGCTTGGTGTGCATGTCGCCGCGGGAACAATCGCTTGGGCATCGTCTTCGGGTTGGATCAATGCGATGATCGATCTCACTGGACGTACGTCGTACATGGCATTGGCTTTTATTGGAGCTCTATTAATCGGGGTTGTCACAATTTCATCGCTGAAATCCATTCGGCAAAAGTTCTCGTACGAGACCTGGTACTTCATTCACATGTTGGCATATATCGGTATGGCGGTTTCTTTTGGTCATGAAATTGTCCTTGGTTCCGATTTGGCTGGCGACAATGTGGCTCGCTGGTTCTGGGTAGGGCTTCATGTGGTTGTACTTTGTTTGATGGTGTTCTCACGTTGGGGTCGCACGATCAGGGCGGTTGTCCGCCCGTTACGCATCACCTCCATTGAAAACGTTGGCCACAAGACAGTTGCTATTGAAGTATCGGGCAAGTCGCTCCAACATCGTGAAGGAGATGCTGGTCAGTTTTGTTTCGTCCGACCGCTCAAGAAAGGGTTGTGGTGGCAATCGCATCCTTTCTCGATGTCAGCTGCACCAACGAAAGATCGTGTTCGTTTCACGATTAAAGATCGTGGCGAAGCGACACATTCAATCACGCAATTGGTGAAAGGAACCAAGGTCATCGTTGAGGGTCCATTCGGTGTTGTGACACCTGATGTTCTTGCAGGTTCAAAGGCACTTTTCGTGGTTGGTGGCGTCGGTGTTGCTCCGGTTCTGGCAATGGTGCAACGACTCGTTCCCGATCACGAACCAATAGTTTTGTATCGCGCGCACAGCGAAAAGGATCTTGTCCATTTTGAAGAGCTCAAGATGGCGGTTGAAAGACTTGGTGGCAAGATTCTCACTCTGACTGGGCCGACGGCAAAGTTGGCTGTCAAAGATCCGTTCTCGGCCAAAGTGCTGACCGCTGCGATCCCTGATGTCGCGCAACGAGCGGTCGTGCTGTGTGGGCCAGATCGTTTGCTCCATGCAGCACGCACAGGTCTGAAAGCGGCGGGGGTTCCCGTTGCTCGTATTCACTCTGAACATGTTTGGTGGTAACTGATGAAGAAAGAAACCTTTTCCCGACGAGTGTTTCCGGCGCTCACATTGGTGGGGGCTAGCGGAATTTTGTTAGCGGCTCTTGATCGCCCAAGTACTGGCATCGATCTTGGTGCTGCGCCCCCCATCGGAACAAGCACTGGAGCGACCGCAGGAGACACAACAACGATTGTCGGTACTACTCCACCAGTCACGACGCCAGCACCAGTAACAACGTCACCAGTTACTCCAACACCGGTGACAGCAACGCCCGCTCCTGTACTTGCGACAACGGTTCCTCCAGCTCCTGCTGCATGCAGTTCAACAATTGTTGGTCCAGTGATCAATATGCGATTTGGTCCAGTGCAAGTTCAGGCTTCGGTTGACGGTACTGGGCTCGTTTGCGCATCGCAGGGAATTCAATGGCCAACGGCCGATCGAAGGTCTGTCTCGATTAACAATCAGGCGATCCCACTTCTTGATCAGTGGGCTGTGCACACAGGTAATGCCAAATTCAATTCGATTTCGGGCGCCACGTACACCAGCAAGGCATATAAACAATCCTTGCAAGCGATCATTGATGGGGTGAAAGGGTGAACACATCAGTTGTGCAGCCAGTTCGTCGCACTGCACCGATCATGGGATCGGTTGCGAGTGTTCATGTTCACGATGGCGCTCCTATTGAACTCATTGACGTGGTGATTGCCGAAGTTTTTGCGGAACTTGAAAAATATGAAGCGATGTTTTCAACTTTTCGTGTGAGCAGCGAAATAAGTCGCATAAATAGGAAAGAATTGCACTTGCTTGAAGCATCACGTGAAGTTATTGATGTCCTTGATGCGTGTTTCTTTCTTGAGGGCGCGAGCGATGGTGCATTTTCGACGCGGCGCAATGACGGAAGCCTTGACCCCGCCGGGTTTGTCAAGGGCTGGGCCGTTGAGCGGGCTTCGCGTCATTTTGATGCAGCGGGATTGAAATATTGGTATGTGTCGCTCGGCGGAGATATACAGATGGGAGATCCTCCGCCAAATAGTCATCTGCAGGAAGGATGGAAAGTCGGTATTGCCAATCCATTGCATCCCGGCGAAGTGGTCGCAGCACTTTCAATGAAGCGTGGTGCGGTCGCGACATCGGGCACTGCCGAACGCGGGCGACACATCATTGACCAGCGCAGCGGAGTGAGCAACGAGTATTGGTCATCGATAACGGTGACAGGACCGAGCTTGACGTGGGCTGATGCCTTTGCGACAACTGCCTTTGTCATTGGTGAAGAAGGGCTGACTTGGGTGCACCGATTTGAGGGTTATGCCGCGATGGGCGTTCGCCCAGATGGCACTCTCGTCACAGTGCAGCGTTAAGGCGGTTTTCCTCGCGTGAGCGCAAGGCAGTATTGACACGTTGACGCTCAAGTACTTGCTGCAAGGTTTTTGCCGCTTGTGGAATGTCATGCTCAGAAAAAAACGACTGAACTTCGGTTTCTAATTCGGGTGTATTGAGAAACTTCACAGGATCGATCATGCGAATAATGGTGTTTGTGGGAAATTTCTGTTGGGCCATATCCCAATTTTGACGTATGAATTTCCAAGCGAGAATGCCGTTATTTCGTAGTGCAACGCAGCGAGCCAAAACAAATGGCGCATTCTGGCTCTTTACTTCACCAGCAACTGAAAAGGCACAGGTGCGTAGTACAAGTTCTGCATCATCAAAATCGGTGAGTGCATAGAGATAGCGCAGTTGATCTTGAGGGTTGTCGGTCGTGCGGAATTTCTCAAGGAAGTAGTCGTATTCTTTGGTTCCGCCAGTTGAGGCGACCACCGTTGTTGCGGCAGCCACTAGTTCGGGGTGAACCGAATTGGATTGTTCGTCATGCTGAGCAAGAAGCTCTCGGCATTTTTCTTGAGCCGCTAGATCGTGACCGTTCACTGCCAGAAGTGTTACGAGGAGTCCACGAAGTTTGGCTCGCAGGTCATCTTCGCCGGCTTGTGCATGCCAGCCGAGCTCAGTAACGACAGGGGCAACGAGTGTGAGAATACGTTGCTGAAGTTTCGGATAATTGGCCTCGTCCAGTAGGCGACCGCAACCCCGTAGTCCGATTGCGATGGCTTGCCAAACCGCAAGATCACGCTCATCAATAAATCCGCTCACGAAATCTATGTAATCAATTGCTCGAAGCCGCCCAGCAACGACTGCATTCCATGCGTCGTCAACCAAGCTGTAACGCTCAATAATGGCCAATTGGGCAAGTTCACGGCCCTGCAAGCGAGACAACAGTTCAGACGAATAGGCAACGCGGTAGTAGCCGTAACCGCCAGCATTCACAACGATTGTGGCATTGTCGTTAGAGATTGAAATTTCTAATGCTTGATCTGACAACAAGTACTTGGTCTCAATGCCGTTGATCCGAATATGAATGGGCACGAGCCAGTTTTGCGGATCATCAAGAGACTCAGGAGTGAATGAAAATCTCTGTTGTTGAAGAACCAGTTTTGTTTTAGATGCATTCAAGCTCGCGAGAATGAGCGGGTAGCCAGGTTGCCAAATCCATGAATCCATTAATTCACGCACTGGCTCGCCGCCATCGGCTGACACTGCAGTTTCAATTGCATCCCACAGATCTGATGTTTCGGTATTGCCATATGAATGGGTGTTCAAGTACAGGCGTATACCGTCACGAAAACGATCAGCACCGAGATACTGCTCGAGCATGCGTAAGAGCGAGCCACCTTTTTGATAGGTGAGGACATCAAACATGCCTTCACAATCTTGAGGTGAGCGCACTGCAAATTCAACCGATCGGGTATTGACGAGTGAGTCAACTTCAAATGCGGCAGATCGCTCAAGTGAGAAACTTGTCCAGCGTTGCCATTCGGTTCGGAATGATTCAACTGCGGCAACCTCCATAAAGGTTGCGAATGCTTCGTTGAGCCAAATTCCATTCCACCATTTCATGGTCACAAGGTCACCAAACCACATATGGGCGAGTTCGTGACTGACGACATCAGCGACATTTTGTTGATCAGCTTGTGTGCTGGTTGCTGGATCGACGAGTAGAAGGCTCTCTCGGTAGGTGATGCAACCCACATTTTCCATCGCCCCAGCTGCGAAGTCGGGTAATGCGACCATGTCAATTTTGGCATCGGGGTAGGGGATCCCGTAGTAGTTGACAAACCAACGCAGGCTTTTTGCTCCAACATCTAAACCAAACTCGGCGAGGTGTCCCTTGCCAGGAGTATGCACGATGCGAAGTGGGACTCCATCGACATCGACTGGCTCTGTTGCTTCTAGTTTTCCGACCACAAAAGCTACGAGGTAGGTGCTCATGGGCATGGTGTCGGCAAATCTGACGGCGACTTTGTTGCCTTGTTCACGAGTGATGACGGAGCGTGAGATTTCGGGGCCGTTACTAATCGCTAAGTGGTCGGGTGACGCGATCAGGGTTGTCGCAAAAACCGCTTTGAAATCGGGTTCGTCAAAGCACGGAAAAGCACGGCGACAATCAGTTGATTGCATTTGAGTCGTTGCCACGACTTGTTTTTCGCCATTTTCGTCGACGTATGTGCTGCGATAAAAGCCTCGAAGTTTGTCATTGAGGATGCCAGTGAAGACGATGTCAATCATTGCGACTCCGGGCTGTAGTTCTTCAATGAGTCCAATGAAAAGTCTCTCGGTCTCGACATCAAGGCTGAATGGAGCGGGCTGACCGTCAACAAAAACCGACTTGATATCAAGTTCGATTGAGTTCAAGACAATTAGTCGGGTTGCGGCTAATGCTTGAACTGTGATGAGGGCTTGACCGTCAAAGGTGGATTCATTGAGATGGGGTTCGAGCGTCAGGTCGTAACGGCTTGGAACGATGTGTCGGGGAAGACGGAACGGGTCAAGTTGGCTGCGGTCGGTGGGCGAATCAATCTGCGGAGAAGTCACGCTCCGAGCGTACTGTGGAAGCCGTGAAAGGTGCCATGTCCGCCATCTAGTTTGACCTATGGGAAACCTGTTCAGTTGGTCGTGAGGGACTAGCGTTAAGGCTCGTGTCTACGCAGCCAATCTCTGAACCGATTTACGACGTTGTAGGAATTGGCAACGCACTTGTTGATGTCATCGCTCATGCCGACGATGACTTCATCTCGCAACAATCTCTCGTCAAGGGTTCGATGACTCTCGTTGATACCGATCGAGCACTTCATCTCTATAAGGCGCTTGGTACAGCGGTTGAAATGAGTGGTGGTTCGGCCGCAAATACCGTTTGTGGAGTTGCCAGTTTTGGTGGCAAAGCCGCGTATATCGGCAAAGTGAGTCACGACGATCTGGGTGAAGTTTTTGGTCATGACTTGTTGGCAGTTGGAGTGCATTTCAGTCCAGGACATCACCTCGACGGAATCCCGACTGGTCGTTGCATCATCGTTGTCACGCCAGATGCACAACGAACAATGAATACCTTCTTGGGAGTTTCATCATTTATGGAGCCCAATGACGTTGACGTTTCTGTCGTGTCGTCGGGGAAAGTCCTCTATATGGAGGGCTACCTCTTTGATCGTGACGATGCGAAGGCTGCGTTTCGTAAGGCTGCTCGGGCTGCGCACGAAGCTGGC
This sequence comes from Actinomycetota bacterium, assembly GCA_947454105.1. Lineage (GTDB taxonomy): Bacteria > Actinomycetota > Acidimicrobiia > Acidimicrobiales > Ilumatobacteraceae > Casp-actino8. The sequence goes on along the minus strand of CANGIP010000007.1, from coordinate 46,037 downwards.
CGTGAAGTTTCATTAAGTCTGTCGGACAGTTTTTGTGTTGATCGTCACCGAGACGATTTCCGCGCGCTCGTCGCTGACGAAGTGGACATCTTGTTCGGTAATGAAGACGAGCTTTTGTCGCTCTATCAACTGGACACTTTTGAGGCGGCAGTTGCAGCAATTCGTCGCGACAGTTCGTTGGCCGTCATTACACGTGGTCCTCGTGGGGCTTCAATAATCACGCGCGAAGAGATCATCGATGTGCCGGCCGAAGACGTGCCGCATGTTCTGGACACAACCGGTGCCGGCGATTTATATGCATCTGGATTCTTGTTCGGATATACCAACGGGTACACGTTGAAGGAATGCGGAATTCTTGGTTCAATCGCCGCTGGTGAAGTGATTTCACATGTCGGTCCACGGCCGCTTGTTGAATTGCATACTCTGTTACCAAAGTTCTAAGGACGCATCATGAGTCGTGGCTCAAGTCGTGACATCGCAGAGAAGTGGCTGCTTGCCGAACCTGACGAAGATATGCGTCATGAATTGCAAGCACTTATTGACGGTTCAATTAAAGAACTCGAAGACCGATTTAGCGGTCGATTGATATTTGGGACCGCGGGGCTACGTGCTGAGGTTGGAGCAGGTCCGAATCGAATGAATCGCCTCGTAGTTCGGCAAGCTGCTGCCGGACTAGTTGATTACTTGTTGCGCACCGTTGAAGGATCAGCCGATGCTGGAATTTTGATTGGTTTTGATGCGCGTCGAAAGAGTGATGTATTCGCTCTTGATACTGCGCGAGTCGCAGCAGCTCGCGGGATGAAAGCGCTGCTGCTCCCGCGTTTGCTTCCCACTCCAGTGTTGGCATGGAATATCACTCAACTCGGTGTCGCAGCTGGGGTGATGGTGACTGCTAGTCACAATCCACCGCAAGACAACGGCTACAAGGTTTATTTGGGTTCGGGTGCACAAATCGTTCCGCCGCATGACACGCTCATTTCGGATGCAATTGAAAGTTTTGATGCAACTGAAGTTGAACTTGCGCCCGAAGATTCACCATTGATTCAAGTTTGTGGCGATGCCTGTATTGATGAATACCTCAATTGGTTGCCGTCGGTGCGTTTATGTCCAGATCTACCGAGTATCAAGGTGGCCTACACAGCAATGCATGGTGTGGGCGGAGATACCGCGATCAAAGCTTTCGCGTCTGCCGGATTTGATCCACCAGTTGTCGTTGCGGCCCAACAAGAACCCGATGGCACATTTCCGACGGTTTCGTTTCCGAATCCCGAAGAACCTGGAGCGATGGATTTGGTCATTGATCTTGCACGACAGAGTGGTGCAGCGATTGCACTTGCGAACGATCCTGATGCTGATCGTTTAGGAGTTGCGATTCCAACCAGTGGTGATCCGTCTTTTGAATGGCGACTCTTACGCGGAGACGAAATCGGTTGGTTGCTCGGTGATCATATTTTGCGCCATACGGAAGGTGATGATCGCCTCGTTGTGACGACGTTGGTGTCGTCATCGTTGCTTGGGAAAATGGCCCAAAAGAACGGTGTTGCTTTTGAGGAAACATTTACCGGCTTTAAATGGATTGCAGATGCAGCCATGCGTCGATCTGATAAGCGATTAGTTTTCGCCTATGAGCAAGCACTCGGATATTTAGTTGCCAACCGCCCGCTAGATAAAGACGGAATTTCTGCGGCGCTGTTGATGACTGAAATTGCTTCGTTAGCGACACGAGATGGCTTGACCTTGCAAGATCGATTAGATCAGATCGCATCTGAGTATGGACAACATGTGACCGCCGAATTGAGCATCAAGATGAGCCCGAGTGAAGGCGCTGCAGTTGTACAACAATTGCGGGCCAATCCTCCGCAGGTGATTAGTGGTCGGCTCGTTGCAGGGATTGAAGACTTTCCCGAAGCGAATTTGTTGCGCGTCTGGCTTGACGAAGTGGGCGGACGGGGAGTGCGCTTGCAAATTCGGCCAAGTGGAACCGAACCTAAGGTGAAGTTGTACGGCGAAGCAGTTGGTATAGCTGAAAGCGAATTGCGAGAACTGCTCGCCGCCCTGGCTCAATAAATTTATTCGGCGGTACCGACCGGAGTGTTGTCGATGATCTGGTCCAAATACTCCGACAAGCCGTAGCCGACCTTGCCCTTGTGCTCGTCACTGACCATTGTCCACTGGGTCATTCCTTCACTGATGCGAGTGGTCAACCATTCGCCATCGGGAGTCTGACGACGGTTACGCAATGGGATCAAACTCATCACATCACCCGTGAAACGCCATTCGCGATCGCTGCGGCTGGACTTGAGCACCGCCTCAATCTTGTCGTGATATGTGTCTTCACCTTGGAAGACAGTGGAGATTTCGGCGTGATCACAGTAATGCATCTGACCGTTTTCCCACACGAATCCGCCGCGGGTTCCGGGTCCTTCTTTTTTGGCCACTCGCGACAACATGAAGCCGAGGTTCTCATCAAAGTTGGCAGTGAGCCAGCGGTAGTACCAAGGGGCTTGCCAATAGCGCGGGCCCCATGAGTGGTCACGCAAACCGAAACCATTGATTTCCCATTCTTGATCACCGACACGAATCGTTCCGTGGGCTTTGATCAACTGCTCGTAGTGACCCTTTGCGAACTCTTCACCTGGAGCTTCGTGGGGTGTGTCGGGTTCGCCGCCAAACATGCTCGAGCGTCCTTGTCCCGTGAAGGTGATGTGCGCTTCGCATTCTGAATATGGGTTGTTCTTGAATGCGGTCTTTGGATCAACCATCTGCTCGGGTTCGGCGAGAACGACAACCTTGCCCGCGAAATCAATTTTGAGTTCTTCAAACGGCTTCACCATGGTCCACGTAAGACCACCGGCATCAAGCTGATTGTTATTTTCAATGGCCGGTCGCTTGAACATGAAAGCAACCGAGCCATCGGGCAGATAAATGCATACCGTCATTTCGGCGATGCCTTCGTTAGCACGGTTGCCCATGCGGAACCAGCCGCCAACTTTGTTGACGGGATCAAAACAGTTGATGTACATGCTTTCGTTGAAGTTCGATTCGGGACCGAGTTCGTGCATGTATTCGTCGGAAGGATCAAGTCGTACGCCCATGAGACCACCGTAGCCGTTTAGAACAGAGTTAATTGCTCCCAGGTGACCGCCACATCGGTCACCGCCTGCCACGTGAGTTTCTTGCTTTTGCCGGGTCTTTTGACCTCGAGGTGTTCAGGCCGCAACGACCGTGCCGCACCATGGGCATCGTGCACGGTAATGCTTCCATCACGCTCGACGTAAGCGATCCGTCCGGTTTGCCAGCGACCCCGATCGGCTCGGCGAAATCGCACCTCTTCGCCTGCGGTGAGTCCGATGCTGTGCAAGATCGCGGCTTGATCGACCGACGACTTTTCGGCGGCCGCCTTGGCCGAAGCCGAGCGTGGGGCAGTGGCCTTAGGTGGCATTCTTAACCTTTTCCGTAAACCCGAGCTTGAAGTTTGCGCATGCCTGACAGCCAACGATCGCGATCAGCGGCCTTGCGCTGTTCGAATTCGGCAACTTGCGGGTGAGGAAGAATCAGGAACTTTTCTTGCTCAATTGCGTCAGACACAACAATTGCAACTTCATCAGGTTCGAGGACATCGCCTGCTGAACGAACAACATCACTTGCGATACCGGCACCTGGTGTATCGCCTTGACGCAACATGTTGGTGTTGACACCTTGTGGACATAGACAACTGACACGAATACCGCGATCTCCATAGGTAATCGCCAATGATTCAGCGAAGGCGACAGCTGCGCTTTTCGTCATTGAATAGGGCATCGAACCGATTTGGCTGAGCAGCCCAGCTGCTGACGCAGTTGAACAGAAATATCCACGTCCAGCGGTGAGCCAATCTTCAATCAAATATTTTGCGGCCCAGCGGTGTGCGTGAACATTGACATTAAACGCCAAATTCCAATCAGACTCTGAAGTTGTTTCAATCAGGGTTCCGTTGCCCACGCCAGCGTTAGCGAAAAATAGGTCAATTCCGTTTCTGCCATCTCGCGATAAGAATTGTCGGGCAGTTGCCACTAGTTGCTGATTGCCGATTTCGCTAGAAACGTCGGCGGTGACAGCCAATGCTGAATTCGGCCGTTTGGCATTGAGTTCAGCGGCCAACGCAGTAATTCCAGCCTCTACGACATCAGAGACAACGACAAAGGCCCCAAGATGGTGGAAACGCCGTGCGAGGGCCTCTCCGATGCCACCAGATGCACCTGTGACGACTGTTCCGGCTCCATGAAATTCCATATTCAGATCGTAGGGGCTGGGTGCTGTGCCCGACGACGCCTTGGCTGACCATGTCCAGAAAAAAGACTGAGATACGATGCACAAAACAGCTTGTTCTATGCGTTACTTTCTCAGTAGCAAGTTGTTCAAGCCGAACGATTTTCTGAAAATCCGTGACCAGAGGAGCATTCAATGACCGATACGCAGGTAGCAGACGTGATGACCGAACTTGAAATCAGTGACATCAAAGTCGTTTCCGCCGACGTCATTAACGAAGCTCTCTCAATCATCGATTCAGCATTGTCCGATTTGGTGAAGCGCGAATTGGTATCGACAGGTGAAGTCAGCGACATGTTGCTCGATGTTCGCAACTTGTTGACCACCGCAATGCGTGGCTGATTCGCCTCAATTTAGTTCTTTTTCATCTTCTTTGGTGATGACGATTTCTTCACTTTGATCTGCAGTAATTCAGCTAACGATTCCTTGAGATGCTGATGGAGAAGTTGCGGATTCTCAATTGCTCCTGAATCCATATGAAGGCCCATATCAAGATGGCCAACATGCGAGAGGAGCGTCAAATTAAAGGCAACTCCACCGATCGGACCGAGCGGGAAGTTGTTGATGATTTCCGCTCCTGCCACAAAGACTGGCAAAGGTGTTCCCTTGACGTTTGAGGTTGCAAAATCAACAGTCTGCGATTGCAGACGAGCGATGCGGGTCAAGATTCCGGTGGGCAACGAAGCCGAGAGAGCAGAAATTGCGTTCAAGGCTTGAGAGGCAGAATTGCCGTTGGCGTCGATCGTTGCTTGGTGAACGAGTTCAAAACGATCTTTGGGTTTCATTTCGCCGGTCGGCACGAGTAGGCGGGCCAACGAAAAGGCATTGGTTTGTGAACCATCACCAGATTCTTTGCGGGTACTGATTGCCATTGATGCCCGCAAATGATCAATGGGTGAACCGAGCTCACGGTGATAGCGGCCAGATGCATCGCTCGCCGCAGTGAGAAGAATTGTGTTTAATGTGCCGCCCATCGATCGGGCCACCTCGCGAGTTTCTAAAAATGGTATTTCGAGGACTTCGCTATGTCGTTTGAGAGTGCGCGAAGTCCACAGCGGAGACTTAGCAGGATCGACATCGGTCATCTGTCCAAGAAGTCCGCGCAAAGTTTCGATCGTGGCTGAACCATTAGTTGGAATTTGAGTTGGGTCGGCGAGGAGATCGCGAATTTGTCTGACGACCGCCAATGGCATTTTCAATGGGCCAGATAACAGGTCGCGCCAAAGATCAAGGTTCAACATGTTGGTTTGTGCTGAGACGTTGCCGATGCTTGAGGCGTCTAGTGGAAGTGGATCGGCAGCATCACGTTCAAAATCAAAAAACTGCAACGACAGTTGCACGCTTCCCTCGCCATCAGCGATGGTGTGATGAAGTTTTTCTACCAACAACGCCTGTCCATTTTCTAAACCTTCAATCACCACGAATTGCCAAAGCGGTCGCGTGCGGTCAAATGGATCGGCGGTGATCAGAGTGGCGATGTCTAGTGCCTGACGCATTGTTCCTGGAGCAGGTACGGCAATGCGGCGAACGTGATAGTCAATATTGAAGTCAGGATCTTCGACCCATAACGGAGGAGTCAAATTTGCGGGAGTTGATTGCACCTTTTGTCGCAAGCGCGGAATAGCGATCGAAGCGCGATCCATACGGCGACGTAAGCGATCAAAGTCTGGAGCACGATCAAGAAGCGAAAGATTTGAAAAGGTTGAACTGAGATACGGGTCTTTATCAAGTCGCCACATGAGTCCTTCTGTATCGGACATTTTGTGGTCGAAGCGGATCTCCGTAGCCATAACAGTCAGGCTACGGTTCTTGGGCGATGAAACTATTTAGATCAATGTTTGCGGGCGCGCTCGTCGCCGCAACGCTCGCCAGTTGCGGTCATGAACAGCAGGTCACAGGCAACTTTGATTCCGAAGCCATGAATGCCATGCTTCAGACCGAGTCACAGTTTGGTGACATTGCACTTGGTTCAGACTCATGGGAAGTGGTGATTTGTCAGATTCCGCGAGACACGACTGACCCAATTTTTGAACCAGGCAATGAACGGCTCAAGCTTTCAAGCGCTGACATCGTGCACGAATTAGATCCGGTCGTCGACTACTTCAGCCGTTGGTCGAATGGGCGCTATTTGCCGAAGTTCACCGCCGTCAACGGAGTATCTATCAGTGCTGATGAAAAATCTGATGTGTGTGTCGATCGAGCTTTGGATCAATCTTTAGATTCAACTCGCGGAGTCTTGGTGATTGCTAATGCGCAACATACCGAGACGGCTGTGGGTGGATGGGGGCGCCCGGGCTCACCCTGCGTGGAAAATTGTTCGGCTCGTCTCACTCGCCGTGCCGTCTATGTAGGTGCATCAGACTTCATGCCATATTGGAACGGTCACCCACCTCTTGATTTGATTGAGCACGAGATGGGTCACGCTCTCGACTGGCCACACAGCAGTACTTCAGTTGACAACTTTGGTAACGGCGTCTACGACAGCGCAGTTGATGTCATGAGCAATAGTGCGGCACCTCGCGATATCAATTCAGATGAGCGCAATGCGCCTGGGTCTTTGGGGATCAATATGTATCTGGCAGGTTGGCTTGATGACGGAAACGTTGCGCTTGTTGACAGCGGAACAAAGTCGTTCGAACTCGTGGCAACAAATACCGGACTAGTGGTTGACGGTTTGCGTTTAGTACTTGTGCCACTAAATAACTCAACAGTTATCTCCGTTGAAGTCATCGGGGCGACGGGGGATAATCGGCATTTGCTCCACGATCGTGTGGTTGTCCATCAAATAGAGGTAGTGGGAATGAATGGCTTTGAGCGGCGTCAGACAGTGCTTGATGCCGACCTCCAAGTGGGAAAATCATGGTCAAACGGAAAAGTTGCAATCACTGTGAAGCAATTGGTGACAACCAACTCAGTCTCGACTGCCAAGATTGAAGTACGAATCGCGCCGTAATTGAGTTATTTCATCAGTTTGACGATGGGGCGAACTGCAAGCCCGAGTACGAGTCCAACACATGCTCCACCGATGACATCTGATGCGTGATGAATGCGCACAAATGCTCGACTAGTGCCGACGATCGCAGCAATTCCGAACCACAAAGGAGCAGACTTCTTTCCATCCAAAGTTGTCAACACAACTGCGGCGAAAGTTGCCGCACTGGCGTGGCCACTTGGGAAGCTGCTCGTCGATGGCGCGCGGACCTCAAAGCGATCATCGCCACTCGACGTGGGGCGATCGCGCTTGAAAAGTCGTTTGACTCCTTGATTCACAATCAACGATTCGGCACCAAGTAAGGCTGCGATTGCCAAAGCCTGCGAAGCGCGTTTGCGACCCGTCATGGCGCGTGAAACTGCGATGAGATGCCACACCACACTGAAATCACCTAGTCGACTGGCAGCCAGAAACACACGACCTGCGGTCTTTGACGAGCGCACGATCTCGAGCAACTGATCAACCCGCTCATCAAATGCATCAACCGATGGGCCAAAAATTCCAGTTCCTGGAGTTAGCTCATCGGAGGATTCGGACATCAGGGTTCCAGAGTGTCGGCAAAAGTGTCGATAATTCGCGCCACACGAGTTGGGTCGACGAACGGCCCAAAGTGATCAAGGTCGCTGTATTCGATGTGATTACCTTGGGGGAGGCGATCAGCAATCGCCTCAGCAAATCCTGAGGGCTGGAAAGGCTCGGGATGTCCGCTCAATACCCAGACCGGAATATCAAGTTCGGACAACTTCTTCCAGAGATTGGGAATCTCTGGATTGCGGAAATTCTCTGACTCAAGAGCGGGATCACATTTGAGATGAATAGTGCCGTCATCTGCTTGGCTAAATCCACCACGCACATATGCCTCAAGAGCTTCGGGCGTGAAGTGAGTCATGGGCATTTTGTTTGAATAATTCTCAATTGCTTCTTCAAAGGATTTGAAGCTCTTCTTGCGACGGGCAGCACCTTCGGCCAAGTTGTTTGGACGATTAGCGGGCATGCGTACATCATCGGGTTTCACGATTGGTTCGTACAACAACAATCCGCGAAACAGGCCAGGGTTTTTGATCGCAGCGATGAGAAGGGTTGCTCCGCCCATCGAATGTCCGACTCCGATGATGCCACCTGGTTCGTTAATTGATTTCGCACATGCCGTCGCATCGGCACCGTAACCAGCCCACGCGACTTTCCAATCTTTGGGAGCTTTCGTGTCGCCGTGACCACGATGGTCGAATGAGTAACAATGAAATCGCTTAATCAAGTTGTCGGCGACGGGCTTCCAACACAGACCATGAAATCCGTTGGCGTGCGAAAGCAACATGTTGGGGCCGGTGCCTCCCATGTCATACATTTCAACTTTGACGCCGTTAGTAGATGCGACTTTCACGATGCGGTTCTCACTATTTCTCGATAGTGAGGCTCAGTCGTCGTTGCGACGACGCTTTCTCCAACCGATGAACAACCGATCAAGAATGACGCCGAACGCAACGGCGACGCTGAGATTGACCCACTGCCGACTGTTGATTTCGAAGAAAAGGAAGTTTACGGGCAATCTGTCCCGGTTCTGCAGAACGAAGATCGCAACAATCGCCACAAGCACAGCAAAACTTATGAGTCGCCAAGGCGTATCTTTCGTGTTGTTGCCCTGTTGCTGGTCTTTTGTCGAATTGTTGTTCATGATTCACTGTCCTGACGATCAGTTATTTTCGGGTTTTTTGACCGATGGTTCGCGGGGAAGGCCAAGTAAGCGTTCACCAATGATGTTTCGCTGCACTTGACTTGTCCCACCGGCGATACGGCCGCCCGGTGCCGACAGCACTCCAAATGCTTCGGGTCCAACGAGTAACGAATCCATTCCCGAAATGTTCGAGCGCAATATCGAAGTTTCGAACATCATCTCGGTGATGCCCAATTTCATGAGCGATGCTGCGGTTGAAGCAACTGGTCCTTGACGCTGAGCCATGGCTTTGTAAGCCATTCCCTTCGATAGCAACTTGGTGACCTCTTGACGCTCGGTCGGTGACAGCTCGCGCCCTTCGGCAAGACGAGAAATTGAATCAAGACGACGTTCGAGTGAAATCACGCTTGTTCCGATGTGACCCCGTTCAGAAGTCAGCACAGCCATCCCCACACCCCAACCACCATGAAGTGGTCCGAGTAACGCATCGGCGGGCATTGCAACATCGGTAAAGAACACTTCGTCAAATTCAGCTTCGCCAGTCATTTGTTTGAGCGGACGAATTTCGATTCCGGGCAAACTCATGTCAAGTAAAAAGAAACTGATTCCTTCATGCTTAGGTGCATCTGGATTGGTGCGAGCCATCAGGATGCCCCAGTTGCTGTAGCGACCTCCGGAGCACCAAACTTTTTGACCGTTCACAATGAAGCGGTCACCATCGCGCTCAGCTTTGGTGCTGAGTGAACCTAAGTCGCTACCTGCACCAGGTTCGCTGAATAATTGACACCACACATGATCGGCGCGCAGCGAAGCATTGAGATGTTTTGCTTGTTGTTCGGGTGTTCCAAATTTCTGTACTGCACCACCAGTGAGTACTAAGCCCACCATGTTGAAAACACCCGGCACGCCAACGAGCGCACACTCGTATAGCCATTGAGCTTGGTGAGCGGCGGTCAATCCTTGGCCGCCAAATTCAACTGGCCAATGAATGCCAGCTTTGCCTGAAGCGTAGAGATGCTTCTGCCACGCCAAGCCCTCATTCACCATGTCGGGAGGGCAGATGGCGCCGTAATCACGAGGAGCAAGATGCTTATTTTCGGCCAACCATTGTTTGGCTTCCTGAGCGAATTCGTCCACTGTGATCACGGCGTGACCTCCCAAAAGTATGAGTGAGTCTTATTTGAAGAAGTTCAAGAACAATGCGGTCTCTTCGCCGAGGTTGTTCGGCACCGAGAACGAATCGCGATTGGTGATGGTGTCCCAATTGTTCTGGACATCTTCGGGCGAGAGTGTTGGCGAGTAGTAGCCATTGGTTTCACCCAAGAACACGTGGGCGACGCGGCCGCCACCGACAGAGAAGAGTTGTCCACTGACTGGGCAGTCTTCGTGGGCCAGGAATGCAACGAGTGGTGAAACCAAGCCGGGATCGAGTTTGTCTTTGAGAGCTCCCAAGATGTCTTCAGTCATACGTGTCATGGCGAGTGGCGCAATGGCGTTGGCCTTGATGTTGAAGCGAGCGCCTTCGACTCCGAGCACACGCGTGAAACCAACGAGTCCCATTTTGGCGGCACCGTAGTTGGTCTGCCCGAAGTTGCCGAAAACACCAGCAGCGGACGAAGTTGAAATGATGCGGCCGTAACCCTGTTCGCGCATGTGCACGAATGCGGGCTGAGTGACGTAGAACGCGCCCTTCAAGTGAACATCAAGGACCGGGTTCAACAGATCGGGTGACATGTTGTGGAATGCCTTGTCGCGCAAGATGCCAGCGTTGTTAATCACGATGTCAACGCGACCGTATGTGTCAATGGCGGTCTGCACGATTGCGGCGCCGCCTTCTGGAGTTGCCACCGAGTTGTGATCGGCAACGGCTTCTCCGCCAGCGGCCTTGATCTCGTCAACGACGACTTGTGCTGCCGAGGCATTTGCGCCTGTTCCATCAACCGAACCACCGAGGTCGTTGACAACGATCAGTGCGCCGCGCTTGGCCATCATCAATGCGTGTTGACGACCGAGGCCTCCGCCGGCTCCAGTGATAATTGCAACTTTGCCGTCGTATCCGAGTGCTGACATTTTGACTCCTAAATAGGTAAAGGGTGATTGGGGGATTTCTATAAAACTGCAGGTCTGACGCTACCCGAGAGACTTCAGGGCAATCTCAGTCAGCGCCTTGTAATCAAGTTTGCCGTTTCCTGCGCGTCCGACAGTGGCGATTGAAATGACGCGCTTCGGGGCTTTGTACGCGGCGTGATGCTCCTTGATGAAGGCAATCAGATCAGCTTCAACAATTGTTTGGCCGGGTAATGGCTCGACTAAGGCGGTGATGGCCTGTCCGAAGCGTTCGTCGGGGACGCCGACCACTGCCGCATCGGCAACTGTCGGGTGCAATTTAAGGGCTTCTTCAACTTCTTCGGGGTAGACCTTTTCGCCGCCAGTATTGATGCACTGGCTGCCTCGGCCCAACAGCCGAACGGTCCCGTCGGTATCGATACTCGCCCAGTCGCCGGGAATGGACCAACGAACGCCATTAATGACTTGGAAAGTCTTCGCTGACTTCTCCGGGTCTTTGTAATAACCGATTGGGGTGTTTCCTTTGAGCGCAACACGGCCAATCTCGTCGCTTCCAGGCTGCACTTCGCGTCCGTCTTCGGTGAGGATCTTGGTATTTGGTCCCAATTCAAATGATGCAGTTTTTGAATCGCCAGCTGCCGAGGTGGTGTTTTGGGCCATGCCGATTGCTTCAGACGAACCGAGTGCATCAACCATGATGAGTCGTTCGCTGTGGCGCAATAGGCCGGCTTTTGTTTCGGCGGCAAACATCACACCGCTTGAAACGATGACGCGCAACGAAGAGATATCCCATCGACTTGGTTCGGCGTCGAGGGCGCGCAGGATTGGTTTGGCAAAAGCGTCACCAACGATCGACATCGAATTGATTTGGTATTTCTCAATGGTGTCAAGAAGTTCAGTTGGCTCAAACTTTCGCCCAGGCATGGTGATGATGCATCCCGCAACCATCAAGTTGCTCATCGCATTAAACAAACCAGTTCCGTGCATCAATGGTGCTGCGGGCAAATTGCGCGGTCCAGGTTTTGTTGAACGATCGCCAATCGGATCTCCTTCAGGAACAGGAGGAAGGCGCTTCTTGTTGGTGCTGTCGAGAGTGAGAAAGAGATCTTCTTGGCGCCACATGACACCTTTGGGCATGCCGGTCGTTCCGCCGGTGTATAGCAGCAAGAGGTCATCACCCGTTCGTCCCCATGGTCCAGAAACATTTGTCGTTGTACCTGAACGTGCAGCTGTCTCGTAATCGGTGGCCCATGAAGGACATGCACCACTGTGATCATCGACCCACAGCCACAAAACAATTCGTGGTACGCGATGGCGAAGTTGCTCGATCGTTTCAGCAAAGATCCCGTGAAAGACAACTGCAACGACGTCGGCGTTGTCCCAGATATACACCAGCTCATCGGCGGTGTAGCGATAGTTGGTATTGACGGGTGCAAGCCCGGCTTTGAAAGTGGCAAACAAACTTTCGAGGTACTGCGGACAGTTGTACATGTACTGCGCAACTTTGTCTTGTTGCTGACCGCCGGCATTCAGAAAACTTTGCGCGATTCCGTTAGCCCGTTGATTGAAATCGGTCCAGGTGTAGACGTCATCGTTGAAGTGCTGGGCGAGTGCATCTGGAAGTTGCCGAGCGACAGACTCCCAAGCATCGGCAAAATTCCAGGCTTTATTGGATGTTGGTGCGGTTGTTGACACAGTGAGCCATCGTAAACGCTCTGCGGTTCGGTCATCGTGTTCGTCGGAGCCAGATTGACATGAATAAGGTCGTGATATGGACTTTCAGTTACCTGCCGCAGATGATCCTCGCCGAATCGTCGTTCGAGAATGGATTGCCGCCCACCCAAATCCAACGGGTCGAGTTTTGGCTGAAGCGGGCTATGTCGCACCACATTGGCCTGCCCCTTTCGGTTTAGCGGCCGATCCAATTCACCAAATCATCATTGATGACGAATTAGCCAAAGCCGGGATTCGTCGTCCAGCCAACCCCATCGGCATTGGTTGGGCCGGTCCAACAATCATGTTTGCTGGCACCGAAGAGCAAAAGCAGAAGTACATCTTGCGCCTGTTGTCTGGTGAAGATTTTTGGTGTCAATTATTTAGTGAACCAAACAGTGGAAGCGACTTGGCGAACCTTGGTACGCGTGCAGTGCGTGATGGCGATGAGTACATCGTCAATGGACAAAAGATTTGGACAAGTGGTGCCCAGCATGCCAAATACGGAATCTTGATCGCGCGCACCAATCCAGACGCGCCAAAACATAAAGGTGTTTCGTATTTCATTTGTCCGATGGATTTACCTGGGATTGAAATTCGTCCCATTAAAGAGATGACGGGTGCGAGCACTTTCAACGAAGTCTTTTTTACTGATGTGCGAATTCCGGCGCAGAACTTGGTCGGCGAACAAGATGAAGGTTGGCGGTTAGCCAAGGTAACACTCGGCAATGAACGGGTGTCTTTGTCGACAGGTGGCGTGTTGTGGGGAAGCGGCCCCACTGCTCTTGAAATGCTTGATGCGGTACGTGAGCGAGGACCAGTGAGCGATCCAGTCATGCGACAGCGTCTCGCAACTATCTATACAGAACATGTCTTGCTTGACCTCATTCGCATGCGGACACTTTCGGCTCGGTTACGAGGAGAGCAGCCAGGGCCCGAAGCCAGTATTCGCAAGGTTTTGGCTGACGAACATGGGCAAAACGTCATGGAAGTTGCCCGCGATTTACTTGGCGCAGACGGAATGCTCAGGGGTGGCGTCGACAACAGCGAACGCGGGGCCCATAACGGATTGGGTGGCGGCGGAGGCGTAGGTTTGCGCGCACTCGAGCATCCGGGCTGGTTCGACGGCTACATGTTTGCGCGATCACTCACAATCGGTGGAGGAACCGGCGAAGTTCAGCGCAACATTGTTGCCGAGAGAGTTCTTGGTTTGCCTCACGATAACGATGTGCTGAAAGGTATGACTTGGGCCGAAACTCAGAAGTCATTGACACGATGATTCGTAATTGGGCAACCAGCCTGTGATAGTTATTAAGCGTGTCTAAAACTATTGAACACCCAACACATCGAGCGCTGATTGATTGTGGCGTTGAGTTGGCGAAAGAATTTGGCATGTACGGCTTCACTGTCGAACAGTTGTTGACCACTTCGGGGATATCAAAAGGTTCGCTTTATCACCATTTTGAAGACTTTGTTGATCTTGTTGAATGCGTGCAAGTACGGATTTTTACTGAATATGTTGCTGTTGACATTGCTGCTATTCAAGTCGCGCTTGATGCGGCGACCGATCGAGATAAATTCGTGCAATTGATTTCGGCAATCACACGAACGGCGATGCAACCGCAGCGCGCAATCAGTCGAATTCAGCGAGCGCGCATTATCACTGCGACTCAAGGTCGAGAGCGATTTGCTGCTCGCATCGGCCATGAGCAAAAACTCCTCAATGATCAAATGACTCGCGTGATCAGCGTTGGGCAAGAACGAGGATGGATCTCTTCGCATTTGGACGCCCAAGCTTTGGCTCTCTTTATTCAGGGTTACGCCTTCGGTTTGATTCTCAATGACGTGGCTGAAGATCATGTTGAGCCAGAAGAATTGGTGGCTGTGATTAATTCAGTGATTGCCAACCTTCTGATTGGTTCTTAGATATGTTTTTGAACTTTGTTAACCACTCTGTTTTGCTATGCAGGGCTTGCCACCGCAAACATCGGTGAATACTCCATTGAACAAAAATGCCGCCATTTGACTTCGAGCGACCTGATCGTCTCTCGGGTCTTCATGGGGGTCATGCTCGCCACCAGGTGGGGTGGCCTCGATCGGAATCATGTCGGCGCCTGAGTCCCAAATAACGATGACCGAACCAGTATCTCCATCGGCGACGGAATCGAGACCCCAACCAGGCGTTCCCTCGCGTGAACGGCCCTCGGCAACAACCGGTCGATAGATCTTGGCGCCGAGCGAACGTGCTTCGTTAAACGCGGCGAGTTCACTGACTTGATGGTCGCCCCAAGCAACGTGCATGAGTACCGCCTTATTCGGCTGGGTACCTGGGAGAGGATCGCGGGTGATGTGATTGATATATCCGCCGCCTTCCCCACGATCCCAAAGCATTTGCATCAATGAAATAGCAATTGTTCGATCACTTCGAGCGGGATAAGCCGGTTCCATAATTGATTCGTATTGGTCGAAGTCAACAGAACGCAACAGCAAGAGTCCGTAGTTGGTGGCAGGTACGCCGAGCACGGCGCGTGAAATATCAGGGGACACAGCAGTCAATGCCGAACCCATAATGCCGCCTTGGCTATTTCCGTAGTACACCAAGTCACCCGCAATGTTGATATCACCAAATGCTGGATCAGAAAGGATTCCATCGGTGGTATTCATCAAACGTCCAAGCGCAATCATGTTGACGATGCCTTGCTGCAAACGGTCGGCAACTGTCGGAAAATTCGAAAGATCTTGTAATGAAACTACGGCGTTGCCGACATCGTCTTCGCTCATACCAGCCCACTTTGTTGCGCAAAACAAAACGTCAGCTTCTTGAGCGAGTGCTCGCACGTCTCCGCCGTAATCAATTTCGTATTCGCTACCTAATAGGCCGTGGCCGTATAGGCCAGGATGCAGAACTGTTGATGGATCATCAACAGCTACTTTTGGAACTTGACAGATAAAGGGCACATCAACAACTTCTCCCATGACTGGGAGATCATTGGGTCCAGGAGCTGTTGAGTCGTAGGCAAACTTTTGACCAGCGGATCCGTCGCCAGTGAGGTGTGTGGGCAACTTGAATGTTCCGGCAACTTGAACGGCTACATCATCTTTTGATGCTGGAACGATCGAAGTGATCGTGTATTCAGGCGAATGAGTGTCAAGCCATTCGAGAGTGTTGTCACGAACCGCCAAAATTCTGCTGGTGAGATTTTCTGTTGAGGCAACTGTGAAGTCCCAAGCGAGTTGAAGCGTTGAACGTTCAATCCCTGCGTTCGATAACGCAGTGAACATGGCTTCCATTTCGTCTGTTCGCCCATTGAGTTGTTCGTTATCTGATGTGTAACCGTCGCGATAGAACTCAAAAATTGGCGAAGGGACAACGTCGGCACCGGTAGTTGTCTTTAACTTCCGCATCGCCACTGAGTAAGTGTGCCCATCGAGTAGCGCGACTGCGGGATGCACAATGAGCAATGGTTGCTCGCCTCCAGTTTCAGCATCGAGTTCAGCCCAAAGAGGAATGCGGTCTCCCGTGGCTTCATCAATGATGACGACGGATGCATCGTTGGAAAGGGAAGCTTCTAAATCGGTCCATTTTGGAAGATCTGACGCTTTCGCGTCGAGATCGGCGATCAAGGTCAAAATTGAACTGTTGGGGCTAAAGCCGTCGTTGCGGTTCCATTCGTTGGGGTCGATAAAAATCCCCTTCGCATTGACTAGTAAACCCTCGGCAGGAATTGCGACTCGCCGACCTGTAGGAGTTGTTGCATCAGCGACGGTGTACCGGTTGCTTGGGAAAGGCAAGATGCACTGTGACGGATCGAGTTCTTCGCACCCATCGGCACTTTTGGCCAAGGCTTTATCAACGCGAATTTTAAATTCAGGCGTCATTTCTTGAGCAACTTGCTCAGGAATTGTTTTGGGCGATGTAGAAGTTGTTTCGTCATTGCTCTGCGAACTGTCACTTTTTGCTGAACACGCGCTTACTGTCAGGAGTAAGACTGTCGCGGTCGTTAGAAATCTTTTTGTCGTCATGAGAACCCCCCAAGGTCACACATAAGTATGGCGCATAATCAGTCAGTCCTCGCTGAGGGAGGGGTACGATTTGACTGTGCATGTTGAAAGTAGGTCTTATCAGCGATTTGCGACTTTCGTGCTGGTATTTTGCGCCCTTTTCGCCTCTGGCTGTGCATCAAGTAAATCATCCGATGGCGGAAATTCTCTTTCTAATAGCGGCCAAAGTTGCCCCATGCACGTGGCAATTGCCAATGGTCCTTTGACTATTGCGACGACCGTGGCTCCGATCACCAGTATCGCTGCGAATATCGCCGCTGGTACGCCGACTGTGATCAAAGGGATTGTTCCCGAAGGAACTAATAGCCACACCTACGAACCACCTCCGAGTGTTGCCGCGACCCTTGAAGACGCTGACATTATTTTCATTAATGGCTTATCTCTAGAAGAGCCAACCAAAGAAATGGCTCAAGCAAATGCGCGTGCCGGATCAGTGATTTGCGAGTTGGCAACCGCGATCCTTCCCGAAGACCAATGGATTTACGACTTCTCGTTTCCGAAAGATGGCGGTAAGCCAAATCCCCACATTTGGACCAACCCGCAGTTGGCCGGAGATATGGCGGCACTAATTCGAGATTCTTTGGTCGCGGCCGACCCTGCTCATGCGACTGAGTACGAAAGCAACTACGAAGCATTTGCGCTCAAGATCGATGCCCTCGATCAAGCAATCGCTGAAGCAACTTCAACGATTGCCGAAGATCAGCGCCAATTGTTGACGTACCACGACGCTTATGCGTATTTTGCTCGGACATACGGGTGGAAAGTCATCGGGGCGATTCAGCCGTCATCATTTGAAGAGCCGACACCAAAAGAGATTGCCGACTTGATCGATCAAGTCAAGTCAACGGGAGTCAGCGCAATCTTTGGTAGCGAAGTATTCCCTTCATCAGTTCTCTCACAGATCGGCAAAGAGACTGGTGTGAGGTATGTTGACGTTTTGCGTGACGACGATTTGCTTGGTGCTCCGGGAGATGAGGACCATTCATGGTTGGGTCTGATGCGCTTTGACTACGTCACCATGATTGAAGCGCTTGGGGGAGACGCTTCACTGTTGAAGGCACTTGATACATCTGACGTCGGCACCGACAGTGCGGAATACCCACAATGAAAAAAAGTCCCGGTGAAGATCCGATCTTGATGAAATGCGAGCACATGTCGTGTTCGTATGGCGGAGCACCAGTGATTGAGAATGTTGATGTCACAATCCATCGTGGTGAATTTGTTGGAATCGTTGGACCTTCGGGTTCGGGTAAAACCACATTGCTGCGCGCAATGTTGGGATCAGTGAAGCCAATTCACGGTTCTATAAAACGGCAACCCGGATTGCGTTTGGCGTATGTTCCCCAATTAGAGACAGTCGACTGGAATTTCCCGGTCACTGTGGGTGAAGTCGTCGGTATGAGCCGACCGCAACGATTGATGCGACCGCAAGCGCAAGCTTCCGAGATTTCATTGATTGAAGATGTGCTCGAACGCTTGGGATTGGGTGGATTGACGCAGCGTCATATTCGAGAGTTATCGGGTGGTCAACAGCAGCGAGTCTTCTTGGCACGCGCCCTCATTCAAAAGCCTGACATGTTGATTCTCGACGAACCGACAGCTGGCGTTGATGTGCGAACTCGACATGAGGTTCTTCATGTTCTTGCCGACTTGAATGAAAGTCCTCCAAATGGAGATGGCATTGCCATCGTTCTTACAACCCACGATCTGAATGGATTGGCGGCCCACCTTCCACGTTTGGTGTGCTTCAACCGAACCGTGATTGCCGATGGAAGTCCAGCAGAAGTATTGCAGCCATACTTTTTGGAACGTACTTATGGCGCGCCGATGGAAGTTTTGCAACACGGAGGAATGCCCGTTGTCCTTGAACAAGGCGGCGACGAATTGCGTAATCGTTTGAATCGAAGCAGTGCATCGTGATGATCGCGGTTGATCTGCTCAAACCTTTTTCGTATGAGTTCTTTCGCAACGGATTGATCATCGCGACCTTGGCTGGTGCTCTTTGTGGGCTCATCGGAGTCTTTGTGGTTTTGCGTGGAATGAGCTATATCGGACATGGTCTCAGCCATGCGGTTTTTGGTGGTGCCGCATTGGCCGCAGTTCTGAACTTGAATTACTTTCTTGGTGCCGGATTCTGGGGCCTTGCTTCTGGATTAATGATTGGTCGAGTCTCCCGTAAGCGCATCATTGGTGCCGATGCCGCCATTGGAGTGATCACGACGGCATCGTTTGCGATGGGGTTGGCGTTGCAGGCTCGTTTTGGTCAGGCCAAAAGAAGTATTGATGCAGTTCTCTTCGGCAATGTTCTAGGAGTTTTCACGAGCGATATTTTGGCCGTTGCTGGCGTTGGTGTTTTAAGTGTCGTTGTCATCATTGGTTTGTATCGCAAACTTTTGTTTGCCACATTTGATCCCGAGGTTGCTGGAGTCAGTGGAGTCAGCGTTCCGGCGATGGAAGCAGTGTTGATGGTTTTGCTATCAGCAACGATCTTGGTGACCGTTCGGGTGATCGGAGTACTACTCATTTCTGCACTGTTAGTTCTTCCCGCAGTCACCGCTCGAATGCTGACGAATTCTTTTGGTCGGATGCTGTGGCTTTCGCCAGTTCTCGGAGCAATTTTCGGCGGCGTGGGTATGTACATCAGTTGGTATGCCGACATTCCAAGCGGAGCGGTCATCATCTTGGCGGGCACTCTGGTCTTTATCGCGGCGTATTCGGTTGTAGGAGTTCGACGTCGCACACAACTCGCCGGTATTAACCACCATTAATTGGGTGTGTTGTCCAGTCATTAGGTAGTGCTTCGTCATACGCTGATCGGCATGTGGCATAACATTCTTCATCTTGATCTGTCGGTAGTTGAAAAAATAGTTCGCCCGATATTGATCTACTTGTTCTTATTGGTCGGGCTCAGACTGGGAGGTCGACGAGAACTGTCTCAATTGAACATGATGGACTTCGTCGTTCTGCTTGCAGTCGCCAATGCGGTGCAAAACGGGATTATTGGACATGATGAGTCAGTTTCTGGGGCAATCATCGGTGCGACGGTTTTGTTCTTGGTCAACGGACTGGCGGTGTTGCTTACTCAACGCAGTCGTAAGATGCGACGATTATTGATTGGTTCAGAGATTGTCTTAATCAAAGATGGCGAAGCCCGTGAGCGATCAATTCGGCGTGAACGATTAGGTGCTGAAGATATTCAGCAGGCAATCACCGAAGCTGGCGCACGAACAATCGATGATGTTGAGCTATGCGTTATTGAGCCAAATGGACACATCGTTGTGCGATTGAAGCCAAGCAGTGAAGAGGCGGATCGCTTTGCTCAATTAATGAGCCGAATCGACGAATTAGAAAAGCGATTGCTCGCTCGCTAATTACGAGTTGATGACCCACTCAACACCTTGCGGGGTGTCGCGCACTTCGAAGTTGATGACGGCTAAACGATCACGAATCAAATCGGAGAGGTCGTAGCGTTTGTCAGCCCGAACGACCGAGCGAAGTTCGAGAAGCACATTCATGATCGGTTCGAGAGCATCACGAGGATTGGCAAGCCCGCCGATTGCGGCATCGCCCAAACGAACAATCATTGAGCGTAAAGCGGCATGGGCATTATCCATTTCTTCGCCTTGCAAGGTGTCGGCCGACCAGGCATGAATTGCCGATTCAAGCAAGAGCACGGCTCGGGCGGCACCCGCAGCATCACCGGTGGACATTGCTTCATTGAACGCCCGTTCGGCGGCGTGTGTGTCGGCACCTAAAGACGTCGAGTCTTTTTTGGGTTCTGCTTGCGGGCTATCAGTTGGAGTGACTTGTATTGGAATATTCGTTGCTCCAGTGGCTGGGTCGCGAAGTGCATCAATCGAGATCACATCGCCAGCATTGTGGATTGTTGAATGTCCTTTAATGCGTACGGTAATGGTGCTATTGCCGATCACGGTCGCTGTGTTTGAATCAAGGTCGAGAATGACTCCGGTGTGCTCATCAACGCCGATGACATGAGCATCAGTCGGGAGTTGTTCTTCAAGTATTAAGAGTCGACGTTCGCCCATGTAGCAAAAACGCGTGTCGTGATGGCCACCTTCAGCATTGTCGTAATGGGGGATCACCGCGACATTCAGTCCGATTTCGCCCAGGACATCGAGTCCTTCGAGCCAGTATGGATCATTGCCAACTTTGTAAATCTCGTACACCGGAACCGTGTAACGACCAAGAGTCAATGCCGCAGCAGATGCAAAGGTAACTGCGCCACCAGTACGCATTTTTCCACGCACGATGTCAGGAACAGATGTGCCAGCCCATTGGCGAAGCGCATAAGTCGGACTTCCAGGGCCGGCAAAGACGTAATCACCTTGGCGAACTCGAGAGAGTCCTTGCTCAATAATCAAAGTATCTTCATCGTGCAGTCGAGTGAGCCCCGCGATTTCAATCGGATGTCCGACACTTTTGCGAAAATACTCAACAGCCTTTGAAGCGAGTTCGGCAGCATTTTCCTGAAAGCCGTAAGGAGTATCAAGAACAACTGCTTTGGGTGTTCCGGGAAATCGGGCAATCAATTCACGGTGATGTTTCATCATCGTGGGCGCAGTTTCGCCAGAACCCATGATGGTCAAGATGCGCGGGGAAGGACTCATGAAAAGAAACCATTCTTGTAATTAGTGATCAGAACATCGGCGCATCGCTCGGGATGCTGTGCATGTAGGTCGTGGTGTGCAGGGCGAAACCAGTGAGCGCGCCCGCTCTTCAGTTTTGTCAGGGCTGCATTAATTGCCGTTTCTTTGTTGTTTGTCCACGCCACATCACCTGAGTCAGCCGGCATAAACAAGATGGGGCGTTCAATTGACGCGAACATGTCCGAGGGACGGTGCATCCATAATTCTTTGAGAATCAACATGTGTCGATCAAAGGTGAGCCACGGGCTTATCGTTCCGTCATCATGAAATTCAAAATTGGAAAGCGATCCAATGATTCCTGATTCAGGCCAATCAGAATTGGTGGCACGAATCGCGCTTTCAAGTCGCCCAGCGCGCATTCCAGCGAGACGTGGCGGCTGCATGCGCTCGGCACAAACTTCCCATTCGGGGAACGAGTCGCCGAGTTGAATAAAGCCACCATCAACTGGTACTGCTGCAATGACGCGGTCGGGATGTTGATGGGCTGCATGAACGACGATGTTGCCTCCCCACGACTGGCCAACAAAAATTGCTGTGTCGATTGCCAGAGCATCGAGCAATTCACACAGATCACGAGTCACAGTGTCAAAGTCGTAACCATCGTCGGGTTTGTCGCTGCGTCCATGCCCCCGAAGGTCGACAGCAATACTGCGATGGCCTTTGGCGGCAAGAACTGATCCGACTCCGTCCCACATGCGGGAATTCGACGCAAGTCCATGGATGAGTAAGAAAACTGGACTCTCTGAATTCTCGGGGCCCCGGTGGAGGGTTCGTAACTGCAGGCCAGATGCCAAGCCAACGTAAGCCTCGCGGGCGTCAGAAAGAGGGAAACGTTCAGGGGCCGCGGTCATGGTTCTTAGAGTCTGCCCGTTCTCGGTGATAAATGAGAGAGCCAACGGCGAGCAATTGGGCACCTCGGCGTGGCACGATAGAGGAGTGGCACGATTCGAAACCCTGAGACTTCCTCTTGAAGTGCAGGCCAAGATGACTCAATTGGTGGCGATCATCGACGATTTAGGTCCCGTGGTGACGGCCTTTAGCGGTGGCGCTGACTCGGCTTTTGTTGCGGCAGTTGCCCACGAAGTTCTGGGGCCGAAACGGGCCCATGCCGTCACAGCGGTGTCGCCCAGTTTGGCTGGCGACGAAGAAGCAGATTGTCGGCAATTAGCAACTGAATGGAATTTGCGTTGGACGCCAGTCGATACCGCCGAAATGGAACGTGCTGCGTACCGAGCAAACGACATTGATCGCTGTTATCACTGCAAGGCCGAGCTCATGGATGTCGTTGGTCCCATTGCCGACAATGAGGGTGCGACGGTCATTCTTGGTGTCAATGTTGACGATTTGGCCGACCATCGACCAGGCCAACGCGCCGCTCTCGAACGGGGCGCAGTGTTTCCGCTGGTGCAAGCCGGGTTTACGAAAGACGACGTGCGATTGGTGTCGCAAGCGATGGGACTACGGACCTGGGATAAGCCAGCTGCGGCTTGCCTGGCCAGTCGTGTCCCGTATGGCACCTCGGTCAGTGTGGAAATTTTGAGTCGGGTTGATCGCGCCGAGGCGGCGTTGCATGGTTTGGGCTTTAGGCAAGTGCGAGTACGCCATTATGGCGAAACGGCACGGATCGAAGTCGTCGAGTCAGATCTTGAAAACGCTATTTCACAGAGAACTTTCATTATTGAGGCAGTGAAGGCTGCTGGATATCAATACGTCACGCTCGATCTCGAAGGATTCCGTTCGGGAAATCTCAATATCGGAGTGACTGAAAGTTCGTCGGGCGCCTCGTCGCACTCGTAGGGTTGAGGTCACGCCTAGGGGCGAATGTTCTGAAGTCAATCTCATACAACAAGGGGAAAATATGAAACTGTCCATGATGCTCAATTACGCCGGTGGATTTCATGCCGCGGTTGACAAAGTTGTCGAATACGAAAAGGCTGGGCTTGATGCCGTGTGGATTGCCGAGGCTTACAGTGCCGACGCCATTAGCCAGGTTGGTTACCTCGCCGCCAAAACCAACAGGGTTGAAATCGGTACCGGAATTCTGAATGTATTCAGTCGTACGCCAGCGCTGATGGCAATGACCGCTGCTGGTTGTGACTACGTCTCGAACGGACGATTCATTCTTGGGCTTGGTGCAAGTGGCCCGCAAGTCATCGAAGGTTTCCATGGCATGCCATACGAAAAGCCGATGTTGCGCATTAAGGAATACATCCAGGCCTGTCGTCACATCTGGGCTCGCGAAGAACCGTTTCATATTGAAGGTCAAACTGTGCAGGCTCCGTTGCCCGCAGGTCTCGGAACCGGATTGGGTAAAGCCCTCAAGATCATTAAGCCAGGTGCAGAAATTCGTAAAGACATCCCGATCTGGTGGGCAAGCTTGATGGGTCTGAGCGTCACGGCAACTGCCGAAGTCGCCGATGGTTGGATGCCGATCTTTTTCGATCCAGACAAGTACCAAAATGTTTGGGGCGATGACCTGAAGAAGGGCATTGCTAAGCGCGACCCCTCGCTGGGCAAGTTGCAAATCACTGCTGGTGGAATGTTGGCCATCGATGAGTCATTGACCGGTGAAGCACAAAGCAAAATTCTTGACTTCAGCCGTCCGAACGCCGCTTTATACATCGGTGGTATGGGTGCTCGTGACAAGAACTTCTACAACACCATTTGCAAGAAGTACGGCTACGAAAAAGAGGCGATCGAAATTCAAGATTTGTACTTGTCTGGCAAGAAAGAAGAGGCAGCAGCGGCCGTTCCTGGCGAGATGTTGTCGAACTCAAACTTGGTTGGTCCAAAGAGTTTCATTAAAGAGCGCATTGCATCGTTTAAAGAAGCTGGCGTAACGATGTTGTCCGTTAACCCAGTCGGTCCGAACGCAATTCAGAACATTGAAACCCTGAAAGAGATGATCGGCTGATGCCCGCATTCGGAGGTTCCGTATCAAACGGTTGGGAAGCAGTTCGTGATGCTTTCGTCGACAACTTAGAAAACTCCGAAGAAGTCGGCGCAGCTGTTTCGGTCTATCACCGCGGCAACAAGGTGGTCGACCTGTGGGGCGGATCATTCGATGCTGAAAAAACACAGCCTTATGTCGAAGGCACTTTGCAACTGGTGTTCTCGACAACCAAGGGAATCACTGCCATTGCTGTCGCGATGTGTGTCGAGCGTGGCCTTTTGTCGTACGACGAAAAAGTCAGCACGTATTGGCCAGAATTTGCTCAGCATGGCAAAGGTGATGCAACGGTTGCTCAATTGCTATCTCACCAATGTGGTTTGTACACCGTTGACGGTGACATCAGCTTGGCTGAGGCACTCGATTGGACGACGATCACCGAGCGACTGGCCGCCACTGCTCCGCGTTGGGAAATCGGAACTAAGCACGGCTATCACGCTTTGACCTACGGGTGGCTTGCCGGTGAACTCGTTCGTCGCGTTGATCCGTCTCATCGCAGCCTTGGAACCTTTGTGCAACAAGAAATTGTCAGCAAGGTTGGTGGCGAATTATGGATTGGGCTTCCCGAATCGCAGGAATCTCGAGTGTCGCCAATGATTGGTGGATTGAACTCGATTCCAGAAGATCTTGACCCAGCCATTAAGGCGATGATGGAACAGTTCATGGGACCTAACTCTCCAGGTGGTCAAGCACTGAGTCTGAATGGGGCGTTCGGAATTGAGAATGCGTTTAATCGTCGTGATGTTCATGCCGCCGAAATTCCGGCTGCTAACGGAATCACAAATGCGCGAACTCTTGCCCGCATTTATTCTTCGCTCATTAGCGAAGTTGATGGAGTGCGTTTACTCAAGCCGTCAACGGTCGAAAAAGTGCGCACGCTGGTGACTCCCGAAAATGAGCCCGATACATGCCTAATCATGCCCACCACCTTTGGTATGGGCTTCATGGTTCATGGGCCGTTCTCGTTGTTCGGTGGTCCAGGATCATTCGGGCACCCGGGTGCCGGAGGTTCAGTGGCTTTTGCTCTTCCCGAAAAGGAAATCGGGTTTGGCTACGTCATGAATCAGATGGCCACAAACTTGGCCAATGACTTCAGAGCTCAGCGTCTAGCTGAAGCTGCAGTTGCGTGCGCAAGCGCTTAGTAGCGCGAATGTAAATCACACTCGCAATTGCTGCAGCACACGCAAAGCCCGAAATTGCCTGGCGTACCCCAAAGTACTCAGAGACGAGACCAGCAAGGGCGCTCGTGAGCGACAACATCAAAGTGACGAGAGCAAAATCGCCAGCCAAAATTCGTCCACGAATATGGTCGGGCGATCGAAGCTGTAAGCCGTAACTGCTGAGAGTCCATTGAGCGCCACCGCCTAAGTGCGCCAACATCACAAAGATGGCGGTCAACCACAGAGTGGGCATCCATGCACCAACGAGGTAGAAACCACTGAAAGCAAGACTGGCGAAACCACAAATGGTGAGTACTTTGCTCAGTTGACCGCGCGTGTAGCGCATGGCGATTAATGGACCGAGCCCAGTTCCAACACCTCGAATGCCAATTAAGAGTCCTCGCGATGCGTCGCCACCATGAAACACATCAGAAGCTAAAACTGCGAGTTGGCTGACAACCCCGGCGCCGATTGCAAATGTTGTCTTCGAAAAGATGAGTGCCATCAACACAGGGTCTTGACGCGAATGAGTGATTGCTTCGCGCATATCAGAAATAGGTCGGATGCGTTGACGCTGCGATTGAACCGCTCGCTCTTGTTGCATCGGAGTTTTGATGCGGGCGAAAAGAATTGCTGATACCGCAAATGAAACTGCGTTAGCAATGAAGGCAGCATCGCGACCAAAGACTGTTGCAAATACTCCGCCAATAGCGGCGCCGACGGCGAGCATGACGCCCCATGTCGAACCAAGCAGAGAATTTGCGAGGGCTAGTTCTTCATCGTTGCGGGCGATATTTGGGATAGCAGCTTCAGTAGCTGGCCCAACGACAGCGGCGAGAGCCGAGACCGTGCTTTGCGCAAGGAAGGCCAGCCACACTGTGTCTTTACCGACGAGCAGAAGGCCAAGTGCCGCTACAGCCTGAATGATTGAAACGAAAACCAAGATTCGCCGACGATCAAACCGATCAGCCATCGACCCAGCAATTGGCGATGCAAGAAATGATGGCAACGAAAAGGAGACCATAACTAACGAGATCAAAAACTTGGACCCAGTGAGATCGTCAATGAGTCCGAGGATCGCCACAAAACTGAACCAGTCTCCCAGATACGAAATCACCTGCGCCGTAAAGACTCGGCGCATATCTGGATTGGTTTTCAGCATTTTCCACATGGCACTACGACCCTATTCGTCATGAACAGTGAGCGAGCGTATTCGCAGCTATTTGCTAGTTGATTTTGCTGATGACTTCGTCACCGTAACGAGCCAGCGAATCGGCCGTATCGCGATAGAACAAGAATGACGGCACGATGACGCGAGCCACACCAATATCTGAGAGACCTTTGACTTCATTGAGCGCGTTCGGGCCAATTGCTCCGTTGCCACCTGTTGTCATTTCAATCGCGTCGGGGTTGCGTCCGCACTGTCGAGCAGTATCGCGGACGATGTCGAATGAACGGGCTAATTGCTCGTGAGTGCCCTTGCCGGGGAAGAAGCCATCGCCCAATCGGCCAGCGCGTCGTGCGGCAATATCGGTATGTCCACCGATATGAATGGGAATGGTTCCGTTAACTGGCTGTGGGCGCATGATGCACTCATCAAAGTTCGAGAACTCACCGTGATGAGTGGCCTTTTCTTGGGTCCACAATGAACGCATTGCTGCGACGTAATCATCGTTGCGCTTGCCGCGATCGGCAAAGGGGACTCCGAGCGCATCAAACTCTTCTTCAAGCCAGCCAACGCCGATACCAAGCAACATGCGACCCTTTGATAAGTGATCAAGAGTTGCGAGTTCTTTTGCGAGTACGACTGGGTTGCGTTGCGGCAAAATCAAAATACCGGTCGCCAAATTAATTGTCTGTGTCGCAGCAGCGACGAATGACAACCAAATCAGCGGATCGGGGATTGGTGATTCTTCTCCACCGGGCATTTTGCCTGAAGCGTCGTACGGATATGGCGAGTCGTAGTTGGAGGGAACGACTACGTGTTCGACAGTCCACAACGATTCAAAACCTGCGGCTTCGGCTGCTTGAGCCATGGCAACGGCTTTGTCGGGGTTGCTAAATGGTCCAGTGTTGGAAAAGGCAAGTGCGAATTTCATTGGGGGTCCTTTGGCTAGGGCATCATGTCGAGAAGTGGTTCAAGAATCATGGCGTATGACGATGCGTTGGCGAGACTCGTGCTTCGATCAACAAGTGCTTCAACATCGTTTCGGGAAATGATGTGCCACGTTGCTCGAGCCCATGCTCGGTCGTCACCGACAATGACGCCCTCAACGCTGTAATCGCCAACCTGACGCGAGGGAACCAAAGTAGAGAAGTCGACAGTCGATTCATTGTTGCTGACCTGAACGAGCAGAAGGTCATCATCAGTCAACATCGACCAATCAGCTGGCTGGGGGCAATTTTCAGTCGGCATTGACGCCATCACAATTGTGAATTCCATAGCTGCGTCTTTGTGGGCGTGCAGATCAATGAAGCTGGGTAGTTGCTGCATCTCAATCATTGCCAGCCGTTTGGGATAGTACGCAACAGCAACGCGGTCCCACAAAATCTGGTCGCCAGATATCTGATGCAAAACATCGGTGGCCAACATGACCCGTCCACCAACTTCGGCCAACGGACCGGTGGGGTTGTACAACATGTCGGCATCGGCTCCGCTGATGTGCAGATCGCGACCATCTTGATAGTCGGCGATGGGGCGATACTTCATCAGGTTGAGGGCCCACATTGGTTTGTCATCGGGATCAGAAAACCAGGTGCTGACATAGGCAACATTAGGTGTTCCGTAACGGGGCATATTCATGACTGACTCCACGTGTCTATCTCGTCAAATACATCTATCTGGGTAAAAGTAGTGTCAGTTATTATGGCATAACTTTTCAACCCATTTTCATCTGAGCAAACACATCTTCAACTTTGACAGTCGCAATTCCAATTGATTGATCATTGACGCCGAAGGGAATGACCAACTGTTCGTCATGTATTGCGCCACCGCACGAATACACCACGTTGGGGACATACCCGCCGAGTGAATCGATCTCTGGCCTGATGAGCGGTTCAGTCAACTTGCCGATGACACGGGTTGGATCATGTAAGTCCAAAAGGATTGCCCCAATTGTGTATGTGCGCATCGGACCAACGGAATGTGTGAGTACCAACCAGCCCTGTTCGGTTTCAATTGGTGATCCGCAATTCCCCATTTGAACTAACTCTCGCCAATGTTTTGGGGCATCCAATTCCTGGCTGCAATCCCATCGATCGGGATTGTCAGAGAAACAAATTGAGTTGGTTTCTCCATCGCATCGAGACAGCGCCGCAAACTGTCCGTCGATACGTCGTGGGAAAAGGGCTAAGCCTTTACTTGATGCAGGGGTTCCCGAAACTGGGGAAATTTTAAATGATTTGAAATCCGGAGTCTGCAACAGTTGTTGAGTCACCGAATTTCCGTCAAAAGCAGTGTAAGTACCAAAATACTTGACTGATTCGTCTTCTTCGACAAACCGAACCAATCGCAGATCTTCCATTCCTCGCCACTCGGCTCTTGAATGCGGCCACAAAATCTGTTCAGAGAGCGGGCATTCAGATGGAAAGGAAACTGCATAACTTTTTTCTGCAATTGATCTGAAATGTGTCGCGGCTAAATCGGCATTACGGAAAGTCTCGCGGTCATTGAGGAGTCTTCTCACCTGGATCTCTAGTTCGCTACCGGTAAAAGTTTCGCTCAGATTATTCAATATAAGAGTGGCATTGTCGCTCAGAATATTTGGAGCATCGAGTAGGTCCATGAAAATGTGTTTTGAAAGCAAAATCTCATGAATCATTCCCACCTTCAACGCTGACTTTGGAGGCTCAACGAGGATCTTTCCTTCCTTCGAGATAGTTCCAGTTCGAAATCCAATCGATGAGCGATGACCTTCGCCGATTCCCCGAACGCTCATCACGAATGGGGTGCTGTCGCTTCCAGTTGAGTCACCAAGAACTATTGAAGGATTAGTGAGTGAGGCCCCCTCGGTGGAGTATTCATGTGTGAACAGAGCGCCAATCAGCAGTCGCCTCGACTGAGAAATGATTGTTGAATGGGGAATGAGATTTGCAATACGAATGAAGTGAAGATCAAAGCAATAACGGAGGTCATCATGGTGGGGCAAAAATCTTGCGACCAATTCATTGAGCGCTTCTTCAACTTCATTTTCGCTGATTGCTAGGCAGCGTTCAATAACGAGGTTGGCACGTGAATGAACGGAGCTGAAATCCTCTTGTCCTGCGATAAATAGATGGAGTAACACACGACTGGGATCCGGTTGAAGGTGAATTTGAGTACGGGTTGCCAGCGCGATATTCACAGAATTTGACGCTCTTGCAGCGTCGCAAGCATTGCCAAAGTCGATTCGGCTCCCTGGTTGAGATTGACACCATTTTCTGTGAGACCGTCAAACCCTCCATGGGACTCGTAGTCGACCATGGGGGAACCAATGTCATTTGCGCCGTGGAACCAATCAATACAAGACGAGAAATCTTTGAGCCACTTTGGGTTCTTTGTTACTGAGGCAGCGCGCCAGCATGCATCAGCAATCGCTGCAACTTCAATTGGTTGTTGGTCAAAAAATGGCTTTGGATCGCCAAATCGACGACCACAAGTTGGAGAAACCGATAGATGTCCGTCGTGGGTCTCGGTCGCGACCAGCCAATCGAGGAGTAGCAGGCCTCGCTGAAGATCATCGTCATTTTGCAAGTACTGACCTGACGCAATGAGAACCTCAGGAATGATTCCATTTGCATATGAGAGTTTTCTCTCGGGCCAGATCCATGGCATGGGAGCGGTGTTAGTCATGGATGGCGAGAGAGGTAAGGCAAATTTTGGGATAGAGAGAGCCGTATTTCGTAACAAGTTGATTGCAACTTGATTGTTTGGATCCATGCTTAAGACCTCGGCTGCTCCCAGCGCTGCAAAGCAATTGGAGCGTAACCACGGAGAGGTTTGCTGTGCAGATCTCTCGAATGCCTGAAGGCCCCGATTCTGTATTTGTTCATCATGTTTCTGCCCAAAGGCAGAACCAAATCCCCACATCGCACGTCCCCAACAATCGTTGGTTGACGGTGAATCGGTCCACACTCGAGCAAATGACATTCGATTGTGAATTGATCCATCTGGATGCTGCGCATCTAGAAGAAAACGCATTGCTGTATGGGCCAAGGCCTGTGACCCGCTCGATATTCCTTCGGTACGTGCGGCGACGACGAGAAGCCGAGCATTGTCATCTGAACAATACCCATGTGAAAATCGCGGAACAGTGTGATTGGCGTGCTCAAGAATTCCGCGTGAATCAGTCAGTTTCATTAAATGTCGAAATGAAACTGATTGATTGACGCCACTCTGAACCAAGCTGAATCCGTCTTTCGTGCTCATAACGAAGGACTCAATGGGTAAACAGATTGCGACTTGGTTGCGAGTTCCAAATAGCGACTTGCGATGTGATCCCAAGAATGGTCAAGAGCAAGTTCATTGGCAATCGCATGCATCTTCTGAAGAGTTATTGGAGATGAAATTGACTCGTGGACTGCTCGGGCCAAACTTGCGGGGTCTTTATGTGGACAAAGTCTTCCAGCGCCTGAAGACAATAGTTCAACAGCGTGCGGAAAACTGGTGGCAACTACTGGACGTCCTGAGGCGATCGCATCAACGAGTACCCCTGAGGTGATCTGCTCCGTAGAGTCGTACGGAAGTACAACGCACGTAGTTCGGGCAAGAAGTGCAAGTAATTGGTCAAGTGAGCGATACGAGTCGTCAAATGTGACACGATCCTCAATGTTCAACTCTTTTGTTAGCTTAATGAGACCTTCGCGATAATTTTCACCTTGATTGGCGAGAACCTTTGGGTGGGTGCGCCCGGCAACCAAGTAACGCAAATCTGGATGTAATTCTTTGAGCAGAGAGACAGCTTTGATTGCCCATTCAATGCCTTTGCCTGGCCCGATCAGACCCCATGTAAGCAGCAATGGTTTGTTGAGAGGCGGTTTTGTTGAAACCTTCGGCAAGGTTGCTCCATGCGGAACGATAGCCAACTTGTGGGGATCGACTTTGTATGAATCAACCAGACGTTGGTAGGCGGTCTGTGTCATCGTGACAGCTGAAGTTGATAGATCAACGATTGATTCCAATATTCGTTTTTGGTTTGGGGATGGAGAAATCGGAACAGTGTGCAGTGTGGTGACAATTGGTGCCTGAATATTTGCAAGCACTGAAAGTACGTTGACGCCGTCTGGTCCATCAAAAATACCAAATTCATGTTGCACGAAGACTGCGTCATGAGCATTGAGGATGCTCGATGTTTTGAATTCGGCGGCTGCGGAACCCAGGCACCATTCAGAAATCACATGCGGATCCAAATTTTGCAAAGGGATTGAATTCTGTTTCTCGGTCACGCGAACGACATTCACCTGTTCGACGCCCACTGATTCCAAACCGTTCATCAATGCTGCCGCAAAAGTTGCTAGCCCGCAGGCGGTCGGCGGAAATGTGCTCAACAAGCCGATGGATCGTAGTTTTGTAGAAATAGCTCGATCAACCTTGGGGAAGTAAGGACTGGCATCAAGATCTTCGGATTGCAAAGACATGGTCATGATTTTCCGCGATTCTGTTGATTATTGTGTTGACGAGATTTCTGTCGGTGGTTTGAAACGTTGAGAAGAAGTGATCCAAAAATCACTAGACCAAATATGAGTCCGACAAACAAGTTTGTGTTTGAGCCTGTAATAGGAAGATTCTGGACTAGCTGAATACTTCCGGGGGGTCGAGAATCCGTCGGGTTACTACTTGTCACTGCTATCTCGGGAATTGAACCGATATCAATTCTCCGGCTTGGAAAGGTGCTCGTCGTTGTTGAACCAGGCAAAATTGAAGTTGTAGAACTACTTGTTGTCGTTGAGCTGATGGCATTGACGAGAGTGACGGTTGCGAGATTTGAATCAAAATTGGCAGCGTGTGCCACGGCACGTGTCAAAATCACTGGAATTTCCAAATCTGATTGCAAAATTGTGAAGTCGCGACTGCAAGTAATGCTCATCGAAACTGTAAGCAGAGTGTCCGAATTCCCGCAGTTGAACGCTGTCCCAGAGTCAATCTTCTCATCGTTGATCGTGATTTGAACTGGCCCAATAATGCTCGGTCCATTGTTTGTCACGACATATTGGAATGTGACGGTCTCGCCTGCAAGCGAATAGGCGAAAGGGTTGGCTGCAGTAGAAAGTAGGAGATTCGGCAGAACTTCTGGCGTGATTTCAGAAGCAGCGCTGGCATTCTGATGAGAAGTAAGAGCAACTACGTTGATTGACAAAATCAAGCCAACAAAGATACGTAGATGAGTTGGCTTCATTTTCTTGATTGCTGATGTAGCGAACAGTATGGATGTCCTCATTCCCTTATAAAAGATGCTCACCATCGCCTCCTTAACTGGCCGTGATGCGTAAGGTAATGGGTGAATAAAGATGTCTGCCGAAACAAAAGTCATGTAGTGACGAGAGGTTTCTCTTTAATGACAAATGTCATCCGTCAAATCACAATCTCTTGATAAACAAATAGACATAAGTAGCGAGATAAGTACTTCTACTGCGAGTCCCTCTATGAATACGATCGGAGATCCATCATGCAATCTGGTTTGAAATCAACAGTGGTTGATGTAGGAAATAATCAGGAATCCGAAAATCGATTGCGAGTTTTAGTTTGTGATGATCATCCGATTATCCGCGAGGCGATCGCTGGCGTTTTGGATAGTTCAGATCATCTAGAAGTCGTGGGAGCCATTTCAAATTTTGAAGAGGGTGTTGATTTTGTTCACAACGTTGAATTTGACATTGCTGTCGTTGATGTACATCTCAAAGGTAAGAGCGGACTTGAATTAGTAGAACATATTCGAATGGTCCGGCCAGCTGTCAAAGTGGTCATGCTGACTGCATTTGTCAGCGACGAACTATTTTTTGAGGCGAATAAAATTGGGGTAATAACCGTTATTGACAAAAATATTGAAACTGAACGGATCGCTGACCTCGTTCTTGCTGCATCATCTGGAAAGACATTTGATGACGACACCTTGCTGAAAGATGTAGTTTCTCGACTGAAAGATGAAGGCATTATTAGCTTGTTGAACTTGAGTAAAGTTGATCGTCATATTGTTGCCCTAGTGGCTGAGGGACGTTCCGATAAGGAAATTGGCGAGATGGTCTATTTAAGTTCGCAAACGGTGCGTAACCGGATTTCAAGAATTTTGACGGTGCTCGGGAAAAGTAATCGGACCCAAATAGCACTCTTGCTGAACAAACTCGACGAAGTTATCCAGCAACGTTTTACCAGCCAAATATGACGAGAACACTCATTTGGTTCGTGCATTAACAAGTTCAGCGAGATATCCACACGACGTTGAGATTTCAGATCGCAGAGTTTGGCTCGAGACTTCTATTTTTTCTGCGGAAACAGATTCATTTATCTCGCGACACACAAGTACACAGTCTTGAAATTGGAGGATCCCAAATAGTCCAATCAGTTGGTGGACGATGCGGCGTGATTCATTCCAAATTTCTGATTGAGTATCGGAAGAATCTAGATGTGCTGACAGGTCTTGGAGTCTCATGACTTCATTTTGAATCTCACTTTGTCGACGTTCCCAGACCGAATTCAACACCGCTGCTAATTCTGTAGGTTCATTCATGGCGAAGGTCAAGAATCTGCTGTATCTGTGAACCCAACTTCATTGGATCAAATGGCTTCGTAATGACATCAAGAGCTGATGTATTTTTGAGGCGGTTGATTTCGTTAGGAAGTGCTTTTGCAGTGAGGAAAATTACTGGAAGATTTTCTCCGCCTGGTATTAAACGAAGAGCGCGTAAAGTTGTCGGGCCATCCATATCGGGCATCATCACGTCGAGTAGGACAACATCAAACTTGTTTTTCTCGACCATTTCCAAGGCACTCTGACCGCTCATAGCTTCTTGTACATCCATAGAAGCAACGCGGGAAAGTGAAAGATTGATGATCAATCGGACGTCACAATCATCCTCCACAACAAGAATTTTCAATGGATTGGTTGAGTCGACTTCACTCAGCATGATGGGCTTGGTTCTTTGAGGTCAAGGGCATTGGATTTTCAATCAATTTCGGAATTGTAAATCGAAAAATCGTGCCTTGAGGAAAGGCAGGGTGCGCAGAAATAGTTCCTCCATGAGATTCAACGATCGCTTTACAGATAGAAAGCCCAAGTCCCGAACCATCATGAGATCGGTTGTCGGCGGTTGATAACTGCACAAACGGGTCAAATATTCTTTCTAATTGGCTTTCTGGGATTCCCCCCCCCCCCCTTCATCCTGGATGGAGAAAATATGTTCATCTTGAAGAGAGTCCGTTGAAATTTCAATTGACGTTCCGTAATCAGAATATTTGACGGCATTATGAAGCAAGTTCGTCAACACTTGAAGAAGTCGATCTCGATCAGCAGTAATTTCTTCGTGTGAGGCGATATTTTTTACTAAAATATTTTTACGGTTAGACAACAATGTAATTTGGCGAATTGCTTGGTCGACGAGTTGATCTAGAAAGATACTTTGATAATTGAGTTTGCTTTTTAGCGAGTCAATCTTTTCTAGATCAAGAAGATCGTTGACCAAGATCATCAGTCGCTCGCTATTTTCAATCGCACGGGATAAGAGTTCTTTTGAGTCTGCGGTGAGCGCACCAAAGAGACCACTTTTTAATAAACCCAATGACCCACGAATCGTTGTGAGGGGGGTACGAATCTCATGGCTGACCACTGAAATAATGTGTTCTTTTGTTCGGGTTAAAAGAGTTTGTGAAGTGATGTCGCGAAAGATAACGACATAGCCGGATTCAAATCCATCAAGTGGGCGAACGGAAACATCAAGAAAGAGAGTTTCTCCTTTGACTGGCAACTCAAGAAGATATAGATCTTCTGATGATTGGTGCACCGCGAGGAAAATGGGACATTTGGGATGGCAGGGTTTTCCCAGATGAAATAGGTCATGTGGCGAAAAAATATCTACCGCTTCAAGGCTTAGTTGTAACAAATCTCGGGCTGCCGGGTTAGAGGCTACGACATGGTCATAGAGGTCTGCGGCAATGATTCCATCGGAGGCGACGTTGACAATCCTCTGGTTAAGTAGTTGCAATCGATTGACTTCTAAGGCTTTGATCTGTGCCACTTCGTCTAGAGCTGAGTTTTTGGTTTCGAGTTTGTAGATGGAAACCACGAAAATTGAGGTGATAGTAACGACAAAAATACTGACTATCGCCGTGATGTCCGGGGCAGGACTCAGACCGTAAAAGCCAGCGAGGGTGGCTACCAGGATGAAAATCAGCGTTGAAAGGAGTACGGGGTGGCGGGCCCAAAGCTTCTTCATTGAGCGCCACGATAAGTCATTTTGTTTTATGATTGTTCAGTTTTGGAATGTTTTATAGTTAAGTTTTAAATAGGTACAAATGTTTGTCCTGTTTCACGGTCTTAAATCGAGCCAAGACGTGATTATTTTGAAAACTTCTTCATTAAATCGATGGCTTGTTCTGCTTCAGCCATGATCTGTCGAACCAATTCGCCGGCCGGTATCAGTCCTTTGATTGCTCCCACGCCTTGACCCGCTGGCATGAATTCGCGATTGACATCTACTTCGGTAGCGACAGGTGCGCCCATGTGGTTGGCTCCTGCTTGAACAGATTTCATGACTTGTTCGGGGAACTTCTTCAGTTCTTCGGGGTGCTCTTCGAAATGCTGGGTCCATTCGGTGCGAACAACACGACAGGTTTTCCCGGTGTAAGCACGCGAGACGACTGTCCCATCTTCTGGTAATCCAATCAATGTTGACTTGTACCCGTGTGGAGCATTGGCCTCTGGTGTAGCAATGAAGCGCGTGCCCATCCAGACTCCATCGGCACCAAGTGCTAACGATGCTGCTAATCCACGTCCATCAAAAAGTCCTCCAGCGGCAACCACCGGAATCTTGTCGCCAACGGCATCAACAACCTGGGGGACAAGCGCCATCGTTGCAACGGTGCCGGTGTGTCCGCCGCCTTCGGTTCCTTGCGCCACAACAAAGTCGCAACCACTTGCCAGCGCGGCTTGAGCGTGACGAACTTTTCCGCACATTGAACCGACGAGGATGTTGTTCTTGTGAAGTACGTCGATGATTTCGCGTGGAACACCGAGGCCGGCCACAAAGATTCGTGCACCACCCTTGATAATGCTCTCAACGTCTTTTTCAAGTTGCCCAGGGATCGCCGCAAGTAAGTCAACGCCGAACGGCTTGGTAGTGAGTTTGTGTACAGCGGCGATTTCTTCGTCAAGTTGGCCAGGGCCCATCGGGGCGGCGCCAAAAGTTCCGATGCCGCCAGCCTCGCTGACGGCTGCCACGAGTTCGTGATATGAAACGCCGCCCATTCCGGCAAGCATGATGGGGTGTTCAATATCTAACAGATCGGTTAAACGTGTGCGCATACCTTGACCGTAGTACGCCCACACAAATTGATCACGATTGATCCGTCAGTGTTGGTGCTTCACGATTGATACGGGCCTTTGAGGCGGAACATGTGGCGGTGCCAGCGCTTGGGAGTGAAGGCAATGGCTCTCGGTTCGTCCTCAAACATCCATCGAGCAAAATTCCGTTTGCCCCAGTTGCCCGATTTGGAAACGATCGCGATTGCTCCTCGAGCACCGCGGCCTCGAGCCAAGATCTTTGATAGGCGTAGTGACATACGGTGGTCGGCAAAAAGGTGATGCTTGACCGCTTGCGCATATGTATTTCGGACGTCAACTGGTAAGCCACCATGAATGATTGCCTCAGCAGCGAGCGAGCCAGTTAACAGAGCCTGTCCGATCCCTTCACCAGTCAAAGTGTCGGTGGCCATCGCGGCATCGCCGACAAAGAGCACTCGACCGCTCCCGGTTATGGCATCGTCAATACGTGCAGGTATGGGCCATGCAGTATGTCGATCTTCCAAAACAAAATCGGGGCCAAGTGCGTCAACGACATGTGGACGTTGTAATAAATCGATCCACACATCTTTCATATCTTGAATGCGCCGTTTGCCGTCGCGTAATACTCCAAACCCGATGTTGACGCGATTATTCGGCAGCGGGAAACTCCACGCGTAACCGGGAAGTAAATCTTCTTCAAACCATACGATGAGTCGCTCGTTGGCAACTCCGGTCACGTTGTTGGCGTATTGACGAAACG
This sequence comes from Actinomycetota bacterium, assembly GCA_947454105.1. Taxonomy (GTDB): domain Bacteria; phylum Actinomycetota; class Acidimicrobiia; order Acidimicrobiales; family Ilumatobacteraceae; genus Casp-actino8. The sequence goes on along the minus strand of CANGIP010000007.1, from coordinate 8,215 downwards.
CGTGCCATTCACCTAAATACCCTGGGGTCGATAGTCCGAGTGATTTGCGAATGGGGCTCCACATGCCGTCTGCCGCAATGACCCACGATGTATTGATTTGGTGAGGCGAGTTATTGTGATTGACCGACACGCACACTGATTCAGAATTGACGGCCATTGATTCGTAGGTGCAATCCTCGATAATTGTGACACCTTCATTTTTCGCCTGAACGACTAAAGCATTGTCGAGTTCAATGCGGGGGGTCACTGCCGCAAACTTTCCATGGTTGGGCATAGGTAGGCACACCTCACGACCCGAAGGCGATCGCAACCAGGCCGCATCAATGTCTGTCCATGAAGGAACGCTTGAGGGGGCGAATCGAAGTTTTTCTAACTCACGAAGCGCGAGCGTGGTCAAGCCGTCGCCGCAACACTTGTCGCGCGGGAAGACAGCTTTGTCGATGATCGTCACCTTCAAACCCTGGCGGACCGCGGTGATCGCGGCAGCAGTTCCTGCTGGCCCTGCCCCGACAATCAAAATGTCGCAAGAGCTCGAAAGATTGGGGTGGTCGCTCGGCACAGTTTCAGGCTAGAACCACTCGCTGGTTGGTGCCTCACTCGGTGTGGTTCTCTATGATCAGTTGAGTAGAAGTCACACCCGTGGTGGGTGGGGCTGCAAATCATGAGGAGACCCGACATGGCTCGGTTATGTGAAGGAAAAATTGCCATTGTGACCGGAGCCGGTCGTGGAATCGGACGCGAGCACGCGCTGAGCCTGGCATCGCAGGGTGCCAAAGTTGTCGTCAACGACCTTGGCGGAAACGTGGACGGAAGTGGTGGCGACTTAAGCCCCGCCGAACAAGTTGTTCAAGAAATTAAGGGTATGGGTGGCGAGGCAGTTGCTAATGGCGACAGCGTGAGTGATTGGGCCGGAGCCGAGCGACTCATCAATACCGCCATCGAAACTTTTGGCGATCTCAACATCGTGGTCAATAACGCCGGCATCTTGCGTGACCGCATGTTGTTCTCAATGTCCGAAGCCGAATGGGATGCAGTTATTAACGTGCACCTCAAGGGAACTTTCGCTCCGAGTCGTTTTGCTTGCGTGTACTGGCGCGAACAGTCAAAGGCTGGCAAGCCCGTGTCGGGTCGCATCATTAACACCACCTCGGTGTCAGGAATTTATGGCAACCCTGGTCAAACGAACTACGGCGCAGCAAAGGCCGGAATCGCATCGTTCACCAATATTGCTGCTCTCGAAATGGCGCGATACGGAGTGACTGTGAATGCAGTTGCCCCAGTTGCTCTCACCCGTATGACCGAAGGCCTCGGACCTGCTCCAGAATCAGACGAAGATCGCGAAAAGCGTTCACCGCGATGGATCGCCCCGATCGTGACTTGGTTGGCTTCAGATGAAGCTGCCGAAGTGACCGGTCGAGTCTTCGAAGCGAGCGGCGATGTGCTCGCAGTTTCTGAGGGTTGGGTACGTGGACCCAAGCATGCACCAGTTGACGACCCGACCGTTCTCGGTCCGATTGTTGCTGAGTTGTTGTCGAAGGCTCGTAAGAATTCAGGTATGGACGGCACCCCTGGTGGATGGCCACAACCCCGCTCGAAGTGACAGCCAGTTAATTACTAGAAAAAATCACCAACAAGGAGAATTGTTATGCCTTTGAATCCAGCAGCAGTTGGCGCAGTCGGCGATGTTCGCACCATGTCGTGGAACTCAAAAGATGCGTTGTTGTACGCAGTCGGAATTGGTGCAGGTCAGAACGATCTGCCCTTCACGACCGAGAACACCAAAGAAGTTCAACAAGTCGTGTTCCCAACTTTCGCAGTTGTCGCCGGTTCGGGAACAACGTCACCAGGCAAGAGCGCGATGGCCGAGATCGGAACCTTCAATTGGGCGTTATTGGTTCACGGTTCACAAGCAATCACTTTGCATCGTCCAATTCCGGTTGAAGCAGAAGCAACTGTGCAAGACAAAGTTGTGGCGATGTATGACAAAGGTAAAGCTGCCGTTGTCGTCACTGAAGCCGAAACGAAATTGAAGACCGGTGAATTGTTGTGGACGACACGTTCGTCGGTGTTCATCCGCGGTGAAGGAGGATGGGATGGCGATCGTGGACCTTCAGGCCCACAGAATGAGCCGCCGGCTAAGGCTCCTGATCACGAAGTGACCTTGCAGACCTCACCTGATCAAGCATTTGTGTATCGCTTGTCGGGAGACCGCAATCCATTGCACACCGATCCGTCTTTTGCAGCAATTGGTGGATTTGACCGACCGATCTTGCACGGTTTGTGTTCATACGGATTCACTGGCCGTGCATTGTTGGGTGCTTTGTGCAACAACGATGTCACCAAGTTCAAGCACATTGAAGGACGTTTCTCGTCACCAGTGATGCCTGGTGATGCCCTCACCGTTCGGATGTGGAATATCGGCGCGGGTGAAACAGTGTTCACGACGTCGGTCGGCGATCGTGTTGTGATTGACCAGGGTCTTGTTCGACACGCCTGAAATAAAAGAGAATTGGTTTAAAAGAGACGTAGTTCTTCGGGGCGTCGGCCCCGAAGATCTTCGTAGTCAACTTCAGCCCAACCAATTCCGCGCTGTTCGGCCATTTTCTTGGCCTGGGGCTTAATGACCTGGGCGACAAAAATGCCGCGCAGGCCCTTGAGGTTGCTGTCGGGTTGAAGAAGTTCAAGATAACGAGCGAGCTGTTCAACGCCGTCAATTTCGCCACGTCGTTTGATCTCGACTGCGACGTAATTGCCGTCGGCGTCGACGCACATTAAGTCGACGGGACCGATCGGTGTTGGCCATTCACGACGAATCAAAGTCAGGCCAGATTCAATTGTCTCGGGAAGTGCAGCGAGCAATTCTTGAAGGTGCGCTTCCACGCCGTCTTTTTGTAGACCCGGGTCTTCGCCGAATTCGTGGGCATTATCGGTGAAGACTTCATGCAAGTTGATCGTCAGGGTTTCGCCTTTTGGATTGGTGACGATCCATTGACTATCAAGTTCAACAACCGTGTTCGGCGCGGTCATCCAATTGAGTGGCTTGTACGCGCCACCGTCACTATGAATGGCGACACAACCATCAGCCTTTACCATGATCAGTCGAACTGCTTCGGGCAATGTCGCGTCGAGGCGACCAGAGTATTGAACGCTGCAACGAGCGACGACGAGACGCATAACTCGTTCAATCTAGTTGTTATCGGCCAACGTGATCGCGCATTCGTTTCTGAATCAGTTCTCGTCGAGCCTGAAGATCTTTGTACGTCATGCGATCAACATTGTCTTCAAGACCAAGACTGGCTTTGACGCTGGACATATCAAATTCAACGGCAGTTGGGTCAACTCCAAGTTCTTTACCGAGACGTTCGCCATGACGTTGGGCGAACATCATCGAAATGTTGGCAACTTCTCCCAAAATGTCAAGGTCTGGTGCTAGACGCGATATTGCGCCATCCAAGAAAACCATGTTCTTGACATACAACATCAGTTCTTTGGGCAGGCTTGCTCCGTAACCGAGTAGTGCTTTGATCACGCGTTGAACTTCATTGACCATTTGCTCGCCCGACAGTGTGGTGGGGTCGATTGTCGCTTGATCGAGGCGTAAGTCACGAATCACTGCATCAAGGTCGGTATCAAATGGCAATGCACCAAGGTCGCGCAAGGCCGCCATTTGACCTTTGATGTCATTGGTTGTGGCACTCAACATCAAACGCAAGAAAGCTAAGCGTCGCTCCTGCGACAAGCGCGCCACGATTCCGAAATCGAGGAGAGCTGTGCGACCATCCTTGAGTACGAAAAGATTTCCGCCATGAAGATCGCCATGGAAGATGCCATGAATCATGGCACCCTCCATAAAAGCGATCATTCCGGTGCGGATGACTGCTTCGGTATCAATGCCAGCATCTTTCATGCCGGCCACATCGTCAAAATTGAAACCAGAAACTCGTTCCATCACCAAGACTCGGCGTGTGACTAGTTGTGGGTGGGGTCGAGGAACGACGTAACCCTCTTGACCTAGGTCATGCAACATGGCGGCGACATCAAGCATGTTTGCGGCCTCAAGCCGGAAGTCGAGTTCTTCAACAATCGTTTCAGCAAACAACTCAACCAAGGCTGGTGGATTGGCCAAAGCAGCAATCGGAATACGACCAACTAAATATGGTGCAATCCACGCCATCACGGTGAGGTCTTTGCGGACAAGTGAAGCAACACGAGGACGTTGCACTTTGACGACGACATCTTCGCCAGTGAGCAGACGAGCGGCGTGAACTTGGGCAATGGATGCGGCGGCCAGTTCTTTTTCGTCGAACCATTCGAAGACATCTTCTAAGCGAGCGCCCAAATCTTGTTCAACGGTTTGGCGAACAGTTGCAAATGGTTCAGCCGGAACTTGATCGCGGCATTTTTTGAATTGATCAACCAGTTCGGCAGGGAAGAGACCTTCTCCAGATGAGATGATCTGCCCGAGTTTGATGTAGGTCGGTCCGAGCGATTCAACTGCCTTGCGTAAGCGCAGTGAAACTTCGGCGCGACTTTCGGAGATGTCATTGAACTTGCCGCGCTTCTTGTTGATATACCAAGGAGCGAGAGCGCCGACTATCTGGGTGGCGACGGTTATAACGCGGACTCCCGGGGGTAGTCGTCGAGGAGTAGTTAATGCGGGTACTTCAGAGTTGGCGCGAGCCCGAAGTTCTGATGTGAGTGGCAACCAACGAACTTGATCTTGATCAACGACCCACGGGGCATTTTCGGTGAATGATCCCCAGTTGAGGTCACTCGGAGTGTCGCTGTTTTGGCCAAATTCATTCACAGCGAAAGTCTGCCCGTGTTACGCAAAGATTTCCTATCGGATGACCACCGATTGGTGTGACAGTAAGTACGGCAAGTGGTTTGTTGCCGATAGTGACTGACTAATGTCAAGGTTGGGTCGCACAGGGGATTGCGGTCACATGGATAACGGGAGATTGCTATGAGCTCAGGAAATTCATTGCCAGATCGTTGGTTGACCGACTGGGTGCCGAGCCAGAAACTGCCCGTGTATACCCGAGCGAATGCTGGCGAGGTCTTACCCGACCCGTGTAGCCCATTGTGTTGGACTGTGGTGTGGGAACCAGGCGTTGTAATGGGTTGGCGCGACTGTCAAATTGATGTCGGCACATTTAGCGATCACGAAATGGACCAGCGCTACCCAGAAGTGGTCGGACTCTTCGGTGGTTACTTGTTCATCAACGCTTCAACGGCCCGTTTGTTTGGTGTGCGTGGTCCTGGTCTCGCCCCCGAAATGATTGATGCCACGTACTTTGGTACTCACCCTGATGTGCCTCCGTACATTCCCGAGCCGTGGCATGAAAATGCCGAAAATACGGCGCGCTTGGGTGAGTGGATGGGCCGCGTCATGACGGCACAAGCCCTCCCAGAGTTACTTGAAGATCAAGCAATTTCACATGAGGCCCGAGCATCACGTCCTGACTTGGCGAACCTTGACGAAGTTTCGCTTGTTCATCGCATGCGTTCATTTACCGCAACTTTGCGACGCGACTTTCAACATCACCTCGATATGACTGCCGGAACTTCAATCGGACCAGGTGCACTTGGTGCGATCGCGGCGGGGTTGGGCGATCCGTCCTTGGTGCTGACTTTGATTACCGCTATTGGCGATGTTGATTCGGCGGCTCCAAGTCGTGCAATGTGGGAACTTTCGCGTTTGTCGAAAGATTCGACTGAATATGCCGAAAAATTCGCAGCGTTCATCCGTGAATTCGGAAGTCGCGGGCCGAACGAATGGGATATTCGTTCCGACACATGGGAGACCAAGCCAACTTTGGTGACCTCACTCATTGACACGATGCGCGGTGCCGCCAATAGTGAGAGTCCAATCATTCGCAACGAAAAGAATGCTGAGCTCCGCCGAGCTGCTGAAAAGCGAGTGCGTGAAACGTTGGCTGGCGACCCAGAAGCATTGGCGCAATTTGAAATGGCTTTGAAATCTGCTCACTTATATTTGGCTGGTCGCGAACGTGCCAAGACGAACATCATCAAGGTTGTACATGAAGTTCGCATGGCCGCTTTTGCTTTGGCGGCACGTACGGGTTACAGCACGTCGCAGATCTGTATGTTGCTGGCTGACGAACTTGATGCATTCATCGCTCAGCCCGATGAGTTCAGGGCTCGCCTCGCACAACGCGAGCGTCAATACCTTGACCTCTTTTTGCTGGAGCCTCCGTTCATAGTCAATGGAGTTGTTCCTCCGTTGAGTCAATGGGCTCACAAAGGTGAATCAACTGCTGTCGCTGTTACTTCAGGTGAAGTGTTGACCGGAATGTCCGGCGCGCCCGGGACGTACACGGGTAAGGCACGAATCATTCTTGATGCCGCTGATCCGATGGCGTTAGAGCCCGGCGAAGTTTTGGTTGCACCGTTTACCGATCCAGCATGGACCCCGCTCTTCGTTGCCGCTGGCGCAGTTGTCGTGAACGTTGGCGCTGTTGTGAGTCACGCAATCATTGTGAGTCGTGAATTAGGTATTCCGTGTGTGGTCAGCGTTACCGATGCAACTGTGCGAATCCCTGATGGAGCAATGATCACCGTTGATGGAGCAAGTGGCACCGTCACCATCGTGAGTATGCCCTGAAACCAGTTTTCCCATACTTTTACGTAGCTTTTGTGATGGGCATAGCCCTGTCACTGTTAGGCCCGTCAGTTTCGTACCTTGAAGATCATTTAGGGGTCAGCGCGGGCGTTGTCGGAATTCTGTTTGCGGTGATTGCTGCCAGCAATTTCTTTGGGGCCTTAATCGGAGGTCGGTGGGTGACGCGGTGGGGAGGACATGTTGTGCTCCGCATCGGCGTCATAGCATTTTCGGTTGGCGTGTTGTCTATTGCGCTTGCTTCGACGTATCTGTTTGCCGCGATTGGTGCGGTCTTAATTGGTTCGGCGACTGGCATGACAGATGCCTCAATGAACATCATGGTCGTGTGGGCGCGCGCAGGAAAGTCTGGTCCGGCGCTCAATGCAATGCATTTGCTCTTTGGCGTTGGAGCATTAGTTGCTCCGCTCATTGTTGATCGCGCAATTTCATTCACCGATCATTTATGGCCTGTTTCGCTTGTGGTGGGCTTTTTTGCCCTGGTATCTATTGGAATTCTTGGTCATCGTGATTCTCCATTTGAACCAGAACATGCTCCAGATCTGCACCGACCCGAACTGCCAACCACAGTTGTCGCACAAGTGGCGGTTTTCTTTTTGCTCTATGTCGGAGGCGAAGTTGGTTTCTCTGGATGGATTCACACCTATGCCGAAGATCAAGGACTCGGCGGTTCGAACCCGGCATTTGTGACAGCTGTTTTTTGGGCATCGTTTGCTTTGGCGCGATTAGTGGCAATTCCCTTGAGCAAGATTTTTAAGCCACTCACAATTGTTGGATGGGCTTGTGGATTCTCGTTGGTGGGTCTCATGATCATGATTTCGGGAAGCACCAATGCACTATCAATTTGGATCGGTGCCGGACTATTTGGATTCGCTTCCGGCCCGCAATACCCAACCATGATTGCAATGGTTGATGAAAAACTCTCGCTCTCAGCTCAAGCCACTGCGTGGATCGTGGGCGCTGCAGCAATCGGGGGATTGATTGTTCCTGTATCAATCGGATCTTTGATCGACAATGTCGGATCAACGTCGATGCCCGTTGTTGTGCTTGGCGTGTGTGCAGTTGGGTTCGCCTGGGTGTTTGTTGTTCAACGAAGCATTAGCCGTGCGAGTGCACGTGATCGCACAAGCGCTCTTCGCCCACTTTGATTTGTCCGGCACCAATTCCTTCGAGCGCAGCGAACGGACCACACGCTTGCGGCGTGAGCCAGACATGCAACATCGGGTTGGCATGAAGCTTGATACCAAATGAACATGGGCCATCTTCGGAGGTCACGCCGACAACTCGAGTCGATCCAGAAATTGCTGGATCTTGACTAAAGCACAAGTTGTTATGTACGTGCCATTGAGTGAGTGATCCACCGACATCGGGGACAGTTTCAAGTGTGTAGTCATCGCCAACCATGTACATGGCTGAAGCAAGTGTGCGGGTTCCGCCTGGACCAACGGCAAAGACCAAACTCTCGGGATAGTTGGGATCAAGTTCATGTTCGTCATTGATCCACGACCAATTGATGTAGTGCTCAACTCCGGTGCTGGCGTCACCAATTGATGTGAACCCGTACGTCATTGC